>JANNXA010000014.1:0-351410 GCA_031409275.1 Planctomycetota bacterium
CGGCGCGCCCCGCGCGCCCCCCCCCGCGGCGCGCCCGCCCCGGCCCCACCCCGCCCCGCTCCCCCCCCGCCCCCCCCCCCCCCGCCCGCGCCGCGCGCGGCGCCAGCCCGACCAGCTCGCTCTCGAGGATCTCGACGCCGGCGGCGCGGGCCAGCTTCTCGATCGCCGAGTAGACCTGCTCGATCGACGTCACCGAGAAGTTGGTCAGGTTCATCGAGACCTGCGCGAGTTTGCGATCCTCGAGGAAGAAACCCAACGCCTTGACGCACTTCATGCCGCCATCGCGTTCGCGGATCTGCTTGGCGATCGCCTTGGCGAGCTTCACGTCCTCGCTCTTCAGGTTGACGTTGTAGGCGACCAGGAAGAAGCGGGCGCCGACCGCAGTGGCGCCGGCCGTCGGGTGGATTCGCGGCGGCCCGAAGTCGGGATGACGCGCCGGATCCTTGCCGATCAGGTCGCGCAGTCCTTCGAACTGGCCGTTGCGCACGTCGGCAAGGTTGCGCCGCTCGGGGCGCGTGGCGGCCTCCTCGTAGAAGAAGACCGGGATCTGCAGCTCGTCGCCGATGCGCCGGCCCACTCGGCGCGCGAGCGCGACGCAAGCTTCCATCGTGGTGCCACGCACGGGCACGAACGGCAGCACGTCGGTCGCCCCCATGCGCGGGTGCTCGCCCTTGTGGACCGTGAGATCGATGCGCTCGCGCGCCTTGGCGACGCACGCGAACGCCGCCTTCTCCACCTCCGCGATGCGCCCCGCGAACGTCACCACGGAGCGATGGTGGTTGGCGTCGAGCTCCGAGTCGAGCACGCGCACGTCGCCGGCCGCGAGCGCCGCAGCGACGATCTCGGCGACCACTTCGGGACGCCGCCCCTCCGCGAAGTTGGGGACGCACTCGACGATCTCGGCCGCAGGCAACGCCTCGTTCATGTTCGATCTCGCAAAGGGGCTGGATCCGTGACGACCCATTGGCCGCGGGCCAGCACCCGGTCGATGGGGCCTTCCGACATCCGATACCCGAGCAGATGGTGGCTGCGGCCGCGAATCAGCACCGCGTCCGCGGAGAGGCCGGGCAGCAGCGCTCCGCACTCGTTGGCGAGGCCAAGCGACGCCGCGGCATTGGCCGTCGCCGCGGTCAGCGCCTGCGCGATCGTGAGGCGCAGGACACCACACGCCAGCGCGATCAGCAGCAACGGCGACTGCAGATAGGAGGTGCCGGGATTGAAGTCGGTCGCGAGCGCCACCGGCAATCCGCGCTCGATCATCCGCCGCGCCGGCGGCGGCGACTTCGCCAGCGCGAAGACGGTGCCCGGCAACAGGATCGGCATCACTTGCGCCGCCCCCATCGCATCGATGGCCGCATCGTCGACGTGGATCAGGTGGTCGGCGCTCGCCGCATGCAGTTCCGCGGCGAGCATGGCCCCGCCGCTCTTCCCGAGTTCCTCGGCGTGGATGCGCAAACCCAGGCCGAGGTCGCGCGCGGCACCGAGCACGACGCGCGACTCCTCGACGGTGAACGCGCCGACGTCGCAGAAGACGTCGCAATAGCGCGCGAGCCCGCGCCGCTTCACTTCCGGCAACATCTGCGTCGCGAGTTCGCGCACGTAGTCGCCACGCCGTTCCCGGAACTCCCTGGGAACCTGGTGCGCCCCAAGGAAGGTCGGCACGACGCGCAACGGCAGCGCCGCCGCCTCGCGCGCCAGCAGTTCGAGCGAGCGGTGCTCGTCGTGCCAGTTGAGACCGTAGCCGCTCTTGCACTCCACCGTCGTCGTGCCGGCCGCCAGGAAGCCGCGCAAGTGGCCGCGCAGGCAGGCGGACAGGGTGGCATCGTCGGCCGCGCGCAGGTCGTCGACCGAACGGAAGATGCCGCCCCCCTGCTGCGTGATCGCCTCGTAGGAAACGCCCCGAAGTCGCAAGTCGAACTCGCGTTCGCGCGTGGCGACGAAGGCGGGATGGGTGTGGGCGTCGACGAAACCCGGCACGATGAAGCAGCCGCTCGCGTCGTGCAGTGTGCGCGCGCGGTAGCGCGCCAGCAGATCGCCGGTCGGCCCCACCGCCTCGATGCGCCCATCCTTCACCGCAAGCGCGCCGTCGCGCACGACCATCAGCTGGTCCTGCAGCACGCCACACCGCGGGCCGCGACCGGCCGGTGAGGCGATCTCCTCGGCATGGACCACCAGCAGATCGACCTCGGTCATGGCGTCCTCGTACCGCAGAAGTGGCGGGCGATTGTACGGCGAGCCGCGCAGCCGCAGCCCGCCGCTCCCGCAGCCCGATCCGCAGCGGGCGCCGCCGGCCAGGTCCGAAAAGAGTTCCTGGCAGGCGATGCCGTGAAGCGGCCGATCTAGGCCCTGGGCTCCGATGGAGCCCGCCACCATGCCTCACCACCACACTCCCCCCGTTGTTCAGCGCAAGCTTCGCGCGCCGCCGCTTCGTGCGCCGCGCACGGCAGCGGCAACGTCGCTGGCACGACTCCAGGACGCCTTCGCGACGCTGTTGCAGGCGACGACGCCACGCGCGCTGCGGAAAGCGCTCGCGGAAAGCGCCGCGTTGATCCTGCCGGGCATCCCGCCACGCGTGACCTCGCGCGGCGCTGCGCGCAGCCGCGGGACGACGCGCACGCTCGTGCCGCGCGGCAGCGGTCGGGGCTCGATCGCACTGGAACTCCCCGCCGGCGCGGACGGCTCACTCGCGAAGCGGCTCGCCCTGCAATTGCTGGTCGACTTCGCTGGTCAGGTGCATGCACGGCTGCGCCTCGCCGCGCGTGGCGAGCGACTGCGCGAAGAGGCGGAACATGACTTCCTGACCGGCATCTTCAACCGCCGACTCGCGATGCGCCTGCTCGATCGCGAGTTGCATCAGGCGCGACGCCGCCATCGCCCGCTGGCGCTGGTGATGGTCGACGTCGACAACTTCAAGACGTTCAACGACCACCACGGCCATCAAGCCGGCGACGACGTGCTGCGTCAGCTGGCGCGCCTCATCGCGGTGACGGCGCGCGCCAGCGACATCGTCGGCCGCTTCGGTGGCGAGGAGTTCCTGATCGCGCTGCCCGACACCTCGATCGAGGACGCCGCGCTGTTCGCCGAGCGGCTGCGCCAGGAGGTCGAGCGCTACGGCAAGCTCGAGCTCGCGCGCTACGGCGACCATCCGCCGACCATCTCGATCGGCGTCTGCCCCATCACGCCCGATGACACGCTCGAGTCGGCGATCGAACGCGCCGACCGCGCGCTCTACGAATCGAAGAGTCGCGGCCGCAACTGCTTCTCGCTCGGCCTGAGCAAGGGAGTCCCGCCGTGAACGACCCGACCCTCGACGGCGATCGCCTGCTCGACGTCCGCCATCGCGACCTGCGCATCGCCACGACGCTGGTCATCGCGGCGTTGGCGGGCGGACTCGCGATCCTCTGGCCGGCAGTGCAAGAGCGCGTGGTCGCCCGCTTCGGCCCCTTCTTCCCGTCGCGATTCCTGCTCGGCGAGCTGATGGCGCTGGTCGCGCTGTTCGTCATCCACGTCTGGCGCAAGGCGGGCCACATCGAGCGCCTGGTCGCGCGTCTGCTGGCGGAACGCGATCGCCGCGAAGCGCTCGCGGTGCGCCTCGCGCAGGCGCGCGCCGTGCTGGAGGCGTCGGCGCAGCTGCAGCTCGATGACGACGCCGGCGCGTCGCTGAAACGAATCCTGCAATGCGTGACCGAAGCGCTCGCGGCGGAGCGCGGCATCCTGTGGCGCCTGCGCGGCGAAGGGCGCGCCCCCGAGCGCGAGGCGCTTTTTCCCTCGAACGCCGTCGCTCCCGATCCGCTCCAGCACGCGCTGGAGGATGAGATCGCGCGCAAGGTGATCAGCAGCGGGGCGCGGCTGATCGTCGCCCCCGACAGCAACCTGAAGGCGCTCGGTCTCGACTCGGCGCGCCCGCGTGGCGAGTCGCAACTGCTGGTCGCGACTCCGCTGCTGCTCGATGGCAAGCCGGTCGGCGCGCTGCTGCTCTGCGAGCCGAAGGCCGAAGCGGGCGACACCGAAACGCCTCTCGACCTGCTCGAAGTGTTCGCCGGATTCGCGGCAGGCGTGCTGCGCAACCTGCGCCTGTTCCAGGCGATCGCGCGCCGCAATGACGAGCTCATGCGCACCCGCCAGCTGCTGTGCGACCACCAACGCGAGCTCGCCGAGATCGACGCCGTGGCGACCATGTCGTGCGTGGCGAAGAGCCTCGCGCATGGTCTCTCCGGCCCGCTCACCGCGATCAACGGATTCGTCGACGTCGTGATGACGGCGCCGCCGCAGGGCCTCACGTTGCAGAGCGCGCGCGACGGCTTGCGCCACGAGATCGGCGAGCTCAAGCAGCGGCTGCAAAGCGTGGTCGAGTTCACGCGGACGTGGCGACGCGAGTACGGCGTCGTCGACCTGAACCAGATGGTCGAGACCGCGGTCGCGCTGCACACCGAACCGCTGCGCATGCGCGGGATCGGGTGCCGCTTCGAGCCGCACGTCGGCCTCCCGTTCACCGTCGCCGACCCGACCCGGTTGCGCCAGGCCTTCTTGAGCCTGCTCACGTTCCTGCGCGGCGCGCTGCGCGAAGGCAAGGGACGCGAGGTGCGAGTGCGAACGCTGCCCGACGGCCGCGATCTGCGCGTGCAGTTCGATTTCCCGGGCCGCTCCGACCTCGAGTCGTTGTGCGCGCCGCTGCTCGATCCCAACGTCGACATCGAACGGCTGAAGAGCGAGAACCACGTCGAGCTGCCGGTCGCGATGGCGATCCTGCGTGACCATCGAGGCACCGTCGAGCTGCACCTGCGTGACGATGGCTCCACTCGCCTCGAAGTGCAGCTGCCGATCCTCGACGCCGCGCCCGAGCAGGTCCGCGCCGCACCGGCCACCGACGAAACGCTCGACCAGGTGCTCGCGCGCATCTTCGGCGAGGAGCCGGCAGCGACGGCAGCGACGGCAGCGATGCCCGCGTCGGTGGCGCCACGCCCCGTCCCACCGGCGCGACCGATGGCCGTGGTCGCGCCGCCCCTCGAACCATCCGCACCAGCGTCAGCCGCCGAAGGCGCGCTACCGGCAGCGCTGCCGCAGAGCCGCCTGCTCGCGGCCGCGCCGAAGAACGTCGGTACCGCCGAAGGCGCCGGCCTCGAGGCGCTGTTCGGTCCGGGCGATCTGTTCCAGGGCGGCACTCCGCGAGCGGCGCCCAAGCGCGTCACTCCTCCCACGCCTCGTCGCGCCATGGTGGAGCAGTCCGAGCTCGACGAAGTGCTCTCCTTCTTCGATCGCGAGGAGAAGCCGCCGAAGGGCGCCTGAAACCAGGAATCGGCCAGGTCCGAGTCGAGCGGGCCGCGCGCTCAGACGTGACCGTCGAGCCCGCGGCGCTGCTTCACCTGCTCGAGCAGGAGCTTCACCTCTTCGGCGCGCTCCTTCTTGCAGACCAGCGTGACATCCGCGGTGTGGATGACGACGAGGTCATCGACGCCCAGCAGCGCGACGAGCCCGCCGCCGGAATCGACGATGTTGCCGCGCGCCTCGTGCGCCACGAGTTCGCCAAGCGCGACGTTGCCGGCCGCATCGGCGGCGTTCGCACGCGCCAACGCCGGGAACGATCCGACGTCGTCCCACTCGTAGTCGGGCAGCACCAGCGCGCGCCGCTCCGCCCCTTCCATCACTCCGCGATCGATGGCGAGCTTGGGCAGCGTCGGAAAGAGGCGCACGAGCGTCTCCTCGAAGCGCGGAGTGCCGATCGTCGCAGCGATCGCGTCGAGCCCGAGCGCAAGCTCGGGAAGCTGCCGGCGCAGCTCGGCCTGCATCGCATCGGCGCGAAACGCGAAGATCCCCGCGTTCCAGCTGTAGGCGCCGCTCGCGAGGTAGGCCTCGGCGCGCGCCTTCTCCGGCTTCTCATGGAAGCGCGCCACTTCGAAGCAGGGCAAGCCGGCGCGCGCTCCGAGCGGCGCGCCGCGCTCGATGTAGCCGTAGCCGGTCGCCGCCTCGGTCGGCGGGATCCCGAAGATGACGAGGCGACGCGGATCCTCGGCGATCTGCGTCGCCGCCGCCTCCGCCGCGACCGCGAAACGCGCGGCGGGCTCGATCCGATGGTCCGCGGGACAGACCAGCAGCGTCGCTTCCGGTTGGCGCGCCGCCACCAGCGTCGCCGCGAGCCCGACGGCCGCCGCGGTGTCGCGCGCGGCCGGTTCGCCGATGAGCTGCGCGGCGGGAACCTCCGGCAGCAGCTCGGCCGCGAGCGATCGATGGGCCGACGCGGTGATGACGAAGGTTCGCTCCGGCGGCGCGACGAGTCGGGTGCGGGCGAACGTCGCCGACAGGAGCGGACCGCCCGCGCCAAACGCCAGGAACTGCTTGGGTCGTCGCGCGCGGCTCTTCGGCCAGAAACGAGTCCCCGACCCGCCGGCGAGGATCACGGCGTAGTCCATCAGAAGCGCTCCGCCGCCGCGCTGCTGCGACGCGAGGAGGTGCGCGGCCGCTCGAGCCGCGGATCGAGTTCCTTCTGCGGCAGCGCGACCGGGTTCCACACCACTTCCGGCGAGCCATACGGTCCGGTGAAGCGGAACGCGCCGACCTGCCGCTCGAGCAGCGAGAAGAGCAGGTCCGCGACCCATCCGACCAGCGGCAGGTCGCGCACGAATCCGACTCCCGTGCGAACCTCGGGATAGAAGTCGAGTGCGAGTCGATCGGGACCGAGCGTCCCTTCGCCGCGCAGGATCAGCGGCTCGCCTTCGAGCTCGACCTTCGAGACGTTGACGTAGACGCCCTGCAACGCGAAGTCCATGGCGCCGCGCGTCCAGCGCGGAGGCTCGGCGTCGCCGCCACCGATCAACGGCAGCACGGCCAACGCGTAGAGCTTGTCGAACACCGGGATGCTCCAGAGCTTCGCGTCCTGGATGCGGACCGTCCCGCCGGCTTCGAGGTGAGTCAGCTCGCCGTCGCGAAACAGCGGCGCCGCGCGCCCGCGGAATCCGATCGACGCGTCGACGCGTCCCACCAGGGCGCGCATGCTGGCGCGATCGTCCCCGAGCAGGCGGCTCACGTCGGCCGTGAAGAGCTCCAAGCGTCCATCGAACGGCATCGGATCGGCGAGTTCGAGCGTGAGATGGTTCTTCTCGCGCAGCAGCCGACCGCCGGCGAAATCGCCAGTGATCCACGGCAACGTCAGGCGGCCATCGGCCAGCAACACGTCGGCGTCGATCGCGGCGAAACGCAGGTCACCGACCGCGAGCGTCACCCCGCTGAGCCGCGCTTCCGATCGCACGTCGGCGACGGTGCCGTCCTTGCGCTCGTAGTTCAGGTCGACGATGTCGAGACGACCCGTGAGCTCGCGCAGCGTGTTGCCGGTGTAGAAGGTCCAGCCGCGCGCATCGATCTCTCCGCGCGCGCGCAGCCGCTGCAGCACGTCGCCGCGCTCGGCCAGCGCGAAGGTCAGCTCGCGCACCGCGACATGGGTGCGACCGAGCGGCCCGTACGCCGTCAACGCCTTGCGCCGCTCGTCGCCGAGCACGAGCTCGAGCCACTCACCGAAGGAGAGCGACGAGATCTCGGCGTCGAGGCGCGCCGTGAGGCCCTCGTCGACGAAGTCGAAGCTCCCGCCGCCCACCACGATCGGCGCGTCGCCGATGAGACCTTCCAGTCGATCGAACGTGACGCGCTCGGCGGCGAGATCGACGCGCATCGCGCCGGCGTTCCAGCGCAACGGCAACGGCAGCCACGGCGGCTGCGCGGAGACTTCGGCGATGACGTCGATGGCCGTACCGAGCGGCCGCGCCGGAGCCAGCTCGAACGCGCCGAGCTTCACGGCGCCGGCGACCAGCTCGAGCGTGCCGCGCAGTCGCAGCGCCCCCGCCAGCTGATGGTGGACCAGGACATGCGCGACGGCGGGCGCCTGCGCGTCGACCGCGGAACGCAGCGCATCGTCGAGCGCGATCGAGTCGGCGACGAACTCGAAGCTGCCGTCGCGTCCATCGGCGCTGCGGCCGTGCAGCGCGACGATCCCGCCGGCCACCCGCCCGTTCAGACCGCCCTGCGTCTCGAGGTCCAGCGCGAACGGAGCGGAGCCGGTTCGCGCCAACTGCAGCGATCCACCCACGTCGGTCACCGTGATGCCACCGGGAAGGGCGAGCGTCGCCTGCCGCGGCCACAACGTCACGGTCTGTTCGAGCGGCGCTCCCGGCGCGGGCTTGCGCAGATGCACGGAGAAATCGAGCGAGCCCATCGGCGCGAGCTGAGCGAGCCGCGCGGCGAGTTCTTCGCCGCCCGCGGCGCGGCACGCCTCGAGCAGTGCCTCGTCGATCGCGACCCCGCGCGCCTGCGCCGTCACCTCGAAGGGCGGGTCGGCCGGCCCGAGCGTGACCACGCCGTCGATCGTCATGGTGCCGCTCCCCGCCGTGCCACGCAGCGACACGACTCGAACCGCGTCGTGATCCACGCGCACGCTGCCCGAATCGAGCACGACGGCATACGGGAACGCACGCGGCTTCAAGGTGACGGCGCGCGGCGTGAGACCGATCGTCAGCGTGAACGTCTGGGCTTCATCGAGGGAGTAGCGCGCCTGCGCCGCGAACTTGCCGGAGAGGCCGAGCTCGGCGACCAGCTCGGGAACGATCGGGCCGAGCTCGTGGCCGACGGCGGCCAGCAGATCGGCGTCGAGCACGATCGCGTCGGCATCGACGCTTCCCGACAACGTGGCGCCGAGGATCTCGGCACTTGCGGCGGCGCTCGCGCCGCTGCGCGAAAAACCGACGACGTCGCGGAAGAACGAGTGCTTCTCGCTCGCCACGACCCGGCCGTGGATGCGCTCCATCGGCAGCGGAAAGCCGTGCCGGCGGCCGTCCTCGGTGACGAATCCGTGGAAGGTGCTCTCCATCTCTTCGAGATCGATGTCGAGCACGAGGTGCGGGGAAGCCTGTCCGCGCGCGCTCTCGACGGTCGCCGTGCACGAGTAGCGGCCCGACGGAGCGAACGACTCGAGGATCATGCGACCGATCTTGTCGCCCTGCAGCGCGGCCCGCATGTCGTCGTCGAGCGTGGCCCGATCGAGATGGGCGACGACACGGGTGGCCGCGCGGCCGGTGAGGTCGTCGATGCGTCCGCTCGCCGTCAGGTCGGCATCGCCGCAGCGTCCCCGGATCTCCTCGAGCAGGAGGCATCCGTCGCGCAACACGACGCGCCCTTCGAGGCGCGACAGCTTGGCGGGAAAGACCTCGGGACGCACCTCCACGTCTTGCAGTTCGAGATCGAGCGCGGGCACCAGCACGCCGTCGCGGTCGACGAGGCGTGCAGATCCGTAGACGCGGCCGGCGAGTTGGTTGACCTCGAGCCCATTCGCGAGGGCCGGAGCCGCCAGCCGTCGCAGCTCGGAGAAGTCGATCGCGGACGCAGGGTCGATGCGAACCGAGCCCTCGACCAGCCGACCCGAGCGGGTCGATGCCAGCAATTCGAGGCGAACGAAGCCGCACAGATTCAGCGTCGCGGTGATCAGCGCGAGGCCATCCGCGCCCGGCTCGACCTCCAGGGAATCGACCGACACGTTCGCGGCGACGGCGGGGGCGACGAAGTCGCGCAGCCGCTGCACCAGCGGCCCCTCGCCGCGCAGCTCGAGGACGCCCCCCTCGATCCGCAGCGGCGGTGGCGAGCCCGTGCCCGGCTCGTTGGAACGGCGCAGTTCGAGCAGGTCGAAGCTTCCATCCGCGCGTTCGGTGGCGATGACGTGCGGCCGCTCCAGCACGACGCGGGCAAGGCGCGGCGGGAAGAGGCCGAGTTCCAGCGTCGCGCGATCGGCGGTGAAGAAAGGCACGCTCGCGGTCGGCAGGCGCGCCTCGAGTTCGCGCGCGCGAAATCGGCCATTCCATGGCCAATCAAGCTCACCGATCGACACGTCGGCACCGACCTGGCGCCCGACCGCGCGCGCGACCAGCCACTCGTCGATCGGCGTCAACGCCACGAGGAGCGCAAGCACGAGCATGATCGCGGCGGCCACGAGCGCGCGGCGGCGCCAACGGGAGCGCGAGGGAGTCGCTGGATTCGGCACGGCGAGAGCTTACTCGCGCGGGCGGTGCGAGCCGCCGCCGAGAGTCACGCGTGCGCCGTCAACGCCTCGCGCGGGGTCTCGCGTCGTGACGCGTGATAGACGCGCGCCACGCGCCGCCCGAGCGAGCAGAGCACTTCGTAGGGGATCGTGTCGGCCAGCGCCGCGACCTCCTCGACCGGCAGCGCAAGCGCGCCGTCGCGGCCGATCAGCGTCACCGGTTCGCCGACCTTGACGCCGCGGATGCGCCCGACGTCGAGCATCGTGTAGTCCATCGACACCTTGCCCACGATCGGGGCGCGGGTGCCGCGGATCAGCACCGAGCCGCGGTTGCCAAGACGCAACGGCAGGCCGTCGTTGTAGCCGACCGGCAAGGTCGCGATGCGCGTCTTGCCAGTGGTTCGGTGCGTGCGTTGGTAGCCGATCGGCGTGCCGGTGAGGACGTCCTTCAGGAAGATCACCTGCGTATGCAGCGAGAGCACCGGCTTGAGCCCCCTCGCCGCCGCCCCGGCGTCGGCCGGCACGATGCCAAACAGCGCGCCGCCTGGCCGCACCAGGTCGAGTTCACTGCTCATCCCCGAGAAGATCGCGGCCGAGGCCGCAGCGTGCCAGAGCGGTGCGCCGAGCCCCTCGCGCTCGACCGCTGCGCGGACCTCGAGGAAGGCGTCGAGCTGCGCCTGGTTGGCGGGATCGTGCGCCGACGAGGTGCCGGCGAAATGGGTGGCGACTCCCTCGAGTTCAAGCCACGGCGAACGCGCGATGCGACGTGCCAGCGCCAGCGCGCGAGTCGGAAGCACGCCCAGGCGGCCCATGCCGGTGTCGACCTTCAGGTGCACGCGGCAGCGGTGGCGCTGGCGACGCGCCTCGGTGGAAAGCTGGAGGATGCGCGATTCGGAGTGGATGCAGACCGAGAGGTCGTGGGCGACGACCTTCTCCTGCTCGCCGTCGATGATCGCGCCGAGCACGAGGATGGTGCCGCCGATGCCGGCTGCCCGCAATTCGAGCGCTTCGCCGGAATCGCCGACGCCGAAGTGAGCGACCTGCAACGCCTGCAGCTCGCGCGCGACCTCGACGGCGCCATGGCCATAGGCGTCCGCCTTCACCACGGCCATGAGCCGAGTGGAGGCCGACAACCGTTTCCGCAGGAGCGCGACGTTGTCGCGCAGGTGGTCGAGCCGGATGTCGGCCCAGACGCGATGCGGGTGGATCACGAGCGCGCTTCGAGCCTCCGTTCCGCTGCGGTCGCACGCAGGTACATCGGGAGCACCGTCGGGATGCGATCCCGTTCACCGCGCAGGAAGCGTTCGCGCGCCAACGTCAGCACGCCCGCCGCATCGGACACGGCCCCGGGAACGGTCGGCGTGATGCCGAACGCGGCGCACCCGTCACCCACCCACGCGGCCTCCTTGGGGAGGTCGGGGCGGAGCACGTCGGGAACGCCGATCACCGGAGCCTGGACCAAGCGCGGCAGCCCTCCCTGCCAGCGATAGACCGCGGCGTACACCTCGCCCTGCTTGGCGTCGACGAGAGTGACCACTGGCTTGGCCTGCCAACCCGCATTCAGCGCAAGCGCCGTCAGCGAATGGATGCCGAGCAAGGGGACTTCCCACGTCCACGCCAACGTGCGCGCGACGGTCACCCCGATGCGAAGTCCCGTGTAGGAGCCAGGCCCGATCCCAACCGCCACATAGTCAGGCCGGCGCAACCCAGCGTCTTTCAGCAGGCTCTCGACCGAAGGCAGCAGGAGTTTGCCGTGCGCCATCCCCTCGGTAAAGCGTGCGCTGCGCGGCGGATCCTTGTCGTCGAGCGCGACGCTGCCGACATCTCCAGAGGTATCGAGCGCGAGACCGACGGCGATGCGACCCAAGGTGTCCTCCTTGCCTTCTTGCGGGCAGGCTTGGCTCACGGCGCGCCGATCGTCTTGCGGAGGAATCCCGCGAGCTCGTCGGTCAGCGTCCGCACCAGGGTTGCGTCGGCACCTTCCACCATCACGCGACAAACGGGCTCGGTCCCGGAGTAGCGGATGACGACACGTCCCTGGTTGCCAAGCCTCTCTTCGGACGCGGAAAGGATTTCCTTGAATCCCGGGATCGTCTCGAGCGGCGGACGCTTCAGGACGCGGACTTGGGTGTTGCGCTGCGGCGCCCGCTCGAAGTCGGCCAGAGCGGCGGAAAGCGCGATGGCGCGACGGGAAAGGAGCGCGGCGACGCGCGCCGCCGTGTAGAGCCCGTCGCCCAGGAAATCGAGGTCGGCGCCGAAGATGACGTGGCCCGACGGCTCGCCGCCAAGCCCCATCCCGCGCTCGCGCAGCGCGGCCGAAACATGCCGGTCCCCCACCGGCGTGCGCACGAGTTCGAGTCCGCGGCGCTTGAGGAAGAGCTCGAGGCCGAAGTTCGACATCACGGTGCCGACCACGCCGCCGCCGCGCAGCTGGCCCTGCTGCTGCAGATCGTCCGCCAGCGCCGCGAGGATGCCGTCCCCGTCGACCGCGCGGCCCCCCTCGTCGACCAGGATGCTGCGGTCGGCGTCGCCGTCGACCGCAAGTCCGAAGCGGGCGCCGCAGCGCTGCGCGAGCGCGCCGACCGCTTCCGGGTGGAGCGACCCGAAACCAGCGTTGATGTTGTGCCCGTCCGGCCGATCGCCGATCACATGCACGGTCGCACCGAGCCGGCGGAAGAGCTCGGGGCCGACGGCGTGGGCCGCGCCATGGGCGAGGTCGAGCGCCACCACCATGCCGCGCAGGTCCGGGCGGCCCGCGGCCTCGATCAGACGCGCGAGATAGCGCTCGCCGCCTTCAGGATGCTCTTCGCGCAAGTCGGTGATCGTCGCCGGCGGCAGCGCGGCGGCATGCCAACGTCGCTCGACGAAGCGCGCTTCGACGTCGCCGAACTTCTGGCCGTGACCGGTGAAGATCTTGATGCCGTTGTCGTCGGCTGGATTGTGCGAGGCGGAGATCACCGCCGCGCAACTCGCGTCGTAGTCGTCGATCAGCAGCGCCAACGCCGCCGTCGGCAACACGCCGAGGTCGATCGAACGGATCCCGCGCCGCGACAGGCCAGCCGCCAGCGCGCGCGTGATCTCGCCGCGGCTCGCGCGGGTGTCGCCGCCGAGCAGCGCCGGCTTGCCGGCGTCCCCATGCGCCTCGAGCCACTCGCCGAGCGCGTAGCCGAGGCGCTCGACGCTCTCCGCCGCCAGCGCTCCCTGCCCCGCCAGCCCGCGCACGCCATCGGTCCCGAACAGGGCATCACTCGCCGCCATCCTCTCCGCCTTTCTCTGCGTCACTCGACTCGCGTGGAGCGGCCGGCGCCACCCACGCGGCTTCGACCGCGTTCGGCTGCCCTGGCGCCAGCGCGAGATCAAGGTCTTCCGGGAAATCGGCGAACTTGACGATCGCGACGCGCAACGCGCCGCGTTCGATTCCGGCGAGCTCATGGGCACGCACGACGACCTCGACTTCGTCGCGCGCCAATTCGAGCTTCACGCGGTCGATCGCGAGCCCCTGAACCGCCGATTCGGTCGCGCTGAACTGGAGGCGAATGGTCGGCGGCCCGTCGGGCGACTGCGGAAAGGTGATGGTCCAGCCGTCGCTCCAGCGGCGCAGCGGATCGTCGCGACGCAGCAAGGCGTCGTTGCAGAGCACCTGCAGCGGCAGCTCGATCACCCCGCCCGGTTCCGGCACCGGCAGCATGCGCCGCTTGAACTCGATCGTGACGCGGAGCTCGTCGAGCTGCGCACCGTTGGCATCGACCATGCGCACGCGATCGCGCCACTGCAGCGCGAGTCCGACTCCCTGCGAGACCTGCCGGCTCGCGCCGTCGAGCTCCACGGCCTCGAGCAGCTCCGCGCGCCGCGTGATCGCCTGCTCGACGAAGCCGCGCGGGCCGACCAGACCGACTTCAGAGGGCCTCACGATGGTGCTGCGCGTGGCTCGGTCGAACCCCGGCGCCGGGCTGCCGCTCAGCGCGAGATCGTCGGCGCCGACCAGCACGGAGCGCTGCACCTCGGGCTCGACGTTGAGGCGCAACGGGGGATCGATCTCGAAGCGCGCACCGGGACCCAGCTCGTCGCGCAACGTCTCGATGCCGCCGAGCTCCTCCGCGGCCGGGACCAGCACGCCTTCCTTCCGAAGCACGAACTCGAAGGTGTGGCGGCGCGACTTGAAGCGCTCGATGGCGTCCTTCGGCGCGTGCACCTGCAGCGTCAGCGTGTCCGGACGCGGTCGATCGCTCACCACCAGTGGGAGCGCGCGATCGCTGCGCTCGATGACCAGGAGTTTGCTGGTGCGATCGGGCGCTTCGGCCAGCTGCGACAGATCGCTCTCGTCGACGTAGACGACGTGGACCGTCAGGCGATCGTGGCCGACGACCTTGGCATCGAGCAGGTCGAACAGCACGACGGCGAAGCAGAGCGCCAGCAGCTTGCGACCGATGTCGTGCAGGAAGAACTGGCGAAGGAACGCGATCAAGCGCGAGCTCCCTCGAGGTCACCGCCGGCCGCGAGCGCGTCATCGAGCATGCGCGCGAGATCGCGCGCCGACTTCACCCGCTGCAGCTCGCCACGCGCCGAAAGCGAGATGTTCCCCGTCTCCTCCGACACCACGACGGCGAGCGCGTCCGTGTCCTCGGTGACGCCGACCGCGGCGCGATGGCGCGTGCCGTACTCGGCGCCGATGTCGGGGTTCTCCGAAAGCGGGAGCAGGCAACCGGCGGCGATGATGCGATCGCCGCGGATCAGCACCGCGCCATCGTGCAGCGGGCCGCCGGGCTGGAAGATGCTCTCGAGCAGCTGCGCCTTGAGCTCGGCGTTCAGCTGCACCGATCCTTCCATGTAGGTCTGCAGCCCGGTCGAGCGCTCGATGACGATCAGCGCTCCGACCCGGCGCCGGCTCATCTTCTCGGCGGCCTCCGAGAGGATGCGGCCGATCGAGCCGGAACCGGACGAGAAGCGCTTGAACGTCTGCGTCTCACCCAGCCGCGTGAACGCGCGGCGCAGCTCCGGCTGGAACAGGATGACCACGCCGAGCACCAGGATCTCGAGCGACGGGCGCAGCAGCAGTTGCAGGCGCGGGAGCGACCAGGCGAATCGCTCGAAGACGACCTGCGCGGCGAGGAACAGCGTGAATCCGGCGATCAGGAGGCCGCGCAGGATTCCAAGGCCCAGCGATCCGCGCAGGAAGCGCAGCACGAAGTAGCAACCCACCCACATCACCAGCAGCTCGAAGAGCGGCCCGACGCCGAGCAGGTTGCGCAGGAGCTGCGCGGGATCGTTCATGCGTCGGCTTTCGTCGGTGCGCGCAACGCGGCAAGGACCCGCACGACATCGAGGCTGCCCGCGGCGTCGTGGACCCGCACCAGCTCGCAGCCGGCACCGACCGCAGCGGCGGTCGTCGCCAAGGTGGCCGCGTCGCGCTGCGGAGCCGAGCGGCCGGTGAGCGCCCCGAGGAAGCTCTTGCGCGAGGCACCGAGCAGCAGCGGGTAACCGAGACTGCGCAGCGACGCGAGCCCGGCGACCAGATCGAGGTTGTCCTCGCTGCGCTTGCCGAAGCCAAGCCCCGGGTCGAGGACGATCGCCGCTCGCGCGATCCCCGCGGCCAGCGCCACGCGCGCCCGATCGGCCAGCGCGGCGGCGACCTCGCTGGCGCAATCGACGTAGCGGGGAGCCTCCTGCATCGTGCGCGGCGTCCCTTGCCGATGCATGAGGACGACGCCAGCGCCGGCTTCGCGGACGACCGCCGCGAGCGCGGCGTCATCAAGCAGCGCGCTGGTGTCGTTCACGAGCGCCGCACCCGCGGCGAGGGCCGCGCGCGCGACCGCGGCCTTCGTGGTGTCGATCGAGAGCGGCACGGCCACGCGCCGCGCGAGGCGCTCGATCACCGGCATCACCCGCGCCAGCTCTTCCTCGACGCCGATCGGGAGCGCGCCCGGTCGAGTCGATTCACCGCCCACGTCCAGCAGCGCGACGCCCGCTGCCGCCAGCTCCTCGCCGCGCTCCACCGCCGATTGGGCGTTCCAGCGGCCGCCGTCCGAGAAGGAATCCGGCGTCAAGTTCAACACCGCCATCACTTGCGGACGCCCGCGCTCGAGCCGCAAGGAATGGCCTCGCAACGCCAGCTTCCGCGATGGCCGCTCGAACTCGGCGAGCGCGGCCGCGAGGTCGGGGCACGCCTGGCCAACCAACGCCCGGCGCAGCACCACATGGCACTCGTCGTCACGTCGCGGCGCCGGCACGACGAAGGCGCCCGTCAGCCAGCGGCCATCGATCGCGCTCGGCAATGCCGCGCCAAGCGACCAGGGATGGCGCGGCAATGCCAGCGCTTCCGCCTGCGCCCGCGAAACGGCGAAGCAGACCCGTCCGTCCTCGCCCGCCAGCGTCGGCGCCTGCAGCCGCGAGACCGCCGCCAACTCTCCCCACGCGGGGAGGCAGCCTTCCACCCACAGCACGCGCGTCGCGAGCGCGAGCGCGGCGTGCGCCGGCGCGTCGGAAGTCGTCATGGGACCGCCGGCTCTCCGGCAGGGGGCCGCCCATCTTCGGGGCGGGCGATCCCGCGGCGTTCGGCCTCGGAAGTGACCGCATCGGCGCGCGGAGTCTTCGGCTTGGCCGGCGGCGGCGACGGATGGCTGCGTTCGTAGGCGGCGTGCGCCTCATCCGGCGAAGCGCCCTCGATCAGCGCCGCGATCTCCTCGGCGTGGATCGTCTCGTACTTGAGGAGCGACTGGGCGACGCGCTCGAGCGCGTCACGGTGCGTCTCGATCACGCCGCGAGCCTTCTGGTAGCACTCGACGAGGATGCGCTTCACCTCGTCGTCGATGACCTTCGCCGTCTCCTCGCTGAACGCCCGATTCCGCACCACTTCGCCGCCGAGGAAGATGGCGTCCTCGCGCTCTGCGAGGTTGACCGGCCCGAGCCGCTCGCTCATGCCGAACAGCGTCACCATGTTGCGCGCGATGTCGGTCGCCTTGCGGATGTCGTCGTAGGCACCGCTGGTCACGTCGCCGCAGAAGAGCTCCTCGGCGAGACGGCCGCCGAAGGCGAAGCAGATCATCCCGAGCATCTGCTCGCGCCGTTGCTGGTAGCGATCCTTCTCGGGCAGGATCATCGTCGCTCCGAGCGACATTCCGCGCGGGACAATGGTGACCTTGTGCAGCGGCTCGACGCCGGCGTCGAGATGCCCCACGAGCGCGTGGCCCGCTTCGTGGTAGGCGGTGACGACGCGCTCCTTCTCGTCCTGCACGCGCCCCGACTTCTCGCGCCCGAATCGCACGCGATCGCGCGCCTCCTCGAAGTCCGCCATGTTGACTCGATCTCGATTCAGCAACGTGGCGCGCAGCGCCGCTTCGTTGACCAGCGAGGCCAGTTCCGCGCCGGAGAAGCCGGGGGTCGCGCGCGCCGCCTTGTCGAGCTTGACGTCCGCGTCGAGCGGAACGTGGCGAGTGTGGACCGCGAGGATCGCCTCGCGTCCCTTCACGTCAGGCAGGTCGATGACGATCTGGCGATCGAAGCGGCCCGGACGCAGGAGCGCCGGATCGAGCACGTCGGGACGGTTGGTGGCCGCGACGAGGATGATCCCCTCGTCGGTCTCGAAGCCGTCCATCTCGACGAGGATCGCGTTCAGCGTCTGCTCGCGCTCGTCGTGACCGCCCCCGAGTCCGGCGCCGCGACGACGACCGACCGCGTCGATCTCGTCGAGGAAGATGAGGCACGGCGTCTTCTCGCGCGCCTGGCGGAACAGGTCGCGCACGCGCGACGCGCCCACGCCGACGAACATCTCGACGAAGTCGGAGCCGCTGATCGAGAAGAACGGCACGTTCGCCTCGCCAGCGATCGCCTTGGCCAGCAGCGTCTTGCCGGTGCCGGGCGGTCCGACCAGCAGCACGCCACGCGGGATGCGCGCACCGATGCGAGAGAATCGGACCGGATCCTTGAGGAACTCGACGACCTCCTTCACCTCTTCCTTGGCTTCGTCGACGCCGGCGACGTCCTCGAATGTGACGCCGGTGCGGTCCTTGCCAACGAGGTTGGCGCGTGCGCGGCCGAACGAAAGCACGCTGCCGGCGCCACCGCCCGCACGGAACTGGCGGAAGATGAAGAACCAAAGCACTCCGATGATCAGCAGCCACGGCAGGAAGTTGATCAGCAGCGAGGCGAGCAGAGGATTGTCCGGCTCGTAGGTCAGCGCGCCCGGCTCGGTGGGCATGCCACGCCGGTCGAGTTGTACGTCGAAGGGCGCGAGCGCCTGCTGGATCCGGCGCAGGTCGACGGCCAGCGCATCCTGCGGCACGATCCAATGGCGGGCGACGCGTTCGCCGGAACGGTCGAGGTCGACGAACAGCAGCTCGTTGACGCCGCCGCCACGCGAACGCGGCAGGGGCAGCGAGACGGTCCACGCCTTGAGCGGAACCACGTCCTTTTCGGCGATCTGCTCGAGCAGCGCCTGCTCGGTGAGGCGCTGCGGCGGACGTCCCACCAGGTCGATGACCGACGGCCACAGTCGATCGAGTTCGCCCGGAGGCAGGTCGCAGACGAACGGCTGGGTCGCCAGCGGCTGGCCCGCTTCGTCGCGGCGAATCAGATCGCCGCGCAGCTGCAGATCGCCACGGCGCACGACCTTCTCGACCGAGCCGGTGTGGAGCAGGCGAAGGAACTCGTCGTACTCGACGCGCGACGACTGGATCGTGTCGGAGAACGCATCGACGAGCAGGACGAGGCCGAACAGGATGCCAAGGAAGAGGAGCACCGCCGGAAGCCCGCCGCGCGGCTTGCGCTTGCCATCGCCCTTCTTGCCGTCGTCGCGCAGATCGTCCATGGGGCCATTCCCCTGCTTCGCTGGTCGCTACTCGCCGGTCGTGCCACGCGCCGCGGCCGAAGCACGCGGGAAGTCGTCCTCGAGCCCATCGACGATCCGGCGCGCGACATCGAAAAAGGACTCGGAAGTCGCGAGGCCGAGCGACTCGCCACGAGCCGCGACGAACTCCGCCCGATCACGTACTTCGAAGGTCCGCTGCACCGTGCCAGTCCGCGCGTCGAGCACATCGATCCGCACGCGGGTCACGGCCGACGATTCGCGCACGCGGTCCTCGGAATCCTCCGAAAGCACGCGTTGCTCGAAATCGACGATCGTGCCGGCGAGGACGATATCGGCACGCTCCGGGGGCACGATGGAGATTCCCGGGCGCGACGCCAGCTCCTTCTCCACCTGTCGCGTCAGCTCGATCTCGAGATCGCGGTACCAGGTCCGATTCTCGAACAGGGGCAGATAGACGGCTCGCCGCACGCGTGGGGTGAGCGGCCCCGAGCTGTAGCCGCAACCGACGAGCGGCAGCACCAGCAGCGTGAGCAGGCGCAGGCTTCGGCGCCAGTTGCGGCGAGGCGCACCGTTCATCCGCCGCTCTCTTCGAGCGGAGGCGTCTGCAACGTGTCGACGCTGTGAATCGACAGGTCCCAGCCGTGCTCGCCGAGCAGCGCGCGCGAGGTCGCCGCCGCCTCCGTGTCGGGATAGGCGAGCACGACGTTCGCGAGGTGCATGCGGGCGCCACGCTCCTCCTCGCGAATCAGGTAGAGCCGCGCCCGCAAGAGTTCGCCGAGCGCGATCTGCTGGTCGACGGCTCGCGCCTCCGCCTCCGCCTCGGCGCGTCGCGCTCCCCGCGGTCGCTCGCTCACGTAGCGTCGATAGTCGCGCGCGGCGCGCAACAGTGGCGTCGTGTCGTACGCCGCGCCGCGAGCATCGAGCTGCCAGCACTGCGCGCGACGGAAGCAGGCGAGGTCGGCCCATTCCGAGTCGGGATAGCTCTTCGCGAGGCGCGCATAGTGGAACTGCGCTTCCGCGTACTCCTTGCGGGAGTAGCGATAGGCCGCCAACGCCGCGAGCGCATCGTCGGCGCGCGGCGACGATGGAAAGCTCGCCGCGAACTCGCGCATCACTTCGGCGCCGCGCTCGCGTCCCGAGAAGAGGTCGCCGAACAGGAACCAGGGCTCTTCCGCGAGGTAGGCCGCGCCGATCTCCCAGACGTGCGCCTCGCACTTGGGCACGTAGGGCGACCACGGGAAGTCACGCAGCAACGACTGATAGTGGCGGAACGCCTTCACCGGCGAGCCGTCGGCGAGACGTGCTTCGGCGGCGAAGTAGAGCGCCGCCTGGCGCCGCTTGCCGTCGCTGGTGCGTTCGAGCAACGACTCGGCCGCGTCGATGACGCGATCGATGTCGCCGCGCGCCAGCGCCTGTTCAGCGTCGTCGAGCAGTTGCGGCTCGGAGAGGTCGTCGGGATCGATCGGCTCAGGACCGCTCGCGCACGCGGCAGCCGTCGCGACCAGCAGTCCGTGCGCCAGGCGGCGCGCCATCCGGCGAAGGGGGTCAGCTGCGGCCACGAGAGCTCCGTCGCGAGGCCGGTCGCGATCGCGCGCGGGGTGCGGCGAGTGCGGCGTCGGCATGCCATTCGAGGTGCAAATCGAGCAGCCGGCGGGCGCGTGCCAGCGTTGCCGGAAGCGGGTCCGCGAGCTGACGCAACGGCGTGACGGCGAGGTCGCGAATCAGCGCAGCCGTCCGCCCATCGATGGCGGCGCCTTCGTCGCGGCGTTCGAGGCAGCCGACGCAGACCACGCCGCCGGAGCCTGCCACGAATCGCGAAAGCTGGCGCGGCGAGCCGCAGCGCACGCACTGGTCGACGTCGGGTCGCAACCCGTGCAGATCGGCCAGACGTGCATCGAACGCCAGCAGCAGCAGCGGCAGGCGCGGCAACGCGACCGTCTCGATCGCCTGCAGCGCGCGATCGACCAGAGCGAACGCGCCGGCGCCAGCGCCGACCGGCTCGAAGTGCACCACGCGCCGCAGCAAGTGCGTGGCGGCGACGTGACGCGCGAGTTCACAGCGCAGCTTCGGATAGGCCGTCTCGACCTTGCGCGAGAGCAGCAGTGCGAGCTCACGACCTTGCACCAGCGACAACGTGACGGTCCCGCGCACCAACAGGTCGAACGGTCCCTCGTAGCCGTTCTTGGCGCGCCACGCGCCGCGCGCCATCGCCACGACCCGCCCGAGCGCGGCAGTCAGCAGGTGGACGACCTGACTGCTCTCGCCGTAGGCGAAGCGCTGCAGCACGATGGCTTGGGTCTCGACTCGCTCAGGCATCACTCGCCGCCGCCAGGTTCCGCCTCGCCGTCCGAGGTTGCGGGCGCGAGCTTAGCCGTGACCCCCGCGACGGCACGCGCGGAGAGCGGAGGAAGTCGATCAGCGCGCGGCGAGGCCGCTCACGCGACCGCCCAGCGCGAAGAAGCGGGCCGCGCCCTTGACGGCTCCGTCGCGCGGGTCGATCTCGATCCAGCCGAGGTGGTCATCGACCGACGCCGTACCCGGCTTGCTGGCCGCGAAACGGCGTTCGACGACGAAGAGCCACTCGCGGTCGCCCGATGCCACGACGCCGAGCTGTTGCACCGAACGCGCCAGCGAGGCGAACGGCTTGATCGGAATCGCCGCGGAGAAGCTCGGGTCGATCGCGTAGATCGCCGTCGTCTCGCCACTCGGGGAATCGGCCGAGGCGAAGAGGGAGCGACCATCGGCGGCGACGGCAAGTTGCGCGACACCCGCGAGGGCGAGGCGCGAGCGAACGCCATCGACGAGCGCCACCCGTTCGAGGGAACCGCCCTCGAGCGCGATGCAGGCCGCCGGCCCACTCGCGTCGCGAACCACCACCACCTCGAGCGGGCGCCCTGCGAGCGCGTGCTCGACGACGCGATCGCGGCGCGCGAGATCGACGACGAAAAGGCGCCCCCCCGGACGGCCGCCAAGGAACCGTGTCGTGCCCACCAGCCAGTCGCCGTCGACGACGCAATCGACGAGTTCCTCGCGCCCGCCGTCGGCGAGCGGCAGCAGCGTGATGCCGCGCGTCATCGACGAGCCGAAGATCAGTTCCTGCACCAGTCCGTCGCGTTCCGCGACGAGGACGCGGTGCGAATCGTCATCGGCGACGAGCCAGGCCGAGACCACGCGCGAGGTGCTGCGGCCGACTTCGCACGAGCTGAGCTCCGAACCCAATCGCGCGGCGTCAAGCATGCGAACGCGCAGAAGGGTGGCGCCGTCGCCGACGCTCTCGCGCGTCAGCGCGATGAACGCGGACTGATCTGGCGTGAGCGCCAGGTCGATCGGCTCTTCGCCGCGCGCGAACCCGACCGTGTCGCCGCGCTCGAGCGCCACGAGTGCCGCATCCTCGCGCACGATCGCGCCGTTGCCGTGAACCGCGAGCAGTCCGTCACGATGCTGACGACCTCGCCGCGCCTCTTCGAGCGTCTCCTGCTCGAAATCGAAGCGCAGCACGCGCGTCGTCGAGTTGTCGCGCTCCACCACCATCCAGAGCAACGGCGGATCGCGCAGCAAGATCGAGTTCGAACCGACCACTTCGCGGCCGGCGGAGCTGACGCGCTCGACGACCGCCTTCACGGAAACCGCTTGGGTCTGCTGCAGCCAGGCGACGTCGTCGAGCACGAGGTAGGCGCCGCCAGTGGCATCCGCGACATCGGCGCCGAGCGCCGCGCTCACGCTGTCCTGGGCGCTTTCGACCGTCGCGAGGAGCACGACGGTCTCGCCGGGGCGCGCGCCGCGAACGAAGAACGTGATCGCGCCGTCCGTCGTGCGGCGGTAGAGAATGAGCTCGTCGGCAGCGGTGGCGGCCGGAGCAAGGATCGACAGGCTGACGAAGATCGCCAGCGCGCGAAGCGAATGACGGAAGGAGTCGACCAAGCGTGTCACTCCGCGTTCATCGGTAGACGGAGAACCCCTGCTCAGGGGCGACCAGACGGGGGGATGCTACCTCAATGCCCGGTCGACGCGCTCGCGGCGCGGTAACGCGCAGACGCTTGGGAAGTTTCGTCCGTGGGTGACCGGGGCGATCGGGCAAGACGTGGGCGCCGATCGAGGCGAATGGAGCTGCTGGCGGGAATTGAACCCGCGGCCTCGTCCTTACCAAGGACGTGCTCTACCTCTGAGCCACAGCAGCTTCGCGACGAGCGCCAGCGATGGCGCACGAATCGATCAAACGGGACGAAATCCTATCTCTTGGCGTCGGGACCGAGGTCGATGGTCGGCCCGCCCGCGGACGGCGGTGGACCGCCGAACTCCGCATCGCGCGCCGCAACGCGCGCTTCCTTCTCCTGGCGGGCCTGCTCGACCAGCTTGTCGAAGTCCTCGGCCGGGATCATCTCGAGGGAGATCTTCCCCTCGAGAATCTCGCGCAGGGCGACTTCGATCGGGCCGCGCTCTCGCTCAGCGTGATCCACCACCGGCGGCGCTCCACGCACCAATTCGATGATGCGCTTCTGCAACAGCACGGAGAGGCGGAATGCTCCACCCACGCGACGCTTGGCAGCCTCGATGCTCTTCAGGTCCATCCGGGTCTCGATCCTTGGCGACTCGGGCCCGTAGGGCCGTGGCGGCGAGCCTGTGAGTTGATCCGCACGCCCCCTAGGGGAAACGGCGGAACTTAGTGTTGCGGCGCCCCATTGGCAAGGTGCTGCGAGCGCGCCGGGCTACTCCTGGACTTGATACTCCTTCAACTTCCTTTGGAGCGTGCGGAGGCTGATCGCCAGCGTTTCGGCCGTTTTGGTTCGGTTTCCGCTATTCGCTTTCAGCGTCGCGAGAATCGCAGCGCGCTCGAGTTCGCCCATCGTGAGCCCGACGTGGAACAGCCCGCCAGCACCCGTCGGCGAACGCTCCACGAGCGGCGCCGGCAAGTCCTCGATTCCGACCGACTCATCGATCGACATCACAGCCGCGCTCTCGACGACGTTGCGCAGCTCGCGGACGTTGCCGGGCCAGTGGTAGCCCGTCAGTCGCGAGACGGCCTCAGGAGTGAAGCGGCGCGGCGGAAGTCCGTTGTCGCGTACCGCCTGCTCGAGGAAGGTTCGCGCCAACAGCGGAACGTCTTCGCGTCGCTCCCGCAACGACGGCAACTGCAGCGACACCACCTTCAAACGGTAGAGGAAGTCTTCGCGGAACTTCCCTTCCGCCACACGCTTCTCGAGATCCTGGTGGGTCGCTGCGACGATGCGCAGGTCGACCGGCTCCTCGCGCGTCGAGCCGAGCGGCGTCACCGTGCGCGACTCGAGGACGCGCAGCAGTTTCACCTGCAGCGCTGACTCGAGCTCACCGACTTCGTCGATGAAGAGAGTGCCGCCGTTGGCCGATTGGAGCAGTCCCTGGCGCCTTTGCGCTGCGCCGGTGAACGCCCCTTTCTCGTGGCCGAACAACTCGCTCTCGAGCAAGGTCGCCGGCAACGCCGCGCAGTTGATGGCGACGAATCGCCCGTTCTTGCGCGGGCTGTTCTGATGGATCGCGCGCGCGACGAGCTCTTTTCCCGTGCCGCTCTCGCCGGTGATGAGCACCGTGGTCCGAGTCGGCGCAACCTGGCGAATGACGTCGAACACCCGACGCATCGGCGGCGAACGACCGACGAGCTGCTCGAAGCCATACGTGGCGTCGAGCTGCTGTCGCAACTGCGACACTTCCGCCTCGAGCGTACGGCGATGGATGAGCTCACCGAGGATGCGCAACAGGACCGTCGGATTGACTGGCTTGGTGACGTAGTGGTACGCCCCCTCTTTCATCGCCTCGACCGCAGAGTCGATCGATCCGTGGCCGGTGACGATGATCACCTCGCAGCTCGGGTTCTTGCGGCGCACTTCGCGCAGCACTTCGAGCCCCGACTGGCCGGGCAGCTTGAAGTCGGTGATGACGACCTCGGTTTCGGCGTCGACTTGCGCGATCCCCTCTTCTCCGCGGGTCGCCTGGGCGACCGCGTAGCCCTTGCCCTCGAGGTACTCGGCGAGAGCCTCGCGCACGGAGTCGTCGTCTTCGATGAGGACGATGGGCGCAAACAGTCGCGGGGTCGCGGCAGGTCCAGGGGTCGCCATGCGGTCTCCAATCGTGCGACAAAACGCCTGATCAGCCTCATGAGTAGCGACATTTAGTCGCCATCTGACGCCAGGTCGGCCCATGTGTCGCGCCGGATGACAATTCGACCAACTTGCGTGCCAACCGGCGAAACGCGGAAACCTCCGCGTCTCACCGGCCCGCTGGAAAGGTCGTCTCAAGCAGCAGGCGATGGCCCGACGAAGGGGACGCGATGGGCCGACTCCGGCGGCGATTCCCGCCCGCCGAGCTGGCCTCACCATGGGATGCGCGTCCGGGATGGCCTTCAAAGGCGACCTTCGCAACGTCCAACTGGCGGATCTCTTCCAGACCTTGGCGCAGAACCGCCAGGAGGGAGTGCTCACCGTCACCACGCAGGGTGGCACGCATCGCGTGCTGCTCAGCAAGGACGGCGTATCGCTGCTCGAGCCTTCCATTCTGGGACGTCGACGACTGGGCGAGATCCTGGTCTTCGCTGGCGTCCTGAGTGAAGTCGATCTCGCCGCAGCGTTGCGCGAACAAGCGCGCAGCAAGCGCTTCCTCGGCGAGGTGCTGGTCTCCTCGCAGAAGGTCCCGCAAGAGACGCTCGATCGCATCCTCGCCATCCAGGTCGACGAGGAGATCTACGAGCTCTTCCGCTTCCAAGGCGGCACCTTCGAGTTCGCCGAAGGCGACGTGCCCTCGATCTTGCGGCGCGCCGCTCACAAAGTACGAGCACTCGCCGTCGAGCACGTCGTGCTTGAAGCTGCGCGACGGATGGACGAGTGGACCCGCATCGAGCAGCTCGTCCCCAGCATCGACGGCCTCTACCTTGCCAACTGCCCGCCGGACGCGGTCGGCGACGACGCTGAGGCACGGACGGTGCTCGAGCGGCTTGACGGCCGTCACACGGTCCGCGACGTCGCCGACGCGCTCCTCGACTCGCCATTCGTCGTCGCCAAGGTGCTCGCGCGCCTCGTCGAAACCGGGCGTGCGCGCCAGGCCGGCATCGAAGAGCTGGTCCTCACCGCGCGCGAGCTGCTGACCGAAGGCCAGAAGGCGCGCGCGCTCCGCCTCCTGCATCGCGTCGCGCAGCTCTCACCGCAGCCGACGGCGTTCGACTCGCAGCTCGCCGACATGTTCAAGCTCGGCGGCGACCTCAAGGCCGCGGCGCTCGCCCGCCTCAAGATCGCCGAGACCGCGCGCGCCGCCAACAAGCTCGACACCGCACGCGGCGAACTCGAAGCGGCGCTGAAGGACTGGCCGGGCGCACCCCAACTGCTGCAGCCGCTGATCGCGGTGCTCCGCGAACTCGGCGACCAGCCCAACGAGCTGCTGCGGGCCCGCGAACTCGGCGAGATCTTGACCGAGAGCGGCGCGAGCGACGCCGCTCTCGTGGTCATGGAGCGAGTGATCGAGCTCGCTCCCGACGACGCGGACGCGCGTCGCCGCTACTCCGACCTGTGCCTGCGCGCCCACATGCGCGAGAAGGCGATCGAGGTCCTCGAGCGCGATGCCACACGGCTCAAGCGCGAGGGGCGCGTCGCCGAGCTCGCGGCCGTCTACAAGCGCATCCTCACGATCGACGGCGGCCGCAAGGACATCCGACGTGCGCTCGCCGTCGTCACTCGCACCAAGGCCGACCGGATCCTGCGATCGGCGGGTGCCGCTGCGGCCGTCCTGGCGGTACTGGCGCTGGCCGGATTCGTCGGCTGGCGCTCGCACCGGACCTCGCGCGCTCTCGCCGCGATCGATGCGGCAGGCGCGCTGCTGACCGCTGGCGACATCGAAGGCGCCCGCCGGGCCGTGGCGGAGATCCTCGCCGTCGATCCCATCCCCGCGATCGCCCAGCCCGCCCTCGCGCTCCTCGACCGCATCGACGACCACACCGCGAGTTCCACTCGCGACCGCCGCATCGCGCGCGACGAGCGCCTCTCGACCAAGCTCAACGCGATCCAGCTCCTGTCCGACGCGCGCCAGTACGACGTCGCGCTCGACGACGCGATCCACCTGATGCTCGACGAGACGGAGGCCTACCTCTCCGACCGCGTGCGCACCCGCGTGCAGGCCATCACGCAGGAGTTCCGCGCCCTCGTGGCGCGCGCGAAAGAGGCCGCTTCGTCCTATCGCGCACCGACGCGCGACAGCGAGGTCGCCGCTGCGTGGCAGCGCATGGACGACGCCTTCCCGCTCGCGCTGGCGACGTCAGCGCCGCGTGTCCGCGACGTCGCGTTCGAGGCCGCCCGTCGCGTGGAAGGCGACGTCCGGACCTGGATGCACGAACTGGTGAGCGCTGCCGAATCCTTCATTTCGCTCGAACAGCGGATGCGCCCGGTCCTCGAGGAACTGCGCAAACGCCATGAACGCATCGGGGTGCTGCAGGAGCTTTCGACCCAGTACGTCGAGGCCGTGCGCGCCGCGGAGAGCGGCAACGTCGAGCGTGCGCGCGACCTGCTGCGCAAGGTGCTCGCCGAGTACGGCGAAGGCGAACTGGCCGCGCTGTTCCAGGAACGCATCCTGCGTCTCGACAAGGCCGCCGCCGCGATCAAGCGCGTGGACGCGCTGATCGCATCAGGCGACATCGAGGCCGCGAACCTCCAGGCGCACAAGACGGCGGAGGACTATCGCGACCTGCAGGTGCCGGCGACGCTGCGCATCCCCGTCTTGGTCGATTCGCTGCCGATCGGCGCGCGCGTCCGTATCGATGGCCGCGAACTCGGGACGACCCCGCTGGTGTTGCGCCTCGCGGCCGGGTCGCTCGCTTCGGTCGAGTTCATCTCCGGCGCGCGTTCGCCGCAACGGTCGACCATCGCGGCCGACGGCCCGCCGCGCTGCGTGGTCGAACTGCCGAGGCGGACGATCGCCAGCGGCCCCCTTGAACTGCAGGCGCTGGCCGCGCCGATCTTCACCGCGGGCCGGTTCGCCGTGGCAGGTCGCGACGGCACGCTGCAAGACATCGCGCCCGCCGCCGGCGGATCCCTCGAAGCGCGCCTCTACAAGAGCGGCTCGCTTTCGGGCGCGCTCGCGGCGCCGCTGGCCTGCGACGACGGCTTCGTCGTCGCGCTGTTCGAAGGCAGCGTCCTGCGATTGCGCTGCGCCGAGGATGGGCTCGTCGAAGCCTGGGCGCGGCACATCGACGACGAGATCAGTACGACGCCCGTCGCATTCGACGATTCGATCGCCGTGGTCGGAGCGAGCGGACGCGTCTTCCTGCTGGCGCGCAACGACGGCAGCGTCCTCGCCGATCTTCCGCTCGGCCGTCGACTCGCCGGTGCACCTCTCGCGATTGGCGCGCGCCTCTGGGTGCCGCTCGTGGGAGGCCACCTCGCGGCGGTCGACGTCGCCGCGCGAAAGGTGGAGTTCGAGCGTTCGCTCGGCAGCGATCTCGTCGAGGGCCTCGCCCAGCAGGGCCGCCATTTCGTGGCCGCCACGGCGACCGGCGAACTCCTCCTCCTCGATCCTGCCGATGGCCATGTGCTCGGCAGCGTCAAGTTGGGTGACGTTCCCGTCGCCACGCCTCTTCTTGCCGACGGCTCCGCCTACGTCGCGCTCGGCAAGCAACTCGCGCGCGTCGACCTCGCCGCTCGAAAGGTGACGCGGACCTGGAAGGACCTCGCGCCGACCTCCGCGCCGTCGCTCATCGACGGCCGGCTCTGGTTGCCATGCGCGAACGGCGTCGTCCAGGTGATCGATCCCGACGGCGATGCGCCGCTCGAGCGCGCCCGACTCGGCAACGGCCCGCTCGCGGGCGCGCCGCTCGCCACTCCGCTCGGGATCGCGCTGCTCGCTCGCAACGGCAACTTCCTGCTGCTCGAGCGCTGACCCGATCGCGTGCCGGTCGGTCCGCGGAGCTCGAGCGTAGACTCCGGCGATGCTCTCGACCGAAGAGCGGCGAGGACTCGGATGGACGCTGATCGGTGGCGGCGCATTGGCGCTGACGCTGCTGGTCTGGCTTGGCTTCTTCCGTGATTCCGCACCGACGCCGCCAGCCACCGCCGCCGCCGAAAGCCGATCGCCGGTCCTGCGCGTCGGCAGCGTTCGCGGCCGCATCGTCGACGCGAATCACGCCTTCGGACTCGCCGCGCGAACCGTCGAGGTGAGCGGCGTCGAAACGCGTTCGGACCACTACCTGGTGCCAGCGAGCGCGACCTCGCCGGGCGCGTTCGAGGTTCGCGCGCTGCCCGCCGGCACGATCGTGTTGCGAATGAGCGCCGACGGTTACGTCCACGTCGAGCGCTCGGTGGAGATCACCGCCGGTCGCGTCGCGGACCTCGGCACCGTCGCGCTGGTTCCGCTGGCGACGCTGGTCGGTCGCGTGGTCGATCGCGCCGGTGCGGGGATCGGCGCACAGCCGGGTGCCGTCGTGTTGCGCTGCGCCGGCCGCGAGGTCGCGCGCGCCGCAACGGACGAGCACGCGGAGTTTCGCTTCGATCGGCTCGACCCGGCGCTCTACGAGCTCGAGGTGCCCGCTTCGACTGGCGGCGATTCGACGCTCGCGCCGACCCTCGTCGACGCCCGCCGCGGCGGCGAGTGCGCCTCGATCGAGCTCGAGGTCTCCCCTTCCATCGCGTTCACCGGCCGACTGCTGCTGCCGATCGGAAGCGCGCCGGCACGCGCGCTGACGGTCGCGAATCGCCGCGTCGACGTCGGCGGCGATGGCCGATTCGCCGTCGACGATCTGCGGGCGGGGCCATGCGTCGCCACCATCGAGCTCGACGACGGACGTCTGGTGAGCTTCTCGGCGGTGCTGCCAAGCGGCCCCGTCGAGTGGCGCGTCGACTCGCGCGTCGAGTCGCACGCCGACGAAACCACCGCGCCGGCCGACGCCCCACTGGCCGACGCCCCGCCGGTCGCGACCGAGTTGCCACCGCCCGTCGCGATTCCGGCGGGCGACGGCGAGCTGCGCGTGCGCGTGCGCGCCGGGGAGGTCGGTGGAGTCGCCACCTTCCTGCGTTTCGCGCGCGTCGACGCGCCCGATCAGTGGTTCGCGCAGGCGCTGACCACGCGCGGCGGCGAGGCGCGCGTGCGCGACTTGCCGTGCGGAGTCGCCTTGCGCGTGGAAGCGCTCTCGGGACGTTGGCGCGGGGTCGTCGAAGCGACCCTCGTGGCGGGCGTCGCCGCGGAGGCGCGCATCGTCCTCGCCGAGGATGCGCCATGAGTGCCCTGGCCCTCCTCGCAGCCGCGTTGCTGCCGCGAATCGTCCTCCAAGAAGCAGGCGGCGGGACATCGCGGCCACTCCTCCCGCGAATCGACGCGCCCTCTTCGGCACTCGCTTGGCGCGTCACCGCACTCTCCGCAGCAGCAGGCGAAGGGGCCGCCGCGGCCGCCGAGTTCCTCGCGGCCGCGTTGCCGGCGGCGGTCGATCTGCCGCTGCGCTGGGCGATCAACCACGAGGAGTTCGGGCGCGAAACGGGCATCAGCCTCGAACTCCTCGACGACCCGGCACGCGGGCCCGTCACCTTCACCTTCGGCAGCGGCGGCCGCGACGAGCAAGGCTGCGCGTGGCCGCTCGACGAGGCGACGGCGTGGCGAACCGCGCGACGGGCCGGCGCGCTCGCCGCGTTGCGACGGCTCGCCGCGGAGGTCGCGCCCGCGCGGCGCGCGGCATTGGCCGAGCATCTGTCCGATGCCGATTTCGCCAGCGACGCGCACGTCCGCTGCATCGCGCTGGTGCAAAGCGGGTTCGCGTTGCCAAACGACTTCGAGCTCGCGGAGGCTCGCACCTCGCCCGAGTTGGTCCGACTGCTCGAGGGAAGTCGGCTCGCCGTCGTGCTCGCGACGTCATCGCCGGCCCGATCCGCGCGCAGCTCCCTTTGGCGTTCGAACGACCGAACGGCATGGGAGGCGGCGTTGCGCGCCGCGCCGCCGCGATCCGCGCCCCACCTTCACCGCGATCCGCCGCGCGACTTGAAGGGGTTCTGTTTCGCGCATGAAGGCTACGGCTGGATCGACGGCTACGGGTCACGCGCGGCGCAGCGCTCGCTCGCGGCGCTGCGAGACGTCGGGGCCAACTCCGTCAGCATCACCCCCTTCGCCTTCCAGCGTGACATCGCGGCGCCGACGATCCAGATGCTGCACGAGCGCAAAGGTGGCCGCTTCGCTCCGGAGAGCGACGGCGCCGTCGCCGCCACCATCGCCGACGCGCAAGCGCTCGGGCTCACCGTGATCCTGAAGCCCCACCTCTGGTGCGGCCACGGCCACTGGTGCGGCGAGATCGCGATGCGCGATGAGCCGGCATGGAGCGCCTGGTTCGCCGAGTTCGAGCGCTTCGTGCTGCACTACGCGCTCCTCGCGCAACGGCTGCACGTCCCGGTGCTCGCGGTCGCGACCGAACTGCCCGGCACGACCGCGCGCGAAACGCAGTGGCGCGCCTTGATCGCGCGCGTGCGCGCGGTCTATGGCGGCGTGGTCACCTACTGCGCGAACTGGGGCACGGAGCTCGCCAACCTGCCGTTCTGGGACTCCTTCGATGCGGTTGGCGTCTCGGCCTATTGGCCGCTGGCCGACCGATCGGGTGCCTCGCTCGACGAGGTCGCGAAGCGCTTCTCGAGCTTGCAGGACGAACTCGACGCCAGGCGTCGCCTGCTGGGCAAGCCGATCTGGTTCCTCGAAGTCGGTTTCCCTGACGTCAGCGAACCGTGGCGAACGCCGCATGCGCATGACGGCACCTTCGACGAAGGGGCCGATCAGGGCCGCGCCTACGAGATGGTGCTGGCGGCGACGGCGCACCGAGCGCTTCCCGACGCGCTCTTCTGGTGGAAGTGGCCGAGCGACCTCGATCGCCTTCCGCCGGGACAGCGCCACGACTTCTGGCCGTGCGGGCGCGCCGCCGAATCGGCGTTGCGTCGCGCTTGGGGCGCGCGCCAGGAAAGCGACGACGGCGGCCGACGCTGATGCATCCGCCGCCGTCGCGATCGAAGATCGAGCGCGTCAGGTCGTGACAGGGGCCGGGCGTTGGCGCCGCGGCTGCTTGGTCACGAACCCCTTCTTGATGCACGCCGTGCACACCAGGATGCGGGTGTACTTGCCGTTGACGACGGCATGCACCTTCTGGAGGTTCGGTTTGAAGGTGCGCCGACGGATGCCGGTGGTCTTGAGACCGATGCCGCCTTCCTTCTTCGGGAGACCGCGGCGGGTCACCTTGTTGCCGACCTGGGTCTTCTTCGGGCAGTAGTGGCACTGGAAAGGCACGGCGCGAACCTCCGCAAGCGGGACCAGGGGAAGCCGTAGGAGACGGCGCGCCTGAGACCGGTGGAACGAGGGGGCGGAATTGTACGGACGATCGGCCGCACGGCAAGCCGGCCGTCGCCGAGCGGACGATTCCCTGGGCAATTCGCCCGGAGCGCCCGTCAGGTCCGGACGCTGTCGAACAAGCTGATGCCGAGCGCGCCGAACAGGAGCGGTGCGAACCACGCCGCCAGCACCGGGTGGATCTTCGACTCCCCGAGCGCCCGCATCGCCGCATCGACACCGAAATAGGCCACGCAGAGGAAGAAGGCGATCGCGAAGCCCTGCATGACCCGCTGGCGGTCGTAGCGGAGCACGAAGGGCAGCGCGAGCAGCAGCAGGAGCAGGTTCGCCAGCGGGAACGCGACGTGGAAGTGGAGCAGGACCTGGAAGCGCGACTGGCCGGTGGCGGCGAACAGCTCCGCGAGATCGGCGAAGGAGAGGTCGAACGGTTCCTTCTCCTGCGCGCCGATCCGCCGCGGCGTGAGGTCGCTCACCAGCAGCGGCAGGCGCTTCTCCTCGCGGCCATGCGCGTCGTCGAGGATGCGCAGGACGCCCCCGTCCATCGTCCAACCACCGCGAGCGGCGTCGTAGCGCGCGTCCTTGAGATCGATGATCTCGACGCGATCGCCTTCGACGGCGCGCACCGATGCGTGGAGCAACGTGCCGCTGACCGGCTCGATCTCGATCCCTGACCAGTAGCGCCCCTGACCATCCTCGAACTGCGCGCGCACGGTCAGGCCGCGATCCCCGTCCCGCAGGAAGCACTGTCGCGCCAGGCGCCGATCGGACGCCGCCGGCGCGACGAACTCCTGCACCAGCAACATCGCCACCGTCAGCACTCCGGCGACGATGAAGAGCGGGCGCAGCAGGCGAAAGATGCTGCGACCCGACATCAGCACCGGGATCAGCTCGTTCTGGCGATTCAGGCGCGCGACCGCCGAGATCGCGCCGATCACCGTCACGAATGGCAGCACCTGCAGGAAGATCGCAGGCGACTTGTAGAGGTAGAAGCCGGCGACCCACGCGACCATCGTGCGCGCCGGGATCGCATGCTTCTGCGCGGTGTCGACGAACTCGTCGGCGTTGGCGAACAGGTCGATCACCATGAAGAAGCCGAAGAAGAAGATGAACGTCACCGCGAGCGAACCGAGGAAGCAGCGCACGACGTAGCGATCGAGCAGGTCGAACTTCATCGCCGCACCACGAACGTGAGCAACGAGATGCCGATCGCCGCCAGAAGGAGATTGCCGCTCCAGCAGGCGAGCAACGGCGACACGAGCTGCTTGCTCATCAGCACGGTGGCGAGCCGCTCGGTCGGGTAGAAGACGAAGAGCCCGATCATGCTGGCCAGCAGGAAGGCGATCAGGCGATTGCCGCTGCGGAAGACCAGTGCCAGCGGCACACCGAGCAGCAGGAAGACGAGCGGCGTCGCCGCGCGCGCGAAGCGCTGATGGATGCGCCCCTCGACCTCCACGACGTCGAAGCGGCGCAGCAGCGACTCCCCCGACAGCGGTGACGTCTCCAGCGACCGTGCGTGCAGCGCCAACAGCTCAGGCAGCGACTGCATCTTGAGTCGCCCGCGCTCGGTGTCGAAGTCGAGATCGACGGTCACCACCATCGCATCCTGCTGCGCCTCCTTCACCACGCCGGAGAGGCCGCGCGGCTTCTCGAGCCGCAGCACCAGCCGACCGTGCTCCTCATCGAAACGCGCCACGGCGCGGTCGGCGCGGACGTGAGTGGTGACAGGCGCTCGCGCCGTTTCGCCGGACGCGTCCCCTTCAGGCTGCTCCGTCGTCTCGAGCAGCACCGACTCGAGTTCGACGCCGCCGCCCTCCAGCACGCGAATGTGCTCCCAGAAAAGCCGGCGTTGCGAACGCTTGTCGCCGAAATCGACGCACCGTTCGCCCGCCGCGATGCGCTTCTCGAGCAGGACCTTGAGCGTCCCTTCCTGCGCCGGGAGCACGCCAAGCTGGTGCATCGCCCATGGCGACCAGCGGCTCTCCGATTCGAAGATGACCGCGCCCAGCAGCACGGAGATCAGCACTCCCGGCCAGATCAGGCGATAGGGATGGATGCCGCTCGCCTTGAGCGTCGTGATCTCGTGGTCGGCCGCGGCGCGGCCGTAGACGAAGACCACCGCGATCAGCAGCGCCAGCGGCAGCAGGAAGGTCAGCGACTGGACCATCGTGTAGCGGACCAGCGAAAGATAGAGCAGCAGGTCGACTTCGGGGTGCTTGTAGAAGACGACGCCGGCGATCGCGAGCAACGCAACGGTCGTAATCACCCCGAGGATGAAGACCAGGTTGGTCACGAGTTCGAACAGGAAGCGGCGATCGAGGATGGTCAGAGGGCGCTCCGGTGGGAGGGGGACTATTGTTCCGCGGCAACGCCGTGAACCAAGCATTGCCTCTGATCTCGACGGACGCAGAGCTGCCGCGCGCGGAGTTCGTCGCGCTCGCGGCCGCACCGCGCCCGCCTGCCGTGGGTGGACGGGCAGCCCGCCCACGCGCGGTCGAGCGGGTCGCCTCGAGCATCGGCGCGCTGGCTCGCAAGGTCTATCCACGCCGCGCCGGTTCGCGCCCGGCCGCGCGTGAAGCAGGTCGGGCAATCGAACTGCGTGCCGCAGGCGTGCGCGTCCCGGAGCCGATCGCTTGGGGCGAAGGCGGGCCCGATGGCGCCGCCGTCCTCTTCACGGCCTGGATCGACGCGGCGCGCGACCTCGCGTCGACCTGGGAAGCGAGCGACGCGCGCGCCGGCCGGAAGCTCGCGCGCGAACTCGGCGCCCTGATCGGCGCGCTCCATCGCACCGGCTTCGCGCACGGCGACCTCCACTGCGGCAACGTCCTGATCGAACCGTCGGGCACGGCGTGGCTGATCGACCTCGGACGCACCCGTCGCGCCGGAGCCGGCGCGCGCGATGCCGATCTCCACGCGCTCTACCACCACTTCGCGTGGCGCACACGGGCGGTCGATCGGATGCGCTTCCTGGTCGCGCACGGGGCGTTGCCGACACAACGCCGCGAGCGCCGGGCGCGACTGCGCGCGCTGGCCGCGGCGGCCGAGAAGTCGCGCCAACGTTTCCTGCGCCACCATGAGCGACGCTGCGATGGGCGCGGCCGCGCCTTCGCGCGCTTCGACGGCCCGCTCGTCCGCGGCGTCGAACGCGCCGACCTTCCGACCGCTCTGCGCGACGGCCTGCGCCGGCTGTGGGCGGACGGGTTGCACGCGCTGCCCGCCGCGCTGAAGAAGGCCGGAGCCAAGGTGATCCACGCCACTCGCGAGAGCACGGTGTGGCGCCTCGAGCTCGCCGGCCACGCGTTGGCGATCAAGTGGTTCGACGATCGCGGACGGCTGCGCCGAGCCTGGCGTGGCAGCCGGGCGCGACGCGCCTGGCGCAACCACTTCCGCTTCGAGATGGCTGCGGTCCCAAGCGCCCGCGCCTGGCTCTTCGCGGAGAGCCGCTCCGTCGCCCGCCCCCCGCAGAGCGTCCTGGTCACGACCTTCCTCGACGGCTTCCAACGCCTGTCCGACGCACAGCCGGCGCAGGCGCCATGGCGCGCCCTCGCGGCGGCGCTGTCCCGCCTCCACGACGAAGGGCTCTCCAATCGAGATCTGAAGGCGGAGAACGTCCTCGTTGCATTGGACGGGTCGTCGCTCGCGCTGATCGATCTCGATGGCGTGCGCCGGCGCCCGCCGACCCTCGACCGCGTGGCGCGCGACCTGATGCGCCTCAACGCTTCCTTTCCGGACGCGCGGACGGTGACATGGCGCCTGCGCCTCACGTTCCTCGCCGCCTACCGGCAGGCGCGACGGCGCGCGCGGCCGCCCATGCGCGAGCTGCGCGACGCGGTGGCCCACCTCACGGCGATCAAGTGGCAGCTTCGGCCGAACGTTCCGCGCTGAGATGGGTCTTCCGCCGTCCGCTGGAACGGCGCGGTCGGCTGGCAGCGCTCTTCCTCGCCTCGCTCGGCGGAGCGCTTCTGGGCGGCGCTTCGCTCACGTCCGCCTACCCGCTACTGGTGATCCTGTTCGATGCGCAGTGGACGCAACGGCTCGCGGCGATCGCCGAACGTGCGCCACCGCTGCTGCTGCCGCTCGCGCGCGGACTCGTGGCGCTCGCGACCGGCGGCGATCCGCTCCACGCGCTCAGCTGGGTGCTGGGGCTGCTCGTGGCGGCGATGCTGCTCGCGGCGCTGCTGCAACTGGCGCAAGACTGGATCGCAGCGCCGCTGGTGCATGACGCGGTGAGAGCGGTGGCGACCGAGGCGCACGAAGCGCTGTTGCAAGGGGCCGGCGCCGACACGCCGCAAGGCGCGCTGCTGGCCCTCTTCACCGCCGACCTCGACGCGCTGCGCGTCACCTTGCAGAAGGTCTTCAGCAAGGTGGTGCACGAGCCCTTCAAGCTGGCGTTCTCGCTGGTGCTGCTGGTCGCCATCGACGCCCGCCTCGCCTTGGTGATGGGCCTCCTCTTCCCGATCGCGGCCGGCGCGATCCTCTTCCTGTCGCGGCGACTGCGCGACCGCGCGCGCCGGACCTTGGCGCAGACGGGCAGCCTCGTCGCGCTGGTCGAGGAGGGGCTGCGCGGACGTCGCGTCGTGCGCGCGCACGGCCTCGAATCGCGCGAACGGCAGCGTTTCGCCGAGGTGCAGCTCGAGTTGACGGGCAATCAGGTCGCGCTCGATCGCCACGAAGCGCTGTCGAGCCCGCTGCTCGAGCTGCTGGTGTCGCTGGCGGCGGCGGCGGTGATCCTGGTGGGAGCGCAGCGCGTCGTCGCTCGCGAACTCTCCGCCGAGGCGCTGCTGACCTTCTTCGCCGTGCTGGCGTCGATGCTCGATCCGATGCGCAAGCTCGCCGACACACAGGTACGCACGCGCCGCGGCGCCGCAGCGGCCGTCCGCCTCAAGTCGTTGGTCGATTCGGTTCCGGCCACGCCGCCGATCCACGGCACGCTTCCCTTCCCGCGTCTCGTGCGCGGGATCGAATTCCACCACGTCGCCGCGCACGCCGCCAACGGCGCCAAGCTGCTGACCGACATCAGCCTGGTGGCGCGGCCGGGCGAGGTGGTCCTGGTGGCCGGACGCTCGGGCGCCGGCAAGTCGACGCTGCTCGACCTGCTGGCGGGACTGCGCCGCTACGATGCCGGCTCGATCGCGATCGACGGTGCGCCGCTGCAGGAACTCGACGCCGCCGGCTTCCGCGCGCGCATCGGCATGGTGACGCAGGAGACGTTCTTGTTCCGCGGGACGATCGAAGAGAACGTCACCCTCGGCGCGGCCCCGCGCGGGGTCGCGCTGCACGAGGCGCTGGCAGGCGCCGGCCTCGCGCCGCTCGTCGCGACGCTGCCGCTCGGCGCCGCGACGCCGGTCGAGTCGCGCGCCTTCTCGGCCGGTGAACGGCAGCGCCTCGCCATCGCGCGCGCTCTCTATCGCGATCCGGCGCTGCTGCTGCTCGATGAAGCGACCAGCGCGCTCGACCGCCCGGTCGAGGAGAAGATCCTCGCCGGCCTCTTCGCGGCGCGCGCCGGCCGGATCACCTTCGTCGTCACCCACCGCCTCGCGAACGAGCTGCCGTTCGACCAAGTGCTCGTGCTCGACCACGGCGTCGTGGCGGCGCACGGCTCGCCGCGCGAGCTGCTCGAACGCTCGCCGCTCTACCGCGAGCTGCTCACCGGCGCAGCGGACGGCAACTGACCCGCCCATGGCCGGCCGCATCCTCCTGCTCTCGGCGCCCCTCTCGATGCGCGGCACCAGCGTCTACACGGTGAGCCTCGCGCGCGAGCTCAAGCTGCGCGGGCACAAGGTCGCCGTGATGGCGCCGGGCGGCATCCTCGAGGCGGCGCTCGAAGATCAGGACCTGCCGCTGATCCGCGCGCCGATCCATGGACCGCTGTGGCGCGACCTGCTCTACCTGCCGACGTTGATCGAGCTGGCGCGCGACTTCGACCCCGAGCTGATCCACTCGCAGAGCCACCCGTTGGCCACGATCGGCTCGCTGATCGCACGGCAGCTTGGGGTCCCCGACGTGGTCACGGTGCACACGCCGCTGCAGCAGCCGCTGCGTCGTGCGCCGGGCGCGACGACGCATGCGATCGCGGTGAGCGAGGACGTGCGCCAGGCGCTCGTGACCCACGGCCGCTTCCCGCGCGAACGGATCGCGGTGATCCCCAACGGCGTGGCCGCGAGCCTCTCCGCGCTCGATGAAGACGACCCGCTGCCCGACGAGCTGCCGGTCGTCGGCACCGTCGGCCGCATGGCGCCGGGTCGCGGCATCGAGACCTTCCTGGCCGCGGCGCGGCAGGTGCTCGACGACGGTGGCAAGGCGGCGTTCCTGATCCTCGGCGAGGGGCCGCAGGAGGCGGCGCTGCGGCGGCGCGTGCGCGAGCTCGACCTGTCCGCGCACGTGACCTTCGCGCTGCCGCGGGCGCGGCTTGCCGACCTGTTCCGACCGATCGACATCTTCGTCTCGGTGGGCGAGAGCGAGGGGCACGGGATCTTCATCCTCTCGGCCATGGCGCAGGCGCGCGCGGTGATCTGCACGGGCGTCGGCGGCGTGGTCGCCTTCGTGCGCGATGGCGAGAACGGTTTGCTGGTGCCGCGCAGCAGCAAGGACGAGCTCGCCGCGCGCATCCGCGGGCTGCTCGACGCGCCGCAGGAACGGCGCCGGCTCGGCCGCGCGGCGCTGCGCGACGTCCGGGAGCAATTCCCGTTGCACGCCATGGCCGAAGAGACTCTGGCGACCTACGCGCGTGCCGCCGCAGCGCTGCCGGCGTCGAACTCCGTGTGAGGGCGCGACGGAACGAACTTTCTTCACGTTCCGCTGCGGTCGGCCGCGCCGGCCAACCGATGCAGGGGCGTGCTATGTTCCGCCGCTTCTGTCCCGCGACGGAAGCCTGACTTGGAGCCCCGCTTGTCTGAAGTCGCTCTTGCTGCGCCGGTCGAGGCGCCGCCTCCGCCGCTGACCTTCATGCAGCGCCTGCACCGCTTCACCGAGCGGTTCGGCCACATGATGTCGCGTGTGATCCTGACGGTGCTCTACGTCACCCTCGTCGGCCCGGCCGGCGTGCTGCTGTCGCTGTTTTGCGATCCGCTCGCGATCAAGCGCTACCGCGGCTCGTCGTGGGCGGCATGGACGCGCACCAACGACACCCTCGAGCGCGCGCGGAGGCAGGACTGACATGTACGTGCTCGGACTCTCCTTCTACTACCACGACTCCTCCGCGGCCCTGGTGCAGGACGGGAAGATCGTGGCCGCGGCCGAGGAAGAACGCTTCAGCCGCATCAAGCACGACTCCGGCTTCCCCGGATTGGCGATCGACTTCTGCCTGCGCCGCGCCGGCATCACGCTGCAGGACGTCGACCTGATCGTCTTCTACGAGAAGCCGATCGTGAAGATGGAGCGCATCCTCACCACCGCCTTCTCGACCTTCCCGCGCAGCTGGGCGGTGTTCCGCGAATCGATGCACACGTGGTTGACGAAGAAGCTCTGGATCAAGGACCTGCTGAAGAAGCGGCTCGGCGTGAAGGCCGAGAAGATCGTCTTCGCCGACCACCACATGTCGCACGCGGCGTCGAGCTACTTCACTTCGCCCTATGACCACGCCGCGATCCTCACGGTCGACGGCGCCGGCGAATGGACCACCGGCACGCTCGGCGTCGGCAAGGGCAACCGCATCAAGATCGTGAAGGAGATGCGCTTTCCCCACTCGGTCGGGTTGCTCTACAGCGCGTTCACCGCCTACTGCGGCTTCGAAGTCAACGAAGGCGAGTACAAGCTGATGGGCATGGCGCCCTACGGCCAGCCGAAGTACGTCGACCGCATCAAGAAGATGATCCGCATCGGCGAGGATGGCTCGCTGTGGCACGACATGAGCCACTTCAGCTACCACTGGTCGCCGACCTCGACACTCTCCGCGAAGTTCTCCGAGGTGATGGGCCAGCCGCCGCGCGATCGCAAGCACGAGGACAAGACGCTCGACCCGTTCTATTGCGACGTCGCCGCCAGCATCCAGAAGGTCACCGAGGAGATCCTCCTCAAGATGGCGACCTACCTGCACCACGAGACCGGCCTGAAGAAGCTGTGCATGGCGGGTGGCGTCGCGCTGAACTGCGTCGCCAACCACATCGTGCTGCGCAACACGCCCTTCGAGGAGATCTACATCCACCCGGCGGCGGGCGACGACGGCGGCGCGGTCGGCGCGGCGATGTGGGGCTACCACGAGGTGCTCGGCCAGGAGAAGAAGGCGCCCGCGCTCGACCACGCCTACCTCGGCAGCGAGTACGACCACGCGCAGATCGAGACGTTCCTCAAGCAGAACGACATCAAGTACGAACTGATCGAGGATGACGATCGCTTCTACACGCGCGCCGCCGAGGAGATGGCGGCGGGCAAGGTCGGCGGCTGGTTCCGCGGCCGCTTCGAGTGGGGTCCTCGGGCGCTCGGCGCGCGCTCGATCATCGCCGACCCGGGCCGCAAGGACATGAAGGAGACGGTCAACTCGAAGATCAAGTTCCGCGAGGCGTTCCGTCCGTTCGCGCCGTCGGTGATCCACGACCGCGCCGCCGAGTTCTTCGACATCGAGGATCCGGACAAGCACTTCCCCTATCGCTTCATGCTCTACGTCGCGCCCGTGCACGAGGACAAGAAGAAGCACCTCGACGCCATCACCCACGTCGACGGCACCGCGCGCCTGCAGACGGTCTACGAGGACAGCAACCCCGGCTACTACAAGATGATCCAGCGCTTCGGCGAAGGATCGGGCTACCCGATCGTCCTCAACACCAGCTTCAACCTGAAGGGCGAGCCGATCGTCGAGGACCCCTCGCACGCCTTCAACACCTTCTCGCTCTCGGGCATGGACGTCCTCTTCCTGCAGAATTTCATCGTGCAGAAGGACGCCAAGAAGATCCTGAAGCGGACCAAGTTCGCGCTGCGCCACGACGGCGACACGGTGACGGAGATGCTCTCGTGAGCGGACGCAAGCTGGAACGCGGCGGCACGCGGAATGGCTGGCGCGCCGGCGAGCGCGGCGGCGCCTTGGGCGTGCTGCTCGGCTGGGTGATGACGCTGCTGCTGCTGGCGCTGGCGCTCGAGGGGATCCTGCGCCTGTCGGGACTGCGTCCGGTGGTGACCATCAACGAGCCCGACCCGGAGCTTGGCTGGGCCAAGCGCAAGAACGAATCGACGCGCAAGGTGACCAGCGAGTTCGACGTCACCTTCTCGATCAACCCGCTCGGCCTGCGCGACGACGCCGACCTCACGCTGGCCAAGCCCGCCGGCACGCAGCGCGTACTGGTCGTGGGCGACTCCTTCGTGCTCGGCTACACGGTCGAGCGCCACGACCATTTCGTCGACCTCGTCGAGCGGGCGCTGGTCGCCGATGGCCGCAAGGTGCAGCTCCTGAACGGCGGAACCGAGGGCTACTCGACCGATCAGGAGGTCGCGTGGCTGCGCCGTGACGGCTTCGCGTTCGCCCCCGACATCGTCGTGGCCTGCTTCTTCCAGAACGACGCCTGGATGAACGGCAAGACCAGCTACTCGGGCACCCCGAAGCCCCGCTTCGCGTTGGACGGGACGCTGGAACCCGCCGCTGCCAACACCGCGCCGCGCCGCGGCTGGCTCGCGACGCGCACCGCGCTGTTCGGGCTGGTCGACACGCTCCAGACGTCGATGCGCTACGGCAAGGAGCTCGCCTTCCAGGAGGGCGGGATGTCGATGCCGATGGATGAGGTGGTGATGCTGCGCACGCCGCCGGCCGCCGTCGCCGACTGCTGGACGCGCACCGCGGCCGGCTTTCGCGAGCTGAAGAAGAGCTGCGACGAGAAGGGCGCGAAGCTGCTGCTGGTGGCGATCCCGACGCGCGAAGAGATCGAGCCGGGCGCGCTCGCTCGCTGGTGCGACGCGCGCGGCGTCGCGCCGGACGCCGTCGATCCGCAGTCGCCGGCGCAGAAGGCGCTCGCGCTGGCGAGCGCCGCCGGCATCGCGACGCTCGACCCGAAGGCGGCACTGGTCGCCGCCGCGAAGGACGGCACCAAGGTCTACTTCGAGAAGGACTGGCATCTCAATCCGGCTGGTTCGCGCGTCCTGGCGCGCCAGCTCTACGACACGCTCGCCGCGCCGGCGCTCCTCGGCGGTGCGCCGACGCCGGCTGGGGATGCCGCGTTCGACTTCGTGCCGGACAAGCCGATGGCGCGCTGGCCGTTCGTGCTCGGCGCCGTCTGGCTGCTGCTGTCGACGCTCTACGCGCGTACCAACCGCGACGAGTCGACGGTCGCGGCGTTCCTCCAGGTCGGCGTGATGATCGCCTCGGTGGTCGCCATCGTCGCGGGCTTCAGCTGGCTGATCGGACTGCTCGGACCGCGCATCGGCCGCTACGTCGGCATCGCGCTGCTGGTCGGATTCGGCGGCTGGCTCTTGTTCAAGATGGGGTCGAAGCTCTCGATCATCCGCGAGGTCTACGGCGCGTTCCTGCGCAATGGACTGTGGTACATGATCCCGCTGATCGTGGTGATGCTGTCGATTGGCGGCCTGTTGGTGGTGGCGAGCAGCTCGCCGTTCATCGCGCCGTTCATCTATACGCTCTTTTGACCGTTGCAGCTGACGACGGCGCCGCGGACGGCGGACGCAAGCGATCCGGCTCCAGCACGGCGCCGTCGCAGCTGAACGTTGCCATCGCTCCGACGAGCGCGAGGACGCGCTCGCGGGCGAAACGGCGATGCAGCTGACGAACGGCGCGCCGCGGGGACGGCAGCAGGAACGGTGGAAGTCGCGCCGTTCGCAGCTGATCCGGGTGGACTCGAGCGCGCTGCGCGCGGCTCGAGCTGAGCGGTGGCGGGCAAGGGGGCGGCGATTCGCGCGCGCAACCCGGTGATCCTCGGCAGAATGCGGACCCTTCCACGGAGCTTGCCCTGAAACCACTCGTGCTCTACCACGGGCAATGCCTCGACGGCTTCGCGGCCGCTTGGGTCGCGTTCCAGCGCTTCGGCGGCGCTGGCGAGTACCACGCCGTCCAATTCGGCGAGACGCTGCGCTGGCCGGTCGACGGGCGCGATGTGCTCATCCTCGACTTCAGCTTCCCGCGCGAGCAGTTGATCGACATGAAGCAGCGCGCCACGTCGCTGCTGGTGCTCGACCATCACGTGACGGCGCAGCAGGACCTGGCCGGCCTCGACTTCGCGCAGTTCGACCTCACGCGCGCCGGCTGCACGCTGACCTGGGACTGGTTCTTCCCTGGCGAGCCGCGCCCCTGGCTGCTGGGCTACGTCGAGGACAAGGACCTCTGGCGATGGAAGCTCCCCGACAGCCAGGAGGTCGCGGCGGCGCTCCAGAGCTACTCACGCTCGTTCAAGACGTGGGACAAGATCCTGCGCAAAGGCATCGACGCGCTGGTCGCCGAAGGGCGCCCGATCCTGCGCTACAAGAACCGACTGATCGAAACGGCCGCCAGCCGCGTGAAGATGATCGACTTCGAGGGCCACCGCATCCCGGTGGTGACCAGTTGCATGCTGCAGAGCGAGATCGGCGGCCGCTTGGCGAAGGACCATCCGTTCGTCGCCATCGTCTTCGAGTCGGGTTCGCGCCGCATCTGGAGCCTGCGCTCGCACGAGGAGGGCGGCATCAACGTCGCCGAGATCGCCAAGCGCCACGGCGGCGGCGGCCATCCCAACGCGGCGGGGTTCATCGAGCCGTTGCGTGACGATGGACGCCAAGAGCTCGTCGAGCCGGCGCTCCCCATCTCGGCGGCAGAGCTCTCCGAACTCAGCGACAGCGAAGGCGACGGCAAGGACCTGCTGCCGAGCTGAGCGCCGAAGCGTCCGGGCGGCTCCTCAACGAGCGCGCGCGTCCGGCTCGAAGCCGCCCCCCACCGCTTTGCACAACGCGATCGTGGCCAGAAGTTCGCCGGCCGCGGCGCTCGCCGTCTCCTGCTCGCTGTCGAGCAGCTGTTGTTCGGCGGTGGTGACCGCGAGGTAGTCGGTGAGGCCGCGCGTCCAGAGTTCGCGCGACAGGTCGAGCGTGCGCTGATCGGCGGCGCGCGCGATCGCGAGCGCTGCCCCCCGTTCACGCTCGCGCCAGGCGGCCGCGAGCGCGTCCTCGACTTCGACCAGTGCGGCGATCACCGACTGCTCGAAGCGAGCAAGTGCCTGCTCGGCGCGGGCGTCTTCGGCGGCCAGCGCCGCGCGCAGCCGGCCGTGGTTGAACAGCGGCACATGCAGATCGGGGCCGATCGACCACGCGGCGCTGCCGACGTCGCCCAGCGCGGCGAAATGGGTGCTCTGCAGGCCGAGGCCGCCGTTGAGCGTGAGGCGCGGGTAGAGATCGGCGGTGGCGACGCCGACGCGCGCCGTCGCGGCGGCGAGCTCTCGCTCGGCGCGCCGCAAGTCGGGACGCCGAGCGATCAGCTCCGCGGGCACTCCCGACTCGAACGACGGCGCGGACGGCAACGCAGCGGCCAGCGCCTGCTCGTCGGCAGGCTCGGCCAACCCCACCGGCAACGACGCCGCCGGCACCGCCAGCAGCGTCGCGAGTTGATGGCGAGCCAGGTCCGCCTCACGCGCGAGGCGCGGCAACGTCGCCCCGGTGGCAGCGAGCGCCGACTCCGCCTGGCTCGCCGGAAGTTCGCTGTCGATGCCCGCGGCGGCGCGCGCTCGCACCAGCGCGAGGCCGTCCTCCTGCGCGACGAGGTGGCGCCGTGCAAGCGCATGGCGGCGCTGCGCCGAGCGCAACTCCACGTACCGGCGCGCCACCTCCGCCGCCAGCGAGAGGCGCGCGGACGCGCCGGAAGCCTCGGCGGCCGCGAGATCGGCATCGGCCGCCTCGACGCTGCGGCGCACGCGTCCGAAGAGATCGACCTCGTAGCTCGCATCGAAGCCTGCGTCGAAGAGATCCTCTTCGCGGGCACTGAAGCGCGAGGCCGCGCCGGAGAGCTCCTCCGAACGACGGCTGCGCTCGTAGCGGCCGTTGGCAGAGAGCTCGGGCAACTGCGCGCCGCCGACGACACCGCGCAGCGCGCGTGCCTCGCGAACACGCGCCGTCGCCTCGCGCAGCGTCGGGCTTTGCGCCAGGGCCTGTTCCACCAACTGCGACAGCGTCGGATCACGAAACGCCTGCCACCAGGCCATCGGCATGGCATCGGTGCTCGCTCCGCCGTTCGATGGGGCGACGTAGCGTTCCGGCAATGCCACCGGCGGCGCGGCGTAGTCGGGGCCGACCGCCGCACAACCGAGCAGCAGCAGGCACGCGGCGGCGCCAAGCGGCGCTCGCAACGGCGTTCTGCTCATCGCGCCGCCCCAGCTTCGGCCTTCGCCGCGCCGACGCGCGTCTCCTCGATGAAGACATCCATCTGTTGGCCGACGAAGAGCGAGAGCGCCGGATCGACGATGCGGTAGATCACCTGCAGGACGCGGGTGTCGACCCGCTCGTTGGCATCGCCGGTGAGCGAACGCTTCGGAACCACGAACGGCTCGAAGCGGACGAACTCGAGCGCGCTCTCGAACTCGCGATGGCCGCGCAGGTGCGCCTGCGCCCGCGCCTTCGCATCCACGCGCCACGCATCGTTCTCGTCGATGTCGACCCGCACGTGCCGGGTCGCGAGCGCGCCGAGCAGCAACAGCGGTTGTGCCAGCGCCCCCGCCGGCGCGTACTCGCCGGCGCGCACCTTCACCTGCAGGACGGTCGCCGCTGCGGGCGCGCGCACGACCAGACGCTCGATCTCGACGGCCACTTGATCGCGTTCCGCCGCCGCGACGGCCACGTCGGCGCGGGCGACCGCGAGGTCAGGCTCCCACGAGCCCGCCTGCGCTCGCGTGAGCTGCGCCTGCGCCGTCGCCCGCCTCGTCTCCGCTGCCGCCACCGCGAAACGCTTGCGCGCGAGGAGCTCGGGCGCGACCGCCCGCGGATCGCTCACCGACTCCCAGCGCGCGACTTCGTCGGCGGCGTCGGCGAGCGCGCTGTTCGCTTCGTCGAGCTGCGCGACCAGCGGCGGCAGCTCCTCCGCACGCGGCAACTGCTCGAGCCGAGCAAGGCGCGCCTGCGCCGCCGCGAGCGCCGCCTCGCGCACGGCAAGTTCAGCGACACGGCTGCGAGCGTCGAGGCGAAACAGCGGCGCGCCGGCGGCGACCTCCGATCCGACGCTCACCTCCACGGCCACCACGAGTCCGCCGCTCGGCGCCCCGATCGCGATGTTCTCGCCGCTCGCTTCGACGATGCCGGCGCCGGCGACGAAGCGCTCGAACGGGGCGATCGCTGGAAACGACACGGGTGGCGCGATCGGCGCCGGAGTGGATCCCGCAACGACCGTCCGCACCGCGAACACGGCGCCGAGCAGCGCGAGCAACGGCAGCAGGTACTTGCGAAACATCAGTGCGGCTCCGAAGCGAGGGCGACGCGGCCAGGCTCGACGGCGCGGATGCAGCCGTCTTCCATCCGCGCGATGCGGTCAGCGAACCCGAAGATGCGGCTGTCGTGAGTCACGAGGACGAGGGCGCGATCGGGGCGGACGGCATGCGCGCGCAGCAGTTCCATCACGCCGTGGCCGGTGTCGGCATCGAGCGCGCTGGTCGGCTCGTCGCAGACCAGGAGGCGCGGCTCGTGGACCAACGCGCGCGAGAGGGCGACGCGTTGCTGCTGGCCGCCGGAGAGGTCGCGCGGAGCGGAGCGGCGACGGGCGCCGAGACCCACCGAATCGAGCACCTCGCCGGCGCGCGCCAACGCCAGCGCGCGCGGCGTTCCGCGCAACAGGAGCGGAATGGCGACGTTCTCCTCGACCGACAGCGTCGGCACGAGGTTGTAGGCCTGGAACACGAAGCCGACGTTCGCCCCGCGCCAGCGCGTCAGCGCCGGCCCGCTGAGCTCGCGCAGATTCGCCCCGAGCACGGCGACCTCGCCGGCATCCGCGTCGAGGATCCCGGCCAGCACCGAGATGAGCGTCGTCTTGCCGCATCCCGAGGGCCCGACCAGCATCAGCAGCTCGCCGAGCGAGACGTCGAGGTCGACCTTGCGCAGCGCGTCGACGCGCGCGTCGCCGGTTCCGTAGCTCTTCTCGACGCCGCGGCAGCGGATCGCAAGCGATGGCGAAGCGGTGGGTGGTGTTGCGGCCATCGTGCTCATCCTCTGAACACGATCGCCGGCTCGAGGCGCAGCACCGTCCGGATGGCGAGCAGCGCCGACGCGAGGCAGATGAAGAGCACGGCGCCCCCGCTGATGGCGAGCAGTTGCCACGGCATCCGGAACGCGAGTTCGCTGTTGCGCGAGACGATGCCGAACAGCGAAGCTCCGCCGACTCCGAGCCCCCACCCGATCGACCCGGCGACGAGCGCCTGCGTGAGGATCATCGCGAGCAGCGTCGCCGACGTCGCGCCCATCGCCTTCAGCGTCCCGAAGTGGCGCAGGTTGTCGAGCGTGAAGTTGTAGAAGGTCTGCCCCGCGATCGCCGTCCCGATCACGAATCCGAGCAGGACGGCGATGCCGAAGTTGATCGGGATGCCGGTGTACTTCATGAAGTAGCCGTAGGTCGTCGTCTTGAACTCGTCGGCCGTCTGCGCCAGGAGTCCGGTGGCGGCGTGGATGCGATCGCACAGCTCGCGCGCGGCGATTCCGGGCATCGGATCGGCCAGCACGAACGACAGCAGCTTGCGTTCCCGCGGCGCGTAGGTGGTCGCCCGCTGGTAGGTCGTGTAGAGGACCGGTTGCGACTGGAAGGTGCGCGACACGCGGCAGATCCCGACCACGATCGCACGATGATCGTTCAGCTCGAGCACGTCGCCGACGCGCAGCGGGCGCCGCGAGCCGTCCGCCTGCAGCGTGGCGAGCTTCCCGTTCGCGCCGTTCTCGTCGACGATGACGCCTTCGGCTCGCCGCAGGTCGGCCACCGTGCCTTCGACCATCTCGGGCGGGCCGCCCAGCAGCGTCGCATCGTCCAGCCCGAACACGTTGCACGTCTGATAGGCGCCATCCTGGAGGCGCACCTTGAGCAGCCCCTTGTAGAGCGGGACGGCCCACGCCACCCCGTCGACGCCGCGCACGCGCAGGAGCTGCGTGTCCTGCAGCGGCTTCACGTCGTCGACGAACTGCACCTTCGGATCCATGACCCACACCGCAGGCTGGCCGAGATCGGTGATGGAGCCGAACGTGCGCGTCATGAGTCCGACGAAGATCGCCGACTGCTGGGTGATCAGCAGCGCGGCGAAGGTGAGCCCCATCACGATCCCGAGGTAGCGCGCGCGATCGCCGACCAGCATCTTGAGCGCGATGCGGATCATCGGCGGCGCTCGCGACCACCCGCGAGGGCGGCTCTGCTGAAGGCCACCACGTGGCGCGCGATGGCCTCGGTCGCCGCCGAATCGCGGAAGGGCTTGAGCGCCGGCAGCCGCGCGATGACCGGCTCGGCGAAGAACCAGAACAGGCATTGCGAGACGACGCTCGCCGCCGCCAGCGCCACGGCGTCGGCCGGCGCGCGCGGCCCGAGCATCTCGCGGACGATGCCGAGCAGCCGCTCGAACTCCGGCCCGATCCCCTCGCGCACCATGACGTCGATCGCCGCCGAGGGGTCCGCCATCTCGCGCGCCATCAGGCGTCCTTGCCACGCGGGTCGGCCGACGCCGCGCGCCCGCGCCAGCAGCGAGCGAACGAAGGCGCGCAGCCGTTCGGGAGCCGGCGCATCCGCTGCCAGCCCGCCATCGGTGGGGTGACGGGCGAGCGCCTCGGCGAACGAGGAGCGCATGACCTCGACGTAGAGGCGCGCCTTGCCGCCGAAGTGGTAGTTCACGGCGGCGAGGTTCGCGCCGGCACGGAGCGCGATGGCGCGAACCGTCGCCCCGCGCAGTCCGTGCTCCGCGAAGAGCTCTCCCGCTGCGGTCAGCACCCGCTCGCGGGTGCCCTCGTCGGCGGGCGGCGCAGTCGATTTCGAACGCATGATTCAAACGACCATATGAAACAGTTGTTTGAATCGCAAGATCAGGCGCGACGTGCGGTGCGGCGGTCACCGGGCTACGATCGCGCGCCTTCATGGACGAGATCGACGACTCTCCCCTGACCGACGACGACACCGCGCCACGGCCGGAGCGCGGAGCGCCGTGCCTCTGGTTCACCCGCCAGCCGCTGCACGAGCTGATCGAGGAGATCCGCGTCCGCCATTTCGGGTGGCTTCCAGGCCCGCTACGCGTGCAGTTCGCCGAGCAGGAGCGGCTCGCCGAGTGCGATCCGGGCGCACCGCTCCTGGTCTCCTTCCACTCGCTCCTGAACCACGCGCAGACTCCGGTCGAGGTGTTCGGGACCCTCGCCAAGCGGGTCGTCTGGCCGCACGCCGCCGCGAAACGACGCGGCCGCCGCGCGATGCCGCTGCCGTTCGCCGCGGTCTGCCCGGAGGAGGGTTTCGCCGACGCCTGGATCGACCTGTTCCTCGGCGCCTGCATTCGACGCGGCACGCTCGAGGAAGAACCCACCGTGCGGCGCGGCTGGCAGCGTCATTGGCTCGAGTCGCGGCCGCTGCCCCCGGCGCTGAAGCTGCGCCGCGCCGAAGCGGACGCGGCGCTGCGCAATCTGCTGAAGGAGTGACGATGGGATCTCTCGAAGGCCGCTGCTACGTGATCACCGGCGCCGGCAGCGGCATCGGCCGCGCCATCGCGACGCGCGTCGCCAACGCGGGGGCGACGGTCGTCCTGGTCGGGCGCCGTCGGATGTCGCTCGAGGCGTCGGCGACCGCGATCGAGCGGGCGGGTGGCAAGGCGGTCCTGGCGCCCGGCGACGTGACGGACGCTGCGACGTCGGCGCGAGCGGTGGAACTGGCGCTTTCCCGATCCGGACGACTCGACGGATTCGTCCACGCCGCGGGTGAGGCGCTGCGTGGCGTGGCGCTCGCCGACACCGAAACGGCAGCGTGGGAGTCCACGTTCGCGGTGCACGTCGGTGCCTTGCGCCACCTCGTTCATCACGCGCGGGCGCACCTTCCCGACCGCGGCGCCTCGCTGCTCGCCGTGGCGTCGAACCTGGCGCTGCAGGGGCTCGCCGGAATGGTCGCCTATTCGGCCGCGAAGGGGGCAGTCACGAGCCTCGTTCGAGCGCTCGCGGCGGAACTTGGACCGCGCGGCGTACGCGTGAACGCGATCTGCCCCGGACTCATCGAGACGCAGGCGACGCGCGGCGACGCCGGGTTCGCGGCCAACGCAGCGGCGTTCGCAGCGCGCGCGCCGCTGCGACGGATCGGCCAGCCCGACGAGGTCGCCGCCGCCGCGCTCTTCCTGTTGTCGGACGACGCGTCGTTCGTCACCGGCCAGGCGCTAGTCGTCGACGGCGGCTGCTCGATCGCATGAGTCGCCGCCGTCGCGAACCGGACGTCGCGGTTCAGCGCGCGGCTGCCATCTCGCGGCGGCCCGCGAACAGGCAGTTGACGAGCTCGACCACCAGCACGCAGCGGCAGCCGCGACGATCGCTGCACGGACAGACCAGCGTGACCGTCTTCTGCGAGGCGCGCTCGCCGATCGAGCGCAGCTTCGCCGCCTGCGACCACATCTCGGCAACGTAGAGCGCCGCATGCTCGCGCCCGGTGATCCAACCGCGCCACAGCGCGAAGTCGAGCTTCACGCTCGGGGCAAGATCACGCTCCCATGCTTCGCAGCGAGGGGTCAGCGGATCTTTCGGACGCACCCGGCTCAACAGCACGCGCTCGCCGTCCGCGTCGGATGCCGCGGACCGCAAGCTCTTCGTGCGCAGTTCCATGATCGATCCTCGCTGTGGCCAGGCCGCCGTCCTGGCCGCCCCTCTTTCCCGCGCAGCAGCGTAGGGCTCTCCGCGCGCGGTGCTACGGAACGAAACGCGGACACTACGGAGTTCATTTCCCGGCGAGCAGTTCCGCGACCGGCGCCGGAGCGAGGAGGAGCGCCGTCCCCCACGCTTCGAACTGGTAGCGCCGACGAATCGCAACCGGCTCGCTCGCGCCACGACCGCGCGCCTCGATCTCGAACGCGACGATGGCACCCGCCACGACGCGAACTCGCAGCGTCCCGTGGTCGGGTTGAGCGGCGACGGGCGCCCCTTCGTCGACGGGCGTCGCCGGGGACTCCGCCGCCGATCGGCCAGCGCGCCGAACTCCCTCGCCGCGGAGCAGTCGATCGAGCGCCGCCGGCGTCAACGTCACCACGAAGTCGACGGGCGCGGCAGCGGCCGATGCGGGGTCGGCGGGCGGCGACGATCCGGGCTCCTTCACGACCGCAGCATCGGGCGAGACCAGGTCGGCGACGACGCTCGCTGGCGAGGGAATCCGCGTGAGGTCGGCGACCATGCGAGCGATCGCCCGCTGCTCGGCGTCGCCGGACGCGCGCCACTCCGCACGCAACGCGGCGTCGAGGGAGACCCACTCCTCGCGCCGCGTGAGGACGACGAGTGCGTCGCCTTGTTTCCAGAACTGCGCATTGCCGAGCTCGTAGTGAGCGATCCCGTTGCTCGCGAACGTCACTTCCCACGTGTGTCGCGCCACGCGCCCCTTCGGCGCGGAACGACTCCCGGCGGCTTCGTTCGAGCTTGCGGCCGCCTGCGCCGCCTCGACCGCGGCGACGTCGGGCGAATAGCGATAGGTGCCGCGATCGGCGGCGGCGAACCGCGCCACGCACTCCGCGAGCTCTCGCGCCGGCGTCGCTGTTTCCTGGCAAGTCGTCGCAACGACCGCAATCAGGCAGAACGCAAGCATCCATGGCTCCGCGGGAATGGGGCGCTCGATCGAGCGCGGGCCGCCCCCGACTGAATCGCGATCCCCGTGGCGAGGCCACGGGGATCGTGAATGAAGCGGGTCAGATGTCGAGCACCGCGATCGCTTCGGCCGGAGCGGCCACCGCGGTCGCGTCGATCCCTGAGAGCTTCATCGAGCGGCGCACGACGCGCGGCTGCGGTCCCTTGACGGTGATCTCGATCTCGATCGTCGTGATCTGGCCGTTGCTGGCGACGGCGGTCATCTTGCCTTCGCAGTCGAGTTCGCGCGCGGCGCCTTCGCCCTTCGGTTCGGGAGCTTCGCCAGCCTCGCCCTTGCCACCCTCGCCGCCCTCGCGCTTGCCGCCTTCGCGCTTGCCACCCTCACGCTTGCCGCCTTCGCGACGCGCGCCGCGATCGTTCGGCGCGCCGACGAGTTCGCGCGCAACGTCCTTGTTGAGCGTCGCCACGTAGGTCACGGCGCCGTCCTTTTCGCTGCGCGTGACATCGCCGATCTTCTTGCCGAGTTCTTTCACAAGCTGGTGCGGAAAGAGGATGCGGTCGATCTCGACCGCCATGCGCCCGAGCATCGGCGGCGCCTTCTCGGCCCCTTCGGCTGCGGCCGGAGCCGGAGCCGCTCCACGCGAAACGCTCGTCCACTGCTTGCTCTTCGGGTCGAGCATCGCGACCTTCTTCTCGCTGCGGAAGAACTCCGCTTCGCGATGGCGCAAGTGCAGCGGCTTGCCGCGCTGGAAGTCGATCTGCCACCCCTCGCCGTCACGAGCGCGACCCTTGCCAGCTTCGCCCTCGCCGCCCGCCGGCGCGGCGTCGCCCGCCTCGCCGCCCTCTTCCTTCGCGCCGCGCCCGCCCGCGGTGGCGTAGTCGAAGTGGTAGCTCTGGGCGGCTTCGAGTTTCTTCGCCGCCGCCGCGAGTTCGTTCTTCGCCGCTTCATCGAACGGCAGGAATCCGACAACGGATGCAACGAGAGCAGCGAGCATGGAGGAGATCCTTGCACAGGAATGTGGAGCGAAGCGGAGGCGCGGGAGGATACGCGCTGCGGGGCCAAGTGGTGGGAACGACGAAACTCACCGGTCCGTGCCGCGGCACTCACGCGATGCGCTGAATCAGAACGCAGCCGATCAGTTCCACCGCGAACGCCACCTCGGCGACGAGTCGGAACAGTCCACCGCGCTTACCAAAACGAGCCAACGCCCAACGGTGCCAGACGACGAGCGCCGGAACGAAGGTCAGCGGCACGACCAGGAAGGCGACGATCCATTGCCGCAGGAAGGGTGACGCAGCTCGCCCCAGTAGCGGAGCGATCGCGGCCACCAACAAGGCGGCCGCCGCCAGCGTCGCGAGTCCGCCGAACTGCAGCGTCGCGAAGACGAGCAGACGATGGCGCCAGCGAAGCGGTTGCAGCGGCGCGGGTGGCGCGGCGTGAGGACCGCGGTCGTCGACAACGGACATGACGAACTCCGGTCCGCAGAGTTCGCTCGCGCCCTGCTCGTCGGACGCTGCGCCGGGGGCGAAGCGTCCGCGACGTCGAGTCGCGTGAGCAGTCGAACGATCGATCGAACGAAAAGTGGTGCCGGAGACAGGACTTGAACCTGCACTCCCTTAACGGGAACTAGGCCCTCAACCTAGCGCGTCTGCCAATTCCGCCACTCCGGCAAGGGGGGCGTTGAAGGGCGGGGAGTGTACGGCGGCCTCGGCCCGTTGCAAAGTGACTCTTCGCGAGGACTTCGAGCGACACGCGAGAGGGGGGCGGGTGAACGACGCGGATCACGGCCACGACCATGGCGGCGGCGCGCACGGCGGCATCACTCGTATCCCGGTCGGCCGCGCACTCCCGGAACGGCATGGCGTGCTGGCGTTCCTGCTGCTGATTGCCGCGGCGACGCTGGTGTCGGGCGGCTTTCTCCTCCACGCCCGCGACCTCCACGTTCCCGCCTGCTCGGAGCCGTGGGACGCCGCGATCTATCCGTGGAACTTCTTCTGGACCGGCGAGGCGCTGACCGCCCACGACGGCTCGCTCCTTTTCACCCGGCGCTTCTACTGGCCCGACGGCGAGGGGCTCGGGCTCTACACCCCCACCTGGGTCTACGGCGTCCTTTCGCTCCCCTTCCAATGGCTGCTGCCGGCACCGGAGTCGCGCCACGTCGCGGTCGCCTTCCTGCTGTGGTTCTCGAGCGTCGCGACCGCGCTGCTCGGCTACCGCCTCGCTCGCGATCTCGGCCTGCGCCGACTGGCGAGCCTGCTCGTCGCGCTGCTGGCGTTGACCGCGAGCGGCCGCCTGATGAACGCCGCGCGCCTCAATCTCTTCTGCACCGAGTTCTTGCTGCTCTGGATGGTGGCCGGACTCGCCTGGTGGCGACGCGGCGGCGCGGCACGCGCGGCCGGTTTCGGCGGCGCGTCGGCGCTGCTGCTGCTGCAGAGCCAACCACTCTTCTTCCAGGCCGCATTGCTGTTCGGCGTGCTGTTCCTCGCCACGCTGCTGCGCCGCGCCGGCCGCGCGCAGATGGTCGCACGCGGCCGATCGCTCCTCGGCGCGATGGCCGTCGCGTTCCTCCTCACCGCCCCCTTCCTCGTCGAGATGATTCGCGAGCTGCCGAACTCGCCGGCGCTCGGTCAGGCGCTCGAGTTCACGAGGTTCCTTTCGCTCGACCTCGCCGACTTGTTTCAGCCGAACTCCGCCGACCGCTTCGGCGGCGCGATCACTTCGCTGCTGCCGGAGCGTCCGATCTCCTTCTTCGAGCAGGGCGGACCGCTCGGCACGGTGAGCCACTTCCTCGGAGTCGGATGGATCGCGCTGCTGCTGCTCGCGCTGCTGGCACCGGCGCAGCGCGCCGGTCGCCGCTCCCTGCTCCTCGCGTTGGCGCTGCTGGCACTGGCCGTCGGCCCCTATCTGCAGGTTCGCGGCGAACCGCTGCTGCCGATGCCGTGGCTCGTGCTGCAGCAGGTCCCCCTGCTCGCCATCGAGAAATCGCCGACGCGGCTGATCTGGCTGGTGCAGCTCGCCGCGGCCCTCGCGGCCGCCTTCGCGCTCGACTCGCTGCTCGGCGCAGCGAATGGGCGCGCCCGCGGCCTGCGAGTCGCGCTCGCGGCGTTGCTCGCGTTGGCGACGCTCGTCGAACAAGGCGAGACGGTGCCGCTGCGATCCGTCGATCCGCGCCTCACGATTCCGCCCGAGATCAGCGCGCTCGCGCACGAGCTGCCGCCGCCGCTCGATCCGCGCGGAGGTTTCGCGGTGCTCGATCTTCCCTACGACGGCGTACCGCCGCACGGCACGACCTCGCACGGCGTCAACGGCTTCGCGATGGCGCTCGGCGCGGCGCACGAACGGCCGATCTTCTTCGGACTCTTCCCGCGCGCGTCGCGGCCCGGCGAAACCGAGCGCGCCGCGCGTCCGCTCTTCCAGGCGTTGGAACGCTGTCGAAACCTGCCGCCCGGCGAGCTCCTGGCTCCGCTCGCACCCGGCGAAGCGGACGCGATCCGCCGCGACCTCACCGAGCTGTCGATCGGAGCCGTACTGATCCACGACTTCGCCGTCGAACCGGAACGCAGCCCCGGCGAGCGGCAACGACTGCGCGAGTTGATCCGCGCGCTCGCCCCGCTTCGCGAACAGCCGCTTTCGATCGGAAAGGATTACACGATCACGCTGTTCCGTTTCTGAGTCGCAGGCCCGGTTGCCGATCAGGAGGCCGTGCGCCGCCAGGAAGAACCAAGGGCGGCGACGCGGAGATCGGGCGATGACGATGCGCGTGGCAGGCGGCGCTGGGGCCGCGTTGAGCTTGATCCTCTGGGCGGGCTGCAGCCGTGACGAGGACGCAGCCGCGGACGCGCCTTCGCGGAATGCGAGTCTCTCGCCCCGCAAACCGGCAGCAGCTCCGGGGAAGACCGCCGCGAGCGCACCGCCAGCGACCCGAGCGCCGCGAGCCGAGCGCGGGCCCGTGCTCGTCGCCCCGGACTCGGAAGCGCCGATCGCGATCGAGCGCCCGCTGTTCGCGCGACTGCCGAGCAGCACGATCGGCGCGCTGCGCCTGCCTCGTCTCGACCTGCTCGGCACTGCGGCGCAACGCACCGCGATGCAGGAACTCCTCGACTCGCCCCAGTTCGCGGCCCTGCGCGAACCGGCGCAGGCGAGCCTCGACCAGGCGTTCGCGGAACTCCGTCGACAGTCCCCCGAGCTGCTGCCGTTGCTGGACGAATTGAAGCAGTCGACGGGTGAACTCGTGATCGCGTGGCTCGGCCTCGACCCGCTCGCCTTCAGCGGGAGCGGCGTCAGCGATCGCTTCCCGGTCACCCTCGCGCTCCTCCACGACGCCCGTTCCGGTGCCGATCGTCTCGACCACCTCCTCGATCAGGCGATCGCGAGCGCGTCCGGTCGCGTGAACGGCGCCTCGCTCGAGCTCGTCGCACGCACCCCGCACGGGTGGCTGCGGCGGCTGCGCCACGACGGGCTGCAGCTCGACTTCGAGCGTGACGGAACGACGTTCACGCTGAAACTCGGCCCCGACACCGGCAGTGACGAACGGCCGCTGCCGCCGCTGGCGCTCGGCGAGTCGTTCGCCGCGACCGACGTGGTCCGCGCATGCGCCCCCACGCGCGCCGCGGCCACGCCGATCGTCGAGGGTTTCCTCCACCTCGAATCGGTCTGGCAGCTGTGCCAACGCGTCGGGACGCTGACTCTGGGCTCGATCCTGACGGACGGCGGTTTCACCTCGATTCGCGGCGTGGCAGCGTCCTGCTCGCTCGCGGAGACTGGGCTCGACGAGTGCATCCGTCTGGTCGCGCCCGAAGGCAAGGACTTGCTCAGCGCGGCGTTCACGGCGCGCCAGCTCGACGCCGCATTGGCGCGCTGGCTGCCAGCGGACGCCAGCTACGTTTCGCTCCAGAGCTTCGACCTCGCCGGAACCTACGAACGAGTCATGGCGCTGCTTCCCGTCGCCGCTCGCACCGAGTTCGAGCAGCAGCTCGGCCAGCTCGCCACGCGCGACGGGTTCGATCTCAAGCGCGACGTCATCCAGAACCTCGGACCGACCTTCGCGACGATCGGCGGCGGGGACCTCCTGACCGCGATGCGAAGCGCGACGGCGCCCGAGTTCGCGCTCGCGATCGAACTGCAGGACGGCGCTCGGCTGCGCCGAGTCGTCGAACAGGCGATGCGTGCCAGCGGCATGGGCACGCGCACGCGAACGCGGGCCCTCTGCGGCCAGCTGATCACGCGCTGCGAGCCGGTTCCGCTGCCGCTCGGCGAAGGCGGGCGGATGGTCTCGCTGGTCCCGCAGTGGTGGATCGGCGACCAGGCTCTGCTCTTCTCGACCTCGGACCGCGCGATGGAGCAGATGCTGACGGCGGGCAAGGACGAGAAGGCGCGTGGTCCGGCGCCGGTCCGTGACGCGCTGGCCGCGCAAGGGGAACACCTCTTCGGCCTCACCTACGACGAGACGCTCGGCGACCTCGGATTGACCCTGGCGCGCCGCACCGCAACCGGCCTCGAACTGCGAAGCTGCGGCGGCAAGGGCGCGATGACCCTGGTCACGGCCGCGCTGCTGACCGGCGTCGTGCCGGCGATCGCGATCCCGAAGTTGCTCGTGGCGCGGATCGAGGCGAACGAACAGGCGGCGATCGCCAACCTGCAGGCCATCGGCTCGGCACAGGCGCTCTTCCACGAACAGGCGCGCGTCGACAGCGACGGTGACGGTCACGGCGAGTACGCGACGCTCGCCGAATTGACCGGCGCGGCGGCGGCGCGCGGCGGCGGCTCCAAGGAGTCCCGACCGCTCGCTTCGGAACGGCTGCGGCCTGACGAAAGCGGGACGGCCGAGTGCAACGGCTACCGCTACCGAATCGACCTGCCGATGGCGTTGCGACGCGGCGGCGGCCCGATCCCGGTCGTCGTCGCCGAGCGCGCCGAACTCGAATTCGTCGCCTACGCATGGCCGGTCCAGCCCGGCACCACCGGCAATCGCGTCTTCGCGCTCGATGCGGAAGGGTCGCTCTGGACCTCCGACAATCGTGGCGAACAGCAGGGCTACAGCGGCCTTGCACGCATGCCGCCGCAGGATGCGAGCGAAGAGCGCGACCGGGCGGAACGGGTGAGCGGTGTGACGGCGGTCCGGCGCGGGCGCGACGCCGGCGTTTGGCTCGAGCTCAAGTGACCGCCGCCGCTCGACCCGCGGTCAGCCGCCGAGTCCGTCGTCGAAGTTGACCGGCGCGGCCAGACGCACCCGGATCCCGAGCTCACGCTCGTTCACGGTGAGCATCAGCGTCAGCCAGCGGAAGATCGACAACCCGGCGAGGTCCTTGCGCAGGGCCTCGGTCCGCGCCGGCAACGTCTGCTCCTTCCACTCTCGTTCGAGCGCTTCGATGCGCGTGTCGACCTCCGGATCGAGCTTGCGGCGCGCCGCCTCGTCGAGCCCCTTCCCCACCAGTTCGGGGTGCCGTTCGCGAATCACCTCGCGCTCGACGCCGCGTCGGATGGTCACCCAGTCGGGCCGCGTCTGCTCTTCCGCGAAGACGACGCACAGGTCGTCGATGACCTTGCGCAGGCGGTCGGACGAAGCGAAGACGAACCCCTGTCCGAATCCGTTCACCGCCTCCTGCGCCTGGCGGTACTGAAGCTCGGTCTGCAGCCCGACGTTGCGCCCCGATTCGACGTTCATCTTCTGCACCGAGATCTCGTCGAGCATCTTGCCGGTGGTGGTGACGACGATGCACGGGCGCTTCTGCAGCTCGAGCAGCCCGATGCCGAACGACGGGAGATCGTCGTCGATGGTCTTCAACTCGTGGAACTTGATCTCGTCGAAACCCTGGTAGGTCCAGGTCCAGACGTTGGGGATCTCGCGCGGCCGCGCGCGCAGCGCGCTGACGATCGTGTCGACGAACTGCTGCGCGACGTCGCGATCGGCGACCGGGAAGACGAGCGCCACGCGCGGACCGTTGCGCGGATCGGGGTAGATGACGACGCCGGCGTCCGCGCCGGGCGGCGAGTAGGCCTCGTCGGGCTCGACGGCAAAGGCGATCTCGTCGCCGACGACCTGCGCGAACGAGTCGAGGAGTTCCACCGTCGACTTCGGCTGGAACTGGCCCGCCGCGAACTTCAGGTTCGGGATGAAGTCCTCGTTCATCAGCTTGCGCAGCTCGGGCTCCATCAAGCTCTCGATGCGGCGCAACAGCTGGCGCACATCGAGCCGCAGGTGGCCGGCCAGCGCCACCTTCGCGGGAAAGACCTTCCCGCAGAAGGACCACGACGTGGCGAGATCGTCGGTCGCGCCGTCGAGCACGCCGCCCGCCACCGGCGTCAACGCGGGCCGATCGACGGTCACGTTCGTCGTCCACTCGATCTGGTTGCCGAGCGCGACGCGGCCCATCGCGGCGCCGAAGAACTTCGGATCGAGCAGCGCGCGCGCGAAGCGCATCAGCAGCGGATCTTCAGGGGTCGCTGGCGGAGCGGTGATGCCGAACTGCTTGCAGGCCGTCGGAATGTCGACCACGTAGTCGATCGGACGACCCACCGGCGAGGGCGCCATCACCGCGGAGCGATATTGCGGCGAATCATCGAGCGAGAGCGTGTCGCCCTCCGCGAGTTTGCGCATCTCGTGGACGAGGTCGAAGTCGTTGCCGGCGATCAACGCATCCTCGGAACGGGCGAGGTGCCAGCGCTCGCCGTTCACGGTCAGGCTGCTGACCCCGTCCTGTTCCTCGTATGCGGAGATCAGTTCGCCCTGCAGCTTGCGCACCATGGAGAAGCGCACGGCCTCGGCGAAGAGCTTGGTCCGGAACGAGCCGCGGGCGATGACGGCGACCGCGAGCGAGCCATCGGCGCGCCAACGGCCGCAGCAGAGCACCTCGCGTCCGGCGAGGTCCTTCATCAGATCGAGCGGCGCGATCTGCGGCGGCAGCGCGGCGAGATCAGCGAACGCCTGCTCGATCGCCGCGGTCGGCGCGTGGTCGGCGAACCAGCGCGTCGCGGTGAAGCTCTTCCACTCGTCCTTGAGCCGCAGGTTGGCGAAGAATCGCGGCATGGGGAACGCGGTGAAGTCGCGCGCGAACTCGGCGCGCCGGAGCATGAAGTGGACGTCCTTCGGCACCAGCGGGTCGAGCGTCGGACGGCCGCCCGCGAAGGGGTCGAAGAAGACCGCCCGGAAGGCGACGTAGGCGATGACCAGCACGAAGAGAGCGAGGATCGCCACGATCTTGAGGAAGCGCTTCATCGGGTGGGTCCGGTACTCCTTTCCGCTGCGCGTTCGAGCGGCAGCGGCTCGCCTTGTGGGACGAAAAGGGCAAGGCTACATTCCCCGGGCTCTTTCGAAGGCTCGCTCTCCCGCACTCGGATGACCGCTTGATCGTCGCGAAACGTCTCCTGCAGATCTCGCCGTCGGCCCCTTTGGCGCTGATGCAGAAGGCTGCGACGCTGCGCGAGCAGGGGCGCGACATCCTGAGCCTCGGCGCCGGCGAGCCTGACTTCGAGACGCCGAAGGCCGCCCGAGACGCCGCGCACGCCGCCATCGAGGGCGGCAAGACGCACTACACGGCGTGCGCGGGCGAGAAGTCGCTGCGCAGCGCCATCGCCGACAAGATGCAGCGCGACCACGGCCTCGCCTACGACTTGAGCGAGATCCTGGTCAGCAACGGCGCCAAGCAGTCGCTCTACAACGCGTTCCTGGCGCTGCTCGATCCCGGCGACGTCGCGGTGATCCCGACGCCGTACTGGGTGACCTATCCGGAGGCGACTCGACTGGTCGGTGCCACCCCCCGGCTGGTGTCGAACACCGCGGCGAGCGGCTTTCGGCTCGACCCCGACCGCCTCGACGAGGCGCTGCGGGGTGCGCGCCTCTTCATCTTCAACTCGCCGAGCAATCCGACGGGCGCGGTCTACTCGCGCGCGGAGGTCGCCGCGCTCGGCGCCGTGCTCGAGCGCCACGACTGCTGGATCGTCACCGACGAGATCTACGAGAAGCTCGTCTTCGATGGCGCCAGCCACCACTCGCTCCCCTCCGTCTGCCCCAAGCTGCGCGAACGCACCGTCGTCGTGAACGGCTTGTCGAAGGCGTACGCAATGACCGGCTGGCGAATGGGCTACGCCGCTGGGCCGCGCACCGCCATCGCCGCGATGGACCTCGTCCAGAGCCACACCAGCAGCAACGCCAGCTCGATCTCGCAGCACGCCGCCGAAGCCGCGCTGCGCAGCGAGGGGTCGGAGCTCGGAGTGATGGTCGCGGCCTTCGCGCGCCGGCGCCGTCTCGTCCTCGCCGGCCTCGCGTCGATCCGCGGGCTGACGTTGGTGCCGCCGCAAGGCGCCTTCTACGCGTTCCCTGACGTGTCGAGCTTCCTCGGCGGAGCGCTCGCGAACGCCACCCTCTTGTGCGAGCGAATGCTCGACACGGTGGGCGTCGCGACGGTTTCCGGCGAGGCGTTCGGCGACCCCAACTGCATCCGTCTCTCGTACGCCACCGCCGACGCCACGCTGACCGAAGCGCTCGCCCGCATGGCCCGTTTCTTCGCCACGCTTCGATCCGTCTGAGGAGTCGCCGATGTCGCGAGACCTGCGCAACGGCTTCCTGGTCACGCTGCCGCTCTCCGCCTCGGTGGTCTGCGCCGCGCTGCTGATGACGCACTCGCGCGCCGAGGAGGACAACCCGCGCGTCTTCCAGCAGGCCGACCTGATCGCGAAGGTGCTCACCCGCCTCGAACAGGACTACGTCGAGCGCTTCGACGACGACAAGAGCTGGGAGCTGGTCTACGGCGGCATCAAGGCGATGACGAAGCGCCTCGATCCCTATTCGGTCTTCCTCACCCCCCAGGAGAGCCGGCCGTTCGCCGAGGAGACGCACAAGAACTACGTCGGCGTCGGCTTCGCCACCAACCCGCAGGCGCCGCCGATCACCATCGACTACGTCTTCGAGCACTCGCCGGCCGAACGCGCCGGCCTCGTGCCCGGCGATCGCGTGGTCGCCATCGACGGCGAAGCGATCGCGTCGCTCACGCGCGAAGAGGCGATCGAACGCATCAAGGGGCAGCCGGGCACCACGGTGAAGCTCGCGGTGGTGCGCGCGGCCGGCGGCTTAGAGGAGACGTTCGGGCTCGAGCGCGCGCGCATCCCGCAGTCGTCCGTCGTCGGCGGCGAGATCATCGACGGCACCGACGGCGTGGCCTACCTCTACGTCGATGGCTTCGGCGACGCGACCGTGCGCGAGTTCGACTTCGCGATGGAGCAGCTCGCGCAGCGTGGCATGAAGGCGCTGGTGCTCGACCTGCGCTTCAACAACGGCGGCCTGCTCGACCTCTCGCGCACCTTCGCCAACCGCTTCCTCCGCGACGGCCCCATCGTCAGCATCCGCTACCGGGCGCCGCGCGAAGGGCTCACCCATCGCGCCGACCCCGCCGAGTGCAAGTGGCCCGACCTGCCGCTCGTCGTGCTGGTGAACGGCGATTCGGCATCGGCTGCGGAGATCGTCGCCGGCGCGCTGCAGGACCAGGGCCGCGCGCTGCTGGTGGGCGAGCGGACCTACGGCAAGGGCGTGGTCCAGTCGATCTGGAAGATCCCGCTCGATTTCGGCCCGGAAGAGGAGCGCGAGGCGACGCTGAAGCTCACCACCGCCGAGTACCTCACGCCGTCCGGTCGCGCCATCGAGAAGCGCGTCACGCGCCAGCAGAAGATCCTCGGCGGGCTCGAGCCCGACTTCACCGTGCGCGTCGACAAGGCGCGCAACGAGGAGCTCGTCGAGCGGATCCGCATCCTGCACGTGCCGTTGCGCTGGCGCGAGCAGCACCTCGCCACCCATCAACGCACGCTGCCGCCGCTGCACGACCGGCAGCTCGACGCGGCGCTGGCCGTGCTTCGCGGCGAAACGCCGACGCAGGACTTCTAGGAATGGCGGACACCGGCTTGCTCGACGGTCTCATCCTCGGCATCGAGAGCTCGTGCGACGAGACGGCGGCGGCGCTGCTCGATGCCGACGGTCGGGTGCGCGCTTCGATCGTGCGCAGCCAGATCGATCTCCACGCGGCGTTCGGTGGCGTCGTGCCCGAGATCGCGGGTCGCAGCCACGTCGAGCACATGCTGCCGGTCCTCGAGGAGTGCTTCGCGAAGGCCGGCGCGCAGCGCAGCGAAGTGCGGGCGATCGCCGTGACGGTCCAGCCGGGGCTGATCGGCTCGCTGCTGGTCGGCGTGTCGACGGCGAAGGCGTTGGCGCTGGCGCTCGACGTGCCGCTGGTGCCGGTCGATCACGTCGCGGCGCACGTCTACTCGTGCTTCCACGGCGCGCTCGATCCGCAGTTGCCGGCCGCGTGCCTCGTCGCCTCGGGCGGCCACTCGACGCTCTTCGCCGTGCACTCGCTGACGCACCACGAGAAGGTCGGCGAGACGATCGACGACGCTGCCGGCGAGGCGTTCGACAAGGTCTCGGCGATCGTCGGGCTCGGCTATCCCGGCGGCCCGATCGTCGACCGGCTGGCCGAACAAGGCGATGCCAAGCGCTTCCGTTTCCCGCGCTCGATGCTGAACAAGGAGTCGCTCGACTTCAGCTTCTCGGGGCTGAAGACGGCGGTGCTCTACCACTGCCGAGGTCAGGATGGACGCGGCAAGCGCGAGCTCGACGCGCAGGAAGTGCGCGACGTCTGCGCGTCGTTCCAGGAGGCGGTGGTCGACGTGCTGGCGACGAAGCTGGCACGCACCGCGGAGCGCATCGGCGCGCGCGCGCTCGCCGTCGGCGGCGGCGTCGCCAGCAATCGCCGGTTGCGCGCGCGCGTCACCGAGCTGGCGGCGCAGCTTTGCCTGCCGCTCCATCTGGCGCCGCGCGAGCTCACCACCGACAACGCGGTGATGGTGGCCGGACTCGGCCGACTGCTCTTCCAGCAGGGCGTGCGCGCCGGCCTCGACCTCGACGCCCACGCGCGCGCCGTGGCTCCGGCGCCGTCCGCATGAGCCGCCGCGCCGTGAAACGCTCCACTCGTGCCGCTCGCGGCGGCGACGGCCTGCTCGGATTCGCGCACGTCGACCACGACCGCGCGCGACGCTGCGGCTTCCCGGAGGTGATCCTCGGCCGCGGCAAGACGCCGGCGCAGGTCGCCGCGATCTTCGCCGAGCTTGCGGCACGTGGCGATCGCGTGCTGGCGACCCGCTGCAGCGCCGACGCCTTCGCGGCGGTACGCGCCGAGGTGGCGGGCGCCCGCTTCCACGAGCTGGCCGGCGCGATCACCTGGCGGCGCGGTGCCGCGCCCCGTGGCGAGGGGTTGATCGCGCTCGTCGCCGCCGGCACGGCCGACTTGCCAGTGGCCGAAGAGGCGCGCCTCACCGCCACGATGATGGGCGCGCGCGTCGAGGCGCACTACGACGTCGGCGTGGCGGGAATCCACCGGTTGCTCCAAGCGCTTCCACGGATCCGTCGCGCTCGCGTCGCCATCGTCGTCGCGGGAATGGAAGGGGCGTTGCCCAGCGTCGTTGCCGGCCTGCTCGATCGGCCGGTGATCGCCGTTCCCACCAGCGTCGGCTACGGCGCGGCGTTCGGCGGGCTTGCAGCGCTGCTGACGATGATCAACTCCTGCGCGGCAGGTGTCAGCGTGGTCAACATCGACAACGGTTTCGGAGCGGGCTATACCGCTGCCCTCGTGAACCGTGCGCCGCGGCGCTGATCCACGCCAGCGGAGCGTCGCGGCGGTCACCCGCGCCCGTCACTTCCCGCAACGCGAAGGGCCTCCATGCACGCTCCGGCCTGGCTTGTCTTCGAAGATGGCACCACGTTCTCCGGCCGCTCGATCGGCCGCGCCGGCGAGACCTTCGGCGAGGTCGTCTTCAACACCTCGATGAGCGGCTACCAGGAGATCCTGACCGACCCCTCCTACAAGGGGCAGGTCGTCGTGATGACCTATCCGCTGATCGGCAACTACGGCATCGCGCCGTCCGACGGCGAGAGCCCGCGTTGCTGGCTCGAGGGCTTCGTCGTGCGCGAACTCTCGAAGGTCCCGTCCAACTTCCGCAGCGTCATCGACCTCGATCGCTGGCTCGACGAGCAGGGCGTCGTCGGCATCGAAGAGGTCGACACGCGCGCCATCGTCCGCAAGATCCGCGCGGGCAAGGTGCAGCGCGTCGGCATCTCGGCGACCGAGCGCGACCCCAAGCGCCTGCATGCGCGCGTGCTCGCGTCGCCGCGCACCGACGGACTCGACCTCGTGAAGACGGTCACCCGCGCGAAGGCGGAGCAGTGGGTGCAAGGCCTCGACCTCGCCGAATTCCAGCCGAAGCCCGCCAACTTCTCCGGACCGCGCTACAAGATCGTCGCCTACGACTTCGGCATGAAGAGCAACATCCTGCGCAGCCTGGTTTCGACCGGCTTCGAGGTCGAGGTCGTGCCGGCCGCGACGTCGTGGCGCGAGGTGATGGCGAAGTCGCCGGACGGCGTCTTCTTCTCGAACGGGCCGGGCGATCCCGAACCGGTCCACTACGCCGTCGAGAATGCGCGCGCCTTCCTCGAGCAGCGCGTCCCCTTCTTCGGCATCTGCCTCGGTCACCAACTGCTCGGACTCGCGCTGAACGGCAAGACGCGCAAGATGCCGTTCGGTCACCACGGCGGGAATCAGCCGGTGCTCGATCGCACCACCGGCGCCATCGAGATCACGGCCCAGAACCATTCGTTCATGGTCGATCCCGAGACGCTCGACCCGGCGCAGGTCGAGATCACCCACATCAACTTGAACGATCAGACGGTCGAGGGGATGCGCTGCCGGCAGCTGCCCGCGTTCTCGGTGCAGTACCACCCCGAAGCGGCGCCGGGCCCGCACGACTCGCTCTACCTCTTCAAACGCTTCCGTTCGTTGATCGAACAGCAGCGCTCTGCCACCGCCGGCCTGCCGCGCTAGTCTCCCGCCCCGCGTCGCGCCGGTGGGAGGCCCCTCCGCCGTGTTCGGCCCACGATGGGCCGCGCGCGCCGCCATGAGGGGAACTCGCCAATGGTGTTTCACCTGTTCGCGGCGCTGCTTTTCACGGCGCGCGGAGTGCCGACGCTCGACCAGCCGGAGCTGAAGCGGCTCGCCGATCGATGCGGCAGCCAGATCGACTGGTTGCGCGACCTGCCCGCGGTGGACGAAGCGGGCGGCGCATTCAACTACGTGCGCGACGGCAAGAAGCTCGACGCCAACGCGTTGAACCAGGGCGAGCTCCCGCCGGCGGCGCTGAAGCAGAAGATCGGCGAAGCGCTGTCGCGCGCGCGACTGGAGAAGAAGCTGGTGCTCTGGCACGTCTGGCGCCTCGAAGGCGGTCAGATGTATCGCGCGCCAATCCTCGACGACTACATGGATCAGGTGCTCTGGAGCGATCCGGAGCTGGTCGCGCTGGTGAACGCCAACTTCGTGCCGCTGCGCACGCGCCTCTCCAAGGAGGTCGGCGCGCAGTTCGGACTCGTCGCATGGGAGTCGATCGAACCGGCGCTCGTCTTCCTGACGCCCGACGGCAAGGTCGTCCACTCGATGGACCGGCTGCGCACCTTCGATGCCCACTGGTTCGCCGACGTGATGCGACGCGTGCTCGCGGCCCATCCCGAGTTCGATCCGGAAGATCAGAAGCCTGCCGCCGCTGACTCCTTCGCGACGCCCGACGCCGGCGCGCTGGAGCAGTCGCGCACCGCCTACTACGCCGCGATGGGCGAATGGCTAGCGGGTCGTGACGATGCGGCGCTCGACGGCTGGAAGAAGCTGATCGCGGCGCAGCCCGACAGCCCGTTCGCCTGGCGCGCCGCCGCCAACTTCGTGATCACGCCCGACAAGACCCCGGCCGGCGCGGCACGCCACGCGTTCGAAGGACCGGGCGCGCTCGCGCTGCCGACCGACGGCGCGCTGCCGCGCGACACGCGCTGGCGGCGCAAGCCGTCGGACGCCGAGAGCGTGGCGGAGAATGCGCTGCGGTGGCTGCTGCGGACGCAGCGAGCCGACGGCTCGTGGAACGATTGCCGCTACGCCTACTGGAGCACGCCGGCGATCACCCCGAATGCCTGGATGGCGATCACCGCGCTGGCCGCGACGGCGCTGCTCGAGTGGCGCGACCTGGCGCCCGATGAGGTCGACGCCGCGCTGTCGCGTGCCGAGGAGTACATGTTCAGCAGCGCCGGCGGCCGGATGAACCTCGGCGAGAACGAGGAGTGCTACGCCCACGGCTATCGGATCCTCTACGTCGAACGGGTCCTCGCCCAGACCGAGGATGCGGAGTTGCGCGGGCCGCTGGTCGCGCGCCTGCAAGGGCTCGTGCAGCAGCTGGTGGGCACGCAGCGGCAGGGCGGCCAGTGGGCGCACGAGTACGACAACGCCTTCTGCACGGCGGCCGCGCTCGAAGCGCTGCGGCGCGCGCAGGCGGGCGGGGCGAAGGTCCCTGAAGCGGCGCTCACGCGCGGCCTCGACGGCCTGCAGGCGGCGCGCTACGCCGACGGCACCTACGGCTACGGCGGTGGCGGCGCGCGCGGCAAGCCGGCGCCTCACCCCGACCACGTGAAGGATTCCAGCGGCCGCATGCCGGCATGCGAATCGGAGCTGGTGGCGGCCGGTCGTTCCGATGCGACCGCGCTGGGCAAGGCGTTCGCCGCGTACCGCCAGTACTTCGATCGCTTCGAGAAGATCTCGAAATGCGACTTCCACACCGATGGCGAGCTCGGCGGCTTCTTCTTCTTCAACGATCTCTACCAGTCGTCGGTCGCGCTGGCGCAGGTGCCGGCTTCCGCTCGGCCCGAGCTGCGCCGCTGGTTCGTCGAGCGCATCACCGCGCTGCCGGAGATCGACGGGTCGTTCCTGGATGACCACGAGATCGGCAAGAGCTGCAGCACGGCGTTCGCGCTGCTGGCGCTGAAGAACGCACTCGCGACGGACGCCCAATGAGCGGCCTCCTGCTCGGCGGCGTGCTGGCCGCGTTGGCGCAGGCGAGTGCGACGACCGGCCCGCCCACGGTTCGCTACGAGGTCGCCCTCGACGCGTCCAGCGCGGGCGATGCCGCTCGCTGGCACGTGCGCGCCACCTTTCCGCATGAAGGTGACGCGCCGCTCGAGTTCTGGATGCCGCGCTGGACCGCGGGCGCCTACCACCTCGCCGAGTACGGACAGTTCGTCGAGAAGCTCGTGGCGCGCGACGCCGCCAGCGGCGCCGAGCTTGCGGTCGATCGCGACGGGAAGAACCGCTTCGTGGTCGCGGCCGGTCCGGCGAGTTCGGTGACGCTCGACTACGTCGCACGGCCATGCGCGCAGGCCAGCATCAACGAGAACATGATCCTCGAGGTCGAAGGCAACCGCATCACGCGCGACTACGCCTTCATTTCGCCCAACTCGCTGCTCGGCTTCGTGCGCGGCGCGCAGGAGCTGCCGTGCAGCGTGCGCTTCGAATTGCCGTCGGGCTGGACGGCCGCATCGGCGCTGCCAACCGCCGACGATGGCGCCCTGCAGGCGCCGTCGTGGTGGCGGCTCGAAGACTCGCCGGTCCTGCTGTCGGCGCAGATGACGACGGTGCCCTTCGAGGTCGACGGGATCCCCCACCACTTCACGCTGCAAGGCGGCGACGCCGCGCGCGCCGCGACGCTCGCCGACCATTGCCGCCGGATGGCGGAAGCGGGACGCGACTGGATGCAGGGGCTCCCGTACTCGAACTACCACTTCCTCCTGGTCGTCGATCCGCGCGAGCAGGGAGGCGCCGGACTCGAGCACAGCAACTCGACCTTGATCGCCGTCGATCCAAGCGTCGCAGCAAGCGACGAGATCGACCATCTGCTGGCGCACGAGTACTTCCACAGCTGGTGCGCGGAGCGGATCCACGTCGCGGCGCTCGATCGCCCCGACTACACGCAGCCGCTGGTCACCGGCACCATCTGGGTCAACGAGGGGCTGACCGAGTACTTCTGCCGCCACCTGTTGGTGCGCGCCGGGCTGCGCACGCGCGCGCAGTTCTTCGCCGGCCTCGCCGAAGAGGGGCGCAACGCTCGCATGCTGTGGACGGCGGCGTCGGACCGCTCGTGGAGCGACGTTTCGCGTGACGCCGCGAACTGGGACGACTTCGGGGACCTGATGGCGTTCTCGGTGAAGCACTACCAGGGCGGCTGCGTCACCATCTTCGCGCTCGACCTCGACATGCGCGCCGCATCGGCGGGCGAGCGCGGCGTCGCCGACCTGCTGCGCTTCTTGCAGCAGGCATACGGCACGCGCGGCAAGGGGTTCGCCGAGGATGCGATGCCCGCGATCGTGGCCGGGATCGCGCAGGCGAATCTCGACGCCTTCTTCGCCGAGCACATCGACGGCAAGACGCTGCCGAAGCTGCGCGATCGGCTGAGCACCATCGGCTACGCGGTCAAGGGCGGCCTGCAGGAGATCGTCCCCGTGCCCGACGCCACGTTCGAGCAAGGGGATGCGCTCGAGGACTTCTTCACGCCGCCGCCCGCCGCACCCCGATCCCGCTGAACTCGCTCAGAAGGTGACGTCGACGCGCAGCATCCCGACCCAGGCGTCGTCGACGCTCGCGTCGCCGCCCGGATGGAAGACGCGCTGCAGGTCAGGTCGCACGATCAGCCACGGCGTGACCTGGATCTTCCAAGCCAGCTCCGCGGCGATCTCTTCGTCTTCGGTGAAGCCGGCACCGGCCTCGCCCGACAGGTCCACCCATGAGATCGCCAGCGCGAAGACGTCGTCGTCGCGACCCTCGCAGCCGCCGGTCCATTGCAGTCCGATCGCGGCGTGGTGCGACGCCTCGCTGACCTCCTCGTCGGCGCAACCCAGCAGGATCGCACAGGCGATTCCCTGCATGTCCTCGGCGTCGTCGGCGTTCTCGCGCCACAACGTCTGGTCGAAGGTGGCGTAGAAGGTCTCGGTTCCTTCGGTAGTCGAGCCGTCGAAGCGATCGAACGTCCCGCTGTGATGCGACGCGCCGATGGCCAGCCGTCCTGGCAACGTCTCTTCGCAGCACGACCAGCGCAGACCGAGCTCGCCGATCCAGTAGAGGTCATCGGGCGCGCCGAGGAAGGTCTTCGGTCCGCGACCACCCGTGCGCACGCCCTCCTGGCCGGCACCGTCGAAGCAGCCGGCCGACAACGAGCCGCTCTCGCTCCAGCTCCAGAACGCGCAGATCGCGGTGGCCGGGTCGGGATAGGTGGGCAGCCCCGTCGTCGGCGATACCACCAGGGAGCTGTGCAGCAGTTCGCCCGCGTTCTCGACCACGCTGAACTCGGTGCTGGCGTCGATCTTGCCGAGCTTGAGCCGCCACGTGCCGTCGGCGAAGAGTTGCTCGTACCAGACCTCCGCGATCTGGTGCATGGGGCTTGAATCGAAGTTCGACAGCGCCTGCCAATCGCCGACGTCGTTCGACACCTGGCGGCCGTTCAGCGAGTAGGCGTCGAGGAAGAGCGTCGCGCCCGGCACGCCGGCCAGCGCTTCGAGATCGAAGGTGAAGTTGACGTCGAGCAGGTGGTGGAACGTCGAACGCTCGCGAACGCCGCCAGCGAGCACGCGCGCGAGTTCCGCGGTCCAGCCGCCCTCGACCGCGATTCCGGCATCAGCGAGCGAACTCCGTGCGCCCCCCCACTCACCGGTGAGCTTCTCTTGTTCGAGAATGCCTTGCGCGCTGGCGCGCCCGCCGATGACGAGCAATGCCGTGCTCGCCGCAGCGAGTCCTAGAGCGCGCTCCAGGCGCGAACGCGTCGGCCCCCCGCTTCCATCGCCGGATCGGTCCACGTGACATCCCCTGTTGTCGATCAAGTTGATGAAGCGTCGAGTGTCGGACTCGGCACTGCGCGGCTCGATCGGCGCGTGAACGCGACCAGCTCGATCGGCGGGGCCAGGAATGGCGACGCCTCCCCGGGGGAAAGGGAGATCGTGCAGACGATTCCATGGCGGAGAGCGACGACAGGGCGAAGACCGGAAGGACGTTCCGATGACGAGCCGGAGGCGAGGCGCTCCCCGCCTCCGGCTAGCGGCCGGTGACGAGGTCCACTTGCAGCGACGCCGGCGCGTCGGCCGGCAGCGCGAAGGACGCGGTCGCGCGGCGTGCACGGCGACGCGGGCTTCGATCGAACGGCAGCGTGGTCAGCGGCGCGCGCGCGATCTCGACGCGTCGACCGCTTTCATCGATCGCGCTCAACACCGCGATGCCGCGCGCCGCCGAGAAGTCGCGGTCGGCGCGAACCCGCATCGACAGGCGGTCGGCCTGGCGCGAGACCTGCTCGACGACCAGGCCGCGAGCGGTCGTCAGGGCGGAGCCTGCATCGCTCGCAGTCGGCGCGGCGACCGCGGCCGTCGTCGAGACGAGGGCGAAGGCTAGGGCGAGGAGCGGCCGAGTCAAGGGAGCTCTCCGTGGGGAGGGAGGGACCGGGGGGCAAGCGACTGGACCGCGACGCGTCACCCTTACCGTGCGCGCCGAGGCCGGCCACCCGATCGGACGAACTTTCCGTGGAAAGCGAGCGCCGCATCCCTCAAGACCCCCGGGAATTCGGCTCCCCCTTGGCCGTCGAACGGGGTCGTGGTTCAATCGCGCGCCCCCCAACCGAATCGGACGATCGTCCCCATGGCTGCCCCCTCGTCGCTCCACGAACCCGCCGGCACGAACCTCCTCGGCGAGGCGCTCGGCGACTCGCGCCAGAAGTTCCGCCAGCTCGTCGGCTCGCTCGACGCCATCGTCGCCAGCGGCCGCCTCGAAGAGGGGCGTGCCCACCTCCACAAGCTCGTCGCGATGCAGACCGAGCTCCATCGAATGCTGAACCCGCGCGACCGCGTCGATGCCACCTCGCTCGCCCAGATCGATCGCGATGTGGCGCGCCTGCAGAAGGCGCTTGCCAAGGGGGTCGCTGGCGCGGTCGGCAAGGGGATCCTCGCGGTGGCGGTGGCCGGAGTGCTCGGCGTCGCGGCGCTGCTCTTCCTGATGTGGAAGTTCATCGCCTGATGGCGCTCGTCGCGCGGCGCCTCACCGTGCGGCCGCTCACAGCATCGAAGCGGGATCGACGTCGAGCGTGACTCGAACCGGGGCGCTCTGCGCCACTCGTTCGCGCGCCCACGCGACGACGCGCGTCAGCTCCTTCACCGCCTTGCACTTGAGCAGGAGCTGCCAGCGCCAGCGGCCGCGCACCCGCTCGATCGGACAGGGCGCCGGTCCAAGCAGCTCCACGCCGTACTCGCCCGCCATCGGCGCGAGGCGCTCCTTCACTCGTTCCGCCGCCGCGCGCGTGCGTTCGAGATCGGCGTGCGAGACGAGGATCCGCACGATCTCGCTGTAAGGCGGATAGTCCGCTTCTTCGCGCAGCGGCAGCTCGCTGGCGACGAACGCTTCGTAGTCGTGGCGCATCGCGCATTGGATCGCGGGGTGCTGCGGATGGAGCGTCTGCACGATCACCATGCCGCCGCGCGAGGAACGGCCGGCGCGTCCCGCCACCTGCGCCACGAGCTGGAACGTGCGTTCGCTGGCGCGCCAATCGGGAACGGACAGCGACGTATCCGCCGAGACGATCCCCACCAGCGTCACGCGCGGGAAGTCGAGGCCCTTGGCGATCATCTGGGTGCCCACCAGCAGGTCGAACTCGCCCTTCGCGAAGGCGCCGAGGATGCGCTCGTGCGAGCCCTGCGCGGCGGTCGTGTCGCTGTCCATGCGGGCGATGCGCGCGTCACGGAACGTCGAACGCAGCTCCTGCTCGACCCGTTCCGTGCCGAACCCGAGGAACCGCATGCCGGGATGGCCGCACGCCGGGCAGTTCACCGTCGGCAGCTGCTCGCGGCCGCAAAGATGGCAGATGAGACGCTGCGCCCGCTGATGGAAGACCAGGGCCACGTCGCACTCGGGACACTGGATCGCCTGCTTGCAGCCCGGGCAGAGCGAGAGCCTCGCGAAGCCGCGACGGTTCAGGAACAGGATCGCCTGCTCCTTCTTGCGCAGCACCTGCTCGACCGCTGCGCGCAAGCGATCGGTCAGCAGGCGCGGGTGCTTGGTGAACGGGAGGTGCGAGAGGTCGAGCACCAACGGTGTCGGCAGGACGCCGCCCCCCACGCGCTGCGGCAATCGCAGCAGCGTGAACTTCCCCGATTGCGCCGCGGCGAAGGTCTCGAGGCTCGGCGTCGCGGAACCCAGCACCACCACGGCACCGCAGCGACGCGCGCGCTCGAGCGCCACTTCGCGTGCGTGGTAGCGCGGCGGGTTCTGCTGCTTGAAGCTCGGCTCGTGCTCTTCGTCGATGATGACCAGCCCGAGCGACGGCAGCGGCGCGAAGATCGCCGAGCGCGCGCCGATGACGACGTCGACCTCGCCGGCGGCGATGCGCCGCCACTCGCGGAGCCGATCGCGCTCGGCCAGCGCCGAGTGGAGCACGGCGACGCGATCGAACCGGCCGCGAAAGCGCGCGACCGTCTGTGGCGTGAGCGAGATCTCGGGCACCAGCACGATGCCGCGTCGCCCACGCTTCAGCGACTCTTCGAGCGCGCGCAGGTAGACCTCGGTCTTGCCGCTGCCAGTGATGCCGAACAGCAGGAAGCCGCGGTGCTGACGCGATTCGAGCGCGAGTTCAAGAGCGCGCACCGCCGCCTGCTGCTCCGGAGTCGGGCGCGGTGGCGCCACGCGCGGCGGCGGCGCCGCGAGGAACGCCGGGTCACCGGGATCGTCGACGCGCGCGCGCGTCGCGAGCCCGCGCTTCACGACGCTCTCGAGCGGCGAGGGACCGATCTGCGCGCGGCGCAGCAGGTCGATCTCCTTCACCGGACCGCCCGCTTCGCCGAGCAGCCGCAGCGCGCGCGCCTGCTTCTCGTGCTTGGCGAGCAGCGCGTCGACCTCGATCTTCAGACGCGCGCGATCGGCGAGCTCCGGCGCGAGCGTGACCACCGTGATCTGGCGCAAGCCGCGGCCGTGGCGCACCGGCGGCGGCAACGCGCTCTCGAGCGTCTCGCCGAGCGAGGCGCCGTAGCGATCGGCGACGAAACGGCACAGCTCGATCAGCTCAGGCTCGACGCGCGCCTCGGGTGCGAAGACGCCGTCGAGATCGAGCACGCGCGCCACGTCCGCGACGGAATCGAGAGCGACCACGGTGCCGGAAACCGGCCGTCCGCTGACGCGCACACGGACGCGCGAACCGACCCGCACTTCGGCCGCGAGCGCCGGCGGGATGCGGTAGTGCAGCGCGCGGTCGACCGGCAGCGCCACTGCGACGCGGGCGAAGCAGCGCGGCGCCGATGGGTCGGGCGGCGATGCGGCAGGTTCTGGGAAGAGCAGGTTCATCGCAGGAGACGAAGGACGCGCGCCGCCGGGAGCGGTGACGCGTCGCGTGGTCGGTTCAAGCGCCCGCCGGACGCACCGGCTCGGCGCATCGACATGGGACACCCGTGCAGCGCGGGCAGCCGGCGCCGTACTTCGCGCGCGCAGCCGCCTCGAGGTCGACGCCCGCGATGCTGGCCAGCGTCGAGAGCCACGCCAGCACGTCGGCGAACTCCTCTTCGAGCGGCTTGCCGCGCACGTTGCGGCGCAAGGCGCGCGAGAGCTCGCCGACCTCCTCGGTGAACCACATGAACGTCCCTTCGAGGCCGCGATGGCGATCCTTGGCGCCGAAGGTCGCGTCGATCAGGCGCTGGAACTCGGCGACCGTCATGCCGTTCCCCCGCCGCCGCGTCGCAGGGTGAGGAACGTCACGTCGTCGACTGCCTCGGTGCCGGCCCGGTGGTGCTCGATCGCGGCGAGTGTCGCGTTCACGAAGTCGCCGGCGGCGCGCGCTGCAACCTGCGCGAACAGGCGATGGGCCGCCGCTTCGCCGAGCTCCTTACCGGAGGCATCCTTGATATCGAACAGCGCGCGAGTGCACAGCAGCACGCGCTCGCCGACGGGCAGCTCGAGCTCCTTGTCCTTGATCGTGCGATCGAAGATCGGCCCCTTGTCGAAGCCGAGCGCGATGCCGTCGCCGTGGAACGGCTCGGCGGCGGCCGCGCCGACCTTCACCCGCAGCAGCGGCGTGTGACCGGCGTTCGCCACCACCAGCCGTCCGCCGGCTGGCTCGACCCGCACCAGCAGCGCCGAGACGTACATGCCGCGGCGCAGGTCGGGCGCGAGCAGGCGGTTCATGCGACGCAACAGCTCGGCCGGTGAGGTCTCGGCTCCGGCCAACGCCTTCAGGAGCGAGCGGGCCATGGTGACGACGATGGCGCCTGGGACACCGCCACCCGACGCCGAGACGACGGCGACTAGCTTGGCGCCGCCCGCCATGTCGGAGACGTCGTAGAAGTCGCCCGCGATCTTTCCTGCGGGGCGCGCAGCAGCGCCGCACTCGAAGCCCGGCACGGCCGGCAGCTTCTCCGGCAAGAGCGCGGCCTGCACTTCACGCGCAACCTCGATCTGATGCGCCTGCGCGGCCTGCTGCTTCTGCATGTCCTGCAGGCCAAGCAGGCTCTGCGTCATGCGATCGAAGGTGCGCGCGAGCACGCCGACCTCGTCCGAGCTGTGCGCGTGGGTGCGATGCTCGAGATCGCCCGCGGCCACCGTCTCGATGTCCTCGGCGAGCTGCTGGATCGGTCGCGTGATGCGCTGCGCCAGCAGCCACGACACCAGCACGCCGATGCCGAGGAAGACGAACGTCAGCAGGAGCATGCTCATGAGCACTCGGCTCAGGCTCTCCCCGATCTTCTCGGCCGACAGTGCCACGACGGCCTTGGCGGCAACCTTGCCGTCCTGGTCCTTCACGTCGGCGGCGTAGATGCGCGCCTGGGTCCGCCGCTGCTTGTCGGTGCCCGCGTTGGCAAGGTAGGCGCCTTCCTGGATCAGCACCTCGGCGAAGCTCCGCGACGTGGTCTGCTCGAACGAGATCGCCGAGTCGCCGTTGATCACCTTCTTCATCGCGGCATCGAGGATGACGACGTCGAGCAGCTTGGTGCCGCTCGCTTCGACGAGCTCACGAAGTCGGCGCCGATTGAGCGCGCTGCGCTTCTCGTACTGCGCCTTCTGCTCCTTCTCGAGCGTCACCTGGCCGAGCCCGCCCTCGTCGCGCGCCTTGGCCCCTTTGCCCTCGAGCGCGGTCTCGTGGAACGGCTCCCAGCAGTTGGCATCGACCGCGGCGAGCGCGCGCACCGCCTGCACGCCGGTGGCGTCGATCTCGTCGGAGAGGATCCCGGCGAGGATCCGGTAGAGGATCAGGCCGAAGACGATCAGCGATGCGGCGACGGTGGCGGCGGTGGCACCGGAGAACTGGGCGGCAACGCCGAGCCCTGACGCGCGTGGTCGTCCGCCCGCCGGAAGGAGCGCGCTCGATTCGTCGCGCTCGGGCGCGGCGCGCTTGCGGCGAGGTTTGGTGCGACCCATCGAGGCGCCTCCGTCACGGCCACTGCAACCACTCGCGGACGATCCAGACCAGCGCAAACGCGTAGATCCCCGCGACGACGTCGTCGAGCATGATGCCCGCCCCTTTCGGCAGGAACTCGAGCTGACGAGCGGGCCACGGCTTCACGACGTCGAACAAGCGGAACGCGAAGAAGGCGAGCGTCAGTTCGCGCCACTCCGGGACGCCTTCCTTCAGCCGCAAGACCGCGACGAGGTAGCCGAGCACCTCATCGAGCACGAACGGCTTGGGATCCTTGAAGCCGTAATAGCGCTCCGCCCAGCCCCCGAGTGCCATTCCGATCAGCAGCACGACGGCGCCGGCGATCGCCGCAGCCAGGCCGAAGTGCCAGCCCCACCGCGGGACTGCAACGTGACCGATCAGCAGCGCGAGCACGACGCCACCCAGCGTCCCGAAGGTCCCGGACGCAACCGGCGCATAACCCAGCCCGAGACTCGAGATGAGGGCGGCGCGAACGCGGTCGAGCGGACCGGGCGGCGGACGCGGTGATCCGCCACCGTGCACTTGGCGTTGCGTCACAACCCCTCCCTCAAGTGGATCGCCGCTTTGCGGATGTAGCCGTAGCCACTCCAGACGGTGATCAACAGCGTCAACCAGATCAGCACGACCGCCGACCACCACACCATCCGCGGCAGCGCGGGGTAGCGGTCAGCACAGCCGTCGTCGACGATGCGAAACAGCATCACCATCGGGATGGCGACGCACTGCACGATCATCTTGACCTTGCCGGCGGGGTCGGCGCCGAAGTCGTGCCCCTTGCGTTCCATGTAGCCGCGCAGCGCGGTGACGATGAACTCGCGGCAGAGGATCGCCACCACGATCCAGGGCGGCACGATCGAACGCCCCCAGCTGATCGCCGACAGGAAGACCAGCGACCCGCACACGATCACCTTGTCGGCCGCCGGATCGGCGATGCGGCCGAAGTCGCTCACCTGGCCCAGTTTGCGGGCGTAGTAGCCGTCGAGCGCGTCGGTCGCCGTGATCAGGATGAAGAGAGCGCAGCATGCGGAGGCAAGCACCCAGCCCGGCAGCGGGTCACCGCGGCCGAGCAGGTCGAGCAGAACGAACAGAACGACCGCGAGCGCCAGCCGTCCCGTCGTGATCTTGTTGGCGAGCGTCACGGCTTGGCGGACGCGCCTCAGGGGATCACCCCTGCAGGCGCTTCTCCCAATCGGAGCGGGTGACTTTCACGGCGCGTGCGAGCGAACCCGAGTACGGCGCCACGTAGCCGTCCTTCTCGAGCCGCTCGAAGACGCGCGCCGCCGAGTAGTAGGTGATGCCAAGCTCGCGCTGCAGCTTCGAGAGCGAGACGCTTTCGAGCTCGAGCAGCATCGACACGGCGCGGTGCAGCAGTTCGCGCTCGTCGTCGGGCAGGTCGCGGAAGAGATGCGGCGGGAGCGCCGCGAGCGGGGCCGCGAGCGGAGCGACGGTCGGAGCGACCGGCGCCGACGGCAACGCGACGGACTCGACGTCAAGGTCGGGAAGAGCGGAGACGGTGGGCACGGCAGGAAGTGCGGGCGCGACGTCTTGCGTCGCGCCGGTCACGAACTCGACGGCGGCGGGAGTCGGATCGAGGAGCGCCGACGACTGCGGAGCCGGTTGCGTGGACGAGCTCTCGTCGTCGTCCCACTTGCCGTCATCTTCGTCGTCATCATCGGCGACGTCTTCGTCGTCTTCGTCCTCGTCTTCTTCTTCGTCGTCCTCGTCGTCCTCATCCTCGGGATCGTCGTCGTCGTCCTCGTCGTCGTCCCACTCCTCTTCCTTTTCCTCTTCTTCCTTCTCTTCCTTGTCGCCTTCTTCCTCTTCCTCTTCCCACTCCTCTTCGTCTTCGCCCTCTTCGTCAGGCTCGGCGCCCGGCTCTTCCTCGCCCTCTTCGTCGGGTTCCTTGTCAGGATCCTCGGCGGGCTCTTCCGCGGGCTCGTCGTCCTCTTCCTTCTTTCGGCGCGGTGCGAGCGTCTCATCGGTCGGCGCCAAGGGAGCGTCGGGCGCCACCGCAGCCGAATCCTGCGTCACCGCAGTTGGACCATCGAGCAGCGCCGTGGCAGCGGACGGCGTTTCCGAAACGAGCGCCTCGAGGTCGCGATCTTGATCCAGCACTTGATCCAGCACGGGAAGGTCCTTTTGTTCAGGTTCCGGCGAAGCCCCCGCTTCGAGCGACGGCTTCGGCTCTTCCAACGCAGCGTCCGGTCGCACGTCGGCAGGAGCCGCAGCAGGCGGCAGCGCTTCCGAGCGGCTTGCGCCCTCCGCGAGCGAGGTGTTATGCGTCGCCTCCGCCTCGTTGTCCACCGGCAAGACGCCGCCACTTTCCAACGTCGACTCCGGCACTTCCTCCTTCACGATCTCGACGTGGGCGCGAGGACGGAATCGATCCCACTGCGTCGACGGCGGCGCAAGGTCGCTGGCCGACGGCTCCGTGTCATCAACCTCGACTTCGATCGATGCCGGCGGCCCTTCGATCGCGGCGGGTGACGTTTCGATCGGGGCCTGCGCCACTTCCATCGCTGCGGCGACGATCGCGGCGCTTTCCTGCACTTGCACCGGCGGTGGCGCACTCGGCGCGACCTCCGTCGCCATGGCGCGCGGCGCCGGCGGCGCGAGCGTCGCACTTGCGGAGTGCATCAGGTTCGCGGCGGCGGCCTGCGCGCGCTGTCGCGCGGCGGCGGCCTGCGTTGCGCGCACCGCGGCCCGCTCCGAGGACGCCCTCGCGAGGCGTCCCTCGACCCCCGCCAGGAGGGGTGCGAACGGGAGCAGTGGAAGCCAGTCGATCGCCACCAGCAGTCCGAGCACCGAACAGGCGGCCAGGAGCGCGCCCACCAGATTGAGCAGCAGCGGCGATCCCGCCATCTGCTCCATCAGCGTCTGCTGCGCCGCGAATCCGAGGTAGCCCGCATCGAGTTCCCACGCGGCGGCGCGCGACGGATGGAGTCCGAGCCACAGCGCCGAGCCCGCGATGAAGGCGAGCCCGCCCAGGATTCGCCAGGGGAAGCGCGCGGTGCGGATGCCCAGCAGCGCCAGGAACAGCCAGATTCCGACCAGCAGCACCAGGCACCCCTGCGCCCAACCGCCCACGCGATCCGCGAGGCTCGTTTCGAGCCCGGCGGCCGCAATCGCTGCAATGCACGTCATGCCTTCGCCTCCTCGTCCACTTCATCATCGTCGAACGGATCCGGTCTCTCGTCGCCGGCCAACGCCAGATCGCTCCCGGCAGCCGCACCCTCGTCGTCACCCCGCAGTTCGGACGGTTTCACTCCGCGCGTGGCGCGCTGCTCGCCGCGCCGCGTCTCCAGTTCCTCGAGACTCGTGCAGAGTACTTCGCGCGCCTGACTGCCCTTGAAATCACCGAGCAGCCCGTCGTTCGCCATCAGGTCGATCAGCCGCGACGCTCGCGTGTATCCGATCGCGAAGCGTCGTTGCAGCAACGATGCCGAACCGCGCTGCGTCTCCACCACGAACTTTGCCGCGTCATCGAAGAGATCGTCGATCTCGGACGGATCCTTGTCCGAACTGCTGCGTTTCTGGACCAGTTCGCGCGAATACTGCGGCGGCCCCTGGTCCGCCAGGAAATCGACGACGCCGCGGATCTCCTGGTCGGTGACGAAACAGCCCTGGACGCGCGACAGGTCGGCGGTCCCGGGCGGCACGTAAAGCATGTCGCCCTGGCCGAGCAGCTTGTCGGCGCCGTTCTGGTCGAGGATGACGCGCGAGTCGATCTTGCTGGTGACGCGGAACGCGATGCGCGTCGGCAGGTTGGCCTTGATGAGGCCGGTGATGACGTTGGTCGACGGCCGCTGCGTGGCGAGGATGACGTGGATCCCGACCGCACGCGACTTCTGCGCGAGTCGGGTGATCGACTGCTCGACGTCCTTGCCGTGGACCAGCATCAGGTCGGCGAGCTCGTCCATGACGATGACGATGAACGGCAGCGTCGTCTCGAAGTCGGCGGAGAACTCGTCGCCGAGCCGACGCTTGACCTCGTCGTCGCCGAGCTTGTTGTACGCATAGATGTTGCGCACCTCGACCTTGTGGAGCAGCGCATAGCGCTCCTCCATCTTCTCGACGGCCCACTCGAGGATGCCGGCGGCGCGCTTCATGTCGGTGACGACCGGGCACATGAGGTGCGGGACGTTCTGGAACGAGGAGAGCTCGACCATCTTCGGATCGATCAGGATCAGCTTCACCTGCTCGGGCGTGCGCGAGAAGAGGATCGACATGATCAGCGTGTTGAGGCAGACCGACTTGCCCGAGCCGGTCGAGCCGGCGACGAGCAGGTGCGGCATCTTCGCGAGGTCCTCGATGCGCGGGGCGCCGCTCGAGTCCTTGCCGAGGCAGATCGGGATCGCGTACTTCGCCGGGTTGTAGCCCGGCCATTGCAGAAGCTCGGACATGCGCACCACGGCGCGCGCATCGTTCGGGATCTCGATGCCGGCCGTCGACTTGTTGGGGATCGGCGCCACGATGCGCACGCTCTGCGCCGCGAGCGCCATCGCGAGGTCATCTTCGAGGGCGCGCAGCCGGGTCAGCTTGGTGCCCGGAGCCAGTTCGACCTCGAGCATCGTGATGGCGGGGCCACGCTGCACGCCCACCACCTTGGCGTCGACCTTGAACGACTTGAGCGCGGTGGTGAGCTTGCGCGCCGCCTCCTCGGTGAACTTGATGAAGTCGCCGCCGCTGTCGCGCTCTGGCGGATCGAGCAAGTCAAACGAGGGGAATTGGTAGGGCACCCGGCTGCGCTCGGGGGGCGCGGACGGAAGCGGAACCACCGCCGGAAGCGACGCCGGTGCGAGCGGCTTCGCGGAGCGCCTCGACGCGGCCTCGGCGAGCGCCGCGATGTCGACTTCGGGCGCGGCCGGAGCGACGTCTGCCGCCGCGGCGACGGCTGCGTCCGCGTCCGCTTCGACCGCGTCGACGGCCCCATTCGCGGCCGCCGCTGGCAGCGCAGGCTTCTTGGCGGTGACGCTCTTCAGCTTCGCCGCGAGCTTGCTGCGCAGCGTCGGCTTCGGCTCGCGAGCGGGCTCAACGTCCACCGCCGGCGCCTCGAGCTTCTCGCCATCGAGATCGACTTCGTCGCGCTCGGCGATGGGCGAAGCGACGATCGCGCGCAGGGGATCGGCATCGGCTGCGTTGGCGGCGGACTCCTCGTCGCGCTCGGCGTCTTCTTCGTCTTGTGCCTCGTCTTCGCGACGGAAGATCGAGGACGCCGGCTTGACCGCAGCGGCGGGCTTGGCCACCGCCGGCGCGGTCCACTCATCGTCGAGCGGCTCGGCAATCTCCTCTTCGGGCGCGACGGTGTCACTCTCCATCGCGGCGTCGACCGCCGACGCGAGCCGCTTCGACCCCTTCTTCCCCTTCTTCGCGGGCGCGGCATCCGAAAGCGCGCGTTCGAGCTCCGCGTCGAGTTCCTCGTTCGAGACATCGGGCGCGACTCCGCGCCCACGCGCCACCGCCGGGTCCTCGAGGTCGATCGCCGGCGCAACACCGCTGCGGCTCAGCGAACGACGACGCTCGGCCAGTCCGCTTCCAACGACGACGGCCGGTTCACCGTTGCCGCGCCGCGCCTCGATCCACGCCACCAAACGAGAGAACGACCGCGAGTAGAGCAGGTCGGCATAGAGCACGAACGTGATCAGCAGCAGCAGCACCAGCACGATGCGACCGCCGAGAACGCCAAGCCCGCTGTCCATCTTGAGCAGCGCGGCGAGCCAGATGCCGAACTCGCCACCGGCATCGGGGATGCGCGGACTGAAGGCGCCGAGCAGTTCATGCAGGACCGCAGCGAGCACCGGCATGAAGAGGACGATGCCGAGCGCGCGCAGCGCGATGGGGCGCGTCGGCAATCGGCCGAACAGGCGCGCGCCTTCGCCGATCAGCGCGATCGGGATGAGGTAGGCGGCGTACCCCAGATGGCCGAGCAGCCCGCGCGCGACCCACTGGCCGAAGTCGCCGCAGACGTTGTGCCACTGGACCGCTCCGGTGGCAGGGCCGACGTCCTCGACGTAGGACGACATCGCGGCCAGCAGGAACGTCCCTGCGCCGAACCAGATCAGACTCGACAGCTCTTTCGTCCGCTCGCTCGCCACGGATGGACTCGCAGCGAACGGCCTCCTGAAGCGGGGACACACTGCCCCCCTCCCCGGGCCGCCCAACCGCGCGGGAGTCTACGCACGCCCCGGCGCAAGTGAAGCGGTCGATCGAGAGGTGGCTGACTCAAGTCGCCGGCGGCGGATCGAGACCGAGCAGCGCCTGGACGGCGAGGATCGTCGCCGCAAGGTCGGAGTTGACGACGACGTGGTCGTAGCGCTCGCGCTGCGCCATCTCCTGCTCGGCCCAAAGCAGGCGCTGCGCGACGACCTCCGGCGCGTCGGTCCGACGCAACGCGAGTCGCCGACTCAGCTCTTCGATCGACGGCGGCGCGATGAAGATCGACAGCGCCACGATCTTCTGCGCCCGCATCTGTGCGGCGCCTTGGACGTCGATGTCGAGCAGCATCAGGCGATCGCGGCGACCGCTGGCGGCAGCGAGCGGCGCGCGCGGCGTCCCGTAGCAGTTGCCGTAGACGCGCGCCCACTCGATGAACTCGCCGGCCGCGACCATCTCCTCGAACCGGGCCAGCGAATAGAACCAGTAGTCGACGCCGTCCACCTCGCCGACGCGGGGCTGGCGCGTGGTGGCGCTGATCGAGAGTTCGACGCGCGGATCGCGCAGCAGCGCCTTGCAGATCGAAGTCTTGCCCGATCCCGACGGTCCAGAGAGCACGGCGAGGCCGCCGCGGAACGGCTGCCGCGGAAAGGTCGCCCCCTTCACTGCGCGGAACTCGCTCACTCGAAGTTCGCCACCTGCTCTCGCAACTTCTCGAGGCTCGACTTGGCTTCGCGCACCTTGACCAGCAACGCCGCGTCCTGGACCTTGCTGCCAACCGTCTGCACCTCGCGCCCCATCTCCTGGACCAGGAACTCGAGTTCGCGACCGATCGGCCCTTCGCGCACCAGCAGCTTCTCGAACTCCGCCTCGTGCGACTTCAGTCGATCGAGTTCCTCGGTCACGTCCGAGCGATCGGCAAAGAGCGCAACCTCGCGCGCGAGCATCGCCGGATCGGGCGCGACGCCCTGCCCTTGGAGCAGCGCGGTGATCCGCTCGCCGAGCCGCTGCTGGTAGTGGCGGACGGTCTCCGGCACGTGCGTCTGGATCGCGGCGGCGCATTCGGCCACCTTCTGCACTTCGCGGCGCAACGCCGCGGCGAGCCGCTCCCCTTCGCGCGCCCGCATCTCGAACAGCGAGCCGAGCGCGGCGTCGACCACCTTCTGCAGTTCCGGCTTGAAATCGGCGGCGAGCTCGTCGGGATCGACCGGAGCCAGCACTCCTGGCAGCCCCAACAAGAGCGAGGCGTCGATCTCCTTGACGAGTTTTCGCTTCTTCAGGTAGGCGCGCAGTTGCTCGACGTAGTGGTCGGCAACCTTGGTGTCGAGGCGCGCCGCGAGCCGTTCGCCGGCATCGCGCCAGAAGACGGCTACCTCGATCGAGCCGCGAGCGAAGCGCTCCTTGACGCGCTGCTCGACCCAGCCTTCGAGCTGCTGCAACGCGCTCGGCAGGCGGGTCTTCGTGGAGAGGAAGCGGTGGTTGACGGAGCGCGCTTCGCAGAGCAGGCGTGCCCCGCGACCTTTGCCGGCGGCGCGACCGAAGCCGGTCATGCTGGCCGGCATCGCGTCACTTCCCCGCTTCGGCGGATGCGCCAGCCGCCGGCGCGCGGCTGCCCGGCTTGTAGAACGGCTTGCCCTGCTTGCATTGCGGGCAATCGGCCACGTCCCACGCATCGGTCGGCAGCGTCATCAGCGGCCGGAAGGGCAGGTCGCCGAACGGCGAAGGCGCATGTGGATCGGGCGAACGCCAGACGATCGAGCTGACGCCGATCACCTCGACGCCCTGCGACTTCAGCAGATCGACGACTTCCTGCGCCGAACCACCGGTGGTGACCACATCCTCCACCACCACGACCTTGCTGGCGGCTTCGAGCGTGAAGCCGCGGCGAAGCGCCATCTTTCCGGCCTCGCGCTCGGTGAAGTAGCTCGGTGTGCCGAGGTAGCGGGCGACTTCGTGGGCAATGATGATGCCGCCGATGGCCGGCCCCACCACCGCGTCGACGAGCGCGTCGCTCCAGCGGCTGCCGATGCCGGCGCCGAGCAGCGAGGCGCGAGCCGGCGACGCGAGCACCCGTGCGCACTGGAAGTACTTGTCGCTGTGCTTGCCGGAGCTGAGCACGAAATGGCCGTTCAGCAGCGCCTGCGTCTCTTCGAGCAGGCGGCGGACTTCAGCAGCTTCCACGGATCGGCGCTCCGACGGGGGAGTTCGAGAGGCAGTGGCGAGGTGCGTCTACTTGCCGTCGCCGGGATTCTGGGGTGGCGTCGCGCCTCCGTTCGCGCCGAGGTTCTGCGTCGCCTTGTCGATCGCATCCTGGAGGGCCTGCTGATTCGGGTCGAGACGTTCGGGCGAAGGCTTGAAGTTCGGGTCGAGCGGCGTGGTGTCGGCCTCGAAGTGGAAGCGGTTCAGCACGACGCACAGCGTGAGGAAGACGCCACCGAGGATGGCGGTGAACTTGTTGATGCCGTGCGCCTTGACGCCGAACGTCTCGGCGCCAGCGCCACCAAAGGCCTCGGCGAGACCGCCGCCCTTCCCTTCCTGCAGCAGGATCACGCCGATCAGCACGAGCATCGTGACGATCAGCAGGAACCAGAGGAAACCGTGCAGGAGCGAGGCGAACGAGAAGAGCAGCATCATGGAGTCAAACCTCTTCAGCGCGCCCGGTTCGGGCACGCGGCAATGATCTTCAGCAACGACGCGGCGGTGAGCGACGCGCCCCCCACCAGGGCGCCATCGACGCCCTCGACCGCGAGCAGTTCGGCGGCGTTCTCCGCCTTCACCGAACCGCCGTAGAGAATGCGAGTCGAATCGGCGAACGCCTTGGAGAAGCGGCGCGCGAGCCAACCGCGGATCAGATGATGCACTTCACATGCTTGCCCCGGAGTCGCGTTCACTCCGGTGCCGATGGCCCAGACCGGCTCGTAGGCGATCAATAGCGACGCGACGGCCGCCGCCTCGACTCCGCGCAGCCCGCTTTCGAGCTGCTCGAAGACGACCGCCATCGTCTTGTCGGCCTGCCGCTGCGCGAGCGTCTCGCCCACGCAGAGGATCGGCACGAGGTGCTCCGCGAGCGCAGCGCTGAGCTTGCGGCCCACGAGATCGGAACTCTCGCCATAGAGGTGACGGCGTTCGGAGTGGCCGACCAGGACGTGGCTGCATCCGACGTCGGCGAGCATCGACGCCGAGACTTCCCCGGTGAACGCCCCGAGCGTCTCATGCGAGACGTTCTGTCCGGCCGTCCAGATCGAGCCGCCGCTCAGCACTCCGGTCACGGCTTCGAGGTAGGGAAACGCCGGCGCCACTCCGACTTCGACCCCAGTCGCCGGCGCCTTCTCCCTCAGTTCACGTGCCAACGCCACGGCCGCGGAGCGGTCGAGGTTCATCTTCCAGTTGCCGGCAATGACAGGGATGCGCATGGGCGGGCCTAGGGAAACCGGGGGACGTTAACGGCGGGGCAGGGGCTGTCAATTCGCCCTTGCTCCCACGGAGCGCCCGCCCGCGTGGACCGCCCGACGCGGGCGCCCGCTCGAATCGACCCGAAGGTCGCGTCCGCCGCCCGGTCCCTAGCGGGTGTAGGCCGACTCGTCTTCGACCTGCTTGGTGAACTCACGCAGGTCGATCGTCGCGTTTCCGATCCGCTCGAACGGCACGATCGGCAGGCAACGCGGGTCGCCGCCACCCTGAGAACGGCGCCACACGACGGCGCGCGCGACGTAGTAGCGAGTCGGCGGCTCGAGCGTGGCGATCGAGACGGTGATCGTGAAGACGTTGCTCTCGACGGTGAGCAACATCGCGAGCTTCTCCCAACGCTCGGGCGTGATCGAGCTCGAATCGGAGGTGAAGCCGTCGACCTTGCGCAGGTCGTCGATCGTCTTCAGCGGGTACTTGCCCGTCTTGTCGTCAGGATCGGGCGGCCCCTCGTCTTCAGGCGTCTCGCCACCGCGCGCCTCTTCACGCTTCTTCTTGATCTCGTCGAGCGCCTCGCGCCGGAACGTCTCGAACTCATCCCATGCCGCGTAGGGAACCTCGGAGTCAGGAAAGAGGCTCTTCAAGACCCAGACGGGCGCTGTGTTGATGTTGATGCGACCGTTGTTCACGCCTTGCGCCTCGGGGCGCGCCTTCTGGTCATTGGAGACATTCGCGGGTCCGCCGTCAGCGACCTCGTCGTTGATGTCCTTGAACTCGAGGTTCGACCAGACCGTGAGACCCTGCGCGAGGCCGGGCACCCACTTCTGGTCATCCGGATCGTCGCCGATCAGGAACCCGGTCAACAGGCGCGTCGGCTGACCGCCCGCCAGCGCGAACTCCGCCAGCGAGAACGGCGCGAAGGTCGGTTGCGCCGAATCGCCCTTCCAGTCGCCCGATTGCAGTGCCGGAGTCGCAAGCAAGTCGTTGCCGCGCTCGCCGCGCATCCAACGCTCCATGCGATCCAGCGACTCGGACGCATCGCTGATCGAAAGGTCGTCCGGCTGGCCATCGCGCATCAGGTCGAGGCAGCGCTCGAACCGGCTGCGCCACTCCTTGCGATAGTCGGGGTCCTCGGCCGCCAACAGCAGCACGTTCAGCTTCGAGTCCTCGTCGCTGATGTCGATTCGGGTGCGAAGCTGCGCCTCCTCGCCCAACGAGAAGTCGAATCCCGAGGTCGCCCAGGTTTCGTCGAGCGAGTCGACGTGGCTTCCCACCGCCCCCGAGTCGCCGGCGCCAGCCCCACCGCCACCGGCTCCGCCCGCACCGCCCGCACCGCCCGCACCCCCGGCACCACCCGCCGCACCGCCGCCGCCAGCGCCTCCAAGCGCGTCCTCGCCCCCCGCGCCCTCGCTCTTGTCGTCGTCGAGGTCGACGAGGAGACCCGCTTGAGCGCGCAGGATCGCGGCCCGCGCCAGCGCTTCCATCTGCAGCTCGGTGATGTCGTTGAGCGCCAGTTCGCGCTCGACATGGGCGGAGAAGCAGAACTGCGGCACGATCACCAGCAGCAGGACGATCACGAACATCGCCAGCACGAGGATGATCCCCGACTGCGAATGGCGGCGTCGATCGGCCACGGAACGGTCGGCGGTCATGCACGGCTCCGGAAGTCTCGCCCGGTTCGACCGGAACGCGGCGGCGATCTTCCGGAATCGGGCGCCCGGCGCAATCGCCGGGGTCGGCGCCTCACTCGGCGGCCTGCAGATGCAGCCGGAACAGCGCGCGGCGCGCCGCCTCTCCCTCCAGGAGTTCGAGGGCGACTGGAAGCGGGCGCCACGCCAGCTCGGCTCGGACCGGCAGATCCGTCTGCGCCGGGTCCCATTGCGGGCGCACGCCGTAGCCCATGCCCCACTCGATCAGATCGAGGTCACCGACGCACTCGTGCGCGCAGACGCGCAGATCGACGAGCCGCTCGGGCGGTGGCGCGTGCCAGTCATGCTGCATGCTGCGCCGCGTCGCCACTTCGAGCGACTCGGTGTAACCGACCTCAGCCGGGATCGGCGACCACGAGAATTCCTCGTGCGGCCAACGTCGCTCGAAAAGGTACTCGACGCCGCTGGCGCGACGACGGAAGACGTAGATGAGCACGCGGTGTTCGAGGGCCATGGCGCTACCTCGCTGATGCTTCGATATCGACGCGATCGAGGCGCGCCACCGCCGCGAAAAAAAGACCGCCCCGCGACGCCAATGCGACGCGGGGCGGCTGCATCAGGACTTCAGTTTTGCCGCAGCTCGTCACTCAGCCGGTGGTGATGACGACGAGCGGCGAGCCGTCGACCTCGCGCACCTCATAGTTGAATCCGACGATCGCGGACAACTGCGAAAGGATCACCTCGAGGTCACCGCTGCGCGCGCGATAGTCGACTTCGACGGACGCGAGCGATTCCGGGAAGTCGATGGTGGCGCCAGTCGCCTTTTCCAGATTGGCGAAGAGAGCCCCGAGCGTGCGGCCTGAAGTCGCGGGCGCCGGAGCCTCGGTCTCCATCGACACCGGCTCCGGCATCGACTGATACTCCATCGCCCGTGCGGTCGTCATGGTCCACGCGGCGGCCGCTGCCATCGTCGGCAGCACTCCGGTCGGCGTGAAGAAGCTGATCGACATTCCGTTGCGATCGGACCGGCCCGCGATCCCGATGCCGGTGAAGTGACGCGAAACCACCTCCGCCTCGGGCAGCGCGGCAGGATCAAGGCGACCGCCGCTCCCCTCCTGGATTCCGCCCGCGACCATCGGCACGAACTGGTAGCCGATCGAGATGAGTCGCTCGAGGTCGACGAACGCGAGCATCGACAGACCTTCCGCCGTCGGCTTGCCGGTCAGCGCGTGCAGCACCGTCTGCAGCCGCGCATTGTCGAGCGCGCTGCCGGAGCGGCCGCTCTCGCGCGCCCGCAACGCCGACTTCAGCGCCAGCACGTTGGGCGCGATGCAGAGCACGTCGTTGGTGAGCGCCACGACGGGCTGCACCGGCGAACCCTCCGGCACCACGGTGAAACCGTGGCACCCTTCCGGCAGCCCGCGCGCGTCGTTCACCACGAGCCCTTGCTGCACCATCATCTGGCGCGCCCGATCGAGCAGCTTCTCGAACTGCTGGCGATCCCCGACTTCGAGCATCAGCATGCCGTCGGGCAGCATCGAGCCGGCGCCCGGCGGCGTCAGGTAGAGGCCGACTTCATCGCCGAACGCCGCCACGAGTTCGGCGCGAACGTCCATGCCCGTCTCGCGATCCATCTCGCCAAGCGCCATCTCGATCCCTCGCGAGGAACCGGGCGCGATCTGATCCGCCACCGTCACCAGCTTGTCGAGCATCGCTTCCGGAGCGAGGCGCAGGCCGAGGTAGAAGCCCGTCTCCGCCGGCGCCGACTTCAGGAAATCGAAGCCGCCATCGACGCAGTCGAGCAGCGAGAGGATGCCGGTCGGCGGCTGCGACCAGCTGATCGCCAGTGAATCGCGTACGCCGCCATCGACGAAGCTCGACGCCAGGCCGATGGACTCGACCGCGGAGATGCCGAGCAGGTCCATCTCCTCCTTCACGATCGGCGGCACCAGCCGCTCGAAGAGTCGGGCCACGTTGGCGACGTTCACGTACGCCTGGAGAGCCGGGGCTCCTCCGGTCACCTGCGCCTGCCACTTCTTGAACGCTCCGCTGCGCGCGAGCGATTCGACCTGCGGAGCGGCAAGGCAACGTTCGAGCGAACTCGCTGAGCCGCTGAACCACCAGCGCTTGCCCTCGGCGGCGAAGTAGATCGCCGTGGCCGGAGCATCGGAATCGAAACGAAGCGCGAGGCGGTGCGCGTCATGGCCTGCGATCCGGCACTCCTCGGCGCGCGCGTCGAGGCCCGACTGGCGCAGCTGCCCCACCATTTCCTCGAACCAGCCCTTGAAGCGCTGACCGACTTCGACGCTGGCCACGGCATCGAGGCCGATCGACACGTTCGCCATCTGGCCGGAGCTGGCGTGCTCGATCAGGCCGCTCAGCTGATTGACCGTGCGCGCATCGAGCGGGTGCGAGGCGGAGAGTTCGAGACGGCTGCCGCCGAACTCGACCTCGATGCCGCGCACGGCGAGCTCGACACGACCGTCGACGAACTGCCGCCATGGCACCGAATCGAGGAGCTGACGCAAGCCGGCCGTGGAGATCTCGGCGTGGAGTTCGCCCGCCATCGGTTCGAGGAACTGGCGCACCTGCGGTTCGTCGAGCAGCGTCGTCAATCCGAGGCTGGTCATCCCGTCGACCATGCGGGTCGTGTCGAGCGAGACGTAGAGCAGGGCGTCGCCGCCAACTCGATCGGCGAGCGAATCGCCACCGACGAGCTCGACCGGATCGGACGCCGACGAGGCGAGCACGATCGCCAACGGGACCGAGACAAGTTGCATGCGATTCTCCACCGACTGCGAAACGCGACCGGCGGGGCGGCGGGTCGCGCGGCGAGGCTCTGGAACGAGGGCCCCCGTACCTCGGAGCGGCGCTGCTCCGTTCAGGAGAGCGAGGCGCCGGGACGCTGGCGGAGAGACGCCGGGGCGCGGTGACGTTGCAGCGAAAAAACCAGAGCCGCACGCGAGGGGGTCGCGCGCGGCTCCAGCGTGGTCGCGAACTTCCGGCATGAGCGGCCGGAAGCCTTGCGTTTTCAAGTAACCCCGAGGAGTGAACCCAGCCTCAGTGCCGCAAAGGAAACCGGGCTAGCCTTGAACCTGATCCAACCGAGAGGCCGGTCCTCACGCCACGGGGTCAGCGTCCTCTTCAACAAAGGGTGTGCCGCTGCGGCCTTCACGATCCCCGCTCGTCGATCGTTCGCGTCGAGCTCGCTAAGTGGTTGCTCAGGCTCGAATTGAAGTCGCCGGCGCCGCGCCCCCAGCCCGCCCTCGCGCCGTCCCTGCGCCGCGCTTTCGCTCATGCGACGCCAGCGGCATCGGCGAAGCGCGCAGGTCGCGTCAGCGCCGCTTCTTCGGCGGCGCGAAATAGCGCGGGAGCACCTTGGCGAGCTTCGCCCGCGTCGCGCGCGGCTGCTGCTCGGCGGCCGTGACGATCGCGAAGCGGCACGCATCCGGGCAGCCGCAGGCGCGCGAAGCGGCGGCGACCTTGGGAAGCAGCGTCGGCAACAGCGCTCTCGCCCGAGCGGCATTCGACGTGAGGTTCGCGAGCACCATCTGGATGTCGACGTCCGCCTCACCGTCACGCCAGCAGTCGTAATCGGTGACCATGCAGACCAGCGCGTAGCAGAGTTCCGCTTCGCGAGCGAGCTTCGCTTCGGGCAGCGCCGACATGTTGATCAGCCCGGCGCCGAGTTGGCGATAGCTCTGGCTCTCCGCCCGGGTCGAGAAGAGCGGTCCCTCCATGCAGACGAGCGTCGGCTCGCCGAGTGCACCCGGCAGATTCGCAGCGCGCAGTTCCTGGCGCAGCAGGCTCGCGAGCCGCGGGCAAAACGGATCCGCGAAGGCGACGTGGCCCACCACGCCGTCGCCGAAGTAGGTGTCGGGACGATGGCGCGTGCGATCGATCAATTGCGCAGGAACGGCGAAATCGAGCGGCCGCAGCTCTTCGGCGAGGCTGCCGACGGCCGAGAAGGCGACCACCTGCTCGACGCCCAGCGACTTGAGCGCGGCGAAGTTGGCCCGCCCATTCACCTCGCTCGGGAGCAGTCGGTGGCCCTTGCCGTGACGCGGCAGGAACGCGACCGCCTGCCCGGCGATCTCGACGACGCTGATCGGGTCCGACGGCTTGCCCCAAGGCGTCGTCGGGAAGAGCGTGGCGAGGCGCTTCGCGCCGGGGACTTCGTAGAGGCCGCTGCCGCCGATGACGCCGATCCGGACCGGCGGAAGGCGCCGGCTTCGCGCGCGCTTCGCCATCTCAGACTCCGAGCTTCTTGCACAGCTCGAACAGGTCCTTCACCACCATCTTCGGGGTGATCCCGTCCTTCAGCTTCGCATTGCCGCGCGCCACGAATGCGCACGCGATGCCGAGCGTTTGCGCCGGCTCGAGGTCGTGGAACGAGGACGAGCTGACGTGAAGCCAGCCGGCAGCGCGCGAGCCGAGCCGACGCTTCGCATCCTGGAAGTGCAGCGGCGCTGGCTTGTACGAGCGCACGTCCTCGGCCGTCACCATCTCGGCGAACGGGATCCCGAGCCGCTCGACGGTCGCCACGAGAGGCGCGCGATCGACGTTCGACAGCAGCAGCAGCGGGAAGTGGCTGCCGAGACGACGCAACGCCGAGACCGTGTCGGGAAACGCGGGCCAGCGACGCAGCGAGTCGGCGATTCGAAGCGCCGTCGGCTCGTCGAGCGTGCCACCGAACTGCACGAACGCCTCGCGCAGGCTCACCGCGAAGATCTCGCGGTAGTGCCGGTACGGCAGCGCTTCCCACTCCGCCTCGCGCTGTTCGCGGAAACGCAGGAACTCGTCGAAGCGCGCCTTGACCGCATCGAAGGCGCCTTCTTCGATGAGCGCGTCTTTCAGCCCCTGCTCCCAGTCCACCAACGTGCCGAAGCAGTCGAAGGTGAGCGCCTGGTAGACCGGGTTCTCCTTGCCGGATGCCACGATCGTCGCCCCTCCCAAAGGAGCGCGGCGGGACGCAGCTGGCGCGTTCTCGGTGCGAACGAGCGCCAGGGGTCTGCACGCCGCAGATTCCGCCAACGGCGACGCATCCTATCGCTCCAGACCGGCGGCCCTAGCCCGCTTTCTTGACGATCCCCGTGGCGAGACGACAGGAACTCGGCTTCGGACGAGAAACGGGGCTCGTCTTCGACGACGCCGATTCGCCCACTCGCCGGGAAAGAACCGCGTTCCCGACCACGCGGATTTCGAGGGACGGGGCGCAGCGATTTCACCCTCACGGCAGCCGACGCCACCACGCGGCGCTTCAAGCCGCCGGGTCGCCCGCGACGACAACGGGAAGGCGCGCATGCCAATCCCCCCTCCATCCATCCCATCACCGCCAGCCGGCCGCCTCCATCGCCATGAGTCCGGCGCGGCGCTGAAACGGCAGCGCGCCGCGCTCGAGAGCCGTTACGCCAACCTGGTGACGGCGCGTCCGCGCCCCGCGCCCACGCTCCACGGCGAGACGCTGCGTGCGCTCGTCGACGCGCTCGACCTGCGCGAACAGGAGACGGCCGGCCACTCGCACCGGGTCGCGCTCTGGACACTGCTCTTCGCCGCATGGTGCGACGTCGCCGAGAGCGAACTCGAAGCGATCCACGCGGGCGCCCTGCTTCACGACGTCGGCAAGATCGCCATCCCCGATCCGATCCTGCTCAAGCGCGGTCGCCTCGATGCCCGCGAATGGGTCGTGATGCGGACGCATCCGAGCGCCGGCCATCGCCTCCTCGCGCGCACGACCAGCTTGCGCAGCGCCGCAGCGATCCCGTGGTGCCATCACGAACGATTCGACGGCAGCGGCTATCCGCGCGGACTCTCGGGAAAGCGCATTCCGCTATGCGCCCGTCTCTTCGCCATCGTCGATGTCTACGACGCGCTGCGCAGCGATCGACCCTACAAGGTCGCCTACACGCACGAGCACAGCATCGAGCTGATGCGCGCGCAGTCGGGCCGCCACTTCGATCCGCAGCTGTGCGCGCGCTTCTTCGACCTGCCGCAAGCCGCGCTCGAGCGACTCACCCCGTCCGCACGGAAGGCGCGTCCCTATGCCGAACTGCGCGAGATCGTCGCGCAGACGCTGGCGTGGATCGCCGCGCGTCCTCAGGGGGGCGGACCGAAGGCGCCCGATGCGTCGTCCGCGCCCGCATTGCGAGTGAGGTTGATGCCACGCACGCGCACGAGGCTTCCGCGCTCCGGTTCGTAGCACCACAGCTCGATCACCTCGTGGCGCTGACGCGAGAACGCGTAGGGCCGCGGGTGGCGGACGATCCCGAAACCGATGCGTTCCGGCGCGCCTGCCAGATCGAGCAGGTGGCAGCGCGTGCGCTGATCGGGCCGCAGCGACGTCCCGGCGAGAAGCTTCGGAGTAGCGAACAGGCGGTCGAGCGCGCGCTCCGCCGCGCGCCGCTTGCGGACTCGCTCGCGCCACGCACGCCAGCGCGTACGCCAGCCCATCAGGCGGCAAACCAGTCGGTGGCAGGCGCGAACGCGCCGTCCTGCGCAACCACCCGCTGACGTGCCGGTGCGGTGCCGAAGAGGAAGAGGCGCAACGCCCGCTCCCTTCGTTGCGGCAACGTCGCGCCCGGACGCCACTCCCGCGCGACGACATCGCCGTGGCGCTCCGCCGCCAGCGCCGACTGCCACGCCGAAAGCGTCGCCCCCACGCCGAGCAGGTCGATCGGCCGCTCCGCACCCGGCCCGCGCACGAAGTAGTGAGCCTTGCAGGCGCGCAACGCCGCGGGGCGATGGATCGCGCTCGTGCGCGTCGATTGGTGTGCGTGCTGGCGCCAGCAGTACAGCCGCTCGCGACAGCGCCCCGCGACGAAGCCGCGCTCGTGCCATCGCATCCAGAAATCGATGTCGAGCGGCCAGCGCGGATCGCTGACGTAGCCGCCCACCGACGCGAGCGCGGAGCGGCGATAAAGGCCGGTTTGGTGCAGCGCCGGGATCTCGAGGAAGCGCGCCGCCGCCATGGCCTGCGACGTGCAAAGCCCGTTCTGCCACGCGACGTACCTGCGCATGCCCGGCGCGTCGAATCCGAAGACGACCGCGTCGCTGACGACGCCGTCCCACTTCGGCTCGGCAGCGAGCGCGGCGGCAAGACGCGCGAGTCGCTGCGGTGGGCAACGATCGTCCGCCTCCATCTGCGCCAGGAGCGGGTGGCTCGCCTCGCCGAGCGCTCGATCGAGCGCCTGCGCGGCGCCGCCGCCGGCGGTCGCGATGACGCGCAATCGCGGCTCGTGACGCGCGCGCTCGAGGAGCCATTGCGCCGAGCCGTCCCTCGATCCGTCGTCGACGGCGACGATCTCGAGATCCACCTCACGCTGCGCGAGCAGATCGGCCACCGCGGCCGCGAGGTAGGGCCCGCCATCGCGAACCGGCAGGAGGACGGAGATCGCAGGCCGTGACGTCACTCCCGGGCGCTCCGTTCGAGCAGTACCATGCCGCCGCTTCCTCTCCGATTCATCGCGTCGCGTGCTCCCGCGCAGGAACATCATGGCTCGAAACGTCGTCATCCTCGCCGCAGCGAGCGGGCCCGTCGCCTACGTCGCGAAGCTCGCCGGGGCCAACGGGGAGGAGGTCGGCGCGGTGCTCACTTCCATCGACTTGCGCCGGGAGAAGGTCTCCGGCGGACGCATCGAGGAGGAGCGCGCCTACGCGGGCCAGCTCGCCAGCACGCTCGACGAGCCGGTCTTCATCGGTTCCGCGATCGCGCAGCTCGCCGGCCATTGCGAAACGGTGATCGTCGACTCGCTCGAGCGCTGGATCGAGCGGGTGGTGCAGCGCTTTCCCGACGATCCGATCGAGCGTGATGCCGAGGTGCTGTCGCTGCTGTCGGTGATGCAAGCGCGCATGGCTGACCTGCTGCTGGTGGCGCGACCCGCCTCCCCCCTCGAGCCGATCGCCCGCGATCTCCTCACGAAAGCGCTGGCGGGCTGCGCAAAGCACGCCGATAGCGTCGTCGACTTGAGCGGCCCGGCGCCGCGCGCCGTGCAGGGCCCTCTGCCCGACGCCTGATCGCGAAGAGGTCACCGTCGACGACGGCCGCCGTCATCCGCGCATGGCGTTCATCGCGCTGACCCACTTGCTGCTCGCGCTCTTCTGCTGGAAACGCGAGCGGTCCCGTCGACACCGCATGGCGGCGCGCGACGGGACCGCGTCTGCATCGAGCGAGTCGTTCAGTTCGACGGGAGGCGCAACACCGTCCCGACCTTCAGCCGATCCTTGTCGGTGATGCGGTCGGAGTTGGCGTCGAAGACGAGCTTCCACGCCGACTTGGTGCCGTAATTGGCCAGCGCGATGCTCATCAGCGTGTCGCCCTTCGCGACCGTGTGCTCGCTCGAAGAGGTGACGCGCTTGGGAGTCGCCGGCGCCGTTGCCGCCGTCTTCTCTTTCGCGGACGGCGTCAGTTCGAGCGCCTTGACGGGCACCAGCGGTTCGCTGCCGGAAACGGCGAGCTTGGCCCCCTCCGTCGCGGCCGATTCGATCGTGGAGACCAGGTCCGTCCCCTGCGTCGGCGCCTTCGGCAGCTTGAGCCGCATGCCGACGCGGAGCTTGTTCTTGTCGGTCAGCGCCGGATTGGCATCGAGGATCGTCTGCCACAGCGCGCCGTCACCGTAAAGCGACCGCGCCACGCGCTCGAGCGAGTCGCCGCTGCGCACTTCGTACTGGTACTCACGCACCTTGATCGGCGGCTCGAGATCGGCGGTCGCGCCGCCCTTGACCACTTTGGGGTCATCCTCGACGACGACCGGCGAAGGAGCCGGGGCATCGCTCTTCTGCGCGTTCATCTCCGCGAGCGCCGCATCGCGCCGCCGGCGCAGCAGATCGTCGATGAGGGGATTCGCTACGTTCTTCTCCGGAGGCGCGGCACCGTTGCCGTTGGCGACCGGACCGCCACTCGGGCCCGGGGCGTCGGTTGGAGCGGGCAGATCGGTCGGCAGGCTCAGAGAGCCCACGCCTTGCGGCGGCTGCGCCTTGAGGCTGCCGAGCGGGCCTTCGCGACGCAGGGACGCGCCGTTGCCGTTCTCCGCCGGCGGCGTGGACTTGGCCACTTTGGGTTCGGTCTTGCGTCCGCCACGCGGGTCGGCCGGCTTCGCGCCGCTCTTCGCGTTGGCCGCCTTCGGATCGACCGGTTTCGGGACGCCTCCGACCAGCGCGCCTTCGCGCTCCTCGAAATCGCCCGCGCCCTTGATGGCCACCGTCAGGATCGCGCCGATGACCAGCACGATGCCGACGACCAGAAAACGCTCGATGCTCCCGATGGTGCGCATCGCCCCTCCCTGCCCCCGAAAAACGGAGACCTTGCCTGCGGACGCGAAACTTGATTCGCCTTCAGGCCGGTCCGGATCGCGAAGCCGCCAAACCTCGCCAATCCGTTCGCACGATCACTCCGACGTGGAGCGTTGCGACGAGGCGGGATGTTAGGTCGCGAAGCGACACAGTCAAGGCGAGCGAGTACGACGTCGACGCAGCAGTAGACGCAGAAACGCGCCCATCCGATGGAAGACCCACAAGCGCGTGAGCCACGCGAAGCGTGCGGCCGCGCGCCGCGCGCGCGCGTCGAGGAGATCGGGTGCGTAACGCGCTTTGAACTTGAGCACGGCCGAGCGATCGAGCCACGCCAATCGCCGCAGACACCAGCCACGCCAGCCGTTCGGACCGAGGACCCACGCCGACTGGAAGTCGATCAGGAAGACGACACCATCGGGGTCGACAAGGATGTTTCGCTTCTGGCGCAGATCGAGGTGGACGACGCCGCGCGAATGCAGTTGCGCGACGCGCTCACCCAACCCGAGACAGGCGACTCGCATCCGCTCCGGCGCGAAGCTTCGCCGCAACGGATCGGCGGCGAAGTACTCGCTGGCGATGGCGTCGGCATCGATGCGGCCATAGAGACGTGGCACGCCAGGCATCCCGGCCAGCGCGGCAAGGGCACGCTCCTCGCGGCGCAGCACCCGGCGCCCGTAGAGAGAGCGCACCCATGAGTGCATGCCACGGACGTCTTTGATCAGCAGGTCGCGATCGCCGTGACGAACGACGGAGACGCGCGATTTGGTGGCGCTGCCCGGGTGAAGAGGGCGTCCCGGCGACGCGTCGAGCTCGACACGGGTTGGGAGGAGCTCCGCCGGCGGCGGCGCGCCATTCACCATGGGAGCAGGAACTTGCTCCCGAGCACGGCGAGGCCCGCCACCACCAGCAGCGCCGTGCTGACCTCGCTGTTGTGGACCACCAGCGCCGGGTCGAAGCGTCCGGGCGCGCGCAACCGAGGCCACGGGCTCGGGATGAAGTCAGGAACCTTGCGGTCGAACTCATCCCATTCGGCGCCGAAGCGGCGGCGCAGGCGACCGCCCTCGACCCGAAACTTGTGGGGCAGGTAGTAGAAGAAGAAGACGCCCAGCGCGAAGGGGAGCAGCAGGATCAGCAGGTATCGGCTGGCGCTCCCGCGGGCGTCGTTGCTGGCGGCGAAGAAGACCCCCACCATGATCAGGAAGGTGCCGAGGTAGAGCGGGTTCTTGACGTGCGAGTAGGGCCCGCTCTTGATCACCGCCTGGTTCTTGCGCAGGTGGCCGCACGCCCACAGACGGAGTGCCTCGCCGGCGAGGGCCAGGCCGCAACCGATCGCGTAGAGCGGCAGAGTCGGGCGCGCCATGTAGAAGATCGTCGCTCCGGCGAGGTAGACGGCGATCCGGCGCAAGGTCGGCTTCTTCGAGGCTGGCATGGCGCGACGTTAGCAGCGGACTCCGCCACCCGCCACCGAGGCGACGCCGCCCCTTTGCGCGCTCGCGCGACGCGCTAACTTGCCGCGATGCCGAACGTCGCCTCGCTCCTCGCCCGAGTTCGTCGCCTCGCTGCCGTGCTGCTGCTCGCCGCGCTGACGCCCTGCACCGGCTGCGTGGGCGGCAACGGCAGAGGGGCCGCCGACTGGCAGGGCGCGATCCCGACCGACGAACCGGCGGTCGTGACGATCGAGAACCTGAGCTACTCGCCGGCGCGGATCCTGGGGCTGGTCAGCGACGACCATCCCGCCGCCGAGTCGGAAGATGCCGAGCTGCGTCGCACCGGCATCAAACGCATCCCGGCGCACCGCATGGAGGTGCTCCTCGACGAGCTCAGCCGGCAGGGCTTCCTCGCCAGCTCGCAGCCGCTCGAGAAGTTCGAGCCCAGCGATCCGAAACTGGTGCTGCGACGCCTGGTGGTGACGGTCGGCACCGAACGGCGCGCCTTCACCCTTCCGCGCGGTCCCGCCGCCGACGTGGCCGAACGCTTCAACGTGCAGGCGCACGCCGTGCAGGCGATGTTCAACGAGGTGGTCGACTTCCGACTCGAAGGCTCGGCGAAGAGCTCGCTCCACTTCTACGAACTGCAGCAGAAGCTCTTCGACGCCAACCGCGCCCGCAAGGACGCGAGCGCTCCGGGCCGTTCTCCTTGATTGCGATCGCGATCATCCCTTCGCGTCTCGGTTCGACGCGTCTGCCGGAGAAAGCGCTGCTGCATGAGACCGGGAAGTACCTGGTGCAGCACGTCTACGAGCGCGTCCGCGGCGCGCGCACGATCTCCCGCACGATCGTCGCCACCGATCACGAGCGGATTGCCGCGGCGGTTCGCTCCTTCGGCGGCGAGGTCGCGATGACGTCGCCCGCGCATCCGAGCGGGACCGATCGCGTGGCCGAAGTCGCGCGATCGGTGGCCGCGGATGTCATCGTCAACGTGCAAGGGGACGAGCCGGAGATCGACGCGGCCGACGTCGACCTGCTAGTCGCGGCGCTCGTCGCCGATGGCGACTGCGGGATCGCCACGCTGGCAACGCCGTTTCGCAGCGAGCCCGACGTGGCGCTCGCAAGCGCGGTGAAGGTGGTGCTCGACCACGGCGGGCGCGCGCTCTACTTCTCGCGCAGCCCGATCCCGCACGGCGCACGCGTCGGCGGCGCGCCGCTGGTGCCGCTCAAGCATCGCGGGGTCTACGCTTTCCGGCGCGAGACGCTGCTCGAAGTGGCGGCGCTGCCGGTGGCGCCGCTCGAACAGGTGGAAAGACTCGAGCAACTGCGCTGGCTGCACCACGGCCAGCGACTGCGCGTGGTGATCACGCCACGCGATGGATTGGGGATCGACACGCCGGAGGACTACCGGCGGTTCGTGCAGGGGAGCGTTCGTTGACCAAGCACATTTTCATCACTGGCGGCGTCGTCTCCTCGCTCGGCAAAGGCCTCACCTCGGCTTCGATCGGGCTGCTGCTCGAACGGCGCGGCCTGCGGGTTCGGCTGCAGAAGCTCGACCCCTACCTGAACATCGATCCAGGCACGATGAACCCCTACCAGCACGGCGAGGTCTACGTGCTCGACGACGGCACCGAGACCGACCTCGACCTCGGCCACTACGAGCGCTTCACCCAGGCGCCCTTGACGCGCGAGTGCAACTTCACCGCCGGCCGCATCTACCAGGAGGTGCTGCGCAAGGAGCGGGCGGGCGAGTACCTCGGGCAGACGGTGCAGGTGATTCCGCACGTCACCGACGAGATCAAGCGCGCCGTCGAGCGGCTCGTGGCGCCCGACGTCGACGTGGTGCTCACCGAGATCGGCGGCACGGTCGGCGACATCGAGAGCTTGCCGTTCGTCGAGGCGATCCGTCAGTTCCGCCTCGACAAGGGCTACGAGAACACGCTCTACATCCACCTCACCCTGCTGCCCTACCTGCGCGCGACCGGCGAGTTGAAGACCAAGCCGACCCAGCAATCCGTCGGCAAGCTGCGCGAGATCGGCATCCAGCCCGACGTGCTCATCTGCCGCTGCGAGGTCGCTCCGACCGACGAGATGCTGAGCAAGATCTCGCTGTTCTGCAACGTGCCACGCGACGGCGTGCTGGTCGAGAAGGACGTGGACCACACGATCTACGAAGTGCCGATCGTCCTGCGCGACCAGAAGCTCGACGAGACCATCTGCCGACGGCTCGGGTTCCCGCAGCAGCGCGCCGAGCTCGCGGACTGGGAGCAGATCGTCCACGACGTCTGCCATCCCGAACACGAGATCGAGATCGCCGTGGCGGGCAAGTACATCGGCCTGCACGACGCCTACAAGTCGATCTACGAATCGCTCGCGCACGCCGGCATCCGCCACAAGACCCACGTCAAGATCCGCAAGATCGAGGCGGAGGAGATCGAGGCGGAAGGCGCCGAGCGCGTGCTGGCCGGCGTCTCGGGCGTGCTGGTCCCTGGCGGATTCGGGAAGCGCGGCGTCGAGGGGAAGATCGCCGCCGTCCGCTTCGCTCGCGAACTCAAGATCCCCTATTTCGGCCTCTGCTTCGGCATGCAGATCGCCGTGATCGAGACGGCTCGCAACCTCTGCGGGCTGGCCGGCGCGAACTCCACCGAGGTCGATCCGAAGACGCCCCATCCCGTGATCAGCCTGCTCGATGCGCAGCGCCGCGTCGTCGATCTCGGCGGCACCATGCGGCTCGGCGCACAGCCTTGCGCGCTCAAGCCGGGCCGCGCGCGCGAAGCCTACGGAAGCGCGACGATCTCCGAGCGCCACCGCCATCGCTACGAGTTCAACCCGACCTACAAGGCAGCACTCGAACAGCAGGGGCTGCGGGTGACCGGCGAGCACGAGACGCTCCACCTCTCCGAGATCGTCGAGCGCGTCGACCACCCGTGGTTCGTCGCGGTGCAGTACCACCCCGAATTCAAGAGCAAGCCCAACCGCTCGCATCCGCTCTTCGACGGCTTCGTCGCCGCGGCGCTGAGCTACTCGAAGGAACACGGCGGCAATGTCGCCGCGCGCGCAGCCAACCACTGACCCGATCCTGCTGGCGAGGAACCCATGGAACGTCCGGAAGCGGAAAGCGAAGACGCCGACGACACGAACTTCGATCCGGCCAGCTTCGTCGGCCTGGTGATCGGCTTGGCGACGCAGGCGCAGGTCTTCTTCGGCGCGATCGACAATCCGATCACGAAGCAGAAGGAGAAGGTCGACCTGCCACGCGCGAAGAACATGGTCGACGTGCTCGGCATGCTCGAGCAGAAGACCGCGGGCAACCTCTCGAAGGACGAGGCCGAGTTCATGAAGCGCATCCTGGTCGACCTGCGGATGCGTTACGTGAAGGCCAAGTCGGCCGCCGGCTGAGAGAGGCTGGAACGGGCAGAGCGCCGCGCTTCAGCGCATCGCGCCCGCCGGCCCGCTCGTGGTCGGCAGCGTCTTCTCCGGCACGAAGCGCAGCAGCCACGGCTGCGCGGTGGGATCCCGCTTCCACTGGTCGAGGATCCGGAGCGCGATCTTCAGGCTGCCGACTTGCGTCGGATGCACGCCGTCCGCGGTGTCCTCGACGCAGAGCCAGTCGAGCCCGTCCGCGCGCGGCCGGATCCCGTCGCACCACGGGTAGTACGCCCACGTGAGCCACGGCGCGATCGCGGCCACGACGCCGGCGCGGTAGTTGAGACCGCCCGCCAACTGCGTCTCGATGGCCCACTTGATGGCCCAGCCGTTCTCGTAGCTCTCCGGCTCGACCACGGGCACCGCGTAGCCCTCGTAGGTGATCGGGGAGAGGTAGGCGAGCGCCGCGTTCGGGAAGCGGGCCTTGGCGTTGACGATGAGGCTCTCGACGCCGTCCTGCACGGTGCGAGCGCGCGACGGAAACGTGCCTGCGATGCGTTGCGCCCCGCTCAAGATCCACAGCACCTGCACCTGCGCCGCGGTGACGCCGTTGGCGGCGAGCTCGGTCGGAACGTACTTCGTCCAGTACTTCGAATTCGGATCGCTCATGTCGATGGCGTCTTCGCCAGCGAGGCAGAGGTCGACCCAGCGGATCGCTGGCGAGATCGCGCCATCCGACTGCGCCAGCGGCACGAACTCGGCCCAGATCTTTTTCGACACGCTGAATCCGATGCCCGCGACCACCAAGCTGCCGCGTGCGCTGGGGCGACTCGATCCGTCAAGCGGCTCGAGCGCGGCCGCGATCGCCTCGCCGGCCTCGCGGTGCGCCTTCGGCGGCTGCACTTGGCCACCCGGCCAAAGCCCTCCCTCTTCGCCGAGGTAGGTGCCGCTGCCGAGTTCATCGAGCGGCGTGAGTCCATACGACGTCCGCGAGCAGTCGGGCGGGACGAGGACCGAGGCATCACTGTCACGGCCATCGCGTGTGATACGGCAAGACGCCCCGTTGGAGCGCCGCGGTGGCGCGCCGTCGACGACGAACTGCGCGAAGAAGACGGTGTCGATGAGGTCGGGGGAGTCGTTGATCGTCGACTCGAAGGAGTGATGGCCACGCGCGTCGAACACGAAACCGTGGTCGCAGAACAGCGGGAAGTCGAGGCAAAGCGAGAGGTGGCCGGCCGGTGTGGGGCCTTCGCCAAGCGACACCATGAAATGGCCGGACGCGCCGGCCGGACCCTGCATCCGGACGGTGACGATGGACCCCGGAGCAGCGGTCGCCGGGACGTCGAGTCGCGCGCCCGGATCGCCGTCGCAGCCCTGAGCGTGCAGCGAGTCGGAAATCCCTGCCGCGAGGGCGACGATCAGGATGGAGTGCGACGCGCAGTGCAACCGGGTCGTCTTGCGCATCTTCGAATCCTCCTGTGAGCCGCCCCGCCCCTCGGCAGCTCACCGCAAACGCCGTACGTGCGAGGGAGCTCGGGGGACGCCCCCATCCGAGACTTCGCGGCCGCGGCCAACGCGCTTACGCTTGGCGCCCGATGGACACGAAGACTCAGCCCTTGGAAGCGCAGGTCGGCGACATCGTGCTCTGCCACGACGCGACCTACCGCGACAACCTGAAGCTCCCGAGCGAGCTCGGACTCGTCCTCGACGCGCGCAAGGACCGCGCGAAGGTCTATTTCCCCGGCAGCGGCGGCGAACCGTGGATCCCGGTACCGATGCTCGCACGCGTGCGCGCGCCGGTCGGCCACCCGACCGTGCCGCTTTGGATGCAGCGCGCGGCCTACCTCGCCGGCTCGCTCGACATGCAGTTCATGGAGGTGACGCAGGTCGGCGCGGACGGCTGCGCGCTGCGCCTCTTCCACGGCGAAGCGGAACTCGAGCAGTTCGACGCGCTGCGAGCCGGGCTTGGCGACGAGCTGCGCTACTGGCGGCTGCTGCCAGCCGGAATGCACAAAATGGAGTCAGCCGTCGCGTTCCTGGCGCGCGAGCGCACCGACGCACCCGTCCCGCCGCCGCGCGCGCAGGAGTGAGCGTGGCGGAAGGTCCTCTGCAGCTCGTCTGGAACGATGCCCGCGGCGAGCACCACGCGATGGCCATCGTGCGCCCGCTTCGAATCGGCCGTGCTCCCGAATGCGAGCTCCATCTCGACGAGGAGGGCGTGTCGCGCATCCATTGCGAGGTGCGTCCCGACGGTGATCTGATCGCGCTGACCGATCTGCACTCGACCAACGGCACCTACGTGAACGGCACCCGCGTCCACGAGGCGCGCCTGAAGGACGGCGACACCATCGTGATCGGCCGCCTGCTGCTGCGGATCGAGGAGCACGCGGGAGCGCACGAGGCCTACAAGACCTGCTCCGTCGGTTCCGACGAGGTCGAGATCGCCATCGACGCGGCGTCCTCGACCTACCCGCCCGCCGGCCTCTCTTTCGAGAGCGGCCAGCGCCACCTGCAGGCGCTCTACGGAATCCTGCGCGTCATCGGCGATTCGGCCGACGTCGCCCAGGTCCTGCGCGGCGCGCTGCGCACGATCCTCGACACGCTCGGGCTCGATTTCGGCCACGTGCTGATCGGGCCGCGACCCAACCCAGGTGCGACCCTCGAGCTGCGCGCCGCGGCCAGCCATGCCACGGACGGAACGGCGCCTCCGTGGAGCAACACGGTCGTGCGCCGCGTGCTCGAGAATGGCCAGGCGGTGCTCGCCAACGACGTGCAAGCCGAACCGGAACTGAAGGCCGCGAAGAGCATCGTGGCCGCGCGCAGCGTCCGCATCTGCTGCGCACCGATCCCGTTGCGGGGACGGGTCGGCGTGCTCTACGTCGCCGCGCGCGGGCTAGCGAGCCCCGTGCTGCCGGAAGACGTTGCGTTCCTCTGCGCCGCGGCGCGGCAGGTCGGACTCGCCGCCGACGCACTCTCCGAGCGCGAGTCGCTCGCGCGAGAGAACGAGCATCTGCGCCAGGCCGTGCCGCAGCGCCAGCTGGTGGGAGCATCCGAACCGATGCGCCGCTTGCGCGAACTCGTCTCGAAGACGGCGCAGGTCGACGCGACCGTCCTGGTCACCGGCGAAAGCGGCACCGGCAAGGAGCTCGTTGCTCGCGGGATCCATGGCGCCAGCGCGCGCGCGGCCGGTCCCTTCGTCGCCGTCAACTGCGGCGCGCTGCCGGCGAACGTCGTCCTGAGCGAGCTCTTCGGCCACGAGAAGGGGGCCTTCACCGGAGCGACGGCGCGCCGCATCGGGCTGGTCGAACTCGCGCGCGGCGGCACGCTCTTCCTCGACGAAGTTGGCGAGCTGCCGCTCGACGTGCAGGTCATGCTGCTGCGCCTGATCGAGGAGAAGCGCTTCTTCCGGGTGGGCGGCAACGAGGAGGTCAGCGTCGACGTCCGCTTCGTCGCAGCGACCCATCGCGACCTCGAAGCCGCTTGTCGCAGCGGTGCGTTTCGCACCGACCTGCTGTTCCGTCTCAAGGTCGTGGCGATCACCACGCCGCCGCTGCGCGAACGGCTCGCCGACCTCGAGGAGCTCGCGGCCTTCCTCCTCGACGAGATCGCGCGCGCGACCGGCCGACCGACCAAGCCGCTGCTCCCCGAAGCGATCGAGCGAATGCGCCAACACGCGTGGCCGGGCAACGTCCGCGAACTGCGCAACGCGCTCGAGCGCGCGCTCCTGCTTTCGAGCGGCCCGTCGATCGGTGCCGGCGACCTCGGCCTGGCTGCGGCGAGCGTCGTCTCCGACACGACGAGCGGCCCTCTCGTCTCGCTCGAACAGATCGAGCGCGACCACGTTCGTCGCGTGCTGGCCGCGACGCGCTGGAACAAGACACGCGCCGCCGAGATCCTCGGCATGGCCCGCATCACGCTCTACGAGAAGATCCGCACCTTCGGTCTCGAGCCGAGTCCATGAACGGCGGCCAGACGCGATTCTTCTGCCGCTGCGGGCGCCTGATCAGCGTCGACGCCTCGGTGCGCGACGTGGTCTGCCCGACCTGCCGCGAGAAGAGCGTCGTCCCGAATGTCGGCGTCGCCGCGCCGCCGCCTCAACCTGCGCCATCCGCGCCACCGGCGCCGTCGGTCGGTCCGGCCGCCACCGCCGTCCTCGGCCTGCGCAGCGCGCAACGGCTCGGCCGCTTCGAGCTGAAGAGCGTGCTCGGGCAAGGCGGCATGGGCACGGTGTGGCGCGCACTCGACATCGAGAAGAACGTCGAAGTGGGGCTGAAGGTCCTGCATCCGAACCTGCAGGCGCGCCCCGACTTCGTGTCGCGCTTCCAACGCGAGGCGCGGGCGGCCGCGGGACTTCACCATCCGAACATCGTTCAGGTGCTCGATGCCGGCGTCGACCAGGCCACGCCGTGGATCGCGATGGAGCTGGTCGAGGGCGAGGATCTGCTGGCGGCGGCGCAGCGCGGCGCGCTGCGACCGGACAACTTCCTGCCCGTCGCCGAGCAGGTCGCGCGCGGGCTGCTGGCCGCGGCCGAGATGGGTATCACCCATCGCGACATCAAGCCAGGCAACCTGCTGCTGCGGCTCGATGGAGTGGTGAAGGTCGCGGACTTCGGTCTCGCCAAGGCGGTCGATTCCGATTCGCGTCTGACGGTGACCGGCGAGATCCTCGGCACGCCGCACTACATGTCGCCCGAACAGGGGCGCGGCGAGCGGGTCGACCACCGCTCGGACCTCTACTCGCTGGGCGCGACTTTCTACCACGTGCTCGGCGGCGCCCCGCCGCATGAGGCCGACACGGCGGTCGCGGTCATCCTGAAGCACCTGCGCGAGGAGCCGCTGCCACTGCGAGCGCGCAACCATCGCGTCGCGTCGGGCGTCGAGCGCGTCATCCATCGGCTGCTGCAGAAGAGCCCCGATCAGCGCTACCAGACGCATGCCGCGTTGCTGTCGGACCTCGAGCGCCTAGCCTCGGGACGCGAACCGGTCGGCGGCGCCGATCCGCCGATGCGCCGCGTCCAGCAGGGCGGCACGACATACGTGCTGCCGCATGAAGCGACGACCGAACTCGTGCTGGAGCCCGCCGGATCGATCCGTCGGCTGCTTGCGTTCGCGCTCGACCTGTTCGCGCTCGAACTGCTGCTCCACGTCGTGCTCTTCGCCGGACGCGCGCTGCTCGACGAGCCGACGACGCGAGTGGCCGGATTCGCACGGCTGCTGGTCCCCGAGCTGCCTCAAAGCGGATCCGCAGGCGCCATCACGCTGGCCGTGGTCGGAATCCTCGCCGCACTGATCTACTACGCCGGCGCCGACGCGCGCGGCGGACGGACGCTGGGCAAGCGCTGGATGCGTCTGCGGCTGTGCCGACGCGATGGCGGCGACCTCGGCGTGCTCCGCGCGCTGCTCCGCACGCTGCTGGTCGCGCCCGGGCTGCTGATGGTCGCTCCGACGCTGACGGTCTGCGCGCAGTCGCTGCTCACGCTCGCGACGAGTGCCCCGTCGTTGCCACGACAACTGGTCGGCGCCGGGATCGGTTGGTTCCTGGTGCTCGAACTGCTGGGGCGCATGACCGCATTCGGGCGGCCGCTGCAGGATGGGCTCGTCGGTGCCGTGACCTATTCCGCCCAGACTGCGACACGCTCCTTGCCGCCGCCCACCGACCGATCGGCACGCTCGCCCGCACGCGCGGTTCGACTGTCGCTGGTGCCGGGCCTAGGCGTCATGTACGCCGGCCATCCGCTGCTTGGCGTTGCGCTCCTGGCCGCGATCCTCTACGCGCTGGTCGCGGCGCCCGATCCTCGCACCGGACTGGCACTGTGGCTCGCCTCCGCCTTCGTCGCCCGCGCTCTCGCGCGTCGGAACTCGATGCGGACCACGGATGCGAGCGCGCCGCCGCCCGGACCCGCCGCTGCGACGACGCTGATTCGCCGTCAGGAAAGCTGACGAGCGTACGGAAAGCGGCCACCGTCGCGGCGCGCGACGCGGCCGCGGTCAGCCGTCGACGAACCGACGCAAGTCGCTTCAGGACACTGAGTTGACGCGCTTGATTCCGGCCCTGGAGGGGGCGGCACGGCGCTTGTTCTAGAGCCCACCGTCGACGCGCTCGTGAAACCAGATGCAGCGCTCGGCGGGAGGACTTCCAGTGACCCTGGTCTGCGCGACCCACCCCGCAGTTGAAGCGATTGCTCGCTGCGTCCGCTGCGGTGTGCATCTCTGCGACGAGTGCCGCTCGTTCGAGGGGGTGCGCAACCTGTGCGCGCGCTGCCACGCGACCGCCCATGCGGCGAGCGGCGCGACGAACCGGGTGAACGCCTCGACGAGCGCAACTCCCGTCGCGACGGTCGCGCCGCCGCGCCGCCAGCGATCTCGGTGGCTGGCAGCGGCGCTGTCGCTCGTTCCCGGTCTCGGGCAAGCCTACTCCGGTCGCGTGCTGCGCGGCGCGTTCTGCTTCGGCGGCGCGCTCCTGCTGCGCGATGCACCGTTCATGACGCCGCTGCTCGGCGCGTTCCTCTACGCGTTCGGGTTGTTCGACGCGTTCCGCTGCGCCGAAGCGACGACGCTCAGCAGTGTCGAAGCGGGCAAGGCGCGCGGCGACGACACGGCGTTCCTGCTTGCTGGCCTGCTGGTCATCGTTGCCACGGTGACGTCACGCGGCGGCTTCGCAGCCGCGCCACCGCAGCAACTCCTGCCGCTCGCAGCGCTTGCCGCTGGCCTCGTCTTCGCTCACGAGACTCGGCGCTGAACCTCTCCGCTCCCGGAGCCCTGTCGATGATCGCCCTCACTCTGCCGCTCGCCGCCGTCAACCGCCAATCGCAGTTCATGCCGTTCTGCGTCGGCTGCGGCATGCGCTTGCCCGAACTGCGCCACCACGCGCTCGCCTGCCCGCATTGCGGCGTCGAGCTCGTCCGCGCCGACGGCACGCGCGCCAGCGCCTCGCGACTGACGAAGTGGTTGCGCGCGGGCGCGAGCGCCGTTGTGCCAGGGGCCGGCCAGGCCCTGAACGGCGAGCTTGGCAAAGGGCTGCTCGTGCTCCTGACCTTCTGGCTGGTCGTTCCCTGGATCTGGGGCATCGCGGACGCGTGGCGCACGGCGCAGCGCCTCGCGCTCGCCCCGCTCGCTGCAAGTGAAGCGCACGGACGGCATTGAGCCGGACGACTCGAAATCACCCCCCTTCCGTTTCGGAGGAAACACGAATGTTCAAGTTGATCGGCAAGACCCTGGTGCTCGGCGGCCTTGGCGCAGGCGCGCTCGGCTGCCTCTACGGCAAGGATCAGCTGCATGCCTGGTTCGATCAGGGCAAGCGCGAGATCGCCACGAAGATCGACGAACTGCAGGGCATGAAGGGCGAACTCTCCAGCATCGAGTCGCGGGTCCACTCGCTCGAAGGCGAGATCCGCGAACTGCGCGAGCACGCGCTCGAGGAAGAGGTCGAAGTGCAACGTCTCGACCGCGAAGCGGGCGATCGCAAGCAGGCGCTCGAACGGCTGAAGAAGGGTCTCGAGAAGGCGCAGGCGCTGCTGGCCACCAACGCCAGCCAGTTCGTGATCGGCGGCATCGCGTACGGTCGTGGCGACGTCGAACGCGACGTGGCCGAGAAGCTCGACCTCTACCAGGTCCAGCAGGACACGCTCGCCCAGCTCGGACAGACCCTCGACGTGCGCCGCAGCGCGCTGGCGATGGCGAAGGAGAACGTCACCCGCGGCGAGTCTCTGCGCGGCGAGCTCACCGGCAAGCTGCATCTCCTCCAGGCGAAGCTCGAGAAGCACCGCGCCCGCGAGATCTACGCCGAGGCGGTGGCGGGCGACTTCGACGCCACCGAGTTCCAGACGGTGATCGGCGAGGTGCGCCAGCGCTGCGCGAAGTTCGAGAGCAAGCTCGAAGTGAAGGGCCGGATCCTCGACGAGCGCATGAAGCTTGCGGTCGGCACGAAGGCCGCAGGCATCGACTACGAGGCTCCGGACCGTCCGGAAGGCGGCGGACTCGAGGAGCGTCTCTCGAAGCTGCTCGGCCCGGCGCAGGAACTTCCCGCTTCGGTGGTCATCGTCCGCCAGCAGTGACTCGTCCTTGAACCTGGTCGCGGCGCCGTGCGAGGGCCTTCCTCGTGCGGCGCCGCCCTCCGGAGCACGCGATGCGCGCCAGCACCGTCCTCTTCCTCGGCTTGTTCGGCAGCCTCGCGCTGATCGGACGCGCGCGAGATTCGATGCATCACGACCACTGCCGCGAAGTTCAGCGCGGCCGCGACGTCGCCACGCCTGCAGTCCCGCCCGCACGCAGCGCGATCGTGCGCGCGCTCGAACGCGACCACGAGCAGCTCGCACAACGCTGCCGCGAACTCGACCGCTCCGTCCAGGCGGTCGATGGCTCGCTGCGAACGCTCCGCGATGTCGCCGCGCGCCCTGGTGGCGAAGCGGTGAGCGGCGAGCTCGCGGCCGTCGAAGCGGGGCGCGCGCAGCTGCAACGGATGCGCCAGTCCTGCGAAGCGCAGCGCGCGGCGCTCCACGCCCGCATCCAGCTCGCGCGTGCCGGAATCACCGAGCGCGCGCTCGAGCCGCTTGCCGACCCGATCGGCCCCATCGAGGCGCTGGATCAGCTAGAAGTCGAGCGCCGCGTCCGGCCGCTCACTTCGCGCGCGCGGTGACTCGCAAGAGCGCCGGTTCAGCGCTGAGAGCCGTCACCAGCGTCACGGTTCCCTCGATCTTGCCCGCCGCGGACGCCACGAGCTTCAGCTTCAGCAGGTAGCAGTGCCGTTCGAGATCGAGCGTCGTCGAGAGCTCGAGTCCCGGGATGTCCGATTCGAGCTTCGAGATCACGGGAGCCTCGGTGCCGGGGAAGAAGAAGCGCATCTCCTTCTCCGACTCCTCGCCGACGGCGACTGACCCGAAGCCGACGACGCCGCGCTCGAAGTACCAAGAAGGCACGATCTCGCCGCGCAGCGGGACGAGCAGTTCGCGGAAGTCCTTCGGCGCGTTCGGGCGGAAGACGACGGTCGACGCGAACGCCGGGATCGGGGTGTTGCCCTCCAGACGCGCGTGGAGCGTCGTCACCCAGTCGCGCGTTCCGCCGGTCACGGGCGTGATCGTCGGCTCATCCATCCACAGCTTGATCGGCAGGTCGTGGGTCACGAAGGGTGCGATCGTTGGCAGCGGCACGGCATCGTCGGGCAGGTGGAGCGTCACTCGCAGCGACGCTTCGCCGCTCTTTCCAGCCTCCACGCGCCCGAGGTCGAGTTGCTTGGGCTCGACCAGGATGGTCGGCACCACCGAATAGCGGAACTCGACGCGCGGCTTTGAACGCGCCAGATCGGAGAAGTGCATCGTGACGGCGGTGTTCCGCTGTCCGGCAGTCGTTGCAGTGATGCGCGCCTTGAGCTTGACGAAACCGCCGGGCGGGATCATCGAGCGATCGTGCTCCAACGTCAGGCAGCGGCACTCGCTGTGGACGTAGACGATGTTGAACGGACGGTCGCTGCGGTTCTTGACCGCAAACTCGAGCTCGACGACCTCGTTGGGTTCGAGGACACCGAGCTCGAAATTCGGCGGCTCGATGAGGTAGGCCGAGTCGTCCTTGACCTTGCCCCTCTCGCTGGCGACCAGGACGCGAGTGGGAGGCAGATCGCGCGTCGACGCGGAAGGCGGGGCGTCCGCCGCCGAGACGTCATCGCCGCCCTCGAGCGGCGCGTTGGCCACTGGCGCCGGAGCGGGTGCCGCGTTGGAGCGCTGCGTCGAAGGCTCCTCTCCGCACGCTGACAAGAGGCCCAGGAGCGTCAGAGCGGCCGCGGGGATGGTTCGCAGGAGGGATCGCATGAAGTTCCTCATCGAACTTTCGCACGTACGGGCAACAGCATGGGCTCGGTGGACGCCTCGATCGCGATCCTGACCTCGCCCTCGAACTCGCCGGCCGCGGTTGCGAGGAACGTCACCTGCACGCGCAGCGAGCGGCCGCTCGTCCCCGATTCCGGCAGGGCTTGCGCCTCGAGCTCCGGGCATGAGGTCGTCACGCTCGTGACTTTTGGCGCTTCTTTGACCCAGACTAGCCGCACCGTGCCACGTCGTGTTTTGCCAATCTCGGCGACGCCGAGGTGGAGTTCCGCGGGATCAAGGTACATGCCTCCGTGCACGCTCCCGGTGAGCGGGAGCTTCGCCCGACGGTGTCCGGGCGCATCGAAGATCAGTTCGCTGCGGAACGCCGCCAGCGTGCTGCCGCAGTCGAGTTCGAGGCGCAACGGCTGATCCACTTGCGCGATTCCGCCGGGCAGCTCGGTCAACGCCGCTTGCCCCAGCACGATGCGGATCGGCAGCACCGCCGCCAGCCGCGGTGCGAACGTCAACGGCGAGACCCCCGAGGGAAGCTGGTAGCGGACGCGAAGGTCGACCACGGCGGGAGCGCCGACGACGCGCTGACCGAAGTCAGCGCGCGCCGGATCGAAGCGCAGCTCCGGCTCGATCGAGTAGCGGATGGCGACGCGATGCGTGGTGACCACGCGATCGTTCGCCTGCACGAAGGCGGTCAACAACTTGTTGCCGCGGTTCTCCGCGCGAATCGTCGTGGAGACTCGTCGGCGGCCGCCCGGCGCCAGGTCGCCGCGCTCGTAGGCGAACGCGACGCAGTCGCATGACCCGTCGATGTTCACGAGCCGCAGCGGCCGCGCGTCGAGGTTCACGATCTCGAATGAACAGGCGGCGTCTTCGTCGGGACGAAGCACCCCGAGGTCGATCTCGGCGGGCTCCACCGCGAAGGCATATGGATCCGCATCGCTCACCACCTGCTTGCCGCGAGGATCATTGGAATGGCGCGCCGCCGGGGCGGGAGTCTCGCCGGCGCCGGCCGCGTCGGGCTCTTTCGTTGCGGTCGTCGTCGAAACGACGGGCTCCGCGGCCGGCGGCGCCACCGGATCGACTTCGGGCTTGTCGCACCCGACGCCGGCGAGCAACCACGTGAACAGAAGGCGGCAGCGGCGCCGAGTCCGGTCGTTCACGGACGCGCATCCGGAGCGCTGCTGCCAGCGAGTTCGGCGAGCAGACGTGGCAGCTCGGCGGCGAGATGGGAGCGCGCGATAGCGGCGCGACAACCAGCGGCCCGCGCCTGCGCGAGCAACTCGACGCGCCCGTGCGAGGCGAACGCGATGGTCGGCATGCGACCCGCGAGCTTCGGCAATCCGGCGAGCGCCGCCGGGCCGGCCGACTCGAGATCGATCAGGCAACCGCGAGCGGCGATCGTGCCGCCTTCCTTGGGAAGGTCGCTGAGGCAGAGCACCGGCCAGCCTCCCGCGCGCGCAGTCGCCTCGATCTTCGCGCGGAAGAAGAAGTCCTGCACCAGCACGAGGATCGGGGCTGCACGGTCCATACGTCGTTTCCCGTTCGCCACCCCTGCCGGCTCGGGGCGATCGCGGCCCGCCCTGTCGACACGCGGGAAGCCGCATGTTCAACGGATGGCGGGCCGCACGAGCCACGGCCGCAACGCTGTCTCGCTGCCTCGCTGCGACGGCGCGCCGCAGAAAGGCCTCGATCGATCAGTCGGGGATCGTCAGTTCCTGCCCGACCTTGATCTGGTCCTTGTTGTTGATGCTGGCGCGATTCGCTTCAAGGATCTTCCGCCACTGCGCCTGATCGTTGTAGTACTCACGTGCAAGGCTGAAGAGCGTGTCGCCCTTCTTCACGACATGCGTGCGAGTGGCTGCCGGCGCGCCGACCGCCGACGACGAACCGGCCGGCGACTCCGGCGGTGGATTGCGCCACGACGATTCGTGGCCGGAATCCGGATCCGAGGGCAGATCCTCCGGGATCGTCTGATCATTCGACCCATTGCTCTTGCACGCGGCCAACGCCAGCAGTGCCGCCGCCCACATTCCCTTCGAACGCAAGTTCATCGCCAACTCTCCCCGTCCCATTCGCACCCGCACGGACCATCCGGCGTAGCGCGATCGCCAAGGAGCGGGATTGTAGCAGCGCGACGAGACCAGAGCGGAAGGCTTCAGCGATCGACTTCACCGGCGCCAAGTTCCGGACCGGAAACCTCTTCGCCGACCAGCATGCTGCGCAGCCTCTGCATCAGGAGCTGGCGATTGGTGTCGCCGCGGGTGCGATGGATCTGCACGAGGTTGCGCAGCATCCGCAACAGCATCGCCCCATCGGACACCGGCATCAGGTGGCTCGGGTCGTACTCGACCTGCCGCTCCTCGAGCAGCTGAACGCACTCCGCCTCCCCGAGCACGCGCCCACCGTGGAACGGGTCGAGGAAGCGTCCCGGCTCTTGGGTGCCGTATCGGACCACGAAATGGCCCGGCAGGCCAATGCCGATCAACGGCAGCTGCAGGCGCCTCGCCACGAAGAGGTAGATCGCAGAGAGAGCGATCGGGATGCCGACCCGCCGCTCGAGCACGAGGTGGATGAACCAGTTGTCGGGGTCGTAGTAGTTCCTCGGAGCGCCTTGGAAGCCGATCTCCCGGCCCAGGAAGCGACTCAGCGCGTCGACGACCTCGGTGGGGTCACGCTTCGTCCCGAGACGCGCGGCGAACCCGTCCGCCAACCGATCGAGCGCCACCCTGACGGTGCTTGCGTCGAGCTCGAAGTCGCGCGTTCGCGCCAGCAGAACGCAGCCAGCCTCGAGCGCCGACTCGTCGCGATCGATGCGCTCTCCGAGGAGCCGCATCTCGCCTTCGAGGACGCAACCGCGCACCTCGTCGCGGGCGAGACGCGCTCGGCCGCGCAACTTCGCGTCGGGGGAGTCGATCGCTTCGTCGAGGTACGACAGCGCCTTCGCACCGTGCTCGCGCAGCGCTCGACGCGCTTCCTCGACGACTCGCGGATTTGCGTCCGAGAGCAGAGAAACCACGGCGCGAACCCGCGCTGGATCCGGACGGTGCATCGTCCTACTCCGCGTCAACCCCAGTTGTGACGAGCCGGATCTATAACGCCGCTGCGAGAAGCCACAAGCAGTTCGCTCCAAGTCGCGCTCCGGGCCGCGCCCGCCCCGGGGAGCCGCATCGGAAGGATCGCGAGCCCGCGTGACTCATCCTCCCGTGCGAGGCGACGGGAGGTCGGCGCAGGACGAAGCGGGAAATCGCGGCTCCGACGAGGTCATGCGTCGACCGCCCGAGCCGCAGCAGGGGCTCGAGATCAAGCGGGCTAGAGACCGGCCGCTTTCGCCGCCTGCCAGGCGCGCTCCATCTCCTCGAGCGGCGCGCCGGGCAGGCGCCCCGCCAATGCCTGCTCGACGTGTCGAAAGCGCTGGTCGAAGCGCTGATTGGCCTCACGCATCGCCTGGTCGGCGTCGACGTCGAGCTTGCGCGCCACGTTCACGACGGAGAAGAGGAGGTCCCCGAGTTCCGCCGTGAAGCGCGCGCGGGTCGCGGTGCCGACGCGCTCCGCCTCGAGTTCCTCGATCTCCTCGCGCACCTTGGCCAGCGCTCCATCGACGTCCGGCCAATCGAATCCCAGCTTGGCGGCCTTCTTGCCGAGCTTCTGCGCACGCGCGAGCGCGGACAACCGCTGCGGCACCTCGTCCAGACGTGAATGGATGGCGCCCGAAGCGTCGCCCCGAGCCGCCCGCTCGGCATCCTTGATCCGGTCCCATTGCGAGAGCACCTGCGCCGAGTCGCGCGCCGTCGCCTCGCCGAAGACGTGCGGGTGGCGATGGATCAGCTTCTCGCGGATGCGCTGCGCGATCTGCGCAAGGTCGAAGGCGCCGGCCTGCTCGGCGATGCGCCCCATCAGGAAGACGTTCATGAGCAGGTCGCCAAGTTCCTCGCAGATCGACTCGGCGACGCCGAGCGCGACCGCATCGGCGACCTCGGCGGCCTCCTCCTGCGCGCACGGTGCCATCGTCGCGAGCGTCTGCTCGCGATCCCACGGGCAGCCGTCGCGCAATCGATCGACGACTTCGAGCAGGCGCGTAAGCTCGACGATGCGTGGGTCCATGCAGTCAGCTCCCGATCACACGGAGGCGGCGGATGATGCGCTTCGATCCAATGGCTGTCGACTGGAAGCCGACCAGGCGGCGCGGCATCTACGTCGAGCAGCTCTGGACCGACCCGGCGAACGGCGATGCCGCGGTGCTCGTGCGCATGGATCCGGGCTGCACCTATCCGCGCCACCGCCACGTGCGCGAGGAGGACGTCTTCGTCCTGCAAGGCGGCTTCCGCGACGAAGAGGGCGAGTACGCCTGCGGGACGTTCCGCCGCTTTCCGGCCGGCTCGGTCCATGAACCGGTAGCGCTCGCCGGCGACACTCCGTGCGTGCTCTTCTCCGTGGCTCGCGGCGGCATCGAGCGGGTCGGCTGAATCGAGCGGCTCGCGGCGAGGCGCTCACTCCCGCCAGCGTTGCGCCTCGGGAGTGAACTCGGTGCGCACCAGACCGCTCGGCGCATCACGCGACGAGATCGTGCCGTCTCCATCGAGGTCGAGACGGCGGAACATCGAGCTGCGACCGGGGTATTCGGCCCGCGCGATGGAGCCGTTGCCGTCGAGGTCGTAGCGAGTGAAGCAGTCGTCGAAAGCGGCGAGCGGTCCTTCGACGCGAGCGGCAGTGACGGCCGTCTCGAGTTCGCGCAGATCGAGATCGCCGTCGCCGTTCTCGTCGAACCGGATGCGCGTCGCCGCGAAGCGCGCGAGTTCGATCGTCGATAGGCTCCGGTCGCGATCGCGATCGAGGAGCTGCATCGCCGTCTTGGCATCGGCCGCCAGGATCATCGGATAGGGGCCGCCGAATGCCCGCGAGCGCGGCAGCTCGGTCCGGTCGAGCGAACCGTCGCCGCTGCGATCGAACAGCTCGATCAGGGGCGTCGGGATCCCGAGCTCCTTGACCGAGACCCCGCCGTTCTTGTCGCGATCGAGCTTGATGAAAAGCGCTCGCCGGTCCACGGCTAGGGGCAGCAACGACAGCTCGCCAGCGGAAAGGAGGTCGTTGCCGTCAAGGTCGGCGCGCGCATGGGCGAGGCGCGTGAGCTCGCCCGCATCGAAGCGGCCGTCGCGATCACGATCGAACCGATGCAGGTCACCGCCGCCGACGATCAGCCCCCACTCGAGCGCGGGGTTCGCGGTGCCGAAACTCGCTTGGGAGCGCGCGACGGGCGCGCGCAGCGCGACGAGGTAGTCGACGATGACGCGCGCTTCCTTGTCGCTGATCGCGGCGTCCTTCTTCTCGCGCATGCGGCGCACGGTGTCGGCCCAACCCGCCGCGCTCTTCGCCGAGCGCTCGACGCGAGTCTCGTCATGGCAGGCAAGACAACGGCGCTCGAACACTTCGTTCTTCGTGACCAGAGTTCCGATCGCGACCAGCAGGCGGTCGGGAGCCACCGCTTCGCTCGCCGGTTTGAGCGGCGGCGCTTTCGCGCTGCGGCCGAGCTCACCGGTCGAAAGCCAGCCATCGAGATCGACGTCCAGCGACACGAACGTCGTCCCCGACCCCTTCCACTCCGACCGGCCGACGAACCCGTTGCCGTCGGTGTCGAGCGTCTTCAGGAACTGGCGCCCTGCCGCGCTCTCGCCCTGCGCCGCCGCCACCGAGGCGCAGAAAACGATGACGAGCGCGCTGGCCAGCATCGACGGCGGCTGCATCATCGATCGACTCCCAACAACCCGAAGCCGCGCACATCCTCCGCGCTGAGCGGAACGCGCAGCACGCGCAGCAGCTCCTGCGCATCGAGGAAGCGGGCGCCTTCGTGCGAGACGTCCTTCAGGCGCCGACCATCGGGGTCGCTCATGCGATCGAGCGGGAACTCCTCGAGCACGAGGTCGCGCACGCGCAGCCCCTCGCCGAACAACGGGCCGATGATCAGCGGCTTGTCGCTCGACGAGGTGTCGAGCACGGATGCGGCCGAGCGGCCGGCGACGAGCGCGCTGCGGCGCAGGAACGGCGGGTTGTACCAGGCGGCCATCACCAGCCGGAACGCTCCGTCCGGCATCGGCTCCGCCGCGACGATCTTCGGCGACTCGGGATCGGTGATGCGCACGATCGCGACCGCTCCCGGCGTCATCGTCTCCTCGATCGGCTGCACCGCGAAGCAGGCGTAGTCGTGCTCCTGCGTCGGCAGGTCGCCACCAGGACTGCCAAGGTCGAATCGCGACAGCACCTGCACGTCGAGCACCCGGTTGGTGCTCTCCGGTCGGGCCGACGTCGCCGGCGACTCGACGCGCACCTCGGGCGGCGGGAAGAGCCGCTCCGGCTGGGTCGGTTCGGTCACATCGAAGAGGAAGAAGCCTTGCAGACCGCCGGCGACCGCCGCGATCTTGCGCGCCTCGGTGCGTTGACCGAGTCCATCGTCGGGGCGCGCGTACTGGAAGAGGACCTTCACCGCGTGGACATCATCCGCGCGAGTCGGGTCGAGGTTCGGATCGAGGTGACCGACGAGATCGACTTTGCCCGCGGTCGCGACATCGAAGATCTTCACGCCGGCGGCGCCGTCCGCGACGTAGAGGTGCGGCCAGCTCAGATCGAGCCCGACCGCCTCGTGCGTGGGCAGCTGCGACAGCGCTTTCGGCTTGGCCGGCTCGCTGACGTCGAAAAGGCGCACGCCGCCGCGACCATCGGCGACGTAGAGGACGCTGCCGCGCACCAGCAAGGCGCGCGGATCCGTCGTCTCCAGGAAGGCGACGCGTTCGGGGAAGGCCGCGCGACGTGCGTCGACGATGGCGACGCCCGCGCCGGCGATGGCGACGAAGAGCGTCTCGAAGCGCCCCTGCAGGTCGTCGCAGCGCGCCGCGATCGCGACCCCGCCCGGCAGCGCCAGCGATGCAAGCGGGGTCGACGCGTCGAGATTCTCGCGATCGACCGCGACGAGGTGGACGCCGCGCAGATCGAGGATCGCGGCGACCTCGCGCGACAGCCCGAAGCTCGGAGAGCCGAGCCCGACCGTGGCCGGCGAGCGGTGGCACTCGACGCAGCCGCGCGCCTGCGCGCGCGTGGTGTGCAGCTGATGATGGATCATCGTCATCCCGGAGAGTCCGGCGGCGGTCACCGGCAGCTCCTGGTCGAGGACGAGCGCGCCGGTCGCATCGTGAACGCTGCCCATCGTCGAGAAGCCGACCAGGAACGGCGCGACCTTCCCTTCGTCGTTCCAGCCGAAATAGAAGTGCTTGTAGGTCGCGAACACCTTCTCCTGCGTGGAGCAGCGTCCGGGTGTCCGGTCGCCGGTGACCAGATCGAGCTGCGAGAAGGATTCGTTGCGGTCGAAGTGGAAACCGAAGAAGTTGGCGTTCCACGCGGCGTGGCAGGTGTAGCACTCCAGCCGCTCGTGTTGCGGCGTCATCGCGCGCGCCGCCTTCGCGTTGTATTCGGGCCGCGATGGATCGATGACGTGAGTCGCCTGCGGGATGAAGTGGCGCTTGCCGTCGACCTTCGAAACCAGGTACGTGAGCCCCGCCTCGACGTGCAGATGGTCGAGCTTGCGGCCGCGAGAGGTCGTCAACGAGGAGACCTCGTCGAAGGTGCCGTGGCAGTCGGTGCACTCGATCTCGACGGCGTGCTCCATGAAGCCCCAGATCTCGCCATCCCCCATCACGTCGCGCACGGTGTGGCAATCGACGCAGTGCATGCCGCGTTCATGGTGGACATCGGGCGGGACGATCGAGCGGTCGTTCACGTAGAAGACGCCGTTCTGCAGCGCCGCGGTCGTTCCGGGCACTTCCGGTCCCGCCGGCATTCCGGGCGCGAGCTGCGCCAGGCCGCGAAACTGCAGCCCGATCGAGGCGTCGCCGTAGTGGCAGTGCACGCAGGTCTGCGTCGGCGGCGCCGACACCATCGCGTGGCGCTCGGGATGACCGGGCTCGAAACGGTCGACGGTCGGATCGGCGCTGCGAGAGATGCCGTCGTCAGCGTAGGTCACGTGGCACGCGGAGCAGCCGGCTCCGCGGTAGTTGCCGTCCTGGCCGAGGCGGCCGCGCACGGCGGTGCCGCCCCCCCATAGATGGCATTGCATGCAGCTCTTGCGGCCAAGGTCGGTGACGTGACCCGCCAGCGAATCGCGACGCGTCGGGTCGTCGGCGAGCGGGAACCCGGGCAGCTCGGCGTAGGCCCCGTTGGGGCGACTGCGATCGCGATCGACCACCGGGAAGATGCTGTAGCGGGTCCGGCGCTCCTTGCTGAGGCCGTTCTCGTAGAGGCTGTCGGAAAGGTGGCCGGCCGTCGTGCAATGCAGCGACTTCAGCAGGTTCTCGCAGTCGTTCGTGTGGCAGCTGCCGCAGACGCGGCTGGCCACGCGCAGGTCGCCCGGATTGACGAACTGGATCCAGGCTGGATCGTAGTCGAGCGGCAGCAGCCGCTCGTCGTTGGGCGGCGTCGCGCGCGGCTTCACGTGCGCTTGGACCTTCGTCGTCGCCTTCGCGTCGCCGCCGTGGCACGCCGTGCAGGTCAGCGGCTGCCAGGGGTGCATCTCCTCGATGCCGCCGTGACACGCCGAGCAGCCCTCCGCTTCCGGCCCCTTCGGTTGCTGGGCGCGCGCGGCCGGCAGCAGAGCGAGCAGGAGCGTCGCGCTCCACGCGACGACGCGGGTCGCCATCGCGCGGCTCAGGAAAAGAGCCGCGGCAGCAGTCGCCCGCGAGCGAGCGGCGACTCGACGCCGAGCAGCTTGCAGACGGTCGGACAGACGTCGATGGTGCTGCAATCGGTCGCGATCGTCTTGCCCGCCTTGAAGTCGGGGCCCCACGCGACGCATGCCACCTTGTTCAGCTCGTCGGACGCATCGCCGTGGTCAAGGCCGTTGCGCTGGTTCAGGTTCTTGTCGCGGCCGAACTCCGGCAGGACGAGGATCGACGTCGAATCGCGCAGCTGCGCGTCACCGAGTACGGTGTCGAGGATGCGGCCGAGCTCCTGATCGTTGCGCTTGATCACATCGACGTACGCGTTGAAGGAGCCGTGCGCGACGTCCGCATTCGTGAGCGAGACGCACGACAGCACCGGTCGGAAGATCTGCAGGATGTTGCCCGCGATGCGCAGCGCCTTGGCGTCACCGGAACCTGGTCCGGTGAGGCTCACGGTCTCGCTCTGCGTGATCTCGTCGACGATGTACTTCTCGACGCGCGCGGCCGTGACCTCGTCGTTCAGCGCGGGACCGGTGACCCCGTCGCCGATCGCGCCACGCAAGCGATTCAACGCCGCGTACGCCTTCGGATCATCGGCGCGCGGCGTCCCGAACTGGCCGAGCACCTCGCGGAACTCCTGGTTGAAGATGCCCTCGCCGTCGATCACGTTCGCGCCGAAGGGAGCGCCCCAGCCGCGATTCAATCCGTACGCGAAGTTGACCCCCTGTGACCCGTTGTTGGCCGACAGCCAGGCGCCGCTCGCCGGGAGCTTCAGCTCCTTGCGGACGTACTCGAAGATGGTCGGGTTGAAGCCGCGCGAGTTCTCGCGAATGCCCATGTACTCGGGCACTCCGGTGAGGATCGACAGCGACGCGCCATAGTGGCCTAGATTCGCGGCCGCGCAGTTCGGGAAGACGACGCCCTGCGCCGCGAGCCGCATCAAGTTCGGCACGTTCGCTGGCGTGCCGATCGTGTCCTTGCTGCGAACGCCGCCGGCGAAGAGGACGAGCACGACCCGCTTCGTCTTCAGCGCGCCCACCGGCGGCGCCGCGAAGAGGGGGTTGCTGAGGGCGAGCGCGCTGGCCGCGACGGCACCCGCCTGCAGGAACCCGCGGCGCGTCACGGACGGCAACGATGGCGTGTCCACGGTCAGCTCCTCAGTAGGACTGGTACTCGGAATGGGTCAACAACGCGCGCAACACGAGCCTCGCGTCCGCGCCACCCTCGATCTCGCGCACGAAGGCGGAACTCTCCGCCGCCGTCGGCGGTCGGGCAAGGAAGTGCAGGAATCGATCGGCCACCTGCTCGGCAGGCGTCGCACCGTTACCCAGCGCCCCATCCGCGACGCCGGAGTCGAGCATCATCTTGATCAAGACCGAGCGAAGCGGACGCGAGTCAGAAAGCGCCAGGAGCGCGTTGCGGCAGCGGCGGAACTCCTGGTAGTCCGGCACGCGGCCGAGCAGATCGGCGTAGAGCGACCGCACGAAGACGCGATCGCTCTTCGGGCGCGGCTGCGCAACGCGCTGCTCGTACGCGAGCGAGCCGAGCCAGCCAGCGACGAGGTCGGGCCATGACAATGGCTCGTTGCGCAGCCGCTCGGAGTCGGCGGCCAGCCGCTTCTTCGGCGGCGCGTCGCCGAAGATCGCCGTGAAGCGACGCTCGACGAAGCAGGGCTCACTCTGTGGATGCTCCGCGGCGATGCGCACGAAGTCCGCCTGGCTCGACCCGCTCTTCCCAAGCACATTCGCCGGGTAGCCGTCGTACATCCGCTTGGCTGCTTCCAGCAGCGCCGGCTCCTTCTGAACGGTGATTCCGAGCAATTGCTCAAGCACCACGGTCGCGAACGTGTCGTTTCCAGGGTTGCGTGCGTTGAAGAACTGGCTCGAAACGATCTGGCGGAGCATCTCGCGGATGGAGAGCTTGCGTCCAGCGAGCAACTGCGGGATCGCCGCGAACGCATCGGTCGACGGCCGGAAGTTGTCGATCAACAAAAAGTAGAAGAGCTCTTCTTCGTAGCAGCACTCCGCTGCGACGAAGCTGGACGAGAACTCACGGATCCACTCGCCGCGCGGCTTGCCTTGAGCGGCCTGCCACTCGGACGGCAGTGGCGTACGGCCAGCGAGGTCGACGGTCGCGGCGCGGATGAAGCGACGGTCGAGCGGTGCCAGCGTCAACGACCGCTGCAACTCGGCGCCCGGAGCCTCGAGCGCCGCGGCGGCGATGACATCTCGCGGGCCTGGCGCGAAGCGCCGAATCGAGAGGCTGACTGGATCGATCATCCTCGCCCTCGCTTCGCGTTGCGGTCAGCGACGAACCGGCCTGACGCTGGAACGATAGCGCTGCCCCCGGCCCTCGCACGCGGTGGAGCGGCGCCATTGGCACCTATCGGCACAGAGCCGCGGCATCAGCAAGGCGTGAAAAAAGGAGGCCCGAGCTCGCAAGCCCGGGCCTCCTTCGTTCACGATTCTCGATGCAATTGACCGGAAGTGCGGCTTACGCCTTGGTCACCTTCCGCTCATCAGCCCACTTCTTCTTCAGGGCCGCTTCACGCGTCTCGACCGCCTTCATCTGGTCGTTCAGCGCCTTCTCTTCCTTGGCCCATTCCGATTCCTTCGCAACCGTGGACTTGGCCTTCTTGGTCGCGAGGGCGGAACGCTTCGCCTCGATCTGGTCGATCTCGGTGAGGATGGTCTTGGTCTCCTTCACCACCGTCTCGAGGTCGTTCTTGTACGTCTTCGCAGCCGCGCGCTTCATCAGCGTGAAGAGCTTCGACGGCGAGATGTCCTGTCCCTCGACCGAGCCGATCTTCGCGCCCGTCGTGTCGACCACGACCATGCGCGGCAGCTCCTTGCCGCCGAGGATCTTCCAGTACGGATGGCTGTCGGTGATCTTGTTGCCGTTCAGCTTGATCTGCTGAAACATCGTCGAGCCGATCTGGACGTTCTCGTCCATCAGCGTCGTCGCTTCGACGTTCTTCATGAACTGCGCGTGGTCCTCGAGCGCGCTGGTCAGGAAGACGATCGCCGGCTTGCCGGAGTTCTTGTAGCTGTCCGGGAGCGAGGAGTAGAGGCTCTCGGGGTTGAATCCTTCGTAGGAGTTGAACTTGGGCTCATCCCACTTCAACTCGATGCGCGCCATACTGGCGCCGCAGCGTCCGCCGCCTCAGCCACCCTTCAGATCGGGCGTCAGGGCGAGGGCGGCCACCACCGCCATCACACCCGCAAGCGCAAACCTCTTCATCGATCCTCTCCTTCGTTGGCCACAGCTGAGCGGAGGGGGCATCCGTCCGCGGCTGAGCGATGTCGCTTCGATCGTTGATTACGCCATCCCGGCTGAAGCGGCGCAAGGTCCTGTGACCGTCTGCTCCGCGGCGACCGGTGCTCGTCCGCCGAGAATCACCGGCACGCCTGTCCATGCCTTCCATCGTAAAAGACGATCAAAGAAATTTGTATCTCCATGATGTCTCCAACGAGTCGTCGTTCTCGAATTCAGCCCTTCGCAACCTTGCGGTCGTCGCTGAACTTCTTCAAGAGCTCGGAATCGCGCGTCTGCACGTCCTGCAAGGCCTTGGCGAGAGCGGCCTCCTCGACACCGATCTCCTGCAGCTTCGCGCCCTTCGCAGTCTTCTTCTGCTCGACCAGGAGCTTCTGCTTCGCCTCGATCTGGTCCATCTCGTCGAGCAGCGAGCGCGTGTCCTTGACGACCTTGTCGAGGTCGGCTTTGTACGTCTTGCTTGCAGCCTTCTTCATCGACTTGAAAAGATTCGACGCCGAAAGCTCATTGCCTTCAAGGACGCCCGCCTTCTTGCCGGACGCGTCGATCACGACCACGCGCGGCAGCGACTTGCCGCCGAGCGTCGGCCAATGCGGGTGGTCCTTCGAGACCTTGTCGCCCTTCATGCGGACCGCGCGGAAGAGGCGAGCGCCCACTGCGACGTTCTCGTCGCCGAAGACAGCCGTTTCGAGCTCGGACATCTTCTTCGCGGCATCGGGCAGATCGGTGCCGAGGAAGAGGACGAGCGGCTTGCCGACTTCGGTGTACTCGGCCGGGAGGCACGAGAAGAAGTTGGTGGCGTCAACGTGGTCGTAGAGGTTGATCTTCGGCGTCTCCCACTTCATCTGGAGACGCGCAACGCTCGACGTGCCTTGGCGGGAAATACCGCCGCCGCTACGCATTCCACCACCGGATCGGGCGGCTCCGCCGCCCCCACCGCCGCATCAGCCGCCGCGAAGGTCGGGAGAGAGTGCGAGAGCGGCCGCGACCGCAATCGCTCCACCGAAAAGCCGGATCCGCATGTAACGCTCCCTAAGTCGACTCGGCGCCGCTGGCGGATCGACATGCTTTCGCCGGGCATCCGGCGCAGCGTCCGATCGACGGCGCAATCGGTCTTTTCATAGCAATGGCACGACGAAAAGTGACGGAGGCGTGTCAAAGCCGCGTTAGTGCGCATTCAGATCCATCGGTGAGGCTCACGCACCGCAATCGGGTCGTCCGATCCGCGCGCGACCATTCAAGTGGTCGCGAGAATTCTTCTCGCCGCGTCGAGCTCGGAGGTCAACGCGTCGACCACGTCCGCGGGCGACGGGCAACCGGGCAGGGTCGGCAGCGTGTAGGTCTCGACCTCGAAGCAGTCGGTCAGGCCGAGGCGCCGTGAGATCCGCAACGCCTGGATCCACTCGCCTCGCGTCGTCAAGAGTCCATCGACCTGCGCGCGATCGATCGGCACGTGGTAGTGGACGCGCAGCTCCGCACCGACACTCGCGCCGGCAAACGCGGTGATGCCCTCGTCGAGGTCGAGGTAAGGCGCAACGCGACCGTTCGCCTCGCGAACGAACGATTGATGCAGCCAGCGCGGCTCGACGAAGCGGCGCAGCGCCGACAACTGCTGGTCGGCCGTCCCGTCGGACCGCGCGACGAGGGCGCTCGAAAGCTGCATCTTGCCGATACGAACGCCGGCCGCCGCGAGCAGTCCGAGCGCCAGTTCCGGCGCTTCGAACTCGACCGCCTGGTGACAGCAGTCGTAGCAGAGTCCGAGGTGACGGCGGAGCGCTTCGGACGCCGCCGACGATGCCCCTCCCGCCGCAACGTAGCTCGCGCGCGTCGCGGCGCTCGCGAGCGGACCGCTGAAGAAGGCGACCGCCTCCGCGGATGTCTCGATCGTGGTGAACGGCTCGGGCTCCAGGCACAGCACCACTTCGCGTCCCGTCTCTTCGAACAAGCGCGCGAGACCGGCCGCGACGAGCGCGAGGTTCGAGGCGATCGCGCGATGCACCTCCGGGCCATTGCCGTCGAGCTTGCACGCGCCGGCCAACGTCGAGATCGGGACGACGGATCCGGCGGGGACCAACGTCGCCGCGACGCGCGCCGCCTGCAGCGTGAAGTCGACACGCGCCGACTCGAGCCAGCTCGGCCGATAGACGTCGCGCTTCACCCGTTCGCGGTGGAAACCGCCGAACGGAAAGCAGTTGAACGTGGCGATCGTGAGCCGCCGCTGCGCGAGAAAATCGGCGAAGCGCGCGCATCGATCGGGCTGCGCCAATTCGGACGCGGTCGCGGCGCTGACGAACAGCCCCACCGGAAACGAGGCGTCGCCGACGAAGCGGCGCGCGACGGGGACCACGAACTCATCGAGCGACCGCTCGACCTGCGCCAGGGTCTCACCGGCGTGAACGTTCGTGCAGTAGGTGAGGGTCGCGGCGGCGCGGCGTTCGCCTTGTCCCGTTGCCATCTGCATCGCCCGCCTCACGCATCATGCGCGCCTCGTTTCAGCCCCACGCGCGGGCACGTTAGCGTCGCTGCGATGGCGGCACAGGATGAGCGACGCGACGAGTTGTTGAGCTGGTACCGGCTCGACCATCGCGATCTGCCGTGGCGTCGCACTCGCGACCCCTACCGGATCTGGGTCTCCGAGATCATGCTGCAGCAGACCCGCGTCGAGACGGTTCTCTCCTACTACGAGCGCTTCCTCACCCGCTTCCCTGACGTCGGCAGCCTTGCAGCCGCCCCACAGGACGACGTGCTCGCCGCCTGGTCGGGACTCGGCTACTACCGCCGCGCGCGTTTCCTCAAGACCGCCGCTGAAACGGTCGTGCGCGATCACGCGAGCCGTTTTCCAAGCAGCGTCGAAGGTGCCTGCGAGCTGCCCGGGATCGGGCGCTCGACGGCCGGAGCGATCGTCTCGATCGCCTACGGAACGCGCGCACCGGTGCTCGATGGCAACGTGAAGCGCGTGCTGGCGCGGTTGGCCGGCCTCGACGAGCAGGATGGCGCCGCGCTGGAAAAGCGGGCCTGGCCGCTTGCTCAGCGACTCGTCGATTGCGACGACGCCGGCGACGTCAACCAGGCGTTGATGGAGCTCGGCGCGACCGTCTGCCTGCCATTCGCCGCGGCCCGCTGCGAGGAGTGTCCATGGCGTCGCTCCTGCCGCGCGCGCGCCGAGGACCGGGTGGCCGCGCTCCCGCGCACGCGGCCACGAACGGCGTTGCGCGACGAGACGTGGGCGGTCGCCGTCGCCCGACGTGCCAGCCGCTTCCTCGTGCATCGCCGCGATCCCGTCGGCCTCCTGCACGACCTGTTCGAACTGCCCACGTTCGAACTCACCGCCGCGCAGGCAAGCAGCACGCTGCGACAGCGGGCCGCGCTGGCGGCAGCGCTGCGAACCCGCTTCAACTGCCCGTTCACCGTGGGCGACGAACTGCTGCTCCATCGCCAGGTGATCTCGAATCGACGGGTCACGATGCGCGTCTTCGCAGTTTCCGTCGGCGAGCGCGTCGCGCCGCGCGGCCGCTGGCTCACGCCGACGGCCCTCGCGCAACTCGCGATCACCATGGCCACGCGCAAGCTCGTCGCGAAGCTCGCGCACCCCCCAGCGCTCAACGCGAAGGCGAAGGCAGCAGCCGCTCGCCCGCGCGCCCGATCGCGGCCGCGACCTCCTTGATGCGCCCGAAGAAGAGGTGTCCCGCCCCTTCGATCGTCTCGACGGCACGCAGGTCGGCGAAGCGCCGCGCGAGGTCGGCGGCGTCCGGCGGCGCAACGAGTTCGTCTGCGCCTGCGAGCACCAACGCGGCGGGCGCCGCGAGCCGCTCGGGCACGTGGCCGGCGTACTTCGCCATCGTCAGCGGCGGCGCCACGCCAAGCCATCCCTGCGCGCCGCCTTCCGCTGCGCATTCGAGCGCCCGGATCGAGCCGAAAGAGAAGCCAGCGGCCAGCAGCGTCGCCACCGCCGGCCAGCGCGCCCGCATCCACTCGGCGACGAGACGGTAGTCCTCCTTCTCGCCGCGCCCGCCGTCGTGAATTCCTTCGCTCTTCCCGACGCCGCGAAAGTCGAATCGGGCCACGACGCCACCGGCCACCGCCATCGCGCGAGCGCCATGGACGACGACCGAGTTCTGCATGGTCCCGCCGTGCAGCGGGTGCGGATGGCCGAAGACGGCGAGGAAGCGCGGAGTCGGGTGCAGACGCGGGTCGGGAAGCTCGAGGCGACCGTCGATGCGACCGCCGGCGCCCGCGAGGTGGAACGGTTCGAGCGGCGGCAGCGGCTGCATGCGGCGGCGACTCCCATTGCGGCGAAAAGCGTGGCCGAGATTCGGCAGTTGAACGCGGGCCCGCCATTTAGAGACTGAAGTTTTCTCCCGAGAGCGCCCGATCCCACCCCCATGAATCCTCACGTTCGCGAATTCCACGTCGCCCCGCGCATGCCCGACCCGCTCGCGCGGCTCCTCGAGCTGGCAAAAAACCTCTGGTGGTGCTGGCACCCCGAGGCCGTCGACCTGTTCCAGCGCATCGACTCGGCGGCGTTCGCCCGTTGCGCGAGCAATCCCGTCGGTCTGCTCGGCGAGATCGATCCACGCCGGCTCGAGCAGCTCTCGGCCGACGCTTCGTTCCGCGCCCACTACGACCACGTGATCGAGGCCTTCGACAAGGACCTGCGGCGCACCTCGTGGTTCGAGCGCGCCTATCCCGACTTCAAGGGCAAACGCGTCGCCTATTTCTCCGCCGAGTTCGGCATCCACGAGTGCCTGCCGCTCTACTCGGGCGGTCTGGGCGTGCTGGCGGGCGACCTGCTCAAGTCGGGCAGCGACCTCGGCGTGCCGCTGGTCGGCGTCGGCATCGCCTACCGCTTCGGCTACTTCCAGCAGCAGATCAACCACGACGGCTGGCAGACCGAGCACTATCCCGAGAACGACTTCTCGCGCATGCCGATGGACCTGGTCCGCGGCGGCGACGGGCGCGCCCTGGTGCTGAAGGTGCAGATGGGCGCGCGAGTGGTGCGCGCGCAGGTGTGGAAGGTCAACGTCGGCCGCGTCCCGCTCTACCTGCTCGACACGAACCTCCCCGAAGCCTCCGAACAGGATCGCCGCATCACGGAACGGCTCTACGGCGGCGACAAGCGCGTACGCCTCGAGCAGGAGATCCTGCTCGGCATCGGCGGCGTCCACGCGCTGCACGGGCTGGGCATCGACGTCGACGCCTACCACATGAACGAAGGCCACACGACCTTCCTCACGCTCGAACAGACCGCGCGACTGATGGAGAAGGAGAAGCTGCCGTTCGAGGAGGCGCGCTACCTGGCCGCCGCGGTCAACACCTTCACGACCCACACGCCAGTCCCCGCCGGTCACGACGAGTACGACCCGGAGTGGATGCGCGAGTACTTCGCGCCCTATGCGATGCGACTCGGGATCCCCGACTCCCAGCTCATCGCGCTCGGCCAACGCGAACCGGGGAACGCCAACAAGAGCTTCGTGATGACGATCCTTGGCCTGCGCATGGCCAAGCACAAGAACGGCGTCAGCAAGCTGCACGGCGAGGTCACGCGCGAGATGTGGCAAGGGCTGTGGCCGATGCTGCAGACCGACGAGTTGCCGATCTCCCACGTGACCAACGGCGTGCACAGCCAGAGCTGGCTGTCCGCGGAGATGCGCCGTCTCTTCGACCGCTACTTCGAGCCCGACTGGCTGGCGCAATCGACGCGCACCTCGGTCTGGGAGAAGGCGCGCGAGATCCCCGATGCCGAGCTCTGGCGCAGCCGCTGCCGGCTCCGCCAGCGCCTCGTCAACGAAGTGCGCGCCCGCCTGCTGCGACAGGCGCAGCGCGGCGTCGTCTCGGCGGCGCAGTTGCGCCGCGCCGAGCGCGCGCTCGACCCCGAGGTGCTGACGGTCGGCTTCTGCCGCCGCTTCGCGACCTACAAGCGCGCCACGCTGCTGTTCCGTGATCTCGACCGCCTGAAGCGCATCTGCCGCCATTCCGAGCGGCCGATCCAGTTCGTCTTCGCCGGCAAGGCGCATCCGCAGGACGAGCCCGCCAAGAAGTACATCCGCGAGATCGTGCGGGAGAGCTGGGGCGAGGATCTGCTCGGACGGCTCGTCTTCGTCGAGAACTACGACATCGGCCTCGCGCGGATCCTGGTGCAGGGCGTCGACGTGTGGCTCAACAACCCGCGCCGACCCTACGAGGCGAGCGGCACTTCGGGCATGAAGGTCGTCCTGAACGGCGGCCTCCACATGTCGATCCTCGACGGCTGGTGGTGCGAGGGCTGGCGCGGCGACAACGGCTGGGCGATCGGCAACGGCCACGCCGCCGCGGACGAGGAGATGCAGGACCAGCTCGACGCGCTGTCCGCCTACGACCTGCTCGAGCACGAAGTCGCGGCGAGCTTCTATTCGCGCGACAAGGATGGCGTGCCGACGCAGTGGTGCCAGTTGATGAAGGCGTCGATCGGCGGATTGGCGCCGCAGTTCTCGAGCGATCGCATGCTCGAGGAGTACGCCACTCGCTTCTACGCGCAGTCGCTGCGCGTCCAGGGCGAGCTCACGGGCGCGAATCGCGGCCGACTGCGCGGCCTGAACGATTGGTGGCGCATGGTGAACAGCGAGTGGGACCACGTGCGAATCGTCGACGTCAGCGTCGACACCAGCCCGGTCCACCCGCTGGGCTCGCGGCTGCCGGTGCAGATCGCCCTCGATTGCGGCCCCATCGACCCGAGCCACGTCGTCGTCGAAGTGGTGCACGGCCCGACCGACGGCGATGGCCGCATCGTCGACGCCGTCGTCGCGCCGGCGACCCATGCCGGCCACGCCGATGGATTGCAGCGCTACACCGCCACGATCGCATGCGGCCGCTCGGGACGACAGGGACTCGCGGTGCGCGTGCGGCCAGGACGGCCCGGTTCGGAGTGGATCTTCGATCAGACACTGGTTCGTTGGGGTTGATCGCCGACCGCACTTTGGCGGCGAACGCTGCTTTGACGATGATCGCGGTCTCGCGCACGGCACACCCGCGCGCGCAAGAGGAGAGCCTGATGCCGAAGAGTCTCGCGCGCGTTGCCGCGGCAGTGGCGCTGTGCGCCGCGCTGCCCAGCTGCTTCACCTTCACCCACACGGTGGGTCGCGGGCCGCAAAGCCCGACCCCGGTCGTCACCACGCAGACGCAATGGTTCGCGTTGTGGGGCCTCGTGCCGCTCGACCCGGTCGACTCGGCGGCGCTTGCCGGCCCGGTGCGCGACTACAAGGTCACCACCAAGTTCACGCTCGTCGACGTCGTGATCACTGCGTTCTCGAGCTTCGTCACGCTCTATCGCCAGACGGTCATCCTCGAGAAGTGAACATGCGCCGCCACCCACTCGTCGTCGCCCTCCTCCTGCTCGCCACGCTGCCGCTCGCGAGCGGCTGCTGGCCGATCGCGCCGATCGCCGCTCTTGCGGCGGCCGGGGGCGGCGGCGGTGGCAGTGACGCGGCGAGCGCCGCGGCGCTCACCGGCACCGTCATCACCGACGCGACGGTCTTCGGATCGAGCCTCGCTCTCGACCGCGAGCCCAACAACTCGGTCGGTCGCGCCACGCCGCTGCCCTCGTTGACGGATGGCTCCACGGCACAGGGCGAGGGGACGACGGCGCTGGCGCTCCATTTCCAGGCGCTGCTCGACGAAGGTGGCAGCGCGCACCTGATGGCCCGCGAAGCGCTCGACGATGGCGAGCGCCGCCATGAGATCGGCGGCGACCCCGCGACGACCCACGTGGCGCGCCTCGATCGCGAACTGCTGCTGGTACGCGCGCAGCCCGACGGCCACGCGCGCGTCGACGTCACTCCGCTGGTGAGCGGCTACGTGAAGCGGCGTTTCGAACTGGCGCTGCCGGTGGTCCCTGCCGGCGCGAGCGCCCTCCTCGACGCGCTCTTCGTGCTCGACAGCAGCGGCCCGACGACGCGACTGATCGCCTTCGATGCGCAGGACGGCTCCGCGCTGGCGCTGCGCGACCTCGGTCGCGGCAGCCTGCGCCAGCTCGCCGGTGCGCGCGATCTGGCGCAGGACCGCGAACGGCTCTTCACCAGCGATCCGGTCGCCGGCACCCTCTTCGAGGTCGAGCTCAACGGCCAGGGCAGCGCGCGTCAGCTCGGCGATCTGCGCCAGCTGCCGATCGTCGCCAACGGCTCGATCGCGGCGCTCGGCTACGACGGGATCTTCCTGCACGTGTTGCGCGCCGACGGCGTGCTGACCTCCTACGACTCGCACTTCTCGATCGCCGGCCAGCGCGACTTCTGCCCCGCCGGCGCGACCGTCCGCTCGCTGGTTGCGACGCTTGATCTCGGCATCGACAGCTGGCATGTCGAGGTACCGGCCGGCACGACGATGCGACTCTCCTTCGCCGCGAACTCCGTCGCCGAGCATCGGTCGCACCATTTCTTCGGCGTGCGCACGCGCGCGGCGATCGAGGAGGCTGGCGCCATCGCGCCCGACCAGTTCGAGCGCTTCATCGCGGACGGAAACGCGGTCGAATTCGATCTGACCGGCGGCGTGGCGCCCACCGGCTACGACCTCTACGTCGGAACTCTCGCAGGCGCCGCTCGCTACCGACTGGCGCTGAATCGCGCGGCGCGAACGCCCGCTGCACCGGCCCCCACCTCCGCCGCGCCCGATGCGACCCTCGCCGCCAACCTCGTCGATGCGATCGCGGCGCTGACCCCGGCCACGCTCGACGAGCAGGCCGCCGATCCGTTGCTTCCGGAGTTCGTGCCGGGACGGCTCCTCCTCGGTCGCCGCGAGGGTGCCGCCGCGCTGGCGCTGCCGCCGTCGCCGCGCGGCCTGTCGCTCGCTGCCGAATCGAGCAGCCCGTCGGGCTTCGACCTCGTGCGAGTGACGCCGAATGGGCAGTGGCGCGGACCGGCCGCGCGCACGCTGAACGGGGCAGAGAGCCGTCGCGCCCGTCGCCGCGAACAGTCGCGCCAGCTGCTGGTCGCGACCAACGCGTTGGCGGGTGCGCGCGACGTCGCGTGGAGCGAGCCCGACTTCGTGGCGCGCGCGCTCGCGACGCCCAACGACCCGGGCTACTCCTCGCTGCAGGATTGGCACTACGACCTGTTGAACCTGCCGGCGGCGTGGGACATCACCACCGGCTCCTCGTCGGTCGTCATGGCCATCGTCGACACCGGCGCGCGCACCGACAACGTCGATTTCTTCGCCAACATGGGCAGCGATGGCTTCGACTTCGTCAGCGGCTCGAACAGCGGCGACGGTGACGGACGCGACACCGATCCCTTCGATCAGGGAACCTTCAACGGCAACAGCCACCACGGCAGCCACTCTGGCGGCACCATGGGCGCGCGCGGCAACAACGGCACGCAGGGCACCGGAATCTGCTGGGACGCCGATCTGATGCCGCTGCGCGCGCTTGGCACCGACGGCAACGGCAGCCTGAGCGACATCGCCGAGGCGATCCGCTACGCCGCCCGTCTCAGCAACGCATCCGGCGTGCTGCCGTCGCAACGGGCTGCGGTCATCAACCTGAGCCTAGGCACCAGTTCCGCTTCGAACACGATGCGCAATGCCATCGATGCCGCCATCAACGCGGGAGTCGTCGTCTGCGCCGCCGCCGGCAACGACGGCAACGGAGAAGCGGTCCTCTTCCCGGCCGCGTTCAGCGAGGTGATCGCGGTCGCCGCCGTCGACTTCGACGGCGACCTCGCCTACTACTCGAACACGGGACCCGAGATCGACATCGCCTGCTCGGGCGGCTCGAACGTGCTCGGCCAGTCGAGCAAGGACATCTGGTCGACGGTCGGCGTCGGCGTGAACGGCTCGCTGCAGAATCTCGCCGGGACGTCGATGGCGTGCGCGCACGCTTCCGGAATCGTCGGGCTGATCGTCTCGCAACTTCCGACGCTGAACCAGACCGAGGCGACCGAACTGCTGACGTCGACGGCCGTCGACCTCGGCGCCATCGGCTTCGACGACGGCTTCGGCCATGGCCTGGTCGACGCGGCGGCCGCCGTGAACGACGCGACCGCGGTGCTGTCGCTGCCGACCGACGAAGTGGACTTCGGCAACACCGGCACGCGGCTCCTGGTCCAGGCCAGGAACCTCGGCGGCGGCAGGTTGATCCTCGACTCGATCACGCCGAGCAGCGTCCAGACGCCCTCGGGCGTCAGCGCCACCACCGGCTGGCTCGCCATCGAACCGCTCGCGGACGGCGTCACCCTGCAGCTCACCGCCGATCGCACCGGACTCGCTGCCGGCGACTACCAGATCAACCTCGACATCGACAGCAACGGCGGCGATGACGACGTGCTCGTCGACCTGACCGCGGGCGGCAGCGGCGTCGCGGACGTCGGCGACGTCGTGATCGACCTCGTCGCCAGCGACGGCGTGACCCTCGTGAAGCGGCGCACCGCGAAGATCGGTTCCGGCTACGCCTTCACGCTGGCGGGCGTCGCGCGCGGCAGCTACTTCGTGCGTTGCGGCGTCGACCTCGATGGCGACGGCGTCATCGGCGAGTTCGGCGAACCGTTCGGGGCCTACCCCAACGTCGCCGACGAAGCGTTGCTCGAAGTCGGCGGCAGCAGCCTCGGACTCGACCTCGTCCTCGAGTGACGACGCAGCGTCCGCGGCCGGCGAGGCAACTTCCGGCCGGACGCGGCGCGCGAGGAGTGCAACTCGAGCCTCGAAGTGAGCGGCGTCCGCTACGGCGCGATGCCGTCGCGCGCAAGGTCCGCACGAGTCGCGAGGTCGGCGCGCGTGCCGGGCGGCTGCGAGTACCAACCGCCGGCACCGCCGTCGGCGGCGAGTTCGTCGCGCACCTGCAGGACCGTGAACATGCCGCCCATCGTGATGTAACCGTGCGGGCCGACGCCGCCGATCATCGGCAGGCTGTTGCGCGGAATGGTCGGATCGTGGTCGTCAGCGGCCGGCGTCTCGATCGCTGGAGCGCCCGCCGCCGCGCCGCCGCCCATGCCACCCATGCCGCCGCCCATTCCGCCACCCTCGCCCATGTCGCTCCCGACCTGCTCGAAGGCTGGCACATGTCGCGACAGGGCGTCGTCAAAGCGCCCCAGATCGCTGCCGATGAGGATCGGCAGGCCGTGGCCCATCTGCGTCATCACGTGATGGGTCATGTGGCAGTGCAGCGGCCAGTCGCCGGGGTTGTCGGCAACGAACTCGACCACCCGGACGGCTCCCACCGGCACCAGCACCGACGTCTCGGGGTAGCGCGCCGACTTCGGCACCTCACCACCATCGGTCGCCACCACCGTCACGACGTGGCCGTGCAGATGGATCGGGTGGTGGTGCATCGCGCTCAGGTTGCCGATACGGATGCGAACCCGTTCGCCGCGCCGCACTGCCAACGGCGCCGTGCCCGGGTAGATCCGCGCGTTCAGCGTCAGCACGTTGAAGTCGACCATCTCGTTGGGATCGGGTCGGCGCGTGCCAGGCGCGATCTTCCATTCGCTCAGCAGGTAGACGAAGTCGCGATCGGGCGGCGGCTCGGTTGGCTGGCGCGGATGGACGATGAGCATCCCCATCAGCCCCATCGCCATCTGGGTCATCTCGTCGTGATGGGAGTGGTACATGAACGAGCCGGCATCAGTGAAGGTGAACTCGTACTTGAACGTCTCGCCCGACTCGATCGGCCGCTGCGTCAGGCCGCCAACGCCATCCATGCCGTTGGGAACGCGCACGCCATGCCAGTGGACCGACGTCGCCACGTCGAGGCGATTGGTGACGTAGATGCGAACGCGATCGCCTTCCACCGCCTCGATCGTCGGCCCGTGCACGCGGCCATTGAAGCCGTAGCACTCGGCGACGAGGCCCGGCGCAAATTCGTGCGTGACGGACTGCGCGATCAGGTGGAAGACCTTGACGCCGTCGACCTCGCGAAATGGCAGGGTGGCGCCATCGGGCGTCACGGTCGGCCGATATCCGCCGAGCATCGGGGCCGGCGCCGGCGCCGGATCACGCGGCAGCAACGACCCGGCGCGCGCGCGCGCACTGAACGCCGCGAACGCCGCCATGGCGCCGGTCGAGTTCCACAGGAAGCGGCGACGATCGTCGCGCATGGTCAACGCTCCTCGCCGCTCAGGTGCGGTCGGCTGCCTGCCAACAGTTCTTCGAGGTCGAGCTCGGCGACCCGCGCGGCGAGCGCAAGCTCGGAGGCGCGCTCCTCGGCCGCGAGTTCGCCGCCACGCGCGCTGAGCACGTCGAACGCGCCGATCTGCATCGCGTTGTATTGCTGGACCGTCTCGCGCACGAAGCGCGCGTGCAGCGGCGCCTCTTCCAACAGCGCTGCGGCAGCGCGATCGGCGAGACTCTGCGCCGCCACGGCCGCGACACGCGCCCGCGACGCCACGTCGAGCTGTAGCTCGCGCGCCGTGAGCTGCTCCGCACGCAGTTGCGCGCCGCCCGCGAAACGCGCCACGCCGCCGGCGTCGAAGAGCGGCAGCGCCAATGCCAGCGACGGTCCGATGCCCCAATCGTCGCTCGTCTCGTGCTTCGCAACCAGCCCGACGTCGGCCGGGCCAAGCCACGCCGCGCGTGCCTCGACGCCGATGCGTTCCGCCGCCGCGACGATGCGCGCGCGCTGGACCTGCAACGCGAGGCTTCTCTCCACGGCCCGGAGCGCCGCGACGCTCGGAGTCGGCAGCGAGGCGCGGCGCGGCGGTGGCCACTCCCCCGTCGCTTGCCACTCGCCCACCGCCCCATCGAGAGCCAGCGCCCGCTGAAGCTCCTCCTGCGCCGAGAACTGCTCCTGCGCTGCGTGCAACGCTTCATCGCGAGCGCGCGCCGCTTCGATCGCGCCGATCGTGCGATGCGGATCGACCACGCTGCCCGCCGCATGCAGCGTCTCCATCAAGTCGGCGCTCGCCATCGCCGCCGCGCTCGCGAGTCGGGCGCGCGCCAGCCGCTGCTGCGACGCCAGCGCGTTTGCGTGAGCACGCCGCACCGCGAAGAGGTGATGCACCAACGCCTCGGTGACCTGCGCCTCGGTCGCGGCGCGCTCCGCCTCGGCGAGACGGCGATGCAGCGGCGCGAAGAGCAGCTCAAGGAACGGCTGCGCCAAGGAGAGCTCGATCTCATCGGGACCGGAGAAGAGCTTCCAGTTGGCGGCCAGCACCGGATTGCGCGGCAGCACCGCGCGGCGCAACTCCGCGCGCGCGACGCCAAGCCGCTCGACCTGCGCGGCGAGCCCGGGATGGAGCAGCAGCGCCAGTTCGACCGCTTCCGCCTCGGTGACGCCATCGGCCAGACGCGTCGCGATCGCCTGCGCGAGTTCGGCGGCCGCGGGCTCGTCCTCGGAGGCTTGCGCCGTGGCGCGCGGTCGTGCGTCCGCGACTCCGGCGCGCTCCGCAACTGCTGCGACGACAGCGTCGCGATCCTCCGCGAACTGCTCGTCGAGCGAGCGGCATCCCGCCGCCAACAGCAGCAGCAGCAGCGGCGGCGTCCACCGCGACCGCCACTGCATCACTGTTTGCGGCCCGCGACGGCGCGCGCGTCCGCCAGCGCCTTGTCGAGCGCGCTCTTTGGATCCTTCTTCACGCCGTCCACGCATTCCGCCGAGCTGAGCCGCACGATCTGGCCCGCGACGACGCAGAAGGTGTTCGCGCTGACCGGCTTGCCGGTGATCGGGCAATTCGCGTTCGCCACATCGACCAGCTCCGGCTGGATCGCCTTGGCCAGCACCACCTGCGAGTCGGCGCGCGCCGCGGCCACGCACTCCGCTGAATGGAGGCGCAGTTCGTAGCCCTGCAACTGCAGCAGCGTCGGCTCACCCTCGATCTTCTTCCCCGTCACCGGGCAGAGCGCGTTCTCGAGCTTCGTCACCGTGGGGTAGGAGTGCTTCCACGCCGTCGCCTCGTCCTGCGCGATCTTCTTGTTGCAGCCCTTGCAGCAGATCCAGATGCGGCCGTAGGCCGTGTCGGTGAAGAGCTTCGAGGAGGCGGGCTTGCCCATGATCGGGCAGCTCTTGTTGGGGAACGCCGGGACCGTCACTTCGAGCGCCGGGCTGACCACGGGCGTCGCGGGACTCTCCTGCAGCGACGCGCTGCGCGCGGTCGGCGCCATCGGGGCGATCACGGTGGTCAACAGCAGTTCCGCCAGGCTCGACGGCAGAACTCGCATCCACATGGGGATCTCCTCGCGGCGAAGCGGAACAGGAAGCGCCAGCATCTCTACGCGGCGCGCCACCCGGGGTTGGTAGTTTGCGCGCGCTGCGCTCGATTGCAACGAGCGCCTTCCCGGCCGACTCCCGCATCGAGAGCGCTGCGTCTTGAATTCCGATCTCCCCTATCGCAAGCACTACGGCGACGCGCAGGCACTCCATTACGCTCACGCCAAGCAGGCTGCCGTGGCGACCCACCAGGGGGAGGCGGCGCTGGTCGAGCGCGCCCTCCGAAAGGTGCCGCGGACCGAGTCGCTGCTTGACCTGCCGTGCGGCGCGGCGCGGATGACCGCCGTGCTCGCGCAGCTCGGCTTCACCCACCTGGCGGCGGCCGATGTCTCGCCGGCGATGGTCGAGCTGGCGCGCGCGCGCCTCGCCGATGACGGCATCGATGCCCCTGTCTCGCTGGCCGATGCCGAGCACCTGCCGTTCGCCGACAGCGCGTTCGACAACGTCTTCTGCTTTCGCCTGTTCCACCACTTCCCAAGCGACGACCTGCGTACCACCGTCGTACGCGAGCTCGCGCGCGTGGCGCGGCGGCGCGTCTTCTTGAGCTACCTCGACACGCGCAGCTTCACGTCGCGCAAGCGGGCGTTCGAGCGGCTGTTCCGTCCGCGCCCGCCCTCCAAGTTCACGCAGACGCCACGCGAGTTCGCGGCGCTGCTGATGCGCGGCGGCCTGCGCGTCGTCGCCGACCACGCGCGCTTCCCGTGGTGGCACTCGCTGCGCCTCGTCGTCGCCGAACCGGTGGCGCGCCACCCTTGATCGGAAGCGGGGGCGGACTGCTAGCCTCCCCGCCTCGATCCGGCCGCGCCATCGGCGTGCCACCACCCGGAGATCGCGCGTGAACCTCGCCCCATCCCTCACCGTCGCCGACGTCGTCACGCTGCTCGAGCGACCGTTGCTCGACCTCGTCTTCGAGGCGGCCTCCACCCATCGACGCCACCACGCGGCGGATGCGATGCAGTGCTCCCAGCTCCTCTCCATCAAGACGGGCGGCTGCTCGGAGGATTGCGGCTACTGCAGCCAGAGCGCGCGCTTCAAGACGCCCGTAGAGCGCGAGGCGCTGATGGAGGTCGATGCGGTGCTGGCCACGGCGCGAGCCGCGAAGGAGAACGGCGCCGACCGCTTCTGCATGGGCGCGGCATGGCGCGAGGTGAAGGATGGCGAGGCGTTCGAGCGCGTGCTGAAGATGGTGCGCGGCGTGAAGGAGCTTGGCCTCGAAAGCTGCGTCACCCTCGGAATGCTCAATGAGGCGCAGGCGCGCCAGCTCAAGGACGCCGGCCTCGACTACTACAACCACAACCTCGACACCGGCGCGAGCCACTACGAGAAGGTGATCACGACGCACACGCTCGCCGATCGCCTCGACACGCTCGACCATGTTCGCAGCGCCGGCATCCACGTCTGCAGCGGCGGCATCCTCGGACTGGGCGAGACGACGCACGCGCGGGCCGAACTCCTCCATCAGCTCGCCACGCTGTCGCCGCAACCGGAGAGCGTGCCCATCAACACGCTCGTGCAGGTGCCGGGAACCAAGTTCGAGAACAACGCGCCGCTCGACTGGACCGTCGTGGTGCGCGTGGTCGCCGCCGCGCGCCTGCTGATGCCCGACGCCGTTATCCGCCTCTCGGCCGGCCGCACCGGAATGACGGAAGAGGGGCAGGCGCTCTGTTTCCTCGCCGGAGCCAATTCGGTCTTCATCGGCGACGAACTGCTGACCACGCCCAATCCCGACCCCAAGAGCGACGCGGCGCTGCTGGCGAAGCTCGGCCTGCAGGCGCTGGCGCGCAGCGCGGAAGCGTGACGCGAAGGCTCGACTTCGAGCTCGAAGCGGAGCTCGCCACGTGGGAGCGCGCCGGGCTGCGGCGGACGTTGCCACGAGCGGCGGGCGGCGCGGCGACGGAGCGCGCCGCGGCGCCGATCGACTTCGTCTCGAACGACTACCTCGGTTTGACGCGCGATCGGCGCGTGATCGACGCGGCGCACGCGGCGTTGGAACGCAGCGGCGCGGGCAGCGGTGCGGCGCGCCTCCTGGGCGGTGGCCTCGCCGGCGCCGCGGCCTCCGGTGACGACGCGTCGCGCGCGGAAGCGCTGCTGGCCGAGTGGCTCTCCGAGGAGTCGGCGCTGCTCTTCCCGTCGGGATGGCACGCGAACCTCGGCGTCGTGACCACGCTGGCCGGTCGCGGCGACGCGCTCTTCTCCGATGCCTTGAACCACGCCTCGCTGGTCGACGCCTGCCGGCTCGCACGCGCTCACGTCGACCGTTACGCGCATGGCGACATCGACGAGCTCTCGACGCAGCTCGCCCGCGCGCGGGGTGCGCGCCGACGCGTCGTCGTCACCGAGTCGATCTTCAGCATGGATGGCGACCTCGCGCCGCTCGCCGCGCTGCACGAGGCGTGCGAGCGACACGACGCGTGGTTGATCGTCGACGAGGCGCACAGCCACGCGCTGCTCGGCCCGCATGGCGCGGGCGCATGGGCGGCGGCGGGATTGCCGACCACTCGGCTTGCCGCGCGCGTCGTCACCGGCGGCAAGGCGCTCGGCGTGGCGGGCGCTTTCGTGGTCAGTGGCCGCCCGTTGCACGAGCTGCTCGTCCAAGCCGCGCGCCCCTTCGTCTTCACGACCGCGCCGCCACCCGCCGTCGCTGCCGCACTCGCCGCCGCCATCGAGATCGCACGTGGCGCCGACGCTGCGCGCGCGCGCGTGGTGGCGCTCGCTGCGCGTCTGGCGAAAGAGCTGCGTCGCAGCGCTTTCGCGGTGCGCACGCCGAATCCGGCGGCGGCGATCGTGCCGTTCCTGGTCGGCGACGCCGCGGCCACCAGCGCGCTCGGCCGCGAGTTGAGCGCTGCCGGTTTCGCGGTCGGCGCGGTGCGACCGCCGACGGTGGCGGAGGGGTCGTCCCGCCTGCGCCTGGTGGTCCACGCCCACAACAGCGAGGCGCAGGTCGACGCGCTCGCCAGCGCGCTGCTGGCGCGGGCGCGGCCGCGCGCGACCCCGGGCACGACTCGCGATGGCGCTTCGGCGCGCGCGACGCCGTGGTTCGTGGTCGGGACCGACACCGGCATCGGCAAGACGGTGGCCAGCGCACTGCTGCTGCGCGCGGCGCGCCGGCTCGGGCCCGCCTGCTACTGGAAGCCGGTGCAGACCGGTGACGAAAGCGATACGGCGGCGGTCGCGGCGTTGGCTCAAGCGGCGCCGCACGAGCTGATGGCGCCGCTCCACCACTTCCCGCGGCCCGCTTCACCGCACGAGGCGGCCGCGGCCGCCGGCGAGTCGATCGAGCCGGCCGTGCTGCAAGCCGCGCTGACCGCCGCGCGCGAGGAGCGCCACGGCACCCGCCTCATCGTCGAACTCGCGGGCGGACTGCTGGTTCCCTATCGCACCGGCGCGGCGCCCTACCTGCAGGCCGATTGGCTCGCGCGCGCGCGACCGCGCTTCGTGCTGGTCGCGCGAGCGGGACTCGGCACGTTGAACCACACGCTGCTGACGCTCGAAGCGCTGCGCTCCCGCAAGCTCGAACCCGACGCGCTGCTGCTGGTGGGCGAGCCCCACCCGGCGAACGCGGCGACGCTGCGCGAACTGTCGGGAGTTGGGGCGCTCTTCGAGCTGCCGCGCTTCGAGCCGCTATCGGGCACGGCGCTCGAAGCGTGGCTCGACGCGAACGCGCTGGTCGAGGTGCTGCGATGAGCGGGCCGCCGCGCTCGCTCGGTCAGCGCGACGCGGCGTGCCTCTGGCACCCTTACACGCAGCACGGCAGTGACGGCGCGCCGATCGAGGTGGCGGCCGCGCGCGGCGCGACCCTGACGCTCTCCGATGGGCGCGAAGTGATCGACGCGATCAGTGCGTGGTGGACCTGCCTGCACGGCCACGGCGAGCCGCGGCTGATCGAGGCGGCACAGCGCCAGGCGCGGCGGCTCGATCACGTCGCCTTTGCCGGCGCGACGCATGAACCGGCGGTCGCGCTGGCCGAGGCGCTGCTGGCGATCGCGCCGCGTGGCGAGCGGGCGCTGACGCGCGTCTTCTTCAGCGACGACGGCTCGACCGCGGTCGAGGTCGCGCTCAAGATCGCCTTCCACTTCCACGCGCAGCGCGGCGCGACGGCACGGCGCAAGTTCCTCGTCTTCGAAGGCGGCTACCACGGCGATACGGTCGGCGCGATGAGCGTCGGCGATCCCGACCCCTACTTCACCGCCTACGCGCCGCTGCTCTTCGAAGTGGTGCGCGTCCCCGTCGCGGCCGCCGCCTTCGCCGCGGCGTTCGAGCAGCACGCCGACGCGCTCGCCGCGGTACTGATCGAGCCGCTCGTCCAGGGCGCCGCGGGCATGCGCATGCACGACGCGGCGTTGCTGCGCACCATCGCCACGACCTGCCATGCGGCCGGCGTGCCGCTGATCGCCGACGAAGTGATGACGGGGTTCGGGCGCACCGGCGCGCTCTTCGCCTGCACGAAGGCGGGCATCGCGCCCGACCTGCTCTGCCTCGCAAAAGGGCTGACCAGCGCAATGGCACCGCTGGCGGCGACGCTGGCCACCGAGCAGCTCTTCGATGCGTTTCGATCGAGCGAGCGACGTCGCATGCTGGCGCACGGCCACTCGATGACGGCCCATCCGATCGGCTGCGCAGTCGCGCTCGAATCGCTGGCGCTGTGCCGCGAGAACGACGTCGCCGCTCGCCTCGATGCGATCGGCGCGCGCATCGAAGCGGGGCTCGCGCCCCTGCGCGGCGATCCGCGCGTGCGCGAGCTGCGGCGGTGCGGCGGGATCGTCGCGTTCGACCTCGCGCCACAGCCGAGCGGGGCCAGCAGCGGCGGCTACTTCACGGAGCTGGCACCACGACTGCGCGCGCGCGCCATCGATCACGGCGTGCTGCTGCGGCCGCTGGGCGACGTCGTCTACGCGCTGCCACCCGCCTGCACCACCGAGGCGCAGTGCGACGCAATCGCCGCGGCGATGCGGGCGATGGTCGAGTTCATCCCCGCTCGCTGATCCCCTCGAACGCTGCGATGGCGCGGCGCGCCGCCGGCGGGATCTCGCAACTCTTCAGCGCCACGTCGACCCACACCAGCAGCGCCTTCGCGACGGCGAGCCGCTCGCTGCCGCGGCGCACTTCGTACTGCATCTCGAAGCTCTTGCCGCCGAGCCGCGCGGTGCGCACAGCAACGTGGAGCGAGTCGCCGCGCCGCGCCGGCCGCTCGTAGCGGATGGTCGCTTCGCCGAGCAGGAAGGGCGGGATGTCGCCCTCCACCAGCTCGAGCTGCGCGAAGTAGTCGAAGCGCGCCTGCTCGATCAAACTCCAGTAGACCGCGTGGTTCACGACACCGGCCACGTCGACGTCGACCCAGCGCAACGGTACGGCGGCGGTGAAGCGGAAGGGTTCGTTCGCCATCGGATCGCTCACGGGTACCAGCGGATCATCACGCTGTCGAGGCCGAGCGCCAGCCCGGTCGATTCGAGGTTCTTGCCGGTGGCGCGCAGCTCGAGGACATGCGGGCCGCGTTCGAGATGCACGGTCCCGAGCAGCGGTTCGCGCAACAGCGTGCGCGGGCTGAAGAGATCGATCGGCGCGCCGACCGCAGCGCCATCGACGAACGCCTGCCAGCAACCGCCATCGGGCGTGCGCGTCAGTCGCAGGTAGAGGTCGTAATCGCGGGCGTTGCTGAGCTCGAACGGGAGCTGCAGCACGGCTTGATCGAGGCGCGTCGGCACCAGACGCACTTGCGCACCGTAGGCCCAGAACGGGCCGCTCTCCACCGTCGGTGTCGGCGCCTCGTCGGGGACCTGCAGCAGCTCGAGCAGCTCCTCTTCTTCCGGTTCGAGTCGCAGCTCGGCGAAGGGGAGTCGCTCCTGCGGACTCGGCAACGCGGAGAAGATCGCGTGCGGCTCCTCCTGGTACCAGAAGGCGACGCTCGACCAGGCGTCACGGCGGTCGCCCAAGAGCGCCCACTCGCCGTTGCGCCGCGCATAACCAAGCCGCTCGAACGTGACACCGAGTCCCTTCTCGAACGGCACCGGGTCGAGCACGTGCCAGCGGCACGCCGTCGTGCGCGCGCCGGAGCCGGTCCCTTCGAAGCAGGTCACACCGCCGAACGGTCCGGTGTCGACACGAAAGCCCCACGCATCGTCGAAGGCGCTCTCGAAGCCGCTGCCAATGAAGCTCGCCGTCTCCGAGAGGTCGACGAAGAAGCGGTCGTCGCCCTCGCCCGGCCACCCCTCTTCGCCCGACCAGATTGAGAGGACCGTGCCGACGTAGTGGCCGCGGCCGAGGATCTCGGCGACGCGGTGTTGCCGCAGCGCCCCTTGCCGTGGCGTGGCGCGGAACTGCGCATGGAACGTCCGCAGGTTGGGGCAGGGCGCGTCGGTCTCGACGTAATCGACCTGCCAGAAGACGAGGCGAGCCGGCCGGCTCGAATCGTTGCGGATCGAGATCTCGGCGCCCTTGTTGAAGGGCATCGGCCACCACGAGGAGCGCGCGCGGCCGTCGCCCGCGACGCGGACCGGCAGCGTGTCGACCGGCGCCTCCTGCGCGTTGCCGACGGCGAAGAAGTCGCCAATCGGCGCCTCGACCGAGGGATTGGTCTCGCCATCCCAACGCGCGCGCAGCACCAGCATGCGCGCGTAGTACGGGTCATCGCTCTCCGCGGTCAGCCAGAGGTGGCGGATGACGCCCGAGCCGCCGATGCGGGCGATGGCGATTTCGGCGCCGGCGGCGATCGGCAGGAAGTCGAGGTTGCTGTTGACGTCGAGGTGAGAGCTCGAGATCCGTCGGTAGCGCCCCTCGGTCGGGCGGAAGAGGTCGCCGAGACCCGAAACCGCGGCGGGCGTCCCCTGGCCGACGGCGATCGAGGCCAGGAGCAGCAAGGCGCCGGCGATTGAGGAACAACGTTTTGGATCCATCGTCGTAGGAGACTCCTCTCGCCCCGCGGCGCCCATCAGTGGGCGTCCACGTCGCGAGCTACCATGCGCCCCGCTTCGGCCCTGCCGCCACTCGCCGAGGCTCCCAAAGAAGAAGGATGCCACGATGCTGCGCTTTTCGATGGTGGGCACGTTGCTGCTCCTCGGCTCGCTCGCCCCGGTCTTCGCAACGCATCGAGGGGCGCCTCGCGCGCGGCCCAACGCACCCGCGAACGGTGACGCCGCCGATCTCGCTGACGCCGAGCGCGCGCCCATCGCCGCCAACCCGGTCGGCACCTGGCGCCTCGACAGTCTGATCGACCAGGCGGCGATCTCCGGCATCGACCCCAGCGACGTCGATCCGGCCACGTTCGTGCTCCACGATCTGCGCTTCGACGACGGTGGCGCCGGAATCGTCCCGGTCGACACCCCGTTTGGCAGCGGCAAGGTCGTGGCCGGCGACGGCTCGGCGCAGCTGCAGGCGAGCGGCAAAGCGGCGCTCTTCCGCATCAAGGTCCCGAAGACGAAGGCGAGCGATGTGGGCGCCATCGCCTATCGAGTGCGCTCGAGCGACTGCAGCGAAGTGGCCCTGCTGCGCGACACGAGCGTGTTGCAGATGTTGAATGGCGGTGGCGGTCCCGGTGGCCCGGGTGGCGGCAACTTCGGGATTCCGCTCGGCGGCGGTGGCCCGCCGATCCCGTTCGCCGGCGGTCGCTTCGGCGCACCGCCCGCGGGCGGAGCCAATCCGCCAGCGCCAGCAGGAGCGCCGCCGGCGGGTGGAAACGGGCCGGGTGCCGGCAACGGACCGCCGCCGGCGCCTCCTGCCGGAATCGCGCCGCCGCCGACTCCAGGTGGCGCGGGAGGTCCCGGTGGCCCCGGTGGTCGGCGCCGCGGTGGGCCCGGCCTTGACGCGAGCTTCGATCCTCGCGACTTGCTCCGCGGCGAGATCCGCAAGCTCGACGCGAACGGCGAGTGGCACACGCTCGCGCGCAGCGGCAAGGCCGCGAGCGGCGGCAATCCCATGTTCGGGGGAATGGCCTTTGGCGGCAACGCGCCCGCAACCACCGAGCTCGAAGAGCTCGCGCTCGTCGTCCTGGTGCCGGCCGACAAGGCGACCGACGGCGTGAAGGTCGACCTCGAGTTCATCCACGTGCTCGATGCGAAGGCGGACTACGCCTCGAAGACCGTCGCGCCATGCACCGTCGAACGTGCTCGCGTGCTCCACCAAGGCATGCACCTCAACACGCCGGCGTCGGTGACCTGGCGACTGGTGCCGCCAACGGGAGCGAAACTGGTCGCCGGACTCACCGCACTCACTGAGCAGCCGATCAAGCTGCTGGTCCACGTGGCGGCCAACGGCGCGCGCACGACGCTGCTCGAGAAGTACTTCGACGGCGGCTCTCGCGTCGACCCGATCGCGCTCGACCTCGCCGACTACGCCGGTCAGGAGATCGGGCTCGAGATCGAAGTGCTCGAGGAGAACGAGCCCAACGTCGCCTTCCTGTTGCAGCCGTTGGTCTACGGCGCGCGCAAGGAGGGGGTCCGCAACGTGATGCTCTACTTCTGCGACACGTTGCGCGCGGATGCGCTGTCGGCCTACGGCAACACGCGGCCGACGACGCCCAACCTCGATGCGCTGGCCGCCAGCGGAATCCGCTTCGAGCGCTGCTTCAGCCAGGGCGCGTGGACCTACGTCTCGATGCCCTCCTCGCTCTCCTCGCTCTTCCCCAGCGTGAACGGCATCAAGAACGGCGGCGAGCAGATCGCCAGCTCGGTGATCACGGTCGCCGAGGCGTTCCGCGAAGCGGGCTACCTGACGGCGGCCTTCATCCGCAATGACTTCGTCGGCCCGACCACCCACACCGAGCAGGGCTTCGATTTCTTCTTCCCGGGCGACGTGATCGGTCCGGCGAACACGGCGGGTGTCCAACAAGCAGTGGCGCGCATGTTCGGCCGCAATCCAGCCGGCGCCGACGCCGGTCAGGGCGGGATGAACTTCAACAGCGGCTCCTCGCGCGACCTGTTCACCAAGGTGCAGCCGTGGCTCGACCAGTACCGCGACGTGCCCTTCGTCCTCTACATGCACGCCGTCGATCCGCATGAGCCATACGACCCGGAAACGGCCGATCGCGCGAAGTTCTTGAGCGATGAAGATCACGCGAAGTTCAAGGAGATGGAGAAGAAGCTCTCTGACTTCCAGCAGCGGCAGCAAAACCAGTTCGGCGGCGGCGGCGGTCCGCTCGTGTTCAACACTCCCGGCGGAGGGGTTGTGGCGGCGCCTGGAAACACCCCGCCGACCGCGCCCGCGGTCGACCCTGCGGTCGATCCCGCGGCCGATCCAACAGCCGACCGCGCCGAGGTGCCGGTCGCGGCACCCGCAGCGTCGAACAGCGCCGCGCCGCCCGCCGGCGCCGTCGCCCGCGGCTCCGAGATGCTCGACAGCTACATCGCCGCAGGGATCGATCCCCACGACTTCGTTCGCAAAGAACGCGCGATCTACGACGCCGAGGTGCACTACTTCGACCGTCACTACAAGCTGATCCGTGACTACTTCGCGCAGCACGGGCTGACGAACGCCACCGTCTTCAGCTTCAACGCCGACCACGGCGACGAGTTCCTGGAGCACGGCTCGAAGGGCCACGGTCAGTCCGTCTATGCCGAGCTGACCCACGTGCCGTGGATCCTCTCGGCGCCCGGCCTCCTGCCCGCGGGCAAGGTCATCGGCGACAACGTCGCCAACCTCGACCTCGGCCCGACGCTGCTCGGACTCGTCGGCCTCACGCCGGCCGACTCGATGCAGGGCCGCAACCTCGCGGCCGAGCTGCAGAGCGGCGACGAACTGCCGGCGGTCGCGATCTTCACCGAGAAGTGGGGTGGCCCGATGTTCGGCGGCGGTGGCGACATCGGCGAGGAGATCCTCGGCGACTTCGCGGTGATCGAAGGGCGTTGGAAGACGGTCGTCCATCGAACGATGGAGCCGTCGATCGGCGCGGATGGAAAACCCGGCCCACTGCAGCTCAAGATCGAGCTCGAGATCTTCGACCTGCTGGCCGACATGACCGACTCGAACTCCTTGATCGCCACCGAACGCGAACGGGCCGAGGCGGCCAACAAGCGGCTCGAGACGTGGGTCGGCGAGATGAAGAAGCTCCACGCGCGCTACGCCGGCGAAGACACGCAGAGCGACAACGCGATGGAGATGATGAAGGCGCTCGGCTACGCGCAGTGATGGACCAGGCGCCACGCTGCGGCGGCGCGACGAAGGAGCATGACCTTGGGTGACCTGCGCGACGCCTTCAAGAAGGCCGGGCTGATCGACGACAAGACCAACCGCCGCCTCCAGCACGAGCAGCGGGTGGTGAAGAAGGAGCTCGGCCGCGAAGGGCTCGAGGAGCAGCGGCGCCGAGAGGAAGCGGAGCGCGTCGAACGGGACGCCCGCAAGAAGGCGGACGTGAAGACGGCGCAGCAGCGGCTCGATCAGGAGAAGCAGCGCAGCGAACGGTTGAAGCGGCTGCGCAGCGCGCTCGACGAGCAGGCGATTCGCGGGACCGGCGGCCCGCGCCGTTTCCACTGGGTCGACGCCGAGGGCTACTGCCCGTGGATCGCGCTCGACGACACCACCGGCCGGCGCATCGAAGCGGGCGAGATCGCGCTGGTGATGCTGCCCGAGCGCGGCGATACGGCGCTGGTCCCCCGCGCCCTGGCGCTGGAGCTCCACGCGAGCTTCCCCCACCTGGTCCTCCACCTCGCCGGCGGGACCGGTGCGGCGAGCAGCAGCGCACCGCCGGTCGAATCGGGCGGTCGCTAGGAGCGTGTCCGAGTATTTCGAGCCGGCCACGAGCCATCGGACGGCTCCGGGCGGCCGGCCAGAACGAGCGGCCCGAAGAACGGCCGACGAGTTGCGATCAGTACGGCAGCGCGGTGGTCGTTCGCCGCCGCGCCGCGCGCCGCGAGGAGCGCCGCCGTCCCGCCGCGAGAAACGGCGCGGGCGGGCGGGATTCCCCGCGGCGCACCGTGGCGCCGCCCGCCGTCGACTTTGACTTCACACCATGGCCGACCGCACTCAACGCTTTGAAGACAACGTCGGCGGCCTCTGGTACGTCGACAAGTCGTGCATTCTCTGCTCGCTCTGCTCCGACCTCGCGCCGAAGAACTTCCGCGAGAGCAAGGACGGCGACCACGACGTCGTCTACAAGCAGCCCGAGACGCCCGAAGAGCTGGCGCAATCGCAGCAGGCGAAGCTGCAGTGCCCGGTCGAGGCGATCGGCGACGACGGTGACGCGGCGGCGTGAAACGGCGCGTTGACGCGGAGACGGTCCGAGCGCTCGCGCTCGCGCTGCCCGAAGCGGTCGAGTCGGCGCACATGGACCACCCCGACTTCCGCGTGCGCGGGAAGATCTTCGCCACGCTCCCCGCCGACGGCGCATCGACCTGCCTCAAGGTCCGGCCCGAGGACCTCGAAGCGCTGGTCGCCGCCGATCCGAAGTCGTACCGCCCGGTCTGGGGCGGCCGCTGGCTGGCGATCGACCTCGCGCACGTCTCGCGCAAGGCGCTGGCGGCGCTGCTCGCCGACGCCTGGCTGCTGACGGCGCCCAAGAAATTGGCAACCGCTTTCCTCGCGCAGCGGCCTTCAACGCGAGGCGGCGACCTCGGCCGCGCTGAGCGCGACGGTGATGGCGCACCATGAATCGGGTTCGCGCTTCATGAGGTAGCGCGCGTCGGCGAGGTGGACGCGAGCGCCGCCATCGGCCGTCGCCTCCGCCCATCCCCACGGCAGCCGCGCGAAGGAGCGCATCGCCGCCGCCGCGGGCTGCTGCCACGCGAAGCGCACGCGCGGATCGGCGCGGCCGATCGGGACGCCCGCCGCGGCCAGCGCGCCGCTGCCGTCGACGGCGCGGCTCGCCACTTCGCGACCGGCAAGATCGAACGTCCGCCAGCGCAACTGCACGCCGTCGTCGAGCGCGAAGGCAAAGCGCGTCGGATCGGCAAGCGTCGGTGAACGCATGCGAATCATCGCGGCGAGCTGCGGATCGGCGCGCACCAACGACTCGACGCGCGCCCCCAGCAGCGCGAGCAGCGTGAGGTAGCCCGCCACCAGCGACGCGCCGATCGCGACGACTCGCTGCGGCCGCGCGGCCCCGACGCCGCGGGCGCGCGCGACCGCCAGCGCCGCGATCAACGGCGGCAGCGCCCAGCGAACGAACGGCGGCGAGCGATCGTGCAGCAGCACCGCGAGCAGCGCCAGCGCGCCAAGCAGCGTCCAGGCAACATGCCCTGCACGACTCCGCGCGCCAGCGAGCGCGGCCGTCCCCCCGAGCAGCAGCCACAGCCACGGATCGACGATGAAGACGAGATCGCCGAAGTGGCGCGTTTCGGCGAACGGAAGCCAAGGACGTACGCCGTAGTTGTTGAGCAGATCGAGCGCCGGATGGGTCAGCAATCCGAGCGCGGCCGGCCAGAGGTAGGCGCGCCACCGGAGGCGCGGAGCGGAGCGGTCGCGCGGCAGCTCGCGCCCCTCGATCCAGCGGATGGCGGCGGCGAGCAGCAGCGTCTGCACCACGAGGCCGAGCAGCGCGTGGGTGAGGCCGCGATGGTGGACGAGATAGGCCGCCTTGCGCGCCATTCCGTCGGCCGCGAACAGCATCACCACGGCATCGGCATCGGGCAGATTGGCGCCGATCAGCAAGGAAATCGGGGCGAGCGGCGTCAAGCGACCGACTCGAGTCTTCGCCAGCGCTGCGCCGCACAGCGTGTGGGTCAGGTTGTCCATGCGAGCGCTCCGCCGCCCCTCACGATGCACCCGGCGACGACGGCGGCGACCGCTTCGTCGGCCGCGGCTTGGGCCCGACGTCGGGACCTGGCGACGCGCGGTCGAGCAGCGAGCCGCGCGTGACGGCCGCGTCGCCGAAGCGCGCGCGCAGCTCGTCGACGGCCCGCGTCACCGCTCGCCCCTGCTTGACGGTGCGATCCTCGAAGAGCGCGGGCTGCTGTCCGTTGCGGAAATGGGACAGCGACACGCCGATCAAGCGGATCGAGCGGCGCGTGGTGTCGCAGCGCTTCAGCAGCTCGCGCGCGACGGGCAGGATCGCCTCGGTGGTGTCGACGCCTTCCGCGACCGTGCGCGCGCGCGACACCGTCTCGAAGTCGTCGGTGCGCAGCTTCACGGTCACCGTGCGCCCGGCGAGGTGATGGCGACGCAGCCGAGCGGCGAGCTGCTCGATCAGCGCCAGCAGCATGCGCGCGACCTCCTCGCGATCGTCGACATCGACCTCGAAGGTGTGCTCGCGCCCGAGCGACTGCGCCGCGCGTTCCGGCTCGACCGGCCGCTCGTCCTCGCCCCGCGCGAGCGCGAGCAGGTGCGGACCAACGTTGGTCCCGAGCGCGGCCGCAAGATGCGCGGGATCGAGGCGCGCGACGTCGCCGATGGTGCGCGCGCCAAGTTGGTGGAGGCGCGTCGCCGTCTTCGGCCCCGCTCCCCACAGCCGCTCGAGCGGCAGCGGTGCGAGGAACGCGGCGGCGGCGCCCGGCGCGCCATCGACGACGACGAGCCCCGCCGGCTTCTTCAGGTCGGACGCGATCTTCGCGACGAACTTGCAGGGCGCGACGCCGATCGAGACCGAGAGCTGCTCCTGCGCCTGCACGAGGTCATGGATCTTGCGCGCGATGGTCGGGCCATCGCCGTGGAGCCGCTCGCTGCCGGTGACGTCGAGGAACGCTTCATCGACCGAGAGCGGCTCGACGAGATCGGTGAAGCGCTCGAGCAGCGCGAAGAAACGCTGCGAAACGGCGAGGTAGAGCTCCATGCGCGGCGGCAGGAAGATCGCCTGCGGACAGAGCGCAAACGCGCGCCCGATCGGCAGCGCCGAGTGGACCCCGAAGCGGCGCGCTTCGTAGCTCGCGGCGGAGACCACCCCGCGGCCGCGGCCGCCTTTGGGATCGGCCCCCACCACCACCGGCAGGCCGCGCAACTGCGGACGCTCGCGCACTTCGACCGCCGCGTAGAACGCGTCGAGGTCGACATGGAGGATCGTGCGCGGCGTCGTGGAAGCGGTCACGGCGCGGCCATCATGCCGTGCGTTCAGTGCGCCCCAGCGACCGGCAGGAACAGCGCGAAGCCCTTCGAGAAGAGGACGCCGAGCACGATGCAGACCGGGAAGGTCAGCAGCCATGCGTAGAGGATCTTCTTGCCGACTTCCCAGCGCACGCGCCGCATCCCCTTCGCGGCAGCGACTCCGGTGATCGAGCCGGTGATGGCGTGGGTCGTGCTGAGCGGGATGCCTTGGCTGGTGCAGACGAAGATCGTCGTCGCCGCGCCGACCTCGGCCGCGAAGCCCTGGTAGGTCTCGAGGTGCGACAGTCGGCTGCCCATCGTCTTGATGACCGACCAGCCGCCGACCATCGAGCCGACGCCCATCGCGACGGCGCAGATGATGCGCACCCAGAACGGCACGTGCCATTCGCCGTGCGCCGCGCCGCCCGCCATGAGGGCGCCGGTGATGATCCCCATCGCCTTCTGGGCGTCGCCGGTGCCGTGCGCAAACGCCATGTAGCCGGCCGAGGCGATCTGCAGCTTTCCGAAGACGGAATTGACGTGCGCCGGCCGCCAGCGCCGGCAGATCCAGCAGACCAGCGTCACCACCACCATGCCGAGCAAGAAACCGATGATCGGCGAGGTGAAGACGCCGATGACGATCTTCTGGATCCCCTTGCCTTCCAGCGCGTGGCCGCCAGCCGTGGCGATCACGGCGCCGACCAGCGCCCCCATCAACGAGTGCGAACAGCTGATGGGCAGCCCGCGCCACGTGCAGAGCGTGATCCACAACGGCGCCGCGATCAGCGCCGCGAGGTAGGTGGCACTGGTCAGCAACGCCGGATCGGCGATCTCCTTGCCGACCGTCTTCGCCACCTCGCCGCTGACCAGCGCGCCGATGAAGTTGAACGCGGCGCCGAAGAGCACCGCCGTCACCGGCTTCATGACGCGCGTGCAGACCGCGGTGGCGATCGCGTTCGACGCGTCGTTCCAGCCGTTGGCGAGGTCGAACAGGATCGCGCCGGCGACGATCAGCCAGCCGACCCAGCCGAGGTGATCGAGCGCTTCGAGGAAGCTCATCGAGGAGCGCCGCTCACGAGTGCCGGATCACGATCGACTCGACCACGTTGGCGACGTCCGAGCAGGAGTCGGTCGCCTTCTCGAGATCGCCGTAGATGTCCTTCCACTTGATGATCTCGATCGCGTCGGTCTTCTCGTCGAAGAGCGCGGCGAGGCCGTGCTGCTCGATGCGATCGCCTTCCGACTCCTGCTGCTGGATCTGCAGGCAGGTGTTGAGGATCAGCTGCGGCTTCTTCAGGTTGCGCAGCAGCGGCATCAGTTCGCGGATGAGCGCGGTCGCCTTCAGCAGCACCTTGCCCAGCGCGCGCGCATCGTCGGTCGGCGCCTTCACGCGGTAGAGCACCAGCCGACTGGTGGCTTCGTCGATGTGGTCGAGCACGTCGTCCATGCGGCAGACGAGTTCGTGGATCTCCTCGCGATCGAAGGGAGCGAGGAAGGTCCGGTTCAGCTTCTCGATCGCCTCGCGCGTGAGGTGATCGCCCGCGTGCTCGACGTTGTTGATCTGCTTGGCCTTGTTGGGCAGATCGGTGAAGTCGGTCAGGAAGGCGTCGAGCAGGCGCCCCGCTTCCTGCAAGTTGTCGGCGGCGCGCTCGAAGAGATCGAAGAAGCCTTCATCCTGCGGCAGCAATCGGACCACGGGGTGCCCTCTCTTCCCGCCGCGCGCAATGCAGCGGCGACCATCCCTCAAGGACCCATCACCCAGTCTTCACGAAGCGGAGAAAGGTAGGCGCGGCCGAGAGTCGACGCAAGCGCGAGGAAACTGCCTCGGGTCGTGCCGTCAGAGCGACTCGAGCCGCTTCCACAGTTCGGCGAGCTCCGTGCCCAGCGCCGCATGGCGCGCCCGCTTGGCCGCGAGCTGCTTGGCGTCGGAATAGAGCGCCGGATCATCGAAGTCGGCCGCCAGCGCCGCCTGTTCGCGCTCGGCCACTTCGATGCGCGCGAGGATCTTCTTCTCCTCGGCCTGGCGCGCCTTCTCCTCGCGGCGCCGATCGCGGTACTCCTCGCCGGGCTTGCGCCCGTCCGAACCGTTCGCGGCGGCGACCACATCGGGACGCGCCACCGCGAGCTTCGACGGTGCAGCGGCGGCACCCTTGGGGGCGTAGCCCGGCAGCGGACGCCCCTCGCGCTGGCGCATCTCGGCGTAGTTGGTGAAGCCCCCGAGGTAGCTCTTCACGCGACCGCCGGGATTCACTTCCAGCACGCGCGTGGCCACGGCGTCGATGACGTGACGATCGTGGGTGACGATCACCAACGTGCCGTCGTAGCCGGCGAGCGCTTCGGCGAGCATCTCCTTGCCGGTCAGGTCGAGGTGGTTGGTCGGCTCGTCGAGCAGCAGCAGGTTCACCGGCTGGACCAGGGTGCGCACGATGGCGACGCGCGCCTTCTCGCCTCCCGACAGCACGCCGACCTGCTTCCAGATGTCGTCGCCCGAGAAGAGGAAAGCGCCGAGCAGCGTGCGTAGGCGGACATCCTGCGTCTGGCGCGGCGCCGCGCGCTTCACCTCGTCGAAGATCGTCGCGGTGAGGTCGAGGCTCTCGGCCGTGTGCTGCGCGAAGAAGGCCGGCTGCGCACGACCGTCGAGACGCCGTGCCCCGCCGTCGAGCGGCTCGGCACCGGCGAGCAGGCGCAGCAAGGTCGACTTGCCCGCGCCGTTGGGACCGACGATCGCGACCTTCTCGCCGCGCTCGATCTCGACGTCGAGGTTCTCGAACAGCGGCGGCGCGTTGCCGAAACGCTTGCGCGCGCCGGTCAGCGCGACGACCACCTGCCCGCAGCGCGGCGCCGGATCGAAGCGGAAGTGGATCGAGCTCGCCTCATCGACGATCTCGATGCGCTCGATCTTGTCGAGCTGCTTCTCCTTGCTGCGCGCCTGCGCTGCCTTGCTGTTCTTGGCGCGGAAGCGTTCGATGAAGCGCTCGAGCTGCTCGACCTTCTTGTCCTGATTGTCCTTCGCAGCGATCTGCGCCTCGCGCCGGCGCTTCTTCTCCGCTTCGTACGCGGTGTAGTTGCCGGTGAAGGTCGTGAGTCCGCCGCGCTCGAGCTCGACCACCTTGGTGACCATGCGGTCGAGGAAGGCGCGATCGTGCGAGATGAGGACGAGCGTGCCCGAGTAGCTGCGCAGGAACTCCTCGAGCCACGCGAGCGAGGGCAGATCGAGGTGGTTGGTCGGCTCGTCGAGGAACAGGTGCGTCGGGCGCGAGAGCAGCAGGCGCGCGAGGTGGACGCGCATGCGCCATCCGCCCGACAACGTCTCGAGCGGCGCGACCATCTGCTCGGCGGTGAAGCCGAGCCCGTCGAGGACGCGCTCCGCCTCGCTCTTCGCGCGGTAGCCGTCGTGATGCTCGAACGCCTGGTGGAGTTCGTCGAGCCGGGCGATCAGCGCCGTGAGCTCGGGATCGTCGGCATCCTTGGTGCCGATCTCGATGGCGAGCTCTTCCTGCTCGCGAGCGGCGTCGAGCGCGGCATCGAACGCCTTCATCGCGCCGGCCAGCGGCGTCGCCCCTTCGAGCGGCGGCTCTTCCTGCGGCAGGTAGCCGAGCCGCACGTGGTGAGCGCGAGTGACGGTCCCGTCGTCAGGCGTCTGCATGCCCAGGGTGATGCGCAACAGCGTGGTCTTGCCCGCGCCGTTGCGGCCAACGAGCGCGATGCGCTCGCCGGTCCCGAGGATCCAGGAGACATGGTCGAGCAGGTCGCGCTCGCCGATACGGACCAAGACTTGTTCGAGTGCTAGCACCGCTGCAACATACCGGCCCTTCGAGGAGAGTGGCGATGCGGCGATGGCGATTCGTGTTCGCGCTGGCGCTGGCAGGGGCGCCGCTCGCCGCCGGCCGGACCAGTCGAACCGCGGCAGCGGCAGCATTGACCGCCGACGCAGGGACCTTCGAAACAGAGCAGCGCGACGCGACCGCGCGCTACCTCGCCGCGCTGCGTCCGGAGTCGCGCACGCGAGCCCAGTTCGCCTTCGACGACGCGCAGCGACTCGACTGGCACTTCATCCCGCGCGAGCGCCGCGGACTTCCGCTCGCCGCGATGGAGCCGCAGGAGCGGCTCGCGACCGACGCGCTGCTGCGGTCGTTCTTGAGTTCGCGCGGCTACCTGCGCGTCGACGGCGTGCTGGGACTCGAACAGGTGCTGCGCGAGGCGGAACAGGCCAAAGGAGGCGACGGCCTTTGGCGCAATCGGGAGCTCTACTTCGTCAGCGTCTTCGGCGAGAGCTCCGGCAGCGCGCCGTGGGGGTGGCGCTTCGAGGGGCACCACCTCTCGCTCAATTTCACGGGCGTCGCGGGCTCCGGCATCGCGGCGACACCGCTTTTTCTCGGCGCCAACCCCGGACAAGTCCGTAGCGGCCCACGCACCGGCTTCGAACTGCTGGGGGCGATCGGGACTGCGGCGCGAGCGCTGCTCGCGGCCCTGCCGTCGGCGCAGCGCGCGGATGCCGTCGTCGCGACGGCGGCTCCGGCGGACGTTCTCTTTGGTCCGGGCAAAGCTCCGCCCGACCTTGCGCAGGGACTTGAGCTGTCGAAGTTGGAGGAGGGCGCGCTCGCGCGCCTCGTCGAACTGGTGCAAGAACTGCCATTGAACGACCTGCGAGCGAGCCAGACCGCGGCACTGCAGACGGCCAGGCTCCGAGGCCAACCGGCCGCCGAGGGGCGCTTCGTCTGGGCGGGGAGCGAAGAGTTGGGCAAGCCCCACTACTGGCGGCTGGTGCTCGGCACCGCGGTCACCGAATGGGACAACACCCAGGATGACGCCAACCACGTCCACTTGCTGGTGCGCGATGTCCGTCACGACTTCGCGGGTGAGTGGCTGCAGCTCCACCACCGGGCGGAGGAGCGGTGAAAGTCGCGATAGCGCGGGGTTCCCCGCCGGAGGTGGTTCAATGCGCGCGCGAGTCCAGATGGGTATCAGCACATCGCCCGATCCGGCGGTCAAACTGACCGTCGTCCCCCGCGAGTTGACGACGAATTTCAGCTACTATACATTGTCCATATTGTCCATCATTGGCATTTAGGTCGGTAAGTCTGCGAACGGAGAGCGATCACCTGCACGGTTCGGCGGATGCCTGGAATGGCACGACGAGTGCGATAAGTGAAATCAACGTGAAGACCAAAGACAGGTCGACAGATCGGCGCTAGCTTTGGCGCTCGTTGCGTTGACGGCAAGATTGCGCTCTGCATCGCAGTAGCGCAGCTCGCCTCGGAGCAGCGGCCGAAGTCCCCCGACGACGGTTCGGTTTCGTTTGAACAATGGTCGCCGACTTCCCCCAAGTCGACGACTCCGTGTGAAGAAGAAGTCGATTGAACCCCTTCTGGTGCCTGAGAGAGAAAAGGAGCGAGTCCATGATGAAATCGAGTTCCATCGCGCTGATCGCGCTGTTTGGCGCGGCGCCTGTCGCGATGGCCGGGACGTTGAACGTCCCTTCGCAGTACCCCACCGTGCAGGCCGGCATCGATGCCGCCGTCGACGGTGACACCGTGCTCGTGGCCAAGGGCACGTACGTTGAGAACATCGACCTGAAGGGCAAGCAGATCACCCTGCAGGGCAAGGGCATCAACATCTCGGTCCTGAACGGCAAGAAGGGCGGCTCGACCGTCACGATGAAGTCGGGCGAGACGGCTGCCACCGTCATCACCGGCTTCTCCATCCGTGAAGGAACCGGCACGCCGATCAGCGGCAAGCTCTACGGCGGCGGCGTCTACATCGCCGGCGGCTCCGATCCGACCATCATCGACACCGCGGTCGGCTTCAACACGGCCGACTTCGGCGCCGGTCTGTTCATCGACGTCGGTAGCGACCCGTTGATCCAGGACTGCCTGATCGTCAACAACGTCACCGGTGCCGCGGGCCTCGGCGGCGGCATCTACATCGCTGGCAACCCGGTCCTCGACAACAACCGCATCGCTGAGAACACGGCGACCAGCGGATCTGGCGGCGGCGTCTACGCTGCCAACAGCACGACCTCGTACACGAACAACCAGTTCGACCACAACCTCGCCTACTACGGCGGCGGCCTCCACATCAGCGGCGGCACCCCGTCGATCACCGACAACCTCTTCGAAGAGAACACGGTGATGCGCGCGCCGATCAACGGCGAAGGCGCCGGCCTCGCGATCACCAACGGCGCGACGCCGTGGGTGTACAACAACGAGTTCCGCCTCAACCTCGCTCACAGCGGCGCCGGCATCTACGTCTACGACGCCGCTCCGTCCATCGTGACCAACCTGATCCACGACAACAACGCGGCGGTCAACACGACGGGCGCGTTCGGCTACGGCGGCGGCATGTCGCTCGGCAAGGGTCGCGGCACGATCGAGCTGAATGAGATCTACTTCAACTCGGCCGCACTGGGCGGCGGTGTCTCGACGCGCAGCTCGACCACGACGCTGCTCTGCGGGAACATCATCGACCACAACGACACCGGCGCTGCGGGCGTCGGCGGCGGCGTCTATTCCAAGGACTCGAACCCGACCTTCCTCGCCAACACCGTCGCGGCCAACAACGCCCTCAAGGGCGGCGGCGTCTATGCGGTGGGCAACAAGGGCCCGGCGTTCGACACCTCGATCATCTACTTCAACACTGCGAGCTCGAACAAGTCCTTCTTCGACGGCACCGGTGGCAAGCTGACCTTCGGCTTCTCCGACATCGAAGCGGCCTCGCTCGGTGGCTCGAGCCTCTCGATCGACCCGCTCTTCGCAAACCTGGCGACGCGTGACTTCAGCCTCCAGGCCTCCTCGCCTGTGATCGACGCCGGCAACTTCACCTTCACGGGTGGTGCGACCGACGTCTACGGCAACGTCCGCGTGAGCGGCGGCCGCGTCGACATGGGCGCCGTCGAGAACTGATCACGTCCACAAGCCGATATTGAACGCGAGTCTGAATGCAGATTCGGGAGGGGCCGGCTCGACAAGAGCCGGCCCTTCTTCATTTCCTGGGCGCACGCTGCCGACCGACTCGGTCTCGCCCCAGTGAGGGTGCGGGTTCGACCCTTGGACTGAGAAGTTCCCACGCGCCCCTGCTTGTGGTGGCGTGGGACGCGCCGAATAATCGCGCGCCACCTTCGCGCTCTACTCTCCAATCGGAATCGACCCATGCATGCATCCGTCGGGGCGATCGCGGCTGTCTTGGCTGTTGCGCTGGCGCCTGCCGCGCTCGCCGGCGCTGGTGGCAGCAAAACCCCTGGCCCCTGGGTCGGTCCGGGCGGCTCGCCACGCATCGATCGCCACCTCCTGATTCGAGTCGAACCCGGCGTCACCCTGCTCGAAGGCGAAGACGCGGCGGGAAACATGACGACCGGAGTGTCGGAGCTCGACGCACTGAATCGCAAGTTCCACGTCAACGCCGTATGGCGCGTGCACCAGGATCCCCCGCGCGGTCGGCGTGATCCTGCCCTGTTCCGCTCGCTCGGACTCGATCGCATCTACTACGTCCAGTTCATCCAAGGGCGCAACGACATCGACCGGATCGCAACCGAGTACGAGGGATTGACCTCCATCGAGCTCGCGTGGGCCGACCACATCGTCGGCCACTGCAGCGTCCCCAACGACACCAAGTACTCCTCCCAGTGGAACTGCACGTGGGAGGATCTCGACTGCGAGCCGGCTTGGGACATCGCGACGAAGTCGAACGTCCTCATCTCGGTGATCGATAGCGGCGTCGAGATCACTCACGCGGACGTGGACGCGAACCTCTGGACCAACCCTGGCGAGATCAAGGGGAACAAGGTCGACGACGACGGCAACGGCTATGTCGACGACGTCCACGGCTACGACTTCTGGAACGCCGACGGCGACCCCAAAGACGACTACGGCCACGGCACCCACGTCGCTGGCATCATCGGCGCGGAAGGCAACAACAGTCGCGACGTCGCGGGGGTCTGCTGGAGCGCGACCATCCAGGCCGTCAAGGTGCTCGACTCGCTCGGCTCGGGAACCTGGACCTCGATCTCGCAGGGCATGGTCTACGCGGCAGACAACGGTTCGCTCGTGTCGAACTACAGCCTCGGTGGAACCAGCTACGACGCGAACGTCGACTCGACCGTCCAGTACGCCGCCGGGCTCGACATCGTCCAGGTCGCCGCGGCCGGGAACCTCGCTTCGAGCGCGAGTTTCTACCCCGCGGCCTACAACGACGTGATCGCGGTCATGGCGTCGGACATCGCCGAGAAGCGCGCGCGCTGGTCCAACTTCGGCAGTTGGTGCGACCTCTGCGCCCCGGGAGACGGCATCACCAGCCTCTGGATCAATGGCGGCACCAGCATCCTCACCGGGACGTCGCAGGCGGCCCCGCACGTCGCGGGCATCGCCGCCATGGTGCGCACGCTCAATCCGCAGATGGACCGCATCGACACGGAACTGCTGATCGAATACACGGCCAAGGATCTCGGCGCAGCCGGTCGCGACTCGAGCTACGAGTGGGGCCTTGCTGACCTCCACCGCGCGCTCGACGCGGCCGCATCGCTCACTCTTTCCACCACGACTTCAGCCCGCGGCGGACAGGTCGATCTCTACGTCCATCGGCCCGACTCGCCGAACGACTACTTCGTTCTGCTGCCGTCGACTTCCGAGCGCCGTCCCGGTTTCGCGCTCAGCGCATCGTTCTCGGGCGACGCTCGCATCGTCCCGATCAACTGGGATGCGGTCACCGACCTGTCGTTGCTGCTGCCCTTCGTCGGAGTCTGGAACGGCTTCGCCGGCAACCTCGACGGAAACGGCGACTCCACCGCCTCCCTCGTCATCCCAAGTGGCCGCCTGCTCCAGCACAAGTTCAGCTACTTCAGCGGGGTCATCCTGCCGGCGAGCAACTTGTCGACGGTGCGCTGGGTGCTGAACTCGGTCACGCTCGACGTGCAGTAGCCGCCGCGAGACGCCTCTCGAGCCACGCGTCAGCCCGCTTTCGAACCCCTTTCGGAGCGGGCGCGGTGCTCATCCGCCCGGCAACAGTTCGTCGATCCGCACCATTCGCCGTTCGTCGATGCTCTTGCGCGCTGCGATGCCGGTGAGGCAGGCGAGCGCCCCGTCGCGCGATCCCGGCAGTTGCAGCCAAGCGGGCAGCTCCGGCTTGGCGAAAACCTGGGCAAGCAGCAGGTCGTCACCGCCGCCGTGCCCGGCGCTGACGTTTTCGACATCGATCGCCTCGCGCGCGCCGAAGTTGCGCGTGAGCCAGATCTCGGTCGGCTTCTCCGGCTGCCACGGCTGGCGATCGTGGTCGCGCACTTCCAGCCGCCCGCGCTCGCCGTTGAAGGCGATGCGGTAGCCCTCGAACGGCATCGCCGCGTTCAGCGAGTAGCTCATGGTGACGTCGTTCGAGTAGCGGACGAGCACGTTCATCGTGTCGAAGATGTCGACGTCCTCGCGGAAGACGCAGCCGTCCCGGAAATAGCCATCCTCGCTCTCGCAACCGACATAGAGCTCGGTCAAGCCCGGGTCCTTGGTGATGTCCCAGAAGAACGGGCACTTGGACGCATGCGGACAACCTCGGCAATGCTCATGCCGGAAAGGGCCGTTGCGGCCGTACACCTTGAGATCACCGAACGCGGAGACCTCGACCGGCGCCGCCGCCAGCCACCAGTTCATCAGGTCGAAGTGGTGGCTCGCTTTGTGGACCAGCAGCGAACCGCTGCGCGACCGCAGCCGATGCCAACGACGGAAGTAGTCCGCACCGTGACGGACGTCGAGGTACCAGCTGAAGTCGACCGACGTCACCTTGCCGATGGCCCCGGCGAGCAGCAGTTCCTTCACCCGCTGATGCTTCTTGGCAAAGCGATAGTTGAAGCCAACGGTGAGCTTGCGCCCGCTGGCACGTTCGGCGTCGAGGACGGCGCGGCATTGCGCATCGTCCGTGACCATCGGCTTCTCGGTGATCACGTCGAGCCCGGCCTTGAGGCCGCGCACGATGTAGTCGGAGTGGGTCGCATCGACGGTCGTCACGGTCAGGAGCTCGGGTCGCGCTTCCTTCACCATCGCGTCGAAGTCGGTGAAGATCGGGCAGCTCGCGCCGAGTCTTCCGCGCACCAGCGCGGCGCGCTTGGCGTTCACGTCGCATAGCCCCACCAGTTCGACCGCGTCGCCATGGCGGGCGAGCACGCTCGCGCCCCACATCGTGCTGCCGCGGATGCCGGTGCCGACGATCGCGTAGCGCCGCTTGGCGCGCGCCACCGTCGGGAGCACGCCGCGCGGAAGCGCGAACGCCGCCGGGACGAGCGCGGACGCGAGCGCCGCGCCGCTGGCCGCCTTCAAGAAACCGCGCCGCGTCACCGCGCTACTCGGCCGCTCGTTTTGCATCGCCTGCTCCATCGGTCGGTCATCGGTTCGGGCCCGCGCGGCCAGGAGCCTACCCCCGGCGCGCGCCAGCACGGTTACCCTCGGCGCCTGGAGGGCCTGCCGTGACCACATCGCTTGCTTGCCTCGCCGCCTCGTGGTTCGCATCGACGGTGCCGGGCTTCGATGCTCCGAGCGCCGCCCCCGACACCCCCATCGCGTTCGGGCTGGCACGACTTGCCGCCGCCGGCGTCGATGGTGCTTGGGTCGAAACGCGCCTCGACCCTGGGCTCGGTCGCGAAGTCTTCGCGCTCGCACCGCACGAGCGCGGGGCGCGCGTCACCGCCGGCGACGCGACCGGCGCCATGTATGGGCTGCTCGAACTCGCCGAGCGCGTGCGCAGCGACGGGCTGCGTGCCCTCGCGCAGGCTCGCGGCGGCGGATCGCCCTACCTTGCCGAGCGCGGTCTCAACATCTTCCTGACGCTGCCGTGGAACGACGCTCGCCACGAGACCGAGTACGACCCGGCCGCGCTCACCGATCCGGCGCGCTGGTGGTTCCACGACGAGTCGTACTGGTCCACGCTGCTCGACCTCATGGCCGAGAGTCGGTTCAATTGGCTCGATCTGCACGGGATGTGGGACGTCCATTCGACCGGTGCACCGAATCTCTACGCCTACTTCGTCGACAGCGCGACCTACCCCGAGGTCGGCATCGCCAGTGCGCAGAAGCAGGCCAATCTCGCGCGCCTGAACTGGGTCATCGAACGCGCGCACGCGCGCGGCATCCGCGTCAGCGTCATGTCGTACGAAGCGCGCCTCACCACGCCCCATCGTCGCAGCGTGCCCTATCCCGACGACGAGGCGACCACCTACGCCTACACGCGGGAAGCGGTCGCAGCGCTGATCCGCGCCGCGCCGGCGCTCGACGCCATCGGCTTCCGGATCGGCGAGAGCGGCCACGGCGGCGACTTCTTCCAGTGCTACGTCGAAGCGGTGGCCGCGAGCGGCCGCGACATCCCGCTGTTGACGCGCAGTTGGGTCACGCGCAAGGAGAAGGTGGTCCCGTTGGCGCGCGCGTCGTCCGACTTCACCGTCGAGATCAAGTACGACGGCGAGCAGTGGGCCGCTCCCTATCCCTTCAGCGGCGGCCGCGTGGCCAACTGGCACAGCTACTCGTTCGAGGACTACCTGAGCGATTCGTCGCCCGCCGGCGAGGGTGCGGCGGCCACCGCTTCCAAGCGAATCTGGCCGGGCCAGCCGCTCGCGGACGGCGAGCGTTGGCCCGATCAGCCCTACAAGATCGCCTGGCAGGTGCGCGCCAACGGGACTCATCGGATCTTCCCCTTCCACGAACCCGATTGGGTGCGCCGCTCGATCGAACCGATGCGCGTCGGCACCGCGAGCGGCTTCACGGTCGAACCGGTGAACGCCTATTTCCCCGCGTCGCCGAGCTACTACCTCGCCGATCGAGCCACGCTGCCGTGCGACTGGATCCATCAGCGCGACGAGCTCTACCTGCTGGAATGGGGTCGACTCGGCTACGACCCGACCACCCCCGATCGCGTCTTCACGCAGCGACTGCGCGAACGCTTCGGCGACGCCGCCGAGCCGCTCGATGCCGCCTGGCGTGCGGCGAGCCGCGTGGTGCCGCTCGCCCTGCTCGCGCACGCGTTCGGACCCGACCATCGCGACCACGCTCCAGAACTCGAGTGGGGCGGCGCCACGCGCGAGTGGATCGAAGGCGAAGGGCTCGACACCCACGCGTTCCTGCCGATTCGCGAGGAGATCGCGCTGCGCACGACCGGCGGCCGCGACGGACGCATCTCCGCGTTGCGCGTGGCCGCCGAGCTCGACTCGCTCGCGCAGGAGATCGCGGTGCAGCGGCCGCGACTCGCCGCGCGTGACGCCGCGCCCGATGTTCCCGCGGCGCCCCGGTTGCACGAACTCGAGCAGGTCCTGGCGCAGCTCGAGCAGCTCGCGCGCTACCACGCCGGTCGCCAGCGCGCCGCGTGGTGGACCGCGTTGGCCAACGCGGCGCCGGGAACAACGGGCGCCCGGGAGCAGGCGGCGAGCGCGATGGAGTCGGCGCTCGCGGCGTGGCGGGAACTCTCGCTGTCGTCGGCGGCGAGCTTCTACGCGCCCTTCACCGATCGCCTGCGCATGCACACGCACGCTTTCCATTGGCGCGACGAGCTGCCGAAAGTCGAGGCGGAGACGAACTCCCTGCGGGGGTTGGTGAAGTCGTCGCGCACTCCGCCGGCACCGGCGCGGCCCGATCCTGAACTCGCCGTCAGCGCTCCTCGCAACGACATCGCGTTGACGTGGAGCGCCGACGGCGACGAGCTCATCGCAACGCTGCCCGCGCGCGGCCTCGATCGCGCATGGCTGCTCCACAAACCGCTGCCAAGCTCGACCTTCTTCCACCGAGTCGCGATGGCGAAGGAGGGGGCGAGGTTCACCGCTCGCCTCACGCGCGAACGGTGCGGCCACTTGTTGGCGGCGGAAGTCGCGGTCGGTGCGCAACAGTGGCGCTTGCCCGACGCGCTTGCGGCGACACCGTGGCTCGTGGTGCCGAGCCAACCCGGTCCGACGCCGCTCTACTTCGCGACCGGCGAGGCGCTCGCCCATCTCGACCCGGCCAGCCTCGATCCGTCGCTGCACGGCACGCTGGTCATCGCGCCGCGCGCATGGCAGTTCTTCCGCGACTTCGACGCGACGACGCAGCGCAAGCTCCTCGACGTCGTAGCGCGCGGCTTCGAGCTGCTGGTGCTGCAGCAGGACTACACGTCGAACCGCTACCCGCTCTCCTGGCTGCCGAAGCCACCGCGCGTCGAGAACGCTCGCCTCGACACCTTCGACCCGGGCGCCGCGCTCCACCTCGACGTCGTGCGCGCGCCGGACATCGTGCTGCAGCGCTTCGTCGCCACGCCCGGCTACCAGCTGCATGGCAACGGCGCGATCGCGCAGCTGCGCATGGGCAAGGGCAACGTCTGGTTCGTGCAGGCACGCCTGATCCAGAACCTCGAGCTGCCGACGGCGGCGCGCGCGCTGCTGCAGCTGCTGCGGACGGGAGGCGGTGCCAGGCCGGTGATCCTCATCGACCCCGGCACGGAGAACAATCGCTTCGGGACCTCGCTGTTCCCCGACTTCCTGAACGCGCACGAGCTGCCGTTCCTCACGCTCGGCGAAGTGATCGCACAACGACAAGGGGTCGGGGCCGCAGCACCCGTTCCGGCACGTCCGTGGGACGACCTCGTGTTGAATGGCCAAGGCGCCGCGCAACAGCAGCGCTACCTCGACACGCAGGCGCGCCAGTCCGCCGCGCGACCGGCCGCGACGACGCGCGCCGAACTCGAGGCGTCGCAGCCCGGCCAGTTCCAGGCGATCCGCGCCGCGCTCGGACTCGATCCGCTGCCACCGCGCACGCCTCTGAACGCGAGCGTGACGGGGGTCCTGAAACGCGACGGCTATCGCATCGAGAAGATCGTCTACGAGAGTCGTCCCGACTTCCCGGTCACGGCGCATCTCTACGTTCCCGATGGCGCCGGCCCGTTCCCGGTGCTCCTCAATCCGCATGGCCACTGGTCGCACAAGAAGCTCGAGCCGGTGGTGCAGCAACGACTGATCCAGCAGGCCTTGCACGGCTACCTCGCGCTGATCGTCGACTCGCCCGGATCGAGCTTCGAAGGCGACGCGCGCATCGAGCGGCGCGAAGCGGGCAGCCACATGGACTTCCGCAACGTGCTCGGCTCCTGCGGCGCGGGCGCGGTCTATGTGTGGGACCTGATGCGCGGCCTCGACTACCTCGAAACGCGGCCCGAAGCGGACATGGGACACGTCGGCATCACCGGCGCATCGGGCGGCGGACACGCCACGTTGTGGACGTTCGCGGCCGACCCGCGCATCGACGCGGCGGTCCCGGTCGTCTTCGCGACGAGCCTCGAGATCGAGCCGCACAACGGCTGCCCGTGCAACCACATCCCCGGCACGTTGCGGCTGGGCGATCGCGCCGACGTTCTCGCCGCACGCGCGCCCGCGCCGGTTCTGGTGCTCGGCGCGCGCGACGATCGCGAGTTTCCGCCCGCCGGCACCGAACTCACCGGCCGCAAGCTGAAGGAGCGCTGGGCGCTGCTCGATGCCGCCGATGCGGTGGGATCGAAGGTCTTCGAAGGCCCGCACGACTACAACCTCGCGATGGTCGCCACCGCGCTCGGGTTCTTCGAGCGCCATCTCAAGGGAATCGGCGACGGAGCGCCGCTGGAGCTCACCGCGCGCCCCACCGAGCCCGAGGCCGCCGACGAACTCTTCTGCCTGCCGGCACCGCGACCGGGATCACGCACGATGCGCGACCTCGCCGTCGAGCGGCTCGCGGCGACGACGAAGCAGCCGGTCAACCGCGATCCCGCGGAGTTCCTGCGCGCGAACGGAGGGGTTGCCGCCGGCGCCCCCAAGCAGGTGAGCGCCCGCGACGAGGCGGGGCTCGCGGTCGATTTCCCGACGACGCTGGCACAGTCGGCGGCGCTCGCGGATCGAACGCTCGCGGTCCGTTTCGAGAGCGAGCCGGGCCTCGCGATTCCCGGCATCCTGCGTCTGCCTGCCAAGGAGATGCGCGGTGCGGTGGTGCTGGTCGGCGATGACGGCAAGCAGAACGCCGACGAGCGCTGCACCGTCGAGAAGCTGCTGCTCGGAGGATTCGCCTGCTTCGCCATCGATCCGAGGGGCTTTGGCGAACTCGATGGGATCGACCTGCGCCTCCTGATCTACCGCAACAGCGCCCCCGCCGTCGCCGCCGCGACCGACATCGCGGCCGCAGTCGCGCTGCTCGAGCCACTCACTCCCAAAGTCGTCGTCATCGGCGATGGCGCGGCCGGATCGCTCGCGGCGCTCGCGACCGCGCTGGCACGGCCCGAGCTTGCCGGCGTCATCGGCCGGCAGGGGATGCGCGAGTTCGCCGACGCCTTCGACGAGTCGATCCCGCTGCTCGCGCTGCAACCGCAGGCCGATCGACTGCCGCCGCTCTCGACGCTGCGCAGCGCCGTCACCATGCCGAGCCACTTCACCTTCCGCGGCGACCCCGGATTCGACCTCTACGCGGCGCTGCTGCGCCTGCTCCGCTGAAAGGGCGGCCGCTGCCTGGTTCCGCCGCGATCTCCACTCGCCGGACTCGCGGTGCCGTTCGCGACGGACGTCAGCGCTGGAGCTTGTTCGCCGCGTTGAGCGCCGCGACCTTGTAGCACTCGGCGAGCGTCGGGTAGTTGAAGACGGTTTTCAGGAAGTAGTCGAGACCGCCGCCAAGTCCGATCACCGCCTGGCCGACATGGATCAGCTCGGTGGCGCCGGTGCCGATGCAGTGGCAGCCGAGCAGCCGGTGATCTTCGCGATGGAAGAGCATCTTGAAGAGGCCGGAGTCGTCGCCCAGGATCTGCCCGCGCGCGGTATCGCGGTAGCGCGCCAGACCGATCTCGTACGGCACCTTGCTGGCCGTGAGTTCCTGCTCGGTCGCCCCGACCATCGACAGTTCCGGGATCGCGTAGATCCCGATCGGGAAATGGGGCTCCATCGCGCTCGCCTCGACGCCGAACGCATGACACGCGGCGAGGCGTCCCTGCTCCATCGAAGTCGCGGCGAGGGCGGGCGAGCCGACGACGTCGCCGGCCGCGTAGATGTGCGGTCGTGCGGTCTGGAAGTGATCGTTCACCGCGATGCGGCCACGCGGGTCAGCGACGAGCCCGGCTCGCTCGAGGCCCAGATCCTTGGTGGCGCCGACGCGTCCGGTCGAGAAGAAGGCGACGTTCGCGACCAGCCGCTTGCCCGAGTCGAGCAGGACGACCGCACGCCTCGGAGGGCCCTGCTCCACTTGCACGGACTGCACCGATTCGCCGAGCCGGAAGCTCACGCCGTGGTCGCGCATCTGATGCATCAGCTCGTCGACGATCTCGCGGTCCAAGAACTCGAGCGGCCGCTCGCGTTTCTCGACGACGGTCACCTCGAGGCCGAGCAGCCCGAGCATCGACGCGTACTCCATGCCGATGACGCCGCCGCCGACCACCACGATCGAGCGCGGCATCGTGGCGAGCCCGAGCAGCTGATCGCTGTCGACGACGGTCTCGCCATCGATCGGCACGCCGGGCGGCGCGGCGGGGCGAGTGCCGACGGCCAGCATCACGTGGTGCGCGGTGACGAGGCGCTCGTTCGCCCCATCCACGATGGCCAGCGTGTGGTCATCGCGAAACGAAGCGAACCCGCGCACCACTTCGACGTCGTTGCGGTGCAGCTGCTTCTCGATGATCTCCGCCTCGCGCCGCAGCACTTCGGCGACGCGCCCCTTCAGCTGCTCGAAGCTCGCGCTGCTGCGCTGGCAAGCGATCCCGAATTCGACGGCCCGCTGGCTCTCCTTCCACCACAGCACGGCTTCGCGGAAGGTCTTGCTCGGAATCGTGCCGAAGCCGAGGCACTCCCCGCCGACCCGCGGCCGACGCTCCACCAGCAGCACCCGTTTGCCGAGCTTGGCGGCTTGGATCGCGGCACGCTGGCCGGCCGGGCCACTGCCGACGGAAACGAGGTCGTAGTCAGGAATGCTGGCCATGGCCGTGTCTCGCACGGGACGCGCGGGAGAGACCGGGGATGGTACGCCGCCAACCACCGCTCGAGTGCTGCGAGCGAAACGACGCCCGCAACCTCGATCGCCACCGCTTCAGCGTCGCGGCTCGATCCGCCGCAGCGAGCGCAGCGCGTGCGGCTCGACGAGGATGAACTCGCTCCACTCGCCGTGTTCGAGCGAGGCGGGCGGGAAAGGACCCTCGCCTTCCAGCTGCACGTAGCAGGTCAGGTTGCTGCCCAGATGGAGCACGATCTCGCCGCCCGATGGCGGTTCCGTGCGCTCGACGAGGCCACCGTAAACACGATCCTCGGCCCGCTCGGGCGGCAGTTGCGGCCCTTCGTTGGCAGGATGAAGGCGGCACGCGTAGTGGCCGGGCGCGTCCGCCTGCCGCGACGCTTCAGCGACGCTGGCCAACACCACTTCGACCTCGTCGGCAAGCTCGAGCGGTGGCGCGTCGGCCGGCAACGCCACCTGCAGATCGCACCAGCTCCACCAGCGATCCGTTCGGTAGTCGGCGTGGCGCAGACGCAGCGTGGCGATGCGCCCGCCATCGGCGGCAATGGCGAGTTGCCGGATCGCTCCGCGCGCGACGTCGCTGGCTCGCATCGTCGAACTCCTCGTGGGTCGCGGCCCCGCAGCTGCCGGGATCGGCGGAAACGAAAACGGCCGCCGGAGGGGTCTCCGACGGCCGAGGTTGCGCGTGGCTGCCCGACTAGGACTCGAACCTAGACTTACGGAGTCAGAGTCCGCTGTCCTACCAATTAGACGATCGGGCAATGCACGAACGACAGACACGAACGCCGGCTGCGTCTTGCGGACCACGGCACGGTTGCCGTCCAAGATCGGCCAGCGGCGCCGTCTGACTTCAGCGCCCGGTTCCGGTCTGAAACGGGCGTCGGAGCATATCGGCGCTTCCGGCGCCTCACAACGGGCCGGCCGCCCCAGCCAGCCGCCAGCTGCCGGCCCCGCGAAAGCTCCCCTCCGAGCCGTCGACCTCGATCGTCTGTCCGGTGAGCGGGCTCTCGTAGAGGAACCGCTCGCCGCGCCGCTCGCGCAGGTACGGGCCATCCGCCTGCACTTTGCCGCCGCCGCCCGGCAGATCGACCGTGAGGCGCGGGATGGCGAGCCCGCTCACCTTGCCTTGAAGCGAAGCGATCAGGTCGATGCCGCGCGCCAGGCCGACGCGCAGGTGACGCACGCCCCGCACCGGATCGCAATGGTGCAGGTAGTAGGCGCGCAGCCCCGCCCGCAGCAACGCTCGCGACAGGTCGAGCAGGTCGCCCGGCACATCGTTGATACCGCGCAGCAGGACGCCTTGATTGCTGACCACGACGCCCGCGCCGGCAAGCCGCCGCACCGCCGTCGCCGCTTCCGCCGTCACTTCACGCGCATGGTTGAAGTGGGTGTTGAGCCAGAGCGGCGCGGCCGGCGCGAGCTCGCGCAGCAGTTCGTCGTCGATGCGCATCGGCAACGTGACCGGCACCCGGCTGCCGAGCCGCAGCAGGTCGAGATCGCACCGCTCGCGCAGCGCGCGCACCACCTTGCCGACGTAGCTCGGCGGCAGGTTCAACGGGTCGCCGCCCGAAAGGAGCACGTCGCGGATCGCAGGGCGCGAAGCGATGGCGGCGACACCCGCCTCGATCTGATCGTCGCTCAATCGAGTGAATCCGCCCTCCCACTCGCGCCGTCGCATGCAATGGCGGCAGAGCGTCGAGCAGAAGTTGGTCAGCAGGAAGAGCGCGCGATCGGGGTAGCGGTTGACCACCCCCTTCGCGATCTCGAGCTCCTCTTCGAGGAACGGATCGGGCACTCCGCTCGCCTGCGCTGCGCCCTCCTGCTCGGCCGGATCGGGCAGCACCTGCGGCAGGATCGGATCGCGCGGATCATCGGGTCGCGCGAGCGCGAGATAGCACGGCGTGACCGAGACCTCGCTCGCTGCACCCGCCTGTTCGAGCGCCACCCGCATCGCGGGCGCGACCGGAAAGTCGGCGCCCAGCAGATCGAGCAACGCACCGACGTTCGTCACGCGATGGGCAAGCTGCCAGCGCCAGTCGTGCCACTCGCCCGACGCGAGCGCGCCCCCCCACGCGCGTTGCGCGAAGGGCGGGAGCGGCAGAGTCGACGGGAGCAGCGGTGGCGCGGCCATGCGGCGCGGCATCGTAGGCGAGCCACGCCGCTGCCGCGCGAGCTACTTGGCGGCGCCGCCGTCCGCGGCGAGGTAGAGCGAGAACTTCACCCACGCCTCACCGCGGCGCGCGACGAAGGCGAGCCGACCGTGATTGCGTGCGCCGAACTCCTGCATCACCTGCGCCACGCTCGAAGTCATCGCGCGGGCGTCGGCGGCGATCAGCACGTCGCCCGCGAGCGGAGTCGAGACGTCGAGTTTCGCCAGCTCCGCTTGGATCTGCCGCCCTTCGTTCATGTCGCTCGGGCAGCCGGGGTAGACCACCGACAGGTCGGGGAACGCCGCCGCGAGCGCCGCAGTCGAACGCGCCGACGGCGCGAAAGCGAACTTCGATCCCCAGTAGTGGAAGAGCGGCGCCCCCGGGCGCGCCGCCGCGCGTGCCGCCGCCACGAGTTCGACCATCGCTTCGGGAGATGAAGCGCGAACCCCATCGACCCTCGCGCCGAACCCGTCGCTCGTTGGCGAATTCACGTAGACCTCGATCCGCGAGCCCTGCGAGGGCCGCGGATCGTCCGAGAGCTCGATCGGGGCCGGCACGGCGAAGCCGCGCCCATCGTCCGGTACCGCGAACCGGATCGGCGCCGCGATCCGACTGTCAGCCCCCACCACCACCAGCAGCGCGACGCCGCCGCGCGTCAGCTCGATCCCGCCGGCCGGCACGCTCGGCAGCTCGACCCCACTCGCGGTGATCGCCTCGATCAGCGCTCGTTCCCCCGCCACCGCTGCATCGGCGGCCGCCGCGCCGCCGCTCTCTTGCGTCGAGCTCGCCGCGCCGCACGCGACCACGGCGAGCAGCAGCGCCGCCGCCGCGACGCGCGCGAATCGGGGCGAACGCAGCGACGACGCGCGCCCGTGCAGCAGCCGCTCGATCCGCTCGCGCAGCCGCCGCGCCGAACTCGACAGCGCGACCGCCGGCAGCGGCGCATCGCGATCGCACGCGTGTTCAGCGACTTCGATCAAGCTCTTCGTGTAGTCCATGGCAGGAATGGCTCCTTCGAGGAGGACCGCTTCGTCGACGGCGAGCTCGCGTTCGCGCGCCAGTCGCGCGGCGGCGTGCCAGACGCAGGGATGAAACCAAAGCAGCGTGCGCGCGACGGTCGCGAGCGCCGCCATCCACGGATCGCGCCGCCGCAGGTGGAGCAGCTCGTGGACGAAGATCGGCGCGAGGTCGAGCGGTCGCGGCGCCGGCGAAGCGGCGCACCCCATCGCCGCGTCCTCGACGACCAGTGCCGCGGAAAGCAGCAATACCGGCCGGGTGAGCCCGATCACGCCCGGCGAGGCGATCGCGTCGACCAGCCGCAGCTGCGGCGGCGCGACGCGCAGTTGCCGCGCCAGCGATGCGAACTGCCGCAAGACTGCCGCTGGAGCGAGTCGACCGCGCCGCGCCAGCGCCCGCCGCCGCCACGCACGCCTCACTTCGACGCCGGCCAACAGCAGCGCGCCGAACAGCCCGAGCGGCGCCACTGCGGCGAACGGCTGCCCCCAGGATGCGTTCGCCGAACCACCGCTGCGCAGTGCTGCATTGCGCGCCGTGGCGGTCGCGTCGTCACGCGATTCGCCTCCGCCTTGCGCGGCGCCGTCGAGCACCAACATCCACCGCCCGCGCCACGACTCCGCTTCACCGCCGCCGCGCGCTGCAACCCATCCGACGAAGGTCCGCCCGAAGGCCGCGATCGGTGGCACGAACGGCACCAGCAGCACGCCGAGCCAGAGCGCGTGGCGCAGCGTCGCGCTCCTCTTGCGCAGGAGCCACGCCAGCGCCATCGCTACCGCCCATGCCGCCGTGACTCGCGCGCAGAGATCGAGCGCGCTCACGTTTGGCCGCCCCGCTCGAGCAGCGCGCGCAGCTTCACGACGTCGGCCGCCGAGAGCCGGCGCGCGTCGGCGATGTAGCCGACGAGCGGCTCGAGCGAGTCGTCGAGCACGCGATCGAGGAAGCTGCCGATCGCGCGTGGCAGCAGTTCCTCGCGTCTCCTCGCCGCGACGTAGCGGCGCACGCCCGAGCGGTCGCTCGACTTGAGCAGCCCCTTCGCCTCCATCCGCTCGAGCAGCGTCTTCACCGTCGTACGCGCCCAGCCGGTCGCATTTGCGACCTCGGCGTGGACCTCCCGTACCGTGCCGCCGCCGAGCCGCCACAGCGCGCGCAGCAGCGTCCATTCGCTTGGACCGAGTTCGGGCGGTTTCGGGGCCATCGGACGCTCCGGGTCGCGGGAGGGGTGGCGCCCGCGAATCGCTTCGGGGGGGAGCGCACGACCAGCCGTTCTGGCGACAGTTGTAGCCACATCAACGGCGCCGGCAACCGCCGGTTCACGGCCGCGCTATCGTCCTGACCTCTCCCGGAGCAGCGTCTGCCCCGCCTCGCCCGGAGTTTCCCATGCCGCGTCGCTCGCTCACGCTCGCCCTCCCCGCGCTCCTGCTGCTCACGCTCGCGCTCACACTGTGGCGCACGCTGGCAGGCGACGGCGCGCGCGTCGTCGCTCCGAAGGCGCAATCGCCCGCCGCTTCGGCGCCGGAGCACGCCGCCGTCGCCGCGGCGAGCGACGCCGAAGTCGGTGCCGACCGCGCGCTCGCGCCGTCGGCGAGCGATCGGCCGTCGATCGCGGTCGCCCCCGGCCGAGCGCTGCTGCACGGCTTCGTCGCCGATCGAGCCGGATTGGTCGTCGCCAACGCGACCCTCTGGTTTGGCGAGCCGGGCGGGCGGGCCGAGCGCACGCCGGGCACTCGCTACACGATCGAGGGCGGCGAATACGCGCTGGCCTCGCTGCCGGCCGCCATCGTGCCGTTCCGGATCGAGTCCGAAGGCTTCGCGACTCTCGAGCTCGCGCTCGACCTGCGCGCCGGCGGCGTGCTCCGCCACGACTTCCTGCTCGATCGCCCCGCCTCTCTCACGATCCAGCTGGTCCGGCCCGATGGAGAGCCCTGGTCGCTCGACGGGGTTCCGTTGGCGGCCGCCACCGGGCTCGCCCACAGCGAGGAGGAGCGACGGCTCGCCGCGTTCGCGAGCGGCGTCGGAGTCATCGCGACCGAGGAGCCGCCACCGGCGCGCTTCTCGCCAACGCCGGGGAGCCGAGCCGAGCCGCATGGCATCGGAGCGTTCCGGCGCGCCGACGAGCAGGCGCCCCGCCGCAGTGCCGCGTCAGCGATCCCGAGCGGCGCGTTCGGTGTGCTCGAGACGCCGCGACTGCCGGTCGAGGTGAGCCTCCTCTTCATGCACGAGGTCGTCGCGACGCAGCGGGTGACCACCGGCGACGCGCCGGTCCGCTTCGTGATCGACGCGACGCAGCTCACGCGCTTCTTCGGCGAGGTGCGCGGGCGAGTGATCGACGCGGTGACGGGCGAACCGATCGCCGGCGCGGCGTTCCTGCTCAACGACGCGCAGACTTTCCGACAGGGCGGGAACAGCAGCGCGGACGGCCGTTTCGCCTTCACGCTGGAGAAGCCGGGCTGGCGAACGGTGCAGGTCGAAATGCCGGGCCGCGCGCGCTGGCAGCGTGCGGTGCTGGTGGAGGCGGGCCGAGTGACCGACCTCGGTGACCTCGCGCTCGACGTCAGCCTCACCTTGCGCGGCACGCTCGCCGACGGCGAAGGGCGGCCGCTCGGCGCGCGCTTGCACGCGTGGCCGCTCGACGGCCAGACGCTCGGCGCCCCGTTCGGCGCGAACTACTACTGGGGCGTCGAAAAGCCGGGCACGTTCGAGATCGACGGTCTCGGGAAGGGGCGCTACGTGGTCGGCGCCCACTGCGACGACGACCCGACGCTGCAGGCACGCGCGATCGTCGACCTGCGGTCGGGCAGCGCGCCATTGCTGCCGCTGGTGTTGACCGCCGCGACGGCCGTCGAGCTCGATGCCGGACTCGCGCCGGGGCGCCTCGTCGTCTCGTCGCTGCAGCGAAGTGACGGCGTCCTCGAGCTGGCGTCGTTCGAGCGCACCGATCACCGCTTCCGCGCGCGCCTGCTGCCCGGATCGTGGTGCTGGACGCTTCACGAAGAGGGGCGCGAGCTGCGGCGCGTCACCTTCGAGCTCGGAAGCCGGCCGCTGCGGATCACGTTCGCCCAAGGGGCCGCCGATGCGACGGTCGCTGAAATCGGCGGCGCCAGCGACACCGCGAACGGCGGAAGCGACGCGGTCGAGAGCGACTTGCCCACGCTGCTGCCGACGGCGTTCCCCGGGCTCGTGCGCGGAGTGCTGCTCGTCGGCGTCGTGCAGGACGGAGTGGGCGCGCCGATCGCGGGAGCGCGGGTCGGCGCCACGCCACTCGACGGGCCGGTGCGCTACGGCCGATCGGGGAGCGACGGGCAGTTCGCGATCGCGGGACTCGCCGCGGGCCGCTTCGATCTCCGCGCGCGCGCCGAAGGCTGCGTGTCCGGAGTCGAGCAGGTCGAGCTCGCCGCCGGTCGGGCGCCGCCGACCGTCGTGATGACGCTCCAGCGCGCAACCCCGATCGAGGTCTTCCTCGAGGACGAGACGGGCGCTCCGCTCACCCGCGCCTTCGAGCAGCGCTTCCCCCACTCGCGGCTCGCGCAGGAGGTGCGTGTGATCGCGACCCTCGATGCGCCGGGAGAATCGGTGGTCCGCTCGACGCGCGGGGTCGGCCAGTGGCGACCGAACTGGAGCGGCGGCCCGGGGACGCTCGAGCTGAGCGTGCCGCCCCCCCTCTTCATCAGCGCGCTCCATGCGGGGCGCGTGCTGGCGAGCGCCGAGCTGGCCGACGGCGAGACGGCGATTCACCTCCGCGTGCGCGCCGCGGAGTTCGACGCCGCTCGCGCGACGCTGCGCTTCCGCCTGGTCGACGCCGACACCGGCGCCGTGGTGATGCGCGCCTTCGCCGGCCTGACTGGCTTGAACGGCGGCATGCATGGCGAGCCGCGCGATCTCCCCGAGTCGAGCGGCGGCGTGATCACGCTCGCCGAGGAACAGGCGGGCCGACGCAACCTCTCGATCGCGCTCGACGGCGGAGTCCTCTTCAACCTCGTCGTCGAGCTGCCGCCCGGCCAGACCGTCGACCTCGGCGACTTGCCCGTCCGCTCGCCGACGTCGTTGCATGGCACCATCGTCGATGAGCGGGGGGCGCCGCTCGCCGTCGCGCTGCGCATCGTCCATCTCGACCTCGATGGGCAGCCGACCTTGGAGGGCACCGTCCACGAGGTGGAGGCCGATGGCGACGGCCGCTTCGAGTTCGCCACGGCACTGCCCCGCGTGCGCCTGCAACCGTCGCAGGGGGATTACGCGCTCGACCCGGCGATCGTCGATGTCGCCGCGGCAGCGGCGGCAGGGGGCGAGGTGCAGGTCGTCCTCCGGCGCGGGATCGCCGTCGCGCTGCGTCCCGGTCGGGCCGACGAGGCGTGCGAGGTGACGCTGCTTCGCAATGGCGAACTGCTGCGCCGTACGCTGCTGTCGCCCGGCGACGCGATGCGCGCGCGGCTCGTCGCCGGCGACTACCAGGCGACCATCGCGTACGAGGGCACCGAGCCGATCGAGAAGCGCTTCCGGGTCGGCGCGACCGCGCTCGAGGTGGCGCTGCCGTAGTCTGGACCGATCGGGCTGCGGACGCGCTTCGTCGCGAGGCTGTCCGCAGCGGCGGTTCGGAGGGCGCCATGACCGGACGCGATTCGCTCGGCATCCTTCGCGACCACTCCACGCGCCCTCGGCTGAAGCGGGCGCGCACCCTCGGAGGGCTTGCGCTCCTGCTCGTCGGACAGGTAGCAGCCACGCCGCGGCACGCACTGCACGCTCGCCTCGACGACGAATCGAAACCGCCGCTGCACTGGTTCGTCGCGCCCGATGGCAACGACTCAGCCGATGGCCGGGCGCTGCGCGCGGACGGCGGACACGCACCGTTCAAGACGTTGCGGCGCGCATTCGATGCGGTCCGAGCGGCGAAGGTCGCGAACGGGGGCAGCCTGCCGAGCATCGCGACGATCGAGCTCGCCCCTGCGCTCCACTTCCTCGACGCGCCGCTGCGGCTCGGCGCGGACGACTCCGGCGGCGGGTTCGGTGATCACGGCCACATCGTCGTTCGCACCGCGGAGACGAGCGCGCCGGACGCCGCGGCGCACGCGCCCCATGCCGTCGTGAGCGGTGGACAACGAATCGACGGTTGGCGCCGCGAGAAGAGCGGCGAACGCGACTGCTTCGTCGCGACGGTCGCTCCGCTCGCCGCGCACGGATCCCCCTTCCGCGAACTCTGGATCGATGGCCAGCGCCGGCCACGCGCGCGCCATCCCGATCACGGCTACCTCGCCGTCGCAGCGATCGACACCGTGGATGCGGCGAAGCCGTGGAACGCGCCGATCGCCGCCTTCACCGCCGCCCCGCGCGACATCGCGCCGCTCGTCGCGGCCTCGCATGCGCCGCGCCCTGATGGAACGCTCGCCGACGTCGTCGCGATGGGCCGCTGGATCGAGAACCACTGCCGCGTCGAAGCGGTGGACGCCGCGAGCGGCCGCGTCGCCCTGCGCGATCCGACGGTGTTCAAGCTCGAGGCCGACGACCTCTGGTACGCCGAAGGGGCGCGCGCCTTCCTCGATGCGCCGGGCGAGTGGTGGCTCGACGAGGCGAAAGGCGAGCTGTGGGTCTTGCCGCTGCCGGGCGAGGAACTCGCGCAGTGCGAAGTGATCGCGCCCCGCCTCACCCACCTGATGGAGATCACGGGCGATCGGAAGGGCGAGCGCGACGTCGCGGAGGTGAGCTTCGAGGAAGTCGACTTCGCCCACTGCGAGTGGTGGTTCGCCCCGCCGACGACGCCAGGCGGGCCGCGCGCGAGCGGTTTCCCGCAAGCGGCCGTAGGCGTGCCGGCCGCGATCCGGCTCGAAGGAGCCAGGTACGTCAGCTTCAAGCACTGCACGATCGCCCACATCGGCGCCTACGCGCTCTCGATCGAACGCGGCAGCGTCAACGTGATCATCGACGGCTGCGACTTCGCCGATCTCGGCGGCGGCGGCGTGAAGCTCGGGACGACGACGCTCGATCCGGAAGCGGCTGGGCTCGGCAGCAGCTTCGCCACGATCGAGCGGTGCGGCATCGTCGACGGCGGGCGCCTCTTCCACAGTGCGGTTGGAATCTGGGGCGGGCAGCACGCGCACGCCGCGATCCAGTGCAACGAGATCGCCGACTTCTACTACTCGGGGATCTCGCTCGGCTGGACCTGGGGCTATGGGCCGGCGGCAGCCGCCGGCTCGACGATCGCGCTGAACTCCATCCACCACATCGGCAAGCGTCGTGACGGCAACGGCCCGATCCTCGCCGACATGGGCGGCATCTACACGCTCGGCAACCACGACGGGACGGTGATCGAACGCAACTGGTTCCACGACATCGCCGCGCGCAAGTACGGCGGCTGGGGGATCTACTTCGACGAGAGCACCACCAGGATCGTCGCGCGCGACAACGTGGTCGAGCGCACCACCCACGGCGGTTTCCACCAGCACTACGGACGCGACAACCTCGTCGAGCGCAACCTCTTCGTCGACGGCCGCGATGCGCAAGTGCAGCGCACGCGCTTCGAGGAGCACACGAGCTTCACCTTCCGCCGCAACGTCGTGCTCTTCGAGCAAGGCGAGCTCTTCGCCGGCGACCTCACCCACGGAAACGTCGTGTTCGAAGAGAACCTCTACTGGCGGCGCGACGGTGGCGCGATCCGCTTCGCTGGCGGCAGCTTCGCCGACTGGCAGGCGCGCGGGCTCGACGCGCGATCGCGGGTGATCGACCCCGGCTTCGTCACCAGGCCGTGGAGTCGCTGGACGTTCACAGCGGATGCACCTGCCGCCTCGCTGCTCGAACGGGGCCACTTCGCCGACGACCGCGCCGCCCGCTACGTGCCGTGGGCGTCGCCGTGGTGGGATCGGAACGCCGAGCGATCGCAGCGCTGACTCGGAACGATCGGAGCGCTACGCTCCCGCCCCCCCTCCTCGCCGGGAGCGAAACGCTCGCGGCGAGCCTCGACCCCACGGAAACGCTCCGCCATGACCGATCCTGCATCGCCCCACGGCTACCTCGACCTGCCGCCCGAGCAGCGCGACTACGCGACGGCCCGCATCGCCGTGCTGCCGTGTCCGTTCGACGGCACGTCGACCTACGGCAAGGGGGCCGACAAGGGGCCGGCGAAGCTGATCGAGGCTTCGGGCCAGGTCGAGTTCTTCGATCTCGAGCTGCGCCGCAAGGTGTGCGAGCGCGGCATCGTGACGCTGCCGGCCGTCGAGTTCGTCGACGACGATCCGGCGAAGGCCGTCGCAGCGATCGAGGCGGCGGCGCTGCCGGCGGTGCGCGACGGCAAGTTCCTGCTCGGCCTCGGCGGCGAGCACTCGGTCTCGATCGGCCTCACGCGAGCGGTGCGTGCGGTGCACGGCTCCTTCTCGCTCCTCCATGTCGATGCGCACGCCGACCTGCGCGCCGAGTGGCACGGCTCGCCGTACAACCATGCTTGCGCGATCCACGCGATCGCCGAAGACGACCGCAAGGCGACGATCGTCTCGATCGGCATCCGGGCCGTCGGCGAGGAGGAGCTCGTCTACGCCAAGGAGCGCGGCGTCCACCTCTTTCCTGGACACACGCTGCGCCATCGAAAGAACTGGATCCGCGACGCAGTGAAGCTGCTGAAGGATCCGGTCTACGTGACGATTGACCTCGATGGGCTCGACCCGACCGTGATGCCGTCGACGGGAACACCGGTGCCGGGCGGCCTCGACTGGTGGCAGGTCGTCGATCTGGTTCGGGAGATCGGCCTGAAGAAGCGGGTGATCGCCTGCGACGTGAACGAGCTCAAGCCCGACGGCGTCAACCACCACTCCGAGTTCCTGGCCGCGCAGCTCAGCTACAAGATGCTGAACTGCTTCGTCGACCCGCCGCGCGCGGCCTCCAAAGCGAAGCGCAACCGCTCGAACCGTCCGCCGAAGGCGGCGGCCAGGACCGTGCGGCGCGCCGCCAAACGCCCCGCCACGAAAGCCGCTCGCGCGCCCGCACCGTCCGCCGCGAAACGGCGCCGCACCTGAGCCACTGCGGCGCGCGTCTGGCAACGGCACGCGCGTTCGATGCGTTCGATGGTGTTCATTTCGGTGGCGGGGATGTTTCCACCACGTGCCCCGCACACCCGCACCATCCGACTCTTCCCCTCGGACAGCTGATGGCCGCTGGATCGACCGCCCATTCCGCGGGCGGCCGCTCAGCCAATCTCTAGTGGCACGGGGAGTCTCAATGACCCCACGGGTGGGATCGAGCGTGCGGGTCGCGCGGTGGAAACATCCCCGCCACCACTTCGCGCCACCACTTCGCGCCACCGATTCGGCGCCACCGCGTCGCCGCCGCGTCGCCGCCGATTCGAGCGCCGGCGATTGGCGCGATGGGAGCGCCAACTCCGTGTCGCCGATCAGACGAGGTACGACTTGCGGCGGAACTTGAGCAGCGCGAGGCCGAGCGCGAGGCCGCCGATCCAGAGCAGGACCTGGAGCGACGTGGCGGCGGGCAGCAGTTCGAGGTCGTACGGGCGCGCAAGGGTCTCGTAGCCGGGATCGCCCGACAACCGCGTGAGCACCGTGTAGATGTGGTGCAGCAGCGTGTAGCGCGCCATCGCACCGGGCATCGTCGCAGCGAACTGCTCCCACACGAACAGCAGTGCCAGGCCGACCAGCAGCGGCCACTTGATGACGACCGAAAGCAGCATGAAGACGGCGCAGTAGGCGAAAAGCGACAGCGCCATTCCGGCGAGCGCGACTCCGAGCATCGGCAGGTCGACCACCAACGCTTCGACGCCCATCTGCCCCACCGTCGCCAAGTAGAGCGTCACGAACGCGGCCCCCAGCAGCACCGTCGACGTGACCACCGCCGAGAGCCATCGCCCGAGCAGGAGCGCGCTGCGCGGCACCGGCCGCGTCAGCAGGTAGGGCAGCGTCTTCCCCTCGATCTCCTCGCCGAGCGCCCCGCATCCGACGAACAACGCCACGATCAGGTTCACACGCGGGAAATAGAAGGTCGTCAACATCTCGACGAAGCCAACGCCGCCCTTGGCGCCGGCTCCGGCGCGGAAGAGCTCGAGCGCCGGCGCGATCAACGGAAGCAGGCACAGCAGCGCGAGCGACACGCCGCGCCGCCCTCGCAGCAGGGTCAGCCCCGACACGCGCAGCGTCGCGACGATGCCGTCGACGAGCCCGCGCCGCGGCGGCCGGTCACGCGACGAGATAGTCGAAGATGGCTTGGAGATTGTCATCGGTCGATTCGTATTCCCGCACCACGATCCAGCCGTCCGCCGCCACGCGCCCGAGGCGATCGAAGAACCGCCCGGCATCCTTGACCTCGAAGTTCGCCTCGTTCGCGCCGACGCGCACGCTCACGACTCCCGCCTCCTCGAGCAGCAGTCGTGCGAGGCCGCGCGGATCGTCGGCCACGACCCGCACGTGGTGCGGCCGCTGGTCGAGCGCGCGGCGGATCTCGTCGATCGTCCCCTCGGCCAGCACGCGACCTCGATGCACCAGCGCGATGCGGCGCGTCATCTTCTCGACTTCATGCAGCACGTGACCCGACACGATGACCGTGTGCCCCGCCGCGCCGAGTTCGCGCACCAGGTCGATGATCTCGCGCCGTCCCACCGGGTCGAGCCCGTTCAGAGGCTCGTCGAGCACGATCACTTCGGGGTTGTGAGCGATCGCCTGCGCGATGCGCAACCGCTGCCGCATCCCCTTGCTGTAGGCGCCGACCTTCTTCTCGGCCGCCGCGGCAAGGCCGACGCGCGCCAACGCCTGCTCGGTCCGCGCGTGCGCTTCGCTGGCCGCGAAGCCGCCGTAGTGCAGCAGCACGAAGAGGTGGCGACGACCGGTGAGGTGGTCCCAGAGCTGTTCGTGCTCGGGCGAGTGGCCGAGTCGCCCGGCGAGGTCGGCGTTGGCGAACGGAGCGGCCCCTAGCACGCGCACGACGCCCTGGCTCGGCGCCATCTGCCCCGTCATCAGGCGCATCAACGTCGACTTGCCGGCGCCGTTGGGACCAAGCAGCCCGGTCACACCGGGCTGGAACGCGAGCGTCACGTCGTTCAGCCCGATGACCGGTCCGTACCAATGCGACACGCGTTCCAGCTGAACGGGTGCGGTTGGTACCGGTGTCATCTCGGGAGTGAGGTCGCCGCTCATTTGCCGGCCTCGACGACGACGTCCTGGCGACGCAGCACCGACACCAGCACCAGCAACGATGCGCCGCACCACGCGAGGACCGACACGGTCGCCTGCAGCGGCGTCGACGAGGCGAAGACCTTCACGGTCTCGAACAACCCTTGCAGGTTGGCGCGCACCATCGGCTCCGCTTCGCTGGTCGCCCGCTCGAAGAGGCCGGCGATGTCGAAGAGGTGGTAGCCCAGCGAGAAGAGCGCGTCGTTGGGCGACACGGCGGCGAGCGCCGACACACCGCGATGGCTGCCCGCCATCGAAGTGAACGATGGCAACAGGATCACCAGCGAGAACCAGATGAGCCCCGCGAACATCGGCCGCCGGCAGATCGAGGAGACGGCGAGGATCGTGAGCGAATAGACCAGGATCACCGCCATGTTCTGCGCGATGATCGGCAGGAGATGGGGCATCGCGTCGCGCAGCGCATGCTCGCCCGGATCGGCCATGACGCCGACGGCCCACAACACGAGGTTCGGCACCAGCGTGAAGAGCGCCATGAACCAGCCGATCACGCCGACCTTGCCGAGGATGTAGTCGGTCAGCGTGAGCGGCCGTGACAGGTAGAGCGGAAGCGCGCCGCTGGCGCGATCACGAGCGATCAGGCCCGAGCCGAAGAGGACGGCGTAGATCATCAGGAAGAGCGAGTTGATGCGGGTGAGCGCCGGGTACTGGATCACGCGATAAGGGGCCACCTGATCGAAGAACTTGAACATCTCCGGCGGCAGGAAGTCGGGGCGGAAGTAGAAGAAGTAGTTGATGAGGAAGAGCGCGAGCGTCGGGACGCAGCTCGCCGCCATGAACAGCCGCAGCGTGAGCGTCAGCAGCCAGCCGCCCTTGGTGGCGAGCGCGTTCTTCACGCCCATCGTGACGATCGGCCAGGCGCGGAACGCGCGGCGCTTGAGCTGGCCGTCCCAATGGCGATACGAGCGGTCGTAGACCGGCATCAGCGCGGCCCTCCGGCCTGCTCGAGCGTGTCGAGGAAGACCTCTTCGAGCGAGGCGCGGCGCGGGACGAAGCGGCGCACGCGCACGCCGTTGGCCAGCGCGAGCTTCAGCACCGCTCCCGGCGCAGCGTCGGCCGGCAGCTTCACCAGGCACTCGCTGGTGTCGAGCGGATCGGGCAGGCGCGGCTCGAAGCCGTGCTCACGCGCGACCGCGAGGAAGCGCGCGCAATCGCCCTCGAGGGTGAGCCGGACGTGCTGCCCGGTCATGCGCTCCTTCAGCTCGACGATCTTTCCCGATGCCTTGAGCTCGCCGCGCGCCATCAGCAGCACGTGGTCGCAGACGTATTCGACATCGTCGAGGAGGTGCGACGACAACAGGATGCTGATCTTCTTCTCGTGGCCAAGCGCGCGCACGAGTTCGAGGATCTCGGCGCGGCCATTGGGGTCGAGGCCGTTGGTCGGCTCATCCAGCAGCAGCAGTTCCGGATCATGCACCAAGGCGCTGGCGAGCTTGATGCGCTGGCGCATCCCCTGCGAGTACTCGTCGACCTGGCGGTAGCGCTCTTCGCCGCAGCCGACGTACTCCAGAACCTCGTGAGCGCGACGGCGCGCCTCGCCGCTCGGCATGCCCGCGATGGCACCCGCGTAGGCGACGTTCTCGATCCCGGTCATGCCGGGGAAGACGACCGCGCTCTCGGGCATGTAACCGACGCGGCGGCGCACTTCGAGCGCGTGGCGCGGCACCTCGAAACCCAACACCTTCACGCGACCGCCGCCGGGCTTGACCAGACCGAGGATCGTCTTGATCAGCGTCGACTTGCCGGCGCCGTTGGGGCCGAGCAGGCCGACGGCACCGGCTGGCAGCGTCACGGTGAGTCCGGGAATCACCGTGTTCTTGCCGTAGCGCACCACGAGGCCGTCGAGCTCGAACATCGGCCTGGCGTCGCGATCCTCGGCGGGCGCAGCGGCGGGGGCAGCGTCGATCAATCGCATCTCGCAAACGGCCTGCGGTCGCGGCAGCGCCGGAACCGGGAGGGAATCGAAGCGGCGCATGATAGGTCGGGCCGCGCGGCGACGAGCCATCCGCGCGCTGACGAAGCGGCGGCACGCGGCGCGGCCCGAAACCACTCGGCAGGGTCCGGGGTTCAATCGTCGCCCCCCTTTCTGGAGGACTGCCGATGTTCACGACCCTCTGTTCCGCGCTCGCGCTCGCCGCGGCGGCCACTTTTTCGACCGCAGACGAGCCAGGCGCCGCGCGCCACGACCAGCGACCGAGCGCGACCACGCGCGCGCAGCTGAAGCGCCTCATCGAACGCCATCCGCGGCTCGCGCGCCACTGGCGGACCGCCCGCGCCGATCGGTGGCGCGAAAGGCTCGACGCCGGTCGAGCGCAAGCCGGCGAGGCCAGGCCACGCGGCCCGCGAACCGACCGCCAGGACACGGCCCGCTCGCGGCGGCGCCGCGCGATCTGACCGCCCCACCCACGCGACCGACATCCCCCGACCGACCTCCCCCCGCCGGCAGCCGCAGCCACCGCGCGCGCTGCCGGAGCGCCAGCTCGCCGCGGTCAGCTCGACGCGGCGGGGCTGGCGACCTTGTCGAAGTCGCCGGCGTCGGTGCTGCGATTGACGAGGTAGCAGCTCTTGCAGGCGCCAAACGGGTCGTCGGAGTGGACGCGGCGGCGCATCTCGCGGTACTTCGGACCGTTCCACTCGGCGAAGAAGTCGGAGCTCTTCACGTTGCCGTTCACGTGGATGCCGGCGAGGCAGCATGGCACCACGTCACCGAACGGGCCGACGTACATGCGCTGCCAGAGGAACCAGCAGCGGATCGGCGGCCCTCTCGGCGGCGGCGGCGAGCCGTCGGCGGCGGCGACGGCGAATGGCGGCGGCAGGTTGACCGACAACTGCAGCTCGCGCGCCACTTCGGCGGCACGCGCCAGCATCTCGTTGGTGCGCTGCTTGGACTCGAGCGACGTATCGAGCATCTCGTCCTGCACTGATTCGTCGGCCACCATGCGCACGAGGTGGGAAACGGTCACGTGGTCGCCGCCAAGTTCTTTCGCGAGGCGCAGGAAGGCGGGCAGCTCGGGCAGCGTCCGCTTCATCAAGATCGTGTTGAAGTGGAGCAGCGCCCGCTGCGCGACGGGCAACGCCGCGCGTGCGCGTCCGTACGCGCGCACGTTCCCGACCACCTCGTCGAAGTCGGCGCCGATGCGCAGCGAGTCGTAGGTCGCTTTCGTGGCGCCATCGATCGAGACGGTCAGCAGCCCCATGATCCCGGCCATGCGCTCGATCAGCCGCTCGCCCTTCATCAAAGTGGCGTTGGTCACCATCTCGAGCTTCACGCCGAAGCGGTCCATGTCGTCGAACTTCTCGGCGAGGCGCGGCGTCATCATCGGCTCGCCGAACGCGGAGAGCTGGACGATCTCGGCGGCGGGATAGAGCTCCTCGAGGACCTTGCGGTAGATCGGCTCCTCCATGCGCCAGTCGATGCCCTTGCCGTACGCCTGCGGGCAGAACGAGCACGAGAGGTTGCAGACCGTCGAATTGGTGGTGTTGATCCAGGTCGGCAGCGAGTCGCACACCTCGGCGTCCTGAACCTCCGCCGCCTCGGCGCGCCGCCGGTTCTCCGCCTTCAGCGCGGCCAGCTCCGCACGCGACGGAATCGAGCCGGCGCGCACCTGCGCGGTGACCTCGCGAAGTCGGGGAAGGAAGTCCATGCGTCCTCGCTGGTCAGCGCGTCAGCAACGCGAGCGGCTCGGCGCTCGCCGAGAGAAAGTCGTGACGCCACAGCGTGCCATCCGGAGCGTGCAGGAAATAGAGATAGCGCCCGTTGGCGCCGAAGGCGGGTGGCGTATCGAGGCGCGCCGCGGCGGCGATCGGCCGCGGTGCCGCCTCACGATCGGCGGCGAGCGCCACGAAGGACGCGAACGCGAGCGTGCACCCGGCGCTCGGTGCTGCGCCGGCCGGCTTCGCGAAGAGCAGTCCGTTGCTGCCCGACGCCGCGATCGGCTGGAGCGCGCCGCTCCAGATCAGCGCCGGCCGCTCGCCCGGCCGTGCGGTCACGCGCACGACCTGGTGACGGGACGCTCCGGCAGGCCCGGCTCGATCGGCGGGTGCCTCGCAGAAGAGCAGGAGTTCGGCGCCGTCCCCGGCGGGCAGCAGCGACACGACGTGCAACGGCAGATCGAGCAGCCACGGCGCCAGGTGCTCGCCGGCCTCGCGACCGCGGCGCTCGCTGAACTGGAGCTGCGTCCCGGCGGCGGTATCGACGACGGCGCACCAGAGGAAAGGCAGCGCGACCACCGCGCGGCAACTCGCGCGCGCGCACTCGAGGAGCGCCTGCAGTTCGCCATCGACGTCGATGCACTCGGCGCGGCCATCGAGGCTCGCCCGAACCAGCGTCCCCGCGCCCTGAACGAAGTCGACGCGACGCAAGCCATCCACGCGGCGCGAAACCGTGCGCGGCGCCGACATGGAGTGGAGCCGCTGCACGAACGTGCCCGACGCGCGACTCTGGACTTCGAGGACGAGTCCGGTCGCGGGCGATACCTCGACCCGGCCCGCCAGGCGCTGGCGCGTGCCGCTGGCGAGTTCGAGCAGCACGAAGCCGTCCGTCGGCGCCGACTCGATCACCAGCACGGCGCCGCCGGCAGCGAACGCGAGACGGTTCGGCTCGACGTCGAGCTCGAACCAGCGCGGCTCCGCCGGCTCGCGCACGCCCTCGATCGAGAGCAACAGGACCCCGCCGAGAGTCGCCGTGCTACGACGCATGCCAATCGCCAGTTGCCCGCTCGCCTCATCGAGCGCGAAGGTGCAGGCGGGCTCCGTGCGGGCATCCGCTGCGTCCGCGAGGTCCGCGGCGCATGCGGCCAGCGGCGGATAGGAATCGCGCAGCACACCGCCGTTCAGGCGATCGCCGCGGTCGTTCGGCTCGAAGGGCACCGCCGCGTCGACGCGCGCGGGCGCCATGCCGGGCGTTGCTCCCACCACCAGCAGCTCTTCGAGCCGGCCCGACCACAACTTGCCATCGCCGCGACGCCGCAGCGGCAGGCGGAACTCGAGTTCGAGCGGGCCGCTGCGCAACGGCGCCGCCGACGCCAGCGCGCGCAGCTCCGCCGGACGCGCCACCCAATCGGCCACTGGATCGTGGACCTCGTGCAACTCGACGTCGCCCAACCGAGCGCGCGCCACCACCACTTCGCCATCGGCCAGGAAACGCAGATTCGTCGCGGTCGAAGGCAGGCGCAGCTCGCCGCGCCAGGTGCCCCGCAGCTCGAACGGATCGGGCGAGAAGCCGATGGCGAGCGCTGCGCCGTCGAGTTGCTGGCCGGCCAGATGCTCGGCCGCGCGCCGCTCGCGCGAGCGATCGATCTGGAATGGCGCGGTCGCTGCGACGCGCCAGGTCGCCGCCGCGATCGCGATCGCACCAACCCATCCCAGCGCGATCGTGCGGCGGTTCATCGGGCGCTCCGGATCACGACGCCCGACTGCAACTCGCGCCAGCGCGCCGCTTCGAACTCGCAAACCAGCAGCTGCTCGGCATTGGCCGACCCGGCCGCGGCGCCGTAGCGCAGCGCCTCCTCCAGCGAGCGCCCCTGGTCGAGCGCCAGCGCGAACGCGCCGGTGAGTGCATCCCCCGAACCGACGGCGTTCACTTCGCGGATCGACGGCGGCGCGACGATGAGGTGACCGCTGCCGCTGACGCAGTGCAGCGCATGCGGACCGTCGGAGACGAGGATGCCGTCCGCTCCGAGCTGTTCGCGCAGGCGCGGCAGCTCGGCCGTGGACGCCAACCCGTTGGTCGAGCGCAACTCGTCGAGGTTCGCGCGTACCCAGTGCGGAGGGACGCGCGCCGCCTCGTTGGCAGCCGGCCCATAGGCATCGAGCACGACGCGTTTGCCGGCCGCGCGCGCGGCGGCCACGAACTCGCGTGGCAGCGCGCTGAATGGCCCCGGCGGCGTGCTGCCGTTCACGGTGACCGTCGTGACCTGCGTCAACAACGTCGCGAAGCGCACGCGCAGCATCTCGGCCTCGCGCTCGTCGCCGCTGCCGCCTTCTTCCAGGAACTCGCGGAAATGGTCATGGGCGAGATCGTAGAGACAGGTCGAGAGGCGCGTCGGCGCGGCCACGGGCACCAGTTCGGCGACCACCCCTTCGCGAGCGAGGCACTCCCGAAGCATCGCACCGGTCGGGCCGCTGGCCGTCGACAGCGCCACCGCTTCGCCGCCCAGCCGCACGATGACGCGCGCCGCATTCAGCCCCTTGCCGCCGGCGCTCGACCGCTCGCGCACGCCGCGCACGACGGTCCGCGGAGGCGCCTCCTCGCGATAGACGAGGTAGCGGTGCACGCAGGGGTTCAGGGTCACCGTGAGGATCATGAACGGCGCCCGCCGCGCTCGATCTCACGCAGCAGCGGATCGCACTCGCTCATGCGCGTGCGCACCGCCGCGGATGCGACGCCCAGCAGCCGCCGTTCGGCGCGTCGGCGCGCCTCCTCGATCGACGCGTTCGCCGCTTCGCTCTTCCCGCTCTCGCCGGCGATCAACCCATGCACCCAGTGGATCTCCGCAGCGCGCCGTCGCGCGATGCCGGCCGCCGAACCTTCGCGCAGCGCCTTGCGCGCGATGGCCAGCGCCCAGGGCAGGCGCTTCATGTCGCGATAGCAGAGCGCCAGTGCCGCGAGGCCGCGCGCTTCGAGTCGGCCGACCGCCAGCGTGTGAGCGCGCGCGATCGCGCGGCGCGCGCAGCGGATCGCCCGTTCGAGCGAGTGGCCGGAGAAGCGCTTCCAGCGATAGAGCAGGCTGAGCGACCCGAGTGCGCTGACCACCAGGTAGTCGTCCTCGACGCGCAACGCCAGCCGCAGCGAGCGTACCAACGGTCGGAACGCCGCGTCGGGATCGCCGGAACGCGACTCGATGTCGGCGCGCACGTACTCGGCTTGCGCAAGGTGGCGCAAGTCGAGGTCCGACGCCGCGGACTTGCGCGCCACCTCGCAGGCGCGCCGCGCCTTGTCCCAGTCGCACAACTCGCGCAGCAGACGCGCGCTGCCGAGCACCAGCGCGCGGTGAAGCGGTCGCATGGCCGGCCCGCGCACGATCGATCGCCCTTGCGAGAAGGCCTGCTCCGCTTCATCGAACCGCTCGAGTTCGAGCAGCAGATTGCCGCGTTCCTTGAAGTAGCGACCGATCGATGCGATCGGCGCGCCCGCGTCGATGACCTGTTCGGCCAAGTCGAGCGTCCCCGCCGCGCGTTCCTCGTCGCCGCTCCACAGCAGCACTTCCGCGAGGTCGAGCAGGATGAAGGCGCGCTCCGCTCCATGGCCGCGCACCGCGCGCTGCGCCGCCTCGTCGGCGGTCCGCAGGTACGACTCGGCCGCGAGGAAGCGCCCCGTGCGCGAGGCCAGGCGCCCCAATCCGTGGAAGGCGTGCGAACGGACGCCGGCATCGTCGAGCTGCGCGGAGAGCTTCGCCGCTTCGGTCCAGCTGGCGCGTTCTTCCTCGCGCCGGCCGAGCCGATGCGCAAGCGTTCCACGCAGCACCAGCGCCTGTGCGAGCAGCACCTGGTCGACCGGCGCCACCCGCGCAGACGCCGCGGCCGACCCGACCAGGCGGTAGGCGCGCTCGGGGGAGCCTTCGAGTTCGAGCACGCGCACGGCGCCGCGCAGCGTCGTGGCCAGGATCGATCGCTCGCCGCCGAGATCAGCGTGGAAGGCCGCCTTGAGCGCCACGCGCGGCGGTGGCGACGGCAAGGTCAGTTCGCGCCCGTAGTAGCGCGCAGCAAGCCGGTGCGTCGCCTGGCGTCGGTCGAGCGGCGTCGAATGGAGCACGTGGCGCTGGAACAGCGGTTCGCGAAAACGCAGCTCGCCGGCCACGCGCTGCAACGGACCGCCCTCGGCCAGCAGCGGCGCGAGGCGCGCGTCGAAGTCGGCCGGCGCGAGCGCGAGGACGTCGCGCAACACCTGCTCGCGCACGTCAGAACCGAGCACCGCCGTCGATTCCAGGAGCTCGCGCTGCGCGGTCGCGAGCGGCGCGAGTCGGCGCGCGTAGCGTTCGGCGAGCAGCGGCGGCAACGAGCGGATCGCCGTCTTCTTCGCAGCCAGCGTGTCGAGCTTGCCACGGGCGCGCATCCAGGACGCCAGCTCGATGGCGTTGCCGGCGCTTCCCGCGGCGATGTCGTGCAGGCGTTGCGCCACTCGTTCGACCGCGGCGTCCTCGAATCCGAGGTCGCGCGCGAGGATCGGGAACATCTCACGTGACGGGTCGCCGAGCACCAATCGCGTCGCACCACGTGCGAGAGCGACGTGCAGCGGAAGCGCTCCGCGCTCGCTCAACGCCTCGGGCGCGCGCGTGATCAGCAACAGGATCGGCACGTTCGGCGACTCGTTCGCCAGCGCGTCGAGCGTGCGCAGCGTGTCCGCGTCGGCGTGCTCGGCCGCGTCGAGGACGAGGAGCAGCGGGGCCTGGCGCGTGATCGCCACGAACAGTTCGACGAGCGCGGCCCGCAGCGAGCCGAGCTGGCGCGAGCCTTTGATGGCCCCCTCGCGCAGGAACGCTCGCAAGAGCGCCTGGATCTCCGGGCGATCGGGGAGCAACTCGCGCAACTGGGACTCGGCGCGCGCATCGATCGCGGCGGGTCCGGCCGCGGCTGCGGTGGAGAGGCTGCACGCATCCGCGAGCAGTTCGCGCAGCGGTTCGAGCGGCTGGCCCGATTCACGACCGCTCGCCACCAGGAAATAGCCTTGCGGGCCGACCCGCTCGAGGCGATCGGCGAGCGCATCGACCAGGCGCGTCTTTCCGACGCCGGGCGGGCCTTCGAGGATGACGCGCCGCAGGCGTCCGGCGAAGGCGGCGCGCGCCTCATCGACCAGTAGCGCGAGTTCGTGCTGGCGGCCGACCAGGCGCGTCGCGCGGCGCACCGAGAGTCGACGGCGACCGGGCGATACCTGCAGCGAAACGGGCGCGGTCACGCTGCGCCAGAAATCGGATCGCTCGGCGCCGACGAAGGCGGCGGCACCCAGTTCGGCAGTGGCCAGGCGCGCGACCGGATCGCGCTCGAGCAGCGCCTGCACGACGCGCTCGAGGAAGTAGGAGAGCTCCGGTCGCAGTTCCGTGAGCGGCGTCGGATCGCGCGTCTGCAACGCGGCGACGTAGGCGTCGTAGCCAAGGTCGCGCTCGCGCGCCCACGGATGGTGCCCCGCGGCCATCTCGTAGAGGACGACTCCGAGCGCGAACAGGTCGCTCTGCGGAGTCGCTGGCGCGCCGGCGAGCTGCTCGGGCGCGGCGTAGGCCACGGTTCCGAGGAAGCGGCCGGAGGAGGTGGCGCCCGACGAAGGCGGCGGCGTCGCGCGCGCGGGCTCGTCCGCCGGGTCGTTCTCGGGCGGCAGCGGCTCTTGCGCCGTGATGAGCCGAGCGAGACCGAAGTCGACGAGCTTCACCTGGCCGCGCTCGTCGAGGAAGAGGTTGGCCGGCTTCAAGTCGCGGTGGACGATGTTGCGCCCGTGCACGAACGCCAGCGTCTCGGCGATCTGGCGGCCGACCTCGCGCACCACCGGTTCGGGCTGAGGGCCTTCGAGTTCGAGCCGGCTCTGGAGGCTGCCGCCGGTGAGCAGCTCTTGGACGATGTAGTGGACGCGCCGATCGGCGCTGAGGCGCAGGCTGCCGATCTCGTAGACGCGCGCGATCCCGGCGTGGACCGCACCGAGCCCGACGCCCGCCTCGCGTTTGAAGCGGCGCACGATCTGGGGGTCGGGCGCGAAGCTCGGATCGAGGACCTTCAACGCGACTTCGGCGCCCGCCGTCAGGCCGCGGCGACGCGCCACGACGGTCGCTCGATAGACCGCGCCCATCGCGCCGGCGCCCAGAAGTCCGCGGATCCGATAGCCGCGGATTTCCTCAGGAAGGGCGAGATATGGGGTGGCGGGGCTTCGCATCGCGCTCGGATCGAGGGGGCGGTCGCCTTGACTCGGCCGCACGGCCGGCAGAGACTACCGCGCCCTTTCTCGCGCACCCAGGAACACCTCCGGCACGACGGCTGCGGCGCCATGGCAATTCGTTTCCACAACACGCTCACGCGCCGCACCGAGGAGTTCATCCCGTCGGTTGCTGGCACGGTCCGCATGTACCACTGCGGGCCGACGGTCTATTCGTCGCCCCACATCGGCAACTTCCGCACGTTCCTCCTCTCGGACCTGCTGCGCCGCTTCTTCGAGTGGAAGGGGCTCGCCGTCCTGCACGTGATGAACCTCACCGACGTCGGCCACCTTCTCGACGACGCGGAGGAGGGCGAGGACAAGCTCGAAGCGGCGGCCCGCAAGGCGAAGAAGACGGCGTGGGAGATCGCCGACCACTACACCGCCGAGTTCTTCGCCGCGCTCGACTTCCTCGGGTTCCGGCGCGCCCACCACTACCCGCGCGCCACGACGCACGTCCCCGAGATGATCGCGATGATCGAGACGCTCGAGGCGAAGGGGCTGGCCTACAAGGTCCCCTCGGGCAACGTCTACTTCGACATCTCGCGCTTCCCCGCCTACGGCCGCCTCTCGGGCAACACGGCCGAGCAACTCGAGGCGGGCGCGCGGATCGAGGTCAACCCGGAGAAGCGCGACCCTCGCGACTTCGCCCTCTGGAAGATCGACTCCCACCACCAGATGCAGTGGGATGCGCCGTGGGGCCGCGGCTTCCCCGGCTGGCACATCGAGTGCTCGGCGATGTCGAAGAAGTACCTCGGCGACACCTTCGACATCCACACCGGTGGCGAGGACAACGTCTTCCCCCACCACGAATGCGAGATCGCGCAATCGGAAGGGGCGAACGGCAAGCCCTTCGTGCACCACTGGCTGCACGTGCGCCATCTGCTGGTCGACAGCACGAAGATGAGCAAGCGACTCGGCAACGTGCACACCGTCGAGGGGTTGAAGGCGAAGGGCTACAGCGGGGACGCGCTGCGCATCGCGCTGCAGAAGGCGCACTACCGCGAGCCGCTCAACTTCACCCTGACGGGCCTCGACGAGGCCGAGAAGAAGGTCGCCCGTTACCGCGACCTCGCCCAGCGGCTCGGCGCGGACGCCGCGGATGCCCCGGCCGGCCGCGCCGCGCCGGACGTTGCGGCCGCCCTCGCCTCGTTGCGCGCGCGTTTCGGCGCGGCGCTCGACGAAGACTTGAACGTCTCGGTCGCGTTCGCCGTGATCGATGAGGCGGTGGCCGAGGCCAATCGGCGCGCGCGCAAGGGCGCCGACGCCGCCGCCCATCTCGCCCTGCTGCGCGAGTTGTGGGGAGTGTTCGGATTGGTCGAGAAGTCGCTTGAATCGGCGGCCCTTGAAGATGCCGACGTTCTCGCCTTCATCGAAGAGCGTGAGGCGGCGCGCAAGCGCCGCGACTTCAAGCGAGCCGACGAGCTCCGTGTGCTGCTGAAGCAGCGCGGGATCGAACTGCTCGATGGCAAGGACGGCGTACGCTTTCGACGAACCGCCGGCGGACCGACGCCACCGGCGCACGCTTGAGAACTGGGAGACGATTCGATGAAGCTGGCCCCGACGCTGCTCGTGCTCGCTGCTTTCGGAGTGCTGCTCTGGGTGAGCACCAAGAAGCCGGCGAACGCTGACCCCGGCGCCTCCGCACCCGCCGCCCAGCACGGCACGGCCTCCGGTCACGGGGACCACGCCAGCAGCGCCGATGCCGGCCACGCAGCACCACCGGCCGCAACCGGTCACGATGCCGCCGCAGGTCACGATGCCGCCGCAGCTCCGACCGAGCTCGTGAAGGTCATCCCCGCGACGCCGCTGATCCCGGCGCCGCCGCGCAACCCCGACAGCGTCGTGGTCACGGTGCGCGACCCCGCCAACCAGGGGCAGCCGCAGATCGAGGTGATGCTGCTGGACGCGAGCGGCGCGACGGTCGCCAAGAAGCGCTCGGACGCGAACGGTCGCGCCGCGTTCGACAAGGTCGCCGCGGGCCGCTACCGCGTCGTCGCCTACGACCCTGACTACCTCTACACGGCGCGCGGCGAAGCGACCGTCGATGCGAAGTCGGGCGCCTATCAGGAAGCCGAGCTGCGCGTGGAACGTGGCCGTTGCGGCATTCGCGGCATCGTGATGGACGGCGGCCAACGACCGCTCGTCGATCGCAAGGTGACGCTGAACGCGGGAGGCGCCGACTTCGCCGTCAACACCGACCCGAAGGGTCGCTTCCTGGTGAACGGCCTCGTCGCCGGCACCTGGACCGTCGCCGCCGACGGGTTCGCCGACCAGAAGCAGACCGTCCGCCTCGCCGATGGGACCGTCGGCGAAGTCGCACTCACGCTGGCGAGCACCTGCAGCGTCGAAGTCGAACTGACCGGTTCGCACCTCCACCCGGCCCACTTCGTCGGCGGCGAGACCGCCTTCCTGCGCCCCGCGGGCGACTCGTCGGCGGGCGCCGAGCTCGCGCGGGCGATGGCGCTCTTCACCGACGGCGGACATGAGCACGCCAACGTCGCGCGCGCCCGCTTCGACGGATTGAAGCCAGGTTCCTATCAGCTCGACGTCGTCGATTCGAAGGGGGCGAGCCTGATCAACCAGTCGACGAAGTTCGGTCGGCCGGTTCCGCTCGATCTGGTCGAAGGCACGTCGCGCACGGTTCCGCTGAAGACGGTCGCGGCGGCGCGCAGCAGCGGCGTCGAGGTCCCGACGCTCGCGATCCTCATCATGTGCGCCGTGATCGGCGGCATGATCCTGCTCACGCCGGTCCTCTTCCCGCCGCCGCTCGTCGCCAAGCGCCCGCTCGGGATGCAGCGCTGAGCGCGCGGCTCGCGACCCGCTTTTCACGAAGGGCGCGCATCGCGGTTCTCTAGCGGGGTGGCGGTGATGGGCCGCCCCCACTGGAGACCGCGTGGCACCTCTCCCTCGTCTCGCCAGGCGGCTCGCGCTTGCCGCAATCGTCGCCGCCGCAGGTGGCTCGTCGCTCCTGCACGCCAACGGCGGCATCGATGGCGCGCGTCGCACGTTCGCCGAGGGGTTCACCCCGTTCCCGCATGACGGCGCTGCCAACGGCGTCTTCGACGCGCTGCGGATGATCGATGAGGACGGCGACCTCACCGTCTTCCACTTCGACGATGGCGTCCCCTGGAACGAGGCGCTGGCCGGACTGCCGCATCCCGATCGCGGCACGCTGACCTACCTGCGCTCGCTCTCGCCGACCGGCAACCGCATCTACGTGGCCGCCACCCCCATCGCGATCACGCGCGATGGACTGACCGCGTACTACCCCAATCAACCACTGCCGCCGCCATGGGACGCACTCGCGTTCGACGATCCATCGGTCGTCGCGGCGTTCCGCAACCACTGCGAGGAGCTGCTCTCGATCTTCCAGCCCGATTGGTTCGCGCTGTCGATCGAGGCGAACCTCCTGCACACCCTGGCGCCGGCGAAATGGGCTGCGTGGAGGTCGCTCGCGCAACAGACGGCCGCCGCGTTGCGACTCTCCCATCCCGGCCTGCCGCTGTTCGCCACCGTGCAGGCCGACGAGTTCTGGCTGCGTCTCACCGATCCGCCCGACCCGTGGACCGGTTTGACCCAGCCGCAGGCGGCGGCGGAGGTGGTCGCGCTCTCCGACTGCGTGGCGGTGAGCAGCTACCCGGTCCAGCTGACGTTTCGCGGCCACGTCGCGGAATTGCCGCCCGGCTACCTCGAGGTCGTGCGCGCGCTCGACGGCCGCAAGCCGTTCCTCATCGCCGAGACGGGCTGGCCGGGCGAGAAGCTCGACGCGCCGTGGCCCTACACGCTGCGCACGACCGCGCTCGACCAGAGCGACTGGGTCGACTGCCTGCTTTCCGCAGCCGAGCGCCACGACGCGCTCTTCGTGAACTGGTACCTGACCTGGGACTACGACGACCTTTGGAACTCCGGCACGATCACGCAAGACGCGATCGGTCGCTTGTTCCGCGACATGGGGCTGCGCGATGGGCTCGGCCGCGCACGGCCGGGGCTCACGCGCTGGCGCCGCTGGCTCGCGCGCTGATCAGCGACGGCGCGGCGACTTGCCGCTGCGGCCCTTGGGAGCGCGCAGCTTCTTGAACGGTCGCACCTTCTTGCGCGCGGGCAGCGGCGAGCCAGGGCCCGTGTCGGCCGCTCCACCATCCTCGATCGGCGCGTCCGCTTCGTCGCCGGTGTCCGCTTCGTCGCCCTCATCCGCTTCGTCGTCGCTGCCCGCGTCGCGGGCGGCAGCGTCCGGTGCGGCCGCGTCCGGCGACGGCAGCGCGCCATCCGCGGGCAGCGCCCCTTCGGCCGGGATTTCCGGCGGGCGCTGGTCGCGCAGTTGATGCAGCAGCTCGCCCATCTTGATCGCACCTTCGACCGACTCGTCGTATTCGAAGGAGATCTGCGGAGCGTTGCGCGTGCGCAACCCCTCGGCGACACGCCGCTGCACGAAGAGCTTCGAGCTCTCGAGCGCGTGCTTCGTCTTGCTGCGGTCGCCTTCGCTGCCGAAGACCGACCAGAAGATGACGCAGCTCGTGAAGTCCGGCGCCAGCTTGACGCGCGTGACGGTCACGAACCCCATCCGCGGGTCTTTCAGCTCGAACAAGATGACATGAGCCGCGCGCTTGCGGATCAACTCGGTCAGGCGAAGGTTCACGCGGCTCGACATCGTCACGACCCGAAAGAGAGCACCGCCGATCGACGGCTGCGCACGGATTTGGAAGGCGCCCAGTTGAGCGGACGGCGCCGCCGCCGCAAGAGGCACCGGGGCGCGCGGCCCCGCGGACGTCCCGCCGAACCGGCTCCGCCGACTACGATCGCGATGCGCAACGGTGGCCGACTCACCGGCAACCGTCGCGCGCGGAGGCCCTGTCGATGATGGAAGTCGGGATCCTGCAGTTCACCGTGATCTTGCGCGGCAGCCATTCGCTGAAAGAGAAGCGCCACGTCCTGAAGTCGATCAAGGACAAGCTGCACGCGCAGTTCAACGTCTCGGTGGCGGAGGTCGACGACCACGACGTCTGGCAGAAGGGGACGCTCGGCGTAGTGACCTGCAGCAACGACGCCACGCGAGTCCGCTCGCTGCTCGACAAGATCGTGATGATGCTGCGGCTTCACCCGGTCGCCGAGCTCGTCGACCACCAGATCGAGCTGCTCTAGGAGCAGGAGTCGCCGCGACCGCGCTGAACGGTGATCGCGACGAGGGGGTAGATCCGCGCCGCGCGCTCCGCCGCAATCTCGCCGCGCGCCACAAGGAGTCCGACATGCCTCCGCAACCGTATCCAGGCTACGCGATGGGCTGGGGCACGCTCGCCCTCGTGAACGCGGGGCTGGCGCAAGGCAAGGGACGCAGCGGCTTGAACTGGTTCCTCGCGTCGCTGCTGCTCGGACCGGTGGCGACGTTCCTCCTCGTCGCCTTCTGCGACGACCTCCGCGGAAAAAAATAGTCGCACAGGAAGAGTGGCGGCGGCCCCCGTTGCCAGGAGCCGCCGCTCGTTCGTTCCGATTCGATCGTCGCCACCGCTGCGCGGCGTGGATCAGCCGAGCTTGAGCTCGCGCACGTGCTGCGTCATCTCGAAGACTTCGAGCACGTCTCCGACCTTGATGTCATCGAAGCGCGTCAGCTTGATGCCGCACTCGAAGTTCTCCTTGACCTCCTTCGCGTCGTCCTTGAACCGACGCAAGGAGTCGAGCCCGGTCGTGTAGATGACCTTGCCGTCGCGGAGCACGCGGACCTTGTCGCTGCGGCGCACCACGCCGTCCGTCACGAAGCAGCCGGCGATGGTGCCCACCTTGCTGACCTTGAAGGTCTCGCGGATGGCCACGTGGCCGATGACCGCCTCCTTCTCTTCCGGCTTCAACATGCCGGCCATCGCCTTCTTCAGGTCGTCGAGCAGTTCGTAGATGACGTAGTAGGTCTTCACCTCGACGTTGAACTGGTCCTGGAGCCGCCGCGCCTTGCCTTCTGGCACGACGTGGAAACCGAAGACCATCGCGCCGCTGGTGCTGGCGAGCATCACGTCCTCTTCGGTGATGGCGCCGACTGCGGCGCGAATCACCCGGACCTTCACCTCGGCGTGCTTCAGCGCTTCGAGCTCGCGCTTCAGCACTTCGAGCGAACCTTGCATGTCCGCCTTCAGGACGAGCGGGATCTCCTGCTGCTTGACCGCGCCGAGCGTCTCGAAGAGGTTCTCGAGCGTCACCTTCGGCCGCTCGTAGGCGCTGCCATCACGCGTGGTGCGCGAGCGCTCCTCCGCGACCTGCTCCGCGCCCTTCTCGTCCTCGACACCGAGCAGCTCATCGCCGACGGCCGGCAGGTCGCCCTTGAAGCCGTAGACGCGCACCGGCATCGACGGCAGCGCTTCGTCGACCTTCTTGCCGGTGTCATCCTCGATCAGGCGGACGCGGCCCCAGGTGTTGCCGCACAGGAACGGATCGCGCGGACGCAACGTGCCTTGGCGAATCAGCACGGTCGCGACCACGCCCTTGCCCTCTTCCTTGGTGGCTTCGAGCACGATGCCCTGCGCGCGCCCCTTCGGCTCGGCGCGCAGGTCGTGGACTTCGGCTTCGAGTTCGAGGCGATCGAGCAGCTCGTCGATGCCCTTGCCGGTCGTGGCCGACGTCTCGACGATGCCGACCTTGCCGCCGAACTCTTCGGGCAGGAGTTGCAGCCCCATCAACTGCTGCTTCACGCGCAGCGCGTTCTGGGCGCCCTTGTCGATCTTGTTCATCGCCACCACGATCGGCATGTCGGGGTTGGCCGCACGGGCGTGCTCGACCGACTCGATCGTCTGCGGCATGACGCCGTCGTCGGCCGCCACCACGAGGACGACGATGTCGGTCACGTTGGCGCCGCGCGAGCGCATCTCGGTGAACGCGCGGTGGCCCGGGGTGTCGAGGAAGGTGATGCGGCCGCCCTTGGGCGACGTCACCTGGTAGGCGCGCATGTGCTGCGTGATGCCGCCGTGCTCGCTCGCGGCAACCTTCGTCTTGCGGATCGCGTCGAGGAGCGAGGTCTTGCCGTGGTCGACGTGGCCCATGACCACCACCACTGGCGGCCGCGGCTGGCCTTCCTTCTTCGGCCCGGCCTTCGTCTCGGCCTTCTTCTTCTCGGCCTTCAGGAACTCCGTTTCCTCGGTCCGCTCGTGGAGGATCTCGATGTCGCGGTTCAGCTCGACCGCGATGGTCAGCACCGTCTCCTCGTCGAGCGGCTGGTTGATGCCGATCGCGACGCCCTTCACCGTGAGCAGCTTGCTCATGATCTCGGCGGCGCGCAGCCCGAGGATCGCCGACAACGCCTTGATCGACGTCGGCAACTCGACCTGGTACTTCTTGCCCTCGGCCGGCTTGAGCATGCCCGCCGGACGCTTGAGCTTGGTGCGCTGCTGACGACGCGCCGGACCACGCTCCCAGAACTTCGGCTTGGCGACCTGCGCATCGGAAACCGGCGCGAACTCGTCGGTCTCGCCCTGCCAACGTCCCGGCTTGGCGGTGCCGGCGAGCTTCTGCCGCTTGCGCTGAGCCGCGAGCTCCTGCTCGCGATCGAGTTCCGCCTTGCGGCCGCGCGCGGCGGCGCTCGGCACGGGGCCGAGCACTCGCTCGAGTTCGGCGTGGGTCGCCTCGGACTTCGCGACGTCCGCCTTGTTGAGCTCGATCCGGCCGACGATCTTGGCGCCGCGACGCACCGGCAACGCTGGCGCTCCGCCGACCCCAGGAGCCGCCGGCGCACCGGGCGGTCCCGCCGCGGGCCGGGCCACGCCTGGGCCCACCGGCTTGCGTGCCGCCGGCGGCGCGCCCGGCGCGGCGCCTGCGGTCGGGGCGGGTGTGGTCGAAGGGGACGCACCCGCCGCCGGGGCTGCTGGCGCCTCGGTGCGGACAGAATCGGCATCGGCGCTCGCGACAACTTCCGCTTCGCCCTCGCCGACGGCTGCCGGCTCCTCGCCGACCACCTCTTCGACGACTTCGCCGTCTTCCTCGACGAACTCCTCGTCCGTCTCCTCGTCATCGGGAGAGGCGTAGGCTTCGAGCGGGCCATCGGCCGACTCGACCGCATGGGCGGCCGCCTCGGCATCGGCCTTCGCCTTGTTCTCGCGCTCGAGGCGATCGGCGGCGGCGCGCACCGAGTCCTGCTTGGAGCGCTCCTCGTCCGCCTTCTTCTCGGCGTCCTTCTTGGTCGCGCTCTCTTCGAGCTTCTCGAGGATCTCGTCCTCGCTGAGGTCGCGGTAACGCCACGCGGCCTTCAGGATCCCGACGGTGCCGGGCTCGAGGTTCGAAGAGTGGCTCTTGACCGGCAGCCCGAGTTTCTTCGCGAGCGCGAGAAGCTCCTTGGAGTCGGCGTTGAGTTCCTTGGCAAGTTCGTGAAACCGCAAGCGGCGACTCCTCGGCAATCAGCTCAATTCACTTCGAAACGAACTAGTCCACGCCCCGAATCACGACGAGACACTGCTCTCGTCAGCCGGAGGCGTCGGCGGTGGCAGATCGGACGGCGGCGCCACCGCCTCGGACGTCGCGGGACGCGCCGGCGCCGCATTCGGCATGCCGGGAGATCCCGCTTCCCCTGGCCCCACCAGCGAGCCGTCCGCGCGGATCGCCTGGAGGTTGATCTCCCAGCCGGTCAGCCGGCTGGCGAGACGAACGTTCTGCCCGCGCCGACCGATCGCGAGCGAGAGCTGATCCTCGGTGACGCGGACGGTGGCGACGTTGCGAGACGGGTCGAGCTTGATGTCGGCGATCTCGGCCGGCCGCAGCGCGTTCAGGATCAGCGCCTCGACCGACTCGTTCCATCGGATGATGTCGATCTTCTCGCCGTTCAACTCTTCGGTGATCGACTTGATGCGCGTGCCGCGGATGCCGACGCAGGCGCCGATGCAATCGACACGCATGTCGGCCGAGGCCACGGCGATCTTGGTTCGATAGCCCGGCTCGCGCGCCACGCGCTTGATCTCGATCACCCCGTCGGAGATCTCGGGGACCTCGACTTCGAAGAGGCGGCGCACGAGGTCGGGATTGGTGCGCGACAGGATGATGCGAACGCGCAGGCCGACCTTCTTGACCTCGGTGATCAGCGCCTTGACTCGGTCGCCAACGGCATAGTTCTCGCTGCGAACGATCTCGGAACGGGGCAGGATGCCTTCGCACTTGCCGAGGTTGACGATGTAGTTGCCCGCCTCGACCCGCTGCACGGTGCCGGTGACGAGCTGGCCGATCTTCTCTTCGTACTGGCCGAGGACGACGTCCTGCTCCGCCTCGCGGTGGCGCTGGATCATCACTTGCTTGGCGACCTGCGCGCCAATGCGGCCGAGGTCGAGGAGTTCGACCTTTTGATCGCCCTTGAAGGCTTCCACCTTGCCGGTGCGGCGATCGATGTGGACCTGCAACTCGTCGCCCACTTCGAGCTTCTTGCGCGCCGCGCTGGCGAGCGCAAACTCAAGCGACTGGAACAGGTACTCCTTGTCGATGTCCTTGTCCCGGTGGAGGGCGTCGATGATCCGAAGAATCTCTGCGCCGTCCATGAAGGGACCCCCCGTGCTCCGGAGCCTTGTAGCAGCGCGCCGGTGTCCGGAGGTCGGCGTGCCACGCATCTCCCGAAACGCCGGCATCTCCGCCCCTCTCGCCATCGCGAGCTGGACGGAGACGAAAAAAAGTGGGCAGGGCCCACTTCTTTGCGCGGCTCCAGGAAAAAGCGGGGGGATGGTAACGAGCCCCCCCCTCCCTGGTCAACCGAGCGTTTTGCGAGCACCCGTCGCAAACTGGCTACAGCGAACAGCTTGGGACAGCTCCTCACTGAGAACCACGTGCCTGCTAGCGGCTCTCGGGACGGTCCTTGGAGCCATCGCCGCCTCGCCTCTGCGCGCCGCCTCGCCGGCACCGCGACAAGATCCACGCCCGCTCTCCGCACTCGTTACGTCCGGTCGCGATTGGGTCCTCGCGGAGCCGACTTCGGCCGCGGAGCTCGCCGCGCGACTGAGCGAGGAACTCGGCGGCGCCGCGGACGACGCGCTCGAGTTTCGGCGCCGCGTCCCGTGGTTGGCCACCCTGCCCGACGGTGGCGCGAGGATCGCGGCGCAGGCGCTCGGGAATCGACGGGGCGCTGACCGACTTTGGATCGAGAGCGCGACCTGCGACGTGCCGCGGCGGGCCCGCGAGCTTCTCCGCGCCGCCGACGAGCGCGCGGCCGCAGGCGAGCTCGCCCTTCCGATCGCAGCGACCATCGCCTGGAGCCGTGGCCGCGTCGAAGGGCTCGACGGCGCGGTCGATCTCTTCGAGGCGGCGCTGCTGCCGACGCATGAGCGCGCCAGCTACGCGCGCGACGCGTTCTCACGACTCGTCACCGCCGGGTGGCGCCGAGGCGACATGGAGGAAATCGCTCGTCTGCAGGTGGCGCTCACGGTGCGGCATCCCGAACTGACCACGCTGCACCTCGATGCCGCGGCCGCCCTCCTCCGTGCCGGCGATCTGGCGTCGGCGCACCGGGAGTTCGACCAGGCCGAGGCCTCGGCATTCGGGCGCGTCGACACCGCCGCGATGCTTCACTACGGCAGCGCCACCCTTGGCCGCGCCTGGTGCCTCCTGCTGGAAGCGAAGCCTCAGCAGGCGCTCGCGCTGCTGACGAAGGCCGACTTGCTGCCCAGGAGCGCGCTCGCGCAGGAGGATGCACTCGACGCACTGAAGCTGCGGTTTGCGATGGTGGCTCACTTCATCCGCGCCGATGCCGGCGACCTCGATCCACGCCCGCTCGCCGGAGCATTGGCGCTCGCTCCCGTCGACCAGTCGCGCTCGATCGCCAACGACGCCTGGTTCGGCCCTTTCGGCCCCCTGTTCGGGCGCGACCTCCTGCGTGACCGCGGCCGAGCCGAGGCGTGGTGCTCTGCAGCGATTCCGTTGCTGGCAGCGCTCGAATCAAGCCATGACCGCCACGGTCACGGATTGCTCGGTCGCAGCGTCGATGACGATGAGACTTCTGCTGCGCGGCCGGTGGCGTGGTGCTTCCTCAGCGTCTCCGAGGAGTGGTTGGTCGGCGCCGGCGATCCCGACGCCGCCGCCGCATTGCTTGCGCCACGCCTCGCCGCTCTCGCCGCAGTCGCCGACTGGAGCAATCGCGAACTCGCCTGCGAGGCGCAGCTTCTGTTGGCGCGCATCGAACTGCACCGCGGCGATGCCGTAGCCGCGATGGCCGCGGCCGAAGCCGCCTTGCGCGGCGCGCGCGAGCTGCAAGTGGGGCTCGCGGCCGACTACTGGCAACGCCACGCCGCGGGCGAAGCTCCGCCGCCGCCAAGCGCGCAGCTGATCGGCCGCAGCGACCTGCCCTACTCGAACCTCGTCGTTCGCGCGCTGGTTTCGCGCTCCGGGGTCAAAGCGACGCTGCTCGGCGACGCGCGCGGCGCCGCCGAAGACCTGTTCGAAGCGGGGGCCGGCTGGCCGTTCGACGGCGATCGTTGGCTGCGGCACGCGACCGACTTCGCCCGTCGCGGACGCTTCGAGGAGGCGCGCGCTTGCGCCGAGCGTGCCGACGCGACTCCCGACCGCGCCTACGACTTCGCATGCTGTCGCGCGCTGTGCGGCGAGTCGGAGGCCGCACTCGCGCTGCTCGATCAGCACCTCGCCTGGGCCGGTCGTACGCCGGCGACTCGCGCGCTCGAAGTCCGCTACGCTGCGCAAGATCGCGACCTCGCGTCGTTGCACGCGGATCCCCGTTTTCCGCGCCGCTAGCGCCCACCCCCCAAACTCCCCCCTCGATGTCGGCCCCCATCACCATCGAAATCAACGGCGAAGCGCGCACCCTGCGCGCGCCGCTCACCGTGCGCGAGTTGCTCACCGAGCTGGCGCTGCCGGTCGAGCGCCTCGCGATCGAGCTCAATCGCGGCCTGCTTCCGCGAACCGAGTTCGAGCGAGCGCTTGCGGACGGGGATCGTCTCGAGATCGTCACTTTCGTCGGAGGCGGTTGACCCATGTCGAGGCGCGATCCATCTCCCGAGTCGGCGCTTTCCGACGAGCCGCTGCGGATCGGTCGCCACGAGTTCCGCTCGCGACTGCTGCTGGGAACGGGCAAGTACCCGAGCCACGACGTGATGCGCGCCTGCCATGAGGCGGCCGCCACGGAATGCGTGACCGTCGCGGTGCGACGGGTCGACCTCTCGGGACGCGAGAAGAGCCTGCTCGACTGGATCGACCGCGGCCGCATCACGCTGCTGCCCAACACCGCCGGCTGCTTCACGGTCGAGGACGCGCTGCGCACCGCGCGCCTCGGCCGCGAGGCCGGCCTCTCGGAGCTGGTGAAGCTCGAGGTGCTGGCTGATCCGGGGACGCTGCTGCCCGATCCCGTCGCGACGCTCGAAGCGACGCGCCAACTGGTGAAAGAGGGGTTCGTCGTGCTGGCCTACTGCTCCGACGATCCGATCCTCGCGCGCCATCTCGAGCAGGCGGGCGCGGCGGCCGTGATGCCGCTCGGCTCTCCCATCGGCTCGGGCCAGGGAATCAACAACCCGCGCAACATCCGCCTCATCAAGGATTCGCTGCGGGTCCCGGTCCTGGTCGATGCCGGCGTCGGAACGCCATCCGACGTGACGCTGGCATTCGAGCTCGGAATCGACGGCGTCCTGCTGAACAGCGCGATCGCGCTGGCACGCGATCCGGTGCGGATGGCGGCCGCGATGCATCACGCGGCGCTGGCAGGTCGGCACGGCTTTCTCGCTGGACGCATCGCCGTCACCGAGCACGGTCGCGCCAGCAGTCCCGAAAGCGGCAAGATCGCGGCGGCCACCCGATGAGCGGCACCCAGCGCCGCCGCGTCGACCCCGCGCTGCTCGGCGAGCAACGGCTCGCCAGCAGCCTGGTCGCGCTCGATTTCGCCAGCGTCCATGCCGCCGCGGCCGAACGTCCGCGCGTCATCGTTCGCGGCGGGCCGTGCCGCATCTGCAGCGGGCGCTTCGGACCGGTGATCGACACCACCGAGCTGTTCCGCGGCACCTGCTTCCTGACCGCCCATGCGCTGATCGACGGCGCGCTGGTGCTGAAGCAGGTGACCAGCACCAAGCACCGCGAAGATCTCGACAGCGTGCCGCCCATGGACGCGATCACCGTCATCGAGGCGCTCGCTCGCGCCGAGTCGTTCCTCGCCACCTGCGGAGACGACCGCTTCCCCGAAAGTTCGCCCGGCCGGCGCGGCTACGTCTCCATCGCGAAGCGCCACCGCGAAGGAGCCCACGGCACGCAGATGCTGACGCTGCACCCGCAGCCGCCACCGTGGCTGCTGCGCGAACGCGAGTTCGTGGCGCGCTACGGCGCCGGCCGACCGTCCGTGCTGGAAACCAAGACACCCGCCGAGCTCATGGTCGGCGAGTTCCGTGGCGGGCTCGCGGCGGCGATGCCGGCGGCACCGCGACGCGCGTTCGAGATGTTCATCTGGTTCCGTCCCGGCGCGACGGGAGCGCTCTCCGACTTGAGCGGCAATCAGCGCTGGGGTGTGGCGCAGGCGATCCGCGAATTGACCGGGGCGCTGCGCCTCGAGCTGGCCGTGCGCGGGCTGCCGGCCGACTACGGCTGGCGACTCGTCGCTGGAGCGGACATCGAGCCGTACGTGCACATCCTGACGCCGAAGACGCTCGAGGTCGTCGACGGCCCGAGCGAGTGGGTGGAACGGCTGCGGGCTCACATCGGCGTCGAGTGACGCGGCGGCGACGCGATCAGTCGACGCGCCACGCCGGCAACCAGGTCGCGCCCTGGAATTCGAAACCCTTGGCCGCGAGCTTCGCCGCGAAGTCCGGCAAATGGGCCGCGCCGTAGAAGAGCGCGAGCCAGCGACCCGGCGCGCCGTTCGTCAGTTCGTCGTCGAGCACCGTCAGCGCGGCATCGTTGCGCCAGTCGATCAGCACGTCGGTCAGCCCTTTCATCTGCAGCGCCATCATCGAGTCGGCCATCGCCAGCGCACCGGCGACCTGCCGCTTCAACATCGACCGCATCCGTGCATCGGCGCCCGCCTTTGCGAGGTCGAACGTGCCGAGCATCATCTTCAGCAGCCCTTGCACCAACGGGTTGTCGGTCGGCAATGCGACGCCGCGCGCGTCGAGCTCCTCGGTCAGCGCGACGAAGTCGACGTCGGCGTTGCGCCAGAAGCGGCGGCGATAGTCGAGGCCGTCCTTCTGGAACGTGAGGCCGAGCGCATCGTTCAGCATCAGCTGCAGTTCGAAGAGCGCGTCCATGCGGGCGACCTGCTCGTCGCTCGGCGGCGTCGAACCGCTTTTCGCGCCGACCCCCTCGAACAAGACCACGTCGCACGAATCGAGCACGTCCTGCAACTGGTCGTAGTAGCCGCGGTCGGCGATGTGGATGGCGCCAACGAGGAACAGCGTGGTCCGCGTCGGTTCGTGGAAGTAGCGCCCGATGCCGACCTCGAGAGCGCCCGGCGCCGTGCTCGTCGGAGCCGTGAAGCGCGTGAAGCTCTTCGGGGGCTGCTCGAGCGTCGACACCAGCCAGAGCGGCGCGAACAGATCGGCCGGCCCGTCGGCGCGTACGACGGTGCGCACGAGGTGGCGCGGAAGTTCGAGCTCGCCGCGTTCGCGATCCTGGAAGCGGACGCGATGGGCCTGCGTATCGAGGAGCGTTCCGACCAGTTCGCGACCGCTCTTCAGGATCACGCGATCTTCAGCGCGCGCGGCGCGAGCAGCCCCGCCAGCCAACGCGGCCACGACCAGCAGCGAAGCCGCGACGAGAGCGCCGCCGAAGCGAGACCTTGGGTTGCACCCGCGCGGCCGGTGGATCGAGCTCATGGCACGCAGACTCCCGCATCGGGCACGGGCAACCGCCCGCGCGAGGCGACTCACGCTATCCGAGCGTCGCGTGGGAAGCGTCCGTCGCGAAGGAAGGCCACCACGTACTCGTGGACCTTGCGGCTGCCGAGCACCGAAGTGTGCGTCGCGAGCAGTCGCACGTGGTCGCGCTCGCCATCGAAGTGGGTGCTCGGCTCAGGGACCAGATGGTCGAGGCGGGCCGCGATGACGCCGCACGCGATCCCCGGCAAGGGCGTCAGCGTGCGTGCTCGACTGTCGTCGCGATCGCGCAGCTCGCGCAACACGGGCACGAGCGGCCCGAGGAAGGGCGCGAGCCAGCGCGCGACCAGCGAGCCGCGATTCGGCGGCACCAGCATCACGACACGGCCGAGGCCGCGCGGACGCTCGATCGCCAGCGCGGCGCGCGCCACCAGGTTGCCGAGGCTGTGGCCGACGATGTGCAGCCGACGGCAACCCGGTTCGGCGGCGAGGCGCTTGAGTTCTGCCGCGAACGCACGCCCGTGCTCGTCGATCGAGCCGCGCACGCTCGGATAACCGAAGCGGACCGTGCCGAAGCCTGCACGTTCGAGCGCACGCGCCAACGAGCCGAGCGAACGGGTCGTCCGCAGCAGCCCGTGCACCAGCACCACCCGCTCCTCGCGCACGGACCCGACGCTTCCCGCTTTCTGCGCCACATGGTGCTCCCGGGCGAAAACACTAGTCTTCCGCGTCCTCGCGTCGAGCTGCGCCCGGAGAAGACATGCCCGTCTCGCTGATGGCCCTGCTCGCTTCGCTGCTCCTCCTGCAGACGCCGCCGTCCGATCCATCGCCCGCCGCATGCGATGAGGCGCTCGCGACCTTCGAGAACTCGCTCGCCGACGTGCAGGCCGCGACGCTCGCCGACCTTGCCGCCGCGCTCAAGGCACTGCCGGCCGCGCCCCTCCGGCAACTGCGCGATCACGCCAGGAAGACGCTCACGGTCGAGCTGCGACCGGGCCCGCCTCCATGGTTCGATCCGGTGGAATACGCCGGCGCCGAGGCGGCGCGAGGCCGGGTCGTGCGCAAGCCGGTCGATCCCGCCGGCGAGGATGCGGCAGCGCAACGCGGCCGCTTCCGGCCGTGGGAGAACGACCCGCCGTTCGCGATTCGCGTCGAATGGGACTTCGCCAGCGACCGCGCCGTCAAGAACAGCGACGCTCCGCTCGACAGCTTCGGCCAGCTCTTCAATGCGCTGAACGGCTACGACCAGGACGCCGACGTGCTGGTCGCATGGCTGCTGTCGCGCTTCGACTTCGAGAAGAAGTTGGACGCCAAGGCGAGCTACTTCGCCCATTCCTACTGCGATCTCGGCGGCCGCATCTATCCGGAGATCTCGCTCTACGACGCCTGGTCGTCGGGCACCGGGATGGACATGCCCGACGTCGACACCATCGCGTGGGCGCGACTGCTGATGAAGGACAAGTCCTACGTCGCACCGCTGCCGGCCGACGCGCGCCGCCAGAAGCTCTACGACTCGCTCAGCGCCGGCTTCCTCGAGTACTTCCGCTACCGCATCTGGATCGAGGGGGCGGCGCAGATCTTCATCAACCCGGACGCGCCGTTGCGCGAGGCGCACGAGCCGATGCGACGCCGGCTGCTCCATCTCTTCACGGTCTGCAAAGGGGAGGTCGAGTCGATCGCCAAGCGGCTGAAGGAGCTCGGCACACGCGACCGCTTCATCGAGGCGATGGACGCCGAGATCGCGGCCGACCCGCGCGCCGACTCCGCCATCGCGCGATTCGTCGAGAAGCGCGTGCAGGAGCGCTGGACCGTCGCGCGCGCCTGCTACTCCGTCCTGCGCGCACACGGCCTCCTCTCCGAATGAGCGCTCGGCTCGTGCCGGCGCCGCGGCGGACCGTAAGCTGACGCCGATGAGCTCGAATCGCCCGAACCTCCCGCTGCTTTCGCCCGCCCCGGCCGCGCACGGCGCGCCCGTCGAGGCCGTCGCGCCATCGAGCGAGCAGCTCGCGCGCCTCCACTCCGGACTCGATGCGCTCGGGAGCGTCGCGGTCGCGTTCTCAGGCGGGATCGACTCGACCTTGGTCCTGAGAGTCGCCCGCGACCGTCTCGGCGACCGTGCGGTCGGCGTGATCGGCGTCTCCGCGTCGCTGCCGCCGGGCGAGCTCGAGGAGGCGCGCGCACTGGCCAAGGCGATGGGCGCGACGCTGGTCGAGATCGCGACCGGCGAGATCGCCGACCCCGACTACGCGGCCAACCCGGTCAATCGCTGCTACTTCTGCAAGAGCGAGCTCTACCGCCACGTGCTGCCGTGGGCGCGCGCCCAGGGGTTCAACCACGTCGCCGATGGAATGAACACGGACGACCTCGGCGATTTCCGTCCGGGCACGAAGGCCGCCGACGAGGCCGGGGTCCGCCATCCGTTGCTCGACGCGGGTTTCGGGAAGGCCGCCATTCGCGGCCTGGCGCGGCAGCTCGGACTCGAGAACTGGGACAAGCCGGCACTCGCCTGCCTCTCGTCGCGCGTGCCGCACGGCACGGCCATCGCTCCGGCCATGCTCGACCAGATCGGCCATGCCGAGTTGCTGATCCGACGCCTCGGCTTCGCATCGGTCCGCGTGCGCTGGCATGGGGACGTCGCGCGAATCGAGGTTCCCGCGCACGATCTCGAGCGGCTCCTCGCCATGCGCGAGCAGGTGGTGGCCGACGTCCGCTCCACCGGCTTCCGCTTCGTCTCTCTCGATCTCGACGGTTATCGGACCGGATCGCTGCACCGAACCACCGTCGCGCCGCGCGAGCGCTGACGCCATCACGGCGTCATGACGGCGCGTCCCGCGACGTCGAGGACGCCACGGGCCGCGCGCGAAGAACGACGGAAGACGAGGCGCTTCGGGTCAGCTGCCCGACGGTCGCAGGTACGGGATCGCGATCGTTTCGACGTTCGGCAGCAGGAACGTGGACTTGCTGCCCACCAGCGTCGCACGGAACGCCACGTTCTGCCGCGTGTCGCAGGTGTCGACGCTGGTCGAGAAGCCGGTTCCGCCGGCCCCCTTGATCCCGTTCGATCCCTCGAATTCGAGCGTGACGGAGGTTCCGACCGGTTGGGTCGACGGAGGCGGATCGAGGATCGCCGGGAAGTAGTCCGGCAACAGCGTGTTGGTCGGGAAGACGCGCACGTACGGCGACGTGATCCGCGACGTCGTCTTCACGTAGTCGAAGACCGCGAGGTAGCGCGAGTTGTCGCCCGGAATCGGACTGATCGAGGTGGCATTGCCGGTCGCGCAGCGCGCCGCCACGGAGCCGTTGATGTTGTCGGGATTCAGCTTCGACGCCGGCGATCCTTGCGAGCCGACGCGCCAGCGCGGCTTGCCGAGGAAGTCGATCAGGCAGCCGATGACGAACGAGAAGCCGTTCTGTCCCGAGACCACCGTGTTCTGCGGGCGGACGCGAACTTCGAAGAGCAGGCTGTCGCCGCCGACGTTCGCGTTGTTCGAGGTCCGGTAGTCGTCCCACTCGTTGCTGCCGCAGGAGTAGGTGCTGTTGACCGTCGTGCGCAGGTCCTTCTCGGCCTGCGGGATGTCGCCGTTGTTGTACTGGAACGGCACCGTGAACTCGGGCCACGGGTGCCAGGCGTTGCCGTCTCCCGGCGGCGTGAAGAGGTTGCCCTGCGTCACGCGGTACTTCGTTCCCGGCTGCACGCAAGTGACCAGCGTGTCCCAGTAGTTGGGGCCGTCGTCGCCGAAGCAGGTGGCGTTCGCACACGGACTCGTGCCGCCATCGATCAGGTCGATGAAGGAGGTGTAGTCGAACGGAACGCTCATGCCGCTGTCGGGAAACGAGGCGGCGCCCGTGTTGTTCTGCGAGATCGGGCGCATCGGCGAGTGCGCGCAGTGGATCGAGATGTCGTCATAGGTGTCGGTCGTGACGTTGCCGCCGATCGGCGCCCAGCTCACGCGGTACAGGTCGAGCAGCGTGCCCGCGAGCGCCACGCTGTTGGGCGAGCAGTCGAAATCACGCCACACCGTCTGGAAGCGTGCACCGTCGTGCGGCTGTCCTTGCGCCGTCACATTCGAATTGAGCGGCTCCGGCAAACCGGTGAAGAGCTTCGAGAACTGTCCTTCCGGTGGAAAGAACTCGTCGTGGATCTTGGTGACGAAGACGACCGGCGAGCCGGCCAGCACGCCGTTGGTCTGCAGATTCACGTCCGGGATCGGTCGGTAGTAGTTCGGCTGGTCTCGGTAGCCGACGCCCGGCAGCCCGGTGGCGGGATCGATGCCGGTGACCGGACGGCCGCGCATGCGATGCACGATCACGCCCCAGCTCCGCGCGACCGGGGGATTGGGCTGCGTGATTGCCGCCTCAGCGGCAGTGAAGGTCGTGGTGTAGAGGATCGCGGGTTGCGCCGGATCGAAGCGCGAGTCGGGGAAGCCCACCGGCTGGCCGCCGAGGTCGACGATGCCGCGAACGCCGTCATCGAGGAACGTCGTGTAGGCCGATGAGCCGAGCTTCTGCTGCAGGTAGCTCGCGCGCGGCACGCTGGTGATCGCGAGCTGGAGGTTCTTGCTGTTCTTGCCCCACCCGACCACCTCGAAGGTGCCGGCGGCCTGGTCGACGCGGATCGGGCGGATGGTCGCGACCGTCTGCGTCGAGTCGAGCGAGACGTCGGTCAGCAGTTCCTGGAGTTCGCCGCCATCGGGACTCGCCGAAACGCGAAACGTCTCCCATTGCAGGAACGAATCGTCGGCCATCGGCTCGGTGAAGCGCACGCGCAATTCGCAGAAGGTGGGCAGCGTGTTGCGCAGGTCGAGCGGGCCCGCTACGACGTTGCCGGAGCCGTCGATCTCCCATGCCTCCACGAAGTTCGCGAGGCTCGCGTTCGCTCCGTTCTGCGGATTGTCCGCATCGAAGCGGGTCGGATCGATCGGGTCGGTCAGCTCAGGCTCGAAGAGCTCCGCTCGCTCGAGGCGGCACGTGTCGCCGTCCTGCGGCAGCAGCGTGAAGAGTCCGTTGATGGTCACGGTGTCGACGCTGTTGCCGGAGATGACGTGCGTCTCCTCGGCGGGAGCGCCCGGCCGCAAGACGAGCTTCGCACCGGCCCATTCGCCGCGCCCCGACTTCGACAGCGTCGAGAACGAAGCGCCGGCGAACCGGACGCTGCTCGCGCCGGCCACGTCGCCGCCCACGAGGTCGACGACACGCGTGTCCGCGAGCGTACGCACGATGCGCGGCACCGAGACGTCGGGCAGGAAGCCGTTGTAGGTCTCGTTGGTCGGGATCAGCTGGTTCTGCGCGATGAAGTCGAGGACGCGGTTGCCCGGGTTGATGCCGATGGGCGTCGCCACTTCACCGAGCCCGTCGGTGCGCGCGCCAAGGAACGCGCCGCCGGTCGAGCGCAGGACGCTCGGCCCGGTGCGCGGGAGTCGCAGCTTGAGGAAGCCGGTCGCGTCGGCGCGCGGCTCGCCGCTCGGGCCGAAATTGACAGGGCTCTCCGGGAATCCCACGCTCGTCGCGCCAGACGGGTTGATCCAGATCGTGCGCGCCCCAACCTGGGTGATCTCCACGGGGACCGGCGTGCCATCCTGTTGACGCACCTGCACCGAGCCCGCGGTCACGAGCGCACCGTTGGCGTCGATCTCGTCGGCGCGCAGCGAGCTCGCGTCGATGGGCGCGCTGAACTCGAGTTGGAGCACGCAGTTGCGAGGGATCACTCGCGGCAGGTAGCTCGAACCAAGTCCGAGCGACTGCGGAGCATCGAGGTCGACGCCGCCCGCCAGCGGCTGCAGCGTTCCCGGTAGCGCCAGACCGGTCACGGCATCGATCTCGACCGTCGTCAGCGGGCTCACGAGGCGCGGACCGCTGCCCTCATCGACGAGGCGTCCGTAGTTCACATCGTTCAGGCGGAACCCTGAACTCTTGGTGCCGGCTGGCGATCCACCGCCGCCCGAGCACGCGCCGATCGCAAACAAGGCGGCGGTCGAGAGCACGCCCAGGAGTCGGGGAGGACGGTTCGAGCGGAACATCGGTGGCTCCTCGCGGATGCGGCCAGCGAGGAGCGTCGACCCACGGATGCGATCGAGGGCGCGGCTCGGCGGCCACTCTCCCTTACTGCGCAGCGTGTGCCGTTCGTGCCACTGCAGCTTCCCGGGGGAAGCACGCGCGCCGCTCCACCGATCGTGCGACACCGAACATGTTCCAGCTCGCAGCGCTCGCGCTCCGCCCGGGCGCCCCGCGCCCATGGGGACGTCCGCGGTGAAGCGCGTCAGCGACCGCGAGCCTGCGCGGCGATGGATCGCCGCCGACCGCGCTCAGCTTCCGGAAGGCCGCAGGAACGGGATCGCCACGGTGTCGAGGTTCGGGAGCAGCAACGATTGCTTGTTGCCGACCAGAGTCGCGCGAAACGCGATGTTGCCCTTGGTGTCGGCGATATCGACGACAGTCGAGAAACCGGTTCCGCTCGCGCCCTTCGTCGAAGTCGCCCCTTCGAACTCCAAGGTGACCGAGGTACCGACCGGCTGCGAGGAGGGCGGCGGATCGATGATCGCCGCGAAGTAGTCAGGGAGCACCGTGTTCGTCGGGTAGACGCGGACGTAGGGCGAAGTGATCCGCGACGTCGTCTTCACGTAGTCGAAAACGCCGAGGTAGCGCGAGTTGTCGCCGGGCACCGGCGCGGTCGAGGTCGTGTTGCCTTTGGCGCAGCGGGCTGCCGGCTGGTTGAGGTTGTCGGGGAAGAGCCGGGTCGTCGGCGACCCTTGCGAACCGACCCGCCATCGCGGGTTGCCAGCGAAGTCGATGAGGCAGCCGATGACGAACGAGAAGCCGTTGCGACCGGTGACCGTCGTCGTTTGCGGACGCACGCGCACCTCGAACAGGAGGCTGTCGCCGCCAAGGTTCCCGAAGCCGCCGCTTCGATAGTCCCCCCACTCCTCGCCGCAGCCGTTGTAGGTGCTGTTGACCGAACTGCGCAGGTCCTTCTCGGCCTGCGGGATATCGCCGTTGTTGTACTGGAACGGCACGGTGAACTGCGGCCACGGATGCCAGGAGTTGCCGTCACCGGGCGGCGTGAAGAGGTTGTCCTGCGTCACACGGTATTTGGTCCCCGGCTGCACCGTCGTGACCAGGGTGTCCCAGTGGTTGGGCGCATGATCGGAACCGCAGAAGGCGCCTGGGCACGGGTTCGATCCGCTGCCGTCGATGAAGTCGATGAAGGTCGCGTAGTCGAACGGAATGCTCATGCCGCTCGAGGGATAGGAAGCTCCGCCGGTGTTGTTCTGGGAGATCGGCCGCATCGGCGAGTGGGCGCAGTGAATCGAGATGTTGTCGTAGTTGTCGGTCGAGACGTTGCCGCCGATCGGCGCCCAGCTCACTCGGTAGAGGTCGAGCAGCGTGCCGGCCAGCGCAGCGCTGTTGGGCGAGCAGTCGAAATCGCGCCACACCGTCTGGAAGCGAGCTCCATCGTGCGGCTGATTCTGCGCCGTGACGTTGGAAGCAAGCGGTTCCGGAAGGCCGGTGAAGAGCTTCGAGAACTGCCCTTCCGGCGGGAAGTACTCGTCGTGGATCTTGGTGACATAGACCACCGGCGAGCCTGCCAGCAGGCCGTTGGTCTGCAGGTTGACGTCCGGAATCGGTCGGTAGTAGTTCGGCTGATCGCGATAGCCGATGCCCGGCAGCCCCGTCGCCGGATCGATGCCGGTGACCGGCCGTCCGCGCATGCGATGGACGAGCACGCCCCAGCTCCGCGCAACCGGAGGATTGGGCTGGGTGATCGCCGCCTCGGAAGCGGAAAAGGTCGTGGTGTAGCGGATCTCGGGTCGGGCGGGATCGAAGCGCGAGTCAGGGAACCCCACCGGCTGTCCGCCGAGGTCGACCACGCCGCGAACGCCGCTGTCGAGGAACTCGGTGTACGCCGAGGAGCCGAGCTTCTGCTGGAGATAGCTTGCGCGCGGCACGCTGGTGATCGCGAGCTGGAGGTTCTTGGTGTTTTTGCCCCAGCCCACCAGCTCGAAGGTGCCGGCAGCCTGGTCGAGTCGGATCGGGCGGATGATCGCGGTGGTCTGCGTGACATCGAGCGCCACGTCGGTCAGCAGTTCCTGGAGTTCGCCGGCGTCGGGGCTTGGCGAGACGCGGAACGTCTCCCACTGCAGCACCGAGTCGTCGTCGATCGGCTCGCTGAAGCGAACGCGCAGCTCGGAGAAGGTCGGCAGCGCGTCACGCAGCGAGATCGGCCCCGCCACGACATTTCCCGCCGCGTCGATCTCCCATCCCTCGACGAAGCTCGCGAGGCTGGTGTTCTCGGCGTTCTGGGGGTTGTCGGCGTCGAAGCGCGTGGTGTCGATCGGATCGGTGAGCTCAGGCTCGAAGAGCTCGATTCGCTCGAGCTGGCACGCATCGCCATCCTGCGGTGGCAGGACGAAGTTCGACTCGACGCTGATCGTGTCGACCGTGTTGCCGACGACGACCCGCGTCTCCTCGTCGGGCGCACCTGGCCGCACCACGAGCTTGGCACCGGCCCACTCCCCGAGACCGCCCTTCGCCAGAGTTGAGAACGCGGCCGCGATGAACCGCACGCTCGCCGCGCCCACGACGTCACCGCTGCCGAGATCGACCACGTGCCGATCCGCGTAGGTCCGCACGATCCGCGGCACCGAAACGTCGGGCAGGAAACCGTTGTAGGTCTCGTTGGTCGGGATCAGCTGGTTCTGCGCGATGAAGTCGAGGACGCGGTTGCCGGGATTGAGGCCGACGGGGGTCGCCAGTTCGCCGAGCCCATCGGAACGCGCGCCCAGGAAGGCACCTCCCGTCGAACGGAGGATGCGCGACCCGTTACGCGGCAGGCGCAGCTTGAGGAATCCCGTCGCGTCGGCGCGCGGCTCTCCGGAAGGCCCGAAATCGACGGGACTCGGCGGGAAACCGATGCCGCTCGCGGCGACGGGATCGATCCAGAGGGTGCGCGCGCCCGCCAACGTGACGACGACTGGAATCGGCGTTCCGTCCTGCAACCGAACCTGCACCGAGCCGGCGGTGACCAGCGCCCCGTTGGCGTCGATCACATCGGCGGCGACCGAGGCCGGATCGATGGGAGCCGAGAACTCGAGCTGCAGGATTCCGTTGCGCGGCACCACGCGCGGCAAATAGCTCGATCCGAGGCCGAGCGACTGGAGGGAATCGACGTCGCCTCCCGACGCCAGCGGGGCGAGCGTGCCCGGAACGATGCGGCCGGTCGTGAGGTCGGTGTCGACCGTGGTGAGCGGACTCACGAGCCGCGGCCCGCTGCCGTCGTCGACGAGTCGACCGTACTTCACGTCGTTCAGGAGAAAGCCCGAGCTCTTCTTTCCTTGCGACGTTCCACCGCCTCCGCCTGAACAGGCGGACACCGCCAGCAGCCCAGCGGAGGCCAGAACGAGCTTCGGCGATCGTGCGCGAAGGGAGTTCAACATCGGCGAGTCCCCAGGATCGGGAGCGGTAACGACCAGCGGCGCCAACCGCGGAGATCATGGCACGATCGAACCGAAAACGATGTCGAGCGGGCCATGGGGCCCGCTCGACAAGAAGAAAGTGCTTAGCAGAGCAGGTCAGATCAAGCGACCGGCTCGCGATCAGGTGCCGGAAGGCCGCAGATACGGGATCGCCACGGTGTCGCAGTTGGGAAGCAGCAAGGTCGAAATATTGCCGGTCAGTGTGGCGCGGAACGCGACGTTGGGCTTGGTGTCGCAGATGTCGACGCTCGTCGAGAAGCCAGTGCCGGACGCGCCCTTGATGGTGGTGGCCCCTTCGAATTCGAAGGTGACCGAAGTGCCGACCGGCTGGCTGCTGACCGGCGGATCGACGATCACCGGGAAGTAATCCGGCAGCAGCGTTCCGGACGGGAAGACGCGGACATACGGCGAGGTGATGCGTGAGGTCGTCTTCACGTAGTCGAAGACGCCGAGGTAGCGCGAGCTGTCGCCCGGGTTCGGCGTCGCGGACGTCTGATTGCCGACGGCGCAACGCGCGGCCGCCGAGGTGTTGATGTTGTCGGGCTGCAGACGCGATGTCGGCGAGCCTTCCGAATGCGCGCGCCAGTCCGGCTTGCCGGACGCATCGATCAGGCAGCCGATGACGTAGGAGAAGCCGTTGAGGCCGGTGATGAGGCCTTGCTGCGGCCGGATGCGCACCTCGAAAAGGAGGCTGTCGCCGCCCTTGTTGTCGACGAAGGGATCGGAGTTGTAGTCGCGGTAGTCGACCCAGGGGTTCCCGCCCTGGCAGGTGAAGTCATCGTTGATCGACTTGATGAGGTCTTTTTCCGCGGTCGGGGTGTCGCCGTTGTTGTACTGGAAGCGCACGTCGAAGGTCGGCCACGGATGCCACGCGTTTCCGTCGAACGGCGGCGTGAAGAGGTTGCTCTGGGTGATCTTGTACTTCGTCCCGGGCTGGACCACGGTCACCAGGGTGTCCCAGTAGTGCGGCCCGTCGTTCGACGAGCAGGTGGTCCCGGCGCACGGGTCGTTGCCGCCGCCATCGAACTCGTCGACCCAGGTCGCATAGTCGAACGGGACGCCGAGTCCGCTCTGCGGATAGGTCGCAGCCGCGGTGTCGTTCGCCGAATTCGGTCGGATCGGCGAGTGCGCGCAATGGACCGAGATGTTGTCGTAGCTGTCGGTGCTGACGTTGCCGCCGATGGGCGCCCAGCTCACGCGGTAGAGATCGAGCAACGTCCCGGCGAGACCAAGGCTGTTGGGCGAGCAGTCGATGTCGCGGAACACCGACTGGAAACGCGCGCCGTCGTGCGCCGAGTTCTGCGCCGTCAGGTTCGTGGTGATCGGCTCGGGCAATCCGTTGAAGAGCTTCGAGAACTGGCCGATCGGCGGCGGGAAGAACTCGTCGTGGATCTTGGTGATGTAGACCACCGGCGAGCCGGCGAGCAGGCCGTTCGTCTGGAGATTCACGTCCGCGATCGGCAGGTAGTAGTTGGTCTGGTCCCGGAAGCCGACGCCGGGCTTCCCGGTGGCCGGATCGAGACCGGTCACGGGCCGTCCGCGCATGCGGTGCACCATGACGCCCCAGCTGCTCACGACGGGTGGCACCGGCTGCGTCGACGCCGTCTCAGCCGACGTGAACGTCGTGAAGAAGCGGATCGCTGGGGACGCCGAATCGAAGCGCGACAGCGGGAACCCAAGCGGCTGACCGCCGAGGTCGAGCACTCCGCGAAATCCGAGGTCGAGGAACGAGTCGTACTCTGCGGTCGTCAGGAACTGCTGCAGGAACGTGGCGCGCGGAATCGTCGAGATGGTCAGCTGGAGGTTCTTGGTGTTCTTGCCCCAACCGGTGATCTGGAACGTTCCCGCCGCCTGATCGACGCGCGCCGGACGGATCGTCGCAACGGTCTGCGTCGAGTCGAGGAAGACCTCGGTCAGGAGCTCCTGGGTTTCGCCGCCGTCAGGATTCAGCGAGACACGGAAGGTCTCCCACTGCCGGAAGGAGTCGTCCGCCATCGGCTCGCTGAAGCGAACTCGCAGCTCCGAGAAAGAGGGCACCGCCGTACGCAAGCTGGTCGGACCGGCGACGGCGTTGCCGGCGGCGTCGATCTCGTAGACCTCGACGAAATTGGCGAGGCTCGAGTTGTTGAGGTTCTCCGGGTTGTCGGCGTCGAACAGCAACGGATCGATGGGATCGGTGAGATCGGGCTCGAAGTACTCGGTCCGCTTCAACTCGTAGGCGTCGCCGTTCTGGGGCTGCGTTGCGAACGCCGTCGACAGCACGAGCGTGTCACCGTCGTTCGAGACGATCGAGAGCGTCTCCTCGCTCGAGGTCCCGGGTCGCAGGACGAGGCTCGCGCCCGCCCACTCGCCGAGGCCGCCATTGGAGCTGGTGTTGTCGTTGGAAGAGACGTCGTTCAGCGAGGTCGCCGTGGCGCTGTCACCCGCGAGGGTGTCGAAGGTCCGCGGCACGTCGTAGATGCGCACGATGCGCGGGATCGACAGGTCCGGCAGGAAGCCGTTGAAGGTTTCGTTGGTGGGGATGAGCTGGTTCTGAGCGATGAAGTCGAGGACGCGATTGCCGGGGTTGACGCCGATCGGCGTGGCGACTTCGCCGAGCCGGTCCGAGCGCTGCCCGAGGAATGCGCCGCCGGTCGAGCGCAGGATGTTCGCGCCCGTTCGCGGCAGTCGCAACTTGAGGTAGCCGGTGGCGTCGGCGCGCGGCTCGCCGCTCGGCCCGAAGTCGACTGGACTTGCCGGGAATCCCACCTGACCGTTGGCAACCGGGTTGATCCAGATCGTGCGCGCGCCGACAAGGCGCACCTCGACCGGCACCGGCGTCCCATCTTCGAGGCGCACTTGGACCGAGCCTGCGGTGACCAACGCGCCGTTGCCGTTGATGGTGTCGGCGACGACCGACGCCGCCGCGACGGGCGCGGAGAATTCGAGCTGAAGGACCGCGTTGCGCGGCACGACCCGCGGCAAGTAGCCCGTCCCGAGACCGAGCGACTGCGGAGCGAAGACGTCGACGCCAACCGCGAGTGGCTCGAGCGTTCCCGGGATGAGGTCACCCGTGATCGGATCGACCTGCGCCGTCGTCAACGGGCTGACGAGCGACTCGTTCACGCCGTCGTCGATGAGGCGGCCGTACTTGACGTCGTTCAGCAGGAACGAGGCGCTCTTGCCGCCGGCCGAACTCGACCCGCCGCCCCCGCCGCAGTTCACGATCAGGCCGCTCGCTACGAGCAACGTCGCCCAGGAGCCGACTCGCTTCGAACCCATGCTCATGCTTTCGACTCCCAACAACGAACGATCGCCGCAGAGGCGTCACGCCCCGCGGGATCCGATGGCCCGTTTCTCTCTCGCTTGCGGCAACTCCCGAGTAGCCGCCCGAGCGCTCCCTGCAACATCCCGCGAGGAAGTCGTCACGACACGCGGCAGTGTAGCGGTGAAGCCGCGCTAAGATGCCGCGCCCTCCGCGGCCTGGCCAGCCCCCACCGGCCCACCGGCGCCGCCCTCCTCGGAGCTGTCTTCCCCATGGCCAAGCCGTCCGCCGCCGCCACTTACGCCCAGTCCGGGGTGAGCTTCGACCGCAAGGAGACGTTCCTGGGCGCGCTGCTGCGCTGGGTCAAACGAACCGAGACGATCCCGGCCGCCGGCCAGCGACCCCTTCTCCCGAACGGCTACTACGCGAGCGTCCTCGACATCGGATTGCCGACGGCCATCGCGCTGACCACGGACGGCGTGGGCAGCAAGATCCTGATCGCGGAAGCGGCCGGCGACTTCTCCTCGCTCGGGTTCGACGTCGTTGCGATGAACGTGAACGACCTGCTCTGCGTCGGAGCGATGCCGGTCGCGCTCGTCGATTACATCGCCATGCAGGCTCCGCCGACCGCCGTCGGTGAAGCGCTCGGCAAGAGCCTCTACCTCGCGGCCAAGCAGGCGGGGATCTCGATCCCTGGCGGCGAGCTCGCGCAACTCCCCGACATGATCTGCGGCCTCGCCCCGGGACAGGGGCTCGACCTCGCCGCTGCCGCCATCGGCACCGTGGAGAAGGAACACGCCAGCAATGGCCAGGGCATCGAGCCGGGCGACGTGCTGATCGGCATCGCGTCGAACGGCGTGCACAGCAACGGCTACACGCTCGTGCGCGAGATCTGCTTCAAGCGCCGCAAGTTCAAGATCGACCTCGCCGTCCCGGAGTTCGGCGGCACGCTCGGTGCCGAGCTGCTGCGCCCGACCGCGATCTACGTCCCGCAGTTCCGCGCGCTCGCCGCGAAATCGCTGCGCCCGCGCGCGGCGATGCACATCACCGGCGGCGGCTACCTGAACCTGCTGCGCGCCGCCACGAAGAACATCACCTTCGTCATCGACACGCCGCCCGCGATCCCGCCGGTCTTCACCTTCCTCCAGCGCGAAGGCAAGGTGACCGACGAGGAGATGCACCGCGTCTTCAACCTCGGCGTCGGCATGGTCCTGGTCGTGCCGGCGGCCAACGTCACCGCGACGCTCGCCGTGCTCGGCAAGCGCGGCTGGCCGAAGGCGAGCGTGATCGGACGCGTCGAGAAGGGGCGCGGCAAGAGCGTCCGCTTCCCGACCCGCGAGCTCGTCGGCCGCGGCGACGAGTTCACGCGCAGCTGAGGCCGGCGCTCGCGGTTCAGCGCGGCCCCTTCAGCGCCGCAGGAACCATCCGTAGCCCCGGCTCGTCGATCTCCGCTTCGATCACCGGACGCACCTGCGCGTCGATCGCAGCGGCACCCGGCAACTCGTCAGCGACGGCCACCGCGGCGAACCAGTGCATGGCGTAGGTGATCCAGCTGGCGGCCGGCACCGGTGGCGGCGTGAATCCGCCGCGCGGGCGCCACGTCTCGGGTCCGAGGCCGGCGCTGCCGTCGACCCCGTTCGGCAGCGACGGCTGCTTGCCCGGGTCGAACTGATGGTCGAGGTTCACTCGCAGCCACCACGCGCACTCGGCGAAGCTGCCGATGAAGCGGCGGCTGTCCGCGACCTGCTTCCACTCGCCGCGCTCGAGGGTCGGAACGAAGGTCGAGACCGGGAACGAATAGGAGAGTGCGGTGGCGCCGTTCTCCCAGCGGACGGTGGTTCCATCCGGGGCGCGCCACGTCTCGCCGACGCTCGCGTACGCACGCGCGAAGTACTCCGCCTGCCACTCCCACAAGAAGCGCGCATCGGCGTTGCCGAGCAGTCGATCGGTCCACCAGCAGGAGGTCGCAACCCAGGTCGCCTGCCACGGACTCCAGAACGTGGCGCAGACCCACGTCTTGCGGCCGCTCGACTGGAAACCGCCGCTCCCCCACGTATGCAGCGGGGCGGGCGACTGCTCGATCGTGGCGCGCAGCTCGGCGAGGTTGTCGGTCACCCGCTTCCGGAAGTAGCCCTTCAACGGATGGGCGTCGGGCAGCAACTGCGCCGCGAGCATCGTCGTGCGCAGCGACCACGCGAAGTCGCGCGAGCCGGGATAGCGATAGCGGCCGTCATGCGGCCAGTCGTAGAAGCAGTAGGCCGCCAGCGCGGCGAACTCCTCCTCCGCGAAGCGCTCTCCGGTCAGCAAGAACGAGAGCGCGCCGAGCAGCGGCGAATGCGAGCGATCGGCCGTCTGCGGGCACTTGCGCTTGGTGGCGCGCTTCTCCAGCGCCTTGGCGGCGCCGAACTCGACGCCCATGGTCCCGTCGCGTCCGCGCACATGGATCGGAAACGAGGCGGCACCGTTCCAGTCTGCGGCGCGCAACAGGTCGTCGGCCACGACGCTCTTCGAGTTGAGCGCGAGCGCGCCCCATGACGGGATCGGCCCGATGTCGCCGCGATCACCGGTCGAAGGCATGTAGCGCGCGATCGGACCGGGATCGAGCGGGATGCCGACCTCGTAGCGCTTCGCATCCAACGATCCGTTCTGATCGCCGTCGATCAGTCGCCGCGCCAGCTCGTCGGCGCGTGCCGGCGCCAGCGGATGGCGCGCGTCGTACGGCGGGATCCACCCGTGCAGCGTCAGGTAGGCCAGGTCTTCGCGTACGCGCACGTTCGGTGGCTCGCCACCGACGTGGCGGCGCACCGCGAAGCGCGTCCGATCCCAGACGATGCCATCGCGCAGATCGGCCAGCACCTCATCGCCCGCGATCACCACGAGGCGCGCGAACTCGACGTCATCCGGCGGCGGCGCGCCGCTACCGCCGAGCGCGGTGTTCTCCAACACGACCTCGACGCGCGCCCCTTCGATGCCGGCGAGCTGCCGCCACCGGACACGCACCGAGAGGCGCGGCAGCTCGCCCTCCGGACTGCGCAGCGTGGCCACCTGCTCGAGTTCGCGCGCGAGCGGCCCGTCGACCGGTCCGCGCGCGTTCGCCCGCTCCGGTGCCGGCGCTTCCACGATCGCGGTGAAGCGCGCTCCATCGCGCGCCAGCAGTTCGACGGCGACGGGCGGCGCCGGCCCGCGCTCGAGGAATGGCTCCTGGCGCGGCGGCGCGGGCGACGGCACCAGCCACACCTCGCGCGTCGCATTCGGCGCGAGGTCGAGCGGCAAGGTCACCAGCGCGTGCTGCAGCGAGCCGTCGCGGTGGCGCGAGAGCAGATCGACCTGCGCAGCGACCACCGCCGGCTTGCCGTCGGCGCTGCCATCGCGCACCACGACGCACAGTTCGCCATCGTGGAAACGGCCAGGCGCGAGCAGCGCCGACAACGTCACCGGCAACGCCTTCGCGCCGCGACCGGATCGATCGGAGACCTCGAAGCGCACCTCGTCGCCAAAGAGCGCGGCGCACAGCAGCAGCAGGGCATGCATCAGCGTTGGAACGACGGCAGGTAGCCGAACGGAACGGCGAGCGTCAGCGCCGCCATCGCGGTGGCGTAGACCTCACCGAACAGCTCGTCGGAGAAGACTCCGTCCTTGGACTCGCGCTCGGCTGCGTTCACCAGCGCCGGGTACCAGCCACGGAAGTGACGCAGATCCTGGTACTGCCAGTAGGCCTGCGTGGCGTAGAAGCGCCCGTACCAGGGCCACTGTTCCGGCTCGGAGCCGAAGCGCACCAGCGGGTCCTTCTGGCGCATGTACTCGATCCCGAGATCGACGAACTTGCTGTCGTAGTCGCCCACCGCGTTCAGCGACGAGACCGCCGCGGCAGTGAGCGCGAACGACGTCAGGTTGTCGTTCAGCATGTAGCGGAAGCCGCCGAACCGCGGATCCTCGGGCTGCCGCACCTGGGAGTCGCGCAGGTACTTGACCGCCTGCGCAATCACGCCGGCATCGACGCGCATCCCCGCTTCCTTCGCCGAACGCAGCGCCTGCAACACGGTGACGGTGACCGACCCTTCGTGAAAATTCTCCGGCTCGAGGCGGTAGCCCCAGCCGCCGGTCGAGTGCTGCGCCAGCTCGATCGCGTGGACGGCGCCCTGCAGCGTCTTGCGCAGCCGATCGCGCTGATCGACGTTGTCCGCGCCCATCGACATTCCATCCGCCATCGCGACCGCCCAGGTGGCGTAACCATGGCCGTGCATCTGCGACGTGGCGAAGCCTGGATCATTGAACTTGGCGACGACGTGCGGGCCGACGACGCGCGTGCAGGTGCACTCCTGCACCGTCGCTTGCGCCAGCAGCCAGTTCAGCAGCGCGCGCAGCCGCGCCCCGTGGCCATCCTCGCCCTCTTCCGCGGTGTGGCCTCCCGCCATGAAAGCGAGGATCGCCAACGAGGTTGCCGCCACCGTCGGTTGCTGCGAGGAGCGCGTCATCTCCAGCGCACCGTTGCTGCGCACTCGCGCCGCCAGCCACGTCAGCGCTCGATCGACGAGGCGGCGCGCCTGCATCAGGTCGCGCGCTTCGCTCGGCTCGCTGGCAGCGAAGGGGTGGTCATCGCCGCCGCCGCGAACCACCGCGCCGGCGCGCGCGTTCGCTGCCGCCGCGATGGTCGCAGCGATCACCGCCACCACCGCCGCTGCGCCAGCTCCTGCTGCTCGCGCCATGCTCCGCTTCATGCTCGTCGATCCTGTCGCGCGCCCCCGCGCCCGTCCTTCCGATCGCGTTCGCTCGTCCCGCTCAATCGCGCGACGGCAGTCGGCTCACACGGCGGAAGTACTGCTCCATCCAGGTGCGGTAGCGCTGCGGAAATTCCTCGGCGCTGCGCCGCTGCAGTGCTTCCGCTTCCTTGTCCGGCAGCATGCCCCAACGACCCGAGAGGTCGGTGCGCTCGAACTCCCCCGTCGCGCCGGGCGGCGGGCCTTGCTTGGCATCGCGCTGTTCGCCCTTGCTCGGGTCGGCGTCGCCCTTCTTCGGATCGGCGTCGCCCTTCTGCGGCTCGGGCTTGTCGCCGCCCGGGTTCTGGTCGGGCTTGGGCTGCGGCTGCAACTGGTCGGAATCGGGAGAGCGCGGGCGCTCGGGCGACTTCCCCTGCTTGCCCTGGCCATCTTTCGGCGGCGGCGGGCTGCCCTCTTCGCCGCTCGGCGGCGACTGCTGACTCGACTCCTCCGACTTCGACATCGCGATCAGCTCGTCGATCTGCTGCATCACGGCGTCCGACTTCGAGTCGGCCTCGTTCAGCAGCTCCTCGATCCGCTTCTGGTTGGCGGTGAGGGCGGTGTCGACCTTCGCGGGGTCGGCGCCGTTCAACAGCAGCGCGTCGATCTCCCGCATCGACGTGCGGATCCGGTAGATCAGCTGGCGCGCGCGTTCGGTGTCGGGGTCCATGGCCTGAGCGTTCGCATCGACTGCGAATCCGCCGGCCGCGGCGGCGAGCGCTCCCGCGATCACGATCCCATGCAGCGTGCGGTTCATCGCTCTTCTCCCGGCTTCTTGGAATCGCCCTCGGGCGGCGTCTCGCCACTCGCCGCGTCGCCCTCGGCGTCGCCCGCCGTCACCGACTCGACGAGCTTCTCGAAGATCTCGGTCAACTCCGAATGGCGGTGGCCGAGCCGTTCGAGCAGCGCGAGTCGCGCGGTGAACAGCTCCGGATCCTGCTCCGCGCGCGCGGTGGTCCGCAGCGAGCGGACATCGTCCTGAACGTCCTGCTCGAGTCGCTTGAGCAGCAGCAGCTCGGCGACTGGCGGCACCAGACGCTGCACCTGCTGGCCACCCGACGGCGGCGGCTTGGGCGGCTCGCCGTTCTTCTGCTCTTCCTGCTTCTTCTTGGCCGCCTCCTGGCGACGCTTGCCCTCTTCGTCGAGCGACTGCAGCAGGCGATCGTAGCGCGAGACAACGTCGGCCGCGAGCACCTGCACGAACTCGCCCGTCTCCGCATCGCGGCCCGTGAGGCGCTCGCGCAGCTGCGCGAAGTCGGCGTTGTTCTTGCCGAGCACCCACGGGAAAGTCGGCGACGCCTCGGCCGCGAGCTTGTCGATCAGCTCCTGGTTCTCCTTGCCGATCGCTTCGGCATCGACCGTGAGCTTCTCGACGCGCGGCCGCAGCCGACGCGGCAGCTTCTCGGCGCCGGCGCGATCGGTGTCGACCGTGACGAGCCCCTGCTCGAGTTCGGCCGATCGCGTGCGCAGCTCCTTCAGCTTGTCCTTCAGGCGGAAGAGCATCTCTTCGGAGCGGAGGTCCTGATAGAGCTGCTGCTCCTCCTCGAGCTGCTTCTGCATCTCGTCGAGGTTCTTCTCGGCCTGCTTCTGCTGATCGACCGCTTCCTCGTCCCCACCCTGATCGAGCTGCTGGCGGGCGCGCTGCATGTTGCGCTGCGCGGAGCCGCCCTGCTGCTGCCCCTGGTTCTGTTTGCGTTCCTTCATGCGCTGCATGAGGTCGCGCAGCTGCTCTTCGAGCTGGCGCTGCTCTTCGGCGAGCTGCTGGCGTTCCGCCCGCTCGGCCGCCTCGTCGCGCTTCTCCTGCTGCGCCTGTGCCTGCTGCGCCGCCGCTTGCGCCTGCTGCGCCGCCTTCTCGAGCGCCGCCTCGGCCTGCTGCTGCGGAGCCTGCGCCTGTTGCGGCTCGCCGCCGTTCAACTGCTCGGTCGCCTTCTGCATCTCCTTCGCGGCGTCCTTCAACGCTTGCTGGAGCGCCTGCTGCTGCTCGGGCTTCATGCCTCCGGGCGACGGCTTCGCGGACGCCGGATCCGAGGGGTTCTGCCCGTCCGACGGCGGCGTCAGCTGGCGACTCTCCTGCGCCGCGGCCTCGGCCTGGGCGCGCAGGAAATCCTGGCGAGCCGCGAGCGCTTCGGCCGCGCGCGCCTGCGCCTGCTGCTGCGTCGCTAGCGCTCGCTGCGCCTGCTCGATCTTCTGCAACGCCTGCTTGGCCGCTTCGAGACCGGGCGCCGCCTTCTGCGCCGCGAGGTCCTGCTGCGCCTGTTCGAGCTCCTCCGCGGCCTTGGCGAGCGCCTGCTGCGCAGCCTCCGATGCCTCCTTGCGATCGGCCGCTTGCGCGCCCGGCTGCGCGGCGGCCCGCTGCGCCTGCTCTTGCGCGCTGCGGGCGAGCGCTTCCGCTTGCGGCGCGAGCTCGCGCTCCTGGTTCGCGACGCTCGCCGCGGCGGCAGCGGCATCGGGCCGCTCGCGCCCATCGAGCGCCTTCTCGAGCGCCGCCTCGGCGGCTTTCAACGCCGCCTCCGCGGACTGTTGCTGCGCCGCGTCGGGACGCGCCGCGCCGGCCGCGGGCGTCGCCGCACGCAACGCCTCTTCGACTTTGCGCATCTCCTCGCTCAGCGCCGGCGCGCGCTCGACGATCTCGCTGCGCGCCTCTCCCAACCGCTGCGCCGCTTCGAGCAGCGCCTCCGCCTCGCCGCGCTCGAGCGCACGGCGGGCCTGCGTCAATGCGCTGCTGGCTTCACCCGCCCGCTCGCGCGCCTGCTCTTCGAGCTGCGCGACGACGGCCTTCTGCCGCTCCGCAAGCGCGGCCACTTCCTTGGCGAGCGCCTCACGCGCAGCAGCCTCGGCAGCGCGCTCCTCGGGCGTGCCCGGCGGCTGCTCCGCAGCGGCCTGCGCGCTCTCCTGGGTCAGCGCTTTCTGCTTGGCCGACAGCTCCTCGAGCTTCTTCGCGAAGTCCGCGAGCTTGCGTGCCGGATCGCCGGTCGACTCTTCCGTCTTCTCGCGCAGCTCCTGCTGCTCACGACGTACGTCGGAGAGCTCCGCGATCGACTGCTTCATGTCGGCGAGCTGCTTCTCGAGCTCGTTCAGCGCGCGTTGATCGCGCAGCAGATCGAGGACCGCGCTCAGGTCCTTGAGCAGCTGCTCCTGCTGTTCGGGCGACTGCAGATTCTTCGGGTCGGCCAGCAGGTCGAGCAGCTTGTCCTTGCGCGACTCCAGATTGCGCGCATCGATCTCCCCCATCGCCTTGCGCAGCAGCTCGGCCTGGCGCGCCTTGCCTTCCGAGTCGAGCTTGGCGGCGAGCCGCTCCATGCGCTTCTTCAGCGAGGAGAGGCGGTCGAAGAGCTGCTCCTGGTCGTTCAGGACGCGTTCGCGATCGTCGTCACCGCGCACCGCGGCGCGCGCGGACCACGGCAGCGCGCTGACGACGGCCATCAGCAGGAGCAGTCGCCGCGGGGTGCGTCGTGGCGTGGCGGGCGATGAGTCGTGGAGACGATGCAACATGAACCAGCCTCCGTTCAGCGGCCACCGCTGCCAGGCAGCGGCGCAACCACACCGCGCGCCCGACGATTGATGTCGTCCTGGTCGTCGACGAGTCCCTGCCAAAGGTCGAGGATCTCCTGGTAGTCCTCGAACTCCTCCATCTTCTGCAGCAGCAGCGTGTAGATCTCGATCACCTTCTGCTGCGACGCCTGAGCGCCGACCAGCAATCCCAGCCGATCACCGGCGCGGCCGGCGAGACGCGCGCCGCGCAACTGCTCGAGCGCCCGCTGCGCATGCTGCTCGCTCGCCTGCAACGCGAGGTCGACCATCACCAACAGGTTGCCAAGCTGCTGCAAGGCACCGAATTCGCCGGCCGCATGCGCCGCCGCCAGCTTCGTGTACGGAGCGAAGTCGAAGTTCGGGCCCGCGTCGGCCACCTGCAGTTCCAAGACCAGGAAGCCGACCGCGCGTTCCGCCGTCGGCGTCGGATCGAGCCGATTCAGCACGAACTCGGCCCCGATCTCGCACAGGTCGCGCGCCGCCTGGCGGGCGCTGCTGCCGACCCGCCCCTGCTCGACCTCGACCGACGTGAGCTCTCGCGTCTCGATGGCGCCGTCGCCCTGCGCGGCCAGCAGCGCGGCGAGGCCGGCGCTGCGCTCTTCCTGCGACTTCTTGGTCGACAGCACGCTCTGCTTCACGCGCTGCTGACGATCGTTCAACTTGCGCAGCTTCTCGCTGACGCTCACGACGTCGATCCGGCGGCCCGGCGCGGAGGTGACGTTGTGCGCCGGCGTGCCGGAGGGCTGCTCGCGGTTGTCGGCGACGGTCGCCGTGTAGAGGATCGACTCGCCCTCGGCGAGGCGCTCGAGCAGCGTTCCCTTGCCAAGTTCGAGGGTGGTGAGGTCGAGCGTCGAGTCGAGGACGTGCGGCTCGCCCGTGCCCGGAAGCAGCGCGAGCTGTGCACTGCCTTCGCCTTGCAGCGCCAGATGGCGGACCGCCGGATCGTCGCCGCGCTTCAGATCGAGAGCGACGACCGTGACGCCGTAGTCATCATCGACGAGCAGCCGGAACGGGACCACCGCCTGCGCGGTCGCCTCGAGGTCGGAGACGGTCGGCCGCGCGATCTCGAGCACCGGCTTGCGATCGGCGAGCACGGTCAGCGGATAGTCGATCGGATGGAGGTTCTTGAAGCCGTTCTTGCCGGTGAGGTGCAGGTTGAGCGTCCCCGACTCCTCGGCGAGCACGCTCCCGCGCCACAGCCCCGGCGTCTTCGCGTCGGCGACCAGCGGCCGCGCCGTGCCGGGATCGCTGTGCAGAGTCAGCTCCGCTTCGCTGACGTCGCCGGCGGTCGCGACCTCGAGTTCGAGGAGCGTGCCGGCCGGCACCGCGAAGTCCTGGCGCTCTTCCCGCCGCGACGGTCGCTGCGTGTAGGCCGGCGGAGTGATCGTCGCCACTAGCCGTTCAACGGTCGGCGGCGGCACCACCTCCACCACCAGCGCGATCGAGTGGCCGGGATCGTCGCCGCCCGCCGCCGACAGCTCCATCGGCCGCGTCGTGTTGCGGAAGCGGTAGCCGAATTCACCGGCGCCACCCTCGCGCGGCGCCATCCGGATCTCCTCCGAACCGGCGCGCCCCCCTTCACGCACGATCAGCAGCACCTCATCGGGCACTGAACCGCGCGCGCGCACCACGATCGGCAGGCTCCCGCCGCGCGCGACGAGGACGCGGCGCGCGACGCCGTTGGCATCGCGCTCCACCCGGAAATGGGTCGACTCGGAGGCCGCGGCGACATCGAGTTCGAGATGCGTTCGGCGCGGCCAGTCGCGATCGGCGCCGACGAATCGTTCGAGGAAGATCCACGCTTCCTCGCGCCGGAGGAGTGCGAAGCCGGCGACCAGCAGCGTCGCGACCGCCGCCAACCCACCGAGCCGGCGCAGCAACCGCGGCTCGAAGATCGCATCGAAGGCGACGGTCGCCGCGCGCGACGACGTCGCGGTGCGCCATTGCTCGAGCAGTTCCGGCGAGACGTCGGCGGCGGGCGCGGCCGCCGCTTCGACTTCGACCATCGAAGCGAGCGCACCGTGCAGCTCGGGGTGGCGCCGCTCGACCGCCAGCGCCATGTCGCGCGCCACCACGCGCTTGCGCAACGGCCGCGCGATCAGCATCCAGAAGCGGACGGCGAAGCTCAGCGCCGCGATCACCAGGACGAACTGCCGCGCGCCGACCGGCAGCCAGAGGAAGCGGTCGACGGCGAACTGGAGCACCAGGAAGCCGGCGCACTCGGCCAGGAGCCGCAGCGCGCCAGCGACGAGCCAGCGGCGGCGGAGGGCCGCTCGCAGCGATTCGAGGCGATCGGTGATGGGATGCAGGGTCATGCGTCAGCGCTGCAGGATCGGGAGGTAGCGGTACGGTACCTGCAGCACGATGCAGGCCACCGCCGTGGAGAAGTTGCGGCCCGGGCCGACCGGATTGGGCCACGCTCCGTCCGCCGCCTGCGAGAAGGCGGTGCCGGTCTCGAGCAGCTCGCCCGACACCGAACGCCAGTACGTGTCCCACCAGCGGTCACCGGTGATGAACATCGCCTGAGCCGCGTAGTAGTGGCCGTACCAGTAGAAGTAGTGGCAGCGCCAGTCGGGCCGCGACACGCGCCGCTGCTGCTCCTGCAGGAACTCGAGGCTGTTGCGCAACGTCGAGGTGTCGTAGCGCGCCGCGTGGTAGAGCGAGGTGATCCCGGCCGCCGTCAGCGCGAACGAGGAGCGCGACATGTCCTCGTCCTGGTACTGGTAGCGAAACGCCCCTTTGCCGAGCGCGTAGTAGCCGCCTTCGTAGACGTCATGGAAGCCAGGCCAGCCCGGATCGTCCTGAACCTGGCTCGCCTTCACGTATTCGACCGCGCGATCGATCGTGTCCGCCGGCACTCGAATGCCGACGTTGCGCGCCGCGCGCAACGCCATCAACTGGCACACCGTGATCGACATGTCCGACTCGAGCGCGAACGGCTGGTAGCGCCACGATCCGCGCGTGTTCTGCGAGTTCTTGATCAGGTCGATCGCTTTCTGCAGCGCCGCGCGCACCTCGTTGCTGGTGGTCTGACCGAAGACCTCGGCCAGGAACAGCGTCGCGAAGGCGTGGTCGTACATGCGCGATTCGCGATACGTGATGTAGCCCTGGTCGTTCTGGTGGGCGATCAGGAACTTCACGGCGCGGTCGAGCACGCCGCCGTAGGCACCGCGATCGGGCAGGTGGCCGCCCGCCAGGAACGCCATGCCGCACAACGCGGTGACGCCGATGTGCGGGACGTCGGCCTCCTGCACCGTGTAGTCCTGGTTGACCTTGAAGCCGACGCTGCCGATCCAGCAGCCATCGCGCTGCTGCGTCTTGGCAAGGAAGTCGAGTCCGCGATCGACCGCCGCCACGACGCGCGGAGTGATCTCGGTGGCGACATCGTCGCTCGCCGACGCGCGCCCTCCCGGCGCGATCGATCCGGCGAACAGCGTCGCCCACAGCGTCGCCGCTGCCACTCGGCCGAGCGTTCCCATGGTCACCTCCACCCCAGCACCCGCAACGTCGACTCCTGGCGCAGCGCAACCCACTCGCCGCTGACGACCAGATCGTCACGCTGCCCCGGCCGTCCGCCATCGAAACCTTCACGAGCCAGCACCTGTCCGCTCGCCTCGTCCAGCACGATCAGGTCGGTTCGGTAACGCCCGCCCGCGTGGTACTGCAGCGCGGAGAGCAGCGCCCCGCCGCGTCGCAGCAGCCGGTCCGGCAATATGATCTGCACCGTGTTCTCAGGCACTTCGAGATCCTGGCGCCAGAGCGATTCACCGTTGCCGGCGACGAGCGCGAGCTGCGCCGGACCGCCCTTCCTCCAATCGACATAGCCCTGCACCCGCACCAGCGCCTCCTCGCCGAGCACGAGGATCCGGCGGAAACTGTCCGCCACCGCGGGCGGCAGCGGCTGCAGCGGCGAAGCGGCGCCCGTTGCGGGATCGACCAGGAGGACGCCGGCGTTCGTGGCGACGCCGCCGAGCAAGGCGAGCCCCTCGGCGGCGAGGTAGGTCGTCTTCAGCTTGTAGGCGAGCGGCAACAGGTCGACTTCGAACGCGACCTCGTCACGATCGAGACGCCAGCCCACCACCCGCGGCACGCCACCCTGCCGTGTCGCCGCTTCGCCCGGCGCCGGCCGGGTGTCCGGCAACACGACGACCTGCTGCGCCGGCAGATAGAGCGGCGTGCAGATGCCGCTTGGCGCCGGCTTCGCATCGAGCCGCCGCGCGCCGGTGATCGCGTCGAACACCTCGACGGTCTGGCCGCGCCGGCCGAAACTCGTCACGATCCCGACGCCAGCGGTGGCCAGCATCTGGCTCGCGCGCGAATCGGTGCCGACGCAGTCGAGCATCGCGACGGAAGTGCCGCTGCGCGGCTCGATCAGCGCCAGCGTGACCGGGTCCCCCTCTTCGCCCTGAGTCGGCGGCGTGCGCAACGTCACCAGCAACATCCCGCTGGTCGAGGCGAGCTCGGCGGCGTCGCGATCGAGCTCGCGCGTCCAGCGCTCGGCGCCGCTTTCGAGGTCGATGCCGGTGAGCTGCGAGCCGCGTTTCGTGACGAGGACGCCCGCGACCTGCACGAAGTTGAGCGCGTACTCGTTCTGCCGCGGGCGCCGCAACGTTCGCCGCCACCGCTCCTCACCGGAGGGCAGCGCGAGGCGCGTCACGGCCAGATCGAAGCCCTGCTCCAGCACCAGCACCGAGTCGAAGTCGGGGGGCAGCGGCTCGCCGCGCAACGGCCGCTCGGAACCGCCGAGCACGACGCTGTTCGGTGCCAACGTGAGCGTCGCCACCGCTTCGAGGCGACCCGCCGCCGGCAGCGCCACGCGCGTGTCGTTCGCGAGGGTGGCGAGATCCTCCGGGAGCGGCGACTCGGCGTCGCGCACCAGTCGTGCGACCAGCGCTCGCGCCAGCGGCTCGTTGCCGATCTCGCGCGCGGCACGCGCCAGCTCCACCTCGGCGGAGCGCTCGAGCGACCGATCGGTGCGGCCGCGCAGGATGCCGGTCCCCACGACGAGCGCGTCGAGCGGTCGCCGTGCCGTGCGCAACAGCAAGAGCTCCTCGGCCACGTAGCGCGGCGCCGAACGCGCGCTTGGATAGCGGTGCAGCAGCAGCGCCAACCGCTCGACGTCGCCAGCCGCGACCGCGGCCGCGAACGCGGTCTCCGCCTCGCGGTCGTAGCGCTCGCGCAACGCCGGCGGACCTTTGGCGAACAGCGCGTCGACACGTACCTGCGCGATCGCCGCCGATTCGCCCGCAGCGAGCATTTCGCTCGGCAGATCGGACTGCAGCCGCTGCAGCTCGGCCAACGCCGATTCGATCGCGCCGCGCCGCTCGTACCGATCGGCAAGCTCCATCCCGACGCAGATCGCCACCGGCACCGGCCGCGCCGCGAGTGTCGGCACCATGACGCGGGCCGTCGCGAAGGCGTCGCGCAGCCGCGTCAGCCAACGCAGCGCGCGCTCGTCCGCAGCGTCGGGCGCCACTTCCGCCAGCAGCTCGAACACCAGATCGGTGCGCTCCTGCGCGTCGTCGGCGAGCGCCTCGGCCTCGATCAGCGCGGCCGCGAAGCGCTCGCGGTCGCCGCTCTTTCGATACGAGGCGGCCAGTTCGCGCAGGGTGGCGCAGCGGGCCGCGCGCGCGCGCAGCAGCTCGACGGGAAGCGCGTCGGCCGCGAGTTCGAGCGCGTGCGCCAGCGTGCGGGAGGCCTCTTCGAGCGCCCCCGACTGCCGCTCGAGGCTGCCGATCCGCGTCAGCAGTTCGAGCGTCTCGCCGCGAGCGAGCTGCGCGCGCAGCTCGCGCAACGCCTCCTCGGGATCGAAGGCGATTCGAACCGTCGTCTGTCCCGCCGCGAGCAGCAGATCGGGGAAGACCAGCAGGTTCTTCGCCTCGCCCGTGTACCAGGGCTGCCGAGCCAACGGCCGTCCGTTGCTGAGGTCGAGCACGAGGAGTTCGTCCTCGGTCGCGAGCCAGACGCGACCGTCGGTGAGCGCCGCCGTGCCGCGCAGCTCGAGCGGCCGACCGCGCGGCAAGGTCGCGTCGGGATAGTTCCAGACCGCGCGGCCGTTGGCGAGGTCGAGCGCGGCGACGCTGCCGCCGCTGGCGATGACGGCACGGTCTGCCGTCACGCCGATCAGCTGCGACGACGGATAGTCCGTCTCGGGACTCGCGAGCGGCCGCGTCCAGCGCGTGATGCCGGTGGCTGGATCGAGCGACAAGAGGCGCTTCGAGTCATGCGGCGCGAAGAGGGCGAGGTCGGGTCCGGCGAGCGCGCCGCGGTTGTACCAATGGACCGGACGCGGCAGGTTGCGGAAGTAGTTGTTCGGCTCGGTGATGCGCAGCGCGTCGTACTCCGCGAGCCAGCGCAAGTCGCCGAACGCCGCGTCGACCGCCGCCACCAGGCCGACATTGGTCGACGCGTAGAGCGTGCCGTCGGCGAACGCCGGGCAGCCGAGCGTGAACTCCTGGAACGGCATGTTGAACATCGAGAGTTCCTGCTGGCCGGTCGCCAGCGGAACCACGTAGAGCGGCTCGCCGCTCTTCAAGTCGAGCGCGACGATGTAGGTGTTGACCGCCCCTTCGATGAAGTGGCCGAGCGCGAAGACGACGTCGTCGACGATGGCAGGCGGCGCCTGCACATCGAGCCGCGTGAGGACGCCCTCGGAATCGCCGCGCTGGCGGCGCAGCGGCCGCTCGAGTCGGTCGCTCACCCGGCTCTTCTCCAGCGGGCGCTGCTCCCACAACAGCGCTCCGGTCTCCGCATCGAGCGCGACGAGGCCGCGGATCGGGCACGGGTCGTTGATGCGAAAGCCCTGCAGCGTCTTCACGTTGTAGGCCAGCGGCACCTGCAGGTTGCCCAGCACGACCCCCTGGGCGGCCGAGAGCCCCGCGATCAGCGCCTTGCTCGAGGTCGGGTCGTCGTTGGAACTGCGCGGACTGAAATCCTCGACCGACAGGAAGCCGTCCTCATCGCGGCCGCGCAGCAGCGCCTGCGGCCCCTCGTACTCCCAGACCAGCTCGCGAGCGAGCAGATCGAAGCACTTCACCGTGAGCGTGTTGTTCACGTAGAGGCGGTCGCCGAGCCGGATCGGCTGGATCGGCGCGTGGACCATGTCCTTCAGCGGCGAGCGGCCTTCCGACCAGCGCGCGGACTCGACTTGCAGGTCGAAGGAGCGGTCGGGGTCGAGCGGCCGCGCCGGCGCGACGCCCTGGCGTGCGCGCGAAGTGTCGCCGCCATAGGTCGGCCAGAGGTCGCTCGACGGGGCGCGCACGGCCAGCTGCGGCGACGTCGCCAGCGACTGCAGCGTCTGCGATCCACCGGCGACTTCGACCGTCGCACCAGCGGCCGCCGAGTCCTTCACGAGATCGACCTGCCCGGTCGCCAGCGCGACCAGGGCGCGCGCCTGCGCCGCGAGGATGCCGCTCGCGGCTTCCTCGCCCGGCAACGGCACCATCGCGAAGTCGAGCACGCGGCGCGCGTGGTAGGCGGCGACCTCGTTCGCGCCGCGCTCACGATGGAGGCGCGCCAACGCCATCAGCGCCTCCTGGCCGACCTTCGCGTTGGCGAAGCGGCGCGCGACGCGACGGAGCGCGAAGAGGTCGCGGTCGGCGCGCGCTCGCTCGAAGGCGGAGCGCCCGATCTGCTCGGCGAGCCGCGCATAGGCGGCGCGCGCATCGACGGGCGCCTGCATCAACAGCCAGCGCGCGTACTCGGCCGCGCCGACGTAGCGATCGGCGGCGACCTGCAACGCGGAGGTGCCATGGTCGTCGAGGATCGTCTGCAGCGCGCGCAGCGCGGGCACCAGCGCCCCCTCGCGTCGCAGCGACTCCCAATCGGCGATTCCCTCGCGCACTTCCGGCGCTCCCGCGGCCTGGAAGCCGCGGAACTGGTGCTTGTCGGGATCGAACTTCCAGCGCGGATCGGCGATCTGATCCCAACCGCGGAAGTGCTCCTGGCCCGCAGCCGATCCACCCCCGAGCAGCGAACACGCCGTCACGGCCGCCATCGCCGCGCGGGTCGCGAAGCGGGCGCGAGTCGACCTCGAGAGCGTCGCGCGGAGGGTCACAGCAGGTTGAACTTCTTGCGCAGGATCCATTCGAGCGTCAGCAACGCCATCACCGCGAGCAGCACTTCCGCGCGATCCCAGAGGTCGCGCCGTTCGGTGCGGATCGGGACACGGCGCGCGTCGCCGTTCAGCGATTCGAGCAGCGCCGGCAGCTCGTGCAGCCCGACGCAGCGGCCACCGCCAGCGGCGGCGATCGCTTCGAGACGCGGCCGATCGAGCGACGGGTTCACGAACTCGAGCATCGGCACCTGCACTTCGACGGTGCGCTGCGAGAGGCGCTTGCCGCCTTGCGCGGGGTCCTCGAGCCACAGGCGCAGCGTGCCGGGCGCGTCGGCTCGCAGCGTGCGCGAGTACTCGCCGTCGGCGCTGCGATGGGCGACGAGCTCTTCCGCGGCCCGATCGCCGCGCTGCACGTGCAGCACCTGCTGATCGGCGCGCGCCGGCCGGAAGTCCTCGTCGTAGATGCGGATCGCCACCTCGATCGGCTCGCCGAGGTTGTAGCGCTCCTTGTCGGTGCGCAGGTCGAAGCGCTTGTCGGAGCTGCGCAGCTTCTGGATGGCGACGTCGCGGATCGCGGCGCGCCAGAAGCGCTCCGTGTAGCGATCGGCGTACGGCATGCGCCAACGCCACGTCTCGTCGAATCCGATGTAGAGCGTGCGTCCGGCCGGCACTCGCGTCGCCGCCATCAGCACGTGCTCGCCGAAGCGGTTCTTGTTGGTCGGATGGACCAGGATCACCTCGGCGCCCGGCTTCGCGCGCCGCACCGGTGCGTACCACCACATGCCGGGAAGCCCGACCTCCGCGTCCTCGAAGAGGCGCTGGTTCATCTTCAGGTCGGTTTCGAGCGCGATGATGCGATGCGGCACTTCCCAGTCGGGAAGGTGCGGGCGGAACTGGCCGCGATCGCGCATCGCCGCCTGCTCTTCCTCGGCATCGCCAAGCTCGACCGGCAGCACGTCGGCGATGGGCGTATCGCGGTAGTCGCGCGGCGCATGCAGCTGGCCCGCGATCATGATCAAACCGCCGCCAAGCTCGACGAACTCGCGGATCTCGGCCAGCAGGTCGGCGGTGCTGGCGCGCGACTGGAATCCACGGTCGATGTCGTCGGGCGCGATGTCGCCGAGGATGATCACGTCGTACTGGAACAGGTCCTTGCGCGTCGGCGGGAAGCGCGTCAGCGCCGGCACGTCCTTGCTCGACTCCTGGATGAAGTCGACGGCCGCCGACTTGAGCAGGCATTGCGCCTTCAGGTTCTTCGCCCGCAGCAGCACGTCCTTCAGGTAGCGGTACTGCCAGCGCGGCCGCCCCTCGACGTAGAGGACCTTGATCACTTCGGGCTGCACGCGCAGCGGCACCACGCGAACGTTGTCGTCGACGAACTGCTCGCCGGGCTTCGGAGTGAACTTCACTTCGAGCTGGAAGTCGCCCTCGCGCGAAGGCTTGAAGTAGATCGTCTCGGTCTGCTGGCCGCCGCGCGCGGTCAACGTCAGCCCCTGGCGCGCGAGCTCCGAGCCGCCGATCTTGTCGCTCACGACGATCTCGCCCGGCTCGCCGGCGAAGCCGCGCGCCGACAGCGACACCGAGAGTGCGACCGTCTCCTCGACCATCGCGAGATCGGGCGCGTCGACCCCGAGCAGCGCGACGTTGTGCGGCTCCGCCGGATTGCCGACGGCGACGGTGTGCACGACGATTCCGTCGGCGGCGGCCGCCGCCGCGATCTCGACGGCGTCCTTGCCCTGGTTGCTCTGGCCGTCGCTGACGACGACGAGCGCGGAGAGCTGGCGATGGCGCAGCTCGGCGAGCGCCGCCAGCATCGAATCGCCGATCGCCGTCGCTCCGCGCGCCGGATCGGCCGTGCCGCGCATGAGATCGTCGATGGTGGAGACGGCGCGATTGCCCGATGCGAAGCCGTAGAGGTGGGCATCGACGCGCTCGTCGAGCTTCGCGAGGGTGTCCACGCCTTCGCGCTTGAGGATGCGCTGGACGAGCTCGCCGCGCGCCGTCTGCGCGACCATCGCTTCGTCGAGGCCCGACGCACCGGCGAGCGCGCGGGCGAGGTCGGGCTCGTACTCCTCGGCGCGGTCCATCGACAGCGATTCGTCGAACAGCAGCCCGACGGTCGAACGGTGGACGGCGAAGACCTTGCTCTCGCTCACCGGCTGGAACAGCACGAGCAGCAGGATCGCGATGGCGGCGAGCCGCAACGCGCCGAGCAGCAGCTTGGCGCGGCCGTTGGCGCTCGCCCCTTCCTTGCGGTAGATCGCGCCGACCGCAAGCACGAGCAGCGGGACGATGACCAGCACGATCACCCACGCCGGCGGCGCCGACGCGAAGGCGTAATCCTCGCTCACCTTCTCCGCGACCGGCACCTGCGCGAGCAGGCCAAGGAACGCGGGCAGCGTCGACGCCAGGTTCATGCGGAATAGGCTCCGAAGCGCCAGGCAAGCAGCGTCTCGAGCAACAGCAGCGCCAGCAGTGCCAGGACCAGCTTCTTCCAGATCTCGCCCTGCCGCTCCGGAGCCTGCTCGGCGACGTCGGTCGGGATCTCGCGGGCGTGGTACTGATGGGTGACGCGCGCGAGCAGCGACGCGACCGCCTCGCGATCGAGGCAGCGCAGATCGCTCTCGCTGGCATCGAGGTTCACCGCGAAGAGTTCCGTCGCCGGCGGGTCCTCGCCGCCGAACTGCACCTCGAGCGTGTAAAGCCCGGGCACGCGCGTGTCGGCGAAGGCGGGAAGGCGCCACAGTCCGCGCACCGCTTCGCGCGGCGGATCGCGGAACGCGCGCGCCGCGCCGCCCGGAATCGAGACGGTCCACGACAGCGGCGGCGTCGGATAGCCGCGCGCGATGGCGCCGCCGATGGGCAGCTCATGGTCGCCCGGATCGCGGACGCAGAGGAAGTTCAGCATGTCCCAGATCAGCGGGAAGTAGGCGCTGGCCACGCGCGTGAAGTTCGACCACGAGTCATCCGTGCCGCTCAAGTTGAGCCACAGCGTGCGGCCGCGGCCGACACGATGGTCGATCAGCGCCGGCGCTCCGCTGACCTCATGGCGCAGCACGACGCGGGCATCCTTGGGCAGCGCGTAGCTGCCGTTCGGGTCGGGCTGGAACGGCCAGTAGCGGAAGATCGGGAAGCGCAGGTAGAGACGACGCCGATCGTCGGCGAACGTGCGAACGGCCGGGTGGAGCTCGTCGGCGATCTCGAGGCGAAACGGCGCGTCGCGCCGCGCGCTGCCGGCGCTCGGGTCGTACTCCTCGCCGATCGGTTCGGCGCCGAGACGAAGCGGCATCAGGCCGCTGCCATCGCCCTTGTAGAGCCGCTCGTTCCACGTCTCGGCACGCACCTCTTCGCCCAGCAGGAAGAGCGCGCCACCACCGCCGTCGATGTAGGCCGCAAGCTCGGGCAGGACGCGCTCGGCCTCGATCTCGCGCACGTCGACGAAGATCACCGCGTCGTACTTCGCGAAGTCGGGCTTCGTGCGCGACAGGTCGTACCAGGGCACGACGGTCGGTTCGAACCAGCGGCGCGGGTCGGACGCCTCGAGGTCGTTGAAGAGCGGGTCGAGGATGAGGAGGAGACCGCCCGCCGAGCCGGCCAGCGGATCGCCGCCCGACGGCGCGCCGTCGACCACCAGCACCGGAAGGCTGCGCTTGACCGGCAGCCGCAGGAAGCGCGCATCGTCGTCGGCGAGATCGTCCTCATCGACGCGGAACTCGACGCCCAGGTCGCCTTCGCTCGTGCACGAGTGGTAGAGCTCGACGCTCGCCTTGCCTTCCGCGTCGTAGCGGAACGTGACCGGCCGCTCGACATCGCCGATGCGGAAGCGCCCGCTGCCGTTGGTCGCACGCCCCTGGCGCACGACGCTCGCGGTGAGGCGCAACGACTGCCCCTGGATCGCCAGCGCTTCGCTCGCGCGCAGGTCGGTGACGGCGACGTTCTCGACCGGCAACAGGCCGTCGGCGAGGTTGACGAGGTGCAGGTCGCTGCGCTCGCCCAGACGTCGCATGCGACCGACCAGCGCGCCGTTCAGGGCGGCGTCGGCCGTCGCGAGGTCGGAGTTCGCGGCGTCGGAATCGGCAGCGCCCGCGGCGAGGTCATCGAAGGTGATGCCCTGGAAGTCGGAGAGCAGCCAGACCTCGGGCCGCGCGAGCACCTGCTTGTCGAGCACCTCGTCCAGCAGCAGGTCGAGCGCCCGCGCAAGATCGGCGCGCTCGTACTGCGGGCGCCCCAAGGTCGCGAGCTTGCGCTCGAAGTCGTCGAATCCCGCCGACACGCAGAGGAGGCGCGGCTCCTTGGCGAAGGTGAGCAGCGAGATGCGGTCCTGGCGCTCCGCCTTCAATCCGGCCTGCAGGCGGCGCGACTGCTCGATCGCCGCCTGGTAGAGCGTGCCGTTGCCGGCGCGGCGGCTCATGCTGTACGACTCGTCGAGGACGACGATCACCTCGCGCTGCGGCTCGCCGAATCCGGAGAGGGCGCTGTCGGGCCCGAAGTAGGGCCGCGCGAAGGCCAGCGCCAGGATGACCGGGATCGCGCAGCGCAGCAACAAAAGCAGCAGGTTCTCGACTTGCAGCTTCTTGCGCCGTTTCTGGTACGCGGTGAGCAGGAACTCCATCGCCGCCCACGGCACGGTGCGGTAGCGACGGCGATTCAGCAGGTGGATCACCAGCGGAACCGCGAGCAGCGCCGCGAAACCGGCCAGAGCCGGATTCAGCATCACCAGCAGCGTCATGGCGAAACTCATCGGCGCGACGCCTTGCGAGCGCGCCGCGCGAGGATCGCGGTGAGCGGCACGTCGAGACTCGTCGAGGTGTCGATCGACTCGAAGTCGATGCGTTCCTTGAGGCAACCGCGCTTCAGGTCGCGGCGGAACTGCTCGAGCGCGGCGAGGTACTCCGCCTTCATCGCGCGCGGGTCGACGATCAGCTCGCCGGCGCCTTCGAGGCCGACGAACTTGTAGAGCGTGTTGCGCGAGAACTCGAAGGTGAGCTCCTCCGGCATCAGCAGTTGCAGCAGCAGCACGTCGTGCTTGCGGCTGCGCAGACGCGCAAGGCCGCGCAACGTCTCCTCGACCGGCGCGAAGAAGTCGGAGATGACGACGATCAGGCTGCGCCGGTGGGTGCGCTCGGCGAGGTCGGAGAGCACCGGCAGCAGCGAAGTGCGCGTCTCGGGCGGGCGCGGCCCGGTCTCGAGCGTGCGGAAGATCGACTGCAGGTGCGCCGGGCTCGTGTGCGGCTCGACGAAGTGATGCACCTGCGTGTCGAAGAGCGCAATGCCGGCTGCGTCGCGCTGGCGGATCAGGAGGTGCGAGAGCGCGGCGGCGAGCAGCGTCCCGTACTGGAAGCGGGTGGTGTCGAATCCCTCGGGGAAGCGCATCGAACCCGAGGTGTCGAGCGCGATCAGGCAGCGGAGGTTCGTCTCCTCCTCGTACTGCTTGACGTAGTAGCGGTCGTTGCGCCCGTAGACCTTCCAGTCCAGATGGCGCAGATCGTCTCCGGGCACGTACTCGCGGTGCTCGGCGAACTCCACCGATGCGCCGCGATACGGGCTGCGATGCGATCCCTGCAGGAAGCCTTCGACGATCAGGCGCGCCTTGACCTCGAGGCGCCCGAGTCGATCGACGACCTTAGGATCCAAGTACCTTCGGGAGTCGGCCATCGGCGAGGGCTTCGCTCTTGGTGGGGTCGACACTGGCCAGGATGCGGTCGACGAGGTCGTCGGAAGTGATCCCCTCCGCCTCGGCGGCGAAGTTGAGGAGCACGCGATGGCGAAGCACCGGCTTCGCCACCCAGCGGATGTCGTCGAGCTCGACGCCCGGACGCCCTTGCAGCGCCGCGCGCGCCTTCGCTCCCAACACGAGGTACTGCGTCGCGCGCGGCCCGGCGCCCCACGCGACCGTCTCCTTCAGGAAGCCAGGAGCGTCCTTCTCGGTGCCGCGCGTCCAGCGCGCGAGCTTCATCGCGAACTTGATCAGGTGGTCGGAGATCGGCACGCGCCGCACCAGCTCCTGCAGCGAGAGGATCTCCTGCTGGCTCACCACCGGCTTCAGATCGACCTGCACGCCGGCCGTCGTGCGCCGCACGATCTCGAGCTCTTCGGCCTCGGTCGGGTAGCCGATCTTCACGTTGAACATGAAGCGGTCGAGCTGCGCTTCGGGCAGCGGATAGGTGCCCTCCTGCTCGATCGGGTTCTGCGTGGCGAAGACGAAGAAGGGCCGCTGCAGCTCGTAGCGCTTGCCACCCACCGTGACCTGGAACTCCTGCATCGACTCGAGCAACGCCGCCTGCGTCTTCGGCGGCGTACGGTTGATTTCGTCGGCAAGGATGACGTTCGCGAAGATCGGCCCGCGAATGAACGAGAGCTCGCGCTGGCCGGTCGACACGTTCTGCTGCAGGACTTCGGTGCCGGTGATGTCGGCCGGCATCATGTCGGGCGTGAACTGCACGCGGTTGAACGACAGACCGATCGTCTTCGAGAGACTCGAGATCAGCAGCGTCTTGGCGAGGCCCGGCACGCCGGTCACGATGCAGTGACCGCGCGCGAAGAGCGCGATCAGCAGCTGATCCTTGACGTCGTCCTGGCCGACGATGACCTTGCCGAGCTCGTCCTTGATGCGTCGATAGGCCGCCCCGAGCTGCTGCAGCAGGGCGGTGTCGGAAGCCGTCTCCATCCGAACTCTCCTCGATCCGCGGGTGCGCGGCAGCAGGCCGCCGCACCGCCGTTCTGAATCCGAACCTCTCCCCGGGGAGCCGGGGCTCCCCACTATGCATCGACCGTCGACGGGCAGAAGGGCGATTTTTGCTGCGCGCCTCGAGCACGACCGCCGGCCTGAAATGGGTAGCGCTCTCCGTACGACCGGGAACGGCGAAGAGGCAGATCCGTTGCGCCGCAATCTTGGCGCTGCCGGCTAATACCTCGTCCCCGCCCGCCTCCAGGGAGCATCGCCTCGTGACGCCAACCGCCCCCACTTTGCGCCCGCTCTTGAATCGGATCGCGCTGCCGGCGCTGATCACGCTCGCCATCACCCTGGCCCGCATCGCTGGCGAACTGGGCTCGCTCCCCAACTGGCTCGCCGGTCGCGGGGCTGGCGGCAACGGTGCGCTGCTCGGCATCTCCTGGCTGCCGCCGCTGCTCGGCTGGTGGTTCGCGCGCGAGATCGCGGGCCGCAGCGAGCGGCCGAAACGCGAGCTCGCGAAGACCCTGATCGCCTACGGCTTCCTCGCGCGGTTGCCGGTGCTCCTTCTGACGTGGATGGCGATCGAGCGGGGTTGGGACACCCACCTCACCAAGTTCGGCAAGGACAACGAGTCCGACCCCGGCACGTTCCTCGCCCGCATGGGCATGGCCGCCGTCGCGCAGCTGGGCTTCTGGGTCTTCGCCTGGACGCTCGGCACCGGAATGTTGGTCGGGTGGCTCTACCTGCGGCGGCGCTCCCAGCGCGCCGCTACTTGAACAGCAAGGTGAACAGCGAGCTCGTCGAGACCATCCGATCCCCCGCGATCGCGAGGTCGCCGAAGGTGCCGAACTCGGGATAAGGGACGCCGACGGCCGCCGGCGGTTGGATGGAGGCGAGCAGGCCGCCCTCGAGGTCGACTCGATAGATGCAGCGGTCGGTCGGCACGAAGAGCCAGCGCCGCGTGATGGCCGGCACGCCGGTGATCCGGTTGCCGCGCAGGACCGAGATCGACTGCTCCCACATCGGCACGCCGTCGTGGTCGGTCGCTTCGATCGAGTAGCGCGGGGCGCCGCCGTCGCCGCCTTCGCGCCGCACGAACCAGCAGCGTTTCGCGTCCGCGCCGAGCAGGCACTGACGCAGCTGCTTCTCGATCGGCTCGTTCAGCAACAGGTCGCCGCGTTCGTTGGGCCAGCGCGCGAGCGAGTAGAGGTAGTGCGAATCGGCCGGGCTGGCGATCACGCGATCGGCCAGTGCGATCGGCGCGCGACCGAGCCACGGGCCAAGGTCGTGGAGCGCGGCGCGCTCGAAGCGGTCGCCGTCCGGCGGCACCGCGCGGTGGTAGCGGAACAGCCAGGCCAGCTCGAGATCGCTCGCCCGCAGCGCCGCGATCGCGCCGAGATTGGTGCAGACGAAGGCCACGCCGCCCTCGACGACGACGGGCGACGGATTCACCCGCCGCGCCTCGTCGGCGCCGAAGCGCGAGGCGACGCGCGGAATCGCGGCGGCGCGCGCCAGGAAGGTCGCCGTCAGCGGCGCACCGCTCGCCGCATCGAACGCGAGCAGCGCGCACTCGCTCTCCTTCACGCGCAGACGCGAAGCGGCCACCAGCAGGCGGCCATCGCTTTGCACCGCCGCGCCCGCGAAGACGTGATCGGCGAACTCGGCGCGCGTGGCGAGTTCGGCGCTGGTCACGCGGAACTCGACATACCCCTCGCGCGCGAGGTCGAGCCGGAACAGGGCGGTCCGGGCCGAGGCTTGTCCATCGCGCCCGAGCTGGCGCGCCTCCTGGCCGGGATCGCGCAGTTCCATCGTGACGAACAACGCCTCGCCCTCATTCGAGAGCGCGCATCGATCGAGCACGACTTCGTCCTGCTCCGGATCGAGGTGGAGGTCGAAGTCGCTGCGGATCGGCGCGTAGAGCTCATCGCCCGTGGCGAGGCTCCGGACATGGAGCGCCACGACTCCGCCATCGCCCGCCACCAACGGCTCGAGCGTGATCAGCCGATCGCCGACCACCAGAGGCGCGCGCGTCGGCAGGTCCTTCAGCTCCGGCTCATCCTGTGTGGTCTGGTGCTGAACCAACAGGAAGCGGTTGCGATGGAGCGCGTACTCCGGATCGCGCACCGGCTGCGGAGCGGGAGGCGGCACGAACCAGCGTTCGAAACCCGGCAACGTCGCCCCGAAATCGAATCCGGGTCGCCGCGCCGCGTCGGCCGTTTCGCGCAGCGTCGTCCAATCGCGCGGCGCATCGCCCGCCGTCGGTGGCAGTGCGACGGTCGCATCGGGCCAGCGGGCAAGCGGCTCGCGGGGAAGCTCGCGGCCGAGCCGTGCGTACGCTTCGAGCAGCCTTGCCGCCGCCAAGGCACGCGCGGCGCCGGGACCGGCGCTTGGCCAATGGACGAGCCGTTCGAGGTCGGCGACCGCGGCGCCGAATCGACCCGACAGCAGTTGCCGCACCCCCGAATCGAGCAGCGCCCGTTCACCACTCGCCTGCAGCGGATGGCGCGCCGCGAAGGTGCGCTGGCGCGCGTCATCCCCGCCCAAGGGTGACTTCTCGGCGATCAGCTCTTCGGCGCGCGCCAGCTCGGCGCGAACGTCCGCCGGCAATCGCAACAGGAAGAGGAGCGCCGCGGTCTCCACCGGAACCACCAGCCGTTCGCCGACGCGCACGCGGCCGCGAGTCGCGCTGCGGAGCAGGTTCACGATCTCGTCGCCGGCCGCCCGCGCCCGCCCCGCCGCCAGGTGCTCCTCGGCGTGATAGAACGCGAGCCGCGCAGCTTCGGGCTCATCGCCGACATCGGTCGCATTGCTGAAGTCGACCGACTCGGGCAACGTCGATTGAGCGCGCAGCGGCGACGGCGACGCGACGAGGGCGCAACTGAGCGCGAGGAGCCGCGCGAGCAGTCCGCGACGAGCGTCACTCCTCATCCGTCGCCTCATCGCCGTGCGCCGCCGCCGGCACGATCAGCTCGTTCGACGGCAACCCCGACGCGCCATTCTTCTCGCGCGCGATGCGCTCGATCGTCTCCGGGTCGTTGGCGCCGCGTTCGGTGGCGCGCAGCCGCTCGAGCTCGTCGTCGAGCTGCTCCTTCGCACGCACCATCCGCTGATGCTCGGTATCGAGCTCCGCGTTCTTCTTCAACGCCGGCTGCGCCGTCCGCCAATAGAGCAGTGTCGCTACCAGCAGCAGCGCGAGCGTGAGCCCGAAGTCGCGGATGAGCTGGCGCGAGCGCGGCATGTCAGGCGCGGCGCAGCGAGATGCCGTACTGCGCCGAACCGCCGAGTTCGTCCTCGATCTCGAGCAGGCGGTTGTACTTCGCGACGCGGTCGGTGCGGCTGAGGCTGCCGGTCTTGATCTGGCCGGACAGCGTCGCGACGGCGAGGTCGGCGATGGTCGTGTCCTCGGTCTCGCCCGAGCGGTGCGAGATGATCGTTCCGTAGTGGTGGCGTTTGGCCAGGTTCACGGCGTCGAGCGTCTCCGTGAGGCTGCCGATCTGGTTGATCTTGACCAGGATCGCGTTGGCCTGGCCGCCCGCGATCCCCTTGGCGAGGCGCTGCGGGTTGGTGACGAAGAGGTCGTCGCCGACCAGCTGACACTTGCCGCCGAGCCGTCTTGTGAGTTCGCTCCAGCCATCCCAATCGTCTTCGGCGAGGCCATCCTCGATCGAGACGATCGGGTAGCGCTCGACCCACTCCTGGTAGAGGTCGACCATCGCGCTCGACGAGAGGCCCGACTTGCCCTCGCCTTCGAGCGCGTACTTGCCGTCCTTGAACAGCTCATTGCTGGCGACGTCGAGCGCGAAGGCGATCTGCTTGCCCGGCTGGTACCCCGCCTTCTCCACCGCCTGCATGAGGAGCTTCAACGCCTCCTCGTTGCTCGGCAGGTCGGGCGCGAAGCCGCCTTCGTCACCCACCGCGGTGTTCATGTGCTTCGCGGCCAGCACCTTCTTCAGCTGGTGGAAGATCTCGGCGCCGGCGCGCAACGCCTCGCGAAACGAGGGCAGCCCGACCGGGTAGATCATGAACTCCTGGAAATCGAGCTTGTTGTCGGCGTGCGCGCCGCCATTCAGCACGTTCATCATCGGCATCGGCAGCAGCCGCGCGCCCGCTCCGCCGAGGTAGCGATAGAGCGGCAGCCCGCTCGCCTGCGCCGCCGCACGCGCGAGCGCCAGCGACACCGCGAGGATCGCATTGGCGCCGAGCTCGCCCTTCTGCGGCGTGCCGTCGAGTTCGAGCATCGCGCGATCGCAGCCGGCTTGATCGCTGGCGTCGCGACCGATCAGCTCCGGCGCGATGCGTTCGAGGATGTTGCCGACCGCCTTCTGGACTCCCTTGCCGCCGTAGCGTCGGGCATCGCCATCGCGCAGCTCGACCGCCTCATGCGTGCCCGTCGACGCGCCCGATGGGACCGCAGCCGCCCCCTGCGCCCCGTTGGCGAGCTCGACGTACGCCTTCACGGTCGGGTTGCCGCGCGAGTCGAGGATCTCCAGGGCGCGCAGCGCGACGATCTCGGTTTCCATCGGGCAGTGGCTCTTTTCGCGAGGGAGGCGGCGCATCCTACGAGCGGCGCCAGCGGAAGGGCGCATTCTGGCGCGCGCGCCGCTTTTGCGAAACTCCCCGTGTCGCGCGGCGTACCGATGCGCGACCCCGCGACGCCCTTCCGATGGAGCTCCGCCCCGTGCCGACCCGACGCCAGTTCCTGCAGACCTCGTCCGCGCTCGCCGCCGCCTTCGCCGCTTCGCGCCTGCCGCTGCTGCGCGGCGCCACGCCTCAGGAGGCGCCGACGCGCAAGCTCAAGATCCTCGTCCTCGGCGGCACCGGTTTCATCGGACCGTTCCTGGTCAAGCAGGCGGTCGCGCGCGGCCATCAGGTGACGACCTTCAACCGCGGCAAGAGCGACCCCAAGGCGTTCGACGGCCTGCCCGTCGAGAAGCTCATCGGCGACCGGGCGACGGGCGACCTGAAGGCGCTCGAAGGTCGCGACTTCGACGCCGTGATCGACGTCTGGCCGAGCTACCCGAAGTTCGTGCGCCAGGCGATCGACGTGCTGGCCGACCACAGCGACCAGTACCTCTTCATCTCCACCATCTCGGTCTACCAGCCGATCAGCGAGCCGCTGCAGGACGAGTCGGCACCGGTGATGACGCTGCCGGAGAACCTCGATCCGGAGAAGGTGCAGCTGACCAACGGCACCTATGGCGCGCTGAAAGTGCTGTGCGAGCAGCGGGCGGAGCAGTCGATGCCGGGGCAGGTGACGATCCTCCGCCCAGGCCTCATCGTCGGGCCGGAAGACGACAGCGATCGCTTCACCTACTGGCCGCTGCGCGTCGCGGCGGGTGGTGAGGTGCTGGCACCTGGCACGCCCGCCGATCCGGTCCAGTTCGTCGACGTGCGCGACGTCGCCGCCTTCGCGCTGCACTGCATCGAAGCGTCGAAAGTCGGCGTGATGAACGTCACCGGACCGCACGGCGGACTGCCGATCGGCGAATTGCTCGACGCGTGCAAGCGCGCGGCGGGCAGCGACGCGACCTTCACCTTCGTCAGCGACGACTTCCTCGACGCGCAGAAGATCACGGCGTGGGGCGACATGCCGGCATGGATCTCGCCGCGCCAGCCCGGTGGCGGCCTCTGCTCGATCAGCGTGCAGCGCGCGCTCGACGCGGGACTCGTGCTGCGTCCGGCGGTCGACACCGCGCGCGACACCATCGCCTGGTTCCGTGAAACGCAGAAGGGGCGCGCTCTCTCCACCGGCCTCGCGCGCGATCGCGAGACGGCGGCGCTCGCGGCGTGGCACGCGCTGCAGACGGCGGGCAAGGGCGCCGAGAAGGCGGGCGGTAAGCGGCCCTGATCGTGGAGCCCTCCGCACCGCCCGAACGGAGTCCACCGACCGCCGCCGCGCGCTCCGAGCGCGGAACTGTGCTGCTCGCGCAGCTCTACGGCTTCTGCCTGATGGCGGCCAACGGGCTGCTCAAGCCGCTGCGCGAGAACCTCGGCGTCGAATGCGGCGCGCGCAACCTCGAGTGGCTCTGGCTCGGGACGCTGGCGGTGACGATCGCGATCCTGCCGCCTTACTGGCGCCTCGCCGCCGCGCGCTCGCGCAAGAGCGTCATCGCGTGGGTCCACCGCACCGTGTCGCTGTCGCTGATCGCCTTCTACGTCTGGTTCGCGCTCTTCCGCCCGGACCACCTCGCCACCGCGGAGAGCAGCGCCGTCGGCCGCTTCCGCCTCGACGCCGCGGCGCTCTACGTCTGGATCAGCGTCTTCAACCTGCTGCTGTTGTCGCTGTTCTGGAGCGCGATGGCCGATCGCCACAACGCGGCGCAGGGCAAGCGACTCTTCGGCCGCATCGCGATCGGCATCACGGTCGGCGCCATCACCGGTTCGCTCGTCGCAACGCGGGGCGCCGATGCCCTCAAGACCGACGGGCTCCTGCTGGTGGCGGCGGTTCTGGTCGAGGGAGCGACACAGCTCGGTCGGCGGTTGGCAGGCGACGAGGCGCGCGCAGCGCCGGCGGCGGCAGCGGGTCGCGACCTCCGCTCGGCGTGGCGAAAGTGGGTCGCCGGCTTCGAAGGGGTCGCGCGCTCCCCCTACCTGCTCGGCCTGATCGGCTACCAATTCCTCTCGATCCTCGCGTCGACGCTGCTCTACACGCAGCGCACCGAGCTGATGGGCGCGTCGGGACTCGCCCGCGACGCGCGCACCGCGCTGTTCGGCTGGAACGATCTCGCCACGCAGACGCTCGCGCTGCTGCTGCAAGGGTTCGTCGCAGCGCGCTTGCTGAGACGCGCCGGCGTCGGCGTGACGCTCGCCGCGCAGATGGTGGTGGCGCTCGCGGGATTCGTCGTGCTCGGCTTCGCGGTCGACGCGGGCGGCCCGCTCGCCGCCGACGCGACCTGGTGGCGCTGGCTTCAGATGCCGGCTGCCCCGCCCAACGTCGCACTGGCCGCGGTGCTGCTGCTCTTCGTGCTGCAGAAGGGGGTCGAGTACGGCCTCTCGAAGCCGGGCCGCGAGACGCTCTTCACGGTGGTGACGCGCGAGGAGAAGTACCAGGCGAAGAGCCTGATCGACACCGGCCTCTACCGCGCCTTCGACCAGGTCTCGGTCGTCACCACCACGCGGCTGCGCTCGCCCGACAGCGGATTCGGCTTCGCGCTATCGACCTGCGCGTTCATCGTGGCGCCGGTGATGGCGCTCGGCGTCGTGCTCTCGTTCTGGCTGTCGCGCCAGCACGCGCGCCGCGCCGCTGCTACCTCTCCGTGAGCTCGGCGATCAACCCGTCCGCCCGGTAGACGCGCCGCAGCACCGCCAGCACGCCGCGGAAGTCGACGACGGTCGAGCGCGCGTTGGGATCGAACCAATCGGGATGCGAGGTGCTCTCCGCCAGGACGCCGAGCAGCCGGCCGTCGCGTCCCACCACCGCACCGCCCGACGATCCATCCAGCGCGTCGCAGCTCGTTTCGAAGGTCGCGGTCACGTCGGCACCGACCTCTGCGAGTTTTCGCCAAGGAGACTCCGGCGAGAGGCGAGGCAACAGTGCCTGGAATCGCTGGCGGTAGGAGTGACGCCAACTCGCTGCTGGATCGTCCGCTGGCACGCCGCACGCGACGCCGAACGAGAAGCTCGCGGTGCCGTTCGCCTCGGCCGGCGTCGCGGAGCTCGACCGCGCGGCACGCCAGCGCTCCTCCTCGTTCGGATCGGCGTCCAGGAAAGAGGCGCTCAGCGCCGCCTCGGTCGCCACGCGCAACTCGATCCGCAGCGCAGCCAATCGCTTCAGGAGCTCCTCGTAGCGGGCCCTTCGCCCGTCTTCGCCGAACCGCAGCGCGCTCCAATCGACCTCGCGTTTGGCCGAGGGCATCGGAGCCAACCAACCGTCGAGCGCCGCCACCAGCCGATCGTCGGGCTCGAACCTCTCGCGAATCCGCTCCACCACGCACGCGACGAAGCAATCGGCTAGCTCGTCGGAGACGCGCGTATCGGACAACCGACCACCGAGACGCCGGAGCGGCGCCGAGTCGAGCGAGTAGAGGCGATCGCTCCGCGGCGACAACTTCTCATCATCCGTACCGATCGCCGTCGTCGCGGACTGCGCGAGCACCTCGCACCAGAAGTCACGCGCAGCGAACCCCTGGTAGTCCGCGAATCCGCGGGCGAGCACCGATTCCCGCGCCTCCCATGCAGCCAATTGCGTCGGGTCGGAGCTCAGCGCCTCGCGTCGTCGCGCGAGCGTCGCCGTCGGAGAAACGGGCGCGGTCGCGTCATCGAGCTGCTCCCACCAGGCGCCGACGGATCGCAGCTCGTCGGCGATGGTCTGCCGCAGCGCAGCTCCCTCGCCGTGGATCGAGACGCCTCTGGTCGTCGCCAACAGCGCCGTCTGCGCCACCTCGAGCAGGTCGAGGCGCAGAGGCAGCCCGGTCGAGCGCAGGAACTCGAGCTCGGCCACGCTGCGCGCCCGAGCGCTTCGCGCCGGGTGGCCAAGCGTTGCCACGAAGTCGCCTTTTGCCACCGGCGCATCCGCGGGCCGCAGCCACGCTTCGGGACCGACGGCGACTCCGCCTCGGTAGACCCTCAGCAACGCGACGTCGGCCACCGGCGGCTCGCTTGGGAGCCACCGACCTTCGCGAAAGACAGGATCACGGAGGACAGGCTCCGGCAAAAACACCAGGCGCACGTCGTCGAACCGCTCGTAGCGGGCAAGGAAGTACCGCTCCTCGCCCGCGACCGTCACCAGTCGCACGTGGCTCGTGATCGCGCGGGGATTGGCCGCAACGCGCGCCGCTTCGACTCGCTCCGCCTCGGCGACCAGTCGGGCGATCGCCGCATCGTGCGCGCGCCGCGGCGTCCAGAAGTCGGGGTCGCTTCGCCGCGCTTCGCTCACCCACTCGCTCACTCGGTCGCTCACCTCCTCGATCGTTCCGACCCGCTCGACCACGAGCCCCGGACAGGGCAGCTCGTCGTGACGCGTACTCGCGAGGTATTCCCAGCGCGAGAGGTCGCGTGGAACATTGCGCGCGCCGCGAAGGAGTTCGGTGACCACGTGCCGGCACGTGAGGATGAGTCCGTTGGGGCCGACGAAACTGCCGCTCCAAGCATGATCCTCGCGCGCACGATTCGGCACGATCCGCACCGACGCCGCGCGCAGTCCGTCGAAGACCGCCGCATCGACGTCGATGCAAAGCGCCGCGCGCACCGGCGCGATCGGCGGCGGCACGAGCGGCCAGAAGCCCTCCTCCGCGCGCGCCGAGGCAAGGAGGGCCAGAGGCGCCAGCTGCGTGACCAAGCGAAGCACTGCGGCTGAACTCATCGCGCGCTCCGACTCACTCCCCGCCGATCGCCACCCTCTTCCAGAGCCCCGACGGCGCCAGCAGCGGAGCGGGCAGCAGCCAGATCACGACCTTCTTGCCGGCGAGCGGCGCGTCGCGGCGGGAGAGCGCCTCGCGGCACGCGAGCTCCGCTCCGCCCTGCGGCGCGATCACGTCGACCGGCGCGCCGGTGAAGCGCATCAGCTGATCGACGAAGGAGGAGTGCAGCTCCTTGTGCATCGACGCGAAGCTGTCGCCGAGCAGCACGATCGCGCTGGCACGCGCGAGCTCGGCCGTCGGACCGCCGCCGCCCTGCCAGTCGACCGCGTTCACCCCCACCCCTTCGGACGGCGCCCCTTCCGCCTGGCCGATCCCTTCGCCGCGCACCTGCCCGAGGCGGCGCACGACGTTGAAATCACGCCCCTCCTGCCAGCGCGGCGATTGCGGCAGCGGCAGCTCCGCCGACTCGAACTCGGCGAGGCGCGACGCGACCTGTTGCGCCGCCAGCTCTGCACCGCGCGGCGTCCAGTGGTTGTTGCCGCGCAGGTAGAGGCGGGCGCGACGCGGATCAGGATCGGTGCGCTGCGCGGTGAAGGCGGGCACGAGGTCGACCGACTCGACTCCCGCCTCGGCCAGGAGCGCCAGGAAGCGCGTGGTCGCGGCGACGCGCGGCGGCAACGGCGTCGGAACAGCGCGCGCCGGCAGCAGCAGTTCCGGCTCGAGCTCGGCGCGCGCCGGGATCGGCACGAAGAGGAGCGTCGCGCCCGCCGCCGCGAGCTGCTGCTGCAGGTCGAGCAGCACCGCGAACGGGTGATTGGGTGCATCGATTCGCAGCGCGAGCGGCGACGCATTGGCGGCTTCGCGCGCGTTCCAGTCGAGCCATCCGCGCGCGGCGCTCTTGGGCAGCCAATCGTCGCCGAAGCGAACGAAGCGCTTGCCGCTCGGTTCCTCCACCAGCGCGCGCATCGCGACGGTGAACTCGTCGTCGAGCGCGCGCGCATCACCTCGCTCGAGCTCGAGCGCGCGCGCCGACGCGGACGTCGCCTCGCGCGCGAGTCGCTCCGCGCGTGGCACGGCGATTCGCGCCGGCGCGGTGGCGCCTTCGGTTGGCGCTTCATGGGGCGCCTCGCCGCAACCCGGAAGCAGCAGCGCCAGCACGAGCGCCGGCAGCGGCAGCCGCAGCAGCGCCGCCAGCAACTTGCGCAGCAGCATCACGAGCGGGTGCGACGGGCGGCGGCGCGCGACACGACGGCGCACGCTCGTCACTCGAACAGCGCCACCGGCTTGAACTGCGGGGACGGCGCGAGCGCCGCCTCCTGCATCAGCCAGATCACGACCTTCTTGCCGGCGAGACCGTCGCCGCGGCGCCGCAGCTTGTCGCGGCATTGCAGCTCGGCACCGCCAGCCGGCGCGAGCACATCGATCGGCCAGCCGGTGAAGCGGAAGAGCTGGTCATGGAACGCCGCGTTGTACTCCTTGTGGAAGTCCGCGAAGCTGTCGCCGAGCAGCACGATCGGCCCGTGCTGCTTGGTCTCCTTCTGCAGTGGCGGCCCGAGCGGCTGGATCGAGTTCACCGCGATCGGCTCTGGGACGGCTCCTGGCGCCTGTCCATTGCCCTCGGCGTTGAACTCGAAGGGGCGGCGGCGTACCGCGAACGCGCGCCCCTCCTGATAGGGGCCGGGCTTGAACCACGGCATCTGCGCGAGGCGCTGCGCGACGCGTTGCGCCGCGAGTTCGATGGCGCGCGGCGTCCAGTGCATGTTGAAGCGGTGGTAGAGGAACTGGCGCCGCGGGTCGCTCGCGCCGGCGTCGAAGCACGCGGCGAACTCGGGCGCGAGGTCGATCACCTCGACTCCAGCTTCGGACAGCGCCTGCAGGAAGCGCGTCTGCGCCGCCACCATGCCGTGAAACGGCGCGCCGGCATCGGCGGGAGCACCGGCGTCGATGGCGCGCGGAGTCGCCAATCCGGGCACGACCAGCGCAGGATCGAGCTGCAGCCGGGTCGGGAACGAGACGTACACGAACTCGATGCCATGGTCGTGGAGCTGGCGCGAGAGGTCGGTGATCGCGGCATACGGGTGGCCGTCGAGCTCGAAGTCGAGCGCCGTCGGCAGGGTGCGCCCAGTGGCCGGACGATTCCAGGTGAGCCAACGCTCGACGGTGACCATCGAGACCTTGCCGTCCGCCACCGGCCACCACTTGTCGCCGTGCGCCTGTTCACGCACCGCGGCGAGCGCGGCCGCGAACTCATCGTCGTGGCCGAAGGCCTCGACGGCGGCGTGCGATGCCGCGAGCGTCGCACGGTCCGCCTCGACACGAGCGGCTCGCAGCGTCGCGACGTCGGTCGGATCGGACTGCGACACGGCCGCCCCGCAGAGAGCGAGCGCGAGCGTCGTCAGCGCCGCAAACGATGGCCTCATGTCCTCCCCCGCTCGAATGTCGATGGCGCCATCGTAGTACCATGCCGTCCCAACCCCGGGCGGCGTCCCGGAGCCACGGCAGGGCCGCGATGGTCTTCTCGACCCAGATCTTCCTTTTCTACTTCTTGCCGCTGACGCTGCTGGGCAACTACCTGTTGCCCGTGCGTTGGCGAAATCTGTTCCTGACGCTGGTCAGCTACGTCTTCTACGGCTGGTGGAACCCCTGGTTCGTCAGCCTGATGGCGCTCTCGAGCCTGATCGACTGGTGGGCGGGCGCGATCATCTGCGCGCCCGGCGCCTCGCCACGAAAACGCAAGGCGGGTCTCTGGTTCTCGCTGGTCTCGAACCTCGCGCTGCTTGGCTACTTCAAGTACGCGATGTTCGCGCAGGAGAATTGGAACCGGCTGGTCGAGATCTGCGGCGGCACGCCTAGTCCCGTCGTGCTGATCACCCTGCCGGTCGGCATCAGCTTCTACACGTTCCAGACCATGTCCTACTCGATCGACCTCTACCGCGGCCAGGCGACGCGCGCGAAGAGCTTCATCGACTACATGTGCTTCGTCTCGCTCTTCCCGCAACTCGTCGCCGGGCCGATCGTCCGCTACCAGGACGTGGCCGACCAGCTCCGCTCGCGACCGCAGAAGGGCGAGCTCTTCGCGCAAGGCGCGTTCGTCTTCATGTGCGGCTTCGCCAAGAAGGTGCTGCTGGCCAATACGGTGAGCCAGGCGGCCGACCTCTGTTTCGACGACGCAACCGCGCTCGGGCAGGGCACCGCGTGGTTCGGGCTGGTCTGCTTCTACTTCCAGCTCTACTTCGACTTCTCCGGCTACAGCGACATGGCGATCGGGCTCGGCAAGATGCTGGGCTTCACCTTCGTCGAGAACTTCGCCTCGCCCTACAAGGCGGGCAGCTTCACCGAGTTCTGGCAGCGCTGGCATCTCTCGCTGACCACGTTCCTGCGCGACTACGTCTTCATCCCGCTCGGCGGCAGTCGCGGCACGAAGTGGCAGACCGCGCGCAACACGATGATCACCTTCCTGCTCGGCGGCCTGTGGCACGGCGCGGCGTGGCGATACATCATCTGGGGCGGCGCGCACGGGCTGATGCTGGTGCTCGAACGGCTGTCGGGCAAGGGTTGCCTCTGGTGGTTCCTGCCCAAGGTCGCGCGCACCGCCGTGATGGTCGCGATCTTCCAGTTCAACTGGATCGTCTTCCGCTGCGCCACGCTGCACGACGGCGCGCTCTACCTGCACGCGATGTTCCACGGCAACGGCAGCAGCAGCGGCCAGGCGATTCTGGCCGGCCAGATCCTCACGCCGTTCTACGTCGTCGCGCTGCTGGCCTGCGCCGTGGTCGTCTTCCTCGGCACCGAAACGCGCCACCTGGTCGAGAAGGCGCAGAAGAGCTGGTTCGTGGCGCTCGGCATCGTCGCGGTCTTCGCGTGGAGCGTGCTCGCGCTCTTCTCGCAGGCCGAGAACCCTTTCCTCTACTTCCGGTTCTGAGCGGGGACCACGATGACCGGAACGCCTTCGACCGCCGCCACAAACCCCGCGAACGAACCGCTCGCGCGCGCCGGTGCACCGCTGCGCGCGACCGGCTGGCTCTTCGTCGCCCTGCTGTTCGTCTCGCCCTTGGCGCAGCTCGCCTACGAGAAGCGCCGCGACCAGCCGCTGCAGGCGCTCGACTATTTCCGCCCCTTCGCGCACGGACCCGGCGGTCGCGGCCTGGCGACGTGGAGCCGCGAACTCGGCAACGACCTGATCGACGCCACGCGACTGCGCCGATTCGACAGCGAACTGCATGACGCCTCCTTCATCACCAAGGAGCTGCTGCCCGGCTACCAATGGCTGCTGACGCGCACCTTCGGCCACGGCAACGAGAAGGTGGTTCCAGGCCGCGACGGCTGGCTCTTCTTCGCCGACGACCTGAAGAGCGCCTACGGCAAGGGCTACCTCGAAGCGGACGTCGGCGGAGCGGAAGCCCTCGCCGCCATCACCGACTTCAAGGGGCAGCTCGACGCGCGCGGCATCGCGCTGCTGCTGATCCCGTCGTACAGCAAGGAGCTGCTCGACGCCGACCGCCTCTCTCGCTTCAGCGCCGGAGCGCCGTCGGCACCCAATCCCGACCTCGAACGCTTCTACGCCGAGCTCACCGCACGCGGACTCGACTTCGTGCGCATGGACGAGCTGCTGGCGCAGTGCCGCGCCGCGCAGCCCGACCCGTCCGCGCCGCTGGCCCTGCCGCGCGACACCCACTGGTCGCCGTCGACGATGGCGTTCTGCGCCGGCTCGATCGGCGCGCGCGTGCGCGAACTGCTGATGGAGCCGCCACCGGTGGCGCACCGCTACGAGAAGCGCTCGGTGGCGACCTTAGGGCAGGGCGACCTCGTGCGCATGCTCGGCCTGCCCGAAGAGCAGGAGCTCTACCCGCCGATGAAGCTGACGCTCGAGACGATCGTCGATCCTGCCACCGATCACCCGGTCGCGCCCGACCCGACCGGCGACGTGCTGCTGATGGGCGACAGCCTCACCAAGATCTTCTCCGACCCGACGCTCGGACTCGGCGACGGCAGCGGTCTCGCCGAGCACCTCGCCTGGCACCTCGATCGCGCGCTCGACGTGATCGCGATCGCGGGCGGTTCGGCGACCGGCACGCGCGAAGCGTTGGCGCGCCGCGAAGGCGATGGGCTCGCCGGCAAGAAGCTGGTGCTGTGGCAGTTCGGCGTGCGCATGCTCGCGTCCGGCGGCAAGGAGTGGCGCAAGGTGGCGTTGCCGCCGCCAGCGGCGCGCGCGGCGCCGGCGGGCGTCCCCACCGATCGCGTCACGCTGGTGGGAGAACTCGTCGAGGTCTCGAAGATCCCGACCGACTTCGACTACGACTTCTGCCTCGCGGTGCATGAGTACAAGGTCGTGCGCGTGATCGACGGCGCCCTTTCACCGCGGCTCAAGAGCGACCGCTTCTGGGTCGCCTTCCCGGCCATCGTCGACGGCAAGGATCAGCCGCCGCGCCGCTACACGGTCGGCATGCGCCATCGCCTCGTCGTCGAGGACTACCGATTGCGCTACGACGAGAACACCTCGTGCTGGGACGAGACCGACGCGGGCAAGGTGATCTACGTGCCCGTCGAGTGGGAAGAGGCCAAGGAGTAGCGCCGCGGCCGCGACGTCGTCGCGCGGCGACGTCAGGCTCGCAGGATCACTCCTCCTCTTCCGCGAAGAGTTCGATCGGCTCGTAACGTAACCGAGCGATCGCAAGCTGCTCCGGCAGCAGCCAGATCGCGAGGCGCTTGCCCGTCCAGTCGGCTGGCTCACGCCGAGCCAGCTTCTGGCGCACTTGCTGCTGCCCGCCGCTCGCGGCGAAGACGCAGTCGATCTTCCAGCCGGTGAAGCGCGTGAGCTGGCTGCAGAAGTCGGCGCCCTGCTCGTTGTGGACCCGCGCATAGCTGTCGCCGAACACGAGGATCGGACTCCTCGGGTCGAGGCTTGGGAACGGCTGGTTGCCTTGCACGACCACGCGACCGCGCATCAGCTCGTCACGCGACCCCTTGCTGGCCAGCTCATCGCCGGCGTTGTAGGTGATCGACCGCTCCTCGACGCGGAAATGGGAGTTCTCCTTGTACGGCCCGCGCTTGAACCATGGGTACTCCGCGATTCGTTGCGCCACATGCTCGGCGCACAGTTCGGCACCTCGCACGGTCCAATGCGGGTCGCTCTTCAGGAACAGCAGATCCTCGCGTGAGGGGTCCTCCGGAACGCGCGCCGCGACGAACGGCTCGCTGAGGTTCTGCGTCTCGACCCCTTCGCGTGACGATTCCAGGAACTGCTTGACGACGCAAAGGCCCATCCCGGCGAAACCCACGCCTTTCAGCTCGGGCAGCACGATCTCTGGATAGACGGAAAGCTTCGACGGAACCGCCACGACCAGGAAGTCGATGCCGCGCGCCGCGAACTGCCGCTCGAGGTCGACCAGGGTGACGAGCAGCGTGTAGGTGCCGTCGTCCTTGGGCGAGCGCCGCTCCAATGCCGGCGCCCGCGGCACCAACGAGATCGCCCGCAAGAGCGCGGTGGTGATCGTCCACTCGCCGATCTCGACGTGGCCTGGCTCGTCGGGGTGAAGGGCGTCCCACGCCTCGTAGCGCCGCGTGCAGTCGGCGATCCACTCGTCCTGATGACCGAACTGTTCCATTCGCGCCAGCAGCGACTCGAGATCTTGACGCTGCTGCGCGAGGCGCGCGGCACGCGTCGGGTCGGAGCGCTCGACAGGCGGATGAACTCCAGTGACAGGGCCAGCCCCATCGGCCGCAGGCGCGGGAACGGGCGCCTCCTGACCCAGCGGGAACAGCAGCACTCCGAGCAGCAGCGCGGTCGATCGCACGGGAAGGTCGACTCCAACGGTGAGGCCGGTGCGGCGGAGAGCGGACGATACGCGCGGCGCCGCGCATGAGAAGATCGGCCGATCCCCGACTCGTCATGGAGCGCCGTGCATGTCGTCCGCTTCTCCCCCGCCCGCACCTGCCCAGGCTCCGCGCGAGATGACAGCGAAGTCGATCGCGTGCGGGCTCGTGTTCGGCGCATTGTTCGGCGCCGCCAACGCCTACCTCGGGCTCAAGGCGGGGCTCACCGTCTCGACCTCGATCCCGATCGCCGTGCTGTCGGCGGCGGCGTTCCGGCTGATGGGCGGTGGCACGATCCTCGAAGCGAACCTCTCGCAGACGATCGGCAGCGCCTCGAGTTCGCTCGCGACCGGAACGATCTTCACCATCCCGGCGCTCTTCATGTGGGGCGATCGGCCGACCTACGCGCAGGTCGCGCTGCTGGCGCTGTGCGGCGGATTGCTCGGCATCTTCGCGATGGTGCCGCTGCGCCGACTGCTGATCGTGCAGGGCGACGCCGAGCTGCCGTTCCCGGAAGGGCGCGCGTGCGCCGAAGTGCTGCGAAATGCCAATAGCGGCGCGCGCAACGGCCGCTGGATCTTCATCGGCCTTGGCGTCGGTGCGCTGCTCAAGCTGGCGATCAGCGGCTGGCCGCTGCTCTCGATGCCGACCGCGGACGGCGGTGCGCTGCGCTACGTCCCGGAAGAGCTGAAGCTGGAACTGCCCTTCCTGCCCAACGGGGCGCTCACCCTCAGCGTCGACGCGGTGCTGCTGGCGGTCGGCTTCATCGTCGGCTACCGCGCATCCGCAGTGATGGTCGCGGGTGGGCTGCTCTCCGCGCTGGTCCTCTATCCGCTGGTCACCAAGATGCACTCGGTCGGCGCCGCGGCCGACGGCGGCAGCGCGACCGCACTCTCGTTCGGCGCAGCGAAGAGCTTCGTGCGCTACATCGGCATCGGCGCTGTCGCCGCCGCCGGCCTCATCACGGTGCTGAAGACTGCGCCCACCATGGGCCGCTCCTTCGCCGCGGTGGCGCGCGGCTTGAAACGCGGTGGCGCCGCGGCGGGCGACGTGGCGACCGATCGCGACATCCCCGCGTGGACGCTGCTCGCCGGTCTCGCCGCGCTGGGCGCAGTGCTGGCGTTCGTGCCCGGAGTGCTGGCCGGCGACCTTTCGCTGCACCTGCGCCTGCTGTGCGCCGGCGCGGTGATCCTCTTTGGCTTCCTCTTCGTGCCGGTCAGCTCGCGACTCGTCGGCGTCATCGGCGTCTCCTCGAATCCGACCTCGGCGATGGCGCTGATCACCCTGGCGGGCACGGCGCTCTTCTTCGTGCTGCTGGGTCGCGCGCACGAGCCGGGCACCAAGGCGGCGGTGCTGACCGTCGGCACGGTCGTCTGCGTCGCCGCGTCGAAGGCGGGCGACATCTCGCAGGATCTGAAGACCGGCTGGCTGGTCGGCGCAACTCCCGCGCGACAGCAAGTCGGCCAGATCGCGGCCGCGCTGCTGTCGAGCTGGGTCGTTGCCGGCGTCGTGATGATGATCGGCAGCCAGGCCGACGGCGGCTTCACCGGCCCCAACGCGATGCCCGCTCCGCAGGCCAACTTGATGAAGACGATCATCGAAGCGGTGGTCGGCGGGTCGCTGCCGTGGGATCTGGTGGCGATGGGCGGCGGCATCACGCTCGTGAGCGCGCTGGTCGGACTGGCGCCGCTGCAAGTGGCGCTCGGCATCTACCTGCCGCTCTCGACGATGACGACGATCTTCGTCGGCGGCTGCGTGCGCCGCTTCGTCGAGGCGCGCGCGAAGGGCGACGCGCAGGCGGTCGAGGGTGGCGTGCTGTGCGCCTCGGGGTTCGTGGCCGGCGTCGGTCTCGCGGGCGTGACGCTGGTCGGCTACGCCTTCGCGGCCGGGTCGAAGCGGATCGGGGAGCTGCCCCACCCGCACGCCGCCGAGAACGTCGCCGCGCTGGCCCTGCTCGGCATCGCGAGCTTCCTGCTGGTGCGCGCGGGTCGGCGCGAAGCCGCCTGAGTTCGCGCGGTCGTGTCCTGATCCAGAAGTTCGCGAAAGTAGTCGGAGGCGAGCTTTGTGCAGCGCGAGGAGGGCGGACGACTTCAACTTCGAGGGAAGTTGATGAGGAGGCCCGACGAAGCGATGCGCGAAGGGCGCCCCGAATTCTGAAGCGAACTTCTGGATCAGGACACTAACCGGCCGCTTCCGACGAGTGCGTTTCGTAGAGCCGCACCAGCAGGAAGAAGAGGCCCGCAGCGATCGCGACATCGAGCGCGACCCCCGCCGCGACGGCCCAGAACGGGTCGTCGACTCGCGGGAGCAGATACCACCAGAGCACCGCTCCAGGCGCTGCCGCGGCGAGCCACACGAGCGGTCGCAGCATCTGCGCCGGCGCGGCGCCCTGCGTCCCGCGCGCCGAGGAGCCCTTCGGAGCGAAGAGGAACGGCGCGAGGTTGTCGATCACCACCGCCAGGAACATCAGCAGCGGGATCGCGAGCGCCGGTCCGGTGATCGGCAGCTCGCCCGCCGGATCGAGCTGCAGCAGGACGAGCAGCAACGCCTCCTGCAGCAGCACGCCGACCAGCCACGGCACCAGCAACTCCGCCAGGACCAGGGCGCTTGGGGCGAGCGGCAGCGCGCGCAGCTCCTCCATGCGATCGAATTCGCGGCGCAGGTCGAAGGAGATCGCGCTCGACCAGAAGATCGTCGCCGTGACCAGGGAGCCCATCGCGACCTTGATGCCGATGCCATTGCGCGCCGCCATCGCCGCGGGGAGCACCAGCGTCAACCCGATCAGCAGACCGGGCAACACCGTGCGCCACGATCGCCCCATGACGATCAGGTTCTTCCAGACCAGCGCGCCCGCGCCTCGGAAGATCCATCGCGACGGCGGCAGCGCCATGGAACGGCCGCGCCGCCCCTCCGTTCCCTCCAACACAATCCCGTGCCGGCGCCGCGTCGACTGCGCGGCGCGCGCCGTGGTGGCGACCGACTCCTCGAGGAAGTCGATCTCGGGCAGCAGCAGCAGCGCCAGCGTGCCGACCGCACCCAGGACGAGGCGCAGCAGCGCGAACGCGCCGGCGCCGGTCGTTTCGGCGTAGACGAAGTCGACGCACGCCGCCGACGGAAAGAAGACGACGCGCGCCAGTGGCGATGCCGCGACCGGACCGACCAAGCGCGCGAGGCCGCCCTGCTCCGAGATCGCGAAGACGAGGTAGGCGAGCGCGCCGAACAGGACCAGCGTCGCGACGGTGCGTGCCGCCGCGCGCAGGCGACGCGCGACCGCATCGGAGAAGCGCGTGATGAGGACCGCCACCAGCAGCTGCAGATGCAACGCCGTGACCTGCAGGAACGCCATCCCGATCAGGAAGCGGCCGGGCGAAGCGAGGCGTAGCCCGAACGCGAGCGTGATGAAGAGCACCGACACCAGCGTCAGCGGCCACAACTGAAGCAGTCGCCAGATCAGGAGCTGGCGCGGCGAGAAGGGGGCCGGGAAGAGGAAGTCGACGTCGGCCGGCGCGAAGCGCGGGCCTTGCTGCACGAAGCCGCCCGCCACGGACATCGTGAAGATCATCGCCCCGAGGACGGCGAACGATTCGCGAGTCACCGGCGCCGTCGCGTGTCGACCGGGCCACGTGGCCCAGACGACGAAGCCGAGCGCCACGAGCGCGAGCAGCACGCCGAAGAACCGGCTCGGCTGTCGCAACGAGCGCGCGAACTGGCGCAGCACGCCGCGCTGCCGCAGCACGTAGAGCTGCCAGAGCACGGCCATCAGGAGCTTCCAGGCGCCGCGGCTGCGGCGGCGCTGCCGTCGTGCTCGTCGTCGACGAGGCGGAAGAAGATCTGCTCGAGCGTCGCGGCGGTGGGAAGCGCCGCGAACGCCCGGATCTCGTCGAGCGTCCCCTCCACCACCTTCGCCCCGCGCTTCACCAGCAGCACCCGCGTGCAGACGCGCTCCACGAGTTCGAGCTGGTGCGACGAGACGACGATCGCGGTCCCCTCGCTGGCGGCGTTCGCGATCACGTCGCGCATCACCCGCGTGCCGTGCGGATCGAGGCCGGTCAACGGCTCGTCGAGCAGCAGCGCCGCCGGCCGATGGAGCAGCGCGCAGCAGATCGCCAGCTTCTGCCGCATGCCGCGCGACAGCGAGCCGCATAGTTCGTCGCGCTTGCCGTCGAGCTCGAACTGCTCCAGCAACTGCTCCGGGTCGCGAGCATCGTCGGCGGAGTACGCCAGGCGCGCGAACTCGAGGTGCTCGCGAACCGTGAGCATCTCGTAGGGATTCGGCGTGTCGGGCACGAGCGCGAGGACTCGTTTGGCGCGGACCGGCTCCTTGACGACGTCGAAGCCGCCGACGCGAATCGAGCCGCTGGTCGGCCGCAGGATGCCGGCGATGGCGCGCAGCGTCGTGGTCTTGCCGGCGCCATTGGGGCCGACCAACCCGAGGATGTCGGACGGGGCGACGGTGAACGACAGTTCCTTCACCGCCTCGGTCCCGCCGCGCGGTCCGTAGCTCTTCGAGAACGACACGACCTCGATCACGCGCGCGCTCCAGAGGATCCTGCGGGTGCGCGCACGGCCGCCCCGATCAACCGCCTCAGTATGCTCGCTGCGCCATGAAGCGCGCATGCCTCGCCTTGGCCCTCTTCGGCGCGCTGCTGCTCGCTTGGGCGTTGCCACGGCTGCAACGAGACGATTCGCTGGCGCAGTTCTTCCCGGAGCACAGCGAGGCGCGCGCCCGTTTCAGCGCCTTCTCGGCCGCGTTTGGCACCGACGACACGCTGCTGGTCACCGTTCACGATGACGAGGATCCGCCGCTCCTGCGGCCGGGCGCGCTGAACTACCTCGACCGGCTGCACGCCGCGCTGGCCGGCGATCCGGCGCTGGCGACGGCAGTGTCGCTGGCGACGCTCGACGATCTGCGCATCGGCACGCTGCTCGGCCGCGCGATTCCGTTGCCGCCGACGCCCCTGGTGCCGCGCGATCGCGCGAGCGTGACCGGTGCGCGCGCCGCCGCGCTCGCCGCCCACCCGCTGCTGCGCGAGGGACTCCTCTCCGACGACGGTCGCAGCGCGGCGTGCTGGCTCGTGCTGGCGCCGGGACTGCGCGCGCGCGCCGACTACCTCGCGCAGGTCGAATCGCTGGCGGCGAAAGTGCCCGCCGTCCTGCCCTCCGAGGGGCGGCTCACGGTCGCGGTGACGGGCTTCCCGCTGCTGCAATCGGCGACGCAGCAGCTGCTGGCGCGCGACGGCGCGAGGTTGCTGCTCGGCGCGCTGCTGCTGGTGAGCGCGCTTGCGGCGGCGTTTGGCGTGCCGTGGCGCATGGGTGGCGCGTGGCTGATCTCGTGGCTACCGGTCGCCGGAACGTTCGCGGCGTGGTCGTGGCTCGCGGGACGGCCGCTCCACCTCTTCAGCCACACGCTGCTGCCGCTGCTGCTGGTGACCAACGGCTCGGGGTTCATCCACCTCGCGCGCACCTTCGCTCTCGGCGACGCGACGCAACGACGTCGCGTGACGCGCACCACGGTCTGGACGGTGCTCACCACCTCGATCGGCTTCGCGACGTTGCTGCTCTCGCCACTGGCGCCGTTGGCGCGGCTGGGCGGCGAAGTGGCGCTCGGCACGCTGCTGGCATTCGCTTCGACGCTGCTCTACGTGCGAGCCTTCGCCCCGCCACCGCACGCCGAGGCCTCGACTCCGACCCCCGCCGCCCGCGGTTTCGCGCGCTGCACGCGAGCGCCGGCGTGGCTGCTCGCCGCCGTCACCCTCGCCTGCCTGCCCTGGTTCCTGTGGCGCGACGCAGCGCCGGCGCCGCTCGCGAGCTTCCTCGACGAGCTGCCGCCCGACCACCCACGCGTCATCGCCACGCGCGCAGCGGATGCGGCCTTCCACGCGCAAAACGCGTTCGAGATCGTGGTGGAGCTGGCGCCGGAACGGGCGCAGGCGCAGCTCTGCAATCCCGCCTTCCTGAGCGAGCTCGCCGCCTTCGAGGAAGCGCTGCGTCTGGAGGCGGGCCCCGATCTGGCCCACGTGCTTTCGCCGGTCACCTTCCTGCGCTACGTCGAGCTTCGATTGACGGAGGCGCAAACGCCAACCGACGCGCCGCGCGCCGCCGCCGAGTTCGTGGTGCAGTGGATCCTGCAGCCGTGGTTCGCGTTCGCGCAGGCGAAGCCGCAGAGCGGAGTCGCGGCCGCGCTGCATGCCGCGTTGCGCGAACCCCTTGCGCAGGTGCTCACCGCCGACGGCACCCATCTGCGCTTCGGCGGCCGCATCGGCGCACTCCCGCCCGCACGCGTGAAGGCGCTCGCGGAGCAGTTGCGGCGCGAGCTCTTCGCGACGTGGTGCACGCGCCTGGACGCGCGCTCGATCGACGTCACCGGCCACGCGCTGCTGATCGCCGAGATGGCCGACGAAGTACGCTCGACCCAGATCCGTTCGCTGGCGAGCGGCGGCGCCGTGCTCGCGCTCCTCCTGCTGTTGCTGCTGCGCGATCTGCGGCTCGGGCTGCTGGCCGTGGTCACCAACGCGCTCTCGATCAGCGGCGTGCTGCAGATCGCGGCCTGGAGCGGCATCGCCGTCGATCTTTCAACGACCCTGCTGATCGCCGCGCTGTTGGCGGTGGTGGTCGACAACACGCTCCATCTGCTGATCGAGTGGCGCCTGCTGCGAAGCGAGGGGCGCGGCGCGGCGGCGGCGTCCGAAGCGATCGTGCGCACCGGACCCGCGATGCTCCATGCAAGCGGCTGCCTCGCGGCCGGGTTCGCTCTCTTCGCGACCAGCGAGATGCCGGCGTGGCGTCACTTCGCGGCGGGCGCGCTCGCCGGCCTCGCGATCGCGCTTTTCTACGACTTCGTGGCGCTGCCGACCGCGATCGCGTGGATCACGAGGCGCAAGGAACCGCGCTGAGGCCGCCGCGGGTGTTGCGGCCGAGCCGCTCGATCAGCCGACGACTCCGCAGCACTTCTTGTGCTTCTTGCCGGAGCCGCACGGGCAGGCGTCGTTGCGCCCGACCTTCGGCTGCGCGTGGATCGTCTCGACGCGAAGCTCTTCTTCGAGGTCGGGGCACTCCTTCAGCATCTGGCGCGACAGCTCGACCGCTTTGGCGCGGTCGCCCTTGTTGTGCCAGAACTGGACGAGCCCATCCCACGTGAATCGCAGGTCCTTCTTGGTGTCGCCGGTGCGCGCCTTCTCGACCGCCGCTTCGTAGTGCTTCTGCGCCCGATCGAGATGCCCTTCCTGCTCGAGCACGTAGGCCTGGCGCAACTCCGGCCAGCAGTGCGCGGGATGGTCGGCGAGCGCGGCGGTGAGCACCTTCCGGGCCCCCTCCTTGTCGCCCGCTTCCCACAGCACCACCGCGCGTTCGGCATCGAGATAGGGCTTGCCGAAGACCGGTTCGAGGCGACCGCAGAGCTCGTCCCCCTGCTCCTTGCGCCCCTTCTTCGCGAGGAACGACGGCAGCTCGAGCAGCCACGCGCGCAAGTCGGCCGGCAGCTCGGCGTTCAGGTGGTCGTAGACCTTCTGAGAGAACTTGTGGTCGGCGCCCATCAGCACGCCGATCGCATCGAGCGCCCCGAGTCGCGCATCGTCGAGCACGAAGGCGGGCGGGTTGCGCTTGCCGACCGTGCCGTTCATCGCGCGCTGCAGCGCAAACACGAGGCGTTCGAGAGTGGCGGCTTCGATGGTCATGGCGTGCGCTCGATCCTTCGGGTCGCGGGCCGCGGTGCGGGCGGCGGGAAAGGGGCGGAACGATAGTTCAGTGCGACGCGGCCTGCCAGAGGACCGAGGCGCCATCCATCACCGGACCGTCCATGCAGGCGCGGGCGTAACGGGCGAGCTGGCCATCGCCGTCGGTGACCGGCACGGCGCAGGCGTTGCAGACTCCAAAGCCGCACGCCATGAGCGTCTCGAGCGACACCATGCAGCGCACGCGACGAGCCGCCGAGAGGCGGGCCACCGCGGCCATCATCGGATCGGGCCCGCAGGTGTAGACGCAAACGGGACGGGCGCCGAGCTCGTCGAGCGTGGCGGCAAGCAGCTTGTCGACGCGGCCTTTCATGCCGTGGCTGCCATCCTCGGTGGCGGTCCGCACCGGCACTCCCAGTCGCTCGGCCGACGCAAGGTCGAAGAGCTGATCGCTCGAACGGGCGCCGTAGAGCAGCAGCGCCGGCTCGCGCGCCGCCCGTTCGCGGCGCCGCTCGAGCCAGCGAAACAGCGGCGGCAGCCCCACGCCGCCGGCGACCAGGACGGTCGTCACGCCCGGGTCGGCGTGGGGGAACGGGCGGCCGAGCGGCCCGACCAGCGTCAACGCGTCACCGGTGCGCAGCCGCGACAGGCAACCGGTGCCGCGCCCCACGTTCTTGAAGATGAAGGAGAGCTCGGGCCCGCGGCCGTCGGGAGCCGCCGAATGGACGCTGAACGGTCGGTTGAGGAAGGGGAAGTCGGCGCCGTCGGTGCGCACCATGAAGAAGTGGCCGCCCTCGAGCGGCTCGGCGAACGGCGCCGGCAGCGCCACACGCAGCAGGAAGCCGTCACGCCCGGCACTGCTGCAGTCGATCACCGTGGCGCGAACGACGTGACGTTCACAGCTGCTCACCGAGTCCTCCTTGCTGCGCGACGCGAGAGCCCCGCTCCACTCTCGTCGCCGTAAAGCGCCGCGCCGGCGTAGGTCACCGCCAGGTGCCCCTCCGCGTCGACGGCCTGATCGTAGACCAAGCGCTCGCCGTGGCTTGCCTCGACGGCGAAGAGCGCGGTGTAGAGACTCGCCACGCTGCAGATCCGGTCCTGGTTGCGATGGCCCGCGACCGCATCGAAGAAGCCTTGCGGAGAGGCGCTGGCGATCGCGACGAGGGTGGCGGCGTCGCGAGCTCGCACTTCCGCCATGAAGGCCGCATCGACCGCGCGTTCGTCGCCGAAACGCGGGCCGACGTGCGCGAGGTCGGCGCCCACCACGACCAGCACCCGACGACTCTCGGCGGCCAGCGCGCCGCGCAACGCGCAGATGAAGTCGCGCGTTTCGGGGTCGCGCAGCGGTCCGTGCCCCGGCTCCATCAGGTCGTCGAAGGAGGTCGCGAGGATCGGCACCACACTCGGCGGTGCGGCACGGAACAAGTGGGCGAGCCAGACGGCCTGGAACTCGAGCGAGTGCTCGTGACGGTGCGTGAGCTCGCCGCGGCGATAGTCGCGCGGCAGGCTGCGCTCGAGCATCGCGAGGAACGGCGCATCGAGCGGCAGGCGGCCGAGCGGTGTCTCGAACCCCTTCGCGCTCAGGATGAAGCGCCCTTCGTCGGCGGCGTGACCGGTTCCGAGCAACACCACGACTTCGGGCGGCTCGAAGTCGAGGAGGCGCGCGTAGCTCCGTCCGTAGCTCGCGCCGCCGCGGTGGAAGTCGAGGTGCGGCGCGATCAGCAGCCGGAGGCGACCAGCGGGAGCGGGACCGGGCAGCGCAGCGGCGAGCCAGCCATCGAGGGTGGCCGCGAGCGCGACTGGATCCGACTCGTACGCGCCTCCCGCATGCGCCGCCGGACGCCATTCGAGCGCCGACCAGCACTTCCGGAGTTCCGCGCGATGCGCTGCGAAACGCGGCGAGTCGAGCAGCAGATGCTCGTCCATCGAGGTCAGGAACTCGGCGAGTTCGGCTGGCGAGAGCGACTGCTGCGTGCGCGCGGTGAAGTCAGCGCAGATCTGCGCGTGGTCTCGGGAGCCGTCCGACAGCGCCAGCAGCAGGAGCGCGGCACCCGACAGTTCGAGCGGGGCCTCGAGGTAGCCGCCGGGGTCGGTGAGCAACCAGGCGCGACTCCGACCGGCGGCAGCGCCAGCGAGCGGAGCGAGGTCGACGGCGCGCAGGCGAGGGTGACTTGGCAGCGGAAGCATGCGAAGGACGGGAGCATAGCTCGGCGATGCGCACGACTCGGCGTAGCATGCCGCGCCTCATGGAACTCCACCGCTACATCCGCGACGTCGCCGACTTCCCCAAACCCGGCATCCTGTTCAAGGACATCACGCCACTTCTGCGCGATGCCGCCGCACTGCGTCATTGCGTCGCCGAATTGGCGCGAAGGATCGAGGGGAAACGCATCGACGCGATCGCCGGGATCGAATCGCGCGGCTTCTTGTTCGCGGCGACGCTCGCGGTCCAACTCGGGGTCGGACTGATCCCGCTGCGCAAGCCCAACAAGCTCCCCTACCGGCGTTTGCGCGAGGAGTACGCGCTGGAGTACGGCCGCGATGCGCTCGAGATGCACGAAGACGCGGTGGCGCCGGGAGAGCATGTCGTCCTGGTCGATGACCTGCTCGCGACCGGTGGCACGATGAGTGCAGGGCGTCGTCTGGTCGAACGGGCAGGCGGCAAAGTGGCGGCCTGCCTCTTCGTCATCGAGTTGACGTTCCTTGGCGGACGCGCGAAGCTCGCGGGAGTGCCGGTCGAGGCGCTGCTTGCGTACTAGCGCGGGTCCGCGAACGAGCCGGCGACCTTGCAGAACGGCTTTCCCTACTTTGGCGCCAGTTTGTCGCCAGAACGCGGGAGACAAGGCGTGGCTATGGTGGCAGAGTTCCGCTAGCGAACGTGCAGCAACAAGACCCGCTCGTGGGGGCGCGCGCCCGCCACGAATCGCAGCCAGGCGGGATCCGATAGGACGGGAGCGAGACCGACCGGAGGACAGGCCATGACGAACTTCCGGGACAAGCTGAAAGAGATCCGTGCGAGCGAGGCTGAACGGTCCCGCCAGCGGATTCCGTTGTCTGACCACGAACTCGGACTCGACCAGCCGGCCGAGAAGTACCTCTCCGCGCGTGGCGAGTTGGTGAAAGAGCTCGAGCGGCTGATGAACGAGTTCATCGCCGAGAGTCCCATGTTCGAGATCGGCCACGGCTTCTTCGAAGGGAAGTACGTCCTCTCGCTGTCGTGCGACGAGCCGCTGCTCGAGGATGGGCGCGGGGTGCGCAAGCACTTCACGCGCATCAACTTCCTGCTCGACCCGTGCGCCGCCGACGGCCACTTCTCGATCACGACGAAGCTGACCATCCGCGATCGCGACGTTCCGAAGGGTTTGATCGAAGGCAACCTCGGCGTCGGCAGCGACCTCGCGGCCTTCCGCAGCTTCGGCGAAGAGCAGATGCTGCGGTTCGCGACCGAGTACTTCGCCGGTCGTGTTCCCGCTCCGTCACTTCACTCAGCGAACTGACCGCGCCACCCCGTCCAAGCAGCGTCCCCAACGCCGCCCGCCGCCTCCATGCGGCGGGCGGCGTCATTTTTTTCGCGAGAACGAGGGCTGCCCAGTAGTCACCGCCTCGGAGACTCCCCGGGGTGACAGAAAAAGTATTGAGTCGCTTGACTTCGTCCTTTCACGTTGTACAGTTTGTCCAAGACTCGCAACTTGACTCGCAGCGACAGGGACCAAGGGCAAACTTTCCGAAAGGAAGGGGCGCAAAGCTAAAGGGCCTTCTCCGCACTTCTCTGGCACCCACCAGCGAAGCGGAATGGCAGCCAGCTGCCGCACCGGGCGACCGGGGCGTTCGGTCACCCCTCTTTCGGAGGGGTGGCCGCCCGTTCCATCGCACCCGTCTGCGACCGCCCCCCACCAGGAGCGATCTCATGGGGCAGGGTTCTGCGATCGGATCGACGGCGGCGCCGAAGCTGAAGGAGCGCGAGTCGCGGGGCGTCGTCCCCGAAGGTCCGGAGATCGAGCAGGTCTGGCGTACCTACAAGGACACCAACGACCCGAACCTGCGCAACCTCCTGATCGAGCGCTACCTGCCGCTCGTGCGCTACATCTCCGAGCGCCTCCTGGTGTCGCTCCCGAAGTCGATCGACGTCGACGATCTGCAGAGCGCGGGCGTGTTCGGGTTGATGGACGCGATCGACGGCTTCGACCTCGAGCGCGGCATCAAGTTCAAGACCTACTGCACGACCCGCATCCGCGGCTCCATCCTCGATGAGCTGCGCAGCCAGGACTGGGTGCCGCGCCTCGTCCGTCTGAAGGCGCACCAGCTCGCCAAGGCCTACAAGGCGCTCGAGATCGAGCTCGGCCGCGAGCCGACCGACTACGAGATGGCCGAGAAGATGGGCGTCTCGCTCGAAGAGCTGTCGGGGATGGTCGACGAAGCGTCCGTCTGCAACATCTTCTCGCTGTCGGAGAAGTGGGACGACAACGAGGACGATGACTCGCTCGAGAAGGTCGAGATGCTCGAGGACAAGGCGAGCCTCGATCCCATCGAGACGCTGAACCAGAAGGACGTGCTGCGCGCGATCACGCGCTCCCTCACCAAGAAGGAGAAGCTGATCATCATCATGTACTACTACGAAGGGCTCACGATGCGCGAGATCGGCGACATCCTGAACCTCACCGAATCGCGCGTCTGCCAGATCCGCAGCAACGTGATGGCGAAGCTCAAGGTCCAGCTCGAGAAGATGCGAAAGAGACTGGTGATTTGAAGCCACGACGCACCCTCCACGCGACCGGAGGGGCCAGAGGACCGCCCTGTGAGCCTCCGATGCGAGCCGGCCCAAAAAGCCGGCTCGCACCGTTTGCGCCGCCCTTGCGCCGGCAACGGCAACGCGCGACGATCGCCCAACCATGGCGGACGCCTGGTCTCATCTCGCGGATTGGCACGGCTTCGCGCTGACACGCGTCGAACTCCTCGACGCCGTCGACTCCACGAACGCCGAAGCGCTGCGCCGCCTCGATCGGCACGCTGCCGCCGACGGCCGCGTCCTCGTCGCGCGCCGCCAGACCGGCGGGCACGGCAGCCGCGGACGCGCCTGGCATGACGTCGCCGGCCGCTCGCTTGCCCTCACGGCCCTGCTCGACTGGCCACGGCAGCGGCCGCTGGCACTCGCGACCTGGCTCGGGGTCGTGGCCGTCAGCGACGTCCTGCTGGCGCGCGGCCTCGCGCCGCAGCTCAAGTGGCCCAACGACACGCTGCTCGCTGGCGAGAAAGTGGCCGGCGTCCTCGCCGAGATCCGCCAGCGCGACTCCATCGCCGTGGCGCTCGGAATCGGCGTAAACGTCGGCCACTCGCGCGCCGAGCTGCCGACCGACTGCCCGACGCCGCCCACCTCGTTGGCGCTGCACGGCGTCGACGACCGACCGGAGTTCCTCGCGCTGCAACTCGTGTCTGCCCTCGATCGCCGGCTGTGCGAGCTGCAGGACGACGGCGGCGGCGGCTTGCGCGATGCCTTCCTCGCCCGCCTCTCGCTCGCCGGGCGACGCGTCCGCGCGACGACCGCAGACCGTGATCACGAAGGGGAGCTGCTGGCGCTCGCGCTCGATGGTCAGATCACGCTGCGTGACGCCGGCCAGCAGCGAATCCTCCACGGCGCCCACGTCACGGCGCTGCGCGCGGTCTAGAATCGCGCGCCCTTTCTCCCACCGCCCCGGTTCGCTGCGCAGCCCCTTCGCTGTCGGCGTACCTGTCAGGAGCTTCTGTTGCGCCCCGACGGCCGCCAAGCAAACGAACTTCGCAAACTCAACTTCCAGCGCCGCTTCACCGATGCGCCGCTCGGATCGGTGCTCTCCAGCGCCGGACGGACGATGGTGCTCTGCACGGTCACGGTCGACGACACCGTTCCAGCGTTCCTGATGAACACCAACCAGGGCTGGCTCACCGCCGAGTACGCGATGCTTCCGGGCTCGACCGGCGGCCGCAAACCGCGCGAGCGCGGCGGACGTCCTGACGCGCGCGCGCTGGAGATCGGTCGCCTGATCGGCCGCAGCCTCCGCGCCGCCGTCGACTCGACCCGCTTCCCCGGGCGCACGATCTGCGTCGATTGCGACGTCGTGCAAGCGGACGGCGGCACGCGCACGACCGCGATCAACGGAGCGATGGTGGCGTTGACCGACGCGTTCCGAGTCATGGAGCAGCGTGGCTGGGTGCGCGGCAAGGCGCTCGCCATGCCGGTCGCGGCGATGTCGGTCGGCATCGTCCGCGGAGAGGTCCTCGTCGACCTCTGTTACGAGGAGGATTCCCGCGCCGAGGTCGACCTGAACGTCGTCCTCACCGCGGACGGTCGCTTCGTCGAAGTGCAGGGCGGGGCGGAGCGCGGCGCGTTCACCCCCGCGCAGCTCGAGACGATGCTGGCGTCCGCACGCGGCGCGCTCGAAGAGGTCTTCTCGCTGCAGCAGAAGGCGCTGGCGGGACCTCTGCCGGCGGACGAGTGATGGCCCGACCGCCCGACACTGGCGACGTCGGCGCGCTCGCGATCCTGCTCGCAACGCGCAACGCCAAGAAGCTGCGCGAGCTCGATCGCATCGCGCAGGCGGCGGCGCTGCGGATCCACTTCCTCTCGCTCGACCTCTATCCCGAGGTCGCGACCGCGCCCGAGGAGGAGGCGACGTTCGCCGGCAACGCCCGCGCGAAGGCGCAGTGGTATGCGCGCGCCACCGGGCAGATCTGCCTCGCCGACGACTCCGGGCTCGAAGTCGACGCGCTCGCCGGCGCGCCCGGCGTCCGCTCGGCCCGCTACGCCGGCCCCGCCGCCACCGACGCCGACAATCGCCGCGCGCTCCTGACCGCGCTGTGCGACGTGCCTCCGCCGCTGCGAACGGCGCGCTTTCGCTGCGCGCTGGCGCTCGCCGACGACGAGCAGCTCCTGTTCGAGGCCGACGGCACCACCGAAGGCGTCCTCCTCGACGCCGAGCGCGGCACCGCCGGCTTCGGCTACGATCCGCTCTTCCTTTCGACCGACCTCGGACGGACGTTCGCCGAGGTCGACTCCCAAGAGAAGGACCGCGTGAGCCATCGCGGACGCGCGCTGGCGCGGCTTCTCGACTTCCTTCGCGACGCACCGATCCTGTGAACCAAGACCGCATCCGCAACTTCTGCATCATCGCCCACGTCGACCACGGCAAGTCCACGCTCGCCGACCGGTTGCTCGATCGCACCGGCTCGATGCGCCGCAAGGATGCCGGGCAGGAACAGGTCCTCGACTCGATGGACCTCGAGCGCGAGCGCGGCATCACCATCAAGGCCAAGGCGGTCGCCCTCAACTACCACTACGAGGGGCACGACTACCTGCTGAACCTGATCGACACGCCGGGCCACGTCGACTTCGCCTACGAGGTCGCGCGCAGCCTGCGCGCCTGCGAAGGAGCGCTGCTGCTCGTCGATGCTTCGCAAGGAGTCGAGGCGCAGACCATCGCCAACTCGCAGCTCGCGCAGGAGCTTGGCCTCGAGCTGATCCCGGTCATCAACAAGATCGACCTGCCGCACGCGCGGCCGGTCGAGGTGGCCGAAGAGATCGAGCACTTGCTGATGCTCGAGAAAGAGCGCTGCCGATCGATCAGCGCCAAGCAAGGCATCGGCATCGACGAGGTGCTCGCGGCGATCATCAAGGAGATCCCGGCGCCGAAGGGCGACCCGAACAAGCCGCTGCGCGCGCTCCTCTTCGACGCCGAGTTCGATGACTATCGCGGCGTCATCGCCCACATCCGCATGATCGACGGCGTCATCCGCAAGCGCGACATCATCAAGATGATCGTCGCCAAGGCGGAGTACGAGGTGCTGGAGCTCGGCCGCTTCCGGCCGCACATGGAGCCGTGCACCGAGCTCAAGGCGGGCGAGGTCGGCTACCTGATCGCGAACTTGAAGTCGCTCGAGGACATCAAGATCGGCGACACCATCACGATCCGCGGCGCCAACGTCGAAGCGCTGCCGGGCTATCGCGATCCGCAGCACATGGTGTACTGCGGCATCTACCCGACCGCGAACAAGGACTTCGAGTCGCTGCGCAAGGCGCTGCAGAAGCTGCAGCTGAACGACGCGAGCTTCTCCTTCGCGCCCGAAACCTCCGACGCGCTCGGCTTCGGCTTCCGTTGCGGCTTCCTCGGCCTGCTGCACATGGAGATCGTGCAGGAGCGCCTCGAGCGCCACTCCGGCCTCGACATCGTGCAGACCTCGCCGACCGTGACCTACGAGGTGCTGAAGAACGACGGCACCATCATGCGGCTCAGCAATCCTGCCGAGCTGCCCGACCCGACCATGATCCTGGAGATGCGCGAGCCGATGGTGCGGCTGCGCATGGTCGTGCCCGCCGACACGCTCGGCGCGATGCTGAAGCTCGCGATCGATCGCCACGGGAAGCTGACCGACCAGGAGCACATCTCGCCGACGCGCGTGCTGATCTCCTTCGAGATCCCGCTGGCCGAGATCATCTTCGACTTCTTCGACAAGATGAAGTCGATCACCCGCGGCTACGGCACGATGGACTACGAGTTCACCGGCTACCAGGAGGCGCAGCTCGTGAAGCTGCGCATCCTCGTCGGCGGCTCCGAGGTCGACGCGCTGTCGGTCATCGTCCATCGCGACGAGGCGGAGAACCGCGGTCGCCAGGTGCTGGTGAAGCTGCGCGAGGAGATCCCGCGCCACATGTTCGAGGTTGCGCTGCAGGCGGCCATCAACGGGAAGATCGTCGCGCGCGAGAGCATCAAAGCGCTCTCCAAGCATGTGACCGCGAAGTGCTACGGCGGCGACGTCACCCGCAAGCGCAAGCTGCTCGAGAAGCAGAAGGAAGGCAAGAAGCGGATGAAGATGGTCGGCAACGTCGAGATCCCGCAGAAGGCCTTCCTCGCCGTCCTGCAGGTGGATCGCTGATGTCCGCATCGACGTCGCCTGCGCCGGCCCGCCCGGGCCTCGTGCGGGTCGTCATGGAGAACATCGAAGCGCTCGCCATCGCGGTGGTGATGGCGCTGATCCTCAAGCACTTCCTGATCGAGGCCTACAAGATCCCGACCGGCTCGATGCAGCCCGGGATCATGGGCGACCAGAACGTCGGCATCTACGACCGCGTGCTGGTGAACAAGCTGGTCTACCTGCTGCGCGAACCGTCGCGCTACGAAGTGGTCGTCTTCAAGAACCCGCTCTGGCAGCGGCAGAACTACATCAAGCGGCTGGTCGGCTTCGGCGGCGAGCGCGTCGCCATCCGCAACGGCGACCTCTTCGTGACGCCGCCCGGCGAGCGCGACGAGGCGATCGCGCGCAAGCCGGACGCCGTCTGGCGTGCCGTGCGCAAGGCGCTGATCACGGAGCAGGGCGGCGCCATCGACCTCGGGCGCAGCTTCGAGGTCGACCGCGGCGAGGCGCGCATCGCCGGCGAGCAGATCGTCGTTCCGGCCGGCGGCGACGTGGCGATCCGCACGCGCGAGCCGATCAAGGATCGCTACCTCGACGGCTACGCGCCGGAATGGGTCGAGGCCTACACGTCGCAGAACTCGGGCAGCTACTTCACGCGCCTGCAGGGCTGCGACGTCAGCGACGTCGAGCTCGCTGCCGACGTGACCCCCGGCGCCGACGCGACCCGCATCGTCTTCGAGATCCGCGAGTCGGGGCGCATGCATCGCGCCGAGCTCGCCATCGGCAGCGGGCGTGGGACGTTGCTCACGCAGGTGCAGGACGGTCTCGACGCCGTGGAATGGGAAGAACAGGCGCAGGAGACCACGTTCCCGGCGCTGCCCGGCGGCGTCACCACGCGCGTCTCGCTGCGCAACGTCGACGACGAGCTCATCCTCGAGCTCGACGACGAGGTCGTGGTGCGTCGCCGCTATCGCACCAAGGGCGTCGACGCCGAGCACGACCCGAAGACGCGCGCGCTGCTCGCGACGCGCGCGTTCGTCGAGGCGAAGGGCGCGTTCACGCTGAGCGACGTCGAGCTTTGGCGCGACATCCACTACCTCGCCGACGGTCGCGAGGACGGCGCGCGCGCCGCGGTCTTCAGCGTGCCCGACGGCGAGTTCATGGTGCTCGGCGACAACACGCAGAACTCATGGGACTGCCGCCAGTGGGAGAAGGCGACCTACACGCTCGCCGACGGCAGCAAGATCGCGGGCAACTTCTTCTCCGCGGGCCGCAAGGGCCAGAACCCGGAGAGCAACCCCGCCTATGACGGCTCCACCATCGAGTTCCGCAACCTCTATGGCGAGCTGTTTCGCTTTCCCGAGACCGACACCGCCGAGAACGATCCGGTCGTGGTGAACGTCCACTCGGCGCCGCGCGGCTTCCTGCTCGGCAAGGCGCTCGCCGTCTTCTGGCCGCTGCCGCCGGCATCGCCGACCTGGCGCCTCAAGTGGGTTCGCTGAGGCGGCTCCGATGGCGCTGCTCGAGGTTCGCGGACTGGTCAAGAGCTACGGCAAGCGCCGCGTCGTCGACGGCGTGAGCTTCGATGTCGACGCCGCCGAAGTGGTCGGCCTGCTCGGCCCCAACGGCGCCGGCAAGACCACCAGCTTCCGCTCGACCATCGGGATGATCGCCCCCGACGCCGGCCTGGTGCGCTTCGACGGCGAAGACGTCACGCGCATGCCGATGTACCTGCGCGCTCGCCGCGGCATGGGCTACTTGTCGCAGGAGCCGTCGATCTTCCGTCAGCTCACCGTCGAGCAGAACGTGCTGGCGGTCCTCGAGATGCGCGGCTTCACGCGCACCAATCGTCTGCGCCGCTGCGCCGAGCTGCTCGACGAGCTCGGGCTCACGCGCCTGGCCAGGCAGCGCGCCGACACGCTGTCGGGCGGCGAGCGGCGCCGCCTCGAGATCAGCCGCACGCTCGCGATCGAGCCGCTCCTGATCCTGCTCGACGAGCCGTTCGCCGGCATCGACCCGAAGGTCGTGAACGAGCTGCGCCGGCTGCTCGCGCAGCTGCGCGCGAAGGGAATCGGCGTCCTCATCACCGACCACAACTACCGCGAGACGCTCGAGAGCACCGACCGCGCCTACGTCATCACCGAGGGGCGCGTGCTGCGCGAGGGGAGCCCGGAGGAGCTGCTGGCGGACCCCGAGGTGAGGCGCCAATACCTCGGCCACGACGAGCCGGGCAAAGGCTGAGCCAGGGGAAACCCCGTTCGCCGGTCGTTTGTTCGCATCGCGTGCGCTTCGAGCCGCCCCCCCTCGACGGTCGATACACCTTCCGGTTGGTGGAAGGGCGAAGAGGAAGACCCGTCGATGAGCAGCGCGCATTCGCAGACGCCGACGCGTTCCGCGTCGATCGCGACCGTCGTTCCACCCACGTGCCACGGCACGATCCTCGTCACCGACGATGAACCGGGCATCCGCCAATCGCTGACCCTCTTCCTCTCTCGACTCGGCTACACCGTGGTCGAAGCCGCGACGGCCGACGCTGCCGTCGAGATGCTCGACCACCATCGCTTCGACCTCGTCCTCTCCGACATCGCGCTGCCCGGCAGCAACACCGGGCTCGACTTGCTGGCCGCCGTCAAACAGCGCTCGCCCGAGACCGACGTCATCTTGATGACCGGTCACATGGACCTCGACTTCGCCATCAACGCGCTGAAGCGCGGCGCCGCCGACTACTTCAAGAAGCCCTTCCTGTTCGACGAGCTGAAGCATGCGGTGCAGCGCTCGATCGAGCGGCGCCAGCTGCTGGAGAAGGCGCGCGAACTGGAACGGCTGCAATCGCGCCACGACGCGCTGAAGGGCGTGCAGCGCGAGTTCATGGTGTCGCTCGCCGCGATGATCGACGCCAAGAGCCCCTTCACGCGCGCCCACAGCGAGCGCGTCGGCATCTACTCGCGCGCGTTCGGCGAGAAGCTCGGCATCTCCACCCGCGAGCTCAAGATCGTGACCACCGGCGGACGGCTCCACGACCTCGGCAAGCTCGGCACGCCCGACTCGATCATCAACAAGCCGGGCAAGCTCGACGCCAGCGAGTGGGAGATCGTCCGGCAGCACCCGATCTGCGGCGCGCAACTGCTGCAGCCGATCGCGATGATGCGCCCGTACGTGCCGATCGTGCGCTCGCACCATGAGAACTGGGACGGCAGCGGCTACCCCGACAAGCTCGCGGGCGACGAGATCCCGTTGACCGTGCAGATCGTCAAGATCGCCGACTACTACGACGCCATCACCTCCGATCGCCCCTACCGCAAACCAATGACGCTGCGCGAAGCGTGCACGACGCTCGAAGCGGAGTGCGGCCGCGCCTTCCCGGAGCCGCTGGTGCGCTCGTTCGTCGAGTTGCTGCAGGTGGCCCCGTGGCAAGCGCGCGACGCGGTCGGCGATGCGGTCGAACCGGTCGAGCCGGTCGGCGCCTGAGCCCGCCGGCCCGCCGCCCGCGGGCTTGATCGATCGGAGGCGGCCCCCTAGCGTCCCCTGCCCCTTTCCCGGACAGGATGCTCGCGATGAAGGTCACCGTCTGCGTCAAGCGCGTGCCGAGCACGACCGCGCGCATCAAGGTCGCGGCCGACGGCAAGTCGATCGACGAGGCTGGCGTCGAGTACGTGCTGAATCCCTACGACGAGTTCGCGGTCGAGGAGGGGTTGCGCCAGGTCGAGAAGGCGGGCGGTGAAGTCACCGTCATCGCCTACGGGCCGGAGGCGGTCACCAAGGAACTGCGCAACACGCTGGCAATGGGCGCCCATGCCGCGATCCACGTCACCGCGGACGCCACGCCGCGCGACGCGCTCGCCACCGCGAAGGTCCTGGCGGCGGCGATCGCCCCGACCGCGCCCGACCTCGTCCTCTTTGGTCGCCAGGCGATCGACGGCGACCAGGGGCAAGTGGGCCTGATGGTCGCGACGTTGCTGGGCTTCGCGGCGTTGCCCGACGTGGTCAAGCTCGAGATCACCGGCGCCAGCGCGAAGGCGTCGCGCGAAGTCGAAGGCGCGATCGAGAGCAGCTCGTTGCCGCTGCCGTGCGTGATCACGACGCACAAGGGGCTGAACGAGCCGCGCCTGCCCAACATGAAGGGGATCATGGCGGCGAAGAAGAAGACGATCACGCCGCAAAGCGCCACGCCGACCCCTGCGACCAGCAGCGTGCAATCGCTCGAACTGCCGCCCGAACGGGCCGCCGGGAAGATCGTGGGCGAAGGCGCCGCGGCGGTGCCGGCGCTACTGAAGGCGCTGCGCGACGAAGCGCACGCGCTCTGAGCGGCCGCGCCTTTCCCTACTGACTCGCCACGAGGAACGCCCCATGTCATGCATCATCGCGATCGCTGAACAGACCGACGGCAAGCTGAAGAAGGTCGCCGGCGAGGTCGCCTCGGAGGCGCTGCGCCTCGGCAAGAGCGCGGGGCTGCCCGTCGTCGGCCTCACGATCGGCGCGGGCGCGGCGACCGCCGCCGCGCAACTCGGGGCCTTCGGCATCGCCGCTGCCGTCGCCCTCGACGGCCCCACGCTCGCCCCCTACTCGGGTGAGGCGTTCGCTGCTGCGATCGCCGCCGCCGTGAAGACGCGCGGCGCGAAGCTGGTCCTGCTGGGCGCGACGAGCTTCGCGCGCGACCTGCTCGGGCGACTCGGGGCGCTGCTCGATTCGAGCCCCGCCGCCGATTGCGTCGCGATCACCGCGAATGGCGCCAGCTTCACAGCGCGCCGCCCCGTCTTCGCCGGCAAGGCACTGCAGACGGTTGCGTTCGCGGCGAGCCCGGCGATCGCGAGTCTTCGCCCGAACGTCTTCGCCGTGACCGCGGTCACTGGCACGACGACGAAGGTCGAGACGCTCGCCCCCGCCGCACCGCCTGCCCACTGCGGTCGCCTCGTCGAACGCGTCGCCACGGGCGGTGGCCGCGTCGAGCTCTCCGAGGCGGAGTGCATCGTCGCTGGCGGCCGCGGCCTGAAGACCCCGGAGACCTTCGCCAAGCTGATCGAGCCGCTCGCCGCCGCGCTTGGTGCCGCCGTCGGCGCCTCGCGCGCCGTGGTCGATGCCGGTTGGCGCCCCCACGGCGAACAGGTCGGCCAGACCGGCAAGACGGTCGCTCCGAAGCTCTACTTCGCGTGCGGAATCTCCGGCGCGATCCAACACCTCGCCGGCATGCGCACCTCGAAGACGATCGTCGCCATCAACAAGGACAAGGAAGCGCCGATCTTCAAGGTCGCCGACTACGGCATCGTCGGCGACGTCGAAGAGGTGCTGCCGGCGCTGACCGAAGCGGTGAAGAAGCTGAAGTCGGGCGGCTGAGCGCGGGGCGGCCGAGCGCCTCCCCTCCATTCACCCCCGCGGCCGCCATGCGCACTCGCGCAGCACCACTCGATGGCGGGCGCTGAAGGGCACTCCTTCGTGGCGCAGCAGCTCGCGCTGGATCCGGGCGCCGAGGCCTTCGTCCCGATCGGGGATGGAGCCATCGCCGGAGACGACACGGTGCCACGGGATCGCCCGCTCGTCGGGTAGCGCGCGTAGCGCTGCACCGACGTGGCGAGCGTGGCGCGGCAGGCCGGCGAGCGCCGCGATCTGCCCGTAGCTCGCGACGCGCCCGCGCGGGATGCGGGCGATGACGGCGTAGAAGCGCTCGGCGCGAGCGAGCGCGTCGGCGATCGGACGACTCATCCGCCGCTCAACTCCACGGCATCGAGCACCGCGACCTGGCAGGCGCGCAGGTCGGGCAACACGTAGGCGAAGTCGTCCGCCTGCAGGCGAACGCTGACGAAGGTCTGCGTCGCGAGTTCCGTCGGCAGCGAGAAGGTGCCCGAGAACGGTGCCGTCCCCTTCGGTTGCATCGTGCCGACCTTGGTGGCGTCGACGTAGACGTCGATCGTCACTCCATCGATCTCGGCACGGCCGAGCCCTCGACCGCTCACCTTCAAGGTCGTGCGCCCTTCGCAGCGCAGGATCATCGACGCATAGGCCGAAAGGTAGCCGCCCTTCTGGACGCCGCCGTGGACCTGCGCGGCCGCGTCATCATCGATCCGCCGGAAGTCGAGCGCGGGCGCGATCGTGCGCCGCTCGAGCAGCCCCTTCAGCGTCGCCGGCCGCGTCACCTCGCGCTCCGCTTCGGGGAGGAGCCGCTCGACGACCGCCTTCGCGGATGCACGCTCGGCGAGCGTCCGCTTCGGCAGCAGCCCGCGCGTGCGGATCACCTCATGGAGGAAGAGCGCGACCTGCTCGTGGCCGGCGCGGTTCCAATGGGCGTCGCTCTTGCTGTTGCGGTAGCGCTCGTCCTTGTTGAACGACGAAGGGAACGGCACCGACTGCTCGGGACGCAACTCCTTGCCGAGGTGCTGCTGCGCGGTCGCCAGCAAGCCGGAGTAGCTGTTGAAGAGCAGGTACTTCCCGCCCGTCGCCTCGACCGCACGCGCGAGACGGCCGACCTCGTGGCCCGCCTCCTCGAAGCGATGGCGGCTCTCCCAATCGAGGCCGAAGAGGAGCCAGCTGTTCTCTTTGGTCCCAAACGCGAAACGGGGCCCCTCGACGTAGAGGAAGGCGTCGGCGCGTTCGGGGAAGCGCGACGACCACATGCCGAGCGCCCCCATGCCGCGCGCCGCCGGGTTGTCGTCGAGGTCGTTGCGGATCGCGATCTGCACCACGAGGTCGGGCTGCAGCAGCGCGAGCTGGCGGCGCAGGTAGGCGCACTCCGAGTAGACGTTCCACGTGTTCACGCCGAGGTGGAGGCACTCGATCGGCCCTCCGCCCGGCGCGTCGTCGCGCAGCATCTGCTCGAGGAAGACGCCGACGCGATCCTCGGCCTTCACCCCGTAGCCCATGACGAAGGAGTCGCCGAGGAAGACGACGCGCGTCGTGCCGGCGGGCTTGGGCAGCGCGAAGCTCTTCTCGCGGAGCCCGAGTTCGTTGCTGTCGATGGTGATCGCTTCGAGGGCGCGCGCCTTCAGGTTCGGCTGCAGCAGACGTGCGACCGCGGGATCGGGATGCGCGTCCCACACGCCCTGTCCGCGCGCCACGAGTTCGGCCAGCGCTTCACGGCGCAGCTGCGGATCGAAGAGCGCCGTGTTCTCGCCGCCGTTCGCGTCACCGCCGCCCGAAGAGCCGCCGGGGCGTAGCAGCAACCACCCCGCGCAGAGGAGTGCGCCGATCGCGAGGCCGGCGAAGACGAACGCGACCCGCCACGCACGGCGGAGCTGCTGCATCGCTTCCATCGGTCGATTCTCCGTCGTGCGAGAGCGAGGCGGCCCAGGACGCCGAGACCGCAGCAGGCGACTTTGAAGAGTCGCCGATCAAGGTCGACGAAGTCATGGGTGGCCGCGGCCAGTCGAACGCCGCGGGCATTCTCTTACGCGCTCCTAATGCCGGAAGTGGCGCATGCCGGTGAAGGCCATCGCAACGCCGTGCTCGTCGCAGGCGGCGATCACTTCCTCGTCACGACGGCTGCCGCCTGGCTGGATCACCGAGGTGACGCCCGCCGCCGCGGCGGCATCGAGGCCGTCGCGGAACGGGAAGAAGGCGTCTGAGGCGAGCGCCGCGCCCTTGGCGCGCGCCCCGGCCTTCTTCACCGCGATCTCGACCGAGTCGACGCGGCTCATCTGGCCCGCGCCGGCGCCGACGAGCTGACCGTCCTTCACCAGCACGATCGCGTTGCTGCGCACGTGCTTGACGATGCGCCATGCGACCTGCAAGTCGGCCGTCTCCGCATCGGTGGCGACGCGCCGACTCTTCCAGGCAAGTTCGAACGGGCGGGCGAGGTCGCGCTCCTGGACCAGCGCGCCGCCGACGATCGAGCGCACGGCGAAGCGCGGCGTCTTGCCGGCGCGGGGCGCGGTGTCGCCGCACGCCAGCACGCGCAGGTTCTTGCCCCACACGGCGCCGGAGCGCAACGCGGCGAGCGCCTCCGGAGAGACCTCCGGCGCCACCACCACTTCGAGGAAATGGTCCGGGACGGCGATCTTGCGCGCCAGTTCGACGCCAAGCGGCCGGTTGAGCGCGAGGATCCCGCCGAAGGCGGAGAGCGGGTCGCCGGCGTAGCACTTCTCGAATGCGGTGAGCGGCGTCGCGCCCGTCGCGCAGCCGCACGGGTTGTTGTGCTTGACGATGACGGCCGCGGGCTGCGCGAACTCCTTCACCAGCTCGAGCGCGGAGTCGGCGTCGAGGAAGTTGTTGTACGACAGCTCCTTGTGCTCGGTCAGGATGCGCGCGTGCAGGACGCTCGCTTCGCCGGGATCGCGGCCGCGCAACACGAACCCGCGCTGATGCGGGTTCTCGCCGTAGCGCAACCGACGTGCATCGGCGCCCACGACGACGGTGGCGTCGGCCGACGCCGCCAGCAACGGTTCGAGCGTCAACGGCAGATCGCCTTGCAGCAGGACCCCGGCATCGATCGGCAACGCCTCCTTGGGCGCCGACTGCGGCGCGACGAAGGTGTCGAAGAAGGCGCTGATGTCGCGGTCGTACTGCGCGATGATCCGGAACGCCTTGGCGGTCAGCTCGGCGCGCAGCGCCATCGGCGGGCGCTCGCCATTCGCGGCGGCGGCGACGACACGCGGGTAATCGGCCGGATCGACCACCGTCGTGACGCGCGCACAGTTCTTGCACGCGGCGCGAATCACGGTCGGACCGCCGATGTCGATCTCCTCGATCACGTGCGCGAGCGCCGCGTCGTCGAGCGGGGCGAGCCCGCCGCCGGACACCTGATAGCGCGCCGCCGCATCGGCGAAGCGGTAGAGGTTGACGGCCACGACGTCGATCGGCGGGATGGCGTGGGCGGCGAGGTCCGCCTGGTCGCTTGCGAGTTCGGTGCGTGCAAGCACGCCGGCGAGGAGCTTCGCCTGCAGCGTCTTCACCCGACCGCCGAGCATCTCGGGGAAGCCGGTGAAGTCGCCGACTTCCGTGACCGCGAGACCTGCCGCTCGCAGCGCCTTCGCCGTTCCACCGGTCGACAGCAGCTCGAAACCGGCGGCGACGAGGCCGCGGCCGAACTCCTCGATCCCCGTCTTGTCCGTCACGCTGAGCAGCGCGAGTCGCCGAGCCGTCACCACGATCGCTCCCCCTGTCGTGGGCCGCGCGCCGCGCGACCGCCGCCTACTTCTTCTCGCTGTCCTTCTTGTTGCTGTCCTTGCGCTTCGCCCGCAGGTGCGCTTCGAGGAATCCGCCGATGTCGCCGTCCATGACCGCGTCGACGTTGCCCGACTCGAAGCTGGTGCGATGGTCCTTCACCAGCTGGTAGGGCTGGAAGGTGTAGGTGCGGATCTGGTGGCCGAAGCTGATGTCCGTCTTCACGCCGGAGAGGTGCTTCAGCTCCGCCTCGCGCTTCTCCTCTTCCCGCTGGACCAGCTTCGCCTTCAGCATCTTCATGCAGGAGGCGAGGTTCATGTGCTGCGACCGTTCGTTCTGGCACTGCGTCACGATGCCCGTCGGCAGATGGGTGACGCGCACCGCCGACTCGGTCTTGTTGACGTGCTGGCCACCGGCGCCACCGGCTCGGAACTTGTCGATGCGCAGCTGCGATTCGTCGATCACCAGCTCGACGTCGTCCTCGATCACCGGCGAGGCGTCGACCGAAGCGAACGACGTCTGGCGGCGCGCATTGGCGTCGTACGGCGAGATGCGGATCAGGCGGTGCACGCCGTTCTCGGCGCGCAACCAGCCGTAGGCGTAGGGCCCTTCGACCTGCAGGGTGGCCGACCGCAGGCCGCCCGACGCGTCATCGGCAACCGAGTCGATCTGCTGCACCTTGAAACCGTTCTGCTCGGCGAAGCGGGTGTACATGCGCACCAGCATGCGCGCCCAGTCGCACGACTCGGTGCCGCCCGTCCCCGCCTGCACCAGCAGGTAGGCGTTCACGTGGTCGTACTTGCCGTCGAAGGTCACTTCGAGGTCGAAACGGTCGACGTCGTGGCGCAACTTCTGGCCGAGCCGCACGGCGTCGGGCAGCAGTTCCGCCCCGTCCGCCTCGCGCGCAAGCTCGAGCGTGGCGTCGAAGTCGCCGAGTTCCTTGTCGAGTCGCGCGATCGGGTCCATGCGACTGCGCAGGATCTTCAGGCGATCGATATCTGGTCGGCTCTTGCTGAGATCGTTCCAGAAACCGGGCGCGGCCATGCGCAGCTCGATCTCGGAGCGCTCCTTGTCGAGAGCGGGGACGTCAAAGACAGTCGCGGATCGAGCGCAGCTTGGTACGCAGCGCAGCGAGCTCGGCGACGAGGGCTTCAATCGAAGGCGAACCGTCGGTCATGAGTGGCACATTCCCCGAGGAAGGGGCGCCACTCTAGTGTTCGGATCGCGAAGTTCGGGCGAGAAGTCGCAGCCAAGCTTCGGAGTCACGACATCAGCCCGGAGGGTTCACGAGCCCCTGCTCCGGACCTTGGAGGCGTGGGCGAGGATGGCGCGGGCGAGCGCCGTCGGCTCGGGAAGTCCGCCCTGCCCCACTTCGCCGCAGGCGAGTTCCTTCACCACCGGTTCGAGCATGGCGAGGCGCGATCCGTGGAGCGCAGCGAGTTCGCGTCGATTGCGTCGCGTCACGGGGTGGTCCCACATCTCGCCGTTCATCGCCGGCGCGATCAGCAACGGCAACGCCTGCGGCAGCGCCAGCAGCGTCGCGCTGGCCAGGTCGTCGGCGAGACCGGCCCACAGCTTCGCAAGGAAGTTGGCGGTGGCCGGGACGACCGCTGCGACGTCGAGGTCGCGGGCGAGGCGGATGTGGTCGATCGCCCCGTCGGTGACGCCTGGCAGCAGCTCGACGTGAACGCGGCGCCCCGAGAGCGCTTCGAACGTCAACGGCGTCACGAACTGCGTCGCCTCGCGAGTCAAGATCACTTGCACCGTCGCGCCAGTGCGCCGCAGCTCGCGCACGACATCGCATGCTTTGTAGGCCGCGATGCCACCGGTCACCACCAGCAGCACGCGCGTTGCGACTTCCGGCGCCAACGGCGGCGGCGAAGACTCGGCAGAGGTCGAGGAGGGGACGCGGTGGCGGCTCATCGTGAACTCCTCCGCAAGAGGTTACGCGGCGGCGGCCCGACCGAACGCAGGGCGCGTTGCGCCGCGATCGCCTCGCAGCGGCGCACCAGGAGCCGCGCCGCCGCGGCACGCGATGGCGCGAGCTCCGTGGCGCCATCGCGTGGATCGACCCACCAGCCACGATGCTCGGCGCCCACCTCTTCGAGCAGATTGGCGAAGATGCCGTCGGCGCCGGCGTTGCGCGCGGTCTTGATCGCCCGCGAGAAGAGTTCCGCCGGCGCGATCTTCGACTCGAGTTTGAAGAGCACGAACGCCGCGCGCGGGTAGCGGCGACGCAGGGCTGGCGCGATCTTCTTCAGCGGTCGCAGCTCCAGGCGCCAACCGCCTTGGCCGCTCGCGAACTTCCCTCGCAGCGGTCGCGGCGCGTAGTCAGAAACAGCGGCCGCGTGAAGGATCGCATCGGGAGCTGGTTGCGCCGCAAGCAGCGCCGTCCGCAGCTGCGCCGAGCTCTCGAACCGGACCACGTCGATGCGCGGTGATCGCGGCGCGACCACGTGCTGCGCAAGGAAGAGCGTCACCGCATGGCCGCGAGCCGCAGCCGTTCGCGCGAGGCCAAGCGCCATGCGTCCGGTCGAGACGTTGCCGATCCAGCGAACGGCGTCGATTGGCTCACGCGTCCCGCCGCCCGTGATCCAGAAACGGAGCGGCGTCGCCAATCGCGTCACTTGGCCGGAGCGAGCACCAGGAAGTCGTCGATCGCCCAATCGCTGACGTCGCCCGCGAACTTCGTGATCTCGATCGCACGGACCGGATGGTAGTCGCTGGCGAGCTCGGCGATCACGCTCTCGACTTTGTTGGTCGCGAGGTCGGTGATCCAGAACTCGAAGTAGTCGACGTCGGCCGAGAGGTTGGCCATCGCCGCTTCCATGAGGTAGCGGCCACCCTTCTTGAGCTGCGTCTTCAGCGGATGGCCGCTGACGACGAGTTGGCCGTCGGTGACCTCGATCGAGAACATCTCGACCGTGGAGCCGTCCCCCGCGCTTCCGGGCAGGGCGAACTCGCCGTCGGCACTCTCGTGGAAGCGGATCTTGAAGTGGCCACCGTCCGCCTTCGGCTCGACCGTGAAGGCACCGTAGACGCCGCCCGCGGCCGGAACCTCAAGTCCGACGCGATAGCCGATGTCGTTGGTTCCGGCGGTGCCTGCATCCGACAGCACCAACTGCTCGCGCACGACGCCCGAGGCTGGCGCCACGTCCTTCAGCGACCGTCCGCTCGACGTGAACGTCGTGATCGAGCCGATTTCGGCAGGCTGCGACCGTCCATCGCCGGAACCATCGGCGACGCCGGTGAAGCTCGCGCGCGCATCCTCGAAGAGATCGAACGCTGCCGAGGCGCTTCCGCCGAGCGGCGAGTTCCCACTCCCCGCCGTGCCAAGTGCCCACAGGATCGTGAGGGCGCAGACGCCCTTGCGCCAAGCACGGCTCGAGCCGTTGGCGCGACGCCGCCCGAACAAAGTGGATGTTGCGAGCCGAACGAGTCGGGAGATCACCGTCACGGGTTGCACCTGGGAGAGAACTGCACCGCTGCTAGCTCATCCGCCCCCGGCGGCAACTCCCCTTCAACGCCGGAGTTGCATCGCTTTCCGAACTCTCGCTGGGTGCTGGCAGCGCACGATTCCACGGGAGTTCGCGGGGACAATTAGACTCAGAATTCGGGTTTCGTCGATGGCCTCTTTCTCGTCATCTCGCCGACATTTTCTGGAAGGTTCGGATTCGGATCTTTTCCTGCGCGATCAACGGGCGTCCACCACATCCTCGCCATCCCCACCCTCGCGCAATCGCTGCAGCCGCTGATAGAGGTTGCGCTCCGAAATCTGCAGTTCCTTGGCCGCGCGCAGCCGATTGCCGCCGCACCGCGCCAGCACCTCCTGCAAGTACGTCCGCTCCTGCGCTTCCAGGTACTCCTTGAGCGGCAGCGCGTGCAACGGTTCGCCGACGACGGTGTCGGGCAGTTCGCTGCGCAACGCGTCGACACCGATCTCTTCTGCATCTCGGTTCAACACCAGCAGCCGCTGCACCGCGTGCTCGAGTTCGCGCACGTTGCCGGGCCAGTCGTGCAGCACGAGCCGTCGCCATGCCAGCGGGGTGAAGCGCGGCGGCGCGCGCTTCAGTCTTGCCGACTCGCGCGCCACGAAATGGTCGAGCAACAACGGCACGTCGTCGCGCCGCTCGCGAAGGGCTGGGAGGTGGACCTGCAGCACCATCAGCCGGTACATCAGGTCCTCACGGAACCGACCGGCAGCGACCTCTTTCTTCACGTCCTTGTTCGACGCGGCGACGATGCGCACATCGACCTTGCGCACCGGCCCGCCGCCGAGCCGTTGCACCTCGCCGCTCTGCACCGCACGCAGCAGCTTCGCCTGCAACTCGGGCGACGCCTCGCACACCTCGTCGAGGAAGAGCGTGCCGCCGTCGGCGCGTTCGAACAGGCCGGCCTGCTCCTCGTTGGCGCCGGTGTACGCGCCTCGTTGATGGCCGAACAGCTCGTTCTCGATCAACGTCGGCTGCGTCGTCGCGCAGTTGAGCGGCTCGAACGGCTTCTCGGCGCGGCGGCTGCGGCGATGGAGAGCTCGGGCGACGAGTTCCTTGCCGGTGCCGCTCTCGCCGGAAACCAGCACCGGCAGGTCCGCATCGGCGAACAGCTCGATTCGCCGCTTCACCTCCTCCATCTCCTGGCTCTGCGCGATGATCCCCTCGAACTGCGGCACGCGGCCGGCCGATCGGCGCGCCTGATCGAGCGACGCCTGCGCCGCGCGCAGCTCCCCTTGCTGCTCGAGCAGCACCTTCTGGAGTTCGCGGTTCAGCCGCGCGATCTCCGCCTGGTTCGTCTCGAGTTCCGCTTCGCGGGCGCGATTCGCTGCCAGCAGTTGCGTCTTCTCCAGCGCGATCGCGGCGAAGTCGGCGAGGTTCTCGACGTAACGCAGATCGGAGGGCCGAAAGGCGTCGATGCGCGTGGGCTCATCGAGGTAGAGCGAACCGATCGTCTCGTCGCGATCTCGCATCGGCACGCACAACACCGACAGGAGCTTGAGCTCCGAGATCGACGCTGCATCGCGCCACTGCTCGTCGGCGCTGACGTCGGAGAGGAGCACTGCCGAGCCATCGCGCGCCACCTTGCGAGCGACCGAAGAGCTGAACGCGAGCTCGGGACGTTCGATGTCGGCGGCCTCGAGGTTGCGGGCGACTCTCACTTCGACCTGCCCCCCGCGCCCGAGCAGCAGGAATCCGCGCGCCGCGCGCGTCGCTTCGACCGCATGGTCGAGCAGCAGGCGCAGCAAGCTCTCGCCATCCACGGCCGCCGAGATCTCTTTCGCGACCTGCATCAGCCGTTCGAGCGCTGCGAGCCGTTCCGCCGACTCGCCGTCGTGAGCGGCCGTCAGGGGCACGGTGAGTCGCCGCCGCAGCGTTCGCGCGCGGCGCAGCAACGGCCGGTGGCCCGATCGGCGCGCGAACTCCTCCGACTCCTCGAGCAGGCGGCGATCCTGGAGAGCCGTGCCGAGGACGAGCGCCGGCTCCGCCTTCTGCGCCAGGAAGCCGGGTGCCTGCGCCGCGTCGTAGGCCGCGCGCGCCTGCTCCAACCTCGGCGCCGCGACCGCGCGACCGTGGCGCAGCGCCGCAACCGCCGCCATCACCGCGGCCCGCGCTCGCAGCGCCACGTAGTCGCTGCCCTCGAGATCGGCGAGCTGCTCTTCCGCCGTTGCGGCCAGTTCCTCCTGCCGACCGAGCCGCCGCAGCGCCGAAAGGCGCGCGTCTCGCAGGAAGAGCCGGCGGCGGCGCGAGCCGATCGACTGCGGCAAGCCCTCCAGCGCGCTTTCGACCGCGCGGCGGCTGCCCGCGAAGGTCGCCCACTGCAGGCGGTACTCGGCGACCAACGCCCCAAGGTCGTCGTGGCCGGTCGCCACCGGATCGGCGGCGACCTGCGCCATCAGCAAGCGCGCGGCGCGTCCGCGTCCCTCGCGCATGAGCACTTCGGTGCGCACCAGTTCGGCGCGCCACGCACCTTGAGCGTCGTCGATCGTTCGCGCAATCGCGACGCAGGCATCAAGCGCCGCATGGGCGGCGGCGAAATCACCCTCGTTGAGCGCGACGTGCGCCTGCATCAACTCGATCCGACGCAGCACGCTCGGCCGGTTCATCGCGTGCGCGATCTCGCGCGAGCGCTGCATCTCCTGCTTGCACTCGACGAAGCGGCCGAGATCGAACAGCGTGTTGGCCAGGTTGAGCGCGTGGATCGCCTCCTGCTGCCGATCGCCGAACGCGACGGCCGCGGCGAGCGCGCGGCGGAACGTGGTGACCGCCGCCTCCGGGTGGCCGCAATCCTCCTGGAAGCGGGCGAAGTTGCCTTCGATCGTGGCGACCTGGAGCGGCAACCCCGTCGCCTGCGCCGCGGCGAGCGCGACACGGAACCCCGTCGCCGCCTCCTCGAAGCGGCCCATCCGCCACAGCGTGATCGCGTGGATCGAGCGCAGTCGGTGGTCGCCACCGTCGCCCGCCACGCGTGACTGCGCGAGCGCGAGGCGGCAGACCGCTTCCGCATCGGCGTCGCGCGACAGCTGGTGCAGCAGATAGGCACGCAGCGCCGCCGATCCTGGAGCCCGTTCGCCGAGTCCCGCGGGGGCACGATCGAGCCGGTCGAGCGCATCGCCCGGACGGCCGCAGCGATCGAGCGCGCGAGCATGCTCGATCAGCGCGCGGCCGCGCGTCGCATCGTCGTCGAGGAGCTCCGGCAACGGCGCCAGCAACTGCTCGGCGCTCGCGTGCGAACCGCGCCGCAACTCGACGATCCCGCGCACCAACCGCGCGGCGGCACGCGCGGGCGCGGCGACGGTGGGCTGATCGAGCTCGCGCGCCGCCGCGTCGCCTTCGGTGAGCCGCTGCGCATCGATCATCGCCAGCGCGGACGCCGCGAACCGGCGCGCCGACGTCGCATCGCCAGGGTCGGCGCGAAACGCGTGACGAGCGCGGCGCGCGTCGCGATCGGCGAGCTCCGGATGATGATCGAGCAGCTTCGCCGCGAGGCGATGCAGCTCCTGGGCGCGAGCTTCTGGCAACTCCGCGCGGACGCACGCCGCGACGCCGCTTTCGCTGCAGCGCCACGCGGCGCCCACGCGCTCGACGAGCCCCGCGTCGGCCAGCGCACGCAGTTCGCCGGCACCCGCGTCCGGCGCGAGCGCCTCGAGTTCGAGCGCGGTCGCATCATGATCGAGCAGCGCCAGCGCCTCGAGCGCGGCGCGGGACGCCCCGCGAGTGGACTGCACCCGACGACGCACCAGTTCGAGCAGATCGCCGCCCGCTTCCGCGAGGTCGACTCGCGTCGGATCGAAATGGAGGCCTCCGAAATCGGCAACCAACGCGCCCGCCTCGGTGGCGTAGCACAGCAGTTCCACGACGCGAGCGACGTCGACGTTCGCGGCGGCTCCTTCACCCGCACCGAGGTATCGGCGAAGCGGCTCCGGCAATGGCGCGCCGATCCAGCCGGGGAAGATCCGCTTCAGCTCGTCCGCGGCGAGCACGCGTGGCGAGAGCGTCCGCAGCTCGAAGGCCGCGGAACAAGCGTCCGCCAGCAGCGGATCGGCGCGCGCGGCACCGGCTCCCGAAGCGACGATCTCGATTCGAGCGCGAAGCAGGAACCGCAGCAGCGCTTCGTCATCGGCATGGCGGCGCGGCAATTCCTCGACGAAGAGGACGAGGCGCCGTGGCATCTCGCCGCGCTGCAATCGTGCCAGCAGGAGGTCGAGGCTGCCCGTTTCCGGCTCGCCAGCGAGGGTGCGGAGCTGCTCGTTCAGGGAGTCGCGCATCGTCGCGGCTCCCGCTTCGGGGGCGCAGCAGACGACCAGCGGCCACGCCTCGCCAAGCAGCGCCGTCGTCCGCAGCTCTCGAAGCAGCGCGTCGCGGCCGCCGCGCGTCGGCGCTGTCACCCACGTGATCGTGCCGCCGGGACGCGATTCGCCGGCGGCAAGCTGCTCGTGCCATGGCGGATCGAGCGGCGGCACCGAGCGGATGCGACCGAGCAAGGTCGCCGGCGTCATCTGCGGCAGCGGCTCCGCGGCGGCGCGCGACAGGTCGGCCAGCACAACCGCTGCGTGTTCGTAGCGCTCGGCGGGCGATTTCGCGAGCAGGCGCGCGACGATGTCACGCAGCGGTGGCGGCGCGGCGAAGTCCGCGTTGAAACGGATCGGCTGCTCGAGGTGGGCCCGCGCCCATTCGGTCGGCGTCGCCGCTTCGAACGGATGGCGGCCGCTCCAGAGCTCGAAAAGGAGGACTCCAAGCGCGTAGAGGTCGCTCGAGTGGCTCGGCGGCGCGCCGCGAAAGAGCTCCGGAGCGAGGTAGGGCAGCGACCCCGCCGCAACGGCGCCTCCAGCTGCGACCGCCAGTCCGAAGTCGATCAGGATCACGCGTGGCTCGGCGCCGCCCTCGACCAGCAGATGGGCGGGCTTCAGGTCGCGATGCACGATTCCGCGCTCGTCGAGCAGGGCGAGCGTGCGCAACACTTCCGCGAGCGCGCGCTGTTGGATGGCGAGGTCGGCGGTGGCGAGCGCCTCGATCCATGGCCCACCGCTGCCCGGTTCGCTGGTGAAGAGCCAATCGCCGCTGGCAGGGTCGAGTCCGAGCTCATCGACGCGCGGAATGCCCGGGCACCGCAGCGCCTGGAGCCGGCGAAACTCCTCCTGGACGAGGGTGGCGCGCCTGGCAGGGGTCCGTTTCAACGCCAGCGGCGGACCGCCGCGGACGAGATCCTGCACCAGCACGACCTGCGCCGTCGCGCCGCGGCCAAGTCGCGCGAGGGGTCGGTAACGCCCGCTGATCGGGTCGGGCAGATCGATCATCACGGCGCCTTCGACGAGGAACGGCTCGGTGTTGCCGGCAGCGGGGCGATTGTAGCCCCGCTGTCGCGCTCGCGGGTGCCGCGTAAGCTGCCGACGAACCACGCCCGCCCCGGCGCCGTTGCCCGGCCGTCGCTGAAGGAGCCCCCGATGAATCGCGTCACCCCGCTGCGCCGCTTCCTGCTCGCCGCTTGCGCCACCGCGGCTCTCGCGCCTGCGCTGCTCGCCGACGTCGTGGTGCTGAAGAGCGGCGAGAAGCTCGAAGGGAAGATCCTCTCCGAGACGGCGACCTCGATTCGCATCGAGACGCCGTTTGGCACCACCGATGTCGAGCGCACGCGCATCGCGAAGATCGAGAAGGGACAGACGCCCAAGGACAAGTACACCGAGCGCAAGGCGACGCTGAAGGCGGGCGACGTGAGCGGTCGTTGGGAGCTCGCCCTCTTCTGCAGGGAGAACAAGCTCACCAAGGAGTGGAAGAAGCTCCTCGACGAGATCCTCGCCATCGACCCGAGCCACGATCAAGCCAACCGCGAAGTCGGCCGCATCCAGTACGACAACAAGTGGTTCACCAAGGAGCAGCTCGAGAAGTACAAGGACGAGGAGCGCAAGAAGATGGAGGCCGCCGGCATGGTCCTCCATGACGGCCGCTGGATGACCGAAGCGGAAGCGATGACGGCGAAGGGCTTCGTCCAGGTCGACGGCAAGTGGATCAGCAAGGAAGAGGTCGAGCGGCTGGTGGCGATCCGCGACTGGCAGGCGACCTACGGCACCGAACTCCACATCGTCACGAGCGAGCACTTCGAGCTGCGCACGCCGCTGCCGCCCGAAGACCTGCAGGAGGTCCTCGACCTCTGCGAATCGGCCCACGCCGAGTTCGTGGCCATGGCCAAGCCGGACGAGAAAGAGCTGCGGTTCATGGATCCGGCGCAGAACGTCTTGTCGCGCATCTACATCTATGTGCACGACTCGCCCGGCAGCGTCACGCAGTTCATCGAGTCGGGCTACATCAAGCGCCACTACGTCCCGCTGACGGTGCTCGAGGACCAGAAGGACGCCGACAACTTCTCGGTCTACTTCCCGATCCCGCTGATCGTGCTGAGCGAAGGACGTCACCTGAAGTCGAGCGACTCGCGCGACTTGAACCAGGCGGGCATGGCGCTCGCGCACCTCGGACAGATCCTGATCCGCCGATTGAAGCGCGGCGGCGGCCTATGCGGCTGGGCCGAGGCCGGGATGGGGCATTGGGCCGAAGGCGAATGGAACGGTTACGCGACGCTGTCGATCATCGAGTACCCGCACTACGAGCCCTACGTCGACAAGTGGACGCCGGACGGTTGGGAGAACTTCCCGCGCTGGAAGGAGAACCTCAGCAACCCCGCCGAGGTATCCAAGCTGCCTTCGCTCAGCGACATGATGGAAAAGCCCGTTGAAGAGCTCACCATCGCGGAAGAGGCCAAGGCGTGGAGCATGGTCCTGTTCCTGCTCGAGACGCGGGCCGAGAAGTTCTTCGACTTCGTGCGCGCGTCGAAGACCAAGTTCCACGACGAGATGGTCACCAACTCGCGGGCGTTCAGCGACGCCTTCGCGCCCGAGACGATCGGGCAGATCGACGCCGCCTGGGCCACCTGGGTGAAGACGATGAGCAAGGGCGAGCCGAAGATGAAAGCACCATCGGCGCCTCTCGGCGGCAAGCCCGAAGGCGGCGGCCGCCCCTGAGGTCGCCACCGCCCGCCCCGATCACCGAACGCGGAGGCAGCGTTACTTCGTGCCTCCGGTCGCGCGCGCCGCAGCCGCCGCCGCCGTGAGCTGCGGATCGAGCGCCACCGCGCGCGCGAGGTGCTGCTCCGCCGTCGGCAGATCGCGCTGCAACGCGAAGAGCAGCTCGCCGACCCGCAGATGGGCGAGTGGCGAATCGGCGAAGAGCTTCAGCGCCGCCTCCCCCTGCCGCAACGCCCCTTCGAGATCGCCGGCTTCGCGCGCGTGCCGTGACAGCTTGAGTCGCAGCTCGTGCGCGATGGCGATCTGATCTCGGTTCGAGGTCAGCAACGCTTCGCCGCAGCGATCGTCGAGGTACTCGGCGGCGATCTTCGGACCGGCGACGATCAGCAGCTGGCGCGCGAAGTCGAGCGCCGTGTAGGGCGCGGGGCTGCTGTAGCGACGACCACCGAGCGGCAGCGACAGATCGAGCAGCGACTCGACCGGCGCCGTGACGAAGCGCAGGTCGGCGACCAGCTGCTGCGGATCGACCGCCCCCTTGTAGAACGCCACCAGCCGGCCGCTGCCATCGAGCAGGAAACTGGCGGGCGTCGGCAGCGGCGGGTGGCGCGGATAGAGGGCCGAGTAGAAGCCACGCACCCGCTCGACACCGCCGGCGTCGAGGAACCCGACCGGCCACTGGAAGCCCTTCTCCTTGGCGAGCGCGAGTGCGGCGGCCTTGTCAGCAGGGTTGTCGTCGGCCTCATCGAGACTCAACGCCAGCACGCGAACGGAATCGAGGCTCGAACGCGCCTTCACCAGCGCATCGAGTTCTTCGCTGCATCGGCAGCACCAGCTGGTCCAGACCACGATGAGCAGCGGCTTCGCGGTCGCGAACTCGAGCGTGCGCGGCTTGCCCGACGCGTCTTCGTACGGCAGGCGCGGGAAGGGCAAGCGCATCGAAAGGATGCTGCGCGACTGGGCGGAGACCTTCGTGTTCGGAAGCGCCTTGGCTGCCAGTGGAGCGCCCGCCGGCGGCGCGGCGATCGCAGTCGCGCGCCCACTTCCTTGCTTCAGCCGGAAGCGGCCGTCGGCCGCGACTCCTTCGAACCGTTCCGTCGCGCCACCAGGCCAGCGCACGCTGACACGATCGATGGCTGCGGACGCACCGAGCCCGAAGTGGACCGTCTTGCTGCCCTGCGAGAGGAAGCCCTCGCCCGCGCGCAGCGTGCGCAACATCGGCCGTGCATCTCCGACGACGTAGAGCTCGACGCGCGCACCGATCGCGTCGATGTTGGTGCCTGGTGCCGTGGCCGCGAGATCGAACTCGACGAAGTGGTTCGTCCGCTGCGCGTCGTTGCGCATGAAGCGGACCTGTGGGCCGTTGCGGTTGACGATCCAGAGATCGAGGTCACCGTCGCCGTCCCAATCGACCTTGCCGCAAGCGCGAGCATCGTCCGGGAAGTCGAGGCCGCTGACGGCCGAGGCATCGGCGAACCGCTCGCCCTGCGTGTTCAGGAAGAAGACGTTGCGCTCCTTCCCCGACCAGCCCGCGCCTTCGCTCAGCATCTGCTCGAGATGGTCGACCGCCGCGTGGTAGGCGGTGATGTCCATGTCCGCGGAGAGCTTGTCCGGCGAGTGCGACAGAACCTGTCGCCACCAGAAGCTTCAGAGGTCCTCCGGTTCGGTGTTGGTCAGGTAGCCGTTGCAGACGAGCACGTCCTCGAAGCCGTCGTTGTTGGCGTCGAGGAAGAACGATCCCCAAGCCCAGCGACCCAGCGTCGTTCCGGTCGCCTCCGAAACATCGGTGAAGGTGCCGTCGCCGCGATTGCGGTACAGCGAGTTGCCGCGCGCGAGGAACTGGAAGCGGCTCTTCCGGTCCTGCTCGATCTCCGGCTTGAAGTTCGGTTGATAGGTGATGCGATTGCCGGCGGAGGACCACATGTTCGAGACGTAGAGGTCCATGAAACCGTCACGGTCGTAGTCGCCCCACGTCACTCCCATGCCGAACGAACGGTCGACGCAGCCCGCCTCCTCGGCGACTTCCTTGAAGTGGCCGCCATCGTTGCGGTAGAGCACGTTCGCGCCGAAGTCATTGGCGACGTAGAGGTCCTGATCGCCGTCGTTGTCGTAGTCCTCGAATGACGCTGCCCAGCTCCAGCGGTGGTTCTTCTCATCGAGGCCGAACTCGGCCGTCGCCTCGGTGAACGCCATCGCCCCACCGGGCTTGGTGTCGTTCCTGAAGAGGAGGTTGCGTCCGCCGTTGTTGGCGTCGTGCAGCGGGATCGGATGGGCGAGCTGCCCGGGATCGGCGTTCTCGTCGTGGAAGACGCAGGCATAGAGGTCGACGTCGCCATCCTGATCGACATCTGCCGCCGCGAGCGAGATCGACGGGCGCTTGAGCGGCAGCAGCAGCTGACGCGTGAAATGGCCCTTGCCGTCGTTGGCCATCACCATCAGGTCGAAGCCGGTGCCGGCGACGAGGTCCTGGTCGCCGTCGCGGTCGAGGTCGAGGAGCAACGCCGCATGGGTCGGCTCGATGAAGTCGACCCCCGACTGCTGCGACACATCCTTCACCGTGCCATCGGGTTGGTGGAGGAACATGCGGTTGGGGAGGCCGCCCGCCTGGCAGATGAAGAGATCGTCGAGGCCGTCACCATCGACGTCGCCGACGGTGACCCCTTGGTGACCGCGAGTGTCGTAGCCGAGACGAGCGTCCATCCGGCTCAGCCACTCTTCACTGCCCGTGACGAGCTGACGCTCGAACGACGCGTTCTGACCGATCGCCGCCAGCGTGCAATCGGCGAAGAGCGTCCCGGTCGGGCCACGGCCCTCGACCTCTTCGAACGCGTCGAGAGTGATCCCGGCGAGAAGCCCCGGGTCCTCGCCGGCTGGCAGCATCCAGCGGCAGCTCCAATACGAGATCTGTTGCAGCGTGCCGCGCGGCAGCGTGGCGAACGTCTCGACGCGAACCCACGTGCGCAGCGGCGTTTCGTCAGCGTGGACGTGGATGGTCTTGATGGCGACGCGCCGCGCGGTCGCGCCCGCCATCGGCTCGAAGAGTTCGGCGAGGGCGGCGGCGAACCCCTCGGCGCCTTGACGCGTCGCCGCGGCTCCCGCTTCGAGTGCGCCAGCAGCGGGTCGGCGGACGATGAAGCTCGACTGGTCGTAGACCGTCGCGCATGACGCCGGACGCAGACGACCGAGGGTGAATCCGGGCGCGATGAAGTGCTCGAGTTCATGCACATCGGGCGCATTCGTGGACGAGACGTATGCCGCCCACTTCTTCAGCGTCTTGTCGACGCGACGCGCGTACTGCTCGGACATCCAGCCATCGCTTCGAGGGTCATCGTCGATGCGCGCCTTGCCCAACGTGCCCGTCGGCCCCTCGCCCGGCGTTTTCTGAGGCTCTGCTGGAACCTGAGCCGACGACGCGGCGGCAAAGGCAGCGAGCGACCACGAGATCGCCATGGACGGCGCAAGTCGGAACCGCATCGTGGAGCCCTCCTGACCGGACGGAGCGACTGATCCGCGCGCCTCAATATCGCGCGTCGACCGCGTTGGGGAGGGGGCAGCGACGAGGATCGCTGACCTTCGGCGCGCGCGCCTCGACTCGCCTTCGCTCAGAGCGCGACGAGCGAGCCTAGCAGCGCTCCGAACCGATCCGCGGCGATGCGCGACTCGATGGTCACCTGCGTCCCGCGATGCAGCAACGACGCCGAACTGATCGAGCCGAAGCGCGACACGAAGGCGACGTCGAAGTAGGAGTTCGACGCGTATCCCGACGGCATCGTGTCGAGCGGCGAGTGCTCGATGAAGTCGATGTGCTCGACGCCGTCGCTGTAGACGAAGCGCCACAGCAGCAAGGGCTGCAAGGCACGCGCCTGGTTGGCCTCCGTCTGGATCGAGACCTCCTGGATCTCGATGAGTTCGAATCCGGCGGGGAGCCCCCCATCCTTCGGGAGCACCAGCGTCAGCCCGAGCGCGGCCGCATGAAGGCGCGCCGTGTCGAGCGTCGGCAGGTTCTCGCTCGTCACGATCGGCGACTCGTTCGGGACGAGTCCGCTCGGCGGGCCCCACCGCAGGCTGGTGACCACCATGTGGCTGGTCATCCGCGAGCCGGACGGATCCTTCACGTACTCCTGGTACTCGAGGGGAAAGCCCTCGCGGCCGACGCGAGTGCTGGCCGTCAGGACATAGAAGGGGCGATCGTCAACGACGGGCTCGATGAGGAAGGTGAGGGAGGGTTCGCCTCGCGCGGTGATCGGCTCACGACCGAGTTCGACGATGGTGATCCAGTAGTTCGCCGCCATCCGATCGAGATCGTCCGGCGTCGCATCGCGCTGGAACAAGGCGCGCATGCCACCACCGGTCGCGAGTTGCGCCGCGAGGCGATCGAACGCTGCAAGCTCGTGCGGATCAGTGATCGCGGCGCGCGCCAGACCGTTGCGTTCGAGCAATTCGATCTGGAAATGGCCCGCGCCATCGGACTTCACGCGCTCGAGCCACTCCACCTGCAGACCGGCGTCGTCGGCCGTGAATCGTCGCTCGACGGTGAACGCGTGCGACGAATAGTCGAAGACCACCTTGCGGCAGGTCTGCTCGAGGAGGGTCTCATCACAACCAGTCGCCGAAACGAGCAACGCCAGGCCGCACACGGCCGCGAGCAGCGACTTCCAAGCGCGACAGGCGCCCCGCATCACGGCCCGCCCCGCAGCGGAATCGACGCCCGACCCGGGAGGATCGGCGTCGATAGCGACGGGTCACTTCCACCATGAGGGGCAGAAGCGACACGCACGATGCGCACCGCCAACGACGGCCGATCGGAGAGCGCCGCCGTCTCAGCAGCGAAGCCGCGGCGCGCCGGCGACGACTGCAGCAGCGGCCAGAGCGACAGGCCTACGAGTGCGGCAGCGGCGACCGCTGCCGCTCGACGCAGGCGCAAATGCAAACGCACCACCGATGCGATCGGCAGCGCGCCTGGAACGACGCGATCGAAGGTCAGGCTTGCCGGCGCCGCCAGCACCGGCAGCAAACGAAGCTGTTCGCGCGCCCGTTCCCCGTCACGCTCCAGCTTCGAATCGAAGCGAGCTTCGTCGACCTGGGCCATGATCGCAGCGAAGTCGAGCGCACCGCCCGCGCGGTTTTCTGGCGATCGGCGCGGGAGCTTCGAGAGGCTTTCGGCGACTCGACTCCGCGAGGCGAGGAGCGCGGCGCAGTCGGGGCAAGCGGCCACATGCCGGAGCAGTTCCTGCTCAGACTCAGCGGCCCAGCTCGGAAGCAGCACTTCCGAATACCGCGCACAGCCAGTGGTGTTCTTGACCCCGTCCATCGCGATTAAGACTGTTTTCCAGTGCCCCAGGGTTCCGCAATTCTCTGAGCCGCCACCGAAGCGCTCAACGGGTCGAGCGGAACCTATCTCCCGACGCAGCGACCGCCGACGCCGCCCGTTCGCTCTTCGTTCCGTCGCCGCGGGCTCATGCGAGACCGCCGCCAGGGGTCCGGAACGCTCCACTCTCGAGGAGCTCCTGCAGTTGCTGATGCGCACGATTGAGGCGCGACTTGACCGTGCCGAGCGAGATGCCGAGCACGGCGGCGATCTCTTCGTACGCCATGTCCTCCATGTACCGCAGCACGATCGCCGCGCGCAACGGCTCGCTCAATCGACGCAAGGCTCGCTCGACCTGCTGGGTGCGCTCCTCTCCTTCGGCCACCAAATCGGAGGGATCGGGCAACGGGTCGGCGATCCGAACCAGCAAGCTCTCGCCGGCATCGCCACTCGTCGTCGGCAACAGCGTCGTGTTCGACTTGCGGCGATGATCGACGCACAGGTTGAAGACCACGCGGTAGAGCCAGGTGTAGAAACGCGACGCGAATTGGAACTCGCCGAGCTTGCGAAAGACCGTCACGAACGCTTCCTGGCTGACATCCTCGGCGTCCGCCGGATTGCCGAGCAGTCGCGACGCCAGGTTGAAAACACGATCGCGGTAGAGGTCGAACAGCGTTCGGAATGCCGTATCACGAGCCGCTCCCGACTCGCGTTGACAACGGCGGATCAGTTCAAAATCTGGATCTTCGCTCATGCTCTCGTTGCAGTCGGCGATTGGACGGCTCATTCGCCGCGCGATGTTCCAGCGATCTGGAGTGCGTCGGCGCGGCGCATTCTTCCAGCCGACCGACGCCGCGACGCATCTTTTCGAGCACGCCCGCGAGTTCGCGACGCTCGATCGCAGCGTGGGGATGGCGGCGGGAGTCCCCTGCCGCCGCGCGGCTCACTGATTGGCCTTCGACTGCAGGTAGCCGTAGTCGAGCATCAGGAACGTCTGGCTGTCGAGCGCGGTGCAATCCGCATCGATGCAGTACAGGAGCCCGTCCGGCTCGCAGTCCGCCGAGTTGACCACGAACTCGAGAGTCGCGACTCCGACGGGAGCGCCTTCGCTGAACGCGACGCTGCAGTATTCCGGCGTTTCGTCATCCGGCGGCGGGATCGGCTGCAGCGGTTGCACCGCGAACGACAGCAGCCCCGACGGCAGCGCCGGGCCACCGGCGACGACGAAGGAGGTCGCGCCCTGCGACGAGAGGAACAGCTGGTCGATCGCCTCGATGCCTGCGAGCTTCGTCGCAAAACCGAGGCAGATCGGAGCGGCCGTCCGCATCACGGAGAGGTCGACGTCGAAGTGAAACGAAACGAGGTCGAGGCCGAGGAAGTCGCTTGCGCAGAAGCCGGTGGCGATCGTGGGGATGAGGGAGGTGAGGTCGATGACGCCAAGGCCGCTGCCCGGATCACCCTCCACCGCCGCGACGAAGTTCGGGCTGCCGGCAACGACGTGGAACGAGTCGATCAGGTCGACGTTCGCCGGATAGAAGGCGGTGTAGACGCGCAACACGCCCGCCGACTCGTAGGCGTAGGAGCGCACCGCGGGCGCAACCTCGGGGGTCGACGCCGGATCGACGGGATCCGATCGAAGCACCCACTCCGCTCCATCGCTGTAGCCGTCGTCGTCGCAGTCGAAGTCGAACGAATCGGTCTTCGAAAAGCGCTCGAACTCATCGGAAAGACCGTCGGCGTCGGTGTCGTGACCCTCGGGGTAGTCCGCGCGCGCAAGCGACGGCCCGAACGTTCCGCCAGACGGAACGACTTCGCAGCGTCGGAGGTCAAGCGAAGAACCGACGTAGGCCAACGCCACGCCAATCACGACTCCACTGGCGCGCCGCCAGCTTCGCGATCGCTCACATCGAGACGGTTCCATGGCGCACCTCAAGTCGCGTCGGGGGGATCACGTCGACCGTTCCGAGGTCGTACGCGCGTCCGCATGGTAAGCCGTGCCACCGCTCTCGCAAGGAGTGGCAAGTCGAACCAGCGCGGGATCGAACGAACGATCAGCCTTGGCATGGTTAGCGCCGCATGATCTGAGCATCCAGTCGGTTGAGCACGCTCTTCTGGAATTCAGGGTCGACATCCAGGCTGAGTTCGAGCGCCAGTGGGAAGGCTCGCCGAAGCAGGTAGAGCGCCGCCTCCCGTGCCTCCCGGGCCGCTCCGGTGTCGACCGCGAGCTTGCGCACCTCCCAGAGGACCGAGCGGTCCACCTCGTCGAGCAAGGCCTCGACGATGAGCGGGTGGATCGGCGGGCGCCGCAACTTGGAAAGCAGCCATGCGGTGTCGCCCGCAGCGACTTTGGCGCGAAGAATTTCCTCGCGTGGTCCGTCGCGAACGCGCGACAAGAGCACCTTCAGCTCATTCGCATGGTGCGGCCCAAGCACTAGCCAGAGAAACCGCTCGCCAAGTTCCGCCTCGCTGCCCAGATCAAGGTAGTCGCCACGGCCAAGCTTCGCGATCTGCGCCAACGCGGCAGCACCGTCCTCTTCGGGCCGGGGCGCCACGGCGCGCTCGGGACCGGTGTAGATCGCTGAAACGATCGCTCCTGGAATCGACTTGGGATCGCCCCGCACGAACCCGGAGATCAACGAACGAATGCGTCCCTCGTCGCCGGCGTGCGGCGGTGCATCACCGATGACCACGACGACGCGATGGGTGCCCGCGCGCCAACCACCGCGTTGAATCGCCTCGGCAAGGCCAGCCGCCACCGCTTCCGGCACATCGCCGCCACCTTCAGCGCGCAGTGTCCAGAGGAAGTTGAGGATCGCGTAGCGGTCGGACGAGAGCGGAAGCGACTTGGTGGTGAACTCGTCGTCGCCGTCGCGATAGGCCACGACGCCAAGCCGCAAGTTGCCGACCAGCGTCGCGAGCGTGGAGACCATCGAATCGACCGCGGTGCGCGCTTGCGCGAGGAACGGCTGCATGCTGCTCGTCGCGTCGATCACGAAGATGAGATCGACGCCGCATCCACGCAGTGCCTGCAGCCTCGACAAGATCGCCGTGCCGACGCCGGACTGACCTTCAAGCGAGAGTCGACCGACTCCTGCGAGGCCATCTCCGCCGCCGATCGCGCCAATGCCGAGGTCGAGCGCACCGACACGCAGCATCGAATCGTCGGCGCGCCCCGGCTCGACGACCGCCTGCGGATCGGGATCGGGCGTCGGCAGATCGGTCAGCGGTTCGACGTCAGGCTCCGCCTCCTGCAAGAGTTCCGGCTGCGTCGGCAGCTGCATTTCCTGCGCGCGGAACGACTCGTCTGGCTCGACCAGCGCGTCGCTTTGCAACGCCAGCGGCACCGGCGGCGGCGGTTCGGCGACGACGAAGTGCTGCAGGATCCAGAGCACCAGTCCGTGCAAGGTCGCCGAGAGCGCGAAGCCGATGCTGCGATCGAAAGTTCGAGCCAGTCGCCGCCGCCAATGGCCGGAGCGTGGTTCGCTGAGCATCGCGCACGGCGCCAACAGGAACCGCAACGCGCCAAGTTCGATGACGCCGTGCGCCGGCACGAGCCGCTCGACTTCCTGCACGACTTCACCGCTGACTCGTACCGCCGCACCCGGAAGCGCCCGAATCCACACGCCCCAATCGTCGCAGCGCACACTGGCGTGGAACGGCTCGATCGACGCGTGAGAAAGCTGCGCGCGGTTCTGAGCGGCATGCCCGATCGATGCGACGATCCCGGGACGCAGACGCAGCAGCTCCGCGCCCCCGCCTTCGAGGCTCAGTGCGAACTCAACCGGCTTGGGGATCACTTCAGGTGCCGCTCCGAGCAGCCACTGCTCCTATCGCTGCAACCCGAGCGCGGACACAAGGTCGCGGCGCCATCCCCGGTCGAACGCCGCCACGATCGCCGCCACCACCGTCAGGCGCCCGCGTGCGCGCTGCGTCCACGCAACGCGTCGAGCGCCTGGCGGAGCGCCACCCGGGTCGACTCCTCCGCCGCCATCAGCGGCAGGCGAACCTCGCCATTCCCGATCCCTTCGAGCGCGAGCGCGGCCTTGACTGGCACCGGGTTGCTCTCGATGAACAGCGCGCGGAACAGCGGCAGCAGTCGGTAGTGGCGCTTGCGAGCGGCGGCGAAGTCGCCGCGTGCCGCTTCCTGCACCAGCGCAGCGATCTCCTCCGGCACGACGTTGCCGGCGACCGACACGATCCCCTTCGCGCCGAGCGCCATCCACGGCAACGTCAGCGCGTCGTCGCCGGCGAGGATCGTGATGGGCGAAAGCTCCGCGACGTCCATGCAATCGCTCGGCGAGCCCGTCGCGTCCTTCAGCGCTGCGATCCGCGGATGGCGCGCGAGTTCGACGATCAACGACGGCGGGATGCGAGTGCCGGTGCGACCGGGGATGTTGTAGACGATCAACGGCACTGGCGAGGCGTCGGCGACCGCCAGGAAATGCGCCTTCAGTCCGCGCGGCGTCGGCTTGTTGTAATAGGGCGTGACGATCATCGCCGCCCGACACCCCGCCGCGGCGGCCGCCTTCGTGCGACGAATCGTCTCAGCGGTGTCGTAGGTGCCGGTGCCGGCGATGACCGGCAAGCGACCCGCGGATGCCGCGACGACGAGCTCGATCACTTCGGCATGCTCGGCCTCGGAAAGCGTCGGCGCTTCGCCGGTCGTTCCGCACGCGACCAACGCGGATGTACCGCCGGAGACCTGCTTCTCCACAAGGGCGCGCAGCGCGGCAGCGTCGATGCGACCGTTGCGGAATGGCGTGATCAGGGCGACGATCGACCCCTCGAACATCGAAACGCTCCTCGTTGGTTGGACGACAAGGCGGCAGTTCTATCCCATGAAACGTCCCGATCCTGAACGCTCGCCGCGCATCCTTGGCGGTCGCTTCCGCGGCCGCGCGCTCTTCGTCGCCGAAGGGCTCGTCACGCGCCCCGCTCGCGCGCTGGTGCGCCGCTCGTTGTTCGACTCGCTGCAGACCGCCGTCGAGGGCTCGCGCTGGCTCGACCTGTTCGCTGGCTCGGGTGCGTTCGGCATCGAGGCGCTTTCACGCGGCGCGCTCCACGCCACCTTCGTCGAAGCCGGCCGTGAGGGGATCCGCTGCCTGCGCGACAACCTCGCCCGCCTCGAGCTCGCCCCTCCTGAGGCCGATCTCCTCACGGACCGCCTGCCGGGGCTGCTCCAGCGGCCGCCGCCAGCCGGAGCCCCGTTCGACTTCATTTCGCTCGACCCGCCCTTCGCCATGGTCCGCAGCAGCGACACTCGCGCCGAGCTGATGGCCGCCCTGGCAGCCGCGGGGCCGCTCGGTTGGTGGCAGCCGGGGGCGCTGCTGCTGTTCGAGGAGCCGGGCGACGCTCCGGCCCCGATTCCCGCGGGATTCGAGCAGGAAGAGCGGCGCGAGCACGGCGCGACATCGCGGCTGCGGCGCCTCCGCTACCGAGGCTGAGTTCCGGCAAACGAGCCTCGCCTCAAGCCCTCCCCCTTCGCCTGCCGATCAACCATGGCGAGCTTCGAGAAGGAGGCCCACACCATGCTTTGCAACCTGGATACGAACCCATGGACCTCCGACCCGCGGCCGAATCCGGCCTGAGCGATTTCCTGTTCCAGCTTCCGAACGGACCGTTGACGCACCAAGAACGCGTTCGGCAGCTCGAAGAGGCGATCGCCCACGGACAGATCAAAGAAGCCGACTTGGACCGCGTGATGACACGGCTGCTGGAAGAACTTCAGCGCACGTCTTGACGCGAAAGAAGGAGAGAGCGCCTTGAAGAAGCGGAGCTGCACGCGGTTCCTGGCAGCTTGCGCCCTGGCGTCGTTCGCCGGGTTTGCGCGCGCCGAGGAACAGGCCGAGACCAAGCGGATCGCGATGACGCTCGACGAGGTGCGCGCGTTCCCCGAGGCCTACTGCCGAGTCCCGTTCGAGATCGACCTGCTCTATCACGGGCCTCGCAGCCTCTACAACCCGTTCTTCACGGTGTTCGAGCCGTCGAGCTTCGCCAACTTCGCGGCGTGGCCGGCCGAATCGCCGATCTTCGAGCGCCAGCACTACCTCGAGGATCACCCGCTCTTCTATTACGAGCGCAAGGACGCCGCGCTCCAGCGCACGATCTTCGCGCTGAAGCCCTACACGTGGTTCAGCGCCCGCTGCATCGTGCGCAGCATCGCGCAAGGCCGCGCCTGGATCGAAGTGCTCGCGATCACCTCGGTGGGCGCGCAGCTCGACAACACCGATCTGCGCCACCTGGTGAGGGCGAATTCGCTCGCCGACGCCGGCGAATTCGATCGAGCGCTGCTCGAGATCGAAATGGCGCGGCTCTTCTCGGCGCCGACGCGCTTCGTGGCGCAGGCGCGCCGTGAGGAAGGTCGCGTCGCGCTGGCCGCCAATCAACCCGAACGCGCGCTGCTGGCTCTCCAGCAGGCGTGGCAGTCGCTGCCTGAGGACAAGCTCGTCGCGGCGCTGCTCGACCGCGCTTCGGCGCAGGTCGCGCTGCTGCGTCAATCGCAGGTCGCCACGCTTCCGGGCGCCGCGCCGGTGACGGCGCCGGCGGTCGAGACGCGGACGAAACCGAAACCGCAGGCTCCGGTGACGCCGGTCGCCCCGGAAGTCGCTCCCGAAACCGAACCGACCCCGCCCGCCACCAAGCCTCAGGACGAGGACGGCGAGCAGCCAAGCGGCGAGACCCCGGTGCTCCCCGTCGTCGAACCCGTCGTCGAACCCGCCGTCGATCCCGCCGACGCGAGCAAGACTCCGGTGACGGCACCTGACGACACCACGCCGCCGGTCGTCGAGCCGACCGATCCCGCCGATGGCACCACTCCTGGCGCAAACGACGTGACTTCCACTGAAGCAGACGCGACCGAAAGCGATGCGACCGAGGAGGGCGCGAGCGGATCGCCCGTCGATGAGGCGACCGAAGAGGCCACCGACGAGGCGACGGAAGAGGCCACCGACGAGGCGACCGACGAAAGCACCGATGACGGTGTCGACGATCTGCCCAGCGATCCGCCAGTCGATGGCGAGACGCCGCCGCCGACGCCTGCCGACGAAACGGGTGAAGCCGGCGACGACAGCGCCTGATCGAAGCGACGAAGATTCGAATGCAATGCGGCCGGGAGGCGACTCCCGGCCGCGCTCGTTTGGCGCGGTCGTTTCCACGACGCGGGCGCGCGCAGCAGCAGCGAGCCGCGGCGCGATCTGGCATATTGCCCCGCCCTCATGCCCACCTCTGCCCTGCCGCCACTCGCCTTCGCACCGCTGCCGATCGACCGCCCGTGGGGCGGATCGCGTGCGGCCACGTATCTCGGGATCGTGCCCCCCGCAGGGCGCGGACCGATCGGCGAGTGGTGGCTGGTTTCGGCGCGCGCCAGCCAACCGTCGCGCGTCGTCGGCGGTCCACTCGCCGGCAAGACGCTGCCCGAGCTGCTCGAGCATGACGGCGCGGCATTGCTCGGCGCTCATGGAGCCGCGGGCCGCCAGCGCCGGTTCCCGCTGCTGCTCAAGCTGCTCGATACCAGCGCGCCGTTGTCGGTGCAGGTCCATCCTTCCGACGCCGCCCAGCCGGGCGAAGGCAAGACGGAAAGCTGGTACATCGTCGAGGCGACCGCGGACGCCACCTTCTGGCTCGGATTGGTCCCCGGCGCGAAACCCGCCGACGTCTTCGCGGCGGCTCGCTCGGGACGCTCGCCCGAGTCGTTCCTCGCGCGCCACCAAGCCGCACGCGGACTGCTCGCCCATCTGCCGCCGGGCACGCTGCACGCGCTCGGTGCCGGCATCGTCGCCGTCGAGTTCCAGAGCAACGCCGACACGACGTGGCGCATCTGGGATTGGGAACGGAAGCCGGCCCGCGAGCTCCATCTCGCGCAGGCGGAGCGCGACACCGCCCTCGACCAGACGCCGCACCTCTTGTCGGCTGCACCCGATCGCACGCGCACGCCACCCTGCGATCGACTCGTCGACTGCGACGCCTATCGGGTCGAACGGCTCGAGATCTCGGCGCCCACCCACCTCACCACCGATGGCGATCGTTGCGAGATCCTGCTCTCGCTCGGCTCCGCGCTGCGCGTCCGCAACGAGGCGGGCTCGACCGAGGTGCCGCGCGGCCATGCCTTCCTGCTGCCCGCGACCTCGGGCGACTACGTCGTAACACCGGAAGCGCGCGCCGAGCTGCTGCGCTTCCTGCCGGCACCGGCCGCGACCGGTCGAGGATCCACATGAGCGACATGCGACTGCAACGTTGGCTGGCGATGTGCGGCGTGGCTTCGCGCCGCCGCTGCGAAGAGCTGATCACCAGCGGCCGCGTCGACGTGAACGGCCAGGCCGTCACCGAACTCGGCTCGAAAGTCGACCCGGAGAAGGATGAAGTGCGCGTCGACGGCGAGCGCGTGCGCGCGCCGACTCGTCGCTACTACGTCGCCCTCAACAAGCCGGTCGGCGTGGTCTGCACCGGTGACGATCCGGCCGGCCGGCCGCGCGCCATCGATCTCGTGGCGGCGATTCCTGCTCGCCTCTTCCCGATCGGCCGCCTCGACGAGGACAGCGAAGGGCTGCTGCTGTTGACCAACGACGGCGATTTCGCCGAGCGCGTGGCCCACCCGCGCTACGAAGTGCCCAAGGTCTATCGCGTGACCGTGAAGGGCGTGCCCGACCCGAGCGCGCTCGCGAAGTTGATGGAAGGCGTCTGGCTTTCCGAAGGCAAGACCGCTCCGGCACGCGTGATGACGCTGCGCAAGACGCGCGAGTTCACGACCGTGCTGATCACGCTGCGCGAAGGACGCAATCGCGAAGTGAGACGGATGCTCGCGAAGGTCGAGCTGCCCGTGACGAAGCTGCTGCGCGTCCAGGTCGGCGCAGTGAAGCTCGGCACGTTGAAGCGCGGCGAATGGCGAATGCTGGCGCCTTGGGAAGTGCAGGCGCTGCAGGAAGAGCAAGCGCCGGGGCCGGGCGCCGGCACCGTGCCGCCGCGCAGCGCGCAGCCGCGCCGTCCGCGCGGACCCGATGCGCCGCGAGGCCCGATGGGGCCGCGCGGACGCCCGTCGTCGGCGCGCCCTGGCAAGGGACGACTGCCGCCGGCTCAGCGCTCGCGACCGCCGGGTCGCAGCGATGGCCCGTCGGGCCGTTCGTACGCGCCACGCGGTGGCGCCGGCGGCGCTGGGCAAGGGCGGCGACCGTCCGGCCCGCGCGATGGTGGCGCGCGCGGCGACGGCGGTGGACGCGGCGGCGGTGGCCGCAACGGCGGCGGCGGACGTCGGTCGGGCCGCTAACCCGGCTGGCGAACCGCAGTGCGATCGTGAGGGCAACGAGAGCCGACGACGAAACGGCGCCGGCTCCGTCGATCAGCGACCGTCGTCGGTGCCGGCCTCGCCTGGCGACACCGGCGCCGGCTCCGTGCCACCGGCAAGCCCGACGTCGATCTCGGTCATGCTCGCGGGACTGTCGAACGAGTAGCGCAGTTCCTTGACGCGTTCGCGCATGCGCGCGCGATGGGCGCCAAGCGGCCGCGTGCCGTCGTCGAACCCGAGCAATGCCTCGTAGCTCGGGATTCGGGGCATGAGCGCCATCGTCTGCGCTTCGCGCACGTCGAGCATCCAATAGAGGAAGTCGCCCGCCGGCGTCGTCTCGGCCTTCGCATCGGAAAGCGGTACGCCGAACAGCCCGAGCACGAGTGGCGCGACCTGGTAGCTGCGGCCACCGCCTTTGCCCATCGGAATGCCGCGCTTGCCCTGCACTTCCCCGTCCGCGCCGGGATATGCGAGCAGCAGCATCCCCGACTTCTCGCGCGCGGAGGTGTGCTTCGCGTAGGTGTAGCGCAGCGGAAACAGCGTGTTGATGCCGACCGTTCCGCGCGGCAGCGTGACCTGCGTTTCGCTCGGCAGCGTCGAGAAGATGATGAAGTGCGAGTCCTCCTCGCCCATCTTCATGTCCCAGAACAACGAGCTGCGCACCCCGCCTCGGCGATCGTCCCACTTGAGATCGATCTGGATCGACCCGAGCTTCTCGTGGATCTCGCGCCAGCGCACGGCGCGCTCCTGCGGCGTCGCTTTCGGGACGCACCCCTGCGGCCATTCGCCGGCGAAGTTGATCGAGACGTGGCGGATGAAGCTCGTCTGCCAGACGGTGCGATCGAAGCAGGTCGTGTGGGCCCAGTCGATCGAGCCGTCGGGCAGTCGCGCCAGCAGCCCGAGTTCCTCGAACAGCCGGTTCATGTTGAAGTCGCGATTGGCGAGCTCGCTGTCGGGCATCAGCGAGTGGTCGGTGACCAGGATCACCGTCGTGTCCGGCCCCATCGCGTCGCAGAGGTCGCGCACCATCGCGTCGAGCGCGATCGCCGCCATCGGGATGACGTTGGCGAACTGCTTGTAGTCGGCCGCGACTTTCGCGCGCATGCCCGCGTCTTTGTGGCGCAACCAGTCATCGGGATCGATGTTCATCCAGAACAGATGGGACGCGACATCGAACGAATCGAGGCAGCAGGCCGCGAACTCGATCGACGGGTCGTTCCGGAGCAGAGTCTGCAGCGACTGCTTGGCCGCGAAGTCGCTGCGCAGCGCCTGCTCGAGCTGCTTCAAGTTGCGCAGCGTCGGCGCATCGCTCGTGCCTGCCTGCAGCTTCTTGATCGCGCTGAAGACCGGCGGCAGGTTCCCGTTCAGCGCCGCCGCCAACTCGCCCGCATGGGTCGCGGCCAGTTCCGGCGGCCAGGTGAGGTGCTCGCCTCCCTTGGTGAACGCCTCGGGGATCGTCGGCAGGTCGACCCGCCCGAGCGGTCCGAATGGCCCGAGCCCGAACTTCTCGAGGAAGAAGCGGTCGCTGACGAGGTAGCCGTTCAGCGGCTCGGCCGGCCAGGTGACCGGCCAGTTGCTCACCGCGCACTTCACGCCGACCGCCGAAAGCACGTCCCAGAAGGTCGGGACCTGGCGATGGGCCGTCGTGACCGGCGCACGCTCGTAGCTGTCTTCGATCGGCACGGTGAGGTCGCGCACGCCGTGTCCGCGGACGATCTCGCCGACCTTGGTCGGCGGAAAGCCGGTGGCGATGGTGGTCCAGCTCTCGGCCGGGTCGAGCCCCACGCTGTAGGGATCGAGCGTCGCCTGCTCACCGAGCAGCGGCACCAGGATCCCGTGCTGGCGCAACTCGGCGAGCTTCTTCAGCTGACCGGAATCGAACAGCGGCTTCATCACGTCGAAGTCGAAGCCGTCGACGCCGAGCAGGAGCACCTTGCGGTGGCGCGGCGTGATCGATTGGACGCCGTGGTCGCTGCAGGAGGCGCAGGCGACAACGACGACGAGCAGGGCGAATATGCGCGCGAGCAAGCGCGGCGCGGCGAGGTTGACGCTCATGGGCGGAGGATACACTGCCTTGGATGGTGGTGATCTCGAGGCGAGCCGCTCCCGTCATCGTCGCATTCGCGCTCGCGGCCGCAGGCCGTTGGCTCGTCCACGATCGAGAGCAGTGGTGGTTGCTGCTCGGCGGCGGCGCGCTCGTGGCGATCGCCGCGCTGGCCGCGCGACGCGCGAGCGACCCGGTCGCGCGCGCCCTGCCGCTGCTGCTCGCGGCGCTGGTCGGCGGACTCGGGGCCGGCCACGTCCTCGGCGCCACCGCTCCCGGCGCACCGTTGCCGTGGCTGGCATTGGCCGGCGCGGCCGGGCTGATGCTGCTCGCGATCGATGCTCGATCGGGCCATGCCGGTGGAGTCGGCGCGCCGGTCATCGGCATCGAGCCGCTCCCCGTATCGCTCGGGCGCGCCGGGAGCGTGGGCGTCACGCTGGCGATGGCGCTCGCGCTCGCCGCCGTCGGCCACCTGGTCCTCCTCGGCAAGCGCCATGACATCCCCGGCATCGGACCGGTCTTCGCACTCGACGACGACATGATGATCACGCTGCGCTACGCGGCGAATCTCGCACACGGCGACGGCCTGGTGTGGAACGCGGGCGAGCACGTCGAGGGCATCACCAACCTGCTCTGGGCGCTGCTGCTGGCGCCACTGCACTGGCTCTTCTCGACCGAACGCGTCGCCGCCGCGGCGATCGCGCTCGACCTCGCACTGCTGCTCCTGCTCTTGATCGAGTGCGCGCGCCTCGTGCGCCAACTCGGGGGATCGAGCGTCGCGGCCGGGCTCGCCGCCATCGCGCTCTCGACCCACCAGGCGACGCTGCATTGGGTGGCGGGCGGCGGCGAGTCGCCGCTGGTGACGCTGCTGTTGTTGTTCGTGGCGCGACGTGCGCTCGCCCCCGCAACGAGTCGACGCGGCGCGCTCGTGGCCGCGACGGCGGCCGGCCTCGCGTGGATCACGCGCCCCGACGCCCTGCCGGCGCTGCTGCCGCTGCTCGCGTTGCTGGCGTGGTCGCACCATCCGCCCGTCGCGGCTGGAAGCGGCGCGCCACGGTGGCGCCACGCCCTCGCCATCGCAGCCGCCGCCGCGGCGCTGCCACTCGCCGCAACGCTTTTTCGGCTGGCCTATTACGGCAGCCCGCTGCCGAACACCTACTACCTCAAGATGACCGGCTGGAACGGTCGCGCGGACGCCGGATTCGCCTACGTCGCCGCGGGTCTCGCCCACCACTTCGGCTTCGCTGCGGCAGCGGCCATCGGCGCCACGCGCCTCGCCTCGCGCGGCGCGCTCGCGCTGCTGCTCGCCGTCCTGCTGCATGGCGCCTACGTGATCTACGCCGGCGGCGACGAACTGCCGATGGAGCGCTTCCTGCTGCCGACCATGCCGTTCGTGCTCGCGCTCGGATTCGCCGGCGCGAGTGCGTCGATGCGAGAGCGCGCTCCAGCGGGCGCCACGGCCGGTGGCACCTGCGCCGCTGCAGTCGCCGCGTTCCTGCTCCTCGCGCTCGGGACCACGAACGGCGGTTATGTCCCGTTCACGCGCGATCCGGCGCAGCTCTCGCGTGCCAGCGCCGAGCGCGCCAACACGATGATCGGCTACCTGCTGCGCGCGAACACGGCGCCCGATGCGACCGTCGCCCACTTCTGGGCTGGCGCAGCTGCCTACTTCTCGCAGCGGCGCGGGATCGACCTGCTCGGCAAGTGCGACCCGGTGATCGCGCGGCGGGAGGCGAAGGCGGGCCTCATGAAGCCGGGCCACAACAAGTACGACTTCGCCCACTCGCTCGCGCTGCAGCCCGACGTCATCGTCGGCGGCGACGGTGGCGCGGCGACGCTCGCGTTCCTCACCGAGAAGTACCTGAACCCGGCGAGCCCCCACCACGGCTACCGCGCCTTCGCCGATCTCTACCGCCATCCCGACTTCGCGAACCTCTACTGTCGCGCCGCGAAGGACGACGTCGGTCGCCCCGCCGCGATGCCGCAACTCGTGGGCGGGAGCGGCAGCACCCTGCTCGACGAATACGCGGACGTCAGTCGCCGATTCCATGCACTCTTCGTGCGCGCCGGCTCGACCCGCGCGCGACCTCCCGCTGAATGGACTGCCCCGACCCGCGCGAACCTCCGGTGAGAACTCGATGACCCTGCTCGCGATGCTTCAATCGGCCGCGGCCGCAACCACCTCCTGGTGGGAGCACGACCTCGAACCGAACCTCTTCGTCATCCCGTTCTGGAAGATCGGCCCGCTCCAGCACGGCATCCCGATCCGCTTCTATTCGCTCTCCTACCTGCTCGGGCTCGCCTTCGCGTGGTGGTTCATGCGGCGCCTCTCGCGGCAGCGACGCATCGCGCTCGACGAGGTCGCGGTGGCCGACCTGATCATTCCCTACGCGCTGCTCGGCGTGATGGTCGGCGGACGGCTCGGTTACGTCCTCTTCTACGACGTCGATCCGACGACGGGCCGCTACGCGTGGCTCGACGAGCCGTGGAAGATCCTCCAGATCTGGGAAGGCGGGATGGCGAGCCACGGCGGCCTGCTCGGCGTGCTGGTCGCCATGTGGCTCTTCGCGCGCCGCCGCAAGGTGCCGACGCTGCACGTGCTCGATCTCTGCGCGCTGACGGTTCCAGTCGGGCTCTTCCTCGGCCGCATCGCGAACTTCATCAACGGCGAGCTGTGGGGACGCGTCACGACCGTGTCGTGGGCGGTGCTCTTCCCGAAGGCGCCCGCCGCCTCGCCGATGTTCCAGGCCGCCCATCCGGAGCTCGCCGCCCTCTTCCAGCGCGGCCTCGCGCCACGCCACCCATCGCAGCTCTACGAGGCGCTCGCCGAAGGGCTCATCGTCTTCATCGCGCTCTTCGCGATTCACCGCAAGGCGCTGCCGCGCGCCGGAACGCTCTCCGGCGTTTTCCTGCTCGTGTACAGCGTGGGGCGCCTCATCGGCGAGCAGTTCCGCGAGCCCGACAGCCACATCGGCTACCAGTGGCTCGGCCTCACCCGCGGCCAGATCCTCACCGGCGGACTGCTGATCGCCGGCATCGCGATGCTGACCTACGCGCGGCGGCGTGGGCCGCAAGTGTTCACGCCGCCCGACGCGCCGACGCCTGCTCCCTGAAGCTTCAAGTTGCAGCGAGTAGGCTGCACCACTCGCCGCCGCCGACGACGATCCCGACGTCACGCGACTTCCGACCGATTCGCCAAGGAGAACCGCCATGGTCGCCACGCTGCTCTTCGCGCTCGCCTCGATGGTGCCGCTCCCCCAGGATCCGGCGGCCCCGCGCGACGACGCATCGGCAGCGGCCGCGCGCGACGCCCTGGAGAGGTCGGGAGCGTTGGTGCTGCGGGTCGCGCAGGAGAGCAAGGAGTGGACGGTGAGCTTCGCCGTCCATGGCGCCAAGGCCGGCGATGCCGAAATGGCGCCGCTCGCGCAGATGCAGGAGGTCGTCGAACTCGATCTCGGCGCGACCAGGATCAGCGACGCGGCGCTCGCGACCATCGGCAAGCTGGCGACGCTGCGAAAACTGGTGCTGCGACAGACCGCCGTGACCGACGCTGGCATGAAGTCGCTCGCGGGCCTCGTCGCTCTCGAATCGCTGAATCTCTACGGCACCAAGGTCGGCGATCCGGGTCTCGAGCCGCTCGCCGCACTCAAGAAGCTGAAGCGCCTCTACCTCTGGCAGACGGCCGTCACCGACGACGGCGTCGCGAAGCTGCAGCAAGCGCTCCCTGACCTCGCCATCGTTCGCGGTGCGGTCGCGCCCGTCGCCCCGAAGAGCTGCTGCGAGAAGGCGAAGGCCGAGGGTAAGGAGTGCGATCATCCCTGCTGCGTGACCGCGCGCGCGGCGGGTCGCCTCTGCTTCAAGTGCCACCCCGATCGCGCCACCACCTGCTGCGAGAAGGCGGAAGCGGCCGGCAAGGCGTGCGAGCACCCCTGCTGCATCGAAGCCGCGAAGGCGGGGAAGCTCTGCGAGAAGTGCAACCCGCATCAGTAGCCCGCTTTATTCATGAGCCCCGTAGCGAGGCGACGGGATGTTGGCGCAGGACGAGGAGGGAAATCGCGGCTCCGACGATGCGGGTCTGCTGACCCGCTGAGGAAGGAACGCGGTTTTCAGACGATGTCATGCGTCGACAGACCGAGCCGCAGCAGGGACTCGTGAACAAGGCGGGGTAGCGCTGCCACTGCGAAATTCCTGCGCACCAGCTTGGGAAGCTCGACCGTCGATGAAGGCGACACGAGCATCCTGCCGCGAAAGCGGCGCTGCGACCGCATGGAGGACCGCCGTGGCCTTGAACCTCGCCGAACTTCTCGCCAGCGCGGAGCGGCTGCCGACGCCACCGGCGGTCGCGCTCGAACTGCTTGCGCTCTCGCAACGCGAGGACGCCGACGTCGACCAGATGGCCGCGGTGATCTCGCGCGATCCCGCGCTCGTCTCGAAGATCTTGCGGGTCGCCAACACGCCGCTGTTCGGTGCACGCAAAGTGACCACGATCAAGCAGGCGCTGATGACGATGGGCATGCGCGCCGTGCAGGTGATGGCGCTCAGTTTCTCGCTCGTGCGACCGGCGGCCAGCGCGTCCGTCGACGACGACACCACGTTCTGGCGCAACTCCCTCACGGCGGCGGTGGCGGCACGGCTCATCGCCGCGCGCTGGCTCCCGCGCCAGGCGGACGAGTGCTTCGTCGCCGGGCTGCTCCTCGAGATCGGCGTGATGACGGCGCGCCTCGCGTGGCCGGACAAGTGCCGCCCGCTCACCGCGCTCCAGAACAGCAGCCGCGAAGTCGGCCTCGAGGCCGAGCGCGCCGCGCTGGGCGCCGATCACATGGCGATCGGCGCGATGCTGCTGCGCAAGTGGGCGTTGCCGCCGTCGATCTGCGACGCCGTCGCCTTCCACCACGAGCCGCAGTCGCTGCCCGCGACCGCGCCGGCCACGACGCGCGCGCTGACTCGCGTCGCTTCGATCGCCGCCACGATCGAGCGCTGCCTGCGCAACGAACTGCTCGGCCACGACGAGGAGCGCCTGCGCGAGGACCTCGACCTGGTGCGCAAGCGCCTCGCCGCCGACCACGGCGCCAGCGACGACGACGTCTCGATGCTGTTCCAGGAGGTCCGCAAGGGGCGCCGCGAGATGGCCGCCGTCTTCGACATCAGCCTCGGCGACCCGCGCACGGTCGAGGAGATCCAGATCTGCACCAGCCGGCTCCTGGTGCAGCTCTCGGTCTCGATGGCTGGCCACACGGCCGCGCTTGAGCGCGACAACGCGAAGCTCGCGACGCTCGCGGCATGCGACGGACTCACCGGCCTTCCCAACCGCCGCGAACTCGACAGCCGTTCGACCGAACGCTTCGCCGCCGCGGCCGCCAGCCGCGGACCGCTCGCGGTGCTGATGCTCGACATCGACCACTTCAAGCAGGTGAACGACACGCACGGCCATCCGCTCGGCGACGCGGTGTTGAAGGCGCTGGGAAGCACGCTGCGGCGCGACCCGCGAGACGGCGAGTTCATCGCGCGCTACGGCGGCGAGGAGTTCTGCGCGCTGGTGCCGGCCGCCAACGAGTCGGCGTTGCGCACGCGCGCCGACGAGCTGCTGGCGGCGATCCGCGCGCTGCGCATTCCGCTGCCCGATGGCGGCGAGCTGGCGCCCACGGTCTCGATTGGCGGAGCGCTCGTGCCGGACGCTTCGAAGCTGCCGGGCCCCGATGCCTTGCGCGAGGCGGCCGACCGTTGCCTCTACGAGTCGAAGACGGCCGGCCGCGACCGCGCGACCGTGCTCACGCTGGCGACGGCCCCTCAGCCGCCCGCGCCCGTCTTGACCAGCGCGAGCCCGAGTTCGCGCGCGAGCTGAGCCAGCTCGGCCGACGCCGGAAAACGATCGACGAAGCGCGCCAGCGCCTCCTCCGCTTCCTTGCGCAGCCCCAATCGCACGAACGCCCGGACGGCCGCGACCGCCAGGTCGACGCGATCGAGGTGGTCGGCCGCCCGCAGCAATCCCTGCACGCCGCGCGTCGGATCGCTCGACTGGAATTCCTGCGCATCGATCATCCCGAGCCATCCGTCGATCTGGCGCGCCTGGATCTGCGTCAAGCGATCGCGGGGATCCCCAGCCTCTCGCGCCACGCGCGCGAGCTCACCTGCCAGCGCGAGCTCCTCGCGCGCGCGCGTGTAGAGCGGGGCTGCCAGTTCGCCCGGCGGCAGCGAGCGCGCTTCCTGCTGCGCCTCGCGCGCCATCCGCAGCAGCGTCTCGATGCCGGTCGCGACGCCCCATGGCCGCGCGCAGCGCAACTGCGCCACGCGCTGCAACCGCGTGCGCGCCTGCTCCCGATCGCCACGCACAGCGGCCGCATCCGCGAGATCGGCCTCGATCGCGCCGATCACCGAGCGGGCGAAAGGATCGCGCTCGTCCCGATCGAGGCCGCGGATCGGCGGCGCGACGAACGACGCAAGTGCCGCGCGCGGCGGCTTCACTGCACCCGCGGGCGATGGCAGCGCCAGTTGCCACAGCAGCCCGCGTCGCTCCATCTCGAGCCCTTCCTGCACCCCCGCGACGAGGTCGGCGGTGAAGAGCGGCGCGACGCGCGGCGGCGGCGGCGCGCCGGATCGCGCGGCCTGCCGCGCCAGCACGAGGTCCGCCTCGCCTTTCAACTGCGCGCGCGAGACCAGCGTGACGTCGGGCCGGACCCCTTCGGCGTAGCGCAGCGCCAGCAGCGGGTAGAGCGCGACATCGCCCGAACCGATGTACTGCGCCCCTTGCGGCATCTCCGCCAGCAAGGCGCGCGCGTAGTCGTCCGCCAGCCATGCGCCGCGCCGATCGCAAAGGGTGAAGTTGCGCGCGAACAGCGAAGCGGGCAGCAGCAGCGCGAGCGCGACGCGCACCGGGGCGCCACGCGCCGTCGCGGGCCACCACGCTGCCGCCAACAGGGACTCGATCCCGAACGCGACCACCACCGCGAGCGCCATCCATCCGCACGTCAGGTAGCGCGAGTAGAGGAACACATCCCACCACGCGCCATGCAGCGCCAGCGGCACGAGATTGAAGGTCCACAACACGGCGACCGCCGCCAGCAGGCCGCGCCGGCGGCCGCGCCACATCGCGACCGCGCCCGACACCAGCAACGGAAGACCGAGCCACCACCACTCGCGCACGACTTCGCCGCCGTGGTGGCGAACGATGGTCAGTTGATCCGCGATCGACTCCGCCCAGCGGCGCTCCTGGTGCGCTTCGCGACGCAGGTAGGCGACCAGCGCCTTTCCTTCCTCGAGTTCGCCGATGCGCGTGGTCGTTCCCTCGCTCACGCCGACGCGGAACTCGATCGGCGGATCGGCGGCGGCGCGCCAAGGCAGCCAGCCGTAGAGCGCCAACCCGGGCAGCAGCGCAAGCACGGCGGCGGCGAGCAGCCGCGGACGACGGAAGAGCGCGCGCTCGCGCACGAAGACGAGCAGCGCCAGCGCCGGCACGTGGGCGATCACCATCGGGTGGTTGGCCAGCCCGAAGCCGAGCAGCAACTGGTGGAGCACGATCCAACGCGGGGCGCGATCCTCGAGCCAGCGCGCACTGCACCACCAGAGGCTCGCGCTGCACAGCGCTGCCAACGGATACGTGCGTGCGACGGTCGCTTCACCCCAGATCGGCCCGAGCAGCGCGAAGGCGAGCGCGCCGCCGTACGCCGCCGCGCGGCTGCAACCGAGCCTGCGCAGCGCGCGGAAGAGCAGTTCCGCGGCCAGCGCGGCGCACACGGCGCTGAAGAGATTGAGCCGCCAGGAGACCGTTCCGATCGGCACCAGCAGCGTGAACACCTTGCCCAGCAGCAGCCACAGCGGGTAGCCGGTCGGATGCGGGATGCCGAGCACGTGCGCGGCGGCGGTCAGCTCGCCGGAGTCGCCGACCCAGACGGTCGGGCACAAGGTGAAAAGGTAGATCGCGAAGGCGGCGAGGAAGGCCATCGCGGCACGTTATCGGCGCGCACCGCTCACAGGAGCGGCGAGAGGAGTCGCGCGGCGGCGCAGCGCAAGCGCATGGTCTTGCTCTGGCGGGCCAGCAGTTCGAGGGTCACCTCGTTGGCTTGGGCGACGTCGCGCAGGAACCGCCGCTCGAGCGCGGCCGCGAACGTCTCGTCGTTCACCAGCGCACCGATCTCGAAGTTGAGGCGGTAGCTGCGCAGGTCGACGTTCGCGGAGCCGACCGAGGCGATCTGGCCGTCGGCCACGAGCGTCTTGCCGTGCAGCATCGAGGGCGCGTACTCGAAGATGCGCACGCCGCCGCGCAGCAGCTTGCCGTAGTAGGAACGCGCGGCGTAGGCCGCGATCTTGACGTCGGAGATCGCCATCGCGGGCAGCAGCACGCGCACATCGATCCGGCGCAACGCCGAACTCACCAATGCCGTGAGCGTCGCCTCGTCGGGGATGAAGTAGGGGCTCGAGAGGTAGACGCGTTTGCGCGCCGACGCGATCGCTGCGAAGTGGACGAAGGCGCTGGCGTTGTGCTCCTGGTCGGGACCGCTTGTGACGATGGCGACCATCGAGCCGGGGGTCGCGGCGGGCGCCGGCACCGGGAACGCCGGGAGCGCGCGACCGCCGGCGTAGACCCAGTCCTCACGGAACGCCTGCGCCAGCGAGCTGACCGACGGCCCGCGCAGTTCGAGATGCGAGTCGCGATAGACCGCCATCCCGTGGCGGCGACGGCTGCCCGAGTACTCGTCGCCGACGTTCATGCCGCCCGTGAAGCCGACCTCGCCGTCGACCACGATCAGCTTGCGGTGGTTGCGCAGATGGACGGAGAGGCGGCGGCGCAGCGGATTCATCGGCTGGAACGCGCGCGCCCGTCCGCCGGCGGCGACCAGCTTCTGGAGCCGCTCGGTGTTGATGTGCATCGAGCCGAGCGCGTCGTAGAGGAGCCGCACCTCGAGGCCGGCCTGCGCACGCTCCGTCAACAGGTCGAGGAAGCGCCGTCCCGTCTCGTCGTTCTGGATGATGTAGTACTCGGCCCAGATGAAGCGGCGCGCGCCGCGCAACGCCTCCTCGATGCGAGCGAAGGTCTGCTCGTTCTCGGTCAGCAGCGTGACTTCATTGCCCGCATTGGGCGCGATCCCGGTCAGGTTCGCCGCCAGGTCGAGCAGCGAGTCGCCCTGCACGGCCGCGGGAGTCGCGTCGCCGCCGCCGAGCTCCTGGCGCAACTGCGCCGCGGCGCGTCGACGCAGGAGCTTCACGCGCCGCACGCTCGGGCTCGCCAGCGCGAAGAAGGCGATCGCGCCCACCAGCGGGAAGGCGAGGATCGCGAGGATCCACGAGAGCGTCCCCTGCACGCCATGGCCACGCGAGCAGGCGCGCTCGACGGCCCAGACATCGAGCGCGAAGACGAGCAGCGAGAAGAGCGTGACGCCGGCGGCATGCGCCTGCGACAACGTCTTCAGGAAGGCCCACGTCGACGCGATCCACTCCATTCAGCGCACCCGCCGCATTTCAACGCGCATACAGGCCCGCCGGCGCGAAGACCGCCGCTGCACCGCCGCTGATGCCGACCGGCGGCAGCGAGACAGCGACCGGCTTGCCATCGACCACGAGCGTCGCCGCCGTCGCCGCCGCCTCGAGCCCCTGCTGCGTGAACGGCGTCATCGCCGCCGACGCGCGCTGCACCAGCGCCAGCGCGCCGAGTCCGGTGAGTCGCGTCTCGAAGCGACGAGCGCCGACGGTGATGCGCGCGCTCACGGCCGCCGCCTCGATCGTCACCTCGATCTTCGCCAGCAGCGCCGGCGCCTGCTCGAACGGCGTGCCGCGGAAGATGTTCGGGCCGAAGTAGCGCGCCACCTTCTCGTCGCTGGAGATGAATCCGATCAGCGCCGGCGCCGCCGCCGGATCGGGCTGCCACAGGATCATCCCGCTCGGTGCCGACCCGACCGGCGTGTGGACCATGCGCGCGACGTGGACCAGCACGTTGGGCATGGCCAATCCCGGCTGGGTGAAGCCGCACAGATCCACGCCACCCTCGAAGCTCATCCACTGCTGGATCGCCATCGCGTCCTCCGTCGTGCCCGTTCGCTGAAGCGTCGGACGATGAGCATAGGTCTCCCATCGCGATGCCGTCCGCATCCTCCCCGAGTTCGCCGCTGCTGCTACACTCGAGCGCCACGCGGGCCGCAAGTTGCCCTGAAGTGGTTTCCCGTTCGCCGCGTCGTGACGCCCTCGCTGGCGCGCGCCGCCTTCCGGAGCGAGTTCGATGATGAAGTTCCTCGGTTTCCTCTTCCTCGTCGCGCTCGCTGTCGGCGGCTACGGCTACTGGAAGGGCTGGTTCGAGGTCTCGAAGGACCAGGCCAACGGGAAGACGAAGTTCGGCGTGACCATCGACAACGACGCGATGTCGCGCGACCTCGACACGATGACCAAGTGGGCGCACGAGAAGCTCGACAAGCTCGACCAGAAGATCGCCGAACTGCGCAACAAGGCCTCGAAGGCGAGCGCCGAGTCGAAGCAGAGCCTCGAGAAGGAGATCCGCGCGCTCGAAGCGCAGAAGGGTTCCGCCGCCGAGTCGCTGCGCGAGCTCAAGACCTCGACGCAGGAGAAGGCCGCCGAGCTGAAGAAGAAGCTCGAGCAGACGCTGAGCGACACCCCGCCGGTCGAGAAGAGCGGCGGCTGAGGTCCACGGGCCGATTCACGCCGCGATTTGCGGCGCCGCTGCTCAGCCGCTGCGTGCGGCGAGCGGCGGCGCTGCCACCGGCGACGCCACCACCACCGGTACCTCGACCCCCTCCGTCAGCTCGTCGAATCGCAGCAGTCGACCGGCATTGGCCAGTACCGCCAACGTGCCCGCGTTGTGCAGCAGTGCCGCGAGCAGCGCGTTCACCTGACCCACCGCCGCGAGCGCCAGCACCGCCACGGTCCAGCCCAGCCCGATCGCGACGTTCACGGCGATGGCGCGGCGCGCTCGGCGTGACAGCCGGATGCAGGTGCCAAGCCGCCGCAGATCGCTGGTCATCAAGACCAGGTCGCTCGAGGCGAGCGCGACATCGGTGCCGCGCGCACCCATCGCCACGCCGACGGCGCCCGCCTTGAGCGCCAGCGCATCGTTCACGCCATCGCCCACGACCAGGGGCCGGCGCCCCGCCGCGATCTCCGCCAGCACCTTCTCGAGCTTCTGCTCGGGCAGCACCTCGGCCACGACCTCATCGATGCCAAGCTGCATCGCGATCTTGTCGGCAACGCTCTTGCGATCGCCGGTCACCATCAGCTGGCGCGTCAATCCCAGCGCGCGCAAGTCGTCCAGCGCCTGACGCGCTTCGGCGCGCGGCTCATCCGCGAGCAGCAGCCATCCGAGGAAGCGGCCGCCACGCGCAAGCCCGACCACCGGCCCGTCGTGGTGCGGCGCTTCCGGCGTCGCCACGCCGCGCTCGACCAGCAACTCGCGTCGACCCAGCACCGCTTCGACTCCGGTCGCGCCCGCCGCGGTCTCGACGTGGCCGTAGATCCCCTTCCCGCCCACTTCCTGCACATCCTCGACGCGCAGCCGATCGCCCGCCTTCAGCGCGCCCGCCAGCGCGCGGCTGACCGGGTGGCTGCTGGCCGCACCGAGGCTGCCGGCGAGGCGCAACATCTCGCCCTCACTGACGCCGGCCGCCGGCGCGGCACGCAGCAGCTTCAGCTCGCCGAGCGTCACCGTCCCGGTCTTGTCGAGGATGACCGTGTCGACCTCGGCCAGCTCCTCGAGGAACGCCGTGCCGCGCACCAGCACGCCGTGGCGCGCCGCGACGGCCAGCGACGCGATGCTGGTGGCCGGTGCCGCCAACACCAGTGCGCACGGGCAGCTCGCGACCAGGACTGCCAGCGCGAAGCTGACGTTGCCGGTCAGGAGCCACGTCGCCGCCGCGGTGAGCAGCACCAGCACGAGGTAGCTCTGCGCGTGCTTCTCGAGCAGGCGGGTGATCGGTGGCTTGGCCCGCTCGGCATCGCGCATCAGCTCGACCACGCGACCGAGCGTCGTCTCGCCGCCGATGCGCGTGACCTCGACCTCGATGCGGCCCGAGAGGTTGATCGAGCCGGCATCGATGGCATCGCCCGCGGCCACTTCGAGCGGCACCGACTCGCCCGTGATCGGCGCGGTGTCGAGGCTCGAGTTGCCGGCGCGCACGAGACCGTCGGCCGGGACGCGATCGCCGGCGCGCAGCTCGATGCGATCGCCTTTGCGCAGCGCCTCGCTCTCGACCTCGCTCACGCCACCCGCCGCATCGAGCCGCCGCACGCGCCCCTTGGTCAGCCGGCCGAGCGCCGCGATCGCCTCGCGCGAACCCAGCAGGCTGCGGTCCTCGAGGACGTGGCCGATCACCATCACCAACGGCACCAGCGCGGCACTCGCGAGGTCGCCCGACGCCCACGCGGCCAGCAGCGCGGCGGCGACCAGCTGATCGGTCACGCCATGCAGGCTCGGGTGGCGCAGGCTCTTCCACGCGTCGACGAAGGTCGGAATGCCGACCAGCAACGCCGCTCCAGCCGACAGCAGGTCGGAGAGGTCCTGCTGCTGCGGCAGCCAGAAGCGCACCGCCAGCGCGAGCAGGAGCAGACCGGCCGCCACCACCGCGAGCGTGAGTCGCAGCGCCAGGATGCGGCGCGCGCCGACATCGAGCAGCTCCGGCGCGCCGAGCCCATGCACATGGCCGCAGCAGTCGTCGTCGCCGTGGGCGCCATGGTCGTCGTGATCGTGATCGTGCACGTGGTCGTGGCCGGCGGCCATCACTTGCCTCCCGGCAGGATGACGCGCGCACCATCGTCCGAGATCACGGTCACGTCCTGCGCATCCTTGAGGATCGCCTCGATGCGCTCGCGATAGAGGCGCGCCAGCAGCAGCCGGCGCTCGGCCGGATCACGCGCCGAAGTCAACGCCGCCACGCTGCTGGTCTTCACCTTGGCGTCGCTGACGATCTCGCCCGCCTTCGCTTCCGCCTCGTTCAGCAGCGCCGTCCGCTCGGAGTCGGACGCCTGCCGCACGCGGGTCGCCTCGGAGTTCGCCTCGGCGACATCGCGCTCTGCCCCTTGGCGAGCGGACAGAACGGCCTGGAACGCCGGCGCCGCACGCGGCGGCAACTGCGCCGTCACATCGACGCGCTCGATGTGGACACCCAGCGCCGCGCCGCCGGAGGAGAGCTCGTCGAGTCGCTGGTTCATTCCCGCCATGAGGTCCGCGCGCAGCCGTTCGCGATCGGCGGCATCGACCTCGCCGCGCCCCACCTCGACGTCACCGCGCGCGACCAGATCGGGTCGCGCCACCAACACGCCATCGAGCGTACGGCTCGCACACGCGCCGATCGCGCTCGCGCAGAAGAGCCGTTCGAGCGCGGGCTCGAGGACGTCGCGCGCGATCAGCCACGCGCGCGCGTCGACCACGCGATAGACGACCTGCGCGTCGAGGTGCACCACCCCTTCGTCGCCGGTCAGCACATGGCCACCGTCGCGGCGCAGATCGAAGCCGGGCAATCGGCCGGGGAAGAGCGAGCTGCTGGCTGTCTCCTTCAGCGTGAGCGCCCGCACCGGCAGCGTCAGCAGCCGCTCGGCGGCCGGCACCAGCAGCACCGTCTCGATCGGCTCGGGCCACGCGAAGACGAGACCGGATCCCTGCTCGCGCACGACCTGGCCGAAGCGCAGGATCACCGCGCGCTGGTCGGGCTCGACCTGCTTCAGGCCCGACGCGAACCAGACCGCAGCCAGCCCCACCACGCCGAGTTGCAGGAATCGGAACGCGATCCCGATCGATTGCGAGAGCGCGCCGTCGCTCTTCGCCGCGCTCATGAACCGTCCTTCTTCGACGCGTCTTCGCTCGGCTTCTCCTGCATCGCGCGCAGGCTCTCTGGGCCGTCGATCAGCACGCGAAACGGCGCAGCATCGGTCTTGAGGATCAACCGCGTGCCGTCATGGATGATCTGGTCGAGCACTTCGAGCGAGCGCAGGAACTCGTAGAGCTGCGGGTCGGCCTCGTAGGCGGCGCCGTAGATCTTCGCGGCCGCGGTGCGCGCCTCGGCCTCGATCTTCGCCGCGTCCTCGCCCGCCTTCGCACGGACGAGCCGCGCGTCCTTCTCGGCGGACGCGCGAATCTCGCCGGCCGCCTTGCGACCGCGCGCCTGGACTTCCTCGGCCACGGTCGAGCGCTCCGACTTCATCCGCTCGACGGTCGCGTCGATGGTCGTGGTCGGCAGCGTGAGCCGCTCGACGCCGACCTGGTGGACGGTCACGCCGTAGACCGCGAGCAGCCGTTGCGCGAGGCTCTCCTTGATCTTCGTCTCGTACTCCGACAGGCGGAGCTGGGTCGGATCGGTGTTGATCAGATCCTCGAGGCGAAAGTTGCTGGTCGCCGTCTCCATCGCCGACCCGAGGTAGGAACGCAGCTGGCGCGCCGCCTCGCTCGGCTCGTTCTTCACGGCGCGCAGGAAGAGGCGGATCTTCTCGGGGTCGGTCGGCACCTGCCACGCGGCATACGACTGCACCAGGATGCGCAGCCCTTCCTTCGTTCCGACGTCATGCAGTCCGCTCGATGTGGTGCGCAACCGCAGGTCCACTTCGACGGCGCGCTCGAACGGCGTCGGCCACTTGAAGGCGAGACCCGGCTCGACCAGCACGCGACGCGGATCGCCGAAGCGCGTGATCACCATCGCGCTGCCTTGCCGCACCGGCACCGTCGTCGCGCCCAACACGGCGAAGACGACCAGCAACAGCGCGACGAAGTAGCGGCCGCGACCGCGACGCACGGGCGGCGGCGGCGAGGAGGAGCTCGGAGCGATGACAGGAGCGTTCATTCGTACCCCGACGCGGGAAGCGCTGGAGCACTCGAACGCAGGTCCAGGGTCGGACCCGGCTCGAGTTCCAGTCGATGGTCGATCAGATCGAAACGGGCGCGCACCAGCGTCTTCGCCAGCGTCTGCAGCCAGCGCTCGAGCGCCAACACCGGGCCGGCGAGCTCGAAGCTCGCCTGGTCGGCGTCGAAACGCGAGCGGGCCGCCGCCGCTTGAGAGAGCTGCTCGCCCGCGGAGGCCTCAGCGGCGTAGCGTCGATCGGTCGCCTCGCCGGCCACCTCCGCCTCGAGGCGCGCGCGCCGCGTCCGCTCGATGCTGATGGCGGTGTTGGACGCGATCTCGGCGGCCTGCACCCGGTGGTAGGCGCCGGCTGCGCCGACGGGCGGGTGGATCGCGTCAATCAGCACCGCGGTCACTTCGAGGCCGCTCTGCAACGTGTCGAGCTGCTGCTGCAGCCCGAGGTGGATCGAAGAGGCGAGGCGATCGCGGTCATCGCCGATCACCTTGTCGAGCGGCCGCGTCGCGAAGTCGCGTACCAGCAGCCGGCCCGCGAGCGCACGCACCAGCGCATCGCCGTCGGCCACCTGGAACAGCGCGCGGCGCGCCGAGGCATCGTCGAGACCGATGCGCCAACCGATGCGCACGTCGGCACTGGCGAGCTGGAAGCTCTGCGCGCCACTGCCCGCCGCGATGCCCACTCCTGGAATCAGGTAGGAACCTTCGGTCGGATGCGCCTGGCTCCAGAGGCGATCGGCGGACGGCGGCGGCGCCTCCTCCACCCCGATGGGCGTCTCCGCCGGCGCTTCCGCGTCGAGTGCCACCGGGGTCTCGTGGACGACCCCGAACTCGACCTTGCGCACCGCGCCAAACGGCCACGGCAGATGGAACGCAAGGCCCGGCGCAAGCACGGCGACCGGCTCCCCGAGGCGCTCGTAGATGCCGCGCTCATCCGGCTTGAGCACCGTCATCCCGCTCACCAGCCATGCCACGCCCAGAAGTCCCGCGAAGAGCGGCGCGGCCGCGGATCGCAGGTAGCGAAACGCCCACAGGCGCGACAAGTCGACGCCAAAGCGCTCGCGCAACGCATCGCTGAAGCCGCGGGCCGGCCCAAGACGCGCCAGCAGCACGCTGGCGGAAAAACTGTCGACCAGCGACACGGCGCTCTTCGCATCGCCGAGCGGCAGCAGCGGGCGCAGCAAGGCGCGCAACGCCAGCTCCGCGCCCACCAGGAGGCCAAGCCCCGCGCCCACCCGGCCGATCCAGTAGGTCGACGCGAAGCCCATTCGGCGAGCCAACGCATCGATGCCCGTCAGCGCCAGCTCCACCAGGACGGCGCGCAGCAGACGCGCGAGCCCCGCCGCTTCGGGCACGTCGCTCGCCGGGAGTGTGGCGAGGCGCCGCTCGAGGACGAGGACCGGGAAGCAGGCGACCAGCGCGATCACGCCGAGCATCAGCTCGTTCACGATCGGCGCCGCGCTCGGCCAGCAACGCCAGCGCAGCACGACGCCCGAACCAGCGACCAGCAGCACCAGCCCCGCTTCGAGCCAGGTCGTGTAGAGCAGCTGGCGATGGCGACCTTTGGCCAGCTCGGCCGCGGTCAGCGCCGGCGATTCCGCCTTCGCGACGAGATCCGCTGCGCCGCTCTCCTTCGACGCGACCGGTGCGCTGTCCACCTCGTCGTCGGGCTCGGGCGGCTTCGGCTGCCAGGTCGCCGCGCGCCGCCGTCCTCGCGCAAAGAGCGCGGCACCGAGCAGCGCCGCAGCAGCAGAGTGGAGCGCCCCGCCGGCACCGGCAAACCAGCCCAACGACGCGGGCGCGGCGCTGGTGCCCGAGACCTCGAAGAGGACCGGCCCGAGCGCCACCGCGAGCCCACCGAGCAGGCAGATCCCGCCCGCCGTGAACCACAGCGTCGCTCGCCTGGCCGCACCTTCGCTCATTCGGAACTCCTCATCGCTGCACGCCGCACGTCATGCCCGATCGTTCTGACGGACGCCGCGCGTGGGCGGCTTCGTCGGGAGACAATCGAGCCGGAAATGATGCCGCGCGTGCGCCCGAACCGGAGCGCGCAGTTGTACCCGTGGCGCCTACCAGCCCGTTGGAGAAGTCACCGCGAGTCTGGCGAGCGGATTTCGAGTCGGAACGAGGAGGAGGTTCGAAGCCAACTCCCCTGTGAGTTGTCGAGAGACTCCGACGAAGTACCGGCTTGAAAGACGCCGCCAGGCGACACGGAGAGTTCTCCAACGGGCTGCTACCCCTCCCGCGCCAGCCGCAGCCCGGTCCGCTGCCAGCGCGCGGTGGCGGGGAAGAAGTTGCGGTAGGTGGCGCGCGAATGGCCTTCGGGCGTGAAGCGCGAACTGCCGCGCAGCACCATCTGATTGACCATGAACTTGCCGTTGTACTCGCCGATCGCGCCGGCGGCCGGTCGGTAGCCGGGGTAGCCGACGTAGGGGCTCGCCGTCCACTGCCAGACCACGCCGAACAGCTCATGCAGCGCGGGCGCGTCGCGATCGAGGCGCGCGGCGGAGGTGAGCGCAGCGTGCTCCCACTCCTGCTCGGTCGGCAGCCGCGCGTCGGCGAAGCGGGCGTAGGCGTCGGCCTCGAAGAAGCTCACGTGGGCGAGCGGCGCCTCGGCCTGCACGGGTTGCGCGCCGCCCAACGTGAAGCGGCGCCGCGCCGCGCCTTCGCCGCTCCAGTACGCGGGAGCGGTGATCGCTTCGCGGCGCGCCCAGTCCCATCCTTCGGCGAGCCACCAGCGCGACTCGCGATAGCCACCCGCATCAACGAACGCTGCGAAGTCGCCCTGCGTCACCAGTCGAGTGGCCAGCGCAAACGGCTCGAGCACCACGCGATGACGCGGCCGCTCGTTGTCGAAACTGAACGCTTCGCCAGCGGCGCCGATCGGCGCGAGGCCGCCCGGGAACTTGCGCCAACTCGAGCCGGCCGTGCTCGCGGCGTCGTTCTCGAAATCATCTTGGTAGGTCGGCTGCAGCGGGTTCTGCGCCAGCAGATGGAGCGCGTCGGTGAGCAGCAGTTCCTGGTGTTGTTGCTCGTGATTCAATCCCAACACCACCCGCTCGCGCGCCAGGTCAGGCAGCGGGGACGCGAGCAGCTTCGCCATGCGCTGATCGACCGCGCGCCGGTAGTCGTGCACCTCGTCCAAGCTCGGGCGCGTCATCAGGCCGCGCGACGGCCGCGCGAGGCGCGGGCCGACCGCTTCGTAGTAGCTGTTGAAGAGGAAGCGCCAGCGCGCGTCGTGCGGCGTGAACCCCGGCTCGAACTCCTGCAGCACGAACTCCTCGAAGAACCAGGTCGTGTGCGCGAGGTGCCACTTGGTCGGGCTCGCGTCGGCCATCGACTGGACCTGGCTGTCCTCTGCCGAAAGCGGCGCCGCGAGCGCGACGGTCTGCGCGCGCACCGCGGCGTAGTCGCTGGCAACTCGCTCCATGAGGGCGACCTCCCGACCTTCGGACAGCGCATCGCGTCGGCGCGAACGCCGGAAACGGGAAAGCACGATACGCGCGAGCGGCCAATCGACGCCGACGTCGCGGCTACCATCGCGCCATGCACCACCGCGAATGGCTCGCAGGCCCGCTCCTCTCCCTCGTCTACGGCTGCGGCGTGACGCAGGAGCCAGACCGCGCCACCGCCGCCAACGGCGAAGAGAGAGAGGCGCAGCCGCTGGTCGCTGCGCATTTGCGTTGCGAACAGATGATCGAGCCGCGCGGGGTCGGCGAGCGACGACCGCTGCTCTCCTGGACCGCGCAAGCGGCGCCCGACGATCGCCACCATGGACGGCGGATCTCCGCGTGGCGCGTCAAGGCGGCGGGTTCGCGCGAAGCGCTCGAGGACGGCGAGCTGAGTCGCTGGGATTCCGGACGCATCGAGGGCGACGCACTCCACGCGATCTGGGGCGGCGCGCCGCTTTCGTCGCGCGCGGAGGTCTGGTGGAGCGTCGAGCTGTGGGACGAGCGCGGCCAGCTTTCGAGCGCGTGCGAGCCCGCCTCGTTCACGGTCGGTCTCTTCGATGAGCCTGGCGCGAGCGACTGGAGCGCCGCCTGGATCGGCGCCGCGGATGCGGCGACGCCCGCGCGCACCGTCTCGCCGTGGCTCGTTCACGACGTGAAGCTGCCGGGCGCGGTCCGACGCCTGCGCGTCTGGGTCGCGTCGCTCGGCTCGCATCAGCTCTGGCTCGATGGACGGCGGCTCGGCGACCCGCGCGGCGACATCGAGTTCGCGCCCGGCATGGTCGACTTCTCGCGGCGCACGCGCGTCGTCGAATATGACCTCGAGAGCGCGCTCGCAGAAGGCGACCACCGGCTGGGCCTCTGGCTCCACTCCGGCTTCGCTCGCCACGAGCCGTTCCATGTCGCCGCCCATCCGCTGGTCTGCGCGCAGTTCGAGTTCGAGCTCCTCGACGGTCGCCGCATCCCGTTCTCGACCGGCGCCGATTGGCGCGCGGCCCCGAGCTCGGTCACCGCGATCGGTGGCTTCGAGCCGGGCGACTACGGCGGCGAGCAGATCGATGCGACGCGCGACGCGCTGCGCTGGTGCGACCCGCTGGCCGCCAAGCTCGCTCTCGATGCGGCCGTCGAATGGCAACCGGTCGCGCTCTACTCCCCTTCCATCACGCGCCTCGCACTCGCATGCCCGCCCGACCGCCGTCGCGACGCCTTGAAGCCGGTGGCGATCGATCCGGTGGCGCGCGCGGACGCGACGTGCAACGCCTGGCGCGTCGACTTCGGCCGCGCCTTCAACGGCAGCGTCGAAGCGCGGCTGCGCGGCGCTCCGTTCGCGACCGTCGTGCTGGAGATGGGCGAGCGGTTCGACGAGCCCTCGAGTTGGGGCCAGCGCGCGGCGCTGCTGCTGAACGAGCAGGGACGCGGCACGTTCACCTCGCGCTTCCAACCCGTCGCGGGCCGTTGGCTCACCATCACCGGAACGAGCGACGCGCCCACCATCGGCGACGTCACCGCCGCTTTGGTGCGCCCCGACTTCGAGCGCACCGGCACGTTCCGCTGCTCCGATCCGCGCGTGCAGCGCCTCCACGACACCGCGGCGTGGACCTACGAGTGCCTCGTGCTGGGCGGCGCGCCGCAGGATTGCCCCCATCGCGAGCGCTTCGGGTACGGCGGCGACGCGCATGCCACGATGAGCCTCGGACTTGGCAGCTTCGACACCGCGGCGATCTACTCGCGCTGGCTCGACGATTGGGCCGCGCTGCAATCGAGCGACGGCGACCTCCCCTTCACCTGCCCGACCCTCGTCGGCGGCGGCGGACCGGCATGGAGCGGCATCGTCGTCCTGCTGGCATGGGAACACTGGCTTCGCACTGGCGATCGACGCACGCTGGAACGCGCCTGGCCTGCGATCGCACGCTGGCTCGCCTTCCTCGAGACCCACACGCGCGCCGGCCTCCTCGAACCCGACCCGGCACCGAAGTGGGTCGTGCCTGAACTCGCGTGGCTCGACGACTGGCTCGCACCCGGAAGCGATCCGCATCCCAGCCGATTCGACGAGCGCAGCGCCTTCTTCCAGAACGCCTATCGCGTCGGCTGCGTGCGTCGCGCCGCCGAACTGGCGCGCGCGCTCGGCCGCAACGACGAAGCGGCGACGCTCGCCGCACGCGCCAACACGCTCGCCGATGCCGTCCATGACCGCTTCTGGGACCGCGCGCGCGGCTTCCACGTGGCGCGCGACACCGTCAACGTGCTGCTCGCCCTCTTCGCGGGAATCGGCGACATCGAAGTGGAAGACCGGCTTGTGGCGCGGCTGTACGAGCGCATCGAATCCGGGGCGCCCATCGACACCGGACTGCACGGGACGTGGCTGCTGGTGCGCGAGCTGCTCGCGCGCGGCCGCGCCGATCTGCTGCTGAAGCTCGCGCAGCAGGACGGCGTGCCGAGCTTCCAAGGGCTGCTGGCCGGCGACGCGACCACGCTGGGCGAAACGTGGGAGGGCCGCTTCTCGCGCATCCACGCTTGCTGGCTCTCGATCGGCGCATTGGCGCCCGAAGGGATCCTCGGCATCCGGCCGCGCCTCGATGCGCCCGGCTACCGAGCCTTCGACGTCACGCCGCTGCTCGATGCGGGGATCGCGAGCGCGAGCGGATCGATCGCGACTCCGTATGGGACCGTCGCGCTCTCCTGGTCCCCGCTGCCGCAACGAGCCGGCACGGCGCTGCAGCTTTCGGTGCCGGTCGGATCGACGGCGCTGCTCAGCGTGCGACTCGGCGATGGCGTCAGCCTGCGATTGCGCGACGGCGAACGCGACCTGTCGATCGAGGCGTGCACGCGCACCGCCGGTTCTGGAATCCGCGCCGTCGAGCGTTCGCCGGGCCGCGTCCGGCTCGAAGTGGGCTCGGGCCATTACACTTTCGAGCGACGCTGACGCCGACCCCGTCGAACTCCGGGCGTGAACGACGGGTTCGAGTCCATCCTCGTCGGGAGCGATTCATGTCGATGCGCGCGTTCTTCGCGGGATGGACTGTGATGGCGGCGGCGCCCGCGCTGCGAGCGGCCGAAACGCCGGCCTGGACGCTGCTGATCTACGGCGCCGCCGACAACAACGCGGACGGCCATTTCTTCGAGTACCTCGCCGATGTGCGCGCCGCCATCGCCGACGACCCCGCGTTCGACGTGATCGTCTTCGTCGATCGCCACGCCGCCTACTCGACCGATCGCACGACCTTCGGCGAGGACTTCACTGGCGGCCGCCTCTACCGGATGCGCGCGAAGACGGCGCAGCGCCTCGCGGGCGGCGCCGAGTTCCCCGACTGCACGCTCGACCGCGAGTTCGAGCCCGATTCGGCCGATCCGGCGACGTTGCGCCAGTTCCTCGCGTTTGGCCATTCGCATGCCCCCGCGCCCCGCACGGCGCTGCTGATCTACAGCCACGCCAACGGCATCACGCTCTGTCCTGACGAGCAGTCGAATCGGTCGATGGGAATTCCGGAGCTCGCGCAAGTCGTCGGCGCCGAGCAGTCGGTCGACTGGGTCGCGCTCGAACTCTGCAACATGGGCGGCATCGAGATCGCGTACCAGTGGAGCGCGTTCGCCGACGGCTTCACCACGACGGTGCTGACCGCCATTCCCAACGCCGGCCCGCCGCTCGACTGGCGGCGCATCTTCGAGCGCGTCCACACGCCGAGCCATCCTGCGGCCGCAGGGCGCGCCGACAACCTCGATCCGGCGCAGATGAGCGCGCTCGACTTCGGACGGCTGGCGATCGAGGAAGGGGGCAAAGGTCGGATTGCGACGGCGGCGCGTTCTCCGGAAGCGGCGACGCGAGCGGCTCATGAGGCGGTGGCGAGCTACGAACTCGACAAGGTCGGTGCCGTGAAAGAGGCGCTCGACGCTTTCGCTGTCGCACTGGCGACCAGCAACGAGGACGGCGCCGCGATGCGCGCCATGGAGCGACTGCGCGACGGCGGCGGGAAGGACGACGCCTCCTCGGCGCCGGTGATGAACTACGGCGGGGGCGACTTCAAAGGCGAAGCGGCCTTCGTCGACCTCTACGCGCTCCTCGCCCGTGCCGCGGCTTGCGACGAACTCCGCGCGCCGGCGCGCGCCGCCGCGGCCGCTGCGCTCGCTGCGACCGACGCTTTCGTGCTCGATTCGTTCGGCATGCCGGGCTACGCCGGCTTCGAGCGCGGCCGCCACGGCCTCTTCCTCCACTTCCCCGACGGCGACGCGCCAGCCCCCGGACTCGGCGGCGCGGGGCGCGCGTGGCGCCGCTCGCTCTGGTACTCGCCGCGGCCGGTCGACGACGGCCATTCGCGCCGAGGCGAGTGGGCGTGGTGTCGTGACGGCGCGATCGAAGGCAACGGCAAGGTCGAGAACTGGTTCGAGCTGATGGACCTCTGGTACGACGTCGCCGACGCGCAGGGCGGGTTGAACGGCTGGAAGGTCTAGGTTCCGGCGCTACGGCACCGGCCACGAGCGCGGCCGCTATCCTCCGCGGCCCAAACTCCCCGGAGGCCTCGCCTTGATCGTCGCCCGAACCACCCGCGCCAAGATCCTCGCCAAGCTCAAGGCGAAGCAGAAGGCCAGGAAGCCGCTCATGATCGCGAGCGCCGGCAGCGGACTGGTCGCCGCGCTGCTCGAATCGGCCGGCGTCGATTGCGTGAACACCTTCTCCGGGGCGCGGCTGCGCGCCAACGGCTGGGGCACGATGACGATGCTGTGGCCGATCCTCGACGCCAACGCGCAGACGCTGCGGTACACGCGCGAGGACATCCTGCCGGCGATGAAGGGGGACGCCTTCGTCTGTGCCTGCTTGAACCCCAACGACCCGCTGAAGGACATGCGCATGGTGCTCGAAGAGTGCCGTGCGATGGGCGTCGAATCGGTCTCCAACATCGGCCCCTCGATCAGCTACGTCGACAAGGACAGCAACATCCGGCGCGTCCTCGAATCGGCCGGCATCACGCTGCAGACCGAGATCGACTTCCTGAAGCTCGCGCGCGAGATGGGCTTCGTCACCATCGGGCTTGCCTTCGACGAGGAGGACAGCTGCCGGCTGGTCGAGGAGTCGCAGCCCGATCTCTTCTGCTTCCACGCCGGCACCACCAAGGGCGGCCGGCGCGGCTTCGATTCGGGCGAGACGATCGCGCAGACCGCGGCCCGCACCGAGTCGGCCAACCGGAAGCTGCGCAAGCTGAAGAAGGATGTCCTGCTGGTGGCGCACGGCGCGGCGATGGAGACCCCCGAGGACGCGCAGTACATCCTCGACCACACCAGCTGCGACGGTTTCTGGACCGGCAGCTCGACCGAGCGGCTTCCCATCGAGCGCGCCGTCACCGCGACGGCGAAGGAGTTCCGCAGCCTCTCGTTCAAGACCCGCAAGACGCGCTGAGCCGCACTCGCGCACGGCGCGCCTTCGCGTGCGCACTGGAGTTCCCGCCATGGCGAAGAAGAAGATCGCGATCCTGGCCACGCTCGACACCAAAGGCGTCGAAGCGCACTACCTGAAGGCGCAGCTGAAGCGCCTGGGCAGCAAGGCGCTGGTGATCGACATGGGCGTGCTCGGCGAACCGCAGTGCAGCGCCGACCTCACGCGCAGCCAGGTGGCGAAGGCGGGCGGCACGCCGCTGCCCGAGTTGGCGAAGTCGCCGACGCGGGAAGCGGCGGCACCGGTCATGGTGGCGGGCGCGACCAAGCTGCTGCTGCAGAAGCTCGCGGCGGGCAAGGTGCACGGCGTGATCGGGTTGGGTGGCCTGCAAGGCACGTCGGCCTGCTGCAGCGTGATGCGCGCGCTGCCCTACGGCGTGCCGAAAGTCATGGTCTCGACGGTGGCGTCGGGCGACACCTCGCCCTACGTCGGCGTCTCCGACATCACGATGATGTTCAGCGTCGGCGACATCCTCGGCTTGAACGCCTTCATGCGGAAGGTGCTCGCGAACGCGGCCGGCGCCGCGCACGGCATGGCCCAGGTGAAGGTCGCGCTCAACACCAGGAAGCGCGCCAAGGGCGACAAGCCGCTGATCGGCATCTCCAACCTCGGCGTCCTGACGCAAGGGACGATGCTGGCCCAGGAGCTCTTCGCCGAGAATGGCTACGAGACGATCGTCTTCCACGCGGTCGGGACCGGCGGCCGCGCGATGGAGCTGATGATGCGACAGGGCATCATCGGCGCCGTCTTCGACTACGCGATGGGCGAGATCTCCGACGCGCTCTTCCACGGCCTGCGCGCCGGCGACGCCACGCGACTCACCGTCGCCGGCGAGATGGGACTTCCGCAAGTCCTCGTGCCTGGCGGCTCGGAGCATCTCGGCATCCTGGTGAGCGTCCCCAACCAGCTGCCCGATCGCTGGAAGGATCACCTCCACGTCTGGCACAACCCGGTCGTGCTCGCGCCGCGTCTCAACGGCGAGGAGCTGAAGACGGTGGCGGCGGAGATCGGACGGCGCCTGCAGAGCACGAAGGGCAACGCCGTGCTGATGGTGCCGAAGCTCGGCACCGGTCGCTACGCGATGCCGGGTGGTCCGCTGCATGACGCGGCGGGCGACGCGATCTACTTCGACGAGCTGAAGAAGAGCGTGCCGGCGACCCTCGAAGTCGTCGAGCGCGACCTCCACGCCGAAGATCCCGTGTTCGTCGCCGAAGCGGTCGACCGGCTGATCGCGCTGATCGAAGCGGGTCGCGCGGCGACGGCAGCGCGCAAGGCGAAGCCGAAGAAGCGCGCGCACGCCAAGGCGAAGCCGGCCGTGACGACGACGAAGCCGGCGACCAAGGCGCGCGCGAAGGGCGCATGAGCGCGACGCCCTTCGCGACGCTTCGCAATCGCCAGGGCGAGCGGCTCGACGTCGCCTTCGTGGCGGCCGTCGGCGGCGCCAGCCCGAGCGGCGTGCAGCCGCTCGCCGTGCTGGCCCACGGCGTCACTTCGGCGCACGATCGCCCCTACCTGATCGCGCTCGGCGAGGCGCTCGCGACCCGCGGCATCGCGGTGGCGCGCCTCTCGTTCGCCGGCAACGGCGCGAGCGAAGGCCGCTTCGAGGAGTGCTGCCCGAGCAAGGAGGTCGACGACCTCGGCGCGCTGCTCGACCTGGCGCAGGCGGCGGGATTCGGGCCGATCGGTTACGCCGGCCACAGCATGGGCGGCGCCGTCGGCGTGCTGCGCGCGGCGGGAGACCCGCGGATCGCGGCGCTCGTCTCGCTGGCCGGCATGCACCACGTCGGCCGCTTCTACGCGCGCGTCGCCGCGCAGCTGAAGTACGGCGAGCTGCTGCTCGGCAAGGCGGGCTGCCCATGGGGCCGCGCGCTCGACGAGGACGCGCGCGCGCTCGGCTCGCTTGCGAACGCGGCCGCGGCGGTGCGCTGCCCGTGGCTGCTGCTGCACGGCACCATGGACGAGCTCGTCCCGATCGGCGACAGCTTCGACGCGCGCGCCGCGGCGCAGTCCGCCGGCAACTCGCCCGAGCTCGTCGCTCTCTCCGGCGTCGACCACCGCTTCAGCGGCGCGATCGACGCGATGGTGGCGCACGTCGCGCCGTGGCTCGCCGCGCAGCTGCAACGCTGACGGAGTGCCGGCGGCGCGATGCCGCCACCCGCGACTACTGCTTCTGCGCCTCCGACTGCAGCAACGCGACGAGCTCGAGGATCTCGTCTTGCGTGAAGGTGACGAGCAGCCCGGTCGGCATGGCGGACAGAGTGCTCTTCTTCTGCTTGGCGAGGTCCGCCTTCTTCACCACCGTGACCTGCTCGGGGTGGCGCAGGTCGGTCGCGACCGTGCAGGTCGCGGCGTCCTCGGCGACCACGCGGCCGATCACGTCGCGCCCATCCTTGTAGAGGAAGAGCTGCTGCTCGTAGCCCTCGAGGATCGCCGCCGAAGGCTCGAGGATCTGCTTCAGGAGGTCGACGCCGCGGTACTTGGTCCCGATGGCGCTCAGGTCGGGCGCGCTCTTCAGCCCAGCGCCGCGGAAGTGGTGGCACTGGATGCAGCCCGCCGCTTCCAGCACGGCGGCACCGCGCGAGGCAGCGCGCCCCTTCTCGAATCCGGCGACGAACGCTGGCGCGAGATCGGCGACGCTCCACAACTTGACGAACTCGCGCGACGGCGCGGCGGGCGCCTCGCTTGGCGCGCGGACGACTTCGACGTCGTTGGCGTCGGTGAGCTCGGCGACGACGTGCACCACGCCATTCATCACGCGCCAGTGGCCGGGGAAGGTGCAGACGAACGGATAGTCACCGGGCGCGCTCGGCGCGACGAACCGCAACGTCGCAGTCTCGCCCGGCAGCAGCAGGCGGATCACCTGCAGCACGGCCGGGAGTTCCGGCACGAAGCTCTTCTCCTGCGCGCCGGGCTGCAGCGCCATCGCCTCGGCCGCGGTGCCGATCGCTTCGAGCGAGCCGGGTGCGCCGATGACGAAGTTGTGCGGCATCAGGTCGTTGTTCTGGAAGACGACAGCGACCGGTTGCCCGGCGGCGACCGTGAACTCCTTCTTGTCGTAGAGCATCTGGTGCGGCACGGTGCGCACCATCACGGTCGAGCCGCCCAGCGATCGCAACGTGCGTCGCAGCGAGCGCCCTTGCGCTTCCGGCATCGGCGCCGCAAGCCGGTCGCAGAACGCCAACGCGGCCGCGACATCGCCGCGCGTCCGCTGCGCCGCCGGCACCGCTTCGGCGAAGCGGACGATCGCCGCGGCCATCGGCGCCGCCGACGCCCTGCTCCAGGAAGCGGGCGAAAGCGACTCGAGCAGTTCGATCGCCTCGCTGACGAGGACGCCCTCCTCGATCAGCGCCAGCGCGTCGGCGCGCTTCTCCGCTTCGTGACCCGGAACGGCGGCGACGGCGCGCACCGCTGCGGCGCGCAGCAGATCGCTGGCGGCCGCTTCGAGGCGCTCGGCCGCGATCGTCTGCCGCGGCACGCCCGGGCCGCTCCACTCCAGAGCGAGCCCCTCCGCGCCGCCCGCATCGAAGTAGCACAGCTCCAACGCATGACGACCGGCGGACAGCGTCGCGACCCCGCTGCGCTCGACCATGCCGTGGTCGCCGTCGTTCTCGATCACTTCGGCGCCGTCGACGAAGAGGCGCGAGCCATCATCCGACGTGAGGAAGAAGCGCCACTCCCCCGCCACCGGCACCTCCAGCGTCGCGCGGAACCGGAGCCCGAACGCATCGCTCCGGGTGATTCCGGGCAGTTCGACGCCAATGCGATCGACCGTCACGCTGGCGGTCGGCGCCACCGATTCGAATGCCTCGCGACGCGCGCTGTGCTGTCGCAACGGCGAGTAGTAGTCGACCAGCAGCCCGCGGCCGCCCGGCGTCCCGGCACCACCGCCGGCGCGCTCGAACTGCAGCGGCCGCGCGCGCGCGAAGGCTCCCTCCGCCAGCGACGGCGGCAACCACTCGATCGCGGCGAGCATGCCTTGGCGATCGCGAGCGTTGGCCGCCGACTCCTGCCACGCACGCTCGATCGAGCCGTCGATCACCACGCACGCGGCGCGCGCGAAGGCGGCCGTCTCCGGCAGTCGCCAACGGTTGGCCAGCTCGACGAGTGCCGGCCGCTGCATCGCCGCAGCCGGCGCGCGTTCGAGCAGTTCCGTCCCGAGCGCGTGCTGCACGTGACGCGCATGGTCGCCGCCCGCGCGATCGACCCGCCCCATCGCCGCGACGAGTTCGCCAAACGGCGTGGTGCCGCGCACCTTCGACAGTTCGACGAGCGCGGCGGCGCGCTCCTCGCTGCTGCTGCCATGCCGTGCGACCAGCGCTTCGAGCACCGCCGGCGTCCGCGGCAGCTTCGCCAGCTCGCCATCGGCGGCGCGCTCGACCAGCCAGGCGACGGCCGATTCGTTGTCGCGGACATCGAGCGTTCCGGCTGCGAGCGCGGCGCGCCAGGTCGGCTCGAGGGTCCGCATCGTCTCCGCGTAGGCGTAGTCGAGGAACTTGTCCATCGGCGCGCGCCGCACGTCGAGCGCGAGTTGCGCCGCGCGCACGTCGTCGAAATGGCTCGCGCCGACCAGCGCTTCGAGGCGCACGTTCGCGTCGCCATCGCGCGCCAACGGCAGCAGCAACGCCACCGGATCGGCGAGCTGGTAGCGGCCGGTGCGCACCACGCGGGCCGCCGCGGCGCGGGCCCGCGGCTCGCTGCTGGCGAGTAGCGACGCGAGCAGCGCCTCGTCGATGTCGCCGTGCTGCTGCGTCAACCACAACGCCTCGAGGCGCAGGCGGTCGCGATCGGGAGTCGCCGGCGGCAGCGCGGCCGCCCATGCGCGCGCGGCGGCGATCACTTCGCGCGAGTCGCGGCCGGAGAGCTCGATGCGGACGCGGTAGCGCACGCGATCCTCGGGCTGCTTCAGCAGTTCGAGCAGCGCGGCGATCGACTCGCCGGCGATCTTCTGCGGAACCAGCAGCGGCCGGCCGGGCGCGGTGACGCGATAGATGCGCCCATGTTCGTGATCGCGGTTGGGATCACGCAGATGGTGCTGCATGTGGCCGATGATCGGGTTGTACCAGTCGAGGAAGTAGAGCGAGCCGTCGGGCGCGACCTCGGCGTCGACGGGCCGGAAGCGCGAGTCGCGGCTCTGCACGATCGGCGGCAGTTCGGTGGCGCCGAAGCCGGAACCATCCGGCTCCACGCGGTACTGGAAGATGCCCTGGAAGCCGATCACGTTGCAGGCGAGGTAGCTGCCCTGGTACTCGGGCGGGAAGTGGCGGCTCGAGAGGAACTCGGTGCCACCGCATGGGCGGCTGCGCTGCTGGAAGAAGGTGAAGTAGCTGTCGTGCTTGTCGGGGTGGATGACACGACCGGAGAAGGGCACGGCGTAGTAGTTGTCGTTGCCGGTGCCGTCGGTCATGAACTCCTGGCCCCAGCCGTCGAAGACGTGGCCGTGCGGGTTGGCGAAGTTGTAGGCGATGTGGCGCTCGGCGCGGAACGAGCGTGGCTCGAAGCGCCACACGCAGGCGTCGTGGTTGCGCTGCGGGCCCCAGACCGTCTCGATCTGCGTCTGATGGAACGTGCCTTCCTGGAAGTAGAGGCCGCCATCGGGACCGAGGACGAAGCTGTTCGCGGAATGGTGCGTATCGCCGGAAGAGAGGCCGTGCAGCACGCGCTCGCGGACGTCGGCGACGTCATCGCCATCGGTGTCCTTGAGGAAGAGCAGGTCGGGCGCGTTGGCGACGAAGACGCCGCCGTTCCAGAACTCGAAGCCGGTCGGATTGTGGAGGTCGCCCGCGAAGGTCTTGCACGTGTCGGCGCGACCGTCGCCGTCCCGATCCTCGAAGATCAGGAGCTTGTCGTTCATCGGCTTGCCGGGTTCCCAGTGCGGGTAGGTCGGCCACGCGGCCACCCAGAGGCGCCCCTTCGTATCCCACGCCATCTGCTGCGGACGGGCGAGCTCGGGGAAGCGCTTCTCGTCGGCGAAGAGCTCGACGCGCAGGCCGGGAGCCGTGGTCATCTGCTCGATGGCGCCACCACCGTCGAGGAACTCGTGCTTGCCGCCCGGCAGCGGACCGGGGTAGTTGGTGGCGACCGGAAGGGTCGGCGGCACCTTCGATTCGTCGAGCGCCACTTCGCGCCCCTTCGCCAGCGCATGGACGCGGCGGTCGCGCGCGGCGACCTGGGCGTCAAGGATCTCCATCTCGCGCTGCAGCACGGTGAAGTTGCTGACGCCGTCGTAGGTCAGCGAAGAGCGACCGCCGTAGACGTTGTAGCCGTCGGTCGCCTGGTAGCGGTTGAACCAGAGCAGCGCCTTTTCGCGCACCGCGGCGCGCATCGAATCGAAGTCGGCGGGCTTGAGCGGCGGCGAAAGAGAGACCCCCTCCGCGAGCCCTTCCACCAACGCCGGCGAGATGGCGCGATTCCCCGCCTCATTCAGGTGGAAGCCGTCGATGGTGAGCGGCGCGGCGCTCGCCGCGTAGGCGCGCGCGCTTGGCCCCTGCAGGTCGATGAACGACACCCACGCATCGTTGGCCGCGCCCAAACGCTTCTCGCGCGCGACCTCCGCGATCGCACCCGAATAGAGCGCGAGCTGCCGCTGCATCGCGGCGCCATCGGGACGGTTCGAAAGGCCGAGCTCTTCCCACGCCGGCGGCGCCACCAACACCAGGCGCGGCCGCGCGACGCCGTCGTACTTCTGCGCTGCGATGTGGTCGACGAACGCGGCGAGGTCCGCCTTGAACTTCGGCAGCCCCGCTTCGCCCGCGAAGCTCTCGTTGAAGCCGAAGGCGGCGATGACGACGGTGGCGCCGACGCGCGTCAGCCACTCGTCCTGCGAGCCGAAGCTCATCGTGCGCTGCCGGATGGTCAGCTCGTCGGCCGAGAAGCCGAGGTTGCGCACCGCGAGTTCATGGTCGGGCAGGCGCGCGTGCAGCAGCGCCTCGAACCAACCGTCGTGCTGCAGCCGTTCCACGAAGGCGCCGCCGATCAACGCGACGTGGTCGCCGCGACGCAGCACTTCCTGCGCGGGCAGCGGCGGCGCGATCGCGGCGACGCCGGCGGCAGCGGCCAATGCAGCGACCACAGCGACGGGGAGCTTCGTCCAGTGGACCAGTTCCATCTCAGGCCTCGAGCAAGGAGGGTCGCAAACGGCGACGAAGGGTGAGAGCGTCGCGTCCGCAGCCGCCCGCCGCAAGGCCGAGCCGCCCCAACTTCCATCGGCGCGACGCCACGCCGCGCGACGCCACGCTTGACGACGCCTCGCGCCGCCGCGAGAACGGCCGCGTCGATCGCCTCCCTTCCGCGGAGCTCTCCATGCCACTTCCCTCGCGCGTCGCACTGCTCGCCGCTTTCGTCGCCGTCGCCCCGCTCGCACCTGCGCAGGCGCCAGCGACCGCGCCTCTCACGTATGCGGGCGGGGAGGGACCGGGCAAGGGCAAGCACGTCGTGCTGCTGGCCGGCGATGAGGAGTACCGCAGCGAAGAGGCGTTGCCGATGCTGGGCAAGCTGCTGGCCGTGCGTCACGGCTTCAAGTGCACCGTGCTCTTCTCCACCGACGCCGCCACCGGCCTGATCGACGCCGATCAGCAGACCCACATCCCCGGCCTCGCCGCGCTCGACCATGCCGACTTCGCGATCCTCTTCTGGCGCTTCCGCGAGCTGCCGGATGCCGACATGAAGCACTTCGTCGACTTCCTGGAGGCGGGCAAGCCGCTCCTGGCGATCCGCACCTCGACCCACGCCTTTCACTACACGCGCAACCCGGCGAGCCCCTACGCGCGCTACAGCTTCGACAGCAGCGAGTGGCCGGGCGGCTTCGGGCAGCAGGTGCTGGGCGACACGTGGGTCAACCATCACGGCCACCACGGCTCGCAGAGCACGCGCGGCGTGGCCGACGCGGCCGACCATCCGATCCTGCGCGGCGTGAAGGACGTGTGGGGACCGACCGACGTCTACGCGATCGTCCGCCTGCTGCCGACCGATCAGGTACTGCTGCGCGGACAGGTCCTCGAAGGAATGACGCCCGACAGCAAGCCGGTCGCCGGTCCGCAGAACGAGCCGATGATGCCGCTCCTGTGGACGCGCGAGCGGCCGCACGGCGACACCACTCAGCGACTGGTCACGTCGACCATCGGCGCCGCGAGCGACCTCGCCTGCGAGGACCTGCGCCGCGCCTTCGTGAACTCGGTCTATTGGGGGCTGCGCATGGAGGCGCAGATCCCGGCGCGCAACGACGCGACGTTGGTCGGCGACTACGCGCCATCGCCGTTTGGCTTCGGAACGTGGAAGCGCGGCGTTCGTCCGCAGGATCACGCGCTGCCCGCCGCGCCGCCGCCGGCCAAGCAGTGAGGGAGCAGTGAAGTCGTGAGCGCGCGCCGCAAGCCCCTCTCGTTGCCGGCGCTGACTGCGGCGCAGGCGCGCGCGCTCGATGCACAGGCGCAGCAACGGCTCGCGATGCCATCGCTGCTGCTGATGGAGAACGCGGGGCGCGGCGCGGCCGACGCCATCGACCGCTGCTACGGCCGACGCGGCGCGACGGCGCGCGCGGTGCTCTTCCTCGGCAGCGGCAACAACGGCGGCGATGGCGCCGTCGTCGCGCGTCACCTCGCCCGGTTCGGCTGGCGGGTGCGCCTCTATCTCGTGGGGCGCGCCGCCGGTCGCACGCCCGATCTGGCCACCCAACTGCGCATCGTGCAGCGACTGCGGTTGCCGTGCACGTCGATCCGCGGCGTGGCCGCAGCGCGGCGTGCCGCGGCCACCGTGGCGCGCGACGAGGTGGTGATCGATGCGCTGCTGGGAACCGGCGCGCGCGGCCCGTTGCGCGAGCCGATGGCGTCGCTCGTCAGCGCACTGAATCGACGGCCGCGCCGCGGCTGCGTGGCGCTCGATCTGCCGAGCGGACTCGACAGCGATCGCGGCGTGGCGGGCCCGATCACCGTGCGCGCCGACCTGACGCTGACGTTCGCCGCGCGCAAGGTCGGATTCGCGCGCGCCGCGGCGCGGGCCGCGACCGGAGCCGTGGTGGTCATCGACCTTGGCCTGCCCGAAGCGGCGCTCGCGCGCCTTCCGGCGACACGATCGAAGTTGCGCGTCAGGCGTCGCGCGGCCGCGCGCTGAGCTTCCTGCCCTTCAACGCCGGATGGTCGGGAGCGATGCGGGTGGCCCGATAGAAGGCGCCCGCGAACATGCCGCCCATGCCACCGGGACCGCGTGGGCGAGCGGTCGGATCGCCACCGGGAGCGGCATTGCGGCCGAACGGATTGCGGAACTCCCAGACGACCTGTCCCTGCGCGTCGACTTCGACGCAGTAGCCCTCGGCCCCGCACGAGATCAGCGTGTTGCCGTTTCGCAGCCGCTCCGAGCCCGACACGATCGGCGAGAAGAAGGTGGGCTCCCCCGCACCGCCACCGAATCGCCAGAGCGGCTGCGCCGGTCCGAACACGCTGTTCTCGACACGCGCGTAGGTTCCGTCGGGCAGAAGCGGAAGTTCGAGCTCCACCACGTAGGAAGCGACCGCGGGCGCCGACTCGCCACCGACGCGACCGCGACCGAATCCCGGTCCGCGCATGCCCGGCCTGCCCATGCCGGGTCCGCCCATGCCAGGTCCGCCGAAGCCACCCTTCACGTTGTTGTTGAACACCAGCAGATGGCCTTCGCCGCGCAGCCCGGGCTCGATCCAGCGTGCGTCATGCTGTCCGAAGAGCTGCTGCTGCTCGGCGCCTCCCATGCCCCACGTCTGCGGATTGCCCCATCGAAACAGGAAGTCGCCGCCGTGGCCGCGCTTGCCGCCGCTGTGGCTGGCCGCTTCCGCGGTGGTGGTGCCGTGGTCGACGATCCACACTTCGTGCTGGTTGTGGCTCGACAGCACCAACTGGTCGAGTCCGGCGTGGTAGGCGACCGAGTTGACGTGGTTCCAGTCGGCGTCCATGCCGGGACCAGCACCACGGCCGCCGCGACGCGGCCGATCGCCGCCCGCCGGCGGAGCGGGAGCGGGAGGGGAAGCAGCGTCTCCTTCGCCTTGCGGCCCGAGGTAGCCGAGCTTGCGCAGCGCCTCCGCCTCTTCCGGCGTCATGCCGCCCGTCGGCGCATCGGTGCGACGGCGATTGGCGTTGAGGTCGAGCCGCTCGGGGTGGTCGGCCACGACTCCGAAGTTCGGCAAGCCAGGATCGCGATCCTGGATCAGGTGATCCCAGACGTGCCACTCCCAGACGATGTCACCGCCATCGACCCCACGTGGCTTCACTTCGAGCAGGCAATCGGGCCACAGTCCGTTGCGCGCCGCGTCGGCGTCGCGCCCCATCTCCACCGCCTCGGCGAGCGTCTTCGCCTCCCACGCGATCAACACCACGTTGCCGTTCGGCAGCGGCTCGAAGTCGTGGTGCTGACGCCGCTGGTCGTCGCAACAGACGTAGCTCCAGACCAGGTTTCCCTCCCAATCGAACTCCTCGATGCGGCCGCCTTCGCCACCGCCGTGGAGTGACGACGCGCCCGGATCGCGTGCAGCCCTCAGCAGATGGCCGTTGCGCAGCAGTTCGACGGTCTGGCCGGGCGGGAAGGCGCTCTTCCACTGGTGGACGATCGCGCCGTCGAGATCGATCAAGTAGGTGTCGCCGACGTCAAACGGCGCGAAGAGCGTGTAGCCCGCCTGCGCGCCCGGCAGCTTCCTGAGGACGCCGGTCGTCGGTGCCGCGATCGGCGCGAGCGGCGCCGCCCCTTCCTGGACATGCCGCACGAACGGCGAGGCCGCCACCAGCAGAGCGGCTGCGAATGGAGCCATCGCGATCGACGACAGGAATCGAGTCGCGTCGGTCGGTTCGCACATCGCCGAGTCCCTCCTTCGCCATGAGCCGCGAGACGCGGCCCGATGCGCATCACCGTAGCGCCCGCGCCGCTTGGGCGATGCGATCGAGACGACGCGCGTGATCTGAAGGCGCCGCTCGCGCACTCGTGGCGGAAGTCGTTGCCGATCCGCCGCTGCTCCGGCAACGCGTTCCGTGCCGCCCGCCCCGCCGTCTCCGATTCGCGACACATTTCGGCAAGTGGCACTGCAAGGTCGCCATGCACCGACCGATGAACGTCGCGAGACGCATGGGACCTGTGGAACTCCGCTGGACCGCTGCTGATGACGAACGACCTCTCGAACCGATCCGACGTTGCGCCGCGCCGCAGCACGCTCGGCCTGTCGATGGTCGAGCTGATGCTCGCGCTGACGTTGCTGGCGATCGGGATGCTGACGGTGACTTCGTCGATCACTCGCGCACGCTCGGCGCGAATCGAAGCGGACGCGGAGTCGACCGCGATCCACGCGCTCGAGCAGGCCGGCGCAGCGCTGCGTTCATTGGGCGTCACGGCGGCGTGGCAGCGCTACGCACCGAACAACCTCGGCGAGCCCTTCCCTGCCGCCGGCTGCGGACCGGGTGCGCCGATCGTCGCAGCGGGCCTTGCCGACGGCGACGACCCGAGCCTGCCCGCGAGCGTCACGGTCCGCTTCTTCACCGACGAGACGGCCAACGTCAACGCGTTCGGCATGCCGCGCGACCTCGACGGCGACGGCGCGATCAGCAACGTCAACACCGCCGCGCTCGGCGGCGACGGCCAGCTCCTCGCCTCGGTCCTTCCCTATCAACTTTCGTTGCGGTTCCGCCGCGCGACCGGAGGCGTGCATGAGATCACCTGGCACGGAATGCTCACCCGTGCGCGCTGAAGCGACACCGCGCCGCCAGAGCGGCCAGACGCTCATCGAGACGGCGATCGCGCTGACGCTCACCGCGATGATCATCGGGATCAGCTTGCGCAGCGCGTTTACGCCGGAGACGGGAACGGAGATCGTCCGCTCCAACCTGCGCTTGCGCGGAGAGGTCATCACCGAGCGCGTGGCGAAGGAACTCGAGTTCGCCGCACTCGACCTGCCGACCGGGAACGGAACCTCGCTCGCCTATCAGCAGCCGGTCGACACCGACGGCGACGGTTCGCTGCTCGATGCCAACGGGCAGCCGCAATGGGGCGGGCGAGTCGCAGGCGTCGCCACGGCGGGCGCGCGCACCACGGTGCGCTACATCCTCGATCGAACGGTCGACGAGGCGCTGCTCGCCGCCGACATCAATCGCGACGGCGACCGCCTCGATCGATTCGACTTCGGCCGCCTCGAGCGCGTGGAGCCCGACGGGAGCGTGGCTGCGCTGCTCGGCGCATGGGCCGTGATGCCCAACGGCAACTGGGGCGGCGACATCGACGGCGATGGCACCGCCGATCCCCTGTTCGCCATCGACGACAGCGGGACGCTGCGCCGTGCCCGCGTCGACCTTTCCCTCGCGGTTCCGACCGGCGGCGGCAGCTGGGTACTGCAGCGTTCGCGGCGTGAAGTGGTGTGCGTCAACGATCGACCTTGAACGCGGCGCCGCGCGGCCAGGTGCCGCCGGCTCCGCCCTCGACAGTGGAGTGCTTGTGATGCTGACCAATCGATCCGAACGCCGCGCGCTGCGTGCACGCGCCCGGACTCGCGGCCGCCGCGGCATGGCGCTCGTCACCGTCTTGTCGCTGCTGACGGCAACCGCGGGAGTCACCTACCTCTGCCTCTCGTCGTCGATGACCGCCCTCGATCGCACGACCGAGCGCATCGAGACTTCGCGCCTCGAGTCGATCGCGGCGTCCGCGGCCGACCTCGCCGCCGCGAACTTGTGGAATGGCTTCGTCACGGCGAACGGCGGCACCCCCGGCAACCTCACCGAGTTCCGCAACTACCTCGCGCAGGCGAACAACGCCTTCGGGGCGGTCGTTCCGGCGGCAGGCGCTCCGCTCGACGTGCGCACCGGCCTGCGCCTTCCGCTCGGCAGCGACGGCCTCCCGCGACTCGGTGGTCTCGCCGTCGCGGCCCTCTCGGTCCAGCGCACCGACACCACGACTCGCACCGACCTCGAGATCGTCGCCACGGTCGAGACCGGTAACGGCGCCGGCGCGGCGACGCGCACCATGCGCCAGTTGGTCAGCATCAGCGGCGCGCCCTTCGACGGCTTCGCCTACGGACTGCTGTCGAACAACGTGAACTGCATCTTCTGTCACGCGCGCTTCGACAACGTCGATCGCTACTACAACACCGACCCGACCAAGTTCAACAGCTTCGATCGCATCCGCGTCGGCACGCTCGAATCGATGCTGGTGCGCGTGGGCAGCGCGGAGTCGCAGCTCGCCGGCACGCTCTACGTGCGCGGCAAGGTCACCGACAAGCAGGGCAATCCGCTCGGGGATCTGCACGGCTCGACGGTGACCGGCAACGACTTCGACAGCGTCGGCAAGCTGCTGCAGGACAGCAGCGGCAACATGAGCCAGATCGAGCTCTACGCCGGTTCGGCGGTGCCCTACCAGCATCTCTACATGAACTATCCGATCGACGAGAGCCTGCAGGTCGATGGCGCGCTGCCAGCGGCGTTCCCGCCGCCGGTGCCCGACCTCGACGGCGACAAGCGCGTCGACCCCGACGAGTTCACCGCGGTGGCGAGCAGCGCCTCGGGCACGCTCTCCGCCGGTGTCATCTACGGCGTCGATCCGGCGTCGACCTACTCCGGCGCGTTGCCCAACAGCGGCAACCTCTCGTCGGTGAGCGGCACGACGAACAAGCGCCTCATCCTGCGCGGCACCGATGCCAATCCGCTGCAGATCGACGGCACGGTGGCGATCGATGGTGACGTGGTGATCGAAGGCGTCGTCAAGGGCGACGGCGTGCTGCTCGCGTCGGGCAACGTCTACGTGCTCGGCAGCCTGACCTACGCGGACGGCGTCGACGCCAATGGCGCGCGCACCTTCGGGCGCGCCACCGACGGCACCAAGAACGCGCTCGCCGTCGCGGCCGGTGGCAACATCCTGGTGGGCAACTACTTGACCGATGCCGACGGAGCGATGGTGGCGGGCGACGGCACCGGCGCGTTCAACTTCACGATGTCGGAGCTGATGATCTTCAACCGCATGGAGTGGTCGCGTACGCAGGTGCAGCTGCCCAACAAGTACGGCGTGCTGAAGGACAACCCGCTCTATCAACCCGGCTACCTGCCGCGCTACTACGTCCACGGCAGCGGCGACCCGGTCCTCGTCTTCAACAAGCAGGGCAAGAAGTCGACCAAGGACCACTACTTCAGCGTCTCGAATCAGACGTGGATGGGCAAGGAGCACCTCGGCAGCTACGACCTGAACTACCTGACCAAGTACCTGCCTGGCTCTTCGACCTACGACGGCGCCACCATCGTGACCCTCGGTCCGAACGCGAGCTGGATCTCGGAGTCGACGCTGAGCAGCTTCTGCACGCAGGTGGACGCCGCGCACGCGGGCGGACCGCTCGAGATCGACAGCCTGCTCTACACCAACAACTCGACCTTCGCGCTGGTGCGCAACGACTCGGTGTACGGTGGCCAGATGGTGCTGAACGGCTGCCTCGTCGCCGCCGACACCGGCATCCTGGTGCCCGGCAACGCGACGCTCGGGCTCCAGCTCAACTACGACGCACGACTCGCGTCGAAGCTGAACCTGACGGACATCACCGGGCCGACGACGATGACGCGCAGCCTGCTGCTGCCGGTCACCGGCCATCCATAGCGCCGCGTCGTCGCGCTCCTGAACGCAAGCGGCCCGCCGCGCGAACGAATCGCACGGCGGGCCGCCATTCGTTTCAGTGTCGAAGCTCAGCGCCGTCGGCGCGCCTGCCAGCGTCCGCGCGACGGGCGACTCGCGCCACCGCCGCCCGCCCCACCGCCACCGCTGTGCGAGCCGCCGTGGCTCGAGCCACCGCCGTGCGTGCCGCCGTGGCTCGACCCGCCGCCATGCGAACCGCCGTGGCCACGGGCGCCGGGGCCGCTGCGCGGCGCTTGCGAGCCGCGCGGAGCGAACGGTCCGCGCGAACCGTCGTGTCGCGGACCGTCGTGTCGCGGCGGTTCCTGCCGCGGCATCGCATCGAAATTCGGCGTGTGCTGGCCGCGCGGGCGGCGGCCATTGCGCGCCGCCGCATCGGGGCGCGGCGAGTCGCCGGCCGGAAGCGGCGCACGAGTGTCATCGCCGCGGAAGAAGCGTGCCTGCTCCTGCAGCGCCGGCCGCTCGACTTCGCGAGTTGGCGGTCGCTGACCCGGCCGCGGCACGCCGATGCGCGGGCGGATCGGAGCCGGCGCGGCGTCGTCATGGCGCGCTGGCGCGAGCGGCCGAGGGCGCGCGCCCTCGAACGCCGGAATCTGCGCTTTCGTCGCGACCGGCACGGAGTGGCGCATCATCTTCTCGATGTCGACCAGCAGCGACCGCTCCTCGCGATCGCACAGCGAGATGGCGATGCCGCTCGCACCCGCACGCGCCGTGCGCCCGATGCGATGGACGTAGGTCTCGGGGACGTTGGGCAGCTCGAAGTTGATCACGTGCGAGATGCCCTGCACGTCGATGCCGCGGGCGGCGATGTCGGTCGCGACCAGGATGCGGATGTGCCCCGAGCGGAAGTCGGCGAGCGTCCGTTCGCGCACGCCCTGCGACTTGTTGCCGTGGATCGCGGCGGCGCCGATGCCGGAATGGGAGAGCCCCTTCGCGACCTTGTCGGCGCCGTGCTTGGTACGCGTGAAGACCAGCGCGCGCTCGACGGCGGGATCGGACAGCAGCGCCGCGAGCAGGCGCGGCTTGTCGGCACGATCGACGAAGTGGACCCGCTGGTCGATGGCATCGACCGTCGATCCAGGCGGAGCGACGCGCACCTGCGCGGGATCGCGCATGATCCCCTTGGCCAGCGCGAGGATCGGCGCCGGCATCGTCGCGGAAAAGAGCAACGTCTGGCGAATCGTCGGCAGCGCCGACAGGATGCGTCGCACGTCCGGCAGGAAGCCGAGGTCGAGCATGTGGTCCGCTTCGTCGAGCACGACCACCTCGATGCCGCCGAGGCGCGCGTGGCCCTGATTCATCAAGTCGACGAGGCGACCGGGCGTCGCGACGATGACTTCGACGCCACGCCGAAGCGCGCGCACCTGATGGATCTGGCTCACGCCGCCGTAGATCGAGGCGACGCCGATGCGCAGGTGGCGGCCGTAGGTCGTGAAGCTCTCGGTCACTTGACCGGCGAGTTCACGCGTCGGCACCAGCACCAGCGCGCGCGGGCCGGGAACGGCGCCGCGCGTCGTGGCCGCTCGCTGCGAGAGGCGTTGCAGGATCGGCACCGCGAAGGCAGCGGTCTTGCCGGTGCCGGTCTTCGCGCAACCCAGCAGATCGCGTCCAGCGAGGAGGTAGGGGATCGCCTGCGCCTGGATGGGCGTGGGCGTTTCGTAGCCAGCGTCGCGAATCGCCGCTTGCAATGCGGGATCGAGCGCAAGCTCGGCGAAGGAGGTGGCTGGGTTGGCCGCGTGCGCGGCGTGGTCCGCATGGTCAGCGTGCGGATGCTTCGAGGGATGGGGACGAGCAGACGGGACATTCGGATGCGACAAGTCGAGTTCTTCCGGGCTCTAACACGGACCAAGGACGCCAAGGCGGAACTTCGTGCGAGCCGGCAGGAAGACGCGCTGCAGCTCTTCTGCGGAGCCGCTCGACGCTTGGAAGGAGGGCGCAGGTTAGCGACTGACGCCCGTTTGCGCGCGGGGGCGTTTGCAGGGCAGCGGCTCTGAAGCAGTCGTTTCCCTCGGTTTCGGCCCACGTCGGGATTAGGGATAGGGGAATGCCGGGGGGGCGAACGGCTTGACGGTGCGGCGCACCACTCCCACAATCGCGCGCCGAAGGAAGAAGGCACCGGGAAACCGCGCGCGGTCGCTTGCGCGTGGTCGGGGCTCCGGATGAGTCAAAGGGGGAATCGCGACGGCTCGCGAAAGCGCCGCGCGCCGCCGCCGACAAGCGGCACGGCGCCGGCGTGGGGCCACGCCCGCGCCCCGGAACGCCACCAGGCCGAGCGGGAGGGTGTAGTGGTCCGGGCTTTGGAGCAGGATCAACGGCCAGAAGAACCCGTTCCAGGTCCCCTGGAACGTGAGAATCGCCACAGCCGAGAGGGCCGGTCCGGCG
>JANNXA010000015.1:0-3942 GCA_031409275.1 Planctomycetota bacterium
CGAGTTGATCAAGGCGATCAACAACTTCATCACGATCAGCAACGAGAGCCCACGTCGCTTCATCTGGACGAAGAGCGCGGACGAGATCCTCGACAGCGTTGCGGCATTTTGCCAACGAACTTCTACCTCAGGACACTAGCAGTGTCTGCGCGCTGTAACTGCTCGCGGCGAAACTGTTGACGGGGCGGTCGATGATCGACGGGCCAGACGCTGAGGTTCCGGCGACTCGGCGCGCATGACCGTTGGCGCTTCCATACCAGGCTCGTATCGGTGCGGTGAGCCCGCCGCTGCCACCGCGCGGTCGCGACTCAAAGCAACGGCGGGTGCGGCTTCGGTGTGTTCGCGCACGCGCGGCGACGTCGCGCGCCAAGCGGGCCTGCGTGCTCGCCTCAACCGATCGCTACAGCGCCGAGACCGCCCCTACCCCCCCCCCTAATGGGTCCTTCCCGCACTCAAAAAGGTGCGGGTGCCGCGTGCGCGCCCGGCAGATCTAGCGTCAGGTCGAACCGAAAGGGTTGCGGTTGCAGGTCGCAAATCGCAGATCGATGACGCCCTGGGGACACCCAGGGCGATCGCGCGACCAGAAACTGCAACTTGGCCTGCAATCTGCAACCTGCGAACTGGTTGCAGGGTGGCGACGTAGTGCGGAGAAGGCGCATGGCGCCACTAGCTACCGATCCGCGGCAGAGTTCGCGCTAAGCAACTCGTGTCGGTTGCAGCGATCAGCGAGGCTCCGGAGCACGTCTGTCAACTCTCGATGGAGGATCGCGCGCACGCGAGACGCGTTGCTCTCAAGCGCGAGTTCGTCGGCCAGGCGATCGGGGAGTTCGAGGAACTGGTCGCGCGTCATTCGGGTGAGGGCGAAGACCTCTTTTCGGACTTCGTCGGCGTCGACGAGTCGCCCCTGCTCTTCTTCGAGGCGCACCTGAAGCAGCTTGGCACGGACGATCTTCTCGACGGTCGCGGAGCGGCGATAGTCGTCGCCGCCACCATTGCCGAGTCGCTGCGGCGAGTGGTTGTCCGGCGAAGGTGTTGTACGTCGATGCCCGGGGCTCGATCGATCGCGCCACTCTGCGGTTGCGATCGATGCCAGCAGTTTCGGCGGTGCGCCCGGTTCGCGGATCACGGCCCGGACGAGTCGCTTGTCCGCGATCGCCTTCTGCACGGCGGTGTGGCTGACGCCAGTCATTCGGGCGAACGCCGAGACGGAGACGGGCTGCTCAGACAAGACATGCTCCTCGGATTGCTTCGGGTGAATGCGCAGAGTTCGCGTCAGCTGGTTGGGCCGGCAGTTGCCTTCGCCCCGGCGGCGCCGCGTCGCTTGGCACTCCGCTCGGCGGTGCGCGCTTCGGCGGGCGGCACCGCGCGTCGCTCAACGGCAATCACGTCGAAGGACCTGCCCTCACCGTCGAGCCGCGCCACCTTCCCGGTAGCCTTCTGCCAACGCAGGATCGTCCCGTCCACGAACGTTGGCGATAGCTCGATCGCGCGGCATCTGCGGCCCATGCGCTCCGCCGCGATGATCTGGCTGCCGCTGCCTGAAAACCCTTCGAGCACGATGTCGCCGGGCTTCGTGTGCAGCGCCATCGGGATCTCGAACAGCTTCGGCGGCTTCGACGTCGGGTGAAACGTCGAGAAGCGCGCCTTGCCATCCCAGTCGCACTCCCAGACGGTGTCGAGTTGCGCTTGGCCGTGCGGCGGCATGTGGCCCTGGCGCCACCCAAACGCTGCCGGCTCGTGCCGCCACTGGAAGTAGCAGTGGCCGAAGACCCCAGTCGGCTTCACCCAGATGATCACCTGATGAAAGAGGATCTTGTGCTTTGCGAACGTCGCGAGCAGCACCGGCTGCTGCGTGTGCGCGTGCCAGATGTAGATCGGCGCGTCCGTCACCAGATGCGGCAGCACCGCCGTGAAGAAGGCGTCAATGAACCTTCCAAGGTCAGGGATGTCGATCTCGCGGTAGACGTCCGTCCAGTCCTTGCCGCCCGACTTGCCGCGGACGCTGCTCGGTCGGTTGGTGCCGGTGTAGTCGACGCAGTAGGGAGGGTCGGTGGCGAGTAGCGCGGCCTGCTCGCCGGCGAGGACGCGGGCGATGTCATCCCCCTTGGTCGAGTCGCCGCACAGGAGGCGGTGGTCGCCCAGGATCCAGAGGTCGCCGCTCCGCGTCACCGGCTGCTCGGGCGCCGCTTCTGGTCCGTGATCGTCGACCGAGGGATCGACGACCGCCGCGTCCGCGACCTCGACCGCGCGCGCCGCTGCCTTCGCTTCACTCAGCCGAAGGTAGAGCAGGTGCCCTTCATCGGTGATCTGCTGCATCTCCTCGTCGGTGAAGCCGGCGATCGCAGGAAGCTCGGGATTGCGTTCGGCAAGCTCGTTCAACAGGGATTCGAGCTTCGGCCAGTCCCACTCGCCGTGGACCTTGTTGAGCGCGAGGTTCAACGCCTTCTCGTCCCACTCGTCGAGGTCGACGACGATCACCTTGGTCCGGGTCTCCCCGATCGCGAGGAGGGCGTCGAGGCGCTGGTGCCCACCGACCAGTCGCTTGGTGCGGGCGTTCCAGATCAGGGGCTGGACGAGGCCGAAGCGTTCGATCGAGGTCTTGAGGGCGGCGGCCTCGTGCTCTGGCATCAGACGGGGGTTGTAGGCGGCGCGGGCGGCGTCGAGGTCGGCGAGCGTCATCTCGACTTCGTGGATCAGCGGATTCGTCGCCATGGCATGGTGCTCCCCGGGATTGGGGATGCGCCGTCGACTGACTCAACCGTGCTGCGGACGGTCCCCGATCGCCGCTTCGATTATCCCCGCAACTACTGTTCATGCAAACAGCATGTGGGTTGCGGCGACACAGCGTCGGTGTGGCGTCGCGGCCGCATCGAATCAAGTCGGTGTCGCGATTGCAGCGGAATGCGGACTGGCAGCCGGCGCCGGATGACGTCGGCATTCGCGCGCACGGCCACCTGATCCGCAGCTACTTAAGCGCGTAAAGCCCGCGCTCCGGCTTCACCACGTCCGCCATCTCGGCGAGCCGCTGCCCGATGATGAGATGAAAGACCTTGCTCTTGGTCTCGTAGCCGCGGGCAAGCACCGCCTTCGCGATGTCGACCGCCTTCATGGGGCCGGTCGCGCCCGTCAGTGCCGAGCGGATGGCGTTGTGGAGGTCGCTCTGGCCCTTCGCGCCGGCTGCGCGACCACGGTGCTTCGACGACTTGGCCGCCTGCTTCGCCTTCTCAGGACGATCGTGCTCGTCCTTCGGTGGCCGCCCCGGCCCGCGCGGTCCGGGCTTGCGATTGAGACGTACGCTTCCCGTGCCGATCGCTTCATAGATCTGCGCGTTGATCGTCGCGAGCTCGTCAGCGATTGCTCCGCGTCGCTCGGTCAGTCCGGCGACGGCGGCTTTGCGCTCCGCGAGCAGGCGCTCAAGGTCGGCGATCGTGAGGGAAGACAGCGGCGTGATCGAGGGCTGCTTGCGGACCAATGTACGGCTCCTTTTCAGGTGTAGGGCGCGGCAAGATACCGGGCGGATGTCGACGCCTGGCGAGCGATCGGGACTAGCCGCTCAGCACCATCCTCGCTGCGGTTGAGGCGGTCTGCGATCGATCGGCGGAGTCCGTCGTGCGACCGGAAACGACGCGGCGTTTCGGAGGCGTGCCGTTCGGTTGCACCCTACGGTGGGACGATGCGAGGAGCCGGAAGCCGTCAACACGGAACGCCGGTCAGGCGCTCTGGTGGATGGCAACGGCCGCCGAACAAGCCCTTGACGGATCCGGCGGGTGCCGTGGACGATGCTCGTGCGCTACTCTCACGCCTGATCCTGCCCCACAAGTCCCCCCGCTGGACACTGCGCCCTACGCCGAGGAGAGGAAGAGCCGGTAGGCCGTCGTGATGTCGGTCAGGCGTTCGAGGCCCTTCCACACCGTCTCGGCGCCGGGGTTCTTGTAGCCCAGG
>JANNXA010000016.1:0-260268 GCA_031409275.1 Planctomycetota bacterium
TGCAGTCTGCGCCGATGATGCCGCGCCCCAGGTAGGGACTCTTCCACTCGTCGTAGAGTCGGTATTGGTCGCTCGCCGCCGTTGGATCGACTGGGATGAGGGTCGAGCCGTACGGCGTGGACGGCAATTCGAGGATGTGGAGGTACCCTTCGAAGTTGGCGAAGACCACTTCGAGGTTGTTGTCGCCGTCGAGGTCGAGCACGTGCATGTTGTCGTGGAAGCCGATCCACGTCCCATGCCCGATCGTCTTGATGGTTCCGCCCGTCGTGCCATCGGGACTGCGATAGACTGGCGTCATTCCCGCTTGAGCGTCCATCGGCGTGAGGATCGTCGGGTTGGCGATCGGGTCGACGTGGACGTGGCGCAACGTGTGAGTGTAGGGGTTCGGATAGGGATTGCTGGGCGCGGTGCCAATGGGTGGGAACTCCGCGTTGTCGGCGACCGTCGCGACGCCGGGCTTCAGAGCGTTCCACTCGGTTCCGGCCCATGCCGCGAACTCATGCACCCCTGGAATGAAGCCCGCCGTCGGGTCGTGCTCCCAGTTCTTCAGCAGTTTCGGTTGGAACGAACCGCCTGTGCCGAAGGTCAGCGTGTGATCCTCGCTTGGCCAGTGCATCGGGTAGTTGAACTCGTTGTCGCCGACGCGACCGTTCACCGGGACCTTCAGTTCTCCCGGACGTCGGTTCGTGGAGATCGCGGCCAAATCCCACGCCTTGTTCGTGCCCTTTGGATCGTCGAATCGAACTCCCAGCACGTCGACCAGCAGGAACTGCGAGGTCCAGATCGGATCGGTCGAGGGCAGCCAGCCGGCATGGCCGATCGCTGCCGATCGGTCCATCTGCAGGTCGTAGTACTCAGTCTGCGCATAACCGAAGTCGCTGATGTTCCATGCCGCCGTACCGCTGAAGATCGCCGGCTGGAGGAAGTTCATCACGCCGGACGAGAGCTGGCCCCACGACAAACCGTCGAGATAGGACCTCGCGACGGCAATGGGCGGCCAAGTCGCCGATGAATAGGTGTGAGGAATCGGCGCGGTCGACCACTCCGAGCGCACGAAAGCCTCGGCCTCCTGCGTGCGCTGGATCGAGATCCAGAGGTTGTTCGAGAGGTTCTCGCCGACGTAAACGACGATGTCGCCCGCCTCGATCGCCTGCGCCGCCATCCCGAGCATCTCGGTGCCGTTGGAGTAGCGGCCACCGTCGTAGGTCATGAACGCGCCCGACGCCGGTCCCGAGAACTGCTGCGGCCAGCCATCAACGTCTCGGAAGCGGTTCTTGTTGCTGCCGAGGTGGCGCCAGTGGAAGGGATAGTTCACCAGCAGGATCGACGCAGGCACCACCGGCACCGGCCGCGCTGGCTTCAAGAGGTCGTCCGCGGCCATGCAGATCATCACCGGGCCGCCATTCAGCTTGTACGGCCACATCAAGACCTTGCGTTTGCCGGCACCCGGCACACCGTTCGTACCCGTGCAGTTCCACCAAGCCTGCGCCACCACCGGGAAGCTGGTGGCGCCGCCACTCGAAATCAACGAGGTGAGATCCGTGTCGATCTCGGCACGCGTCTGAAGCGCCGTATTGAACGGCAACACTCCCTCCGCTGCGCCGAGCGCGGCATCAATCCTCGAGTCGAACTCGTAGAGGTCGAGGCCGTACTTCTTCACCAGATCGAGGAAGTTGCCAAAAGTGGGGTTGTACGGCACCGCATAGTGGTGCCCACCCGTCCCGACCTCGTCGTAACGCTGGTAAGGAATGAACCCGCCGAGATCGACCTGTGTCTCCGCGGCGTCCGCTTCGTAGGTGTTGCTGCGACCATCGTTGACGTAGTAGCGCTTGACGTTCGTCTGCGCGGCGGCGATTGGAGCGAGGGACGCGAGGGAGACGGCGCACAGCGCCGCACGCAGGCGCCCGAGTGTCGATGCGCCCCCCCCCCGCACCATCTTGCTGCGAGCCGCCGCCCACGGCGCGGCCCCGCTCAATCCCTGCGCATCGCATCCGCACCATGAACTCTTGCATCGACTCGCCCTCCTCTTCGCCGCGGCCGTGGCCAGTCGCCACCCCGTCAGCGCACCCCCAGAGAGCCTGCCCGTCGTGATCGAGAGCGGGTCAACTCTCCTCGCGATCGGTCGAACGGGACGAAGAGCTAGCTCTCGATTCGAGGGCGTCAAGGGCGCTCAAGAGTCGTCACGACCGGGAGCGGTCTTCGCGCTCCCTCAGTCACGCCTCCTTCTCGGCCGCCCCCACCCGCTCCACCAATTGCATCACAACGTGCGCCATTGCCTGCCACGTGAACTGCGACGCGCGGGCGGCTCCGCGCTCGATCAGCTCGGCGCGCAACGTCGCGTCGCGGCCCATCTGCAGCAGCGCGGCAGCGATCGACGCTTCCGACTCGGGGTCGATCAGCAGCGCCGCATCGCCCGCTACTTCACGCGTCGACGAGCGATTCGAGGTGATGACCGGCACGCCGAGCGCGAAGGCCTCGGCAACCGGCAGCCCGAAGCCCTCCCACAGCGACGGGTAGACCAACGCGCACGCCGAGCGCATCCACGCGACGAGTTCCGCCTCGTCGACCGCGCCGCGCACCAGGACCGGCGCCTCCGGGCCGCAGCGGGCGAGCTCCGCTTCAAGCTCGGCGCGCTGCCAACCCCACGCCCCCACCAGCACCAGTTCCTGCGTGAGCCCTTCGGCGCGCGCCGCTCGATAGGCCCGCACCAGGCGCGGCAGGTTCTTCCTCGGCTCGAGCGTGCCAACGTGGACGAAGTAGCCAGAGCGCGGCGGGTTCCACGTTCCGCTCGTCGAGGCGTCGCTTTGCGCCCCTCGCGTGCGCAGCACGTGATCGCCACCCAGTGGCACCACGTGGATCCGCTCGCTGGCCACGCTCCAGCGTCTCACCAGATCGTCGCGCGTCGAGACGCTCGGCACGACGATCGCCGCGGCGCCGTCGATGGCCGCGCGCAGCCGCTCGCGCGCCGGTTCGTGGAAGCCTTGGTCGTGGAAGTCGCGCGACACTTCGAAGGCGAGGTCGTGGACCATCACGATCTGCGGGCAGCGCAGCCCCGCGACGAAGACGAGGTCGGTGTGGAGGAAGGCGTCGAGCGGCCCCGTCAGCCAATCGGTGGCAAACCACGGCAGGCGCGCGGCCCACTGCAGCACCTTCGCCGGCAGGCGCGGCGCGAAGAGGCGCACGTTCGGCAGGCCGAGCAACTCGCGCGGCAGCGGCTGCGCCCAGCCGCGACCGTGGCGCGAGGCGCCGTACAGCACCACTTCGAGCGCCGGGTCGGACAACGCCAACGCGCGCGCTAGCTCGACCGCGACGCGCCCGATGCCGCACGGTCCGCGCAACGCCGCGCGCACGTCGATGCCGATTCGACGAAGCGGGTGGTGTCGATGGCTCGTCGCCGCGCCGCTCATTCGGCGATCCCCAGGCGCAGTGGCAGCGCGCCCGCGAGGAAGAGCGCGCCCGCTTCGAGCGCAAGCCCGATCGGCAGCGTCCACCACGGCGCGAGGTCGGCCCACGCGAAGACGACCAGCGCCACCGGCAGCGCGGCCAGCAGCGGCCGTGCAAGCGCGCGCGACAACGCCCATTCGCCGGTGGCGCGACGCAGCTCGAGGCTCACCCAGCCCAGCACGAACCACTCGGTCAACAGCGTCCCCAACGCCGTGCCCGGCACGCCGAGCCAGCGAATGGTCGCGCTCGACAGCGCCACCTTGAGCAGCAGCGCGACGATCGACACTCGTGCCAACACTCGCTGGCGGCCAAGCGCGGTGAGCGCGTGCATCTGCGGATAGGTGAGGAAGATCGCGACGCCCGCGCCGATCAGCAACGGCAGCGCCTCGCGCAAGTCGCCATTCGCGGCCAGGAAGCTCGAGTAGCTCTCCCCGTCGAGATGGCGCGCCCAGAAGAGGTAGAGCACCTGGCCGCTCCAAGCCACGCCGATGGCGACCGCCGGCAACGCGATGCCAGCCAGCACCGTGCAGGCGCGTCGCGTCAGCGCCATCAGCGGCGCCGGCCCGCGTCCCGCCGCGCGCGTCAACGCCGGAAAGAGCGCCGACGACAGGTAGGTCGGCACGGCGATGGCCAGCGACAGCATCGGGAAGGTGCGCGCGTAGCGTCCGTTCGCCGCGTCGCCGCAGATCGAGTTGAGCAGCAGCGCGTCCATGCGGAAGTAGAGCGTGGAGACGGCCGCCGAGAGACCGAGCGGCACCATCGCGATCAGCAGCTCGCGCATCAGCCCCGGCTCGACGGGACCGAGCAACGTGACGTGGCGGCGCGCGGCGAACCACGGAACCAGCCCCTGCACGAAGAGGCCGCCCGCGAACGCGAGCAGGAAGAGCCCAGGCTCATGCACGTCGGTGTGGGTCAACGCGACGACGGCTCCGATGTAGAGCCCGAAGCCGACCAACGGCGCCAGCGCGATGGCGGTGAGGCGCACGCGCGACTGCAGCCACGCCGCCGCGGTGCATGGCGCCACCGCCAGCAGGTGAAGCGACGCCACCATCGGCAGCGCGGCGCGCGCGAGGCTGCCCTCCTTCCACCACGAGATCGCCGCGCACAAGACGACGCAGCCGGCGACCGTCGCGAGGCGGATGCGGAAGGTCGCGCGCAGGATCGCCGCTTCGCGCTCGGGTCGGCGGGTCACTTCGCGCACCGCGATCGCCATCGACCCGAGGTCGACGAGCGCGCCGACGATGAGGAAGAGCGTGAAGTGGAAGTTGAAGCGGCCGAGCCGCTCGTCGCCGAGATGGCGGCCGATCAGGACGATCGCCGACGCCGAGCAGAACGCCGAGGCGAGGCGTGCGGCGAGCTGCAGCCCGGTGCCGGACAGCACCCGTCGCTCGAGCGTGGTTCGTTCGTGGTTCAAGCGGCGCGAGAAGCTACCGCTGCTACGCTGCGCCGCCCATGAACCTCGCCAAGACGCCCGGTGCCGGCCGCCTCATCGTGCTCGAGGGAATCGACGGCACCGGCAAGACGACGCTGTGCGCTCGCCTCGCCGCGGCGCTGCGGCTGGAGGGGCGCGAGGTGGTCGAGACGCGCGAGCCGTGGCACTCGCCGGCCGGGAAGGCGCTGCGCAAGCTGCTGGCGGCGAAGGAGCGGACCACCAGTGGCGACGAGGAGCTCGAGCTCTTCCATGCCGATCGCGAGGCGCACGTGCGCGAGCTCGTCGCGCCAGCATTGGCGCGCGGCGCGTGGGTCGTGCAGGACCGGACCTACTGGTCGACGGCGGCCTACCAGGGCGCGCGCGGCGTTTCGGTGGCGGCGATCCTGAAACGCAGTCGTGCGATCGCGCCGACCCCCGACCTCACCGTGCTGCTCGAGCTGTCGCCCGAACAGGCGCTCGCGCGAATCCACGCGAATCGCGCCGGTGTCAGCAGCTTCGAGAAGCTCGACGACCTGCGCGCCGTCGCCCGCGTCTACGCCGAGCTCGCGCGCACCGAACCTTCCATCGAGCGGATCGCCGCCGATCGACCGCTCGAAACCGTCGCGCACGATCTGCTCACCCTCTGCAAAGCGCGTCTCGGCGCGCCCTGAATCCCGGCGCCGCCCGATCGTCCGCTCGCCAATGGGTGGCGGGGATCTTTCCACCACCGTTCCCGCACTAGTGCGGCTTCGGCGGGGAAAAGATCCCCGCCACCTGTTCGACGGCACGGCGCGGCTTCGGCGGGGGAAAGATCCCCGCCACCGTCAGCGGCCGATCAGGACGGCGGCGTGGCCGGCGAGCGCGTCGAGGTGCTCGCGGGCATCTTCGTCGAGCGGCAAGTTGGAGAGCAGCGCGACGGCACCGAGGTGGCGGTCGCCCTGCGCGAGCGGGACGAGTGCCAGGCACGGCAGGCGCGCCGCGGTGAAGGCGAGCGGGTCGGGGCACCACGCTTCCTGCGCAAGGTTCTCGCTCTCGAGCGTCGCCGCCTCGTCCACCAACCGCCAGAGCAGCTTCGCCTCGATCGGCGAGGGCAACGGGCGCACGGAACAAGCGGTCGCCGCGACCTTCGGCGCGCCGTCCAACTCGGTCCAGATCCATGCCGCCGCACCATCGAGCTGCGCCACCAACGTGCAGGCCAGGAAACGCAGGACCGCATCGGCATCGCCGAGCGTCGTCATCTGGGTGAGCGTGAAGGCCAGCTGGCGGCGGCGCATGCGCCGCTCGTCGTCGGCGCGCCGATCGATCAGCCGAACGTAGCGGAACGCCGAGTGGTCGCCGACCAGCAGCGACTCGACGTCGCACGCGATCGGCTCACCGTCGCTCGCGCGTAGCAGCACCGACTGCGGTGCCGCCCCAGCGAGCAGCGCCGCCATGTCGAGCGGCTGGCTCGGCTCGGCGAACTCCGCCAACCGCCGACCCGCGGCGCGCAGGCGCGACAGGCGTAGCAACCGCTCGGCGGCTGAGTTGCAGTCGACCAGGAGCAGTTCGTCGCCATGAACCAGAAGGAGCGCTTCGCTCGAGCGCTCGAACAGCAGACGGGCTCGTTGCTCGAGCTCGGCGCTGGAAGCCCAGGTAGCGCTCGGCAGCAGCAGTTCCGACATGGTGGACGATTCCGATTGCGGACGCGATCTCAGCTCGGCGGGAGCGGCGACGACGCCACGCCACGCAGCCAGCGGCCGACGCTGTCGAGCTCGCGCTCGACCGCCGCGAGCGCTTCCGGCCCGCCGGCGAACTCGCCGCGACGCGCGTTCGCCTCGAGATGGCGAGTCGGTTCCGCGATCGAAGCGACGCCCAGGTTGAGCGCCGCGCCCTTCAGGCGATGAGCGGCGCGCTCGAGGCTGCCGGAGTCGCCGGAGGCGAAGGCCTCCTGCATCGCGACGAGCGTGCTGGCCGCGTCGGTGAGGAAGAGCTCGGCGGTCTCGGCCAGCAGCGACTGTTCTTCGAGCAGTCCGATCTCGCGCAACCGATCGAGCACCTCGGGATAGGTGCTCGCCCCGCCTGTCGATCCGTCGTTCGCCGCCATCGCGCCTGTCTCCAAGCCGCTCGTCGTCGAGATTGCACGGCAACCCCGCCTTACGCCGAGTCGTCGCGCTCCCTCGATCGGCGCCGGCAGCGGCCCGAGCCGGCACCGATCTGGCCCGCCGAGCCGCGGCCGGCAAACGATTCGCGATTTCCGTGCAGGGTGAAAACGTTGGAGGGCGCGCCGCAGTCAGGGGAGCGCGGATCGGCGCCGGCCGACCGCATCCCCCCGCACGAAGGAGCACCTCGATGCAGCGCCGCATGAACCGCTCGATCCGCCGCGACCGCCACCTCTCCCGCCTGATCACCGTGACCACGGCGTGCCGCCGCGCCGCTTTCGGCATCGCGCTGATGGCGGCGGACGCCACCGCGCACGAGACGACGCGCGTCAGCGTGGACTCGGCGGGCACCGAGGCGAACGGCTCCAGCTTCCTCTCGTTGGCGGGGCTTTCCGCCGACGGGCAGGTGATCGCGTTCCAGAGCTCCGCTTCGAACCTCGTCGCCGGCGACACCAACGGCATCGAGGACGTCTTCGTCCACGATCGCGCGACGGGGCTCACGCACCGCGTCAGCGTCGACTCGGCGGGCGGGCAGATGGACCAGAGCAGCGCCGGCTACATCGAAGGGGCCTCGATCTCGGGAGACGGGCGGTTCGTGGCCTTCTCGACCGACGCCTCCGACCTCGTCGCCGGTGACACCAACGGCGGTTTCGACATCTTCGTCCACGATCTCGCCACCGGCGTCACCGAACGGGTGAGCGTCGACTCGGCCGGCGCCGAAGCGGACTTCGAGAGCTACGAGCCGTCGCTCTCGGCGAACGGGCAGTTCGTCGTCTTCGCGAGCGCCGCGACCAACCTCATCGCCGGCGACACCAATGGCGTGACCGACGTCTTCGTCCATGACCGCGCGAGCGGAACCACGGAGCGGGTCAGCGTGGCGACGTCGGGCACGCAGGGGGCCCTCGACAGCTACAAGCCGACGATCTCGGCCGACGGGCAGGTCGTCGCCTTCTTCAGCCAGGCGACGACGTTCGCCTCCGGCGATACGAACAACGCGCCCGACATCTTCGTGCACGAGCGCGCGACCGGCCTCACCACCTGCGTGAGCGTCGACTCGGCGGGCGGCCTCGCCGATGGCGCCAGCGATGCGCCGTCGATCTCCGCGGACGGGAAGGTCGTCGCGTTCGAGAGCGACGCCACCAACCTCGTCGCGGGCGACAGCAACGGGACCACCGACATCTTCGTCCACGAGCGGGCGAGCGGCACGACGCGCCGCGTCAGCGTCGACTCGGCGGGCGCGCAGGGCGCCGGCTCGAGCAGCGACCCGGCACTCTCCTCCGACGGGCGCTTCGTCGCGCTGCGCAGCAGTTCCGACCAGCTCGTGCCCGGCGACGGCAACGGAGTGAGCGACACCTTCGTCCACGACTGCACCACCGGGCTCATCGAACGCGTCAGCGTCGACTCGGCCGGCGTGGAAGGGAACGGCGTCAGTTACCACCCGTCGCTCTCCGCCGATGGGCAGATCGTGGCCTACTACAGCTTCGCCTCGAACCTCGTGGCCGGTGACGCGAACGTGGCCCACGACGTCTTCGTCCACAGCCGCTGCGTCGACGCGAGCTGGTCGACCTACGGAGTCGGTTTCGCCGGCACCAACGGCATTCCAGCGTTCACGGCGCAGGGCGATCCGCTGCTCGGGACGACGGTCACCGTCGCGCTCGCCAATTCCTCGAACGCGACGACCCTTGCCTACGTCTTGATCGGCGGCACGTCGATCCTCGTCCCGACCGGCAAGGGCGGCGACCTGCTGGTCGCACCGTCCTCGACGATCGTCCTCGTGTTGCCGACCGGCGGTGCGACGATCGACGGCGACATCGCCGACGACGAGGCGCTCTGCGGCCTCGAACTGTTCCTCCAGGCGCTCGAACTCGATCCGGGTGCGCAAAAGGGGGTCTCGTTCACCGCGGGACTGAACCTCGTGATCGGGCGGTGAGTGCTCGGCCGGGACCACTCGTAGGATGACGCGCCCGTTCGAGGTCCCTGACGCATGGCGGCTGCAGCATCGAGCGACGAAGGCGCGGACCGCGCGAGCAGCGGCGAGGAGGCCGATGTCCGCGACGCCGTCGAGGTCCTCGTGGAGGAGTTCTTCGAACGGCGGCGCGCGGGCGACGCTTCCGACGTCGGCGAGTTCGCGCGGCGGGTGCCCGGCCGCGAGGCGGAGTTCCGGGGACTCGTCGCGGCGCTCGGGATCCTCGAATCGGCGGCCACGGCGGCGCAGGCCGCGGCGACGCGCGCGACAGTGCCCGAGCAGCTCGGCCGTTTTCGGCTGCTGCGCAAGGTGGGCCGCGGCGGAATGGGCGTCGTCTACGAAGCGATCGACGACGAACTCGGCCGCCACGTCGCGCTGAAGGTCCTGCCAGGACATGCAACGCTCGATGAGCGCGAGATCGCGCGCTTCCGCCGCGAGGCGCAGTCCGCGGCGCGATTGAACCACCCCCACATCGTGCCGGTGTACGGCGTCGGCGAGGAGGCCGGCACCCACTGGATCTCGATGCAGTTCATCGCCGGCTCGAGCCTCGACCAGCTCGCGCGCGCCGCTCGCGACGATGGCACGGCACGCATGGAGGCGCGCGAGGTGGCGCGCCACGGACTTGCGCTCGCCGACGCACTCGCCTGCGCGCACGCGGAAGGAGTCCTCCATCGTGACGTGAAACCCTCGAACGTGCTGCTCGATCGCAGCGGAACGGTGTGGATCACCGACTTCGGCCTCGCGACCGCGGAAGGCTCGGTGGCCATCACGCGCACCGGCGAGACGGTCGGCACCCCGCGCTACATGGCGCCCGAAGCGTTCTCCGGATGGGCCGATCCGCGCACCGACGTGTGGGGAGTCGGCGTCACGCTCTACGAGCTGCTCTCGGGACACCCGCCGTTCGATGGCACCGACCGCGCGCAGCTGCTGAAGCAGATCGTGGACCACGAGCCCAGACCGCTGCGCAGCGTCGAGCCGCCGTTGCCGCGCGACCTCACCACCATCGTCCATCGCTGCCTGCAGAAGGACCCCGGCGCGCGCTACTCCTCCGCGCGCGACCTCGCCGACGACCTGCGCCGCTTCCTCGAAGGCGCCCCGATCCGGGCGCGCGCCCCTTCGCTCGCCGATCGCGCGAGCCTGCTGATTCGCCGCCATCGCGGCGGCGCCATCGCGGCAGCCGTCGCGCTCGTCACGTTGATCGTGCTCCTCGGTGGCTGGGCCGAGACGCTGCGCCGCAAGAACGTCCGGCTCGCGACGGAGATGGCGCGCGCCGAGGAGAATCTCGGAGTGGCCAGCGACGCGATCCAGAGCGTCCTCGACGAGGCTGCCGACGTCATCTTTCGCGCGCCGGCGCTCGATCCGATGCGGCGCCGACTGCTCGAGGCCGCGCTCGCCTTCGAACTGCGGCTGCTCGCGCATCAGGAGCAGAGCCCCACCAAGCGCTTCGACGTCGCCCTCGCGCACGTTCGAGTCGGCGCCATCGATTGGTCGCTGCAACGCTTCGAGGAGAGCCGCTGTCACTACGACGCGGCGGTGACGGCCTTGCGCGCCAGCCGTCGTCTGCCGGGTGGCGCGAACGTCGAATCGACGACGATGCAGCTGGCGACCGCGCTCGCTGGCATCGCATGCGGTGCGCGAGATCGCGGCGACCTCGCGACGGCGGAGGCCGCGCTGCGAGAAGCGCTCGCGATGATCGAGGAGTTCATCGCCGGTGCGCCGCGCAGCACCGACCAGGCGTTCCACCTCGTCGACACGACCACGCTGCTCGTCGAGCTGCTGGCGCGGCAACGCCGGGCCAGCGAAGGAGCAGCGCTCATGCGGGCGACGCTTCCGCGGGTCACGGCCTGGCTCGATCGCGACGACGCCGCGCTCGCGCCCTCGCGAGTGCTGCGCGATGCGTGGCTGCAGCTCGCGGACGTGCAGTTCCAGGCGGGCGAGACCGGCGCGACGGTCGAGACGTTTCGCGGTGCGCTCGCGATCTCGCAACGGCTGGTCAGTGTCGCGGACCCGGACGTGCGCGACCTCGAGATCGATGCGTGCCGGCGCTCCTGGCTCGGCGGCCTGTTGCATCGGATCGGTCGGGCGCCGGAGGCTCTGGTGCTCCTCGCCAACGCGAGCGCGGATCTCGAGGCGATCGTCCGCCGCTGGCCGATGGTGCCGGAGTTCCGACGCGATCTCGCCACCGCCCTCACTCGCGGAGCCGTCGCTGCCGGATCGAGCGATCCAGCCGCCGAGGTCGAGGCGACGTTGAAGCGCGCCATCGAGCTCGCGGACGAAGGACTCGCGCAACGGCCGGACGACGCGAGCTTTGCGTTCGCTGCGCTCCAGGCACGCAACGTCCTCACCACGCGGCGCGACGAGCGCGATGAGCCGGACGCGGCGTACGCCATCGCGCTCGACGCGACCCGGCTCGTCGAAGCATGGGATTCCTCGATTGCGACCTGGCCGTCCGCCGTCGTCGAGCAGGCGGCCGTCGCGTGGTACGACCGCGGTGTCGTCGAGCGCAAGCAGAGCCGAGTCGACGCTGCGTGCGCTTCGTTCGCGAACGCCGCCAAGCTCCTCGACATGCAGTCGAATGGCGGCAACGAAGAGCCCGCCGCGCGCGACCTACGCCTGCGTATGAGCGTCGCATCAGCCGACCTGGAGGCGAGCCGCGGCGCGATCGAGGTGGCACTCACGACATGGGGGAACGTCGAAACGGCCGTGCGACGCCTGCTCGAATCGGCGGATCTCGCCGCCGACGCTCGCGCGGGCGATCCGACGCGGGCCGACCTCGCCGCGCTGCTCGTCGAAGCGCTGAACCTCGACGCGAACGTGCGCGCGCGCCATGGCGATCCGGCCGATCGCGGCGGCGCGGAGCAGCGGCTCGCGGAAGCGCTCCGGCTCGGGAGCGAACTGGTGCAAGGCTGGCCCGAGCGCGCCGACTTCGCCGCGGCGCTGGGGATGGCACATGGCGACGCCGGCTGGCTGGCGAAGGTCGCGCAAGATCATCCGCGTGCACGCGCCGAGTTCGCTCTCGCGCTGCCACTCCTCCAGCGGGCGCTCGAACGCGAACCGCGCCAACGCAGCTGGCGCAACGCGCTCGCGACGGCGCTCGACTGGCTCACCGTCTCGCTGCAGCCCTTCGACGACGCGCACGACCGCGCCGCGATGGCGACGTTGCTCGATCGCGCGGCTGCCGCTGCGAGTGCGGCGACGGCGGACCCGGAAGTGCAGTGGGAAGCCGCGCGCCTCTTCGCGCGCGCCGCGTTCGTCGCCCACGGTCCGCTCGAGCGCCTGCTTGGCGGCGACGCTCGCGATCCGTGGGCCGACGCGGCGATGAAGCACCTGCGCATCGCGAGCTCCGCCGGATTCGGCGATCCCGGCCGGTTCGAGGGCGACGTCGCGTTCGCCTCGCTCGAGCGGCGCGACGACTTCCGCGACTGGCTCGCCGACCTCACGGCGACGCGCCGCTGAACTCCGCGAGGATGTCGCGCAGCCGATTCGCCGCACGCAGGTAGCGCAGGCTGGCGCCGGGCGGCGAGAGGTGCAGGAGACGCGCGACATCGGCATTGGAGAGCTGCTCGAAGTGACGCAGCAGCAGCACTTCGCGGTCCTCCGCCTTCATCGAGTCGAGCGCGACGTGCAGACGAGCGGCGACCTCATCGCGCGAGGCGACGCCCGACGGCGAGAGGACGCCGCTCTCCGCGATCGCGTTCGCGAGCGTCGCGGCGCTGGCGTCCTCGCGCGCCAGATCGCGCATCGCCGTGCCGAGGTGGTGCCGATGCAGTTGCAACAGCTTCTGGCCAGCGATGAAGCGCAGCCAGAGATGGAGCGGCATCGCCTCGCCGTCGAGCCACTGGGGCAGTCGCTCGATCGCCTCGACGCACGCCTCCTGCACGACGTCGGAGGCATCGACGCGGCCGCGCAGCCGCGGGTCCATCCGCAGCTCGACCATCCGGCGCAACCGCGCGCGACGCTGCGCGACGAACTCGCCGAACCGCGACGGGTCGATGCGGAGCTGCGCGCGCAACGCCTCCTCGTCATCGCCGTCCATCTGCTGCACTCTCCGCGGCCACGACGTGGGCGCGTAGCCGCCCGTCAACGCCGCCGCAGCGCCCGCCCGCTCCACGCCGCCGCGAGCACTCCACACAAGAGCGCGACCGCCATCTGCGCCTGGTTGAAGTCCAGCTCGTTGCCGATCACGGCGGCCGCGACGGAACTCGTCACGGCGATCAGCGGCGCCGCGACGAACATCGGCAACGCGGCCGGACAGAGGCTCTTGGCGATCAGCGCGGGCAGCACGAGGCACCCGAACGAATAGAGCATTCCCGACACGCGCATCGAAAGGCCGAGCGCCAGCCCGAGCCACGCCGCCGCCAGCGCGTCGGTGCGGCGGCGAACGCCCAACGCGCGAGCGGTCGGCGCGTCGATGGCGAAGAGCAGCAGCGCGCGTCGGCGCATGAAGACGAAGAGCAGCGTCGCCGCGGTCAGCACCGCCAGCACGACGACATCGAGCGCCGTCGCCCCGATCCCGCTCGAGGCGAGCAGTCGCTGCACATCGTCGAGGCCGTGCGGGCTGTGGGCGATGATCAGCAGCGCCGCGCTGCCGCCCAGCAGGAAGACGAAGCCGGTGATCGCCTCGTGGCTCTCGACGGCGGCGGTGCCGGCTCCGCCGCGGGCGGTGATCAACGCGGTGACGACGGCGAAGAGGACCGCGACCATCGACAGGAACGTGTCGGAGCGAAAGAAGCTCTCCTCGGCGCTCCATTCCGAGCCCAGGCACAAACCGATGGCGATGCCGAGCGTGGACGCCTGCGCGATGGCGGCTCCGACGAAGATCTGGTCGCGCACGACGACGAAGACGCCGACCACCGAGAGCAGCAGCGCGACGAGCCACGCCGCGAGATAGGTCTCGCGGAAGAGCGGCCAGGAATCGAGGAACGAGGCGATCACGCCACACCTCCGATCGAGGCGAGACGCGACCGCTCGAAGCCGGGGAGCGGCTCCACCGGGACCGGCGCACCGTACGCCCGCTCGAGTCGCGCCGCGTCGAGGAGCGCCGCGGCCGGCCCCACGTCGACCGTCCCGTGATGGACCAGTGCGACGTGGGTGGCCAACGCCGCGGCGACCGAGACGTTGTGGCTGACGTAGACGATGGCGAGGCCATGCTCGCGATTGCGCCGCACGAAGAGCTCGAGCAGTGCACGTTCGGTCACGAGATCGAGGTGGCTCATCGGTTCGTCGACGCACAGCAGTCGCGGGCGTCGCGCCAACGCGCGCGCGACGATGACGCGCTGACGTTGGCCGCCCGACATCGACCAGTAGCTCGCGTGGAGTCGGTCGAGCAGCCCGACCTGATCGAGCGCCTCAGCGATGCGCTCCTCGCGTTGCGCTCGCGTGAGCTTCAGCCCGACGAGGCCGAGCGCGACGAGTTCGTGCGCCGTGGTCGGCAGGTTGCGCACCAGCTCGCAACGCTGCGGAACGTAGCCGAGATCCGCGCAGGTCACCCCCGGCCCGTACCCGGCGAAGCCGCGCAGCGGCGGCAGCACCCCGAGCATCGTCGAGAGCAAGGTCGACTTGCCGGTGGCGTTGGTGCCGAGCAGGAACCAGAACTCGCCCGCGCGCACCTGCATCGAGACGTCGCGGAGCACCGTCAGGCGACCGTGCCCCGCGACCAGCTCGCGACAGGAGAGGAGCGCGGAAGCTTCGAGAACCGGCATGGCGCTCATCCCGGTGGCCGCATCAGCGCGGCGACGATCAGGCCGACGTCGGCGTCGATCATCGCCACGTAGTCCACGGCGGCGGCGGTCGCCCCCACTTCATGAGCCAGCGTCAGCAGCGGCAACCCGAGCTTCTCGGCGACGAACTGAGCCGACTTCGGATCGAACCCGGGCGCGGTGAAGACGAGCTTCACGCCGGCTGCCGGCGCGTCGCGGATCAGCTCGCCCAAGTGGCCGGTCGAAGGCGCGATGCCGGGCTTCGGTTCGAGGTAGCCCGCGAACTCGAGCCCGACGCGCCGACCGAAGTAGATCCACTGATTGTGGTCGCAGATCACCTTCGTGCCGGCGAACGGCCGCAGCGCGCCGAACCAGCCGCCGAGTTTGCCGCCGCGCCCTTGCTGATCGAGGAACGCGGCGAGACTTCCTTGCGCCTGCAGGTCGGCAAGCCGCAGCACGGTCTCGGTCGGAAACTCGTCGGCAAGGGCGGCCCCCACCATCGCGGTGCACAACCGCTTCTCGAACGCGACACATCGCTGCGAAAGCGCGTCGCGTGCCGACGGCCGCAGCTGCGTGAAGCGATCGCGCAGCAGGCGCGCCACCAACAACCCGTTCACGGGATCGGTCATGTAGTGGGGATTGCCGGCGGGATGCACGTCCCCATGCGATCGATCGACCGGCGTGGTCGGCACCTCGAGCGGCGCCACCACCACCGAAGCGTCGATGAAGCCGGGTTGGCCCGGCTGCACGCGACCGTTGCGGCATTGTTGCAGGAGGATCGGCGCCCAGCCGATCTCGAGTTCCATGCCTTGCTGGACGAAGACATCGGCCGCCGCCAACGCCTTCACGTGGCTTGGCCGTGCATCGAGGAAATGGGGGTTCTCAGCTCCTTTCGCGAAGACGGTGACGGCGACGGCATCGCCGCCCACTTCCTGCGCGATGCTGCCGATCGACGGCACCGTGCAGCAGACGTTGAGCTTCTCCTGCGCGAATGCCGACGCACTGCCGGCGAGGAGCGAAACGAGCAGCGCGACGGCACCCACCGGCGAGCGCCCGGTCATTCGAATGGGGTTCATGGGCGCCTCCTAGTAGGTGTGAGCCGGGTGGTTGCCCACCAGGAACTCGAAACCGATCCAGACGCTGTGGGCGCGGTCGTGCGCGAGGTGGTCCGCGAGGTCGAGGTTGTATTGCAGGCGCACGCGCGAGAAGTGCGACGGATGCCAGGCCACCATCGGCGAGAAGCGCTGGCGATCGTCGCGCTGCGGGTCGACGTCGCGCGGATCGACGCCGGCGCCGCTCGAATTCGTGGTCTCCCAACGCAAGCCGGCGGCCCAGTCGCGCCGGAAACCCCACAACACGTAGGTGTAGAAGCCGGTGTCGTGCAGCGTGTCGCCAGGCAACGCGAACTCGTCGCCGCTGGCGGGCACCTGATCGGGATCGATCTGCTGCAGTGTGGTGCCGTAGACGCGGCGAACCGCCTCGCCTTGGAAGATCACGAAGGGCCAGCGCGCGTCGCTCTTCTTGGGCTGCCACTTGATCTTCGCGTCGGCGCCGTAGATGGCGCTGCGCGTCGACTTGCCGGCGGCGCTGGGACCCCACGCCCCCGACAGCCCGAACTGGCTGACGGTGGCATCGGAGAGGTCGAACGACTGCAGGAAGCGCGAGCTGTACATGAAGTCCGCGAGGCTGCGCGTCTCGCGTTCCTCGACGAGGTGGCCGCCGGGCGCCGACTCTTCGTCGGTGAAACGGAAGCTCTTCATCGTCTCGCCGCGCGAGTTCTGCACGCCGACCAGCAGTTCGGCGAACCAGGGCAGCGGTGTCAACCAGGAGAGGCGAGCGCCCTGCCCGCGCATCCCATCCTCGCCGAAGACGCGGCTGTGGATCACCGGCTGGTCGATGAAGTCCCACGCGTGCGGATGAACCGAGTTGATGCGGCCGAACTCGGTGAAGTACTGGCCGATCTTGAACTGCAGCCCGTGGTCGAGCGCCGTGGTGCGCGCGAAGACCTCCTCGAGCTCGAAGTTGGACTCGCCGGCTGGATCGATGAAGTAGATGAGGTGCGACTCGAAGTTGAAGTAGGGGTCGACTGCGCCGATCCCTGACAGCTCGAGCTGCGAGAGCGTGAATCCCCGTTGCCTGGGGTCATGCCCCCCACCCTGCAGCTGCTCGATCGAGGCGTCTTGTTCGGTCGAGGTGCCAGCGTTCACCAACGCGTCGAGCGACAGGTCGAGCAGTCGAAGCTGCCCGCCGAAGAGGTTCATGGAGCCGGAAGTCGCGGCTTGCTGCTGGCCCGCCAGCGCCTGGTCGAGCGCCTGCTGGAACTGCGGATCGGGTTGTTGAGCGGAAGCGCTGCCGAATAGCAGTCCGCACCAGGCGGCTGCCGTGGAGAAAGAAGCATCCATCGTCGATCGATTCCCGTGCCGGCCCCGACGTGGCGAGTGGCGCCACGCGCTCGGCCGAACGGGCGGGCGGGGCCGGTGAGGACCCGCGAAGTGCCGTCAGGCGACGAGGAGCGCGCAGCGACGAGGCGACGCAACCGCGACGGGCGGTCCGCGTGCCTGCGAGAAGACGGCGCGTTGCGCGGGCGGTGACTGCCGCACTTCGGCGCGCGCGAGACGCTCGACGCGAAGCGGCGCGATCGCGTACGGAACCGGCGCCTCGACGCGCCGCTCGAACAGCGAGGCGCAGCTCTGGCAACCGGCGGCGTCGTGCAGGCGCGCGTCGTGCGAATGGTGGTGATGCCCCGGCACGTCGCAGTCGCCGCCGTTCTGGCAGCTCGTCGCGAAGGTCGCGTGGGCCGGCAGGACGGGCTGCGGCGCGTGGCAATCCGCCGCTGCGTGGGAGTCCGCCGCGTGGAGCTCGTCCGCATCGTCATGCCCGACGTGGACATGGAGCGCCGGCGCGATCAGCGCGAGGAGCCACGCCACCAGGAGCGTTGCCAACGGCACGCGCATCGGCAGGGCAGCAGGCAAGAGGCGGTGAGGGCGGCGACTCATGAGGGGCGGGACTCTACTACGTGCCACCGCGTCGCGGCATCGTTCCGCGCGCGGCGACGCCATACTTCCGGTCCCGCGACGCCGAACGTGGCGCGCCGGGCCGGAACCGAACGCAGCGTGCCGCTCGCCACTCCACTCCTCCTCTCCACCTGCGTGTCGCTCGCCGCGACGGCGCGCCTCTTCGCGCAGGACGCGCTCCCGACCGCGGCGCCCGTCGTCGACGCCGTGCGCGAACGGGCACGCGCCATCGCCGCGATCGTGCCGACCGAGCAGCCGCCGACGCCCCGCACGGTCGACGTCGTCCACTACGCACTGCATGTGACGCTCGACCCGGTCGCGCGCCAGATCGAAGGGCGCGCCGACATCGAGCTGCGGCCGAGCGCGGCGCCGCGCCGCATGCTGACGCTCGACGCCGACGGATTGCGAATCGCTGCCGTGACGCTAGGCGACGCGCCGCTGCCCTTCGTCCTGCAAGGCACCCACCTCGAGATCGACCTCGGTCGCGAAGCGCCGCCGGACGAAACGCTGCGACTGCAGATCACCTACTCCGCAGCGCCGCAGCGTGGGCTCTTCTTTGCGCCGGCAGCCGATGGCTCGTGCGAGATGGTCTGGTCCCAGAATCAGTGCCAGATGGCGAGCGCGTGGTTCCCCTGCCGCGACGATCCCGACGATCGCGCGAGCAGCGAGCTCTTCTTGACCCTGCCGACCGCTTGGCGCTCGATCAGCAACGGCGTGCTGATCGAATCGACGCCCACCGGCGAAGCGCTCCGCACCGATCACTGGCGGATGGACTTCCCCCACCCGGCCTACCTCACCAGCCTCGTCGCCGGCCCGTTGGTCGAGTTCGACCTCGGCCGCGTGCGCGACCTGCCGCTCTTCGGCTACGCGCTGAAGGAGCGTCAGGCCGCCGCCGCCGCTTCGCTGCAGCCGACCGGCCGCATGATCGAACTGCTGGAGCGATTCGCGGGCACGCCCTATCCCTACCCCGTCTATCGCCAAAGCTGCGTCTCCGCGTTCCCGTGGGGTGGGATGGAGAACATCGCCGCGACGACGCTCGATCAGGACGACCTGCATGCCGTCGACGCCGCACCCGAGGAGCAGCTCGATGCGCAGGCGCTGGTCGTCCACGAGATCGCGCATCAGTGGTTTGGCGACCTGGTGACGCCCGCGAGCTGGGGCGATCTGTGGCTTGCCGAAGGATTCGCGACCTACGCCGAACTGCTCTGGCTCGAGGCGGAACAGGGCCCCGAAGCGGCGGCGCTGGGTTGGGGCGCGTTGCACGAGCGCCTCAATGAAGCGCGTCTCGAGGAGGCGCGCCCGCTGGTGAGCACGCGCTGCGTCGAGTTCGACGACCTCTTCACGCCGATCGTCTACGAGGGCGGCGCCGCGGTGCTGCGGTTGCTGCGCACCGTGGTCGGGCCGGAGAAGTTCGCGACGACGGTGCAGACGTGGCTTGCGCGCGGACAGAACCGATCGGTGTCGACGGCCGAGTTCGAAGCGATCGCGAGCGAGGTGGCCGGCTCCGACCTGCAGCCCTACTTCGTCGAATGGCTGCACGCGCCGGGGCTTCTGCAGCTCGACTGCGAGTGGCGCTACGACGAAGCGAGCCGACGCCTCGAATTGATCGCCCACCAGAAACAGAGCGGCGAGGGGGTCCCCGAGGTCTTCCACGCGCCGCTCGCGGTCGCCTGGCCGACGGCCAGCGGACGACGGACCGCCACGATCGCGCTCGACGCGCGCCGCTGCCGCGTCGCCGTCGATTGCGAGGAGCGCCCCGCGTTCGTCCGCTTCAACGACGGCGGCGGGCTGCCCGGAGTGATCCGGACCCAGCAGCGCCCCGAGGAGTGGCGCGAGCAGTTGGCGCGCGACAGCGACCCGCTCGGCCGCGTCGAGGCGGCGAGCGCGCTGGCGGCCGCCTGGCCGACGCTGCCGGAAGAGCCGACCGAGGTGCGCGCCGCCACGCTCGCCGCGCTCGGCCGCGCCCTGGTCGAGGAGCCGCAGCCACCCGTGCGCGCCGCCGTTGCGACGGCGCTCGGGACCGTGGGAGGCGCGGTCGCGATGCGGGCGCTGGGGGTCGCGCTCTTCGATGGCGACGGTCGCGTCCGCATCGCCGCCGCGGAGGCGCTTCGCAAGTTCGCCGACGAAGAGGAGGCCGCGTCGCTGCTGGTGCGTCGCATGCAGAGCGAGCCGAGCACCAAGGTCCAGCACGCCGTGGTCCACGCCATCGCGGCCCAGAGCGGCGCGCGCGCCGCCGAAGCTCTGCTGCGACTGGCTCTGCGCGAAGGGACGACCGACTCGCTGCGCGGAGCGGCGCTCGCAGCCGCCGCCAGCTGTTCCGGACTGCCGCCACCCGGCGTGCTTGCGCTCGCGAGCGCCGCACTCGCGGAATCGGCGGCCGACAAGCCGCTCGAGCGGCGCACCGGAGCCATCGAGGCACTCGGCCACCTCGCCGCACAAGACGCGACGGCGGCGGACGCGCTCGGCGCGCTGCTCGACGATCCGTCGCCGAAGATCCGAGCGTTCGTCCTCGACGCGCTCCAGGGCGAGACGATTCCGGCGCGCCTGCTGCCGGCGTTAGTCGCCTTCCACGATCGCGCCGCGCTGCCCGACCAGCGCTCGCACGCGCGCGAGGCGATCGTCGCGCTACTGGCCCGCGAACCGCGCTGATCGCCCTTCGTTCGCGTGGTGGAGCGGCCACGGCGAGCGCAACGCAACGGCCCGATTTCATCACGAACAACTCGAGGGTCGGCGTCGTAACGATGCGCCCGCGGCGAAGACCAGGACGGCGTGCGGGGCGACTCCGATGCAACTTCGGCAGCCGGCGTGAATAGAGGTCAGCGAGCGACGTCCAAGCGGGTCACTCCATCGCACCCGGGCGATGGCTCGAATCAGGGGGACTGAATCGGATGAGACGATCGGCCGGTTCGTCGCGTGCCGCACGGCGCGCGCCGCTGCTGTTCCTTGCGACTGCGGCCGGCGCCGTCCTCGCCGCGGCCGGATGCACGAGCGGCTGGTACCACGACAGCGCGGACCGCGAGGTCGACTCGATCCTCCGCGAGTTCGACCAGAAAGCGCTCTCCAAGCGCGCCGAGAGCCTGGTCATGCCGACGGTGCCGCCACCCGCGCCGGAGGTGCCGGCCGATGCCGCGCCCACCGAGGGAACGGCCGTCGAACCCGCGGCCCCGGTGGCCCCGCTCATCCTCGACCTCGCCACGACGCTGAAGATCGCGGTCACCAGCAGCCGCGAATACGTCTCGCGCAAGGAGTCGCTCTACCTCTCGGGCCTCGGCTTCTCCTTGTCGCGCTTCAACTACGGCCCGCAATTCAGCAGCGCCGTCAACTACGTCTGGGGCGATGGCGAGGGGAGCAGCGCCAGCAGTTCGGTCGGCGGCTCCTTCGGCGTGAGCCAGCTGCTGCCCACCAACGGGTCGCTCGGCCTCTCGACCGGCCTCTCCAAGGCGATGAACCGCGACGACCGCGGCGCCGGCGACGACTGGTCGACCTCGAGCGGCATCAGCTTCAGCCAGCCGCTGCTGCGCGGCGCCGGCTACGACCTCTATCGCGAGTCGTTGACGCAGGCCGAGCGCAGCATGGTCTACAGCGTGCGCGCGTTCGAGCTGTTCCGGCAGGACTTCACCATCAGCACGGCCCAGGAGTTCTTCGGGCTGGTGAGCCAGAAGCGGCAGTTGAAGAACCGCGAGATCGACCTCGAAACGGCCAACTTCGACCTCGCGAGCGCCGAGGCGCTGCAACGGGTCGATCGCAAGCAGCCCGAGGACGTCATCCAGGCACGGCGCCGGCGGATCGAGACCGAGAGCTCGGTCACCGACGCTCGCGTCGACTTCCAGCGCAGCGTCGAGCGCTTCCTGATCAACCTCGGCCTCGACCCGAAGACGCCCATCGACCTGGTCGATCTCGACCCCGACTTCGAATCGGTCTCCTACGACCGGGAGTCGGCGGTCACCGCGGCATTGCACAACCGCCTCGACATCCAGACGCAGCGCGACTCGATCGAGGACGCCGAACGCAGCTTCCGGTTGGCGCGCAACAACCTGCTGCCCGACCTGAGCCTCTCCGCGAGCTACGGGTCGAGCGGTTCGGGCACCGCAGCGCGCGGCGCGCTGCCCGACACCTGGTCGCGCTCGGCGAGCGTGAGCCTCGAGATCCCGCTGCAGACCATCGATCGGCGCAACGCGTGGCGCTCGGCCGAGATCTCGATCGACCAGACGCGGCGAGGATTCGCCGAGTTCATCGACGCGCAGAAGAGCGCCATCGAGGACTCGCTGCGCCAGCTCACCAATCTCGCGCGCCAGCTCGAACTGGCGCAAGAGAGCCTGAAGGACGAAGAGCGCAACACTCGCCTGCTCAAGTTCAAGCTCGAGAGCGGCGAGGCGGGCAGCCGCGACCTGATCGAGGCGCGGCGCACCAAGATCAACGCCGAGAACAGCATCATCAGCCGGCGCGTGCAGCACTTCATCGCGCGGCTACGCCTCTATCGCGACCTCGGGATCCTGTTCATCGGCCCGGATGGTTACTGGAGCGTCGGCGCGCCTGCGACCGGCGCATCGGGGGACGGCAAATGAAGGTCTTCATCACGACGATCGTGCTGCTTCTGTTGGGCGGCGGAGGTTGGTGGTGGTGGCGTGAAGCGCAGGCGTCGGGCGCGGCCACGACCATCTCGAACGACGGCCTCTTCACCGTAGTCAAGGGCGACCTGCCCATCACGCTGACGGAGAACGGGACCCTGGTCGCGAAGGACTCGCAGAAGGTCGTCCCCACCTTCCGCAGCCGCGGGAAGATCGTCTCGATCGTCGAGGAGGGCAAGGTCGTCGCGGAAGGCGACGAACTCTGCAAGTTCGACACCAGCGAGCTGCAGCAGCAGGTCGACCAGGCGCAGCTCGAGATCACGAAGGCGGAGGCCGACGTCCAGACCGCCAAGACCGAGCTCGAGATCCAGGTCAAGCAGAGCGAGTCGGACATCAAGAAGGCGAGGATCGCGCTCGAGAAGGCCGGCAAGGACAAGGAGAAGTACGAGGAGGGCGAGGTCCCGCAGGAGAAGCGCCGCCTCGAGATCAGCATCAAGGAGGCGACGACCGCATGGGAGAAGGCGAAGAAGCAGTACGAGGACAGCCTCGAACTGCGCAAGGAGGACTTCGTCACCCAGTCCGCGCTCGAGCAGGACGAGCAGAACTACGACCGCGCGACCATCGCCAAGGAGCGAGCCGAGGTCGACAAGGCGATCTTCGAGAAGTACACGCTGCCGATGTCGCTGCGCGACAAGGTGACCGGCCTCGAGGACGCCGACCTGGCGCTGTCCACCGCCGAGAAGCGGACCGAATCGACGCTTCGTCAGAAGGAGGTCGCGGTCGAGCAGGCGCAGAAGCGGCTCGACAAGCTGAACGAGCAGCTGAAGGAGCGGCAGGAAGAGCTCGGCAAGATGATCCTGAAGGCGCCGTGCCCCGGGATCGTGATCTTCGGCGACCCGCGCTACTCGTGGGACGACTTCACGCAGAACCTGAAGGTCGGCGGCGAGATCTGGGGCGGCAACACGCTCTTCACCATCCCCGACCTGCGCGTCATGCAGGTGAAGCTGCAGATCCACGAAGCGGACATCAACAAGATCAAGCTCGAGATGGCGGTGCGGGTCACGATGGAGACCTACCCCGGGATCCTCATGGCTGGCAAGGTCACGAAGATCGCCGCCATCGCGACCGAGGGCAACCAGGAGGTGAAGAAGTTCGACGTCGAGGTGACGCTCGAAGCGCGCGCCGACGTGGAGCTCAAGCCGGGCATCAGCGCCAAGGCCGAGGTGATGATCGACGTGCGCAAGGACGCCACCTACGCGCCGCTGCAGTGCGTCTTCCTCGAGGGCGGCAAGCACTGGTGCTACGGGCTCGACGCGGCGCGGCAGCCGCAGCGCCTCGAGGTGAAGCCGGGACTCAGCAACGACAGCTACCTCGAGATCCTCGAAGGGCTCACTGCGGGCCAGCAGGTGCTGCTCTACAACCCGAGCGTCCCGACCGGCGCGCCGCCACCCGAGGACAAGAACAAGACGAACGAAGCGCCGCCGGCGACGGCGCCAGCGGCCGCGCCGCCGGCCGCGCCGCCGGCCGGGCCGTGACGCGGAGCTGCGCGTGAGCGACGCCTCCGCCTCGATCCTCGACCTGCGCGCCATCGAGAAGCGCTACGGCACCGACAAGAATCCGGTGCCGGTGCTGAGAGGCATCGACCTGCGCGTCGAGCCAGGCGAGTACGTCGCGATCGCCGGTCCATCGGGCTCGGGGAAGTCGACGCTGCTCAACATCCTCGGCTGCCTCGATCGGCCGACGTCGGGCGCCTACTTCCTCGCCGGCGACGACGTCGCGCAGATGGACGACAAGTCGCTGTCGCGCATCCGCAACACCCGCATCGGCTTCATCTTCCAGAGCTTCCACCTCGTCCCCCACCTGACCGTGGTGGAGAACGTCGAGATGCCGCTCTTCTACGCGCGCGTGCCGAAGTCGGTGCGCCGCAAGAAGGCGCACGAGCTGCTGGAGAAGGTCGGGCTCGGCCATCGCGTCAAGCACGTGCCCAACGAGCTGTCGGGCGGCGAGTGCCAGCGCACCGCGATCGCGCGCGCGCTCACCACCGAGCCGGCGCTGCTGCTCGCCGATGAGCCGACCGGGAACCTCGACACCACGAACAGCCGGGCGATCCTCGCGCTGATGCGCGAACTGCACGCCTCGGGCCGCACCATCGTGATGATCACGCACGACAAGGACATCGCCGCCAACGCGCCGCGCCGCGTCGCGCTGCGCGACGGGCTGGTCGAATCGGACTCGGGCCAGCCTGCCGGGAGCCGCGCGTGATCGCTCCCGAACTCGCCACCGACGCCGTCAAGAACCTGCTGCGCCACAAGCTACGCAGCTTCCTCACCGCGCTCGGGATCATCTTCGGCATCGCGTCCGTCGTGCTGATGGTGTCGGTCGGCGAAGGCGGCCGCCAGACGATCCTGAAGCAGATCAGCGAACTGGGCATCAAGAACATCATCGTCAACGCCAAGAAGCCGCCCGACGATCAGGACTCGATGAAGCAGGAGCAGAGCTGGCTGCTCAAGTACGGGCTCACCTTCCGCGATCAGAAGCAGATCGAAGAGACCGTCCCGATGGTCGAGCAGGTGCTTCCGGTCCACGACGTGAAGCGCCCCATCTGGTTCAAGAGCCGCCGGATCGAGGCGAAGGTGCGCGGCGTCTCGCCGGAGTACTTCGACGCGCTGCACATGGCGCCGATCATGGGCCGCGTGCTGGCCGCCGTGGACGGGCGCGAGCGCAAGCGCGTCGCGGTCGTCCGCGCCCGGCTGCTGCGCGAGGCGAAATACGTCGGCGACCCGCTCGAGCTCGACTTGAAGGTCGGCAAAGAGTGGTTCCACGTCATCGGCGTGCTGCCCGACTTCGAGTTCCAGAGCCCCAACAAGGCGGTGCTCGGCATCGACGACCGCGCGCTCGAGATCTACGTCCCGTTCGAGACCGTGCGCGACCGCTTCGGGCTGACCAGCTACACGCAACGCTCCGGCTCGTTCGAGAACGAGCGCGTCGAGCTGTCGCAGATGGTCTGCCGCGTCGTCAGCGAGGAGAAGGTCCTCGAAGCAGCGCGCTGCATCCATGCGGTGCTGGGCAAGTTCCACGACAAGCGCGACTACGAGGTGAGCGTCCCGCTCGAGCAGCTCGAATCGCTGCAGACGACGCAAGAGACCTTCAACACGATGATCCTGATCACCGCCGCGATCTCGCTGGTGGTCGGCGGCATCGGCATCCTCAACATCATGCTGGCCAGCATCACCGAGCGGACCCGCGAGATCGGCATCCGCCGCGCGCTCGGCGCGAGCCGCGGCGACATCGTGCTGCAGTTCCTGGTCGAGACCGTCGTGATCTCCACGATCGGCGGCCTGCTCGGCGTCGGCCTTGGCGTCGGTGGCGCGCCGATCGTCAGCAAGTTCACCGGCTGGCAGACCGCGATCACGCCATGGGCGATCGTGCTGTCGCTCGGCGTGTCGATGCTGACCGGGATCGTGTTCGGCCTCTATCCGGCGCGGCGCGCGGCGTACATGGATCCGATCCAGGCGTTGCGGCACGAGTAGGCGTTGCAGCTGACAACGGCGCCGCGACGGCGGAACGAAGGCCGATCAGCGGTGGCACGGCGCCGTTGCAGCTGAACGCCCGCGCCGGCGAGACTGCGCGGCGCGCAGCTCGCCTCTCGGGGCTTGCAGCTGACGAACGGCTGCGGCCGGAGGCCGCAGCGTTCGCAGCTGAAGCCCAACCATCGCGGCGACGGGGGTCGAGCGCGGCTGCGGCGCGCGGCTGCAGGTACGCAGCGCGCGGCGAGGGGAGAAGACGGGGCGGCGGGGCGCGGCTGCGGGTACGCAGCGCGCCTGGAGCGGGCGCAAGCGAGCGCTTTGGGGGAGCTTCAGCGGTCGGAGGCGCCGGGGAGGAAACGACCGAACTTCGCGACCCAGTACTTGGGCTCGGCGGCGGCGCCAAGCGCGCGATGGTCAGCGGACAGCAGGTTGCGATGGGCGCCGGCGATCTTCGTCCACTCCTTCAGCGCCTGGCGCGCGCCGAAATGGCCGCGCAGGAAATTCACGCCCGCGGCACCGGCAACGCCGGTCGGCTCGGGCAGCGGCTGCGGATCGCTCTCCTTCTGACCCTTGGCATCCTTCGCACGCTGCGCGGCGATCAACGCGGCGCTGTTCACCAAGGCAACGTCGAGGACGAGCGAGCCGCGGCCGAAGAGCTCGCGATAGGAGTTCACCGCCACCAGCAGCTCGACCGCATCCGAGGAGACGTCGCGCAGACGCTGGTTGGCGCTGCGTACTTCGCGGTCGCGGTCGAGGCGGGCGCGTTCGTCGACGTCGAGCGCCAGGTTGCGCACGTGGACCTTGGTGGTGCCCGGCGGAAGCAGCCGGGTGGCGAGGAGCTCCGCGTGATCGGGCAGCGGCCGCTTCTGCGCGGCGAGCAGCGCATCGATCGCCTGCACCTCGGCCACTCGGCGGGCGTAGCTCTCCGACAGCGCCACCAGCGGCCCGGGCGCGCTGCCCATCTCGTTGCCGAACAGCGCACGCACCGATTCGACCTGGCGATCGGCCTCCTTCTGGGCGGCCGCGAGCTCGTCGCCGCGTGCCATGTCGCCGGATGACTTCGGATCGAGCATGAAGTAGCGCTGTTCATCGAAGAGGTAGGCCAGCGCGCTTTCGCGCGCAGCGCGCAGCGCCTGGACCTTCGCCCGCAGTTCGGCGAGCTGCGCTTGCTCCGGCGCGACCGCGAGTTCGGTGGCCAGCGCTTCGAGGCGGGCGAGCAGCGGCCCCACCGCGGCGCCTTCGGCGCGGTTGGCGGCTTCGACCATGTCGTCGAGTCGCGCGACGAACGACGCCGGCTTCGCACTGTCGATCGCGGCGAAGGCCGCGGAAAGCGCCGTCTGCGCCGCGAGCTGCTCGGCCGTGAGAGCGACGGGCGCGACCGGTGGCGTCGGAACCCCTGACGTCTCCGCCTCCGGAGTCGGGGCGTTGGGCATCGCGCCATCGCTCGGGCGCTTCGCCGGCGGCGTGGTCGGCTCGCGCGGCGGTCCCTTCGCCACCGGCGCGGCGGAGCTTCGCTTGGGAACGGCGGCGAACTCTTCCGCGAAGGTGACCTTGGCCGGCGGCGGCGTGCGCGTCGCAAGGTTGGCGGGGCGCGTTCGCGCGTGCTTCTGCGCGAGCGTCGGTCGGCGCGCCTCGGGCACGCGTTCGTTGATGATCGCCTCGATCTCGTCGGCCTTTTCGAGCAGCGCGTACCACGTCTCGGTGCCGCGGAATCGCTCGATCGAATCCTCGACGCAGTGGGACAGCGCGGGCATCAGCTTGCCCTTCTTCAGCAGCTCGTCGACGAATGCGAGGTGCGACTCGCCGCCAGCCTTCGTCGCCGCCTCGACTTCGGCACGGCGCGTTTCGACGCGCGCGACGTCGTCCGTGCCCTGCGGATTCAGCTTCCACATCAGCCAACGGCAACGCGCGAACTCCTCGTTCTCGAGCAGCAGCGCCACCTTGGCGAACGTGGCGTCGATCTCGCTGCTGCTGCTCGCCTTGCGCCAGCTCGAGTCGTCGCGCGCGAAGGTCTCGCCCGTATCAGGATCGACTTCGAGCGCCGGCGCCATGACGTCCTTGCGCTGCTCGTTGGGGCCCGGCTCCGTCATCCAGTTGCGGCCGTCGCTCGTGGCGCCAGGGGTCGCCGCGGTCGACGTGGTCGACGCCGAGCGATCCGAGCTCTTCTTGAACGCGCCGTCGAACCAGCCGAGCCGCCAGCCCCACGCGAGCCCGCCTCCCGCCACGGTGATCAGCAGAGCGCCGACCCACGCCTCGGTCCGCTTCTTCTGCTTGCGGCGCTCGGCGAACGTGCTGCCACGCGGAGGCTCCGCCGTTGCGTCGCCTTCCGCGTCGTCTTCCGCGGCGGTGGAGTCGCCGCCACCTTCGTTCTCTTGAAAGGCGAGCGCGGCGCGGGGATCGACGCGCAAGGGCGGCCTGGCCATGGGCGAGGGCGGAGCCGTGGGCGCTGCAGCGGCCTCGCGCGGCGCAACGACGAGCTGGAACGCGCCGACCTTCAGCACGTCGCCCACGTGCACGATCGCCGCTCGCGTGCGCCGCTCGTTCAGGAAGAACGTGGAGCTCGCGGCTGCCTCGACGACGACGCCGTCGGGACCGCTTTGGATGGTGAGCGCGTGCGCCGCGATCTCGGCATCCGGTAGCACGAGGTCACAGTCGACTCCGCTGCCAACACGCAGCGGCTGCGCACCGAGATCGAGGACCTTGCGGCGTCCCGAACGAGGATCGACCAGGATCAACTGCATGGCAGGCGGACCTCATGCAAAGGGGCATGTTCGCAGGGGGCACCGGGCTGGTAGAGCATGGCAATCCGATCGGCGGTCACCTCGACCGCGGTCAAGCTGACGCTGCTCACCAGGGGCCGGTGCAGGCAGAACGACGCCAACTCGCCGTCGTTTCGAGCGCCCACGTGGCTGCGATGCAGCTCCATCAGGTCGGCGAGTTGGACGTCTTCGCGGCTCGCAGGTTCCCCGCCGCGCCGTTCCAGCCAGCGATCGAACTGCTCGCGCCGCGCCTGCGCAACGCCGCGCGGATCGAAGCCATTCGAGGTCACGATCCAGGGCGGCACCGCGACGTCGACGCGCAGCTCGCGCCCATCGAAGCGCCAATGGGTCACGGCGCCGCCGGCCGGTTCGACGGCGATCAGCTGGAACGGTCGCACGCGCAACGAGCCCGCCGCGGCTCGATCCGCCAGCTCCTGGCCCAGCGCCGCGCGATCGGGGCATCCCACCAGGTCGAGCAGCAGCTCGCCGCGGCTGCGCAGTCGCGGCGACTCCTCGAATCCGGGCGCCTGCTCATCACCGTTCAGCAGGCAGAGCGTCCGCCCGGTGGCGTCGACGGCGATCCAGCTCCCGCCGGCGTCCGCATCGCGTGGCGCCAGGAAGCGGCGACCGGCGGCGGCACCGAGTTGCGGCGGTGAGCCGACGCCTCGCGTGCGCCGCTCGTCGCGGGTCATCACGAGGGAGTAGCCACGACCGGATCGGACCAGAAGGCTCAGCGTGCACATGCGGACCGCTCGACGGAAAGCGAGGGCGCGAAGGGGCGGTGCGGCGACTGCGCGTTGATCGCAATGCTGAACTCGCCAGGACGGCCGCTCGGGTGGAGCTGGCCCGTTCTACCGATTGCCATCGCAGCGCTGCCGATCCGCGCCGCGAAGGCCATCGCGAAGCGGCGTTCGTCGACGACGTGCGGCGCCTCGCTCCTTCGCATCGCCTCGGCGCAGCGGCTAACGTTCCGCCCCCACGATGAGCGTACGCCCGCTGACCGATCCTGCGACGTCGGGCCCGAATCGCCTCCACGGGTGGATCCGGGCCCTCTTCTTTGCTTCCGGTGCGGCCGCACTCGCGCAGGAAGTCCTGTGGATGCGGCGCTTCACCGAACTGCTCGGCGCGACGGCCCCCGCGACCGCAGCAACGCTCTCGGGCGTCTTCCTCGGCCTCGCGCTCGGCGGTTTCCTCGCCGCCCGCTTCGCGCAGCGCGTGCAACGTCCATTGCGCGTCTACGGACTGCTCGAGCTCGGCGCGGCGCTGGGCGGCTCGCTCGTCCTGCCGCTCCTGCACGGTGGCGCGGCGCTGCTGCCGACGATTCGCGGCGCGTTCGTCGATGCCCCGGCGGTGGCTCGCTGTCTCGAGACGTTGCTGGCGGCGCTGACGGTCCTGATTCCGACCGCCTGCATGGGCGCGACGCTGCCAGTGGTCGCACCGCTGCTGGGTACCGGGGGCGGACGCACGCTCTACGCGTGGAACCTCTTCGGCGCACTGACCGGCGCGCTCGCGATCCCGTACCTGCTGCTGCCCCGCCTGGGGATGACGGCCAGCTACCTCGTGGTCGTCGCTCTCGGCGCGCTCGCCGGCGGTGCAGCGTTGCTCCTGTCGCGCCGCAGCGAACGCCTCGCGATGGATCACGGAAGCGCCATCCCGAGCTCCACGCACGACTCCACCGCTGACTCGGACGCGGACGCGCTGCCGGGACGCACCCTCGGCTGCGTCTCCGGCGCGATCCTGCTCGGCCTCGAAACGGCCTACACGCGCCTGTTCGCGCAGATCCACGAGAGTTCGCTGCACGCCTTCGCTGCGGTGATCGCCGCCTTCCTGCTGGCTCTCGCGCTCGGTTCGCTGCTGGCGCAGCTCCTCGCGCGACTGCGCCTCGATCGCGGCGTCGCGCTCGCTCTCACGTGGCTTGCGGCCGGCGGCGCGCTGGCCGCGGTGCCGCAGCTCTTCCATCGCGCCACCTCCGGGCTCGAGCCGCTGCGCGGCAGCGCGGACGAACGGTTCACCACGCTGTTGCTGCTCGCGGGGGTGCTGCTCGTGCCACCGATCGCGCTGGCAGGCGCTGGCCTGCCGCTGCTGCTCGGACCGTTGCGCCGCGCGCCCGATGGCGCCCGCCTCGGCTCCATCCTCGGCTGGAACACCCTGGGCTCGCTGGCGGGACCGCTGGTCGTGACCTTCGGCCTCTTTCCGACCGTCGGGATGTTTCGCACCTTCGAGGTCGCCGCGGCAGTGCTGGTGATCGTCGGCGCGATCGTCGCCATTCGCCGCGTCGCCCCGCGGCAACGGCTCCTCGCCCGCCTGTTGCCGCTGCTGCTGCTGGTGGCGATCGGCGGATTCGCGTCACGCCCCCCGCTGCGAGTCCACCTCGACCAGAAGGCCGGCGAACAGCTGGTGGCGCTGATCGAAGGGCCGCTTTGCATCGCGGCGACCATCGCCCATCCGCTCGGATCGGGGCCGGGCACCTCGTCGAGCCTGAAGGTCGACAACCACTACACGCTCGGCGGCACCGGCGCGACCGGCGATCTGCGCCAGCTCGGCCACCTGCCGCTGCTGCTGCACCCGCGACCGCGCCGCATCGCGTTCCTCGGGCTCGGCACCGCGATCACCGCGGGCGCCTCCGTGCTCCATCCGGTGACGTCGATCGACGCGGTCGAACTGCTGCCCGAGGCGATCACGTTGGCGCGCCGCGACTTCGCCGGCGCCAACCTCGGCGTGCTGGACGATCCGCGCACGCGCGTCCACGTCGACGACGCGCGCACCTTCCTGCGCCAGCGACCCGGCGCCTTCGACGTGGTGGTCGGCGACCTCGTGGTGCCGTGGCGCGCGGGAGAGTCGGCGCTCTACACGCGCGAGCACTTCGAGCAAGCGCGCGCATCGCTGGCTGACGGCGGCCTCTACTGCCAGTGGATCCCCGCCTATCAGTTGCGGTCGGCGCAGCTCGACGCGGTGATCGCGACGTTCCTCGACGTCTTCCCGCGTGCGACGCTGTGGCGCGGCGACTTCATCGCGGCGCTGCCCACGCTGGGACTCATCGGCCACACCGCCGACCTCGACCCCACGGCGATCGCCGCCCGGGTCGCGGAGCTGGTCCCGAAGCTCGATGCGACGAGCCCCTACCTCATGCATCCTGCGGGCGTGTGGCTCGACTGCATCGGAGCACTTGATCCGCAGACGCCGCGTTGGCGTGACGCGCGCCGCCACACGGGCGACTCTCCATGGCTCGAGCTTGCCGGACCGGAACGGAGCGGCGGCAAGGACGCGGTGACGCTGGTCAGCCACGGGCTCGATTCGTTGCTGGAGCAGGTGAGCGCGGCGCCGCTCGCCCACACTCCGCTGGCGGCGCTCACCGGAACCGAGCTCGCCTGGCGCAAGGCGGGCACGGAACTCTGGCGCGCCTCGACGTGGGTCCTCGATGGTCAGGGTGCAGCCGCGCGCGTGCTGGCAATCGAGACCTTGGAGTCGCTGCCCGCCCCGCTGCGCAATGCGGTGCTGCACCCAGGTCGTTAGCGCGCGACGCTATTCCGCGTCGAACAGCGCGATCGACGCCGTGAAGCCGTGCAGGAAGTTGCGGCCGCCGATGGGACCGATCTCGCCGGCGCAGAAGAAGCCGGCCGCTGGCATCGGCCCGGCGTGCCGCTGCAAGGCGCCAGCATCGTGGTCGGGCGCCTCGAAGAAGCGCGCGCCGCGTCCGTTGCAGGTGAAGAGCAGCGCGCCGCCGGGCGCCCCATCCTTGCGCGCCGCCTCCAACAGGTGGCGCAGGTCCTCGTCCGCCGACTCGGCATCGCGCACGTGGAAGCGGATGGTCCGGCCGCGGCGCGCATGGTCGCCGATGTGCATCACGCCGCTCTTGGGGTCGATGCCCATGACGTTGCGCACCAGGAAATCGCCGCGCTCGGGTTGGCTCAGCACCTCGTCGATCACCTGGCCGACGTGCAACCCGCCGCCGCGCAGCGCCTTGGTCAGCAGCACCTTCTCGGCGGGCTCCGCCTCCTCGAAGAGGTTCTTCAGCTGCTCGAGCGGCGGCTTGCCGGCCAACTCCTCGACGACGTTCTCCTTCGCCTTGGTGATCACCATCGAGCGGCCGATCGGCTTGCAGCCCTGCGACACGACGTGGCGCACGGAGATGCCGCGCAGCAGCACGCCGACGGCTCCCGCGCGCAGGCACTCGTCATCGAGGAAGAGCGCGTTCACGCCGGGGCCCTGGCCGCCGCTCGCCATCCCGCCGAGCACCTTCAACAGCGGCAGACCTTGATTCACCTGCTGCAGGAAGAGGTCGGCGGGGAACGAGTAGGGCTCGCCGAGCAGCACCATCGAGACGCGCGCGTCCTGGCCGGGAACCACGCTGCCCACGCCGGGGAAGCCGCGCACGTGCAGGGTGTCGCCGTCCTCCTCGACCGCGAGATCGAACGGCTCGACTTCGCCTTCCGGGAACGCGGCGACCCACAACGAGACGCACGGCCCCTGCTCGACCTCACGGCCGTTGCCGATGATCGAGTCGCCGCTGCAGCCGATCAGGTGGTCGGCACCGAGCCGAGTGCGGACCAGTCGAGCCACGCGCTCGAACCCGTCCGAATGGTCATGCGACACGAAGAGCACGGCGAGGCTCGGGCGCTCGCCCGCAAGCGGAACGATGGCGGCGGCGCACACCTGCTCGACGGCGGCATCGAGGTCGGCATCGGTCGAGACGGCGGCACCGAAACGGTTCATGGACGCTCTCGCCAGGAAGGTGGAAGCGGCGCAGCGTAATCGAAACGACGGCGGCGACGGACGCCCGAAGGTCGCCGTCGCCGCCGTCGCGCTACCGGATCGGGGTCCCGCTCAGAACAGGTCGAACTCGATCCCCGCGCTGGTGGCGAAGCCGCCGACGGCCAGCCCGTCCTCGATGAACCACTCGGCGAAGAGCTCGAGGCCGATCAGCGTCGGATCGTCGGGCAGCTCGCCGACGAAGCTGGCGTAGCCGTTGCCGGCGCCGCTGCTGGCGGTGAGGAAGGTGCCGACGTAGGCGATCTGCGCGAGGTCGATGTTCACCGGGATGCCCTTCCACGTCGTGCCGGGCGGCGCCGCGGCGAACGCGAGGATCGCCAACGCGAGCCGATTGCCGCGCGCCTCGAAGACACCGAACTTGAAGTCCCAGTTGCCGACGTTGGGCGGCGTCACCGCGATCGCACGCGGCTCGAAGCCGCCGGCGCCGCGCGTTCCGCGGCCATAGAGGCTCGGGTTGTTGAGGTTGCGCTCGGTGTAGAGCTGCGGACGGTCGAAGGGCGCCCGCTCCTGCGCGACCCGGCTGTCGGTGAGGCCGTTGACGACGAAATCGACGAGGTCGTCATGCTCGCGGCGCGTCAGGTTGAGCGGCACGATCGCGGCGTCGCGATTGTCGGCGAAGTCGCCGCCGCGGTTGTAGAAGTCGACCACCTGGTGCAGGTCGACGAATTGTCCCGTGTGCGTGAAGCGGCGGCGGATGCCGGCGTTGCGCAGGCTCGGCACCTTCATCTTCCCGCGGTCGCCGAAGTTGCCGGTGACCGTCTGCCGGCCCGGATCGGTCGCCGGATCGCGCAGCCCGATGTTGCGGAAGGTGTGATCGGAGAAATGGCCGAGCGCATGGCACTTCACGCAGCCCGCCTTGCCGGTGAAGACGTTCAGTCCATTCTGCTGGCGTGACGTCAGCGCGTTGCTGTTGCCGGCGTTGAAGTCATCCCACGGCGTCTGGTCCGGGATGATCGAGCGCTGATACGTGGCCAGTGCATACGCGATGCGCTCGGCGGTGATGGCCGGGTCGCCAAACGCCGTGTCGAAGAGGTCGGCATAGGTCGGATCGACGCTCAACGCCGCGACCACGTCGGCCGGCAGGTTGGCCGCGAGCGCCAACGGATCGGAGAGCGAGAGCTTGGTCGCGACCTCGGTCCAGTCGCGCGCCGCATGTCCCATCTCGACCGACGAGACGATCGGCGCGACCGCCTGGCTTTCGAGCGCACCGCCACTGGCGATGGAGACGAGTCCGGTCTGCGGATCGATGAAGGTCGAGGCCGCGCGCCCGTCCCAGAAGTTCTCGGCGGCGAACGCGGCCATCAGGAACGACGGCGAGTTGCGCGGCGTCGCCTGCGCGAGGAAGCCGTGGATCGGATCGGGCTCGTACTGGTTGAACGCATCCGAACGGATGACGCCCGGCGAGCCGAACAGGTCATCGGGCGACGGCCGGATCCCATCGGGTCCGGGATTGGCGATGAAGCGCAGATCGGCGCCGCCTTGCGCCGGCCGATGGCACGTGCCGCACGCCACCGTGTTGTCGCTCGACAGCTGCTCGTCCCAGAAGAGGATCTTGCCCAGCACCGCTTTCTCCGGCGTCACCGGGTTCTCGGGCGGCGCGGTGGGCGGAGGAATCTGGGCCGACGCGTGGCGAGCCGCGAAGACGACGGCAGCCGACGCGGCGACACGGCCGAGGCAACGAGCAGCGAGCGGGGCTCGAATCATGGCGGGACCTCCCATCGGGATGCCGCAGCGCGAAGCGGCTGCGAACGGGGCGTCAACCCGGACGGCGACGGGAGGTTTCGAGGAAACCTCGCGACGCTTCCAGCGCGTCCCATTGCACTCCCCGAACGACCGCTTTCCGTACGCCGCCTCGCCGAATCGTGCGCCACCGCTCGCTGCGACGAGCCGCGGCGACGACTCTCGGCGACGACTCGATCAGTTGCCCGCGGGTGCCTCGGCCGGCACGACGACGTTCGCGGCGCAGTTCTCCGAGAAGCCGGCGTGCACGAAGGCGAGCGACTCGACTAGCGCCTTCTGGATCGTGCCGCCGCCCCAGCTGTGCTCGCCCTTCTGGATGAGGCGGAACGTGTGGTCGAGCTTCTGCTCGGTCAGCACCTTGTCGAGTTCCTGATTGGTCGGGCCGAAGCCGTAGCGATCGGCCGTGCCGGCGTCGAAATAGAGGCGCAGCCCTTTCAAGTCGCCGACGGTGCGAGCGATCGACGTCGGGTTGATCTTGGCGAACTTCTCCGGCTCGATCGGGCTGCCGAGCAGGAGGTTCCAGCCCAGCGACTCGCCGAAGCGCTCGACGGTGGCGCGGTGCTGCGGCGGCAGCTTCGCGAGGTCTTCGGGGAAGGTCGCCGCCGAGTGCGTGGCCACGGTGCCGAAGAGCTCGGGCGCGATGAGGCCGTAACGCAGCGCGGCCATTCCGCCGAGGCTCACCCCCATCAGCACATGGTCGCGCCGTTCGGGCGAGATGCGGTAGTTCGCCATCGCCCAACCGACGACGTCCTTGGTCACGAGGTCGAAGAGGTTGCCCTCGACTTCACCGTTCGCGTAGAGCGTGCGCGAGGGCGCCGCCACCGCGATCACGATGCAGCGCGCGAGCTTTCCGCTCGCCACCACGTCGTCGAGCACCTTGGCGCCGCCGAAGTGGAACGACTGATCGTCCTCGTTCATGCCGTGCAGCCACAGGATCAGCGGGTAGCGGTCGTCGGCATTCACCGGATCGGCGTAGTCGAAGGGCAGATAGACGCCGCAGCGCTCCTTGCCCGACGTGAGGTTCTTCGTCTCGAACTCGACGCGCTCATAGGTGAACTGCGTGAGCTCGACGGTCGCGGGGTCGCGCTCGCGGCCGCCAAAGCGTCCGCCGAAACGTCCACCGCCGCGACCCGGCCCGCCAGGAGGCCCGCCCCCGGGCTGTCCCTGCGCAAGGGCATCGCTGGCGCCAGCGGCGAGCAACGCCGCGAGGAGGACTGCAAGTCGCATCACCGGCTCCTGATCGTCGAGAACGCGCGCGGCGCCGCCGCGGGCGAAGGGCGCGACCTTATCGAGGCGGCGCCGAAGCGACAGCTCCGACCTGCGCCCCGCGCGCGCAAGATGGGGCCGCCGCCCCTCCCACGCGCCTCTCGGAGCCACCATGCTCGCGCCGCTCTTTCCGCTCGCCCTGCTGACGCAGATTGCGCCTGCCGACACGATGCGGCCGGTCGAGCCGCCGACCGTGCGCCTCTTCCTGCTCGCCGGACAGTCGAACATGGAGGGGCACGCCGTCGCCGATCTCGACAATCCGCGCGACTACAACGGCGGACGCGGCAACCTGGTCCAACTGCTCGCCGATCCGCAGCTCGAGCCACGTTTCCGCCAGTTGCGCGCGGCCGACGGCACCTGGGCCGTCCGCGACGACGTGCTGGTCTCCTACAAGACCGACGCCGAACAGAAGGCCGGCCCGCTCTCGCTCGGCTTCGCGGTCTACTCCGATCGCCATCACTTCGGCCCTGAACTCGGCATCGGCCACGTGCTCGGCGATCGCTTCGACGAGCCGATCGTGCTGATCAAGACGTGCTGGGGCGGCAAGAGCCTCGCCAAGGAGTTCCGCCCGCCCAGCGCGGGCGGCGCCGTCGGCCCATGCTGGACGCAGATGCTGACCGAGTACCGCGCGGCCGTCGCGACGCTGGCGACGACCTTTCCGCAGCTGGCGAACCACGCGCCACGACTCGACGGATTCGTCTGGTTCCAGGGGTGGAACGATGGCTGCGACGATGCGGCCGCCGCCGAGTACGAGGAGAACCTGGTCCACTTCATCGGCGATCTGCGAAACGAGCTCCGCGACCCGCAACTGCCGTTCGTGGTCGGCGAGACGGGGAACATGGACAACGCGGTGTTGCGCGGCGCGCAGCAGAAGGCGTGCAGTCGCGCGGAGGTCGGCGGCGCCGCCCGCTTCGTCCCCACCGCGGCGTTCCTGCGCCGACCCGAGGATTCACCGAACACCGGCCACGGCCACCACTGGTTCGGCAATGCGGAGAGCTACCTGCGAATCGGCGACGCGTTGGGTCGCGCGATGGTGGAACTGCTGGAGGAGCGCGCGATGGGAGCGGCGTCACGACTGCTGACCGAGTTCGACGAGGCCGATGTCGCCGCGCAGTGGATCACCGTCAACGACGGCGTGATGGGCGGCAAGTCGAGCGGCGGCCCGAGCTTCGCCGACGGCCGGCTCCTCTTCGCCGGCAGCACCAACACCGATGGCGGCGGCTTCTCCTCCATCCGCTCGACCCCGCGCGCGCTCGACCTCGCGGCCTTCGCCGGGATCGCCGTGCGCGTCCGCGGCGACGGACGCACCTACAAGCTCGAGCTGCGCATGGCGGGGACCCGAGGGGCGCGCGACATCGCCTACCGCGCCGACTTCAAGACCACGGCCGGCGAATGGTGCGAGGCGCGGGTTCCCTTCGCCTCGATGAAGCCGACGTGGCGCGGCGAGGACCTCGAAGGGCGCGTGCCGGCGCTCGATCCGGCGCAGATCAGCGCGCTGGGGCTGATGATCTACGACGGCAAGGACGGCCCCTTCCGCCTCGAGGTCGAGCGCATCAGCGCCTACGCGAAGTGAGCGCGAAGCGCCGCGATCACCGCTTCCAGCGAAAGGCGTGGCGAAACTTGCGGATCAAGCGGCACCTCCAGGCGCGGGTGCGGCGGCTGACGCCGCGCTGCGCTTCCAGCCGTCGCCCTTGCCGAACGCTTCGGCCAGGTCCCAGCCCAGCGTCAACAGCGCCGGCACGAGGAACAGCGTGAAGAGCGTGCTGACCACCAGTCCGCCCAGCATCACGATGCCAAGCCCCTGGTAGAGCTCGCTGCCGGCGCCGCTGCCGAACGCGAGCGGCAGCAGGCCGCAGACGGTGGTGAGCACGGTCATCAGGATCGGCCGCAGTCGGCTCTTCGCCGATTCGAACAGGGCGCGCCGTCGCTCCATCCCTTCATCGCGGAAGTTGTTGGCCTGGTGGACGATGAGGATCGCGTTGTTGACCACGATTCCGGCCAGGATGATGAAACCGAGCATCGTGATGACGTCGAACGAGGCGTTCGGGAAGTAGCGCTGCGCCAGCGCGATCGCCGCGACGCCACCTCCCATCGCCAGCGGCACCGTCACCATGATGACCATCGGCGAGAGCCAGCTGCGGAACAGCGCGACCAGCAGCAGGTAGGTGATGAGGATCGCCAGCCAGAAGCTGCGAGTCAGCGCGGCGAGCGTGAGCGTGAGCTTGTCCGCCGAACCGCCGAACTCGATCGAGTAGCCCGGCGGCAGCGTCGCCTGCGCGGGCCGCAGCACCTGCTCCTCGGCGCGTACCAGCACGTCGCCGAGCGCCACTCCCGGCTTCAGGTTGACCGTCAACGTGATCGTGCGTTGCCGTTCGAGTCGATCGATCGAGACGGGGCCGCGCCGGCGCTGGATCTGCGCGAGGTCGCCGAGCGTCACCGTCGCGCCGGCCGGCGTCACCACCGGCAGCTCGCGCAGCTCGTCCTCGGAACGGACGCGCTCCTGCGGGACGACCAGGTTCACGTCGTAGTCGCGCCCGCCGGCGGAGAAGTTGCTGACGCGCCGACCCGCCAGCGCCATCTCGACCACGGCACCGACTTGCGCAACCGTCATCCCCTGTTCGGTCGCCTTGTGCGGATCGACCTTCACCAGCAGTTCGGGGCGTCCTTCGACGTAGCCGCTGCGCGCGAAGGCGACGCCGTCGACGCTCATCAGCGCGCCCGTCAGCTTCTGCGCCGCGGCATCGAGCACGTCGAGCTCGGCACCTGACACCTGCACCTCGAACTGCGAACCGGGATCGTTGAACAGCGAGAAACGGACCGGAAGCATGAAGTTGAAGCCGGGGGTCGTGAAGCAGACCGGCATCATCTTCGAGACGTAGGCGTCGAGCGCTTCGCCGCTGGCGTACTGCGGCTTGAGGATGATCCCGCCGCCATTGAAGTTGTTCGAGGCGACGGAGAAGCAGACGGCCGACTCCGGCTGCGCGCGCACCCACTCCTCGACGTGGCCGATGTTCTCGGCGATGCGCTCCATGCGCTGGCCCGGGGTCGGCTGGGCGAAGAAGAAGATGAAGTTCGAGTTGCCCGAAGGCAGGTAGCTCGGCGCCGGGATGAAGCGCAGCGTCACCAACGACGCCGCGGTGATCGCCAGCACGAGTCCGACGCGATGGCAGCCACCCGCGAAGCCGGGGCGCGTGAGCGGCGCGATGAAGAAACCGTACAGGCGCTCCATCCAGCCCGGCGCCCCCGCTTCCGCCTTGGTCGCGACCGCCCGCTTGCCGCGCCACAGCAGCGCGCACAGCGGCGGCACTCCCAGCAGCGCGACGATCAGCGAGAAGCCGACCGCCGAGGCGATGGTGATGGCGAGGTCGGCGAACAACTGACCGGCCTCCTCCTCGACGCCGAGCACCGGGAGGAAGACCGCCATCGTGGTCAGCGTGCTGGCGAGCACGCCGCCCCACACTTCGCGACCGCCTTCGATCGCCGCCTGCAGCGGAGGCTTGCCCATCGCCTTGTGGCGGAAGAAGTTCTCCAGCACCACGATCGCGTTGTCGACCACCATGCCCGACGCGAAGGCCAGGCCGGCGAGGCTGATCACGTTCAGCGTGCGGCCGAGCGCCTGCATGACCAGGAAGACCATCACCAGCGAGATGGGGATCGCCACGCAGATGACCAGCACGCTGCGGAACGAGCGCAGGAAGATCAGCAGCACCGCGATGGACAGCAGCGCGCCGACCACGAGGTTGCCGGTGACGAAGTCGAGCGCCTCGTTCAGGTAGGTCGTGTCGCGGTAGACCGACTCGAAGCGCAGGTCGAGCCCCTGGTCGGCCAGTCGCCGGTTGATGGCCGCGAGCTCGACGTCGCACGTTTCGATCAGCTTCACGACGTTGGCGCCCGCCTGGCGGTTCACGCCCAGCGCGACGTTCTCGCGCCCGTCGCCCTTCACGAACGAGCTGCGCTCGCGGTAGGTGTCGACGACGGTGGCGACATCGTCGATCCGGATGGTGGCGCGCGCGTCGCGACGAACGACGATGGCACCGATCGCGGCGGGAGCCAGCGCCTTGCCCTCGGTGCGAACCACCATCTGGCGCGTCGCCGTCTCGATCGTGCCGCCGCGCAGGTTCACGTGCTCGCGCGTCAACGCCTCGGCCACTTCGTCGAAGCGCACGCTGAAACCGGCCAGGCGTTCGGGATCGAGGCGCACCTGGATCTCGCGCTCCTCGCCGCCGAAGACCAGCAGTCCACCGACTCCCGGAACGCGCTTCAGCTGCGGCGCGACCTGATCCTCGACGAGCTGGCGCACCCGGCTCGGGTCGTACGGCGATCGCGACACCAGCCACATCGCCGCCTCGCGCTGCATCGGCGGCACCAGCGAGACGATCGGCTGCTCGGCCTGCGCGGGGAGCGGCGGCATCTCCGCCAGCTTGTTCATCACGTCGACCAGCGACGCGCTCTTGTCGACGCCCCAGTTGTATTCGAGGCTGACGGCGCTGTAGCCCTCGGTCGAGGTGCTGCGCAGCTTCTCGACGCCCTCGCAGTTCTGCACCACGTCCTCGATGGCGCGAGTCACCTGCTCCTCGACCTCGCCGGCGCTGGCGCCGAGGTAGATCGTCTCGATGGTGATGATCGGCGTGTCGACCGTGGGTTTCAGCTGCACCGGGATCGACCGGAACGCGAGCCACGAAAAGAGGACGGCGAGGATGCCGGCGACCGCGATCGTGTGGGGACGTTCGACGGAGAAGCGAACGGGATTCATCGAGCACCACCTGCCGCTGCGGCAGGCGCCGCCAGCAGCACCGACACGCCGGGGAACACGTTCTCCTTGCCCGTCAGGATCACGAGGTCGCCCTCGTTGAGTTTGGCGTCCCCCAGCGGCGCCACCGCCGCTCGGCGGTCGTCCCGCGCGAGCACGGTCACGGCGATGAGCGCGGCCGTCGGCGGCGACGAATCGCCGGTCGGAATCGCCAGCGCCAGGCGCGTCCCTTCCGGCCCTTCGATCAGCGTGTCGACCGGCACCACCAGCGCCGCCTGCGTCGCGCGCAACGTGAGGCGCGCGCGCACGAAGAGGCCCGGCAGCAGACGATGCTGCGGATCATCGGCGGCGGCGACGCGGACCACGCCCTGGAAGGTGCGCGCGCGCGCCTGCGCCGACGGCAGGATCGCGAACAGCGGAGCGTCGAGCGCGAATCCGGGCAGCTCGTCGCTGGTCAGCGTCGCTCGGGCACCGACCGACACCACCCCCGCGATCGACGCCGGGATCTCGAGCAGCACTTCGCGCCGCTCGATCGAGAGGAGCTCGCAGCAGAGATCGCCAGCGGCCACATAGTCGCCGACCGTGAGCGGTCGCGCCGTCACGACCGCATCGAACGGCGCGAGCAGCTGCCCCTGAGCCAGCCGCGCCACTTGCAGCGCGAGGTCGGCTTCCATCTGCGCCACGCGCGCCGACTCATTGGCGGCCACCGATTCGGCGCGATCGAGCGCCGCTTTGCTGACCTCGGAGCCGAGTTCGCGCGAGCGCTGCGCGTCGCGCCCCGCCAGTTACGCCATCGTGCGCGCCTGCGCGACCGCCGCCTCGCTCGAGCGCACCTCTTCCTCGATGACGTTGTCATCGAGGCGCGCCAGCACGCTGCCCGCCTTCACTTCATCGCCGAGGCGGACGTTGAGCTCGCGCACGCGCCCCGCCCGCTCGAAGGCCAGCCCCGCTCGCTCCGGCGCCGCGACGTCGCCCACCAACTCGATCGTCTCTGCGACGTCGCCGCGCGTCACCGCCACCGTCGTCACCGGCACCTTGAAGGGCGGACGTGCCGGCGGTTCGGGAGGCAGCTCGCGCGGGCGCTGCATCCACCAAATGACGACACCGACGACCACGAAGCCGGTGAAGAGGGAGAAGAGGCCGGAGACGCGTTGTCCGCGCGTTTCGTTCGAAGGTGCGTTCATCCGGACGAGCATACGGCGAGCTTCGCCGGGCGGCTCCCGAGCACGGAGCCGCGATCCAGTTCGTGGACGCGGGAATTCCACGAGCCAAATTTCGACGTCGGGTTGCGCCACGAGCGTTCGGCGCTAAGCACGCGGCGCGCACGGTGCGAACCCCGTCGGTCTTCCAGCAATTCGTTCCGTTCGAGGCGCGCCCCCACCACCCGTCGCCTTCACCCTCAGCCCCCTCGATTCCACCGGCGAGGATCTGAAAGCCGATCCATCCGACACTCACCTTCCATGCGACGAATCACGACGCTCCTGCTGTTGCTGCTGCCCGCCTTTCTTGCGGTGCCGGCAGCGAGCTGCACTCCGCGCGAGCCGCGACTGCAGGAAGTCGCAGTCACACCACCCACGAACGGAGTCGTCCCCGAAAAGCGCCCGCTCCCGCTGCCGCCCGCGCGCAAGCGCAACGTCTTCTTAATCACCATCGACACGCTGCGCGCCGACCACCTCGGCGCCTACGGCTACCCGCGCAACACCTCGCCGAACCTCGACCGCTTCGCGCGGGAGAACGTGCTGTTTCGCGAGCCCTTGGCGCAGTGGCCGAAGACCTCGCCGAGCTTCGTCTCGATGCTCTCCGGCCTCCACCCGCAGACGACCGGGCTCACCCGTCTCTGCCCGCTGCAGATCGCCGAAGAGATGACGATGGTCGCCGAGCGCTTCGGGTCCGGCGGCTACCACACGCTCGCGGTCGTCTCCAATCCGAACCTCGACGCGCAGTTCGGCTTCGCGCAGGGCTTCGACGACTACTCCGAGGGTTGGAAGCCCGAACAGGAAAAGCGTCTCACGACGAAGGGAAAGCAGCGCGGGCCGGCGAGCTACGCGCAGTTCATCAATCGCCACGCCTTCTCCGCGCTCGACCGCGCCGGCACGAAAGAGGGCGTGTTCGCCTGGATCCACTACACCGATCCGCACGCTCCCTACCAGCCGCCCGCCGAGTACGCGAACCGCTTCGTCCGCGACCCCTGGTACGACCCGACGCGCATGGTCGACTTCACCGCGAGCAACGACGCATGCTTCGGCGGCGTCCGACCCTTCGCACAGCTCGAAGAGCATCGCGAGCTCGCCTACTACGTCGCGCAGTACGACGCCGCGATCTTCACCGTCGACGAGCAGATCGGGGAGCTCTTCAAGGGACTGAAGGCGCGCAATCTTCTGGATGACGCGCTCGTGATCATCACGGCCGACCACGGCGAGGCGTTGGGAGAGCACGACTACTACTTCGATCACGGCGCGCTTCCCTACCAGGACTGCATTCGGGTGCCGCTGATGATGACGATGCCGGGCCTCGCCGCCCCGGTCACGATCGCGCAACCGGTCGGCCTCATCGACCTGGTGCCGACGATGCTCTCGTTCGCCGGGCTGCCGGCCGACCCGCGGCTCGAGGGGAGCGATCTCCTGCCGGTGATTCGTGGCGACGCGGAGCCGAGCGACTTCGTGGTGATGGGCGCGGGCTACGCAACCGACCACCAGCACGCCATCCGAGCCGGTCGTTGGAAGCTGATCTACGTGCCGTCCGAAACGGAACGTGCGTTCATGACCGGCGCCGAGTGGGAGCTCTACGACCTCGAGGTCGATCCCGGCGAGTTGCACGACCGCGCGGCCGAGCGCCCCGAAATCGTCGAATCGCTGCGCCTCAAGCTCCTGGAATGGCTCGCGACTCATCACTCGGACGGCAGCAGCGCGGGCGGCGCGATCGCGCTCGATCCGCGCACCGAAGAGCTGCTGCGCAAGCTCGGCTACATCAAGTAGCGCGAGTGGCGGTCACTTCTCGTGCGCGAGCGCTCGCGCCAGCTCCTCGCGGCCGCGCGCCAGCCGCGGATCCTGATGGTGACGGCGGTCGGCCACCGCGACGGCCTCCTTCAGATGCGGCAGCGCGGCGTCGACCTCGCCGGCATCGACGAGCGCCAGCCCGAGCTGCAGCAGCGAACCGAGGCGCGCCGGCGAATCGACTTCGTAGTGCCTGCTGCGGATCGCCAGCGCGTCCTCGAAGAGCGGCACCGCCTCGGCCGGGCGCCCATCGGCCGCCTTGAGCTCGCCGAGCAGCGCCAGCGACCAGCCGATGTTGGGGCTCATCGCGTCGAAGAGGCCGCGGCGGATCTCGAGGCTGCGTTCGAAGAGCGCCTCTGCCTCGCTCCACTGCTCGAGCGCGCGCAGCACGCGGCCCAACGTGTCGAGCGCGATGCAGTAGCGCGGATCGGCTTCCGGCAGCAGCGTCGTGGTCAACGCCAGCGCGGCGCGCGCCGGCGCCTCGGCGGCCGCCGTTTCGCCCGCCGCCAGCGAGTTGAGGGCCTGCGCGACCTGCAACCCCGCCATCACCGGGCGCTCCGGCCCGCCCGTCGGGCGCACCCGCTCGATCGTCGCGCGTAGCAGCCGATCCGCCTCGGGGAAGCGGTTCACCGCGGTGTACGACAACGCGAGGTCGTTGGCGATGAGCGTCCACTGCTCGCCCGGATCACCGAGCTCGTCGCACATCGCCAGCGCCTGCTGCAGGTGGCCGATCGACGCCTCGTAGCGCGCCGAGTTTCGCTCGGCCCAGCCGAGCCAGCGCAGAAGCTCGAGTCGATGGGCGGCGTCGAGCGCGCCGCTCGCGTCGGCCAACGCCTGCGCCTTCTCGAACTGCGCCGCCGCCCACCCCGCGTAGCCGAGCGAGCCGTTCACCCGACCGAGCGCGATGCGCAGCTCGACCTCGAGCGCGGGCTCGTCCTTCAGCAGCCCCTTCTCGAGCTCGTCGTTGGCGAACTTGAGCTGCTTGTTCAGCGATTCGCCGAAGCCGCGCGCCGAGCTCGGCTCGAGCTGCACCAGCATCTCTCGCAGCAGCTTGTTGACGCGCGCCGCCGCGTCGGCGTTGCGCCGCGCCTTGCGCGACCCGGAGACGAGCCCCGCGGCGCCCGCTGAAAGCGCGAACAGCGCGATCAGCAGCGCCGCGGCCAGCGCGCGCCGCCGCCTCAAGAACTTGGCGGTCAGGTAGACGAATCCGGGCGGCCGCGCGACGATCGGCTCGTGGGCGAGGTGGCGGCGCAGATCGGCGGCGAGCTGGTCGACCGTCGCGTAGCGCCGCTCCGCTTCGGGCGCGATCGCATTGGCGACGATCGCGTCGAGGTCGCCGCGCAGCCGGCGCCGCAGCCGGGCCGGATCGGCCTCGCCGCGCGCATGCGCTGCCGCCGCGTCGATCGCCGTCGCGCTCGGCCTCGGAGGCGTCGTCTCGCAGATGGCGCGCTCGAGGTCGGTCGGCGAAGTCTCCGATTCGCGCCACGGTCGGCTGCCGGTCAGCAGCTCGTGGAGCATCACGCCGAGCGAGAAGACGTCGCTCGCCACCGTGACCGGCGCGCCGCGCACCACCTCGGGGCTTGCGTACTCGGGGGTGAGGCGCCGTTCGCGCGTGCGCGGCGCCTCCTCGCCGTCGATCGGCTCGAGCAGTTTCGCGATGCCGAAGTCGAGCAGCTTCGCGGCCCCGTCGGCGCCGATCAGCACGTTGCTCGGCTTCAGGTCGCGATGGATGACCAGCCGTTGGTGCGAGTACTGGACCGCCGCGCAGACGTCGAGGAAGAGGCGCAGCCGCGCATCGACGGACAGGCGCCGCTCGTCGCACCAGCGGTCGAGCCGCGTGCCGACGACCAGCTCCATGACGAGGTAGGGCACCCCTTCCGGGGTCGCACCGCCGTCGATCAGCCGCGCGATGTTCGGGTGGGAAAGTCCGGCGAGGAGCTGCCGCTCGCGACGAAAGCGCTCGAACGCCTCGGCGCGCTCGACGCCGTGCTTCAGCAGCTTCAGCGCGACCTGCTGCTCGAAGGCGCCATCGTCGCGCGCCGCGCGGTAGACCACCCCCATGCCGCCAGCGCCGAGCCGCTCGAGGACGCGCCACCGCTCGATCGTCCGGCCGATCCATGGGTCGGCCGCCTGCTCCAGCAGCCCGCGTGCGCCGGCGTCGTCGTCGACCGCGAGCAGCGCCGACACTTCGGCGCGCAACGCCTCGTCGCCGCGGCACTGCTCGGCGAGGAACGCGGTGTGACGCTCGCGCGGCAGCTCCTTCGCGGCGGCGAAGAGCGCTTCGAGTCGCTGCAGTCGTTGGCGATCGGCATCACTCATGGCCTGGTGCCGACTCCGCCGGTTCGGCGGTCGCGGCAGCTCACGAGACGTCGCTCACGTCGTGTCGCCGCGACGCAACTCGCGCAGCAGCCAGGCGCGGGCGAACTCCCAATCGCGCTTCACCGTCGCCGGCGAGGAAGCGAGCGCTTCGGCCGTCTCCTCCACCGAGAGGCCGGCGAAGTAGCGCAACTCGACCACCTTCGCCTTGCGTTCGTCGAGCGCCGCGAGTCGCGTCAGCGCTTCGTCGAGCGCCAGCAGATCGACTGGCTCCCCGGCATCGGGCGCGGGAAGCCCGGCCACGGCGTCGGTCCCTTCGCGCGCCCGCCCGCCGCCGCGTTTCTCGCTGCCGCGCTTCTCCGCATGGTGGACCAGCACGCGGCGCATCGCCGTCGCCGCGATCGCGAGGAAATGGGAGCGCGACTCGAAATGCGCCTGCGTCTGGCCGGCGAGCTTCAGGAACGCCTCGTGCACCAGCGCCGTCGGCTGCAGCGTGTGGCCCGGCTTCTCGCGACGCAGTTGCGCCGAGGCAAGATCGCGCAACTCCTCGTAGACCAGCGGGAACAGCAGCTCCGCCACCGGCTCGCCGCGCGCGAGGTCGGCGAGGAGTCGGGTCACCTCTTCGGAGCGGTCATCCGCGGGCATGGCGCGCGATTGTAGGGGACGGCGCAACCCGATGATTGCCGCGACGGCGCCCGCCGCCCGCGTCCACCGTCGGAAACTTCGTCCTCATCCCGCCACGAAGAGGCGCTTCAGCCCGGGGGCGAACGACCTCGCAAGGGCAACCGGCGAACAACTCTCGGGGTCGACGATTCGAGCGGGTTGTGGTTCCGTCGGCGCAACCTAGAACGCTGCGCCGGAGATTGCGCCATGACCCTGCGTCCACCCCGTTTCATCCGCGCGCTGTCGCTGCTCGCTCCGTTCGCGCTCGCCGCTTGCGGCGGAGGCGGCGGCGGGTCGCAAGCGGTGCGCAACGTCGCGCCGACGGTGACGCTGGCGCTGCAGGGGCCGTCCATGACGGACGCGGCGACGACGACGGTCCATGGCCTGGCGAGCAGCGCGGCGGGGATCGCCGAGGTGAGCGCCGGCGGCGTGCTGGCCGCGACCAGCGATGGCTTCGCGACGTTTGGCGTGCAACTGCCGCTCGTGTTGGGCGACAACGCCTTCAACGTCGTCGCGCGCGACCGGTCCGGCCGCACGAAGACGGTGGCGGTGCCGCCGATCCGGCGCGAGACACCGCTCTTGGCGGGGGTCAGCGCGAGCGCCATCGACCCGACCGGCAACTTCGGGCTCTCCGCTTCCAACAACCTTCCCAACGAGCTCTTCCTCGTCGACACGACCACCGGCGCGCGCACTCGGCTCTCGGGTGCCTTGAACGGCGGCGGGTCATCGCTGCCGGTCACGTTCAGGGCCACGTTCACCGCCGACGGCAAGTCGATCCTGCTTTCGACGTTCGGCAATTTCAGCGACGGACCGATCTTCGTCGTCGACACCTCGACCGGTGATCGGACCGCCCTGCCATTGACCGCTCGATTCGCCGGCGGACTGGCCCACGACCCCAAACGCAAGCTCGTGGTGTACACCACCGGCTCCAGCAAGACGCTGCGCATCGCGAAGCTCGACGGCAGCAGCGACGGGGTCTTCAGCGACGGCAACGACGGCAAGTCGCCGCCGATGTCGCAGCCAGCCGCCGTCGTGTACGACCCGACCGAGGACGACTACATCGTCGTCGATGAGTCCGCGACGAACCCTTCCGTGTTGCTGGTCTCCACGATCGACGGATCTCGCAAGCTCCTGTCCGACCTTGCCGACCCGGGAGCAGGGCCGACGGTGGCCTCCCCCGGCCCGATCGCCATCGACGACGCCAAGCGCGAGCTCTACCTGTTCGCCCAGAACTCGGGAGCGATCGTGCGCATCGACCTGAACAGCGGCACGCGGACGATCGCCCTCGCCGCCGATCCCAACCTCGGACCACTCCCGGCCTTGGCCGGGGCGCTCAGCCTCGAGCCGAACAGCGGCCATCTCTTCGTGCCAGAAGGTCGGCGCTGGATCGAGTACGACCTCGCCGCGCAGCGGCGCACCAGTTTCGCCGACGCGATCGTCGGAAGCGGCACGCCGCTCTTCTTCGATCCCTTCGACCCCGACCCCGCCCTTTTCACGACGCCCGATCGGTCACGTCGACGCTTGCTGTTGCATGCCGCGAACCGCGGGATCGACGCGCTCGATCTCGCCACCGGCGTTCGCGCTCCCCTCGTCGATGGAAGCTCGTCGGCGATCGAGTTCGGCGACGTCGAGGTGGGCGCCGACCTCGATCAACTGCTGGTCATCGATGAAGCGCTGCCCGGCATCCAGCGCCTCGATGCGAAGACGCTCGCCGCGACGCTGGTCAGCGACGACACCCGCGGAAGCGGGCCGAACTTCGGCGTCGGCACCTCCGCTCCAACGCAGCTCGCCGTCGATGCAGCCGGAGGCCGCTGCTTCGTGATGGACACGTCGAACCGGCGCCTGCTCGCCGTCGATCTCGCCACCGGCAATCGCGGCGTGCTCGCAGAGGTTGGCGACGGCAAGCCGACGTTCATCACCTTCCTGTTCGGAATCGCGTACGACTCGTTGACCGCCCGGCTCCTCGCCATCGACAACAACCAACCTGGCGTCGTCGTGATCGACCCGGACACCGGCGCGCGCACCCTCTTCGCCAACGTTCCCAACGCCTCGATGCCGGACGTGCCGAAGGGCCTCTGCTGCATCGACGAGGCGTCGCACGCCCTTCTGGTGGCGCAACGCGACTTCGGTGGCACCCAGTCGCTGATTCGCGTCGACCTCGACGATGCGACGCGCAGCACGATCTCGTCATCGATCCTGGACATCGGAACCGGGCCCGCCATACGCTCCCTTCGCTCGCTCAGCTGCGACGGCTCAACGGGCCGCGCCTTCGGATTCGAAACCAGCCTGCTGGCGCTGTTCCAGATCGACCTCGAGAGCGGCGACCGCGTGCTGATCGCGAAGTGACACCCCACGACCGACGATTTCGGAGAGCCTCCGTGCCCCAGCATCCGCCTCGTTTCATTCGCGCGCTGTCGCTGCTCGCTCCGTTCGCGTTCGCTGCTTGCGGCGGAGGCGGCGGCGGGTCGCAAGCGGTGCGCAACGTCGCGCCGACGGTGACGCTGGCGCTGCAGGGGCCGTCCATGACGGACGCAGCGACGACGACGGTCCATGGCCTGGCCAGCAGCGCGGCGGGGATCGCCGAGGTGAGCGCGGGCGGCGTGCTCGCCGCGACCAGCGATGGCTTCGCGACGTTTGGCGTGCAACTGCCGCTCGTGTTGGGCGACAACGCCTTCAACGTCGTCGCGCGCGACCGGTCCGGCCGCACGAAGACGGTGGCGGTGCCGCCGATCCGGCGCGAGACGCCGCTGCTGCGAACGTTCAGAGCGAGCGCCATCGACCCGACCGGCGGGCACGGACTCGTCGCTTGCAACCGAACCCCAAGTGAAGTCCTGCTCGTCGACACCACTAGGGGCGCACGCACCCTGATCTCAGGTCCTGGGAACGGCAACGGCACGTTGCTCGGCGATCCGCTCGATGCCGCCTTCACTGCCGACGGCAACTCGATCCTGGTGTCGACCATCAATCCAGTCGCGATGTTCCTGGTGGACGCGGCCAGCGGCGATCGCACGGTCCTTCCGCAGACGGCGAGCTTTGTTGGCGGAATCACCCACGACCCCAAGCGCAAGCGCGCGGTCTACACCAACAATTTCTTCGCCAAGGCGTTGCGTGCCGTGCCCCTCGCCGGCGGCAGCGACACCGTCCTCAGCGACGGCAACGACGGCAAGTCTCCGCCGATGTCGGTGCCGAGTGGCGTGGTGTATGACCCGACGGACGATGACTACCTCGTCGTCGATGCGGACACGAGCGCGCCGACGCTGCTGCTGGTGTCGACGATCGACGGCTCGCGCAAGATCCTCTCCGACCTCGTGGATGGCACGGTCGGGCCGACGGTCGCGAAACCGGGGCCGATCGCACTCGACGACGCCAAGCGAGAGCTCTACTTGTTCGCGCAGACCACGGGCGAGATCGTGCGCATCGACTTGAACAGCGGCACACGGACGCTCGCGCTCGCGGCCGATCCGGCCCTTGGACCGCTGATCACCTCCGCGGAGACGCTCAGCCTCGACCCGAATAGCGGCCACCTGCTGGCGGCGGACGGCAACTCCGACCATTGGATCGAGTACGACCTCGCCGCGCAGCGGCGCACCACTTTCGGCGAAGTGACCGTTGGCAGTGGCGACCCGCTCTTCAGCTCCTCGGCCTTTTTCGAGACCCGAGCCTTCGCGACGCCTGACCTGACGCGCGGGCGCCTGCTCCTGGCGGCGGAGGATTTCGGTCTCGACGCCCTCGACCTCGCCACCGGCGCTCGCACCCACCTCATCGCGGGAAGCGCGACCGCCATCGACTTCCAGAACGTCGCCATCGGCGCGAACGCGAATGAGCTGCTGGTCGCCGATACCGCCCTGCCAGGCATCCAGCGCCTCGACGCGACGACGCTCGCCGTGACGCTGGTCAGCAGCAGCACGCGCGGCAGCGGCCCGAACTTCATTTTGGGCACCAGCGGTCCGACGCAGATCGTCGTCGACGCCTCGGGCGGACGCGGCTTCGTGCTCGACGCGAACGAATCGCGCCTGCTCGCCCTCGACCTCGCGACCGGCGATCGCACCGTCCTGGCGCAGAACGGCGACGGCAAGCCGGTCCCTCTGTCGTTCCTGCTCGGGATGGCTTTCGACGCCTCGACCAATCGCATCCTCGCCATCGACGCTGTCCAGCCCGGTGTCGTGGTCATCGACGCAGCGACCGGCGATCGCTCCCTCTTCGCGAACGTGAGCGTCAGCGGAATGTTCGACGTGCCGAAGGGCCTCTGCTGCATCGACGACGCGTCGCGCGCGCTGCTGGTCGTCGGATCGGTTGCGGGCGCTGGTGGCGTGGTGAACGACGTGATCCGCGTCGACCTCGACGACGCCTCGCGCCAGTTGATCTCGTCGTCCGCATCCGGGATCGGCACGGGGCCCGCGCTATTCGAAGTGACCGCGATCAGCTGCGACGGGGCCGCTGGACGCGCCTTCGCCGTCGACGCGAAACTGGACGCGCTGTTCCAGATCGACCTCGCGAGCGGCGACCGCGTGCTGATCGCGAAGTAGGGCGAGGATCAGAAGAGGATCGAGAGCGCCATCGAGGCCCCGTTCGCGGCCAGCGACCAGAGCAGCGCGCGAGTGGCGCCCGGCTTCAGCAGCGCGGCGTAGAGCAACGCTTCGGCCAGCACCACCGTGGCCTCCACCGCGACGAACGACGGCACGCTTCCCGTGTAGGCGAGGTTGGCGAGCGGATGGGTGAAGAGGTTGGCGAAGAGGCTCGCCACCAGCAGCGGACGCGCCGGCGTGCGCGCAGTGCGGGCCAGCAACGCAAGGACGAGCGCCTCGACGCCGACGGTCAAAGCCAGCGCCAGCAGGTAGCGCATCATGCGGGCGAAGGCGTCGGCAGCGGAGCGCGAGCGGCGCCCACGACGACGGCCAGGAACAGCGGCCACTCGACGTAGGCGTGGACGACGGCTGCAATCGCGTAGACGCGGCGAGCTTCGACGAACGATTGCCCAAACATCACCAGCAGCGCGAGGCCGACGACGACGGCCAGCGCGCCGCCGAACGCGACGCGACGAGGCACCGTCGAGGAAGCGCTCCTCGGCGCCGAAGCCGACGCGGCCGGACTCGCGAGACGCGGCAGCACGTGCAGCACCGTGAAGTAGTGGGAGCACTGCAGGTAGACCGCGGCGGTGAAGAGGCGTGGCGCGAACTCCTCGGCGAGCCACGCCGGTGGCAGAAAGGCGCTGAAGTGGTCGTCCACCTCGCCGATGGCGAGGAACGCGCCGTCGCTCGACGGGATCGAGAGGATCTCGAGCAGCCGATCGCCGCCGCCCGCCAGCAACAGCAGCGGCACCCCGACGAAGGCGAGCAGCGCCAGAGCGAGCGTCGCTCGACGCGCGCCGCCGCGCAGTCGCTCGGCGAGGAATCCCAACGGCGTCAAGTTGTGCGCGAAGGCCAGCAGCGCGAGCGTGGCCGCCGGCGGTGCGACGAGGCCGAAACCGACGACGAGCGCCGTGCACGCGAGCGCCGCCACCCGCCGCTGCGCCGGCGCGGCGAATGCGGTGACGAGGAGGAGCGCCGCCAGCAGCGAGAGTTCCAGCGCGCCGCGATCGAACGGCAGCGCGACGTGCAGCAAGGCGCTGATGCGCGCCGCCACCAGCAATGCCAGCAGCGCGAGCCACGCGACGACGAGGCGCGGATCGAGACGCGCGTCGAAGCGCGAGCGCACGTAGCGCAACTCGACCACGACATGCGCGAACCCGAACAGCGCCAGGGTCGCCGCATAGACCACCAGCGGCGCCGCGGCGACGACCATCGCCGTGGTCAACGCCAGCGCGAGCAGCGCGATCGCCGCCATCGCTCGATCACGCGACCGCAGGGGCTCGCCGCCGCAGCGCGAGCAGCCCCACCGCCCCGATCAGCGACAGGGCGAGCAGCGCGACGGCGCGGGCGGCTCCCGGCCCGCCGCCGGCGTCGCCACCAAGCCACCCTCCGACGACGGGCTTGCCCTTCTCGTCGAAGCGCTCCTGCTTGCCGGCGACCACCTGCCAGCGCTTCGCACCTTTCGCAGAGGCGTCGACTTCGCGCAGCTCGAGCGTCGTCGTGATCGTCTCGGCAGCCGAACTCGCCTCGATCGCGTCATGCGTGCGAACGCTCGGCGTGAGGCAGAGCCACGGCAGCGCCGCAGCCCAGCCTTCGGGCTGCCGCTGCTTGCCATCCGTCTCACGGAGATGGGCAAAGTCAGCGGCGTGCGCGGCATCGACCGCGACCACGTAGTAGCCGCGGCGCGGCGCGCGGAACTCCACGCCAGGGAAGACCCGATCGGCCTCCGCGAGGGTGTCGTAGCCGGAGCCGACGTAGAAGTGCCAGCCGATCGCCTCGCTCGAGCCGGCGATGGGCGCCTTCTTCGGCGCCAGCACCAGTGTCGCGCCGACCTTGAGCTTCTCTGGCACGAGGCCTTCGTTGCAGCGCAGCAGGTCGGCGACGCGGGTCGGGTCGCCGTAGACCTCACGCGCGATCTTCTCCAGCGTGTCGCCCTCGCGAATGAGGCGCGAGTGCTCGCAGTAGTCGTCAAAGCGACCCGCGTCGATCACCGCCTGGTTCCGGACGAACTTCGTCCCCGGCGCAATGAGGTCGGCGGCCGCCGGAGGAGCCGCCGCGACCGACGCCACCACCACCGCCATCGCCGCGAACCAACCCTGCATCGCCATCACCCAGCTCCTCGTCGTACCGCCCGCCGTCGCGCGAACGCTACCGCGCCTCACTCCGACCGCGCGGCCGCGCCGAGGTTCCCGCCCCGGGAGTTACCCGGAATGAGCCGCGGCGCGCGCGGTTCCGGCGGATGGAGGTACTCCGCCCCCTCGTCGCTCCGTCGTCGTTCGCTGGACGCTGGCGGCGGGCGCACTCGGTTCCGCGACGGGCGGCGGCAGCAGCAGCAGCACGCGTCAACTCGAACGGCTCGTGATCGCGAAGTGAGCGACGCCGCCGCCCCGCTCACATCCCGCGATACTTCGGCCCGCTGCCGCCTTCGCGCGGCGTCCAACGCGGGCCGATCACGTCGGTCGCCTTGCAGTCGATGCAGTTCGGGGCGTTGACGCGCAGCTTGCCGTCGACCACCTCGTAGACGCCGGCGGGACACATCGCGGCGTAGAGCTTCGCGACTTCGGTCGGCACCTCGGCGTTCGAGATCAAGTGCGACGGGATCGAGTCGCGCGTCTGGTTGCCCGACTTGAAGACCGCATCGACCTTGCTGAAGGTCAGCTTGCCGTCGGGCACGAACGACGCCGGCGGCGTGATCTCCTTGCCCTCGGCCGCATCCTCCTCGACGTGCTGATGGCCGCCGAAGAGCGCCCCTCCCGTCGCGGTCATCACCGCGGCCTTGAAGCCGCCGACGTAGAAGCCGCTCTTGAAGGCCAACCGCATGTTGCGCGTGCGATGGAGGTCCTTGACGATCACCGATTCGTTGACCAGGCGGTCGTAGTCGCGCAGCGCGTCGTAGCTGACGTCGTCCTTCCGCAGCGCCGCGAAGATCGCGCGCGCGGCGAAGATGCCGCTCCACATCGCATAGTGGATTCCCTTCAGCGTCGGCACGTCGACGAAGCCGGCCGCATCGCCCAGCACCACCAAACCGTCGCTGCAGCGTCGTTCCGGCAACGACCAGTAGCCGCCCTCGGGGATCGTCTTCGCCCCCCACTCGACCAGCTCGCCGCCGTCCAGCAGCTGCTTGAACAACGGGTGCAGCTTCAGCCGCTGCAGCAGCGCGTGGACGTCAAGCCCGCTTTGCCGCCAGTCCATGCCGACCACGAGACCCAGTGCGACGAGGTTCTTCCCCTGCGGATAGGCGAAGCTGCCGCCGAACGCGTCCTTGGGCAGCGGCCACCCCATCGTGTGGATCACGGTGTCGAGCGGGACCTTGGTCTCCCACAGCTCCTTCACGCCGAGCGCGTAGATCTGCGGGTTCTTGCTCTGCACCTGCTGCCACTGCATCCACGCCTGCGTCAGCAGCCCGCGCGTGCCCTCCGACAGCACGGTGACGCGCGCCTCGATGTCGGTCGCGGGGCTCGCGTTGGCGCCCGCGCTGCCGTCACGCTCGAGGCCGCTTGGCGTCGTGCGCACGCCGACGACCTTCGGGCCGTCGACGCGCAACCCCGCCGCCGGGAAGCCGGTGAAGAGGTTGACGCCAGCCGCCTCCGCCTTCGCCCCGAGCCAGCGCACCATCTCGCTGATCGAGGCCGCGAAGTTGCCGTGGTTCTTCATCGTGGGCGGCGTCGGCAACTTGGTCTGCCCGTTCTCGGAGAGGAGGTAGACCGCCTCATCGTTGACCGGAACCTTGAACGGGAACTCGGCGTCGCTCATCCCCGGGAAGAGCTCGCGAAAGGCCGACGGGTTCACCACCGAGCCCGACAGGTTGTGCTCGCCGAGCGCCTCGGCCTTCTCCAGCACGCCGACTTCGAGGTCGGCCACCGATTCGCCGCGCGCCTTGGCCGCCGCCACCAGCCGCTTCAACTCGATCGCGCCCGCCAGGCCACCCGGCCCCGCGCCCACGAAGACCACATCGAGCGGCACCGAGTTGTCGCCCGCGGGCCCCTTCACGATCAGCGAATCGTGCGGCAGCGACGGCTGGAAGCGCTTCGGGATCAGCGGAGAAGTCATGGAAGGCGCATGTCCTCGCAGGGCGGCCCGCCGCATCGCGTCGCGACGCAGGCGAAAGAGGGGCGCGAGGATAGCGCCGCTCGCCGCAGCGGTTGGCGGCGTCAGCCCCCCTGCTTCCCTCCGCCCTCGAGCTGCGCCTTGATCAAGCCGAGCAGCCGCTCCTCTTCGAGCTTGTCCTCCTCGATGCGCAGCTCCTGCGACTTCTTGATCGAGCGCGCGGCGGCCTCGCTCCTGCCGAGCGCGCGCTGGGCGCGGGCGAGCCAGCGCCACGCTTCGCGGCTGGTGGGACGCTCGTCGGTCGCCTGGGTCATGAGCGGCAGCGCTTCGGCGGAACGGTCGCGCTCGACCAGGAACATCCCGAGATGCAACGCGGCCTGGAAGCGCGCGAGCTTCGAGCCCTGCGTCAACGCCGGGCGCAGCACCTTCTCCGCCGCCTCGTCCTTGCCCTGGCGCGCCAGCACGTCACCGAGGCGCCAGAGCGCGTCCTCGTGGCCCTTCAGCTTGACCGCGTTCGCGAACTCGCGCTCCGCCGCCGCGTAGTCGCGCAGGTTGGTGTGGTTCTCGCCGGACGTGAAATGGCACAGGCCGTTGTCAGGCGCGAGCTCGAGCGAGCGCTCGTAGGCAGCGCGCGCCTCGAGGTACTTCTTCTGCTGGCCGCGCGCGACGCCCAGCCCGAACCACAGCTGCGCCTCGTTGGGGAAGCGATCGCAGCCCGCGCGGAAGACCGCCTCCGCCTCGACCACCTTGCCGCTCATCGTCAGCGATGAGCCGAACAGGTTGATGACGTCGAGCGTGCCGGGCTTCAGCTCGCAAGCGCGGCGCGCGAAGGGCTCGGCGCCGACGAAGTCGGATCGAACTTCCGCGAGCCAACGCGCCATCGTCTTGGCCAGCTCGAAGTTGGCGGGGTCGGCGGCGAGCACTTCCGCCATCGCCGCGCGCGCCGCCACGAAGTCGCCAGCGAGGTGGAGCTTCTGCGCCGCCTCCCAGCGCGCGAAGAGCGCGGCGTTGTCGGGCGCAGCCGGCGCGGCCTGCGGCGCGGCCTGCGGCGTGGCCGGCGCGGGTGCCGGCGGCGGAACCGACGGCGCGTCCTGCAGCATCACGAAGGCAAGCCACCACGTGCTGCTCATCGCTTCGCCACCTCTTCGAGCGTGCCGCCCTTCTCGAGCCGCAGTGTCCGCGCGCCCGCGACGTCGACGAACTCCTGCTGCGTGCCGTCGGGCCACGTCACGGTCAGCTTCTCGAGCACGGCGGCGCCGCCCAGACCGAAGTGCATGCGCAGGTCGCTGCTGCTGGCGAACGAGCCGCCAGCGCGAACCTGACGCGCGAGCTTGCGCCCGCCGACCTGCGCGACCGCGCGCGCGCCGATCGCGAAGCGGTTCATGCCGGTTGGTTGGCGCAGCTCGAGCAGCAGCGCGTCCTTGCCGCTGCCCTGGTTGATCAGCACGCTCGGGACTTCATCCATCGCCATGACGACGACGTCGACATCGCGGTCGCCGTCGAGGTCGCCGAACGCGGCGCCGCGAAACGAGGCGCGCCGCGCGAAGCCCGACCCTGCCGCATCCGTGACATCGAGCAGCGTCTTCTTCGCCTGCTGGTAGATGCGGTTCTGCTGGCGATAGGTCAGCTCGGGCGCGCGCACGTCCGCCTGCGGATAGACGTGGCCGTTGGCGACGAAGAAGTCGAGGTCGCCATCGTCGTCGAAATCGACGAACTCGGTGGCCCAACCCAGCGACAGGTAGGCCTTCGGTCCGAACGGGAAGCGGGCGGTCACGTCGACGAAGCTGCCACCGCCTTCGTTGCGATAGATCGTGTTGTCGTCGTGCGAGAAGTTGGTGACCGCGAGGTCGAAGAGGCCGTCGCTGTCGAGATCGCCGCACGCCACCCCCATGCTCGCCTGCGCCACGCCGTCGCGGCTGACGGCAACGCCCGCGAGGTCGGCAAGGTCACTGAAACGGCCGCGGCCGTCGTTGTCCCACAGCGAGTTGGCACGCGAGTCGTTGCCGACGTAGACGTCGATGTCGCCATCCTGGTCGTGATCGAACGCCGTGACGCCCAGTGCGTAGCGCGGGTCGTGGTCGCGGATGCCGGCCTTGTCGCTCATGTCGCGGAAGGTGCCATCGCCCTTGTTGCGGAAGAAGCTGTCGGGCTCAGGCACCATCCCCTTCGGACCGCACGCGGCCGGCACGTCGAGGAACGGGCAATCGACCTTGCGCCAGCACTTCGGATCGCGCGCGATCGCCATCGCGAGGTAGTTGCCGACGTAGAGATCGAGGTCGTCGTCACCGTCCGCATCGAAGAAGGCGGCGCCGACCGACCAGTGCGGGTCGCCGATCGCGACGTCGCGCGTCGCATCGACGAACTTGCCGCTGCCGTCGTTGCGCAGGAAGCGGTTGGGCCCCCAGCAGGTGACGTAGAGGTCGAGGTCGCCGTCGCCATCGGGATCAGCGGCCGTCACGCCCTGGCCGAAGACATGGATCCCGGCGCCGGAGCTTTCAGTGACATCGGTGAAGCGGCCGCTGCCGTCGTTCTCGTAGAGGCGGCAGGTGCCGTCCTTCTTCGGCTTCCAGTCGACATCGAGCGGATCGACGCCGGGCGGCAGATCGGTCGGCGGCGCGAGCGTCCCCGCGTCGACGAGGAAGAGATCGAGATCGCCGTCCCCCTCCTTGTCGAAGAGGGCGCAACCGCAACCGATGCATTCGAGCAGGTAGCGCTTGTTCTGCGGATCGCCGCAGTGGTTGACCCACGTCACGCCGCGCGCGGCCGCTTCATCGACGAAGGTGAACGGCGGCGGCGAGGCCGCGGCGACCGGTGGTGTCGTCTCCTGCAGCAGCGCCAGGGCAAAGCAGAGTGCGTTCATGGCGTGCGCCCGCGGCTACGCATGGATGGCGCGGCGATCGACGGCCATCGCCGCCTCCTTGATCGCTTCGGAGAGGGTCGGGTGGGCGTGGCAGCAGCGGGCGAGATCCTCGGCGCTGGCGTGGAAGTTCATCGCGACCGCTGCCTCGGCGATCAGCTCGCTCGCGTGGGAGCCGAAGATGTGGATGCCAAGCAACCGATCGGTCTCCGCGTGGGCCAGCACCTTCACGCGCCCCTCGATGGTGTTGGCAGCGCGCGCGCGACCGTTGCCGCGGAACTGGAAGAGCCCCTTCTTGAACGGCACGTTCGCCGCGACGAGCTCCTCCTCGGTCTTGCCGACACCGGCGACCTCGGGGTCGGTGTAGACGACCGCAGGGATCGTGTCGTAGTCGACGTGGCCGTGGCCGCCGGCCATGAACTCGGCGCAGGCGACCCCTTCTTCCTCGGCCTTGTGGGCGAGCATCGGCCCGCGCACGACGTCACCGATCGCGTAGATGCCCGCCACGTTGGTGGCGAAGCGCTCGTCGATCACCACCCGCCCGCGCGGATCCTGCTTCACCCCCACCACGTCGAGCCCGAGCCCATCGGTGCAGGGCGCGCGGCCGATCGCCACCAGGACGCGCTCGGCGTGCAACTGCTCGCCCGCGGCGCCGTCCGCACCCACCAACTCGACGATCGCCTCGTCGCCGTTCTTCGGATCGCGCACGGCGCGCTTGACCTTCACGCCCAGCCGGAAGGCGAGCCCCTGCCGCTCGAGGATCTTCTTGGCGTCGGCGGCGATCTCGCCGTCCATGCCCGGCAGGATCCGCTCCATCAGTTCGAGCACGGTCACCTGGCTGCCAAGGCGCGCCCACACCGAGCCCATCTCGAGGCCGATCGCGCCCGCGCCGATGACGATCAAGTGCTTCGGCACGCTGGCGAAGGAGAGCGCCTCGGTGCTGGTGACGACGCGCGAACCGTCGACGTCGAGGCCCGGGATCTTTGCGACCTTGCTGCCCGTCGCGATCAGCGCGCGCTTCGCGACGACTTCGCCGGTGGCGCCCGCCGCGTTGGTCACCGCGACGCGCACGCCGTCCTGCCCCGCCGCGACGAAGCGCCCGGTGCCATGGTGGCGCGCGATCTTGCCCTTCTTCAGCAGCGCGTCGATGCCACTGGTGAGCCCCTTCACCACCGAGTCCTTGCGCGCCAGCATCGCCGCGAGGTCGAGCTCGACGCCGGCGACCTTCACGCCGTGCGCGGCGAGCGCGTGCTTCGCCTCGGCGTACTTCTCGCTCGATTCGAGCAGCGCCTTGCTGGGGATGCAGCCGACGCGCAGGCAGGTGCCGCCGAGCGCCGCCTCCTTCTCCACCACGGCCACCTTGAGGCCGAGCTGCGCGGCGCGGATCGCGGCGACGTAGCCGCCGGGGCCGGCACCGATGACGACGAGGTCGAGGGGGTCCATGGCGCGATCAGGCTCCGGTGGCGTTCAGGCGTCCAACATGATGCGCGCGGGCGACTCGATGCACTCCTTCACCCGCTTCAAGAACATCACCGCTTCGCGGCCGTCGACGATGCGATGGTCGTAGGTCAGCGCGACGTACATCATCGGACGGATCACCACCTGCCCCTCGCGCGCCACCGGCCGCTCCTGGATCGCGTGCAGGCCGAGCACGCCCGACTGCGGTGGATTGACGATTGGCGTGGAAAGAAGCGATCCGTAGACGCCGCCGTTGCTGATGGTGAAGGTGCCGCCCGAGAGCTCCTCGAGCGAAAGCTGGTTGCTCTGCGCGCGTTTGCCGAAGTCGGCGATCGCCCGCTCGACGTCGGCGAACGAGAGCCGCTCCGCATCGCGGATGACCGGCACGACCAGCCCCTTGCCGCCACCGACCGCGACTCCGAGGTCGCAGTAGTGGTGGTAGAGGATCTCGTCACCATTGGCGCCCGCGCGGATCTGCGCGTTCAACGCCGGCACCGCCGCGAGCGCCTCGACCACGGCCTTGACGAAGAAGGACATCAGCCCGAGCTTCAATCCGTGTTTGTTCAGGAACGACTCGCCGTGGAGCTGGCGCAGCCGCTGCACTTCGCCCATGTCGATCTCGTTGAAGGTCGTGAGCAGCGCGGCCGTCGCCTGCGCCTCGACGAGGCGGCGCGCGATCGTGCGACGCAGCGGCGACATCGCGACCGCTTCAGTGGCGCGCGCCCCGGGCGTCGCGGCGGCGGGCGCGGCGCTCTTCGCGGCGACCGCTCGCAGCGCGTCCTCCTTCAGCAGGCGGCCGCCAGGACCGGTGGGTGTCGCCGCGCTGGCCGCGACGCCCGCGTCGGCGAGCACGCGCGCCGCAGCCGGCATCACCTTGCCGCTCGCGGCGGAGGAAACGGGCACGGCGGAAGGCGCCGGCGAACTGGCAGCAGCAGCAACGCTGGCGCTGGCGCTGGCGCTGGCCGCGCCGCTCGTGCCGCTCTCCTCCATCACGCCAAGGACCTCGCCGACGCGCACCTTCATGCCCGAGGTCTTGGCGATCTGCGTGATGACGCCGGCGACAGGTGCCGGGATCTCGACGGTCGCCTTGTCGGTCTCGATGACCACCACGACCTGGTCGCGCTCGACGCGCTGGCCCGGTTGCACGAGCCAACCGCCGACCTGCACCTCGGTCACCGACTCGCCGACGCTCGGCACCTTGAGTTCAACGCTCATCCGCTCGATCCCCGCAGGCTGCCGGCGGCGCCGCGAACGGGCGCTCCGAAGAGCCGGGCGCGAGAGTAGCGAGCGGCGGCGCGCCGCGGCGGCGCGCAACGCCTCATGCCGACTCTTGCGGGACCTCGGCAGTCACGCGGCGTTCCAGGTAGACGGTCAGCACCCGCTCGAGCGTGGCGAGGTCGATCGGCTTGGTGACGAAGTCGTTCATGCCGGCGGCGAGGCAGCGATCGTGATCGCCTTGCGTCGCATTGGCGGTCAACGCCACGATCGGCACGCGCGCCGCCGATTCCGGAAGCTGACGGATCGCGCGGGTCGCGTCGAAGCCGTCCATCACCGGCATCTGGCAGTCCATCAGCACGAGGTCGAAGCGACCGGCGCGAACCGCCTCGAGTCCAAGACGGCCATTCGCCGCCACGGTCGGCGTGATGCCGAGCCGCGCGAGCATCTTCTTGGCAACCAGCTGGTTCAGCGGCTGATCCTCGACCAGCAGGACCTTGGTCGTCGCTGGAAAGCGTGGCGCGACGGTGTCCGCCGGGTTCACGGTCGATAGCGCGGTCGATAGCGCGGTCGAGGGCGCTGCCGGCGGCGGCACGGACGGCGAAACGACCGGCGCGGCGACGCGGGGCGCGATCGCGGGAGCGGCGACCGCCGGCGCGTGGCCGAGGCGGCTCAGTTGCTCGCTGCGCGCAGGCGCCATCAACGTGGTGGAGACGCTCGCGGCAGCCAGCATCGCCGCATTCGGCGGCTCACGCCGCGGCACCAGCAGATGCAGCGGCGGCAACTTCTCGCCGCACTCAGCGGCGAAGCGGCGGCAGCTCGCCAACGCGCGCGCCGGATCGAGCGTGCCGTCGACCAGGACGAAAGCGGGCGCCGGCACGTTGCTCAGTGCGAGCAACGCCGTCGCGTCATCGGCAGCGCTCAAGACTCGCCACCCCTGCAGGGCGAGTCGCACCGAGAGGCTCGAGCGCGTCGCGCCGCGGCTCGCGACGACCAGCGCCGTCTCGTCGCGCTGCGGCACCACCGGCGCCGCCACGGCGCCGCGCAGCGGCAACTGCAGCCAGAAGGTGCTGCCGATCCCGATCTCGCTCTTGAGGCCGATCGTGCCACCCATCGCCTCGATCAGGCGCCGCGAAAGCGCCAGCCCGAGCCCGGTGCCGCCGAAGCGGCGCGTCATCGACGAGTCGGCCTGCGTGAACGCGCCGAAGAGCCTCGTCTGCGCCTCCGCGTCGATCCCGATGCCGGTGTCGACGACCGCGTAGCGCAGGCACGCGCCGCCCTCCGCATCGGTTCGGCACCCCAGCTGCAGGCGAACCTCGCCGAGCATCGTGAACTTCACGGCGTTCGAAAGCAGGTTGAGGAGAGCCTGGCGCAGACGCCGCGGATCGCCGGTCAAACGCGCCGGCACGTCGCGCCCGATCTCGAGGACGAGCTCGAGCCCCTTCTTCTGCGCCGTCTCGGCCACGAGCTCGATCGTCTCCTCGGCATTCGCCCGCGGATCGAACTCGATCTCATCGATCTTCAACCTGCCGGCATCGACCGCTGAGAAGTCGAGGATGTCGTTCAGGATGTCGAGCAGGGCATGGCTCGATCGCAGGACGGTGTCGACGCACTCCCGCTGCTCCTCGGTGAGAGGCGTGGCCGACATCAGCTCGGCCATGCCGATCACGCCATTCAACGGCGTGCGAATCTCGTGGCTGATGACGGCGAGGAAGTCGCTCTTCGCACGGTTGGCGACCTCGGAGTGGAGCTTCGCCGTCGTCAGTTCCGCGACCATCGCCTGGCTCGCGGTGACGTCGCGAAACACGAGGACCGCGCCACGCGGCTCACCCTGGAAGACGACCGGCGCCAGGACGCATGCGGCGGGAAACTCGGCGCCACCGCGCCGCATGAAGCGTTTGTCGTCGCTGCGCACGCCGCGGGCCGCGCGCGCCGCGAACGCCAACGGCTCGCCGCCGCTGCCCGCGGCCTCGAGGCGATCGAGCAGCGTCTCGCGACCGAGTTCCTGCGCCGTTCCGCCGAGGAGCTGCTCGGCCGCCGGGTTCATGAACTGCACGACGCCCTCGACGTCGAGCACGATCAGGCCATCGCCGATGGCGGCGATCACCGCCTGCAACCGGCTCTTCTCCTCGGCGAGCGACGACTCGGAGGTCGCGCGCAGCTGCTCGTAGAGACCGGCCATCTCGCGCGACGAGATGTCGAGCGACCGCTCCATCGTGTAGCGCTCGCTGTCCCCGTCGACGTAGACGCGCGAGATCCGTTCGAGCAGCTGCGCCCAAGTGGCGGCATCGGGCGGCTGCGACGGATCGGCGAGGCCGATGCGCTTCAGCTGACGCAGCAGGAGTGGGTGGAGCTCGCTCACGCGCCCGGCATCAATCTTCAGAGAGCGTGGTGACGGTCATGGTCTGGTTGTGCAGGTCGCACGAGCCGCTCGTGTAGGGCGAGATCTCGCCGTACGAGTAGAAACCGACCTGGCGCGTGCCCGGACGGAGCGCGTGCAGCGTTCCTTCGACCTCTTCTTCGGCGCGCTCGCCCAGCACCAGGCGACGGCCGACGCAGCTGATGGCGATCGACAGCGAATCGCCATGCGCTTCCATCGGCAGGACCACTTGCTCGGCAGCCTCGATGGCCCCGCCGACCAGTCGATCGAAGTTGGCGCGCATGAGCTGCATCGTCGAGCCGGTCGGCACGTCGCCGGCGAAGGTCATCGATTGATCGCGCTCGTTCACCGCGAGGATCGTGCGCACGAGCGACTTCTCGGCACCGCTGTCCTGGCGCAGCGCGATCGGGAAGAGCAGCCCCGTCGCCGGCAACCCTGCAGCCCGTTCGCCGAGGTACTCCTTGTAGAGCGCGAGCGCGGGCTTGCCGTCGATCTCGTAGAGGACGTTGCCCGTCGAGCGGGTGATGCGCCGCTCTGGACCGAAGATGTCCCAGCCGCCCTTCGAGCCGTGGCCGACCTTCACCGCGGCGCCGTAGAACCCGACCGCGCTGACGACGCCCGACGTCGGCTGATCGTCGTGCAGCACCCACGTGCTCTGGAAGCGACTGCCGTCGCCCGCAAGGCCGCCGGTCACGACCACCTCGCGCGGTGCCACCGAGTTGATGCCTGCCACGAGCTCGCTGCCGTTGACGCAGAGCCCGTCGGAAAGGACGAAGATCGCCATGAGGTCGGGCGCGAGCAGCGTCCGCGCGAGCTCGGCGCCGGCGCGCTTCGAGTCGGCCGCCGTCGCCACGACTTGATGCGCGGCGCGCACGTGCCCCTTCTCGAGCGTGAGGACCGCCACCGCGAGGGTGTCATCGTCGACGCGCGTGTCGAGGATCTCGCCCGCCGTCGAGCAGCCGACACGGACGGCGCTCGGATAGGCGCGCGCGAGCTCGGCGAACGGCTCAGGCCGCTGCGCATAGCTCGAGCCGCCGAAGACGATCACGACGCTCGCGGGCTGCGGCGCGGTCGGAAGCGGTTTCGGCGACCAACCGCGAGTGAGGTGATGGCTGGCGATCTCGAGTTTCATGCGTGCGATCCAGCGACGACGAGTGGTGGCGTGACGTCGAGGCTTCGGATCACCGGAATCGAGAACGTGAGCGACTCGGGCGGACGTGAAAACGATTCCCGCCTGGCGCCGCTCTCAGGGCGCCTGACAGAATGGACGCGTCGCGCCGAGACCGAGCGAGGCCACCCAGGACGAGGAGACCGAAGCAGGCGACTCTGAAGAGTCGCCGATGGAGGTCGACGGAGTCATGGGTGGCCGCAGCCGGTCGAACGCAGCGGACATTCTGTGAGGCGCCCTCAGTCGCGCGGGGCCGCGGAAAGCACCACCTTCAGGTCGGGCGTCTTCCCGTCCTGGACCACGCGCGGGAGCGCCACGCGCGTCGGCGCGATGCCGCTGGCGAGCAGCAGGCCGGTGAAGTTGTCGCGCCATTCGAGCTCGAGCGCGACGGCGCCGATCGGGAGTTCGAGCTCGGGAGGCGTGCGTGAGAGCGGATCGGCGAAGCCGTGGCCCACTTCGGCGCCATCGCTGGCGCGGAACGTCGCGACGAGCGTGCGCGGGATCACGATCTGCTCGTTCACGTCGCGCGGCGCCTCGGCCGGCCATTCGAGCAGCAGGCGCACGATCCGCGTCGGCGGGCGCACCGGCTTGATGCGCAGGTCGAGCCGCTCGACCTCGCGACCGCCAAGCTCCACCACCACCTCGTGCAGCGTCGCCACGACGCCATCGGTGCGGACGATCTGCAGTCGCCACCGCCCCGCCGGCAGCGGACCGAGCGCGAAGCTGCCGTCGCCGCCGAGCGGCGCGAAGCCGCCCTGCAGCGCAGCGGAGTGGCCCGCGACGTCCGACGCCGCGAGGCGCGCCACACTCGCGATCGCTTGCGGCAGAGGCGCCTCGATTCCATCCCACGCCGCACTGCCGACGATGCGGAAGCCCGGCTGCAGTTCCACCAGCACGTCCCGGTCATCGCGCTCGCCAAGCTCGAGCGTGAACTCCGCCGGCAGCTGACCCGCCACCCGAACGACGCCGCTCCAACGGCCCGCATCGAGCGCCGTGAAGCGAGCGCGCCCCTCCTCGTCGAGCCAGACGCCGCGCCGCGCGCTGCCCTGGCGGAGCAGCACGCCGGCGCGATCGTCGAGATCGGGCTTCGGGTTCGGGCGCACCACGATCGTCGCGGCGCAACCCGCTGCCGCGATCGCCGAGAGGTCGACGCGCAACGTGAACGGCGTCGTCAGCTCCGATTCGAGGAAGGTCGCGAAGCGCCGACCGCCCAGCATCAGCTCCGCCTCGATCTCGCTGCGATCGAGCGGCGCCAGCAACGACGCGGTCAGATCTCCGTTCGGATTGCGGGTGAACTCCGCGAGCCGCGCGCCGCGCTGCACCAGCCAGACACGCGGGATGGTGCCGGCGGCCGCTGCCGTCAGCGTCGGCTCGTCGAGCGGGCGCGCGTGCTCGTCGGCCAACGCACCCGTCACCTCGACCCGCTCGCGGCGCAGCGGCTCGAAAGCGAGATCGTCGCGCGACACGAGCGGCGCGGCGGGAGGAGGGACGGCAGCGCTCGCGGGAGCCGCGGCGCGCGCAACGTCGTTGCGACGCCGCGCGACTTCATCCAACGCGGCGGGCGCCGCGCGATCGCCCTCGGCCGGCATCTCGAACTCGTTGCCCACGAAAATGCGCGTCGCGCCTCGCTCGCCGACCAGTGCCCAGGTCAGGAGCACGCCGATCAACGCGATCGCGCCACCAGCAGCGAGCACGATCAGGCGCGACCGAGGTGCGGCGCTCATCGATCCACTCCACTGCCAGCGACACCGGGCACGCAGCCAATCTCGCAGGACCTGCTTCGAACCAAGCTCGCAACGCGCTCAGCGCCCCGCCGCAAACGCCCCATCGAGCAGCCGCTGCAGCTCGATCTTGTGGCTCGCGTGCGAACCGGTGGCGGGGCTCGCCGAAGCGGGACGACTCACGCAGCGCAACACGCGGCCGTCGGGGAGGCGCTCGCCGAAGCGGCGGCGCAGGTACGGCCACGCTCCCATGTTCTCGGGCTCGTCCTGCACGAACAGGACGGGTGCGAGCGATGCGCCGGCGACCACGGGGCCGCTGCTGGCGGCAAGCGCAGCGCACAGCGCCGAGTCGGCCAGCGGATAGGGCTGCTCCAGTCGGACGATCGCGATGTCGTGCGCGCCGCGCTTCACGCGCTCCTGCTCGAGGTCGTAGCAAAGCTTGCCGCTGACCAGCAACACGCGACGCACCGGCGACGACGCGGCCGCGCGAGCCTCAGGCAACAGCCGCGCGAAGCGGCCGCCGGCCAGCTCCTCCAAGCTCGACGTGCTGGCCGCGCTGCGCAGCAAGCTCTTCGGCGTCAGCACGATCAGCGGCTTCCTCCACTTGCGCAGCGCCTGGCGGCGCAAGAGATGGAAGTACTGCGCCGGCGTCGTCGGCTGCACGAGCTGCAGGTTGTCGGTCGCCGCGAGTTCGAGGAAGCGCTCGGGCCGAGCGCTCGAATGCTCTGGACCGGCCCCTTCGTAGCCGTGCGGCAGCAGCAGCACGAGGCCGGAAAGGCGCCGCCACTTCGTCTCGGCGCTCGCGAGGAACTGATCGAGGATCGGCTGCGCGACGTTGACGAAGTCGCCGAACTGCGCCTCCCACAGCACCAGCGCGTCGGGCGCATCGAGGCTGTAGCCATACTCGAAGCCCAGCACGCCGGTCTCGCTGAGCGCGCTGTTGACGATCGCGACCTTCGCCTGGCCGGGCGTGGCCGCGGCGAGCGGCATGAAGCGCTTGCCGTCGTGGACGTCGTGCAGCACCGCGTGGCGATGGCTGAAGGTGCCGCGCTCGCTGTCCTGTCCGGTGAGGCGGATCGCCACTCCTTGCGCCGCGAGCGTCGCGAAGGCGAGCGCCTCGGCGGCCGCCCAATCGAGCGGCAGCTCTCCGCGCGCCATCGCGCGCCGCTGCTCCAACAACCGCTCGATCTTCGCGTGCGGCCGGAAGCCCTCAGGCACGCGCGTCAACGCCTCGAGCAGCTCGACGAGGCGCGCGCGCGCGACGCCGGTCTCGACCTCGGGCGCTCGCTCGTCGAGGCCGCCGAGATAGCCGTCCCACAAGCCGCCCGGCAGGTCGAGCTTCTGCACGTACTCGCGGCTCTTCGCCACGGTGAGCTCGCGTTCGAGCAGCGCCTTGCGCTCGGCGGCGATGGCGTCAGCTTCTTCGCGCGCGATGCCGCCGCGCTGCAGCAGGTGGTCGACGTAGCCGGCACGCACCGACTGGCGCCGCTGGATCGCCTGATAGAGCAGCGGCTGCGTGAAGGTCGGCTCGTCGCCCTCGTTGTGGCCGCGCAGCCGATAGCACCACATGTCAATCACGACATCACGGCGGAACTGCGCCCGGAAATCGAGCGCGAGCTTCACGACCTGCGCGACCGCCTCCGGATCCTCGCCGTTCACGTGGAAGATCGGCACCTGCAGCAGCTTCGCCACGTCGGTCGCGTAGGTGCTGCTGCGCGACTCCTCGGGCGGCGTCGTGAAGCCGATCTGGTTGTTGACGATGACGTGCAGCGTGCCGCCGGTCGTGTAGGCCGGCAGCTCGGAGAGGTTCAGCGTCTCCTGCACGATCCCCTCGCCGGCGAATGCGGCGTCGCCGTGGATCAGCAGGACGAGCCCCTTCTCGCGCCGCTCGTCGCCGACGCGCTCCATCTTCGCGCGCATGCGGCCGAGCGCGACCGGGTTGACCAGCTCCAAGTGGCTCGGGTTGAAGCACAACGAAAGGTGCACCTTGCGGCCGGCCGCCGTGGTCCACGTCGAACCGTGGCCCAGGTGGTACTTCACGTCGCCGCCGCCGAGGTTCAACTCCGCGTCGACATCGGCGAACTCGCGGAAGATCTGGCGCGGCGACTTGCCGAGGATGTTGGCCAGCACGTTCAAACGCCCGCGGTGCGCCATCCCGATGACGACCTCGTCGACTCCCTGCTGCCCCGCCTTCTCCAGAGCCAGATCGAGGAGAGGGATCAGCGACTCGGCGCCTTCGAGGCTGAAGCTCTTGGCGCCGACGAACTTCTTCTGCACGAACTCCTCGAAGATCGCCGCGTCGGTGAGGCGCGTGAGGATGCGCAGCTGCTCGTTCTTGCCGAGCACGATGCGGTTGCGCGACGCCTCCATCCGATCCTGCAGCCAGCGGCGCACCGCGAGGTCGTCGATGTGCATGAACTGCGCGCCGATCGAGCGGCAGTAGGTGTCCGCAAGGCGCTCGACGACGCCGCGCACCGTGAAGGGGCCGTCGCCGGCGATCGTCTCGCGCGAGACCGGGCGCTCGAAGTCGTCGGCGCCGATCCCCCAGAAGGCGGGGTCGAGTTCGGGCGGGCGCGGTCGTTCGCGGCCGAGCGGGTCGAGCGTGGCGACCATGTGGCCGCGCACGCGGTAGTTGCGCACGAACTGATCGACGCGGTGCTGGAGCGCATCACTGCCGGCGGCGGACGGCGCGGCGGGCGCGACCGGCGACGGAGCGAAGCGCGAGCCGCTCGTCGGCACGTTCGGCCGCACCGCGGTGCGCTCCATTCGAGAGGCGCGCGCGGCGAAGTGCGGCGCCATGCGCCCGCGCGGTGCTGGTGCGGACGCCTGCTGCGCTTCGAGCCAGGCGACGCTTTCAGGCGAGACGTCCATATCTACTGATCGTCCCCGGCGTCCTCACCACGCGGCGGCGACTTCGCGCCACGGCGGCGCGGCGGCTTCGCCACTCCGTTCTCGCGATCGCGTTCGCGCGCGCTGGGAGCGTCGGCGCGGCGATACCACTCGACGAAGACGCCAGCCATCTCGTCCCAGATCTGCGGCCCTTGCTCGACCCAGACGTTGGGGTTGGGGTTGAAGGGGTTGTTCTTGCTGTTGTCGAAGTAGCTGGTGCAACGCACCAGCGTGCCGCGCTCGACCGGGATCGGCGTCACGAACTCGTAGGCGTACTGCCAATCGGGATGCCATTTCTCGAGTTCGAGCGGCACGGTGCGAGTGCCGTCCGGCGCGATGAATTCGACCGTCACCGACTTGCCGCGCAGGTGCATGTGCGGGATGAGGCGACGAATCATCGCGGCGAAGGGGAACTTGTATTCGGAGACGACCTCGTAGTGCTCGATGTTCGGCGGGATGCGCAGCTCGTACTCGCGGACGATCTTGCCGCTGACACGGTACTCGGGCGGTCCCGCGGCGAACTTGAACCCGATCTTGGTGCGCTCCTTCACCGGCGTCCCGTCCGGTGTGTAGTGCAGGTTGAAGCGGATCACCGCCCCCTTCTCGAGCAGCAGCGCTTGATCGGGAGGGAAGACGGTGGCCGCGCGTCCCGGCAGGTAGGAGTCGATGAACTCCATCGACTGCTGCTCGGGGTAGTAGGCGTGCGCGAGGACGTGGTGGCAGATGGTCGGATGCTCGGCGAGGATCTGGATCGCGGAGATCCAGACGTCTTCCTTCAAGTCGGTCGGAACATTGATCGTGAGGTATTCGACGACGCCCGTCGCCGGGATGTTGACCACGCGCGACTCGACGATCAGGTCGGGCTTGCCGATGGTCCAACCGCTCGGCCATGTCGGCGCGGGCATCGCCAGCGATTCATCCCCTACCGGACATTTCGCGTCGAGCCACGCCAGCAGCGCCGCTTTCTGATCGTCGGGCACGCGCATGTCGTGAAGGAAGGGGCCGCTGCTTGCGGTCGCGTTCCACGGCGGCATCGCGCCCGAGCGCAACACTTCGCGAATCATCGCCGCGTTGCCCGCGAAGTCCTCGGCGCTGCACAGTTCGAAACCTGCGGGGCCGCCGGTGCGGTGGCAACCCTGGCAGCGGTCGCGCGCGATCGGCTCGATGCCGCCGAACCAGGCGAGCGGCGCCGACGCGACCGGTTCGGGCGGAGCGGTGAGGAACTCGAGCAGGCAGCCGGGCGCGCTCAGTGCCGGTTGCTCGATCCGCTCGCCGGCGAGCAGCGCACCGAGCGCCTCCTTCAGGTAGTCGCGAGTCGCGGCCGGCTTCGAAGCGCCGCGCCCGATCTGGTCGTCGATGGCACCGCGGTAGCGCAACCGCCGCTGCGGATCGAGCACGAAGACGTCGCCGGTGGAGCGCACGCGAAGGTGCCAACCGAAACGCCCCTCGTGGTCGCGCGCGTAGCGGCCCGCGAAACCGAACTGAGTCGCTTCGGCGCGGCACTCCTCGACCGAATCGTCGCTGGTCGGGTTCACGTAGAGGAACGCGACCCCGCGCGCCGCGAAGTCGCGCTCGATCTCGGCGATGCGCAGTCCATACCGCTTCGAAACGGGGCATCCGACATCGCGCACGACGATCACCAGCGCGGCATTCGTCGCGTAGCTCGACAGGCGGCCGTCCTTGCCTTCGAGGTCGCAGAAGGCGAGGTCGGGGACCACCTGCCCGATCCCCCACTTGGCGGGATCGAGGACGTCCGCAAACTCGGCCGGCGCCAACGTCCCGTCGCCGGCGGGTGCCGATTGCGGCGCCGACTGCGGCGCGGCGCAGAGGAGCGACCACGGCAGCAAGACGGCAGCGAGCCCTGCAACGACACGCATCGATTGTCGATCCATCCAAGGTCGAGCGAGCGCGGCGGAGCATAGCTCCGCTTTTCGAGTCGTCAGGAGCTGCGCCCCGCGGGGCCGGAATCCTCAGCGAATCGCGCGCACCTGCATGTCGCGGCCGAAGCGGGCAGCCGCCCGCCACGTCTGCTCGATCGGGTGGAGCGACGGCTCGCGGAAGCCGGCGGCGACGAGTTCCTTGGCCAGCGTCTCCGGTGTCCAGCCCCAGTGGTGGCGCATCGGCAGCTCGGCGGCGCGGTTCGGATCGCCGTAGATGCCGATCATCGTGAGGTCGTCGCCGCGCTCGTCGAAGTGGCTTCCGAGCTCGCGAACGCAGACCGCAAGGTTCGGGCACTCGATCGCCAGCGTGCCGCCCGGCGCCAGCACGCGCTGCCACTCGCGCAGCGCGCGGCGCGCCTGCTCGCGCGTGAGATGCTCGAAGAGGTGGAAGCTGCGGATCGCCTCGATCGAGCCGTCGGGGAGCGCGGAGAGGTCGGTGACGTCGAGGAAGAGATCGGCCTTCGCAGTCGGCGCGCAGTCGACGTTGATCGAGTCGGCGTCGGGCCGCGGCCCGCAGCCGAGCAGCAGCCGGCGCGGCTTGCCGCTCGCGAAGAGGCGCTCCACGTCGGCGCGCGTCGAGCGGCGCGGCGCGGCGGCCACCGCCGTCGTCGCTGCCGCCGGCACGAAGTCGCGCCAGAGCGCGAGGTCGAGTTCCGGCACCAGCGCGGCCGTGGCCTGCACGTCACTCGCGAAGTAGTCGGCCAGACGCGCGCGCGCGGCGGCGTCGGGCTTCGGCACGAGGTAGGGCTTCTGGTTCACCGGCCGCTCGAAGTCGCGCGGCGTGCAGCGCGGATCGATGCCGAGGAACTCGCAGGTGCGCTTCCACGCCGGCCGCGGATCGTCGCGCAGCGCTTCGTACTGCAGCAGCAGCACTTGCGACCTCGGCACGCGCGCGAAGAGCTGGCGGAGCGCGTCCGCGATCCGGCAGCTCCAGAGCGCTTCGGGGAAGAGCGAGTAGTCCTCGAGCAGCCGCTCGCGCTCCCCTTCGAGGCCGAGCAGCTTCTTGCGCCCGTGCAGGAACTGGTTCCAGTTCGAGACGGCGCGGTCGACCGGATTGCGCAGGATCACCACGAGCTTCGCGTCCGGCGCGGTGTCGAGCAGGTAGCCGAGCGCGAGCGGGTGGTTCAGGAAGTTGCCCGACCACTCGCCGCACACCTTGCCGTCGGGGCGCGCGAACGCCTCGCGGTAGAGCGCCTTCGCGGCGGCGTCAGGGCCGCGGAAATCGTGGTGGCAGAAGTAGTGCAGCTCCTTCGCATCCAGGCGGTTCCTCACCACCTGCGGGTGCTGCTGCAACAGCTCGTACCACCAGCTGCCACCCGACTTGCCGCAACCGAGCCCGACGAAGTCGGGAGGGCCGACCCGCCAGGAGGCGGGCACCGGCGCAAGATCGCCACGCGTGAAGCAAGCGGCCATGCGCGCGCGCGGGCCGGGCGCAACCGTGGCAACGACCGCGGTGGGCGTCGGTGGCCGCGGCTCGATCACCGTGGTCGCGGCGGAAGGGTCGATCAGCGAGCGCGCCTGCACCATCGCCAGCAGTCGATCGTGCTGCGAGGTCAGCGCGCACGGATTCGTTCGCCAGCCAATCGGCGGAGCAACGGTGCGCACGCTGCCCGCGCCCGCGTCCTCGAATGCCTCCTCGCGACCATGCGTGGCGCGCGCCTGCGCGTCGAGCTGCTCGATCTCCGCGGCGGAGAAGGCGCTGGCCCAATACTGGCGGTGGTGCGAGTAGGTGTCGAAACGGGCGCCGAACGGCTTGGCGGCCGCGAAAAACTGGCGGTCCCAGTCGGCGCCGTAGAGCTTCTGGAAGTAGGGATAGGCGAAGCGGCGCGCGCGGCGCTGGTACTCGGCGCGCGAGATCGTCTGCGTGTTGACGGCGCCGTAGGTCGAGCCGCCGAGATGGCGGTAGCTCACGGCGTCGCTGTAGCCGAGCCACCAACCGCGGCGATGCAGCTGGAACGACAGCTCGTGGATCGCGCCCCAGCAGTAACGGAACGCCGGATTGAGGAACCCGACCTCGCGCACCGCCGTGTCGCGGATCAGGAAGCCAAGGTAGTCGCAGGTCGTGACCGGACGAACGCTGCCGCCTGCCTGCGCACCGGCTTCGGGATAGTGGCCTCCCACTTCGGTCGGCGAGACCAAGGCGAGGCGCGGCGCGTGATCGAACGCATCATGCAGCCGCGCCAAGGGATCGACCCCGTCGGGGAAGACGAGGTCGTTCATCACGACCCAGTAGTCGTCGTAGCCGCCGCGCGCCGCCGCAGCGACCATCGCCTGGCGCAGAGCCAGGTTGTGGCCGAAGCACTTGCCGAGGAAGTCGGGGTCGTCGTAGGCGAGGGTGGAACGACTGCTCCACTGCTCCGGCGCGCTGCCGCACTCGACGACGTAGAGATCGTGCGGCGTCTTCACGTTGCGCGCCGCCCAATCGCCGAACGAGTCGACGAGGTCCTTGCGGTTGCGCGAAGCGACGAGGATCGCGGTCCTGCTCACAGGTAGCTCTCCTCGCGGTGGATCACCTTGATGACGACGTCGTCCGCCTCGAGCCGACGCGCGATCTCCTCGACGAGGATCGCGGAGCGATGGCGGCCCGCGTTGCAGCCGAAGCCGACGCGCACGTCGCCGTCGCAATCGAGCAGCACGCGCAGCAGCGGCACGGTCGCCTCGATGAAGCGGCGGCAGCCGGGCTGTGCCATCACGAACTCGCGCATCGCCGGAGTCACGCGTGCGAAGAGATCCCAACGCTCGTCGCGTGCCGGGTTCTTCAGGAAGCTGACGTCGAAGTAGTAGTTGGTCGGAGGCGGACCGAACTTGAAGCCGAACGACATCAGCGTCAGGCGCTTGGTCGCGCTCGGCTGCACGATCGGCGCCACGACGCGACCGTTCGTCTGGACGCCGGCGACGATCGTCGCGCCGGCCGTCGATTCCACCGCTTCCGCCATCGCCCCCTCCTTGCGGACGGCCGCGCCAGGCGCGCGCCGTACCGCAGAGGGTCATCGGCTGAAGAGCGATCGACGCTGAAAGAAGGGAAATCGCTGCCCAAGGTCGGGGGCGGCCCGGGGAACGCGCCGGCCGGAGGCGATCAGCGCTCCGTGCGCCGGTGACCCAGCAGCCATTCGATGGCGTGCGGCAGTTGCGCGGTGACCAGCAGCGTGTGGCCGAAGGCAGCGTGCTCTTCGATTTCGAGCGGCGCGCCGCGCGCCTGCGCCGCCCGCGCACCGCGCAGCAGCGGTCCCGGCGGCACGATCGGATCGATGGCACCCACCAGCAGCAGCGTCGGCGGCAGCTCGTCGCTCGGGGAGGAGGCGCCGCCGAAGCTCCCGCCGGCCAGGCACGCGGCGGCGGCCCACCGCTGCGGCACCTGACGCGCGAGCTGCGCCGTCGCGCCGGCTCCCATCGAGTGGCCGAGCAGGTAGACGCGCGCGCGATCGACGGCGTAGAGACGAGCCATCTCCTCGATCAGCGCGTCGACATGGCGCGCGTCGCTGGCGAAGAGGCTCGTCTGCGGAGTCGCAACCAGGAAGCCGTGCTCGTCGGCGAGGCGCACCAGCAGCCCCGCGCCATAGCCGTCGATGAACATCCGCTCGTCGCCGCCGGCGCCGTGCAGCGCGATGACCAGCGGCGCCGGCGCCGCATCGGGCGGCACCAACGCGATCGGTGCGTAGGTGCAGAGCGGCAGCTCGCGCCGCCCCACCTGCAGCACGCGCCAGAGCTCGCCCGCGCGCCGGTCGTAGGGATCGCGACCGGCACGCAACGCGGCCGCTTCGGAGTGGACGGCGCGCAGCAGCGCGAGCGGCTCGGCCAGGAACTGCGCCGAGTTCAGCGCCGAAGGCGTGTCGGTCAGCAGCCGCGCGCGCGCCCGACAAGTGGCAAGCGACTCGGCAAGCGCGGCCGTCGGCGCCGCAACCGTCGAAAGCGACTCGATCAGCGACTCGCGCGCGCGATCGAACGAGGCGTGCGCCAACGTCGTCGCCGCGAGCTCGACCGCCGGTGCCCCTTCGTGCGATGCGATCAGCCGATGGCGGCCAGGCGCGAGCTCGATCGCCGCCAGCGGCAACGTGACCGTCGCGCGGCCGGCCGAGGAGAGGCGCAGCGGGGCGCTCCACGCGATGCCGCCGTCCGGTCGCAGCAGCGCCAGCGTCGCCGCACCAGCGGCCGTCGGCGTCGCGCCGTCGTGCAGCTCCGCGAGTGCTTCGAGGCGAAGCTCGAGCGACGCGGTCCCGTCCGCCATCACCACCACGGGCGGCAGCCCGTCGACCCGCAGGCTCGCCAGCGTTCGCTGCAGCGGATCGGCGGCGAGCCCGTCGAGTTCGAGCGCGAGCGTCTCGAGCGTTGCGCAGCTCGTGGCGAAGGCGCCGGTGAAGAACGCGAGCGACGCGCGGTCGAACTCGCGATTCAGGCGTTCCGCGTCGGCGACGAGGCGCTCGGGATGGCGGGCGAGCGCCCGCTCGAAACGGAGATAGCTACGCGCAAGGTCGGCGCGCGTGGCGAGTACGCGGCGCGCGTCGACGCCGACCTCTTCCTGCCAGAGAGGCAGCAGCGCCGCCATCGTCGCCGCGACGAGCCATGCCGCCATCGTCACTTGCCGAGCAGGTGGCGCAGCGCGGCTTCGAGCGTCGGATAGCCCCACTGGTAGCCAGCCGACTGCAGTTTCGTCGGCGCCACCCGCTGGCTCGAAAGCAGCAGCTCGTCCGCCATCTCTCCGAAGACGAGGCGCGCGGCGAACGACGGCATCGGGAAGAGCGTCGGGCGGCCGAGCACGCGGCCGAGCGTCTTGGTGAACTCGTCGTTGGTGACCGGCGTCGGCGCCACCACGTTCACCGCGCCGCGCAGCGACTCCTCCTGCAACGCCTTCGCCACCGCGCCGATCACGTCGTCGAGGGCGATGAAGCTCATCCACTGCCGGCCATTGCCGATGCGTCCGCCGACGCCCATTCGAAACGGCGGCAGCATCTTCTTCAGCGCTCCGCCCGCGGCCGAGAGGATGACACCGAAGCGCAGGTGCACCACGCGGATGCCGGCGTCGACCGCGGCCTGCGTCGCCGCTTCCCATTCGCGACAGACGTCGGCGAGGAAGCCGCTGCCGAGCGAACTCTGCTCGTCGAGCCATGCGTCGCCGCGCGTGCCGTAGAAGCCGATCGCCGAGGCGCAGATCAGCACCTTCGGCTTCTTCGCGAGACCAGCAAGGCCGCGCGACAGGAGCCTGGTGCCCACCACGCGGCTGTCGCGGAGGCGCTGCTTCTTCGCCGCGTTCCAGCGACCGTCGGCGATGCTGTCGCCTGCGAGGTGGACCACGGCGTCGATGCCCTCGAGCGGGCGCGCGTCGAACTCGCCTCGATCCGGCCGCCAGCCGACATCGGTCGGCGCGCCGCTCTCGCGCACGAGACGACGCACCGAGTGGCCGCCGGCCGTGAGGAACGGCACCAGCGCCGAGCCGACCAATCCGCTCGAACCGGAAACGACGACGTTCATCGGACGACTCCCGAGATGGCAGCGCAGGTCGAATGCGGTGACGCGATGTCGCCACGCGAAGGCACGTTCAAGCGAAGCACGGGCCCAACCGGCAGCGGGCGCGGACCACGGCGCGAGCGGCAGTTGCCACTCGATGTCGTCTTCGAGGATCGAGCCGCCGGGGGCCGCAAGGAAGCGGTGCGTGTGGTCGAACTGGCGAAACGGGCCTGATCGCTGCACGTCGCGGAAGCGCTCGCCGGGCACGTGCTCGATGTGTTCGGCCACCCAGCGCCGCGAGAACGGGCCGAGGTGCACGCGCAGGATCGCGCGCGTGCCCGCGGAAAGGCCGGTCGGCGCCTGCTCCAGCGTGACGCGCTGCCATGGCGGCGACAGGCGCTCGAAGGCGCCCGGCCGCGCGTGCCAGTCGTGGAGAGCGTTCGCGTCGACCGGCATCGCGCTGCGAAAAATGGAGTGTTGGGCTGCCATGGTCCGATCACACGTGGTTTCGCAGCATGAGCTCTTTGGGATGCGGATCGAGGTAGGTCTGCATCGCGAGGTATCCGACCGCGAAGCGCCGCACGTAGTGGCGCAGCAGCGTCAGCGGGACGATCAGCGGGACGAGCCCGGCGCCGAAATCGGTGATCGACTGCGAAAGCTCCTGGCGGCCCGACGCGTCGAGTTGCTCGCTCACGTAGCCGGCCATGTGCTGCAGCACGTTCACGTGCCGTCGCGTCGGCGCCAGCGTGGCCAGCGCCTCCATGAACTTCCGGCGGTAGTCGACGGCGAGCTCGGCGCGCGGCCGCCCTTTCGCATGCGCGACCAGGCGTCCAAGCTCCTGGTAGAGCTTGGGCGAATGGGCCATCAGCAGCAGCTTCTCGCGCGAATGGAACGCGACGAGGTCGCCGACGGTGAACGGGACGTCGAAGCGATCGCGCAGCCGCCGCCAGGCGAACAGGCGCTCGAAGAAGTTCTCGCGCAGGCGCGGGTCGTGGAGACGTCCATCCTCTTCCATCGGCAGCTGCGGGAACGCGGCGCTCATGGCCGCGGCGAAGAGCCCCTGGCCGCTCTTGTTGGGCATGCCGTTCTTGTCGTACACGCGCACGCGCATCAGGCCGCACGACGGCGAGTCCTTCTTGAAGACGAACCCGCAAAGATCGGCTCCGGCCAATCCCGCCGAGCGCTCCTTCGCCAACGTCGTCATGCCCGCGGTGTGGTCGGTGCCGCTCTTGCGCGCGATCAGTCGCAGCCCGTCATCGCCTTGCACCAGCCGCAACGTCTCCCGCGGCACGCCAAGCCCCAGTTCGAACTCGGGGCAGACCGGCACCCACTCGACGAAGCGCCCGACCGTCTCGACGAGGAAGGGGTCGCGCTCGTGGCCGGCGTTCCAGCGCACCTTCTGACCCAGGAGGCAGGCCGAGATGCCGACGCGAAGGGGCGCCGCGAGGCGCGCCGCATCCGCCGAGAAACTGGCATCGGGAGCGGCCATCGCGGGGGCACGAGGCGCCAGATCGTCCATCGAATCCTCCCCGAGCGCCCGGAAGGCGGCCGCTCGATGTCGGGGGAGAATAGCCACAAAACGTTCAAATCGTCAGCGCAAACTCCCCCCAAACGCGGGGATCGCTCCCGCACCGATCGGAGTGCCACCTCGGCCACCCGCGCGCAGCTCTTCCGGCCACGCGTTCGCGCGTTCCCATCGGTCGCGAGCGCGCGGCCCGATGACGGTGCGCTCCTCTGGCGGAGCACCCACGAGCGCAGCAGACCGGACGTCGCCACGACGAGGGCGCGCGCAGAGTCGAATCGTTGCGGCCGTCCGCGGCGACCGCCGCCATTCGAAGCAGCCGGGGATCTGCAACTTCGCGAATCGCGCGCACAGTTCCGAGCGCTGCGACACGAGGCCTTCGATCACGACCTCGCCTCTCTCGTCGAGCGTCCGATGCGAGGGCTGCTACGCTCGCGCCCCACGATGACGACTCAACTCGCCGATCCGCGCCCGTTCTACAAATCGCTCGCGCCGCTGCTGGTCTGGCAGACGTTGCCGCGGCCGGCTGATTGGAGCGCGCTCTTCGGCCGCTCGGCGCCGCTGACCGTCGAGATCGGCATCGGCAACGGCGAGTTCCTGGCGCGCGAATCGGCCGCCCACCCGGAGCGCGACCACGTCGGCATCGAGATGCGCTGGTCGAGCGTGAAGCGGTCGCTGCGCAACCTCTCGAAGGTGGCGCCACCCGCCGGAGCGGCGCCGCCCGCGCGCGGCAACGTCCGCCTCCTGCTCGACGACGCGCGCCCGCTGCTCGAACGCTGCTTCGCGCCGCGCTCGATCGCGCGCGTGTTCGTCCTCTTCCCGTGCCCGTGGCGCAAGGACCAGCACGAGAAGCACCGCCTCTTCCATCGGGACTTCTGCGAGCTGCTGAACAACCGTCTCGTGGACGACGGCGAGGCGCTGCTGGTCACCGACTGGACGCCGTTCGCCGAATGGACGCTGGAGCAGCTGCCCGGCACCGGTTTCGCCGTCGACCACCGCCTGATCGACCCGACCTTCGACACCAAGTACGAACGCAAATGGCAGTCGCTCGGCCGCGACCGTTTCCATGAAGTGCGCATGCGCAAGGTCGACCATCGCAGCGTCGCGCTGCCAGAGGATCACCCGTTGAATCCGCCCCACCTCGCCGCCGTCGACCTCGATCGCGTCGCGCCAATCGACCTGTTCGGGCCGATCACCATCACCTTCAAGGAGACGGTCCACGACCGCGAGCGCCAGATCGCGATGATCCGCGCCGTGGTGGTCGAGGAGCCGCTCACGCAGATGGTGTGGATCACCGTCGCGCGCGAGAAGGATGGCAGCTGGTGGATCGTGCCGTCGCGCGGCTGCCAGATGGTGCCGACCGCCGGATTGCAGCTCGCCCTCGAGCGCGTGGCCGAAGCGGCGCGCGCCACCGTCGCCACGCCATGAAACGGCTCGGCGCGCTCGAAACGGGCGGCACCACGACACGAGTCGCGGTCGCCGACTCCGCGTCGATCGACGCCGCGAGCGCCATCGCCCCGTTCGCCGCTCGCGCCAGCTTCGCGACCAGCGATCCGGCGACGACGCTCGGCCACGTGGCGGCGTTCTTTCGCGCCCACCCGATCGACGCGCTCGGCATTGCGGCGTTCGGACCGCTCGATCTGGTCGAAGGCTCGCCGACCTACGGCGCGCTGCTCGCCACTCCGAAGCCGGGCTGGTCGCGCTATCCGTTGCGCCATGCGCTCGAACACGCGCTGCAGGTGCCGGTGATGATCGATACCGACGTCGGCGCCGCGGCACTCGCGGAGCAGCACGCCGCGTTGAGCGCCAGCGTCGCCGGCGGCAATGGCACGCTCGCCTACGTCACGGTCGGCACCGGCGTCGGTGTCGGCCTCGCGCTTGGCGGCCGCATCCACCACGGCGCGCTCCATCCCGAAGCGGGCCACCTGCGCGTCGCGCGGGCGAGCGGCGACGTCTTCGCCGGCCTCTGCCCGTTCCACGGCGACTGCCTCGAAGGGCTCGCAAGCGGTCCCGCGCTCGCCGCGCGCGCTGGCGGCGATCCGGCCCGGCTGCCGCGCGAATCACCGGCGCTGCGGGCGGCGCTCGCGATCGAGGCCGACTACCTCGCGCAACTGGTCGTCACGTTGGTCGGGCTGCTAGCGCCGCATCGGATCGTGATGGGCGGAGGAGTGCTGCAGAGCGAGGGCTTGCTCGACGCCGTGCGCGGCCGCGCTGTCGCGCTGACGAATGGCTACGCGCCCGCGCTCGCCGATGGCGTGAGCGCGGCGCAGCTCGTCGTGCCGCCCCGATTCGCGGGTGACTCAGGGCTCGTCGGCGCGTTGCTGCTGGCGGCCGGCCGCTGACCGTCGAGCGGTCGCGCGCGCCGAATCGCGCGGATCACTCCTCGAAGAGCGCGACGACGCACGATCCGTCGAGCCGCACGAGCAGCGTGTCGGGCTCGGCCCCCGGCTGCGCATCGAGTCGCTCGAAGCGACGCGTGGCGCGATCGAGTCGTCGCACCTGAAGACGCGCCACGTCGCTGCCCGCTGGCGCATGCAGCAGCAGCGTCACCGGAATGGCGAAGGGAGCCGGAGCGCGGCCGAGTTCGATCGCATGGATTCGGCCGATGGTGGCGTGCGCCGCGGCGACGGGCGCGACGACGCTTCCGGCGGCATCGATGTAGAGCGGCGGCCCGGCCGTGCTGGCGATCGCGAGCAGATCCGCGTCGGCGCTGCTGCCCACCGGCAGGCGCAACTCGAGCGCGCCATCGAAGTTCGCCACCGCGGCCTGCGCGTCGGGGCCGACCACGGCGCGGACGACATCGACCACCAACGTCACGTCGCCGCGCGCGCCGCCCGGCACCGTCAGTTCGACGCCGAGCCGCGAGCCGTCCCAGATCGACTCGGGCAGTGCGGCACCGAAGAGCTCGGGCGTCGCCGGCAACGGCATGAGTTCGATCGAGCCGACCGGGTCAGGCACGTTGCGCACTCGCATTCGCGGCGCGCCATCGGGCGGCGTCCACGGGATCACCTCGATCGCCCCGCCCGCGGCCACACCGCGCGCGCGCTCGGGGTGAACGACGACGAGCGGCGGCGGGCCGAGCGAATCGCTGCGGCCGCCCTCGAGCTCGAGCGTGTAGCGATCGCGTCGCTCGCGCAGCGTGAACTCGGCGCGCTGGCCATCCTTCACCGCGGTGACGCGATCGCCAACGTGGACGCCCATGAGGCCGATCGTGCCATCGCCGTAGCTCACGCCCTGGTAGAGCGTGCGCCGGTCGTGCGCCTGCTCGACGTGGACGACGACGCCCGACTGTTCCGCCGTACCGAGGCCGGCGAGCCGCAGCGTCGCGTCGAAGCCGCCGCTGTCGCCGTCACGGATCACCAGCGCCAACTCGTCGCCGACATGGTTCTCGAAGGGCGGCGGCACCACACCGCCACGTTCGAGCGGCGTGGTCACCGGCGCGAAGGAGTCGCCGCGCATCCCTTCGTGCCATTCCTCGATCTGCTGCCAGCAACTGCGGCCATTCCACATGCCTTGGTTGGTGTAGGCCTGGTGGTTGCCGTGCCAGCAGATCTTCCAGTCCGAATACTGGTAGCCCATGATGCAGCGGCACATCTCGGGGTAGCTCAAGCCGCGGTACTCACCCTGCGGAGCGCCGAGGTACTCGTCGAAGAGCCCGAGCCCGTAGTGGCCGAACTCGTGCACGACGGTGCTGTAGTGGCCGCGCGCATCCCACGGCCCTTCCCAGTGGCGGCCGAAGTTGATCGCCGTGTTCCATGGCGCGTTGACGGCGTCGTAACGATGGCGGATGCCGGAGACGCTCGCGTTGGGATGGATGTGGTTGCACGCCCAATCCCACACGTCCGCCTGGTTCCAGCCGACGCCGCCGTCGACGATGACGACCCGGCCGTAGGTCAGCTGGCCGTCGCTCGCGGCGTAGAGGAACTCGGCCGCACGGCGCATCCCACGCCCGATCTCCTCGAGATAGGCGCGCGACGCATCCCATTCGGCGCAGACGTAGAGCGAGTAGCGCGTGGTCGAGCGGGCCAGCACGATGTCGCGGCCGCCTCCGGGCGTGACGGTCGGCAACTGCTCGCGGCCGTCGTTGCCGATGGTCGCGCTGGAAAGCACGACGTCGTAGAGCAGGTTCTCGACGTCCTCGCGCCGCTCCTTCGCCGCAGGCTCGCGCCAGATCACCTTGCGCGCGCGCACCTGCCAGCCGCCGGCCGGCACGCCGCCGAACCCGTAGCCGCCGCCGCCATCCGAGATCGTTCGCGCGATCGCCTGGCCGTCGCGTTCCAACGTGACGTCGGCGCCGGCGACCGGCCGACCTTGCACGTCGAGGATGCGGCCGCTCAGGTTGCTGGCCCACGGCACGGGGACACCAACGTCGATCGTCTTGCGGCTGCGCGCCCCGTCGCGACCGCTCGACACCTCGAAACGGACCAACTGCGCGCCGCCGCTCGCGAGGTTCGGACGCACGATCCAGCTGCGCTGCACGATGGCATCGAGCGGCAAGTCGCCCAGCCGCGTTGCATCTTCGGGCGCGGCCAGAAGCTCGAGTCCCGGCGAGAAGGAGGCATCGATGCGCAGCTGCGCGCACGGCCCGACCGCACCATTCAGCGCGTTCTCGAGCTCGACCACGACGCGCGTCGCGTCGCTGGCCGGCAACGGCTCGAGGAAGGCGCGGCTGCGAACCGGCGCACGCTCGTCCAGCGGCGCGGGCGCGCCACGTTCGGCAGCCCCGAATTCCGCGGCGAGCGAGCGAGTCGCGCCGGGAGGCAGTGGCGCCGGATCGGCGTAGAGGGCGAGCGCGCTGTCGGGGCCGAGCGGCAGGTCGGGCGTGAACGCAAGATCGAAGGGGGCGGCGAGGAACGGCGCGAGCGGACCGAGCAGCAGGCGATCGGGAGCCTGGCCGCCGACACCACGCAGCGCCAGTTCGCGGCGACCGATGCCCACGACAGCGGGCAGCGCATCGCCAAGCCACTCGCCGGTCAGCGTCGCGATGCGGCGGCGGCCGAGGCGAAATTCCGGCGCATCATCGAAGCCGTCGATCAGGTCGAGCAGCAGGCGCGTGCCGACCACATGGGCAACGCCCCCGCGGTTCGAAACGTGGAGATCGAGACGAACTCGCGTGCGCGCCGCGACGTCCTGTTCGTCGACCCGTGGCGTCGCTCCGGTGAGGACGACGACCACTTCGAGGTCGCCCTCGCGCGTCACCAGTTGCAGCCCGTCGCCTCGCCCCGCGATCCCGGTGCGCGGCGCCAGCATGCGCGCCTCGCCATCGACCTCGAGCGAAACGCGGCTCGTCGTCGCATCGGGAAACAACGAGAGGAGCGGCGCGAAGCCGCCCTCCCCACGTTCCGGTCGCGCTGCTGCGGCGAAGCCGCCGTCTTCGCCAAGCGCGACGCTGAAGGCGCCGAGGTGCTGCACGGCGACGCCGCTCGCCGGCGCGGGAATCGTGGTCCCGTCGGCGTCAGGACCGGGCGCGAGGAAGGCCGCGAGACGCCGCCACTGCGCCGCCTTCCGCGCGAAGGGCGAATCGGCGGGCGCTGGCGATGCCGCGACGAGCGCGTCGGCAAGCGCGGGCACTTCCGCGAACGCCCCGCGCTGCAGCGCCGCCAGCAGCACGCGGTAGCGCTCCGCCTCGCTGGCCGCGTCGTCGCTCGAGCCGGATCGCGCCAACGCCCCCGCCGTCGCCCCTGCGACCGCGATCGCCGCGACGAGCGCCCGAGCGCCGGCTCTCACCAGAGGTTTCGCCGCAGCCACTCGAGCGTGACATCGACGCTGCCATCCACCGGCAGAGCGACCTCGACTTCGACCTTGTCGTGCGCAGGCTTCGTCGTTGGATGGCTGGCGCCGACCACTTCGAACGGCGCACCCGGCTGCTCGACGATCACCAACGTCGTCGCCGCGCCGCTGCCGTTCCTCACCTTGTAGACGAGCTTCGTGCGTTGGTCGTAGGCGACCACCTTGTTCCAGCGATCGCGCCGCTCGTTCTCGTTGCCCTGGAAGGTGACGTAGCGATCCACCACGAAGTCGCGCGCGTGACCGACGTAGAGCTTCGCCTTGCCGCCGAGCGGCGTCGCGGACAGCACGTCTTCGCCCAGCAACCCGGGTTGCCCGTTCTCCTGCGGCGTCAGCAGGCGGATGCGTCCCGCCGCCAGGAACGGCCGCGCCAACGGCGAGCCGGCGCGATTCTCGAGCTCGACTTCGATGGCAGGAAGGGCGCCGTAGCGCGCCGGATCGAGGACGTAGCGCCGCTTGACCGGGACCTGCTCGACGCGGAACAGCTCGACTTCGCGCCGCTCCCCTTGCGCGAGCGTCAACGCGGCGAGTTCGCCGCCGTCGAAGACGACGCGTGCGGCGTCGAGATCCTGGCCCGAGCGGTTGGTCACTTCGACCGTCCCGACCAGCGTCATCGAAGTGCCCGCCGCGTCGAGCAGACCGCTGTAGGCGACGCGCCAACCGATGCCGGCCAGCAGGTAGCGCGCGGTCAGCGTTGCCGTGCCCGCGTTGCCCGCGTCGACGTCGAAGTAGGTCATCGCGCCGCGCCGGCGAATCTTCTCGCGCTGCGTGATCGAGGCGCTGCCGCTCGACGGAGTCACGTCGAAGCGCAGCGAGCCTTCATCGAGCCGCTCGCGACTCCAATCGAAGCGCAGGCGATTGGGGCCCTGCGCCAGCGTGATCTTGCGCGTCGTGGCGACGCTCGCCGGCTGGTCGCTGGTGAGGCGCAGCGTGACCGTGTCGGGCGCGGTCGGCACGACCACTTCGACGAAGCCGTCGCCGTCGGGGCGAACCGGCGCTTGCGCGAGGAGCGCTGCCGGAACGACCACGCCGGAGAAGAGCGCGGCGAGCAGCGCGCGGGCAATGACGGTGGGCGTGGAGTGGTTCATGGGTGGAGGTTCGTCTTCTTGACGGAGTAGGTGAGCTCGACCTTGCCGCCGGCGGGGACGTCGATCTTCCATTCGAGCGTCGTCTGGTCCTTGCGATTGGCGGGCGCGCTCGACGCGGTGAGCTCGAACGATGGCGTCGAGACGTGCTCCGTGACCGTGAGAGCGCGCGCGTCGGCGGCGCGGCTCTCGAGGAGCAGCTTCACGCTCTCCGTCTCGGAGTAGGAGATCAGCGCTTTGTTGTAGTCGCCGAAGACGAGGTCGCCGCGCTGCAGGTCGACCACCGTGCGCTCCACGGCGAAGTCGTTGGTGGGCCCGAGGTCGAGTTCGAGTTCCTGGCCCGGCGCGAGCGGCCCGAGTCCGCCGCTGCGCACGAAGCGCTCGGTCGCGGTCGCCTCGCGCTCGACCAGGAAGAGGCTGCCCGGCTGCAGCGTGACGCCGCCGAGCCCCGCATTCGCGGCGTTCGCCACCTTGGCGACCCGCCACACGCGCCCGCCCCAGCCGTTCACGTCGAAGCGCCATTCGAGCGTCGTCGCCAGCTCGCGTTTGGCGAGCGCGACGCGCCGCACGGTGACGCCATCGGGCAGCGAGAGCGGCGCGCCGAACGGCACCACCGTGTGCTCGGCCAGATCCTGCGCGAGCGGCGGCGTCGGCAGGCCGGGGGCGGCGTCGGGAGCCGGATCGGGCGCGCGGCCGTGCAGGACCGCGCTCGATGGCACGGTCCGGACCACGCCGAAGACGGCGCGCACGTCCGCCTGCGTGAAGCTCTCGCCGCTGCCGTTGCTGACTTCGAGCTCCTGCACCAGGTCGAGCGTCCACTTGGCCGCGTCGAAGGCCGCGGTGTAGGCCACGCTCGCCGCGAGGCCGCGCGCCGCGTAGCGCAACCGCAGCCGCTCGGGCCCCGGCTTCGTCGCCTCGAGCTCGACGAAGGTCGTGTTGCCGAGGTCGTCGCGTCGGAACAGCGAGACGACTTTCACTTCGCCGGCGCGGTCGAGCGGCACCACCTCGAGCGACGCGACATCGGCGTTGCCGCGCACGAAGTCGAGCCGCACCGACGAGCGTCCCTGCGCGAGGAGCACCGCCACCGTCTCCTCGACGATCGTCAGATCGCCGGGATAGACGAGCAGGCGCGGGATCGAGGCGGCGGGCGCGGGAGCGCCTTGCGGAGACGCGGCGACCAAAGCAGCGCCGCCAGCGAGCAGCGCGGCCAGCACCGTCGCACCGCGGAGAGGGACGAAGCGATGCAAGCGAGACTCCTTCGCGAGAGACGAGCGGTGCGACGCTAAGAGCGTCTAACAGAATGGACGCGTCGCGCCGAGACCGCGCGAGGCAGCCCAGGACGAGGAGACCGAAGCAGGCGACTCCGAAGAGTCGCCGATGGAGGTCGACGAAGTCATGGGCGGCCGCAGCCGGTCGAACGCAGCGGACATTCTGTTAGGCGCTCTAAGGGCCGATTCACTGCGCCGCCAGCGCCTCGTCGAGCAACTTGACCAGCGCATCGCGGTCGTACGCGTACTGCTGCCCACCGTTCAACTGCACCACGCGCGCGAGCGCCGCCTTGATCGTCGTCGCGGCCTCGGCCTGGTTCGGCACGACCAGGTAGCGACGCTTCGGCTGCGGGGAGGTGAGCGCGTGGAGGAACGCCTGCGCCACCTCGTCGGGCTCCTTGTACTGCGCGCGATCGGTCGGGCCGGCGAGGAGCCGCTCCATCTGCTTCTCGTAGCGCGAGCCCTTGCCCGTGTAGCCGGCGTCCAGCAGCCGCTGGCGCATGTTCACCATGATCTCGCTCTTGTAGTTGCCCGGGTCGACCAGGCTCACCGCGACGCCGAAGGGCGAAAGCTCCGCGGCCAGCGTGTCGCTGAACGCCTCGATCGCGTGCTTGCTCATCGTGTAGGCGCCGCCCATCGGCCACGTGACGATGCCGGAGGTCGAGCCAGTCGTCGCGACGCGTCCCTTGCTCTCGATCAGGAGCGGCGCGAACGCCTGCGTCATGCGGTAGGGGCCGTAGACGTTGGCATCGAGCTGGAAGTCGAGGTCGCTCTCGCGCAGCTCGATCAGCGGGCCGAGCACCGCGACGCCGGCGTTGTTGATGAGCCCGTAGAGCCCGCGCCCGCCGTCGCGCACCGTCTGCACCGCGGCGTCGATCTGCTCCTGCTTCGTCACATCGAGCTCGATCGGCTGCACGTTCGCGAGCTTGCCGAGCTCCGCGAGGTCGGCCTCCTTGCGCGCGCCGGCGTAGACGAAGAAGCCGTTCGCCGCGAGCAGCTCGGTCGTCTTGCGGCCGATGCCGGAGCTGGCACCGGTGACCAGCACCGCGCGCCGCGGCGACGCCGCGGGCGGCGAGGAGTGCGCCGCCGCGTTGCGCAACGACCACCAGCCGGCAAGGAGCGCCACGGCTCCGCACGCCACGACGATGCGCCACCGATGCATGCCTCGCTCCATTTCGACCTGCGGGAAAGGCGCGCGCGACTTCGGGCGCGAGGCGGGGGAGGCTACGAGGGCCGAGCGGGAAGGGCGAGCTGTCGAGCTTTGGGAACAGGAAGGCACCAGTTGATCGGGAGGTGACCGCGCAGGATCGTCACCCCGCCACAAGGAGTCTCCCCTGGGAAACGGCGCCTCACCGATTCTCCTGACCCGTTCACCCGCCGATTGCGCCTCAGATTCCGGCGGCCGCTCCCGACACAGCGCCCCGATCCACCTTCTCGTGTCGAGCTTCCTCCGGAGACCAACATGGCACAGCGAAAGACCCCCTCGAAGCAGCGCACCGCAGCGAGCCCGTTCGTCGAGTTGACGATCGAGCAGCTCTACGAAGAGTCGCGGAAGATCGCACACGCGATGTTCCGGAACGAGCCGAGATCCGTCTCCTTCTCGCCGACCAGCATCGTCCATTCGGTGCTCGCCGACGAGGCGGCGCGCGGCTCGCTGCCGAGCGCCTCGTCCCCCCTCGATCCAACCGAAGCAACGCATCTCCTGCGTCGAATCCGCGTGGCAATCCGGAACAAGCTGATCGACCGCGCACGCGGCCGTCGGGCGGGGAAGCGCGGCGGTAACGCCAAGCGAGTCGAGCTCGATGAAGCGATGCGAGCCGAGGAACTCGGACCGGCAGAGATCGCTGAGATCCACGACCTCACCGAGCACCTCATGTCGAACGTGAACGCAATGGATCGCCAGCAGGCGGAGGCGTTCACGTTGCAGTTCTTCCACGGGCTGACCGTCGAGGAGGTCGCAGCGATCCTGGAAATCCCGATGGAAGCAGCGAAGACGCGGGCGCGCCGCGGTCGGGAGTGGATCGCCGCCCAAATGCGCCAGCAGAGCGGCGAGGGGTAATCGCGCAGCACCTCGACACCGCTCGCGCACGAACGAGGGCGCCTCCACGCGGAGGCGCCCTCGTCACGCCTGACGCCCGCGGCTACGCTCCCCCGCCCGAGGGGGTGATCGATGGCTCAGAAGAGAGTGCGACCGACCGCCGCGGCGATACCGGCGACGGCGCCGGTCCCGACGCACACTCGAACGGCTGGGAGCGACTCTGCGGTCGAGATCGAGGGCTATCGCATCGTCACCCGGCTCGGCGAGGGTGGCTGCGGAGTCGTCTATCTCGTCGAGGAGTTGAAGCCGGAGCGCGGCTCTGCGCAGCAGTTCGCGGCGAAAGTCCCGCGCGACGATTTCGACCTCGATGCAAACGCTACTCGCCGCCTCTCCGCGCTTCTCGAGGAGGAGATCAGCAAGCTGCGGGAGCTCCGTGACGAGCCGTCGATTGCCGCCTACCGCGGCACGCCCAAGGCGACCCGGAACGGCAAGCCAATCCCCTGCGTCCTCACCCGCTACCTGAGCGGCGGCGAACTCCTCAAAGAACTCGACGCGAGGTCGCCGCTGCACATGCGGCTCGCCGCGATGAGCGAGGTCTGCTACGCCGTCGCGCTTCTGCACGATCGTCACATCGTCCACGGCGACCTCAAGCCCGCGAACCTCCGCTACGACCGGCTGATCCGCGGCAAACCCGTGCTGCTCGACTTCGGGCTCGCTGAACCGCTGCGACGGATCGGCCGCGATGCGGAACCGCAGATCGCCTCGCAACGGATCGCGGGAACGCTCGGCTACATGGCACCCGAACGACTGCAGCGCGCCGCAGACTGCAACGACGCCGTCGACGTCTTCGCGTTGGGAGTGATCACGTTCGAGCTGCTGACGGGAAAGCGCGCCTTCTACGACTTGAAGGGACCCGGACCGGACGCGGTCGTGACGGCCATGAAGAGGTGCGCCCCCGAGGTCGAGAGTGCGCTCAATTCAATCCTCGCCGCCAAGAAGCTGGACGAGCTGCTCCCCTACCTGCGCACCGCGCTGGCGCTCGACCCGAAGCAGCGAACCATCCGTGCACGCAACTTGGCCCATTGGCTCGACCACTTCGCGGTGCTGGAACGATTCCGGACCATCCTCCCGAAGCAGGGCTCCAGTGACACGGCGTTCGACACCTACAAGCGGCAGTTCCTCGAAGGGCTGAAGCACTTCCCGCAGCTCGGCGTCGGCTATCAGTCGGGTGGAAAGGGTGTGCAGGTCCAGACGAGGAGCCCGTACCAGCTCGACCTGCCCGAGATCAAGATCGACCTCGTGGCGCAACGCAGGGGGACCGAGCACGCGACGCTGGCAGCCAGCAGCGAAGCCGGCACGATGTCATTCGACGCGCGCGACGCGTTCGAGCAGGCGCGAAGCGAGCTGCAAGACCAATCGAAACTCGGGTTCTTCCTCATCGGCGGCCCCGGCACCGGCAAGTCGACCTTCTTGCGTCTCCTCGCACTGCAAGCGATGACGAGCGACGGGCGCCAACGGCTTGGCCTCGGTGAGTCGCGCGTCATTCCCGTGATGGTGCAGCTCGCCGCCTACAAGGATTTCACTCCGCCGGACCAGAGATCGCGAGGGAGGTCGAAGGTCCCTCAGCTCAGGCTGGCCCAATTCGTCAATTCCGTCATCGCGCAGACTTGTGCCGACTGCCGCGTTGAACCCGCGGTGCTTGCAAAACAGGGCGACCTGCTTCTCCTGCTCGACGGACTCGACGAGGTCGAGACGCAGCGCGACGAAATCGTGACGCAACTTTGCGATGCGCGTTGGCCGTGGAAGGGCCACCCGACGGTCGTCACTTGCCGGCCGGCTGGATTCGAGAGCCTCAAGCCCAAGCCGACCGATCACTTCGCGATCTTCCAGCTCGGCGGAGTCGACCTGCGCACGGCTCAGGCATTCGTCCGCAAGTGGTTTTTCCACGTCGCGACGAGCCACACCGTGCGCTCGAAGGAGAACGACCCGGGGGCCCATGGATCCGCGGACCGCATCGCGCAGCACGAACAAATGGCCGAATCGCTCTGCCAACAGTTGCGCGAACGGCGGATCGAGCTGTCGTCGCTGGTGTCGATCCCCCTGCTGCTGACGATGGTTTGCATCGTCCATCGCTTCCGCTGCCGGAACGGGCAAGTCGACCAGCCGCTCCCGGCGACGATTCACGATCTGTACGAGGCCTTCGTGCAGACGGCGCTGCGGGAGTGGCCGCACTTCCGGAGCAAGGCGTCGCCAGGACATCGCCACGATTCACGGAAGCCCGCCGCGAACGAAGGCAACGACGGCGGAGACGATCCGACGACGCCCGACGAACTGCGGCTTGCCCTGGAATCGATCGCGCTCTATCTCCGCAGCGTGGCGTTGAAGGCGAAGGACGACGCCAAGAAGCAGACCACTCCGGCGACGCGCACGACCGAGCGTGCCGGTCGCCAGGCACTGGACACAATTCTGAAGGATGAGGCGTGGGCCGCCCTCCCGTGGGAGGGCGCGAAGTTCGAGCGCTTCTGGCAATTGGCCAACGACGAGTCGGGGCTGTTCGCCAACCACGGCGGCGCTGACCAGTGGGGCTTCCTCCACCTCGGCATCGAGGAGCACCTTGCCGCCAGCGCGTTGGCGCGCGACCCGCTCCGGGTTGGCTTCGGCATCGACCAGCTGGTCGAGCGCTTCGATGCGGTTGCGTTGCGAGAGGTCATCGGCGACTTCGCCGCGACCGCCCATGAGCTTCATGTCGAGGCGCTATTGGCCGCGGTGCTGCGCTCCGATCGGATCGCGGCCTTCGAGCAGCCGCTGGAAGTGGTGCTGCGCGCGCTGACGCGCCGTTTCGCGCCGACGGGGCGTGTGACGTCTGATCCTCGGCAGTCACAGATTCGCACGCGCTTCCGGCAGATGCTGCTGCCAATCCTTCTGCAACCGGCCGCCGCCGCGGAGAAGCTTCGAGCTCGGCAGCTCGCCGCACGGATGGCGGCATTCCGTCAGCTGCGCGGGTGGGTTGTTCTGGCTTCCGAAGCCTGGAAGGAGCTCCGCTCAGCGTTGGCGGCGGATCACCACTTCGGCTCTCTCGAACTCGAGCTTTGGGCTCGCAACGAACTCGAAACGCGTGAATTCCAACGCGATCCCAAGAGCGGGATCGTGTTCGTGAAGGTGAAGGGAGCGCGCTTCGGCTTCGCGCAGGACAAACCGGATGCAAGCTGGAACCACGACTATGAGCTGCAGCGCCACCAGCAGAAGCGCGAACGAGTCGTCGACCTGGCCGACTTCTGGCTGGCGACTGCCCCCGTCACCAACGAGCAGTACCGCCGCTTCCTCGACGATCGCGATGGCGATGCGGAGAACGACGATCTCCCGGAGTCGATGACGACTGCGGGCTTCGATGGACCGCAGCAGCCCGTCACCGGAGTCACCGCACTCGACTGCGAGAAGTTCTGCCGTTGGTGCTCGTCGCAAAGCGGTCCGCCGATCCGACTGCCCACCGCGGATGAGTGGGAGTACGCCTGCGTGGCGGGCAACGCCGCGCAGCAGGAGTACTGGAGCGGAAACGGAGAGGAAGCACTTGCAGCCGTCGGCTGGTACGCCGCGAACTCGGGCGGTACCACCCATCTGGTCGGACAGAAGCCGCCAAACGCCTTCGGACTCCACGACCTGCATGGCAACGTCTGGGAGTGGTGCGCTGACGATCACCCATGCGACGCCGGCAGCCGCGTGGTTCGTGGCGGCAGCTTTGCCTTCGACGTCGCCGCGATCGCGCGGTCGGCCTTCCGGAACGCCTTCCAGCCGGGCTTTCGCTTCCGGTTCTTGGGCTTCCGCGCCGCCAAGGGTGTCTCCACTTTTTGACTTCACCACCTCACCACGAAGATCGCTGCGCCCACGATCGACACCGGCGTTGACAACCGGGCCCACCCGCGGTGTCGTGCTCGTATTTCGTTCGATTGACGGTGTGCTGGTAGGTGGGTAGTGGGCGGAGGGCGCGTAGTGCGACGTCGTGTGCGTCGCCGCTGGAGCCACGCCCTTGCGAGTCCATCTCCTGACGCTGCGATACAGCAGCACGCTTGGCGCCTTCGATACGGCACCGCTCACCGCGCTGACCCACGGCTGCGAAGTCGTCGCCTTCCGCGAGCACTTCTTCCAAGTCGCGGACGTGCCGCATGCGCTGTGCGTCGTCACCGTCCATGACCCGCCGCCGCTTGCGCAAGGAGGCCACGAGGCGCGCTCCCGTGCGGACCACGGGGCGCCTTCCGGCTTGCCGCGCACCCGCACGCCTCGTGAAAGCCGTGACCTCCGTCCCTTCGCGGCGCTGGATGAGGCACAACGCCAGCTCTTCAACCGGCTGCGTGAATGGCGATCGGCGACGGCGAAGTCGGAGGGGGTCCCTCCGTACGTGCTGCTCACCAATCGCGAGGCGGTGCGCATCATCCTCGCCGCACCCGATTCGCTGACCACGCTCGGCCAGCTCGAAGGGATCGGCGCCAGCAAGGTCACGCGCTACGGCCATGCGATCCTCGGCTGCCTCCAGGGTGCGCCCGTCGCCAGCGCGCAAGCCGCGGAGCCGACGTCGTGACGGCCCCCATCGATCGTCCGCGCGCACGCGAAGCCGGACCGGAACTCCTGGTGCTGGCCCGTTTCGAGGAGGGCACTCGGTGGCTCCTGGATCACACCGCACGCTGGCCGAAGCACGCGCGCTTCACCCTGACGCAACGGGTCGAGAACCATGCGCTCGACATCGTCGAGCTGCTGGTCCACGCGCGCTACGAGCCGCGTGGGCGCGCGGCACGGCTTGGCGACGTCAACCTGCGCCTCGAACGGATGCGCTTCCTGTTCCGGCTGGCGCATCACACGCGGGTGATGCATGCCGCCGGCTTCGAGACGGCCATGCGTTGGCTCGACGAGAGCGGGCGGATGTTGTTCGGCTGGCGCCAGGCGCTCGCGCCATGAGACGGAAAGGCGGTCATTGGCCGCTCATCACCCGCTTCGACCATCTCTGCGCCTCGGCATGGCGAGCCGCCCGCGGCAAACGACAGACGGCCACGGTCGCGCGGTTCCTCGAACGACTCGAACCCGAGGTGCTGCAGCTGAAGCGCGAGCTCGAGACCCAGAGCTGGCGACCGCAACCACCCACCCGTTTCCGCATCCTCGATCCGAAGGAGCGCACGATCACCGCAGCGGCGTTCCGCGATCGAGTCGTCCACCACGCGTTGATCGACGCCATCGAGCCAGCCCTCGAGCGCCGCATGGTCGCCTGCAGTTTCGCCTGCCGGAAGGGCATGGGAACGCATCGCGCGCTCGATCACGCCCGACGACTGGTGCGCCGTTTCGGCTGGTTCCTCAAGCTCGACGTGCGCAAGTGCTTCGACTCGCTGCGGCACGACGTGGTCCTGGCAGCGGCTCGGCGGGTCATCAAGGGACGCGCGACGCTCGCCTTGATCGAGACGATCGTCCGCCACGACGCGAGCGCCGTCGCCGAGGGGCGCGGCCTCCCGATCGGCAGCCTCACCAGCCAGTGGCTCGCGAACCTCGTGCTGGACCAGCTCGACCACTTCGCGCTGGAGCAGCTGCGCGTTCCCGGCTACGTGCGGTACATGGACGACTTCGCGTTGTTCGGCGGTTCCAAGGGAGAGCTATGGCGCTGGCATGCGGCCGTCGAGCGCTTCCTCCGCGAACGGCTCGGTCTCGAACTGAAGTCGCAGGCCACCTGCCTCGCGCCGACCACGGAGGGGCTGCCGTTCCTTGGCTGGAGGATCCACCCGGGGACGACGCGGTTGAAGCCGGAGAGTCGGAGACGATTACTGCAGCGCCACCGACGACTGACGCGGTCGCTGCAACATGGCGGGATGACGGAGGAGCAGTTCGCGGTGCGAGCACGCAGCCTGTTCGTCCACGCCTCAGCGGGATCGACTCTCGCATGGCGCCGCCTCGTTTCGACGAGGGAGCCCATGCCTCGAACTTGATTGAACGTCCGTCGGCCGTGCGACGCCGGCAACCGCGTGGTTCGTGGCGGCAGCTTTGCCAACGACGACGCCGCGAACGCGCGGTCGGCCTACCGGAACGCCAACCAGCCGGGCAATCGCAACCGGAACTTGGGCTTCCGCGCCGCCAATGTGTCGCCAACGCCCGATCGGCGCGCTCGCCGTGCGAACGGCATCGCGTCGCAGAGCACGGGACACCCAGGTCGACGGACGTGGCCGAGGTGACGAGCCTCGGACGAATAGCTGTGGCCGCGCCGGGGCTCGTAGGCCGCAAGGCCGAGCGCTCCGGCGCGGCGTTTCTTCAGGACACCGGGTGCGACAGGAGCACTTGTCCGCGGTTTGACCCCGTGCGTCGGCAACTGCGCCTGAGTGGGCTCCAGGGCGAGGAATGGTGAAGCGCCTCGCCCTCTCATCCCAGAACGAGGGTCACTTCAATGGATCGACTGGAACGTAAGGACAAGCAGCTGCTCGTGGCGCCGAGCGGCGAGTGCGTGGACTGCGGGAGTTTCGACTACGAGCCAACTGACGCGGGACGCGAAGCGATCCGCGCGGTGCGGACTCGCGCCCTGCAGAAGCGGGGTCGCCTGGCGGCTTCGATGGCCGGTCGCTGGCTGACCTTGAACGCGGCAGCGATGGGCGCGGCGGCGCTGCTGCCGATCGGGGCGCAGTGGCCGTTCCTGATTGGAGCGGGTGGCATCCTGCAGCGGTTCGCCACCTCGGGGATGCTGCACGAGTCGGCCCATCTCACCCTGCTCTCCCGGCGCAAGTGGAACGATGCGATGGGCCGCATCCTGGCGGCGCTGTCGTTCGTCGACTTCGACGACTGGAAGGCTGCCCACATGAAGCACCACGCGGAGTTGGCCACCATCCGCGACCCGGAGTACGCCGAGCTGACGCTCCACGGCATGAAGCTCGACGGCATGTCGCCGAGCGAGTTGGCCCGCATGCTCGTGGCCCCGTTCCAGCCCGCGATGTTGCTGCGCGCCGCGAAGGAGAGCCTGTCGGTCTTCCGCAAGCGCACGCCGTGGATCGTCTGGGGGGCGCTCGCGAGCCTCGCGCTCGCCTGCGGGCCGCTCGGCATGACGTGGCTGCTGACGTGGTTCATCGCCAGCTTCTCGACGCGCAAGTTCGTGTGGCTGATCGCCAACGCGACCGAGCACTCCTTCAAGTTGCAGAAGGAGATGGAGGACGGCTCGACGCCGGCCGGCCGGAAGCTGCGGCAGATGCCCCTGCGGCTGCGGTGGCTGGCCATCTCGCGCGAGCGGCGCGGCGCGCTGTCTCGGCTGATCAGCCCGGAGTCGGAGGCGCTCTACCACGCGACCCACCACTACGACGCGGGTGCGCCGGGCGGCGGACTGAAGGAGCTGCACGCCACCCTTCTGCAGCACCAGCCGGGCTATGCGGAAGTGCACAAGATCACGGACGGCCTCTTCATCGCGAAGCCTGGGCGCGCGGCGGCGCTGGATGACTTGCGCGCCGGAGCCGCTTCGGACGACGCGATCATCAAGTCGGGTCTCTGCAACGCCGAGGCGCGTCGCGCGGCGTAAGCCGTCAGTTCGGATCGCCTGTTCGACCGAGATCGGAGTCATCGACTCCGTGCGCCCGGGTGCTCTCCTGCAAGAGCACTCGGGCGCTCCCTCCCGCCCCATCGCCGCGGCATCCTGCGCCGCCATGCAAGCGAGCCGGATTCTCTCGATCCTGTTGCGGCTGCAGACGCAGGGGCGCGTCTCGGCGCGCGCGTTGGCCGAGGTCTTCGAGGTCTCGGTGCGGACGATCTACCGCGACATCGATGCGTTGAGCGCGGCGGGTGTTCCGGTCGTGGCGGAGAAGGGGCGCCACGGCGGCTTCGCGTTGCGCGATGGCTACCGCACGCGGCTCCGCCGGCTGGCCGATCGCGGCCGGATCGCGCCGGGGCTGCTGGCCGACCTCGTGCTGGTCGAGGAGGCGGAGTGAACGGTGGCGGACGGCGAAGGCGTGGATCGGCGGGAAGCTCGCCTACGACCGAGCGCGCGGCGAGGACGTGGCCGCGCTCGAGGCGGCCGCACCACCGCCGCTCGAGTCGCGCGGTGGCGACGGCAAGAGCGGCGGCTGCTGCTCGAGCGCCGCTTCCCGCCGCCGGGCCGGTCGTCCGCTCGCCGGAATCCTTGAGCCGAGCGCGCCGCGGTTCCGGCGGAGGGGTCCTGAAGTCCCTGCTTCAGGAGCCACTCCGATGAATCGTTCGATGCGCTTCCCGATCCTCTTGGCGACGGTCGCGGCGGCCGCGGCGTGCGGCGGCGGCGGCGGCAGCAGCCAGGCGAAGAAGGTCGTGACGCAGCTCTCCGTCGACTTCCCGCCGGCGCGCTCGATGACGAGCAGCACGACCGTCACGATGCGCGGCCGGGCGAGCAACGGCGCCGACGTCGCCTCGCTACAGGTGAACGGCATCCAGGCCGCCAGCGCCGACGGCTTCCAGAACTGGACCGCCACGGTGTCGCTGCCCGTCGCCTCCAACACGCTGCGCGCGGTCGCGACCGATCGCGTCGGGCGTACGCTCGGGCCGATCGACCGGACGGTCGAGATCTCGACACCGCCGGTCAGCCCGCAGCGGCCCACCGTCGACCCGAATCGCCAGCAACTCCTCCTCGGCCAGGGCAATCTCGATCCGTTCGGGCTCGTCGCGCTCGACGTCCCGACCGGGCGGTTCGTCGCCGTCTCGGGTCCGACCCGCGGCGCCGGGGCGTCCTTCGACGGGTTCGTGATGTCGGTGGCGGTCGACGCCGCGTCCGACGTGGCCTACGTCGTCGAGTTCCTCCCGACCCGCATCCGCGAACTCGATCTCGCCAGCGGCGATCGCGCCATCCTCTCCGACGACGCGAGCGCCGGCCCCGACCTCGACTTCCCGACGGACGCCGACCTCGACTTGCCTCGGAACCGCCTCCTGGTGGCCGATCGCGACTTGAGGGCGATCGTCGCCGTCTCCCTCGCCGACGGCTCGCGGTCGATCCTCTCCGACGCCACCCACGGGAGCGGGCCGGCGTTCAACCTGCCGGACTCGATCCAGGTGGTCGCGAACCAGGGACGCGCGCTGGTCGGGGACGTGATCCTGGGCGCGCTCGTCTCGGTCGACCTCGCCAGCGGCGCGCGATCGATCGTCTCCGATGCGACGCGCGGCTCGGGCCCGGCGTTCGTCTCGATCGGCGACGTGGCCTTCGACCTCGCGAGCGGCGCGGCGCTGGTCGTCGACCAGAGCCTCGAGGCGCTCCTCCGCGTCGACCTCGTCACCGGCAACCGGACGATCGTGAGCGACCGGACGACCGGCGGCGGCGCCGCGCTGCGGTCGCCCGTCGGCGTCACGCTGCTCGCGGACGGGAGCGGCCGGGCGGTGCTGGTCGACAGCGGGCAGGGGACGCTCCTGGCCGTCGACCTCGCGACCGGCGCCCGGACCGACCTCGAGACGCTGCGGATCGGCGCCGGCCAGCGCCTGGGGCGGGCGAACATCGTCGCGGCGAACCCGGTGAACGGCCACCTCTTCACCGCCGGCTTCGACTCGGCGAACCTCTTCGAGATCGACCCGGCGACGGGCGACCGCGCCGTGGTCGCCTCGGAGACGCGCGGCAGCGGGCCGGCGCTCGGGTTCGTCGTCGCCCTCGCCGTCGCGCCGTCCCTGCGCAAGGCGTTCGTCGCGGACATCGCGCTCGACGGGCTGTTGGCCGTGGACCTCTTCAACGGCGACCGGACCATCGTCTCGAGCGACTCGATCGGCTCCGGCCCCGCCTTCGACACGCTCGATGCGATCACGATCGACGAGGGCCGGAACCTCGCGATCGTCATGAGCGAGACCTTCGGCGGCGGCGGCGCCCGGCGCCTGCTGAACGTCGACCTCGCGACCGGCGATCGCAGCGAGCTCTCGGGGCCGACGCGCGGCTCGGGACCGGCCGCCTTCCGGATCGAGTCGCTGGCGCTCTCCGCCGACGGGATCACGCTCTTCGCCGTGGACGTCGGCCTGCGCGCCGTCTTCCGGATCGATCGCGCCTCGGGCGACCGGACGATCGTCTCGGACGCGACGACCGGCAGCGGCCCCTCGGTCTCCTTCCTCCAGCCGGGACTCGTGCTCTCGGCCGACGAGGAGAAGGCCTACATCGTCGACTTCAACTCCGGCCTGCTGGAGGTCGATCTCGCCACCGGCAACCGCGTTGCGCTCGCCGGCCCCACGGTCGGCTCCGGCCCGCAGATCCAGGGCAGCCTCGCCTTCGGCACCGCGCCCGATCGACTCTTCTCGACCGCCTTCGGCAGCTTCGGCGTCCTCGAGATCGACCTCGCGACCGGCGACCGCGTGATCGTCTCGCACTGAAGGCCAGGATGCCGCAGTCGAGGTAGCGGCAGAGCGTCGAAGTCAGCGATCGCGGGGCGCTCGCGTACCAGCTCTTCGCCGGTGTGGGCTGGCGCGCCACGGACGCTCTCGAGCGGACGATGGAAGGCCGTTATCCGGGCACGCGTGGTGTCGAGCTCGAAGGCGCGTGAAACTCCTTCGACGCCGACGATGAGCACCTCGGCGTGCTGCTTGGCATGCGCTGGCTGCTCTGAGCGACGGCGACGCCCCTCACGGGCGGCTGGATTCCGGAGTCGGCTGGACTCGATCTGCACCACGAACAAGTCCTGGTGTCGGTGGGACTTCAGCCGCCAGCCGAAGCGTGTGCACCGCTCGCTCGCGATCTGAAGTCCGAGCACGAGCCGCGAGCCTTCGACCTCGACGCGCACGCACCCGCGAGTACCGAGCGCTCCGCGACCAGCCGATCATCGTGCGAGGCGCAGGCGGCGAGTCGCTCACACCAGCCGCAGCACCGACACGAGTCCGCCCTTCTGCGCGACGTTGACGACCCGGCGACGCGAACCACGACCCAGCACGCCGAGGCGCTGCTCGCTGGCGTAGAGGCCGAGCACCGTGAAGTAATCGGCGAGGCCGACGTTGCCCTCTTCGTCGATGACGGGGAAGTCCTTCTCGGCGACCGGACGGTAGCCCTGCACGACCCAGCTGCCGGGGTTCTTCACGCCGCGATCGATCGCCTGCTCCCACGCGCGCTCGGAACAGTCGAGCCCGACCAGGATGCCCGATCCGCCGTAGCTGCGATTGGGCTTGAGCAGCAGCGACTCGCGTTCGCGCGCGAGCCACGGCAAGAGGTCGATCGACTCGCCCTTGGGCGACGTGGTGCGCCCGGCGTCGACGAGCCGCGTCCAGGGCACGTGGCGCTTGAAGAGTCGCCGCTCGTTCGCCGTGAAATGGCGGGCGAAGCGCTCCTCGGTGAAGAGATGGAACGCGCTCTTGTGGTCGAACTCGCCGGCCAGCGAGCTGATGCAGCGGCCGCTCTTCAGAGCGTGCTTGATGCCGCTCATGTCGACGCCCGACTCCTCCTGCGCGGCGAGGTCGTTGATCTCGTGGTCGCGGTAGATGATGTCGATCCCGTGTTCCACGCTGCCGCCCGCCGCCGCCGGCCGCTCTTCGACGTAGACCAGCTCGCCATCCTTCACGCGCAGCTCGCGCGGATCGACGTGCCAGCAGTTGACCCCCAGCGCGCGGAAGAACTTGACGTTCTCGGGGAACTCCTCGACGCCGCCCTTCAACCCCTTGTATTGGCAGAGCGCGACGTTGAAGCGGTGGAGCTTCAAGTCGCGCGCGTGGTCGGCCAGCACTTCGAGCATCACGAGACGCGGGTCGTCGTTCATCTCGAGCAGCAGCGTCGGCGCCAGCTTGCGCAGCTCCGGCACCAGCGTCTTCAGCAGGATCGCGTCGGTCGCAGGGGCGAGGTAGGTGCCGCCGGCGCCGATCGGGTTGTATTCGAAGAATTGCGTGCTCTTCACCCAGTCCTTCACGCCGAAGTCGCTCGTCGCGTCCCAGCGCCCGAAGAGGACGTCCGCCTGCTTGCCGCCGAGCTCGGTGAGCCAGCGCTCCTCGCGCGGCGTCATCGCGAGGCAGCGGCGCGCCTCGGGCACCTCGCGCCAGAGGCGGTAGAGCTTCTGCCACGCCCCCTCCATCACCCGGCAGATCTGGTGGAGGTAGTTGCGCTGGTTGCCGCCGAGGACACGCGGACGCAGCAGGATCGGCGTCGGCTGCGGCTTGCCGTCCTCATCCTCGTAGACGACGCCGCGCGCGAGCCCCTCCTCGCGCACCTGCCGCTTCACCGCCCTCAACACGTCCGGCGGGATCATCTGCAGCATCTCGTTCAGCGACGAGCCGAGGCTGTCCTTCAGGTTGACGAATTTGACCGGCAGGTGCTTCGTCTTCCCCATGGCTCGGGATCATCGCGCGCCGCAGTGTCGACGCCAAGCATGGGAATCTCGGCCACGCACGACCCCGGGGCGACGCGCTACGCGAGGATCTCGCGCAGGACCGTTCCGTGCACGTCGGTGAGCCGCCGCTCGATGCCGTTGTGGTACCAGCTGAGCCGTTGGTGATCGAGGCCGAGCAGATGGAGCAGCGTCGCGTGCAGGTCGTAGATGGTCGTCACGCCGTCGACCGCCTTCCAGCCGAAGTCGTCGGTGGCGCCGAAGCAAAACGGCGCTTTGACGCCCGCACCCGCAAGCCACACCGTGAACCCCTTCGGATTGTGGTCGCGACCGCTGGCCCCTTTCTGGAAGGTCGGCATGCGGCCGAACTCGGTGGTGAAGAGGACCAACGTCTCGTCGAGCAGTCCACGCTGCGCCAGGTCGTCGAGCAGCGCGGCGGCCGGCTGGTCGAGGATCGGCGCGTGGACGGCGTACTGCTCCGCGAGGTACTTGTGGCCATCCCAGTTGCCGACCCCTTCGCCCATCGCGTAGGAGCCATTGAAGAGCTGCACGAAACGGACGCCCGCTTCCAGCAGCCGGCGCGCCAGCACGCAGTTCTTCGCGAAGCCCGCCTTCAGCGCGTTGCCGTCGTCGCAACCGTAGGCGGCGCGCGTCGCGGCGCTCTCGGTGGAGAGGTCGCCGATCGCTGCCGCACGCAATTGCATGCGCCCCGCAAGTTCGAAGCTCGCGATGCGGGCCGCGAGATCGGCGTCGCCCGGGAAGCGCTCGAGCCGTTGCTGGTCGAGGCGACGGGTCAACGCGCGCGCGGCGTGATCGCTCGCTTCATCGAGGCCGGCGGGCCGCGCAAGATGTTCGATCGGCCGGTTCGCGCTGAACGGAGTGCCCTGGAAGACGGCGGGCAGGAACGCGCAGCCCCAGTGGTTGCCCATCGACTGCGGCAGTCCGCGCGGATCGGGGATCGCCACGAACGCCGGGAGCTCTTCGCACTCGCTGCCGAGCGCGTAGCTCACCCAGGCCCCCATGCCTGGGAACCCCTCGAGCGTGAACCCGGTGCTCATCTGGTTCTCGCCCGGCCCGTGCGTGTTGCTCTTCGCGACCATGCCGTGGAGGAAGCACATGCGATCGACGTGGCGCGCGAGGTTTTTCAGCAGGTCGGACGTCCACTTGCCGCATTCGCCGCGCGGCGCGAACGACCACGGGCTGCGCGTGAGGTTGCCTTGCTCGCCCTGGAAGGTGACGAGTCCATCGCCGCCGGGGAGCGGTTGCCCGTCGCGCTTGTGGAGTTCCGGCTTCCAATCGAACGTGTCGAGGTGCGACAGCGCGCCCGAGCAGTAGATCACCAGCACCCGCTTGGCGCGCGGCGCGAAGTGAGGCGAGCGAGCGCGCAGCGGTGCCGACGGATCGATGCTCGGACGGATCGGCGAGCCGTCGTCCAGGCGAGCGGCGGGCCACGGCGCCGCACCGCGCGCACGCTCGGCGAGCAGGGCCGCCAACGCGATCTGCGCCAGACCGTTCGCGCCGGAAGCGAGGAAGTCGCGTCGATTCATCGGCAGCCTCGAGGGCACGTCATTCGATCCACAGGAACTCGCTGGCCGCGAGCAGCGCGCGGCAGCACGTCGCAAGGCCGTGGTCGCGCGCCACGGCGACCGCCTCGGCGCGTTCCGCGCCACTCGAAGCGCGGCCGAACGCCGATTCGAAGGCGCGCCCCACCTGCGCCTCGAGATCGCCGGGCCGCTCGCGCTCGAGCCGCGCCGCGAAGCGCTGCGCGACGTCGATCACGAAGGGCGAGTGCGTCAGCGCGAGCGCCTGCAGCGGCGTGATCGCGCTGCCGCGGCGCGGGCAGGGCTGGCCGCCGTCGGGCAGGTCGAACGTCGCGAAGGTCGGTTCGGGATGCATGCGCACGCGCTGCAGGTAGATCGTGCGACGGAAGTCGGAGCGATCGAACTCGAGCTTCGGCTCGTAGACGCGCACGTAGTTGTCATTTCGCGCGAAGGGCGAGGCGCTCGGCCCGCCCATCGTCAGGTCGAGCGCGCCCGCGACCGCGAGCATCGAGTCGCGAATCGCTTCCGCCGGAAGGCGGCGCGGCGCGAAGCGCCACAGCCAGCGACCGCCGGCGTCGGCGGCCTGCGCATCGGCGCGCGGCGCGCTCGCCTGCCGATAGGTCGCGGACAGCAGCAGTCGCCGATGCAACGCCTTCATGCTGCCGCCGCTCGCAACGAAGTCGCACGCCAGCGTGTCGAGCAGTTCGGGATGGCTTGGCCGCGTGCCCATCGCGCCGAAGTCGCTCGGCGTCTCGACGAGGCCGCGCCCGAAGTGGTGCTGCCAGATCCGATTGACCATCACGCGCGCCGGCAGCGGGTTGCCAGGCGCGACGATCCACTCGGCCAGCGCGCGCCGTCGCGCGGGCTCGCCGGCGTCCGGAGCGAGCACGAACGGAACGTCGATCCGCACGAGGCCGCCGGGCGCGACCGCTTCGCGCGGCTCCATCGGGTTGCCGCGCTCGAGGAGATGGGTTTCGGCCGGCATCGCAGCGAAACGGCCGGCGAAGAGCGTCGGCTCCGGTCCGCGCGGCGGACGGCGGTCGTCCGAACTCGCGACGATGCGCCAGCCGACGCCATCGACGAGCGCCTCGATGCGGTAGGCGGTGGCCACTCGATCGCGGTACGTCCCGGTCCGATCGCGCCCCCACGAGACGGTGTCGATGGCGGTCGGTCGCGCGAACTCGATCTCGACCCAGCCCTCACGCTCGGCGGGAATCCAGCTCCAGTCGTTGCCGTAGCGGCCGTCATTCACGTGGTCGAGCGTGTGGCGCGGATTGCCGACGTAGACGCTCGACGCACGCGCGACGGCGCCCTGCGACGCCAACGCGACGTTTGCGCGCGTCGTGCCGGCGTCGGTCGCCGGTTCGCCGACGGAGAGCACCTCGATCTCGTCGAGGCACGGCTCGGCGTCGCTGGAGGCGAGGACGGTGAAGCGCACGCGCGTCGCCACGATGGGCGCGAAGCGGTCGACGTTCTGCTCCGGCGCGACCGGCTCGCGACCCGGCAGCGCGCCGACGACGGCCGCGCCGCGCCATGGCCGGCTCGCCAGTTCGACTCCGGCGAAGCAGGCGCGCAACGCGTAGTAGTCGCGCTGATCGATCGGGTCGAACTTGTGGTCGTGGCACTTCGCGCAACCGACGGTGAGGCCGAGCAGCGCGGCGCTGGTCGTCGCGACCATGCCATGCAGCTCGTCGTCGCGCTGGACGGCGGTCAGCTCAGGATCGGGGCTCTTCACCTCGTCCCACGCGCCTGCGACGAGGAATCCCGTCGCCGCATCGGCTCCAAGCTGATCGCCGGCCAGCTGCGCGCGGACGAAGTCGGTGAACGGCAGGTCGCGATTGAACGCCGCGATCACCCAGTCGCGATAAGGCCACGCATTGGCGCGCGGCTGGTTCATCTCGAAACCGTGCGTCTCGGCGAAACGCACCACGTCGAGCCAATCGACCGCGCAACGCTCGCCGTAGTGCGCCGACGCCAGCAGTCGGTCGATGCAGCGCACATACGCGCCGTCGAGGTCGACGCGCGCGTCGGCAACGAAGGCCGCGACCTCCTCGGGAGTCGGCGGCAACCCGGTCACGTCGAGCGTCGCGCGGCGAATCAGCGTGCGCGCATCGGCCTCCGGCGAAGGCGCGAGACCGGCCGCCGCCAGCGACGCCGCGACGAACGCATCGAGCGGATCGCGGACGAAGCGGGCGAAGGGTGGCGAGTCGGGGGGCGGCGGCGCGGGCGATGCGCGCGGCAGCGCGAAGGCCCAGGTGTCGGGAAGCTCGTTGGTGGCGGCGACGGCATCGGTCACCGCGACGCCCTCGGGCCACGGCGCGCCGCCGCGGATCCAGCTCTCGAACGCGGCGACCGTCTCCTCTTCGAGCGCATGCGACGGTGGCATCTGCAGCTTCGCGTCGCTGCGGCGCAGCGCCTCGATCAGCGTGCTCGCCGCGGGATCGCCGGCGACGATCGCCGCGCCGCGCTTGCCGCCACGCAGCAGCGCCGCGCGCGAATCGACGCGCAGTCCGCTGCGCTGCTTCACGGGCCCGTGGCAACGAACGCACTCGCTCGTGAGCGTCGGCACGACGTGCGCCGCGAACGCCTCGGCGGCGGCCTGCACAGCGACCTCGTCCTGCCCGCTCGCGCGGGCGAGCGGCACGAGCGTCGCCACCATCGCGGCGAGCGACCGGCGAAGGAGAAAGAGATGCGGCGCAGTCACGCCGAGATCATCGCCGCATCGCTTCCGCTCGCAAGAGCCCGCGCCGAAGTCGCGTCATTGCGTTGGCGGCGCGACGTCGCGGATCACGGCACCGCGCTGCTCGTGCAGCACCAGCACGGCGTAACGCGTCGCGCCGGCATTGGGGTCGTCGGAAACGGAGGCGTAGTCGAAACGGCCGCGCAGGTCGGTGTAGCCATCCTTGTGGAAGCGGACCTCGCCACTGGGGAGCTTCGCGAAGACCTTCACGTAGGTCCTCGGCAGCGGCGTCTTCGTGCCCGGCTCGCTGACCGTGACCTGGCCGTAGGACTCGAGGAAGCGCACATCGAGCGCGTTGGCGAAGTAGGTGCGCGAACGGACGATCCCGCCGCCCCGCACTTCGACGAGGACGTTCTGCTGGTGGAACTCCTTGGGCAGCTCGATCACGAGCTCCGGCTGCTCCTTGCGCAGCTCCACCGCATCGCGGCGCGTCGGCTGGACGAATGCGGCCGAGCCTCCGCCTTCCTCGGCGAAGGGCTGCGCCGAGAAGGCGAACTCGACGTCGATCACGTAGTAGCTGACCTCGCATCGCGCGAGGTTCTGGGAACGGAGCAGCAGGTTCTTGCCTTCGACGGCAAGCTCGAGTGCCGGCGCCGTCGCCGCCAGCGCATCCGCCGTCGGCTCGCCGCTCACCACCGCCGTCTTGCCCTCCGCCTCGTCGAGCTGCCCCAGCACGTCGGCGAATCGGGCCTGCCAATGCGGGACCGGGAAGGCTCGGTAGCGCTCGGCGATGCCGCGCGCCTTGCTCGCGTCGCCGGTGAAGAAGCAGAGGTAGGCCGAGAGGTAGTCGTACTGGATCTTCTCGTGCACCTGCGCCGCATCGACCTTCGCGAACGCGGCGAGCGCCTCCTCGACGCGGTCCTGGAGCAGGAGGTAGCAGGTGACGGCCAACCACTCCTCGCTGTCGAGCTTCGGCTGGTAGCCGAGCAGCGTCGTCAGCGCGGCGTACTGGCGCGCGAGGTCGGCGTTGCCGATGACGCGCTGGCTGCCGAGCCGATGAGCCCGCGCGTACACCAGCGGATCGAGCTCGAGCTGCTGGTACCGGCGACGTTCGACGGGATCGAGCGAGACGAGCGGCGACTCGATCGCCATGCCGCAGTTCTGCAGGAAGCCGTCCGCGTGACGCAGGTACTCGCGCGCGGCGACGGCATCGCGATGGAGGATGCTGTAGCTCCACAGCGTGTCGTCGTAGACGTGGCGTGCCCGCAACGAGACGAGCAGCGTCTGGAAGAACTCGCGATCCTTCATGCGCCACGCGAGCTTGCCGAGCTCGAGGTTCTGCACGTTGTGGCGGTCGAGGAAGCCGAGCACTTCCGCCGCGCTGCCCTGTTGTGACACGTGCTCCCACGAGGTGGTGTCGATCTTCGTGGCGGTCGGGACGACGTGGAGCGTGCGCGCGCTGGCGGCGGCCGCCAGCTTGCCCTTCTCCGAGGCGTGCGCTGGATAGTGGGCGAAGTCGCCGGAAGCGGGGAAATAGAAGGCGTACTCCAGCGACGCCGTCGCGTACGGCGCGAGCTCGACGGCGACACCTTTGGTCCAGAAGCCCTTCTGCAACGGGAGCGAGCCAGCGGGGATCTGCAGCAACACCTCGGTGGTGCGCTTGCTCGAGGTCGGATTGGTGACCACGACCTGGCAGCCGTACGCGACGTCGACCAGGAACTCGTCGGTCACGAAGGCATCGCGGCGCTCGCCCCCCTCGAAGCGATAGCGATCATCGACGCGGAAGAAGTTCTCGCCGAGCAGCAGCGGTGCGACGTCCGCGGCGACTTCCGTCTTCTGCACCTCCTTGCGCACCAGCAACAGCGGCGTTGCGGCGCGCAGCGTGCGTCGGTCGCCATCGGCGACGACCTCGTGCGCACCCGCCTCGAAGGGCAGGTCGAGCAGCGAGAGCGCGAACATCATCTCGAGGAAGCTGCCACCGGTCTCGACGATCGCCGGTGAGACGAACGGCTGGCCCGCCGGCGCCATGGCGTAGTCGAGCCAGAATCGGTTGGGCGCCACGACGTCGCCGCCGCTCTCCTCGAGGCGACGATGCCAGTAGTGGTGCTCGGCGAAGAGCTTGGTCGGCTCGACGGCGCGGTAGAGCCGGCGCACGAGGCCACGCTGATCGCTCTCGGCCGCGAGCGCCCTGCCTTCGAACTCCTTGTCCTGCACGACCTCTTCCAACTTCTCGAGGGTCTCGGGCTCACTCGACTTCTTCTCCTTGGCGTCGATCCGCGCGTCCTTCGCCGCCGCCGCGTCCGCCTTCGGGGCATCCTCCGATTCGAAGCGGTCCGCTGCCGACTCCGCGGGCATCGCCGCGGCGGGCGCGCCGGGCGGCGTCATTGGTGCCCTGAACTTCACGATGCCTGACTGCGGCTCCGCGAGCTCGTTGCTCTTCAATGCGAGATCGAACAGGCGATCGAGCCGTTCGCGATCGACGGGCCGCAGTTCGAGCTGCTCCTTCACGAGCCGAGCCACCGCGTCGCGCTCGCTGCCGCCGAGACGCTGCGCCAACAGCAGCCTCTCGACGAGGTTCAACTGGGCGAACGACCAGGTTTCGAGGTAGCCGCGCAGGTCATCGCCCAGCAGCCAGTGGTCGAGGAACGTCCACTCGCGCTTGTTGGCGAGGAACGGCTTCACCACCGCGCCGAAGAACTCGGGGTCCTTGCGTGACAGGAAGAAGTGGAGCTCGTGGCAGGCGTGCTGGCTGTAGAGCTCCTGCTTGCGAGCCGGCGTGAGCTTCGGCCACTCGAGCAGGAACGCGAACTCCGCCAGCGCCGCGTCCTGGCTGACCGTCGTCAGCAGCCGGTAGACGCTCGCGATCGAGTCGTAGATCTCGACCTCCGCGCTGCGCGCGTCGCCGAGCACGCTGGTCGCCCCGCCGGCAACGAACTCGATGCGCTTCTGCTCGATGAAGTGCTGCGCACCATCGAGCGCCGTCGGCAGGTGGCGCGCGCGGGGAAGCAGCGGCTTCTCCGCGAGGACGAGCGAGTCGTAGATCGCCTCGTCACCGTCGATCGCGACGACGTGGACGATCTGGCCCTCGCCGAGTTCGGCGCGCGCGACATGCACGACGCCGTCGGGACCGGGAACGAGGTTGGTCAGCGTCGTCGAACCGCGCGGGAGGTAGTCGAGGTTCGCGAACGTGCCGGGATGCGGCGTCTGTCCAGGTCCGCCGCTGCTCGGTCCGCCCTCGCCCCTGCGCCGCATCCCCGCCGAACCGCCACGACGGCCGTACTTGCCGCCGCTGCCGCCGCCGGCGCCGATGGCGGCGTTCCACGAATCGTCGTCGATCGCCCACGGATTCAGCAGCAGGCTCGGCCGACGCAACATGTTGCCGGCGTACTTGGTCTGGAAGCGGCGCTCGAGCACGTAGCGGTACTCATCACCGAGTTGGCGGCCGGCGTGGTAGCTGCTCTCGAGCAGCTCACCCTCCATCGCTTGCAATGGCGGCGACGCGACGCCGCCAAGTCGCTCGAACGGATCGAACGGCGGCGTGAAACGAGTCACCGTGACGTGGGCGCGCGTGCCCGGCGTGATGTTCACGAGGCGAATCTGCAGCTCATCGCCCGCGACCTCGATCGCGCGCAGCTGCAGCGGCCGCGACTGGCTTGCCTGGAGCATGCGATCGGCGCCGAGCAGCCAGCCCCCATCGCGGTCGCCCTTCGTCACGCGGACGAGGATCGACTGCTCGCTCTCGTGGAGCAGCAGTCGATAGTCGCCAGGCGCCAGGTCGCGCAGCTCGAGGAACCCACCCGCGAGTGCAAGGTGGGAGAACTCGTCGCGCTCGTGGCCAAGCAGCGAGAACTCGCCGTGCGTCGGTGACGTGGCCTTGCCCTGATACGGGACGCGCAGCACCTCGCCGGCGCTGGCGTGGAGCACGGTTGGCAAACGGCTGCGCGCACCGATCAGCGCGAAGGTGCCCGCGAAGCCCGACGGCTGCTGCACGCTGACCGAGTCGATGCCGGGAAGCGCGCCGAGCGCGATGCGGCCGGTCGCGTCGCTCTGCAGCGCGACGTCGATCGAGTCGCGGAAGTCGCGATGACGCAGCGCCACCTGGCAGGTCTGGCCCGCCTGGCGCTCGCCATCCTTGCCGCGCATCTCCAGCACGTAGCCCTCGGTCGTGCGCAGCAGCAACACGCTGCCCGTCGCCGCCGTGAAGTCGATGCCGTTCACCGCGAAGAACTGCGGCGGCGCTGTCAGCGCGACCTCCTTGCCGGCGAGGTCGCGCACGGTGCCGCGCAGGCTCACCTGCAGCGAGGCAAGCCGCTCGGGCACCCGGATCTCGTGCACGAGTTCGCGGTCGTCCGCGAGCTTGAGGTCGCGCACTTCCTGCGGCGTCGACAGGCCGTCGAGGTCGGTGGCGACGATGGAGAGGATCGGGTCGGCGAGCAGCTTCAGCGCGACCGCGTGGTCCGACAGTCGAAGTTGCGGGCGCACGACGATGCGCGCCTTCTGGCCGGCGATCAACGCTTCGCGGTCGACGTAGACGCCCGCGTGCAGCGCATAGCTCTCTTCGCGATGGTCGAACTGCGCCAGCGTCGAACGAATGCCCTGGTGCAGCACGATCGATTTGCTGCCGGGCGCCGTCGAGAACGGCAGCAGGATCTCGCCGTTCGCATCGGCTCCGTACTCGCGCCCGCCGAACCAGACGGCAGCGTCCTTCAGATGGCGCCCCGCCTCGTCGTAGATCCGGAACAGCTGACCGGCCGCCGCGGTGCGTTCGACGTAGCGCAGGCCGCCCTTGTGGATCACCGCGCGGCTGCTGATGCCATTGCCGACCAGCTCGACGACGTAGGTGCCGGGATTGGCGAGCATCGGCAGCTCCAGCGTCCGTCGCACTCGGCGCAGAGGCAGGTCGCTGTAGGTCAGCGTCTGCTCGACGTTCGCGACGATGCCATCGAGCTCGATCGAGGCGTCGACCTCCTTCTGCTTCTCCACGTGGTAGCGGTAGCTGTCGATCGCGAAGACCTTCACCAGCAGCGTCGGCACGTTCTTGGTGTCGACCGCGAGCGAGACGGCGTCACCTGCCGCGTAACGCGTGCGCTGAGTAGGCGGGAACGCGATCTCGACACGCCGCTCGAGCTGCACGAGCCGCTGCGGGTCGTTCAGCAGCGCCGCCCACCGCTCCATCGCACCCTGTCCGAGCAGGATCTTCGTTTCGGCGAGGACCCCCTTCAGCCAGTCGCTGTCGAGATAGTCGGCGTACGCCTCGTAGCCGTCTTCGCGCACGAAGAACTGCTCGAGGCAGGCGCGCACGAGCGCTTCGTCGTCGCCGATCGGCGGCAGCTCGGTCGGGTAGTCGCTGCTCGGATCGACGGACGGCTCGATGCGCGCGAGCCGCTGCACGTACTCCTTGTTCGGATGGCCGCTCTTGCGCGGAAGCCGGATGTAGGCGAGGAAGCGCTCCTTGTCAGGCGCGCCCTGAGTCAGATCGTGCTGCAGCCAATGGAACAGCACGTGGGCCTTCAGCGAGTTGTGCGCCGGAGACAGCCGCTGCGCGAACTCCCAGAGACGCGCCAGTTGGGTCGCGCGAGCGGTCGGGTCGGACTGCCAATCGGTGTCGGCGCCAGGCTGCAGCCGAACAAGGTAGGCCTGGACGAACTTCGGCTCGTTCTGGAGCTTGGGGCGCAGTCGCAGGCACTCCTCGAGTTGCTCGCGGCGGAGCTCCGAGTGGATCGGCAGCGAGCCGAAGCCGGAGCTCGAACGGTTCTCGAGGTCGCGAACGATCAGTGCGGGAAGGTTGGCGACGTCCGGCCTTCGCAGGCGCGCGAGCAGGCTGCGCAGCGCGTCGTCGCCGAGGTTCGTCGCGGCGAGCGCGGCCAACGCATGATCGGTGAAGCCATCGACGGTGCCCGAATAGCGTGCGAGCGCTTGCGCCGAGAGAGCGGTCACGGAGAGAGTCTGCGGATCGAGCGCGGTCGGCAGATCGGAGCGCTCCCCCGGCACCACGCGCTGGTGGTTCCACTGCAGCCCGAGGCGATCGCGCAGGAAGTCGTACGTGCGCGCGGCGTTCGCGGCGAAGCTCAGGAGCGCTTCGCGATTCTCGATCTCGATCACGCGCTGCGAGCGGCCGTAGCGCTGGATCCAGGTCGGCAGGATCTTGCGCACGCTGTCGAAGTCGCCGGCGTCGAGGCGCTCGCGACAGCTGTAGTAGTAGGACTCCTCGCTGCCGGGGATCAGCGTTGCGACGACCTTGGCGCGATCGGGCGCGAGCGCGTAGGTCTCGTCGAAACCGACCGGGGTCCCTTGCGCCGCAGCGGTGGCAGGGAGCGCCGCGAGGAGGCAAAGCGCGAGGCGACGATCGAGGCTCATCGAGAGACGCATGACAGCTCCAGCACGTGGGCGGTGCGACATCGTGGCAACGGCGCGGACCGAGGTCGGCTCATTCGATTCTGCCGTCGAGCGCGAGAATCCTTCGGAGCGCGTTGCGCCGAGCCGCGCCGACTTCCCGAACCGGTGGTTCGACCTGCGGGCCGCTCGCCAGTTCCCACCGCTCGCGTCGCCGCGAGTCCCGCCCGCGGATTTCGAGTCGGGACGAGGAGCCGGTTCGAAGCCAACTCCCCGGTGATTGGTCGAGAGCCGCGGACGAAGCACCGGCTCGAAAGACGCCGCCGGGCGACGCGGAGAGTTCGCCGACGGGCGCTAGCCTCAGCGCGATGATCCTCCGCCAATTCCCGCCAATGGGCGTCTACGAGACGCTGTTCCGCTTCGCCGAGGTCACCCACAAGTACATGGGCGACCCGGGAACTCACCCGTGGGCGCAGGGCTTCCCGCTGACGACGCCCGTTCCTGGCGGCCCGTCGCTGCCCGACTCGATCGCAATCAGCGCGACCGACCGCATGTATCCGAAGGCCGACGGCCAGCCGCCGTTGCGCGAGGCGATCGCCGACTACTACCGGAACTTCTACGGCGCGAAGATCACGGCCGACCACGTGGCTCTCTTCGCCGGCGGCCGGCCGGGGCTCTTCGCGACGCTCGCCTTCCTGCTCGAAGATTGGAAGGTCGCCGTCGAGGAGACGGAGTACACGCCCTACTTCGATCTGCTGCAGTTGCTGCGACGTCCTCACACGCTGATCGCGAGCAACGCGCAGAACCGCTTCCGGCCGACGCTGGCCGACCATCCGACCGGGGATCGAGTGGTGCTCCTCAAGAGCAACCCGTGCAACCCCAGCGGCGTCACCACCGCGGGCGCCGAGCTGCAGAAGCTGGTTGCCGCCTACAGCACTCCCGAACGCGGCGCGATCTTCGACGAGGCGTACGAGTTCTTCTGCGATCCCGAGCCGGTCAGCGCGCTGCGCTACGTCGACGACATCGACCGCACCAATCTTTTCATCTGCGGCGCCGCGACGAAGGGGTTGCAGGCACCTGGGATGCGCGTCGGTTGGATCGTCGCCGCCAAACGGCACATCGAAGTGTTCCGGAACTACAGCTCGCTCGGCATGGGTGGAGTGTCGCGTCCATCGCAGCTCTACGTGACGGAACTGCTGCAGCGGGAGCGCGTCGCGAAGGCGCGCACGGCGATCGCGAGCTTCTACACCAGCCAGCGTCATCGCTACGCGGAAGGGCTGCGGCGACTCGGCTTCGAGTTGTTCACGGGAACCGGCGGCTTCTACCACTGGGCGCGACTGCCCAAGGGGATGACCGGCGACGCCTTCAACGAACGCCTGATGCGCCACGACGCCGCGATCCTGCCGGGCCGGCTCTGTGACATGGCGCGGCGCGGCGACCGCGGCCCGCTCGGCGACATGATGCGATTCTCGTTCGGGCCGCTGTCGGCGAGTTCGTGCGAGCAGGACCTCGAGATCTTCGCGCGCTGCGTCTGAGCGCTCCTACTTCGAGGCGCCACCGCGCGGCACCCAGCACGGCGACGAGTCGGTCGCTGGATGATGGGTCAGGTTCTCGATGACCCCTTCCTTGATCCGCAACGCGCCGATCTCGGCGTTGCCGCTTCGAGACGATGCGAAGAGCACTCGCGTCGAATCGGGAGAGAACCCGACGATCTTCGCTCCCTCGAGCTCCTTGCCCAGTTCCACCGCCGTCCCGAGCTTCACGTCGAGAAGCCGTGGCGACCGCGAGCTGAGGAGCAGTCCGGTTCCGTCGGGCGTCCATGCCACCAGGTCGCCCTCGATGTCCGCGACGACCCTTCGGTTGGATCCATCGGCGTCGACGAGCACGATGCGTGTCGGGGTCGGCACCGCAGCCGGGTCGGCGGAGACCTGATAGGCGATCTTCGTTCCATCGGGTGACCATCGCGCCGCGAACACCCCGACTTCCTCGCGCGTCACCGGTCCCGGGTCGGATCCATCCGCCTTCATGACGACGAGCGTCGAAGGCGCCGTGAAGACGGGGCTTCGCTTCGAGAGAAAGAGCAGCCGTTTGCCATCGGGCGACCAACTCGGATCGAGATGGAGCCCGTCGACGTCGGTGAGCCGCTTCTCATGCTCGCCCGTGCTGTCGATTCGGTAGATGGCGCTCGAGACCAGGCCATCCTTGCCCGCGTTCCTTGCGTCCTCGCATGAGGAAAGGAAGACGATCGAGCGGCCATCCGGCGACCACCGCACGCTTCCCGCAGCGACCGGAGTCTTCGTCAAGAGCGCGAGGCCCGTCCCGTCGATCCCCACGACGTAGAGCAGGAAGTGCATGGAGAGGTCGAACCGCTCGAGGGTCGCCGTGTCCTCTTCGCGCAAGCCGACGAAAGCGACTCGCTTGCCGTCAGGAGAAACCGTCGGCGCGAAGCCGTACTCACCGCGAAACAGCGCGCGGGCGTCACCACCGAGGTCGTCCGTCACGAAGATTCCGCCGCCATCCCGATCGGACACGAAGACGACTGCGGCCTTGGCGTCGTCCTCGGGAAGTGCGCGATCCAGCCAGACGCCGGCCGCCAACAGCCACGCCGCGCCGCCAATCAGAAGCGATCGAGAGTCCACCGCGTTCTCCTTGCAAGCTGTCGAAACCTGCGGTCTCGAAGCTCGCCTACCGCTGCCGAGTCAGGCGCATGCCATCCACTAACAGCAGCACCTCGCCGCGGTTCGAGCGGAGTTCGGCCACCAGTGTCACCTCGTCGACGCCCTCGGCGACGACGAAGTCGTAGCTGATCGCACGCAGCGCATGGCTGCCGATCAGCCACTCGCCCTGCGGCTCGGCTCCCGAGATGCGCAGGCCGACGCCAGTGCCGGCGACGCCAGTGACCTTCACCTTGGCCTCGAAGCGGTAGCGGCCCGGTTCGAGGGTCACCGCACGGCGCCATGAAGCCTGGCATTCGCCATCGGCGACGATGCGCAGGTGCTTGTCGCCCAACCGATCGAGCCGCGCGTCGCCCTCGCGCTTCATCGCCCAACCCGACGTCAGGCGCGCCACCCCCGCTGCATCGAAGTGCAGCGGCTCGCTCACGTCCGCGAGAGCGTCGCCGACCGCGGCGATGCGCTGCGCGACGGTCTCCTTCAGCGCCTGCTGCTGCTCGCGCATCTCCTTCGCGAATCCGCTGCCGCGCCGAGGCAGGGCGGCCAGCACTTTCGCGCTCGCGGCCCCGACCTCGGCCGGCCAGTCGCGGCTCGTCAACACCTTCGAGTGCAGTTCCGCGGCCCGCTTCCGATAGAGCGCACGTCCTTCTGGACACGCGAGGAACGCCGTTCCGACGATGCTCTCGGGGCTGCGTGCCAGGTCGACTTCGACTTCGTTGAACGGTTGGTCCATGCCGTGCGGGATGAACGAGAGGAGCTTCGTCAGCGGGTCGTGATAGATGCGGTAGTTGTTGTGGAAGAAGTCGTATCCGTCGCCGATCCCGAGCAGCACTTCGAGCGAAAAGAAGGTGGCGAAGCGGTCGACGTCGAGGATCGCGCCGAGCTTCCGCCAGCGCTCCTCCGCATCGTCCTCGCGACACGCCTCGAGCAGCTGCTCGATCGCGCGGAAGTCCTTCTTGTCGCCGACGTCTTTGGTCAATCCCTGGTCGATGTCCATGCAGAAGCCGCTCTCGAACAGGTCGCCGGACGGATCGGCGAAGAACGGCGCCAGCAGATCCTCCGTGTAGCTCTCGGTGAGCACGTAGAGCCCGAGTTCGCGGCCATCGAGCGAGACGTTCGCGTGCGTGCAACGCAGGGCGGGGATGCCGGCGGCACGCACCATGGCGCCGCACAGCTGCTGCCGGAGGAAGCTCGGGTCCTCGTTGGCGTTGTTGAGGTGCAGCTTCTTCAGGCCGTGGAAGCGCTCGCCGTTCCCGTACTTTCCGAAGCTCAAGGTGAAGCACGGCTTCTCGTCGACGGGCTGGAAGCTCCCCGAAGCGCCCTTCAGCTTCAAGGCCACGCCCTTCCACGTCCGGTCGCCGACCTTCATCGCGCCTTCGACGTAGGTGCGCGGGTCGCTGCGCAGCGATTCGAGTGCGTCGGGCGGCAACGCCAGCGCGATGGTCACGATCGGCCCGGCGAAAAACTCGTCTTGCGCCGCGCGCTCGGCGCGATCGTCCGCCCGGCTCACGATCGACAGGACGCCGATCGTCAACGCGGCGAACCACCGGCGACCTGGAGGAGAGAGCGGCATCGTGGAAGACTCGATCACCATCGCTGGCAACGGCGTGACGAGGGCATCGTGTCGCGATCCCGCCGCACGATCAACCGATGGCGGCCCGCCCGCGGGCACTACGATGCCGCCGCACGACCTTTCGACCGCGTCGCGCCCGCTGCAAGGAGACCGCCCCGATGGATTCCTTCGATCCGACCAAGCTCGACCGCTTCACGTTCGGCCTGTGGACGGTCGGCAATCCCGGGCGCGACCCGTTCGGCGAGCCGGTGCGCGCGCGCCTGTCACCGGTCCAGATCGTCACCAAGCTCGCGGCCTGCGGCGCGCATGGGGTGAACCTCCATGACGACGACCTCGTGCCGCCGGGCTCTTCTCCGAGCCAGCGCGATGCGATCGTCGCCGAGTTCAAGCGCGCACTCGTCGATCACGGGATGGTCGTGCCGATGGCGACGACCAACCTCTTCACCCACCCGGTCTTCAAGGACGGCGCGTTCACCGCCAACGATCCCGCCGTGCGCGCCTTCGCGCTGCAGAAGACGCTGCGCGCCATCGACCTCGGCGTCGAGCTTGGCGCGCGGATCTATGTGTTCTGGGGCGGGCGCGAAGGCAGCGAGGCCGACGCCTGCCGTGACCCGCGGACGGCGATCGCGCGCATGCGCGACGCGCTCGACTATCTCTGCAGCTACGTGCGCGATCGCGGCTTCGACCTCAAGTTCGCGCTCGAAGCGAAGCCGAACGAGCCGCGCGGCGACCTCTACCTGCCCACCACCGGCCACATGCTCCACTTCATCACGACGCTCGCGCACCCCGAGATGGTCGGCGTCAATCCCGAGGTCGCGCACGAGACGATGTCGGGGCTCTCGTTCGTCCACGGCGTCGCGCAGGCGATGGAAGCCGGCAAGCTCTTCCACATCGACCTCAACGCGCAACGCATCGGCCGCTACGACCAGGACCTGCGCTTCGGCTCCGAGGATCTGAAGCAGGCGTTCCTGCTGGTCCGGCTGCTCGAAGGAACTGCGGGCGGCGCTCCCTACACCGGTCCGCTCCATTTCGACGCGCACGCCTATCGCACCGAGGATGACGCCGGGGTGTGGGACTTCGCGCGCGGCTGCATGCGCACCTACAAGATCCTCGCCGCGCGCGCCCGCGCCTTCGATGCCGATCCCGAGGTGCGCGCCCTCATCGCCGAGCGGCACGACACCGCGCTCGAGCCGCTGCTGACCGGCTACTCGCGCGCGAAAGGCGAGGCGCTGCGCGCGCGGGCGATCGACGCGAACGCGCTTGCGCAGCGCGGCCTGCAGTACGAGCGGCTCGATCAGCTCATGGTCGAGCATCTGCTCGGCACGCGTTGAGGCGGCGGCGCGAATGGGCCGCCCGCTCTTCCTCGGCTTCGACGTCGGCACGCAAGGCGCCAAGGGGCTCCTCCTCGACGCCGAGCGCGGCATCGTCGTCGCGCGCGCCCGAAGCGCTTACGGCCTGATCGAGGGGCTGCCTGCTGGCGCTGCCGAACAGCATCCCGACACCTGGGCGACCGCGTTGCGCGCGATCACGGCAGAGCTCTTCGACGGGGCGCGCGCGGACGCCAGCCAGCTCGCGGGGATCGGCGTCGCGGGCCAGCAGCACGGCTGCGTGGTGGTCGACGACGCAGGCGAGGTCGTGCGCCCCGCGAAGCTGTGGTGCGACACGGCGACCGTCGCGGAGGCACGCGAGCTCTCCGATCGACTCGGCCGCCACGTGCCCGTCGGCTACACCGCGTCGAAGCTGCTCTGGCTCGCACGCCACGAACCGACCCGCTTCGCGCGGGTCCGTCGCGTGATGCTCCCGCACGACTGGGTCAACTTCCGGCTGACCGGTCGGGCGACGATGGAGGCGGGCGACGCCTCGGGCACCGGCTTCTTCGACGCACGGTCGCGGCAGTTCGACCGCGTGGCGGTCGCGGCGATCGACCCACGCCTCGAGGCGATGCTGCCGCCACTCCTCGCCGCAGGCGCACCGGCGGGCGAGCTGACCGCCGACGGCGCGCGCTGGCTCGGGCTGCCCGCATCAGCGATCGGCGCGCTGGTCGCAGCGGGCGGCGGCGACAACATGATGAGCGCCGTCGGCAGCGGTGCGACGCGCGCCGGAGTCGCGGTCTTGAGCCTCGGCACGTCGGCGACGCTCTTCTGCCACAGCGATCGACCCATCATCGATCGCAGCGGAGCCATCGCGCCGTTCTGCAGTTCGACGGGCGGCTGGCTGCCGCTTCTCTGCGTGATGAATGCGACCGGCGTCCTCGAAGAGGTGCGCGCCGCGTTCAGTGCCAGCTGGGCGACTCTGACCGCAGAGGCGGAACAGGTCGCGCCAGGATGCGACGGGCTCACCTTCCTCCCCTTCTTGATGGGCGAGCGCGTGCCCGACCTTCCCACCGCAACGGGAGCGCTGATCGGGTTGCGGCCGGGCCTGCTGCGTCGCGGCCGCCTCTTTCGCGCCGCGCTCGAAGGGGTCGCGCTCAACCTCGCGTGGGGACTCGAGAGAATGCGAGCGCTCGGGCTCGCGATCGATTCGGTCCGACTCGTGGGCGGTGGTGCGCGCGATCCCCTGTGGCAGCGGATCCTCGCGGACGCGCTGCGCACCTCGGTGCAGCCGCTCGCGGAGCCTGAGTCGGGCGCGCTCGGTGCGGCACTGCAGGCGCTCTGGACGCAACGAATCCAGGCGGGCGAGTCGATCGGCATCGACGCCGTGGTCCAACCGTGGATCCACTTCGAGGGCGGCACGATCGAGCCGGAAGCGGGCGCTGCAGATTGCTACTCAGCACTGCTCGCACGATTCCGCGAGAAGTGCGACCGCCTCTTCGGCGCCGCGCCAGCGCGCTCCTGAAACTGCGAACGCCGTCCGCGTTCGACCTCAGCGTTTGCTGGCCGCGATCCACTCCGGCAGCACCGTCGCGGGGTCGAGCCAATCGCTGAGCCCGGCGGACACCGGCTTGTAGCCGTAGTTGTGGAGCGGGTCGAAGGCGCCGGGATAGAGGCCGAGGTGGAGATGGGCGAAGTGGCCGCCGTTCTCGATCGAGAACGAGAGCCCCATCGTGCCGAGCAGCTGGCCCGCGCTCACCTTGTCGCCGCTCTTCACGAAGACGATGGCCCCGCCATGCATGTAGACCGCGTTCACCAGCTCCTTCGCCGCGCGGCGGTGCTCGACGACGAGGAGCGTGCCCATGTCGCTGCCGCTGTAGACCCAGCGCACGACACCATCGGCGAGCGCGTAGTAGCCGGCGCCATCGAGGCTGGCGCCCAGATCCTGACCGGTGTGGTAGACGGTCCCGTTCTGGCGCAGGTTCGCGAAGGGCTGCAGTCCGGCGCCGGGCACCTCTTCGTCGGGCCAGCGCGTGAGCGGTCCGATCCAGCTCGCGGCCACCGGCAGCTTCTGAGCGCTCGTCCCGCTCGGTGACCCCTTCGTCACCAGCCTCACCCCTGGCGCGACGGTGCCGAGCTTGTCCATGCCGTCCAGGAACGGCGTCCACTGCAGGCCATCCTCGCAAGCGACGACCACTTCGTCGGCCACCCGCTCCGGAGTCAGCTTGCCTTGAAGTCGACGCTCAAGGGCGTGGAGCGCGGACACCAGATGCGGATCCGTTTCGGCGGCGAGCTTCTGCGCGACCCGTTCCTTCACCTTGCCACCCGCGAGCTCCTTCCCCTTCTTCGGATCCCACGCTTCGAGCAACGTCAGCGCCGCCTTTTCGCGCAGCCGCGGCTGCTCGTGGTCGAGCAACGCAACGGCGGCTTCGAGAACCGCCGGGTCGTTCAAGCAGCGGCTCCAATGGAGTCCGCGGTGCGCGACCTTCCAGTCCGCGTGCTTCACACAGGCGCGCGCGAGCGCGACGAGCTCGGGGTTGCGGAAGCGCTTCCACGCCTCGATCGCCGCCACCGCACGGCGAGTCGCGAGCGCCTCGGCCTTCGCCGCGCGCTCGGCCGGCGCCGCCTTCACGATCTCCAGCAGTTCCGCGTGCGCTTCGGCAGCGAGCTTCGGCCCCGCCCCAGGGTTGATGTCCGTCCCCCACGCATTGCCCCTCGGCATCGAGGGTGCAAGCGCGAACAGAGTCGCCAAGGCCGCGAACAGCGCCGCGTGCACGCTTCTCATCGAGTTCTCCGTACCCCCAAGCATCACGCGGCGAGCGTGTCGTCGGCAACTCGACCGCACGCCACGGCGCTCGACGTCATCGGGGAATCGAGCCTGACCATCCGACTCGCACAGGGAAGAACCTCCCGAAATGCACGCTCGCGCCGCCCCTCCTCCCGGGCGCCGGGCCCCGGGACTCAGGTTCGCACTGCCCCCTTCCGTCGCGACGACGCTGCGCATCGACGCCCACTGCGTCCACGCGAGGAGGAACCCATGGTGATGGCGAACAATCGACGCAGCTCGATCCGTTGGGTGGTGGCAACGGCAGTGCTTGCCGCCGGCATGGTCACCGCGACCGCCGGCACCGGCGGTACGCCGCACGCGCTCGCGCCGGCTCCCAAGTACATCGGCTCCGCCAAGTGCAAGAACTGTCACGCGACCAAGGCGAATGGCGATCAGTACGGCCGCTGGAAAGCGGAGAAGCACTCGCACGCGTTCGAGTCGCTCGCGCTTCCCGCCGCGCTCGCCGCGGGCAAGGAGCGCGGCATCGCCGAGCCGCAGAAGGAGGCCGCGTGCCTCAAGTGCCACTCCACGGCGGCGACCGAGCCGGCCGATCGGCTCGCCAAGGGCTTCGATCCCAAGGAAGGGGTCGGCTGTGAGGCGTGCCACGGACCTGGTGAGGCGCACTTCAAGGCGCGCATGGCGGCAGCCGCTGCCGCGGAAGGGGACGCCGGGTTCGGCGACGAAGAAGCCGCGACGGCGGTGCAGAAGCTCCCGGACGGCGAGATCGTGCTGCGCCCGAAGGTCGACCTCTGCGTGAAGTGCCACAACAAGGAGAGCCCGACCTACAAGCCCTTCTGCATGAAGGAGCGCGTGAAGGAGATCGCCCACTTCGATCCGCGCAAGCCGCGGACGCCCGAGCAGCTCGCAGCCAAGGACTTCGAGTGCCTCCCCGACTGCGAGAAGTGCAAGGCGGGCGGCGGCAAGTAACCAGGGGCGCGGCGGAGCCCAGCGATGGCGAGCTCGAGAAGGCGGGTCGTGATCAGCGCGATCGCGACCCTGTTCGTCGCCACCGGCATCGGGCCTGCCAGTGCGCCACCGGCCGTAGTCCAGCCGCTGCACTTCGACCACAAGCGCCATGTCGACGAGGGCGTCGCCTGCACCGACTGCCACTCGCGCGCGACCAACGCCGCGAAGGCGGGCCATCCGCTGTTGAAGGCGTGCCTCCTCTGCCACAACGAACCCAAGGGCGAGAGCAGCGACGAGGCGAAGCTGCGCGAGTTCATCGCGGCTGGCCGCCAGGTGCCGTGGGTGCGAGTGAACCGGCTTCCAGGGCACGTCTACTTCAGCCACGAGGCGCACGTGACGCGCGGTCAGATGGACTGCGCCGAATGCCACGGCGACATGAAGGGTCGGACGACATCGACGGTCGCTTCGCAGATCGACCACCTCGACATGCGCGCCTGCATGGAATGCCACGAGCAGCGAGGCGCGGCCAACGACTGCATCACCTGTCATCAGTGAGCGCCACGCCATGGCCACGCCTCTCGATCGCCGCCAGTTCCTGCAGCTTGCAGGCGGAGCCGCCAGCGGTGCGCTGATCGCCGGCTGTCACCACGAAGAGGATCCGTACGCGCTCGAGCGACCCGAAGTCCCCGGCGCCGACGGGTTCATGCGCGGCGAGGAGCGCTTCATCGCCACGGCGTGCGCGCAGTGCCCAGCCGGCTGCGGAACCCGTGTCCGCGTCGTCGAGGGACGGGCAGTGAAGATCGAGGGACACCACTCCTCGCCCGTGAACCGCGGCGGCATCGGCCCGCGCGGCCTTTCGGCATTGCAGGCGCTCTACGACCCCGACCGGGTGCGCACGCCGCTGCGCCGAGTCGGCAAGGGGGCGGGCTCGAAACTCGAGCCGATCGGTTGGGACGAGGCGATCGCGCTGCTGTCGACCCGCCTGACCGAGCTTCGCGCGCGCGGCGCGCCCGAGCAGCTCGCCATCGTCTGCGGACGCGAGCGCGGCACGATGCTCGAGCTGTGGCAGCGCTTTGCCGCCGCGTACGGCACGCCGAATCTCCTCAACAGCCGCGATCACGCGGAAGGAGTCGTCGCGCACGCCGTGCGGCTGATGCAAGGCGGCAACGAACCACCGGCGTACGACTGGCCGCGAGCGCGTTACGTGTTGAGCCTCGGCTCCGGGCTGCTCGACTCCTCCTGTCAGCTCGTGGCGTTCGCGCGCGCGCAGCACGAGCGGCGCGACGGTTCCGCCGGCGGGCGTGCCAAGGTCGTCCATCTCGGCGCGTGGCGTTCGCGCACCGCGGTGAACGCCGATGAGTTCCTGGTGATGAAGCCAGGGTCGGCCGCGGCGATCGCGCTGGGTCTCGCCCACCTGCTCGTGCGCGACGGAGTCCATGACGCGGCGTTCGTCGCCGATCACGGCTTCGGCTTCGCTCCATGGCTCGACCGCGCCGGCGTCGAGCAGCCGGGCCTCGCGGCTCGATTGGCCGACTACGCGCCAGCGCGGGTCGCGGAGCTCACCGGCGTGCCCGTGGCCGAACTCGAGCGCATCGCGCGCGAACTCGTCGCGCAGAAGCCGGCGTTCGTGGTCGCTGGCGGCGAAGAGCTGCTGCTCGCTCACGGCCTCGAAGCGGCGCTCGCGATCCACGCGCTGAATGGACTGTTGGGCGCCATTGATCGGCCGGGTGGACTGCTCACGCAGCGGCCCGCGCCACTCGATGGCTGGCCGGAATTCGAGCCCGACGAAGTGGCGCAAGCCGGCCTCGCGCGGCCGCGCATCGACGGGGTCGGCACGGCGCGCCTGCCTTCGTGCGGAACGGTGCTGGACGCGCTGCCCGAAGCGCTGCAGCGCGGCGCCGTCGACACGCTGCTGCTCCACTACGCGAACCCGGCGTGGTCACGTCCGGGCGCCGCCCGGTGGCGTGAAGCGCTGGCGCGCGTGCCGTTCCTCGTGAGCTTCAGTCCCTACCTCGACGAGACTTGCGCCGACCTCGCCGACCTCGTGCTGCCCGACAGCTCGTCGCTCGAGCGGTTCGAGGATGCCGCACCGGGACCGAGCGTCGGCTTCCCGGTCTTCGGCATCGCGCAGCCGACCGTCGCCACTCTCCACTCGACGCGACCCAGCGGCGATGTCGTGCTCGCGCTGGCGAAGGCGATGGGCGAGCCGCTGGCCGCAGCGTTCCCGTGGGCGGACTTCAAAGCGGCGCTGCTCAAGCGCGTGGTCGGACTCCACAACGCCAAGCGCGGCACCATCGTCGAGACCAAGGGCTCCGACTTCCTGAAGCGCCTCTACGAAGAGGGCAGCTGGAGCGAGCCGGGCTACGTCTACGAGCAGTGGGATGCCGTGCTGACCACGCCGTCGGGCCGCTTCGAATTCGCATCGCAACCGCTCGCGCAGGAGCGCGCGGCGCTGACCGGTGGCGCCGCATCGATCGACGCGCTGCCGCGCCACGTCGAGCTGCCGACGCCACCACCGGATCGCCCGTGGCTCCTGCTGGCGTATCGGCCCGGCAGCTACGCGACCGGCAGCGGCGCCAACCTGCCGTGGCTGCGACGCGTCGCCCCTGAAGTGCACGCGAACGGCGGCGTCTCGGTCGTGGTGGTCCATCCGGAGACGGCGCTCGCGGCAGGAGTCGGCGCCGGCAGCCACGTCGAGCTCGAGAGCGTTCACGGCCGCGTGCAGGCGATCGCGCGACTCGATCGTGACGTGGCGCGCGGCGTCGTGGTGATGGCGGAAGGCGGCGGCCACACGGCGTTCGGGCGCTACGCGCGCGGGCGAGGCGCCAACGTGATGGAGTTGTTCGCCGCCGGCGAAACGGACTGCGCCGGAAGCGTTGCGGCGGCGCGCGCCGCGCACGTCTCGATGCGAAGGAGCGCGTCATGACGAGCAGTCGCCGCGGGGTCCTGCGCACGCTCGGCACGGCGCTGCTCGGAGCCCTGTTGCCGTCGCGGCGCGCGAACGCGCAAACGGCAGCGTCGAAGCGAACGCTGACCGCGGATGGCCACACGCCGCGCTGGGGAATGGCAATCGACCTCGACCTCTGCACTGCCTGCGGCGGTTGCGTAGTCGCCTGCGCCAGCGAGAACAACCTGCCGTTGCCCGACGACTCGACCGACGCGGCCGGCACCGGCGTCTCGTGGATGGAACTCGTCGCGCCGCGCTCGGGCGAGCAAGGAGTCGTCGCCGAGCTCGCGCCGATGCCCTGCATGCACTGCGACAACCCGCCCTGCACGAAAGTCTGCCCGGTCGGAGCGACCTACCAGAACGAGGAGGGGCTCGTCGTCCAGATCTGGGATCGCTGCATCGGCTGTCGCTATTGCACCGCCGCGTGTCCCTACTCGCGCCGCTACTACAACTGGTCGAAGCCGGAGTTCCCTGACGACCTGCGCAACCTGCTCAACCCCGACGTCGCGACGCGCCCCGAAGGGGTCGTCGAGAAGTGCACCTTCTGCGTCCATCGGCTGCGCAAGACGAAGGAGAACGTCCGCCGCGAAGGGCGCCTGCTGACCGACGACGACGTCGTCCGGCTGCCGGCGTGCGCACAGTCGTGCCCGGCCAGCGCGATCGTCTTCGGCGACCTCGCCGACCCGACCAGTCGCGTCGCGCACGCGGCCGCCAGCCCGCGCGCCTCGCGCCTGCTCGAGCACCTCGGCACGCAGCCCAAGGTCTACTACTTGTCGAAGGACCGCAGGAGGAGTTCATGAGCGGTGAAGCGGACGGGCGAGAGCACGCCGCGACCGACGTGCTGCCCTTCGGAATCGGCCGCCTCTCGAAGCGCACCGTCGTCGCGGCGCTGCTGCTGCTCTGCGGCCTGGCATTCGGACTGATTGCCTACGCGCAGCAGCTGCTGCACGGCGACATCGTCAGCGGCCTGCGCACGATCGGCGGAGGCGGCGCGACCTGGGGCCTCTACATCGTCCTCGACGTCACCTTCGTCGGCTTCAGCTTCGCCGCGATGCTGGTGGTGGTGATCGAGCGACTCTTCCACGTGCGCGCGCTGCAGCCGGTGACGCGCCTCGCCGAGTGGATCGCGCTGCTGTCGCTGGTGATGGGCGGGATGTGTGTGCTCGCCGACCTCGGTCGCCCGCTGCAGGGCCTGTTGAACCTGCCGCGCTACGCGCGCATCACCTCTCCCTTCTTCGGGACCTTCGCGCTGGTGATCGGGGGCTACCTCTTCGCGACCCTCGTGCAGCTCTTCCTGTCGGGTCGCGCCGATGCCGCATGGTGCCTCGAGCGCAAGCCGCCGCTCCCGTTGCTCCACCGGGTCTGGGCCGCCGGCTTCCGCGGCAGCGCCGGCGAGCGTTGGCGCCACGCACGCGTCAGCGGCTGGATCGCGGTTGCGATCCTGCCGTTGCTGGTCATCGCTCACTCGACCCTCGGATTCATCTTCGGCATCCAGGCCGGGCGACCGGGTTGGTTCAGCGCGCTCGCAGCGCCGGGCTTCCTGCTCCTCGCCGGAGTCTCCGGTGTCGGGTTGCTGCTGCTGGTGGCGGCGGGCGCGCGGCGGTGGCTCGGCCTGCACGAGGCGCTTGGCGAGGCGACGTTCCGCTGGCTCTCGAACCTCCTGCTGGTGCTCACGGCGGCGTTCCTCTACCTGCTCGCGGTCGAGGAGCTGACCGCGTGGTACGCCGCCTCGACGCAGGACTTCGAGCTGGCTCGCGAGCGCATCGCCGGCGCGTTCGCGCTCCCCTTCTGGACGATGGTCGGCTGCTTCGTGGTCGCCGTCGGCGCGCTGCTGGTCGAGTGGACGCGGCGGCGCGTCTCGATGCCGCTGATCGTCGCCGTCGCGCTCCTCGTGAACGTCGGCGCGTTCTGCAAGCGCTGGCTGATCGTGGTCCCATCGCAGACGCACGGAATGCTGCTCCCCTACGGTCACGGAAGCTACGTGCCGACCTGGGTCGAGTGGGGCGTGACGCTTGGGGTGCTTTGCGTCGGTGCGCTGTTGCTGCTGGTGGTAGCGAAGCTCTTCCCGCTGGTGCCCGTCGATCGGACGCCGGCACCCGCGACCCGACCACCCGACGCACTCGAAGGCGGACGCGGCGTCGCGCGCGTCGTGATCGCGCTGTCGACGTTCGCCGCCGGCTCGCTGCTGCTGGTGGCCGGCTTCCTCTGGAGCGCGCGCTACGGCAGCGACCACTACGTCGATCCGCCGGTGCCGTTCAGCCCGGTGATCTTCATCGCGGGCGTGGTGATGACCTTCTATGCCGCCGCCGTCTTCGAGACGATTCCGTTCACGCGATCGGTGACGCGCGCCACCAAGGAGTAGCCCACGCCACGCGGGCGGCACTCGTCCTCCCTTGGCGGCCACTCCACCCACGCCATGGTCTTGCAAGTCCGCGTTCTCTCTCTACGGTGCGGAGCCTGGAACAATCCCCCCCCCACCTTGGAGTTCGACATGCGGAGTTGGATATCGATCTCGATCCTCGCGGCGCTCATGCCCGCTCCGGCTTTCGCCGGCGACTGCGACGGCGCGGACGGCTGGCACAACGCGGCTCCGACCGAAGCCGCCATCGGCTCGACGGTCGACGTCTGCCTGCACGGTCCGGCCAATGAGATGGGACTGCTCCTGGTCTCGGGCACTCAGGGATCGCTGCCGAGCAAGTACGGCACGATCTGCGTCGGCTTCCCGACGATCACCGATGTCCTGTTCACGCTCGACGTGAACGGCACCTTCTGCTTCCAGGCCGAGATCGACTGCGATCCGACGCTCGTCGGGATCACGGTCTACTCGCAATTCATCACCTGCCGGCCGAACATCGGCATCTCGAACCTCGTCGCGACGACGATCACCGACGCGCTCTGCGACGGCGATCTCTGCACCTTCACGCAGGGTGGTTGGGGAACTTCGTGCAGCGGCGGCAACCCCGGCTGCCGTCGCGATCAGTGGTTCGACACCGTCTATCCCAACGGGCTGACGCTCGGTGACAGCGACGGCATCGATGGCGATTCGGTCTACGCGCTCCACTTCGATAGCTCGAGCGCGGTCGAGGCGTTCCTTCCGGCCGGCAAGTCGGCGGGAGTGCTCACGGCGGACGCCCACAATCCGACCAAGAGCGCGGCGGGCGTCTTCGCTGGCCAGCTGCTTTCGGCCAAGCTCAACGTCGGTTTCGATGACGCCGGCGCGCTCGACGATTGCAAGGGTCGCACCGACCTCCTCGTCGGCGACCTCGTCTTCCAGTCCGGCGTCGATGGCGACCTGATCGGCTGGACGGTCCGCGAAGTTCTCGACCTCGCCGATCAGGCGATCAGCGGCGCGCTCGGAACCGACCTCGACCTCGACGGCGACGGCCACGCCGAGCTGACGATCAGCGACCTCAGCGACGCGCTCGACGTGCTGAACAACAACTTCGACAACGGCACGTCGAACCTCGGGCACCTCGGCATCGGCTGAGCTTCCACCACGGCATCTGGCGGGCCCGGCACGGCGAGGAGCCGCGCCGGGCCCGCGTCGTTTCTGCCGCGGAGGGGCCGCCTGAGGAGGCGGCTGCCGAGAGGAATCCCCCAGGTTCCGGGAAGTAAAGCCGCGGCCGCGCGCCTGCCGATTAGTCGACTCGCTCCCGTTTCGAACCGGGTCGAGGACGCGCTCCATGACACCACTGATCGCAAGCCGTCGATCACTCTTGCCGCACCGCCGCCAGTGCGACGGCTTGGGCCTGATCGATTGCCTCGTGTCTCTCGTCGTGATCTCGCTGTCGAGCTTCGGGTTCCTCGCCGCCTCGATGTCGTCCACCGCGCTCGACGTCGAGACGCGCACGATCGCGGCCGCGAACCGGATCACGCGCGGGGTGCTGGAAGAGATGCAGTCGATCCCGATGGACGAGCTCATCCGGCGCTTCAACGCCGACCCGGCCGACGATCCCGACGGGCCCGGCACCGCGCGCGGCGACACGTTCGAGCTGCAAACGACGGAAACGAAACGCGACCCGCTAGTCGTCGTCGAGGACCTCTACGACCCGAATTGCACTTACGACCCGAACGCGAGTTGCAACACGACGACGTCGGATCGCACCAAGGTGTCGATCGGATCGATCCCGCCGAAGATGGATTGCCGCGTCGATCTGCCGACGACGATCAGCGGCGGCATCGAGAAGCTGCGCGAGGACACTGTCGCGCCAGAGCTCGGGCTGCCCGCCGACTTGAACGGCGACGGCCAGATCGACTCCGTCGACCACTTCGCCGACTTCAAGATCCTCCCGGTGCGCATCCGCATCCAGTGGCCTGGCTCTGACGGCAGCCTCCGGAGCGTCGACCTCACCGCGGTGCTCGGCGGCAGGGGCAAGTCGTGATGCGCCGCAAACCCCGCACGAGGTCGCGCGCCGAGGCGGGCGTCTCGATGATCGACGTGCTCATGGGCGCCGCCGTCATGGCGACCGTGCTGGGCGGCGTCACGACGTTCCTGAGCTCGGCGATCGCCGGCAGTCGCACGACGACCGAGCGGGCGATCCTGGCGCGGCGCGCTTGCGAAACGGTGCGGCGCATCGCCGACGAGATCAGCATGGCGGACGCCTCCTCGCTCTCGACGGCGGCCGAGCCCCTCGGCGCGAACTTCCTCGACTTCCGTTTGCCGCAGGTGATCGCCGCGGCCGGCGTGACCTGGGCGAACACGACGCGCATCGAACTCCAGGCCGACCCGAGGGACGTTGCGGACGGCACCGACAACGACGGCGACGGCGTGATCGACGAGGGGATCGTCGTGCTGCGCCGCAACGTCGGCCTCGTCAACGAGCAAGCCACGACCCTGGCGACCGGTGTCGCACCGCTTCTCGAGGGCGAGACGGACAACGACGCCGACGACAACAACAACGATCTCGAGGACGAAGCCGGCCTGAGCTTCGAGACGGACGAGGACGGCATGGTGACCCTCCGGCTCACCCTCTTCGCTGCGACCCGGACGGGCGTGCTGGTCTGCACGGCGGCCGCGGACGTCGTCCCCCGCAACTAGGAGTGCGCCGAATCATGAAGCCCACCATCAATCGAGCGGTCGCAGCGCTCCGGAATCCACGGCGTGGACGACGCGAGGGCGGCAGCGTGCTGCTGGCCGCGATCGCGATCGCGTTCATCCTCGCCGGACTCGCCGCCTCGACGCTGCGCATCGTCTACTCGGTGCAGAACGAGACGCAGCAGGAGCGCGACGACCTCGTGAGGCGCTACCTCGCCGAGTCTGCGGCCGGCTTCGCCGAGCTCGACCTCGTGGCGGAAGGGAGCGGAAGCCTCGGCAGCGAGCAGGCACCGATCACGTTGAACGGAGGGGCGTACTGGACCGTCGCGACCAGGAACGCGGACACGACGGTGCGGGTCGACTGCTTCGGCGCGTACCACGGCGGCACGCGCGCGATCTCCGCGACGTTCCTCGATGCGCCTGATCTCTTCGACAACGCGGTGTTCGCCGGCAACTCGTCGGGCGATCCGAACTACTCGCTCAACTTCGGCGGCACCGGAGCTGACGCGGACGCGGTGTCGGGCGACATCTACAGCGGCGGCGACATCGCTTTCAACGGCACCTCGACGATCACGGGAACGCCGCGCGCCAAAGGCGACATCACGGGAGCCGCGGGCAAGGAGGGGCAGACGCAGCCCCTGCCCGACCTCGCCGCGATGGACTACGCGAACACGGCCGACGTCGACGTCGTCGCCGACTTCACCCGCGCGACGCGCGCCTTCTACAGCGCCGGTGGATTCGCGTGGCAGCTGCCCGCGTCCGAGAAGGCGCACGTCTTTCGCAAGAACCCGAATGATCGAGCGGCCGAAATCGCTTCGACCACGAAGGACGACTTCTTTCTCGAGGATCCCTACGAGCGCTGCCGTTCGGACTCGCGTTCCGACGGCTCCGACCCCTACGTGATCACGCTCAACGGCGACACGGGGAGGGCGGGTGGCGACGGCAACGGGCTGGTCTACTACATCGACGGCAACCTCTGGATCCACAACAAGAACACGATGTCGCTGCAGATCGAGGGACTCGGCTCGCTCGGCATCACCATCGTCGTGCGCGGCAACATCTACATCTCCGACAACATCTTCTACGAGGACAAGGACCGGGACGGCCTCGCCTTGATCGCGATGGCGGATCCGAGCGTGAATGACAGCGGGAACATCTACTTCGGCGATCCGGTGTTCGGCACGCTCGAACACATGAGCGCCTACATGTACGCCGAAAACAACTTCTTCGACACCAACTTGAGCGCCTCCGGCTCCGCCCGAGTCTCCGTCGACGGAATGATGAGCGCCGGCAACCAGGTGGCGATCAACCGCGACTTCAGGGGACGCCACTCGCGCCTCACCGTGAACTACGACTCGCGCGTCCGCGATGGCCGCCTGAGGCTGCCGGGCCTGCCGTCCAGCTCGTCCGGCGGCGAGGTCACGTTCCTCGGCTGGCAGCACATGGCCGCGGGGCAGTGACGCCATGAGCCGAATGACCTCATTCGCAATCGCGTTGCTCCTTGCCGTGGCGGCACCGCCGCTGCTCGCGGACGACGACTGGGCCGCGATCGTGGCGGCCAGCAAGCGGGTCGCGGCGATCGTTCGCAACGACGCAGGACTCAATGAGAGCGCGCAGGTCGCGGCTCTCGTCGCGCTCGGCGATTCGACGATCCCCGCGCTCTTCGCGCTCCACCTCGGCATGCCGTTGCCGTCAGCCGCCGAGGGCGGCGACCCATCGGTGGCCGCGGACGAAGCCCCCACCGCGCTGGCGCTGGCGGCGCTGCGCGCGCTTCCGTCCGAGGCGGTCGACGACTTCCTGGTGACCGTCGCGGCTGGAGCGACCGACCCGCGCCGCGCGATCGACGTCGTGCGCGTCGCCGGCGAGCTCGCGCGCAAATCGTCGTTCGGCGTCCTGCTGCGGGTGACGGCGGCGATGGACGAGCTGCTGCAGGGGCATCCGGTCGTCAACGGCACCTTGCGCACCGCGCTGCAGTCGATCGTGGCGCACGCCTGCCCACCCCCCGCCGAGCTGCGAACCCTCGTCGCGTCGCTGCCACCCGCGTTCACCGAGACTGCGCTTGACGCCGTCGGAACGAAGCTGGCGGATGAACGCGCGACACTCTGCTGCGACCTCTTCGGCAAGCGCCAGGAACTCGATCGCACGGTGCTCGTCGAGCTCGACCGCCGGCCGCCTACCAACACCGCCGACGCGGATCGCGTCGCGCGGCTCCTGTGCTCGAATACCAATGTCGAAGCGGTCGAGACCCGTCGCCTCGTCGCTCACGCGCTGCGGCGCTACCCGGCGCTCGAAAGCGCGGAAGCGCTGATCGACCTGCTGGCCGATGTCGACCCGCGCGTGCGCGCGGTGGCCCTCCAGTCGCTCGGTGAAGTCGCTGGAGTGACGCTGCCAGCGGACGCGACGTCATGGCGTGACTGGCGCAACGTCGAGCGCCGCTGGCGCGCCGAAGAACTCCCCGAGATCAAGCGACGACTCGAGAGCGCCGACGTCCAGGAAGCGCTGCGTTGGGTGGCGACGCTGTCGTTGAAACGCGTCCATGCGGCGGAGGTCGCTGCAGTGGTCGGGCCGTTCCTGGAACACGAGCGGGCAGAGCTCCGCCGCGCCGCGTGCGAAGCGCTCGGCCGGCTGGCGACGCCTGCATGCACGGAGTGGCTGCGTCGGGCGCTGGTCGATCGCGACGCAGCGGTACGGGCCATCGCACAGAGAAGCCTGGCAAAGATGGGAGAGCGGTCATGAGTGCTTCGACGGAACGACGTCACGGATTCGTCACCAAGCTGCTGTCGGGAGAGCGTCTCGAGTGGAGCCTCATCGGCCGACTCGCGGTCGTGCTTGCCGCCGCGTTCGTGACCTTCGCGACACTCTCGCTGACGATGCCGGCCGCGATCGGCTACTTCACCGGCACGCCGCAGCACGGCATCGCCGAAGTGCTGAAGCGCGGCGACCTGCTGCTCAACGCCGTGGTGCTGCCGTTGGCGGCGACGTTCTTGTGCCTGTTCGGTTTCTGCATCCGTGAGGCGCTTCGCGTCGCCGGGCCGGCGTACCGCTTGAACGACGTCGCGTGCCGGCTTCAGGAGCTCTCGGTGCCGCGCGGGGTTCGCGTCCGCAAGGACGACCATCTGCAGTTCGCGGTGAAGCAGCTGAGCGTCGGACTCGAGCGGATCCACGAGGAGCTGGCGGCGCTGCAGACGATTGCGCGACGCGCTGACGTCAACGATCCCGCTCGCGCACAGGCGGCGTTGACGCAACTCAAGATGCGCCTCGAGAGCTTCACGCTCGTGACGGCGGCTCCGGAGTGCGCAGTGATCACGGACACGACGGTCGCCGTCGCCGATGCGGTGCGAGAGCCGGTGGTTCAGTAGCGACACCACGCGGCGGGGTCGACCGCCGGCGCGATCAGCGCGGTTCCTGCTGTGAGCGCACGGCGCAGCGCACGCCGTCCGACGTGACGGTCACCGATCCGTGTTCGGCCGTGACGTAGACCTCCGCGCCGACGGCCCCGAAGACCCGCTTCGCCAGATCGCCCGGCGAGCGCGGCTTCTTGTTCGTGTAGTTCGCCAGGCACGAGACGACGACCGTGCGCGGGTGGACCGCATCGACGAAGCGCGCCTCGTCGAAGAATCCGTGGTGCGGCGCGACCAGAACCGTCGAACGCAACGTCTCGGCTGGGACTGTCGCGAGCAGGCTCTCGCTGCCTTCGTGCTCGAGGTCACCGGGCAGGAGGAAGACGTTGTCGCCGTGCTGGATTCGCAGCACGACGGAGTTGTCGTTCAACCGGTCGTCGTCACTCGACCGCACGCCCCCGATCGGAGGCGCCAGAACCGTGACCTCGAGCGCAGGATCCCACGGCAACGTGTCGCCCGCGTGCACGACGCGGTAGCCCTTCGCACGCTTCTGCGCGCGCTTGCGCAGGTCGAGGTACTCGGTGTCGACCAGCGCCCCCTCGGCCCCCGCGTCGACGAACGTCGCCACCTCGAAGTGCTTCAACAGATACGCCGCGCCCTCGAAGTGATCGTGATGGGGATGGCTGATCACGATGCCATCGATCGCATCGACGCCACGCGCGCGCAGGAACGGCGCGAGCGTGTCCTTGCCGGTGTCGCTGTCGCCCAACTTGTCGCCGGTGTCGACGAAGTAGAGGGCGCCGGACGGGGTCTCGACGGCGATGGCGAGTCCGTGCCGGCTCAACCCGAAGACCGTGATCTGCAACGTGCCGGGCATGCGAGCGGCAGGCGGCGCGGTCTCGCCCGGCGATCGCGTGCACGCCAACGAAGCCGCGATCGCGATGCAACCGAGGATCGCGGCCTGCCAGCCTCGTCGCCGAATGGGGCGCCTCATGGATCGAACACCGTGCCCGTGGCGAGGTCGAGTTCGACGCGCGCCTTCACGCCGTCGAACCACGCCTGCGCCTGATCGCGACGGGCGTCGAGGATTCGCGACTCGATCGTCCACCACTCGATCGCGTCCACTTCACCCGCCTCCAGCGCCGCCTTCATCAGCTGCTCGGCCTCGTCGAGCGCCTGCGGCAGCGGATCGGACGAACCGTGCCTTCGCTGATCTTGCGCCCGCCATCGCAGGACCGCGAGGTGAATCTCCTGGCGGACCCGCGCCAGCTGCGCCGCGTAGGCGGCCTCTGCCTGCTTCACCCGCGCTTCCTCGACGGCGATCGCCTTGTCGCCCGAATCGAACAACGGGATCTCGAATCCGGCCTGGAGCCCGAAGTCGTGGCCGAGGTGGTCCCCCTCGGCCGAAGGCTGCAGGAAGAGTGGCCACCATCCATGCGCCAATCGCGCGATCCGCAGCGTCTGCTGCTGCGCGTCGTACTCCTGCGCGCGCACCTGCAGATCGGCGCGGCGCGAGAGAGCGGCCTGCTCGAGCGCCGCCTCATCGGGCTCGACGAACTCGCGCTCCTGCGTCGCTTTGCGCACCCGCAAGGGCGCGTCGAACGGCGCCCCCACCAGCGCCGCGAGTTCCGTACGCGCCACCTCGAGCTCCGCTCTCGCAACCAAGAGTTCCTCGTCGAACTGAGCGCTGCGCAGCCTGGCGAACGCCGCATCGATGCCCTTGGCGGCTCGCGCGACCACCCTCTCCTTCACGAGCGTCGCCATGCGAGCGTGCAGAGCGCGCGCCGCTTCGGTGAGCGCGAGCTGCTCTTCGAGCATCACGACTCGCGCGTGAGCCAGCCGGGTCGCCGCGGCGACCTGCGACTCGCGATCGGCGATGCGGGCGACGGCACGCGCGTCCAACGCCTGCGCACGCCCGACACGCGCATCACGTTCGCCCGGCACGCCAGGGAAGAAACGCAATCCGAGTGCGAGTGCCACCGGACTGCCGACGCTCGACGCGAGGTGGGAGAGGCTCGGCCGGAACTCGGGATTGCGCCACGCCCCCTCGGCGACGACCTCATTCGCGGCGATCTCGTGCTCCACGCGCAGCGCCACGAGGTCGGGATGGTGGACCAGCGCGAGCGCCATCGCCTGAACCGGATCGAGCCCCTCCGCCGGAACGTCGATCCTCGCCGCGCGCAGCTCCGCCAGCAGCGCCTCCGGATCCAGCGGCGGCGGCCGATCCGTGGAGCAGCTCGCTGCCGCCGCGAACGATGCGACGACCAGCCAGCGAACGGCGCGATTCGGGCGGCGGCTCAATGGAACCTCACGTCGTAGATGGCGCCGACGATCGAATCGACCTGGCCCTGAAGCTCGAGGGTGATCCGCCGTCCCCACTGCGGCGAGTCGAGCGTGGGACGGAGTCGCAGCGGGACCTCCTCGATCAGCGGCCCCATCGACGTGACGCGCCCCTCGACCGCTCGACCGGGAAGATCGCGCGGCCGCAGCGTCGCCAGCGTTCCCACTTTCACCGCCTGGATCTGCCGGTCGACGATGTAGGCCGAGACCGCTCCCGCCGACGGCAACACGATGCACGCGATCTCCGCGCCGGCGACGCACCACTCTCCGGGTCGCACGAGGATCCGACTGATGGTGCCGCTCGCGGGGGCAGCGATGCGACACGACTGACGCTCGAGCTCGAGCTGCGCCACTCGCGCCTCCTGGCTCGCCCGGGCCAACTCGAGCGGGAGCAGGCTCGCCTCGAGGTCGAGCTCCTGCGAGGACTCCGGAGTCAGCGCGTCCCACGCGACCACCGCGGCCTGAACTCTCTCGACGCTGGGGCCGCGCGACACGATCCGTTCGGCGAGCAGCGCGCGTCTCCGTTCGAGTTCCTCGACTCGATCGACGGTCGTCAACTGCCGGTCGAGCAGCGCCTTCTGCCGCTCGATCTGCGGTGCGATGGCGGCGAGCTCGGCCTGATCGGTCGCCTGATCGGTCGCTTGCGCCGCGGCGGCAGCGCGCAGCCGGAGCCCTTCGCTCTCGAAGGTGGTGCGGCGCGCCAGCGCTTGCGCGCGACTCTCGATCGCGGTGATCCGAAGCGTGGCTCGCTCCGCTTCGATGTTCGACCGCGCACGGTCGAGTTCGCTGTGTGCGAGGCGCAAGCGCGCGTCGATGTCCCCTGGGTCGAGCGTCGCGATCGGATCGCCCGCCTGCACGACCTGGCCGACGGCGACGTCGATCGTCAGGAGGCGGCTGGCCACCGAAGGCGCGATGCGCAGCTCCGCTGCGCTCTCGCACGCGATCGCGTGGCTCTCCCCTGAACCACCGAAGTAGAGCCACGCCGCAGCGATCGCTGCGCCGCACCATGCCGTCAGCGGCCAGATGCGAAACGCCATGCGGGCGAGGCGGCGCGAGGTCGCGATCCTCGGCGGCGGCCGCGGACCGAGGCGTGGCGCATGGGCGCTCCGTGCGGTCTCGACTTCCGGTGCGATTCTCATGGTCAGACCTCGAGCCCGGGATCTTGCATCAGCAACGAGACGTCGTTGATCTCGTCCACGGAGCGGATCGCATCGATGAGGGAATGCTGGAACGACGGGTCGCGCAGCTTGATCTGGTAGGCGTGCTCGAGGCGCTTGCCTTGCGCGATCTCGCGCAGATTCACCAGCACGAACCGGCTGCAGTACTCGAGCAACACTCGCTTCAGCGGGAGGTCCGCTTCGGGACTGGCACCGCTGTTGAGCCGCAGCAGTCCATCGAACTGCTTGCGGCTCGCGAAGGGGCTGAACGTCAGGTGGATCATGAAGAGGCTGAACATCGCCGTCCCGATGCCGGCGATGAGGAAGGACTGCACCCCCACCGAGATCCCGACGGCCAGCGACGCGAAGATGAAGCTCATGTCGCGCACGTCGCGCAGCGTCGAGCGGAAGCGGATGACCGCGAGCGTGCCGAGCAGCCCGAGGCCGCGCGCCACGCTGTTGCCGATCGCCAGCATGAGCAGCGTCGCGACGACACCGGTGATCGCCAGCGCGATCACGAATCCGCGCGAATAGGAGAGCCCGCGGAAGGTCCACGAGTAGACCGCCGCCAGCACCTGACACAACACGAAGGAGACCAGCATCGAGAGCAGGATCATCTGCCAGGAGAGTCCCGGCTCGTAGCGAAGGTACTGATCGAACAGCGCATCCATGGTCATCCCCTGACACTGGCGCGTCGATGGAACTCGACGCCGCCGGAGGCGCCATCGAGAAGACGCGTCATCGAGACGATGTACTTCGAGAATCCGCAGCGCACGAGATCGAGCTCGGCGACCAGGTCGGACATCCAGCGCGGGAAGTCGCGACTGAACTTGAGTTCGATGAGGAACGCGCGCGGCACGTCGAACATCTCGCCGGCGCCATCGATGTATCTCCACCCCAACGGGTCCTCGATCGCGCCGTCGCCTTCGAACGACTGGTAGCACATCGCGCGATCGAACGTGATGCGGGCGTACTCCCCGAACACGCTCTCGTAGGCCTCGCGGGAGTACCGCGAGCGCATCACGGGAACGGCACCCGACCTCGTGGTTCGGTCGAGGAACGACGCGAGCGTCGGGTCGGCGCGGCCGGCCGCGAGCGCGAGCGGCCGACCGCAGAGCAGCCCATCGAGCTCTTCTCGCGACATCCGCGCCCGATCCTTCACGATCACTTGCCGGATCTTGCGCTTCACCTCACAGAAGATCTGCCCGTGCTCGATCGAGTCGTACCAGCGAACCCGCAACTTGTAGCGATCCGGAGCATCCCGCAGCCCGGCGTGATAGAGCTCGAGCGTCGGCGTGTCGAAGTAGATGCTGTGGATCGTGTAGGCATGGTCGACCGACTGCTGCGCATGCTCGTCGAGCCGGGTGTAGGGTCGAATGAAGCGTCGAAGCTCCTCGATCCGGTCTTCCGAGAGGAAGTACTTGTACTCGTAGCGTTCGAAATGGAGCGCCTCCATCGCCGTCAGTAGCCAGCGCGGCGGGCATGCCCCACCGCCAACGCCACGACTGCCAACGTCCCGAACAGCAGCGTCGATCGGGCGAGCCACACGCCGATGCTGCGGATGAACCTGCGCGTCACGTCGAGTCTCCTGATGGTGTCCACGCCGCAGCGCTCACTGGTCGTAGGTGATCAGGACGGGCGCCGACATCTCCGCCGGCTTCGCGATCCCCGCCACTTGCACGACGATGTTCAGGTCACCGTTGAGGTCGGCGGGATCCAGCGAGAAGTCGATCGCGGCGCGACCGTTCGAGTCGAGGTCGAAGGGCAGCAGGAGGAAGTAGTTCGACGTGTACCACGCCTGGAAGCGGAACTTGTCGGAGAGCGGCACCGCGTCGAACGTCGCGCCCGCGCTGGATGCGCCGAACGTGGCGAAGATCCAGACCGTGCCATCCGGCACGCCATGGTCGATCCAGAGCGTGTCGTCGAGGTCGAGCGGGGTGAGTCCCTGGCCCGACAAGTCGAGGCAGAGCGGAAGGTCGCGAGTGGCGATCACCTGGAGGCAGGTGAGGTCGCTGCCGTTGCCGTCGAGGCCGAGGAACGAGCCGGTCGGCGATGCGGCGCCGCCGAGAGCGACGCCGTTCAACGTGGCGATCGCGCCGCCCCCCGCGGTGGTCAGGATGCGAGGGCCGTTGTCCGAGCCGGCGTAGAGCAGGTTCGGCCACGCCGTGACGCCGTCGGCACCCACGAACGTCCCACCCGCGGGATCGACGTCGAGCGCCTGCAGGTCGCCGATGGTCGTGACAGGAACGCCGAGCGCATCGAGCAGCCCCGCGGCGACCACCTGCGCGTCCACGTCGGACTCGGCGAGGACGATCGCGACCGTGTCGCTGCCGAGGCTTGCGATGGTGCCGTCGGCGTTCCAGACGATGTCGTCCGCATCGAACGCGAGCACGGCGCCGTCGCCCACGCTGACGAGGTCGCCGTGGATCAGCTCGTCGTCGCGGAACGAGACGTAGAGGTTGCCGTCCGCATCGAACGCCGCCGCATCGACGTCGATCGACAGGGTCGTGCCGATCCCGGCCTGCAACGTCGGCTGCGACAACACGATGTCGATCACCGGCGCACCGACCGCCGGGGCGCGATGGAAGCGCCACAACGAGCCGTCGGTCACGATGGCCGCGTACGCCTCGCCGAAGTCGGACTTCGAGCTGAGCACGTAGTCGAAGATCGAGGGGCTGCCGTAGGGCGAGGCGACATAGCTCGGCGGCAGGGCGATCGCATCGATCTCGTCGAGCGCGGTCTCGAAGAAGTCGAGGTCGCCATCCTCGTCGCCGAGCAGCGCGTTCAGCGTCGCCAGGCCGACCGTCTTCTCGGCCGCGAGCGTTCCTGGCCCGGGAACCACCTCGCAGATCGTCTCGTCCGTGAGGAGGTCGAGTGGGGTGAGGCCGCCTCGGGTCGAGCAGTCGGCTTCGGGAACGAAGACGAGCGAGTGCTGGGCGCCGGCCGTTGCGGCGACGCCGATCTGCAAAACGAGGACGGCGATCGAGCGATTCATGGGAGCTCCGGGTGCGGGGATGGAGGGCGTTCGTTGGCCGGCGCAACTCCACGCAACGAGGCCGGCACTCAACGGCTGCACGAACAGCAATCGCGACGCCGGCGTGCCGTCGCGCCGCCTTGATTGCGTGTCGGGATCGCCCGCGGGCACCCGCGCCTTGGCGAGCGCTTCATTGAAATCCAATTCAGGATTGCCGTCCGCTCGACGTGCGATCGAGCACTGCGCGCTTCCGACGAGGTTCTGAATCGAACGGCCCAGCCGCAGCAGGGGTTTCATGAACCACGCGGGCTAGCCGCTTGACTCATGATCCCCGTCGCGAGGCGACGGGATGTCGGTCCAGGACGAGGAGGGAATGCGAGTCTCCGACGATGCGGGCTGGTGAGCCCGCTGAGGAAGGAACGCGCGTTTCCGACGAAGTACTGGATTGACAGACCAAGCCGCAGCAGGGGTTTCATGAGTCGAGCGGGCTAGAGTCCGTCGCCGCTGGTCGGCGCCGCGGTCGTCGGAGCGCACCTCTCATGCGTCTGTTGGTCGTCGAGGACTCGGAGCGGCTTGGGGAAACGCTGCGTGTCGGTCTGCGGAAGCTCGGCCACGCGGTCGATGTCGTCGGCGATGGGACGCGCGGCCTCTCCTATGCAAAGCTCAACCCGTACGACGTGATGATCCTCGATCTCATGCTGCCGGGCCTCGACGGGATGTCGGTGATGCGCTCGATCCGCCAGCTCGGCAACTCGATCCCGATCTTGATCCTGACGGCCCGCGATGCCGTCGCGGATCGGGTCGCCGGGCTTCGGCAGGGCGCCGACGATTACCTGGTGAAGCCGTTCGCGTTCGACGAGCTGGTGGTCCGCATCGAGGCACTCGATCGGCGCGCGCGCGGAACGGCGAGCCCATCGATCGAGGTCGGCGACCTGCACATCGACACCGGCGCGCGACGCGTCTCGCGGTCTGGGAAATGGATCGAGCTCAATCGCCGCGAGTACGCCCTGCTGCTCTACCTCGCCCAGCGACGCGGAAAAGTGGTCACCCGGCTGGAAATCGAGGATCACCTCTACGACGAGCACCACTTCCCGAACAGCAATGTCGTGGCCTCCGCCATCTCGGAGTTGCGGGCGCGACTCGCCGTCGATGGTCGACCCGACATGATCCAGACTCGGCGCGGACTCGGCTATGTGCTCGAGGCCCCCACGTGTTGACGTCGATCCGCGCACGGGTGACGCTCGCCGCCTGCGCCATCGTGATCGGCGCGGTGGCCTCCGTCGGGATCACGATCGACGTGCTGATTCGTCGGCAGATGGTCCGCCTGTACGACGAGTCGGTCGCGATGCGCGTGCGCACGCTGGCGACACTCGTGCATTCCTCCGACGCGATGCTGTTCTTCGACTTCGCCGGCGAACTGATGCCCGAGTTCGAGCGCGCCGCTCACGCCGACTACTTTGAGGTGTGGGACAGCGACGGCGACGTCATCGAGCGCTCCCTTTCGTTGGACGACGCGCATCTTCCGCGAACGTTCGGATCGGTTGCCACGCCCGCGGCATTCGACCTCCGTCTCCCCGACGGGCGTCATGGACGCGCGATCGGCATCGAATTCGATGCCTCACCTGCCGAGGCGGATGAAAGCGTCGAGGGTCTCGACTCCTCACTGCACCCGCACCCATCGCAGAGCCACCGCGCGGTCATCGTGGTCGCCTCCGGGAGAGCTGGGCTCGACGACGCGTTCGTCGCGCTGCGTCGAGTCGTCGTGGCAAGCAGCGTCGTCGCGTCGCTCGTCGCGCTGATCGTGACGGCCTGGATCGTGCGGCGATCCATGCGCCCGCTGATCGGGCTCGCGCGACACCTGGAGCAGATGGATGCCGCCCGCCTCGATGAGCCGCTGGCGCGGATGGGGTTGCCCTCCGAACTGATCCCGATCTGCGAACGTCTCGACGACCTCTTCGCGCGAGTTCAAGCCGCGTTCGATCGGGAGCGGCGAATGACCGCCAACCTGGCACACGAGCTGCGGACGCCGATCGCCGAGCTGCGGGCGGCGACCGACGTGGCGGAGCGCTGGCCGGACGACGCGGCACTTCGCCTGAACGCGATCGAGACGGCATCGGACGTCGCAGCGCGCATGGGCGTCGCCGTCGACGCGTTGCTGAAGCTCGCCCGACTCGAGGCCGGAGAGGACGAAATCGAAGGCGACCGGGTGAATCTCGCCGCTCTGTTCGAGGACGCCTGGCGACCGTTGGTCCGCGGTTGCGCCGCGCGCGAGCTTCAGCTTGTCGACGAGATTCCGCGTGACCTCGAAGCGTCTACGGACCGCGGTCTTCTGGCGCTGGTGGTCAGCAACATTGTGCGCAATGCCGTCGTGCACGCCGATGCGCCCGGTCCGCTCACCGTCTCCGCAGAGGCGACCCCAACGCGGATCCGCTGGATCGTTCGCAATCGCGCGTCTCGGCTGTCGCGGGCCGATCTGCCCTACCTCGATCAGCCGTTCTGGCAAAAACAACCCGCCGCCCCCCGCGGCACGCACGTCGGGCTCGGACTGGCGCTCTCCGACGCGATCCTCCGCTTCCTCGATTCGCACATGGAGTTCACCCTGGTCGCTGGTGAGCTGACGTTGACGCTCGACCTACCAAGAGCGGCCCCCAACGCCGGCAAACAACCGGGCATCGCCTGAGCGCGATCCGTGGCAGCCGCCGCATACCTACGTGTCGTCCTCCTCCTCATCCGCCGCCTTCGCCTTGACCGGCACTGGAAGAACGGGGCGATCGATGCGCGCCCCGGTCGCGTCGACTTCGAGGCTGCGCCGATGGCCATCCACGGTGAGCGCCACTTCGAAGTAACGCCGCGTCACTGACTCGACGCGGGTGACGACACCCCCCGGAAAGTCAGACTCGATACGCGCCTTCGCGGCGACAGAGAGGCGGTTCGCGTCGACGACGAGTTCCTCCTCGACGATCTCGCCCGCGCTGGTGACACGCAACGCGAGCGCGCCGTCTGCGGCGACGCCCTCAACCTCAAAGACATCGATCCCGTCGCGCGAGAACTTGCATCTCGCCAACGACCCGAAGCGCTGGCCGGCGGCCTTCGCCGCCGCGGGCGGAAGCTCCTCCGTGGGCGACGAGGGCGGAACCGCGAGGCGGGTCGCAGCCCCGCCGAGGCCGACAGCGAGAAGGAACAGGCACGGCGCGAACATGCGGCGTTGGCAGCTAGAGGTCATCTTGCTCTCCGGTGCGACCGAGCGGGACACGCCCGGCGACGGGGTCGCGAACCGCCGCCGGGCCAAGAACACTCGCAAAGCGTCCGCGAGCCAGTGGTTCAGTGCGTCAAGAACGACTGCTCGACGAGGGTGACGTTGCCCGTCGCCGACTCGGCCGCGACGGCGAGCGAGTATTCGTTGCCGGGGATCAGCAACCCGACCGGAACGGTGAACATCAACACATCGGCCGGAACCCGGAAGTTCAACTTGAGCCCGAGCAGCTTGTTCTCGACCTCGATGAGATAGCTGGTCGCGCCAACGACGGGCAACCAAGCGATCTCGGCGTCGTCCGCCGCGACGTCCGCGCCATCGCTGGGTGAGATCACGGGCTCGGCGAGCATCGAATGGGTGAGCGTCGCCTCCCCCTTGATCTTGCGGCCATCGAGGGTCTTCGCCTCGAATTTGTACATTCCTTCCGGGTAGGCCGCGAAGACGTCGTCAAGCGTCGGCTCGGCGCTCTCCAGCACGACCTGGCCCTGTCCGATCGCATCCTTCGAGGTGAGGGACATCGTGCTCTTCTTCCCGTCCGGGAAGGTGACCGAGAGCTCTTTCATGCCTTCCGGCGACTTCACAACGATGAACCCCTCGCCATCACTATCCGTCACGTTCGTCTCGATGTGGATCGAGGCTTCATCAAACCGAAGTCGTTCGTCGACCGGCGTTGCCATGGTGTACGCGCTGATCGGAACGACGATGGAAGCGAGGGAGAGCGCGACAAGAGCGTTGAAATTGATGTTCATCGGGTGATCCTCGAGTCCGACGGCAGGCTTCGCCGTCGAACGCATCCTGAGGGTGTGAAACCAGGATGAAATCTAGTCGCGCGAAAACGCTGAAGATGACGCCAACGTGATCTGCGCCATCGCGGCGCGAGGCCGGCCAACAGCGCGAATCAGCGGCGAGTTTCAGTGAGGAGGCGCGACGATGCAGAGGCGGAGTGCCGCCGATACGGCGACCACGCAACCACCGGGATCGGCTCTCAGTGCGAGTCGCGCCCGACCTTCGCCCTTGGCAGCGCCAGTGCGTTCGCGCGCGGGCGACGCTTCCAATCGCCGACGGAGCCGGGGCTGCTCTTCGCGAGCTTGCCATCGCTCGGCGCTGCGTCGACCGGCTGCTGTGCCGCAGCCGCCGTCGCGGCGGCGAGTTCCGCCGTTCGCCGGGCGTCGTCGGCGGCAGCGCAGCAGCGCTTGTGCTTCTTGCCCGACCCGCAGGGGCAATCGTCGTTGCGTCCGACCTTCATGGCGCCGTTCCCTTCGCCGAGGGAGCTCGCGGCGGACGAGTCGTTGGCAGCAGGTGCCAGCAGGCGCCTCCGCGAAGCGGTGACGATCGTCGCGTCCCGCGAGCGGAGTTGCCATCGCGATCTTGCGCGCGCCGGCGATTCGCGAAAAACAGGGCGCCGGCGCGCCTCAAGTTCCGCCAAAGAGCGTCCCGCCCTTCGGAGCGCTGCCAGGCGCCGCTGCGGTGCCGCCCCATCGCGCGAGGTACGCCTTCATGCGCAGCTTCTTCAGCGTGTTGGCGGAGCTCATGTAGCGGATGACGCCGAAGATGTCGCGCTTGGGAGCCCACGGGCGGTCGTAGCGGCCAAGCACCCAGTAGATGCCGCTGTAGCTGTTGGGATCGCGGCCATCGACGGCGTAGCGATTGTTGAGCTCGATCATGAACGCGGCCGCCTCTTGCGGGCTCTTGGTCCACTCGAGGATCTTCTTGCCCCACAGCATGCGCAGGTAGTTGTGCATGCGGCCGGTCGCGACCAGCTCGCGCTGCGCGGCGTTCCAGACCGGATCGTGGGTGCGCGCGGCCGCGAACTGCTCGAGCGAATAGGTGTGCAGCCGATCGTCGAGCGCGTGGGCCCGCAGCGACTCCTTGGCCCATTCGGGCAGCGACTCGTAGTCGGCGTGGTCGGGGCGATGGTGGCAGAAGTTGAAGCCGAGCTCGCGCCAGCCGATCAGCTCGTCGAGGAACGACTCGGCGGCGGCGCTCATCTGCCAGAAGCCTTCGCGTTTGCCGCCGTTGGGAGCGCCCAGATCGCCGCGTTTCCACCCCTCGCGGCGCGTGACCTCGGCGAAGCACTCGTGCGCCGAGACGTGGCCGAAGTGGAGCCACGGCGACAACCCGCTCGCCGCGTCGGCATCGGGGTCGCTGCGCTCCTCGGCGTAGCGCGGCAGTCGGCTCGCCACGAAGTCGACGAGCGCGGTGCGCGCCGCGTCGGTGCCGCCATCGAACGGCGCCGCGCCGACCGCGCTCGACAACGGCAGTCGCGCGATCGCCGCCGTATCGCCGGCCAGCAGCGCCCCGCTCGGCTCGGGCCAACGCGATTCGATCGTGGCCGGCAGCGCGGCGAGACGCGGCAGTTCGACCCCCTTCCACGGGTCGGGACGCGGAAACCGGGCGAGCACTCCGGCCATCTCCTTCTGCCAGAAGCGGCGGAAGGCGTAGGCGGTCGGGAACGTCGTGGAACTCAGCGTCAGTGGCAGCAACCCGTTGCTGTCGATCGTCTCGAAACGCACGTGGATCGCGGCGGCGGCCGCCGCCACCATGTGCGGCAGGAAGAAACAGGGGTAGTCGTCGCCAACCACCACGCAGGCATGGCGGGAGAGCGCCGCGAGCAGCCCCTTGCCCGCCCCCTTTTTCGGCTCGACGTACGATCGATACAGCACCGGATGGCCGGCGCACGCCGCGCGGTTGGCCGCCATCCCCTGCAGCACGAAGCGGTGGTGACGGACGCTCGCCCACGGATAGTCGACCCGCAGCGCCTCCAGCACGACGAGCGGCCGCTTCAGTTCACGCGCCCACTCGATCGCGCGATCGAGCGCGAAGTTCCACCCCATCCGCCGCGCCGCGGTGCACCAATAGAGGACGAACTCCCCCTCCTCGCGCGGCTCGGCGCCGTTGCGGACGGTCACACGCTGCGTCGGCACCCGCGAATCCACTGGCGGCTCCCTCAAGCGGCGGACGATGCCGGCGCTCGATCCCTCTCTCACGGCATTGAAGCGCTCCGGGGGCGACTCTCGCTAGCTTGCCGCCGCTCCGGGGCGGGGAATCACCTTGCAACCCGCCGCCGCGGGGCGCGCTCCTTTGCGCCGATGCAGGCCATCGAGGACACGATGACGGGGTCGCCGGAGAGCGAGCTGGCCGAAGGGCTGCGCCGTGGAGACGAGCGCGCCTTCGAGGAGCTCTATCGCCTCTACGCGGACGGGCTCCACCACCTGGCCGAGCGGATGCTCGGCAGCACGGCCGACGCGGCCGACGTCCTCCAGGAGACCTTCGTCGCCGTCTTCCGGCGCATCGAGACGTGGCGCGGCGAAGGCTCGCTGAAGAGCTGGCTCTACCAGATCGCGGTGCGCTTCGCCCTGCGCGCGAAACGGCGCCGCCCGATCACCGTCGACTTCGACGACGAGGAGCAGATCCCGCCGCCCGCCGTGAATGACCCGCCGCCCTCCGAAATGGACTTCCGCTCGGCCGTCGATCAGGAGATCGCGCGACTGCCGACGCGCGCGCGCATGGTCTTCGTGATGCACACGGTCGATGGGATGACCCATCCCGAGATCGCCAAGGTGCTCGAGGTCGACGAGGGCACGTCGAAATCGCAGCTCCACTACGCACGCTCGCTGCTCAAGCGCCGACTCGCGAGGTTCGAACGTGAACTCGCCTGACCTCGGCGCCACGGGCCTGCCGCCGCCCGAACCGGAGTTCACCGCCTTCGACGCGCGCATCGCCGACGCGGCGAAGTCGCTGCGCCGCCCGCTGCACCCCTCGCTGGCGCCCGCGCGCTTCGCTGCGATCCGTGCCGCCGCGCGCGATCCCGACGTGGCCCACGCGACGGCCGCCCGCACGCTGGTCGAGCCGGCGCCGCTCTCCTTCGCCGATGTGCGGGCACGCGCGCAGGACGAGACGCCCGACCGCTTCGATCGCGCGATCGCCGACGCCGCACGCACGCTGGTGCGGCCCGCACCGGCCGGGTTGCTGGAGCAGGTGCGCGCTTCGGCGCGGCCGCGCTGGACGCGCCGCGCGTTGCGGGTCGTCGCGCTGCGCCGCTTCGCGCTGGCGGCGGCGGCCACGCTGCTGGCCGGCCTCGCGCTCTTCTTCGCGGCACAGAACCAGGCGAGCGCGGCGCCCCACCCCGCGCTCCTCTCCGCCAGCGCGCTCGAGCGCGCCGAGGCCGCGGAGTCGGCGCTCGCGACGCGCGCCGATTCGCTGGCCGCGCAGGTCGCCGCCGATCCGGCGCTCGCCGACGACGAGGCGCTGGCGCCGCTGCTCGAAGAGGCCGCCTTCCTCGATGGCGCCATCACGGAATGCCGCGCCGCGCTCGAGCTCTCGCAGGCGCACAGCCATTTGCGCGAGCAGCTGCGCGTGCTCGGCGAACGGCGGGTCGAGCTGCTGGCGCTGCTGGCGGCCGCGCGCGGGAACGACGGCGGAGCGGGCCGATGAGCGCGCTCGCGACGCTCTTCCTCGCCCTCGCCACGCATGCGCCACGGCAGAGCGAACGCGTCATCGAGCTGCCCCTGCCGCTGGCGACGACCTATCGCATCCACCACTCCTTCGGACCGTGCAGCGTGCAGGTCAGCGCGCCGGGAACGGCGCCGAGCGCGCGCCTCGAACTGGTGGCCAGCGGCGGCACCGGCACGCGCGAACGCAGCTACCTCGATCTCTGCGGACTCGGCACCGAGTCGATCGACAGCGCCACGTGTGGCGTGAAGTCGGCCTTCCCGCCGCCCGAGCAGAAGGCGCAGGAACTCTCGTTCGCGGCGACGCTGCTGCTGCGCCTTCCCGCGGGCAGCGCCATCGAACTCGAGCAGCGTTTCGGCGCGGCGACCGTGACCGGCGCCTTCGGTCCCACCCGCGTGAAGTGCACGCTCGGATCGGTGCTGGTGGCGGACGTGCGCGGCGACGTGGAAGTGACCGGCGAGTACGGCGCCATCGCCGTGCGCGATCTCGGGGCGGCCGCCAAGCTCTCCAACAAGAGCGCGGCCATCACCGCCGAGCGCGTCGCCGGCCACGTCGAAGCGCGCACCAGCGGCGACCGGATCTTGATCGACGGCGCCGGTTCGGCCCACGCCGAGAACCGCATCAAGCCGATCGAGATCCACCGCGTGCGCGGCGACGCGCGCGTGATCGCGCCGTTCTCGGAGGTCACCGCGCGCGACATCGGCGGCGACCTCACGATCGACGGCCAGAACCAGCCGATCCACGTCGAGCAGGTCGGCGGCCATCTGATCGTCCGCAACAAGAGCGGCGCCATCGATGCGCGCCGGATCGGCGGCAACGCGACGCTGCAGGGCAGCCTCTCGGCGATCACGCTCTCCGACGTCGTCGGCGACGTCGAAGCGCGCAGCCCCAACGCGCCGCTCAAGCTCTCGCGCATCGGCGGCCGGCTGGTGGCCGAGAACTCGGCGTTCGCGCTCGACCTCATCGACGTGAACGGCGATGTCGACGCCCACGCCAGCGGCGGCCTGTTGCGTGCGCGCTTCGCCACGCTCCCCGAGGGTGCGACGCCGCGCACCGTCGTCCTTGAGGCGATCGGCGGCGCGATCGAGCTCGAGTTGCCGGCCAACGGCTCGGCCGAACTCGAGCTCCTCAGCACCAGCGGGCAGCTCGACGCCGAACTGCCCGGAATCTCCATCACGCAGAACGGCGGCACCCGCATGGGAACGCTGAAGCTCGGCACCGGCCATGTGAAGCTGCGCGCCACCGCGGTCGGTGGCACGCTCCGCGCCCGTCTTGGCGGCTCCTGACGCCGCTAGGACGAACGCATGAACGAACAGGATCGAGGAACCATGAGCACCATCGGCCCCCGGACACGGAACGCGACCCGCTGGATGACCGGCTTGGGGATCGCCTTGCTCGCGCTGCTGCAGGCGTGCGCCACCGAAAGCCGCGTGCAGATCAGCTCGAATCCCGCCGGCGCACGCATCTTGATCGACGGCGCCGACTCCGGGCGCCAGACGCCGAGCAGCATCGTCCTGTCGACCAAGCGCGACAGCTACGACATCACGATCGAGAAGGCGGGCTACAACTCCGCCGGGCACGTCGTGCGGCTCGGCACCGACGTCGACGTGATCGATGCCGACGAAGCGGTTTGCACGATCTGCGTCTCGCCGTGCTGCTGCTTCCTGCCGCTGCTGCGATTCCTCGATCCGGTCGACGTGCGCACGCGGTTCCGGCCGAGCGACTTGAACGTCGAGCTCGAAGTCGCCGGACAAGGGGCCCGCCTCGACATCACGCCGCCAAACGCCGAGGTCTACCTCGACGGCAACCTCGCCGCGCTGCTCGATGGCAACTACCTCGTCACCACGGTGGGCGACCATGCGCTGGAGATCCGCGCCACCGGCTACCGGCCGTGGACGCGCAGCCTGCGCATCGACGAGCGCGTCTACCAGCGCCTCACCGTCGAGCTCGAGATCGAAGGACAGGGAGTGCTGGTGCGCGGCACGCCGGGTGGAGCGAGGATCTACCTCGACGACCAGTTCCAGGGCGCTCTCGACGACGGAGCGCGGCGCGTACGGACCGAACCGGGCCCCCACCTGCTGCGCGTCGACGCCGAGGGCTTCAAGGGCTGGCAGGACGTGATCCAGGTCAACAGCGACCGCTACGAGGAAGTGGTGATCGACCTCGCGCTCGACGGCCAGGGCGTGCGCGTGCGCAAGCCTGAAGGGTTGCCGGCGCGCAATCCGGAGCTGCAGATCTTCCTCGACGGCCAGCTGCAAGGCAGCTCGTTCGACTTGCCGATCCGCACCAGCGCGGGCGAGCATGACGTCGAGATCCGAGTCGGCGGTCGCGAGACGCGGCGGCTGCGCATCAACCTCGCGCCCGGCCAGTTCCTCGACCTGCAGCCCGGGCCCAAGAGCGACCCCAAGGCGGCGCGCGCGCAGGCGCAGCTGTCCGGCGTCTGCATCTACGGCTCGCCCGAGATCGGCAGCGTCGCGCCGCAAGAGGTGCAGGTGCGCGTCGCGGGCGTGCTGGTCGGCCAGCGCCTTGGCGAGTTGATCGAGATGGCGCCGAGCCAGGAGGTCGAGATCGAGGTGGTGGTGCGCGGCTTCAAGCCATGGAAAGATCGCATCGTCGTCGCCAAGGGTGGCGTGACCGAGATCTACCCGCGCTTCGAGAAGGAGTGAGCCGATCGCGACGACACGCTTGCTGAACACGGCGTTCGAGCGCGGCCGCGCGCGATCGCGACGGGCGCCCTTCGGCGCGCTCGCCGCAGCAGTCGCGCTGGCCGGCTGCACCAGCACCGGCGAGGCCGGAACCGACGGCGCGATCGGCTTCTACCAGCGCTTCCTGGGCGACCAGTGGGCGTGGCACTGCGACTTCCAGCCGAGCTGCAGCAGCTTCGGCCGCCAGGCGATCGCCGAGCAGGGCGCGCTCGCGGGGCTGGTGATGACGGCGGACCGCCTGCAGCGCGACCATCAGTTCGACCGCGCCGAATATCCGCACGACGAATGGGGCCATCCGCTCGACCCGCCGGCGGCGCACGCGCTGTTCGGGCCGCGCGTCGAAGACGAGCCGTCCGCGCAGGATCCGCAGCTCGAGGCGGAACTCGCCGCCGCGCCGCCGCTCGCGCAGGACGACGCCGCGCAGGCCGCCTTCGCCGATCGGCTGTGGGACGCGCACGAATGGGCGCGCGCGCGCATCGAGTACGAGCGGCTCCTCTTCGCCCGACCGACCACTCGCTTCGCGACGCACTGCCATCAGCGAGCCGCGCTCTGCCTCGCCAGGGTGCGTCGGCGCGGCGATGCGCTGGCGCACGTCGACAAGATCGCCGATGCGAGCGAGCGCGCGGCGACGCGCGCCCTCGTCGAGCGCGAGGTCGAGCGACCCGAGGCGGCGTTGCGAGCGGCCGACGTCGCCGGCGCGCCGCTGCTCGCCGGATTCCTCGCGCTCGAAGCCGAGCAATGCGCCGGCGCGCGCGAACGCTTCACGCCGTTGCCGGAGACGGTGCGCAGCGAGCTGCTCGCGACCGTCGATGCCATCGAGCAGCGGCCGCGCAAGTCACGGCTGCTGGCGGGCTCTCTGTCGGCGCTGCTGCCCGGCTCGGGACAGCTCTACATCGGCCGGCCGGGCGACGCGCTCGCCGCCTTCACCACCAACGCGATCCTGATCGGCGGCACGGTCGTCGCCGCGCGGCGCGATCAGGACGTGGCGGCGATCGCGCTCGGCTTCGTCGCCTTCGGCTTCTGGAACGGGAACATCTACGGCGCCGCCAACGGCGCGACGCTGCACGACCGTCGGCGCCGTGACGCGCTGCTCGACGAAGCGCGCGGTCGGCTGCGCCAGTCGGGCTTCTTCGGCGGCCTCGCCCCCGACGGCGACGGCGGCGCGCTCGGCATCTACTTCGGGTTCTGAGAGGACGGCGGCGGATCGAGCGCCGCGCCGCGAAGCCTCACGTCCAGCGGAAGATCTTGAGCGCGATGGCGAACCCGAGCCCGCCCCACGCGCCAAGGACGGCGAGCTGAGGAGCGGTGGCGGCGAGCGTGGCGCCATCGAGGATGACGGCGCGCAAGGCGTCGTTCAGCGCGGTGAGCGGCAGCGCCTTCACCAGCGGCTGCATCCAATCGGGAAAGTTGCCCGCCGGAAAGAAGACGCCCGAGAGCAGGAACATCGGCAGCGTCACCAGGTTCATCAAGCCGGCGGCCGACTGCGAGTTCTGCGCGCGCGACGCCACGAGCAGGCCGACGCCTGAGAACGCGAGCGCCGACACCGACACCAGGACGGCCAGCGTGAGGTAGCTGCCGCGCGGCCAGAGCTTGAACGCGAGGATCCCGAAGAGGATCAGGAACAGCGCCTCGATCAGCGCGATCACGACTCGGAACAGCATGAACGAGAGCAGCAGGTCGCTGCGCCGCATCGGCGTGGCGGCGAAGCGCTTCAGCAGCTTGCGCGTGCGCATCAGCACCAGCGCCCAACCGACGCCCCAGACGCCGCCGCTCATCAAGTTCATCCCGAGCAGTCCCGGCAGCAGGAAGTCGATGTAACGCTGGCCGGGCGCCGTGACGACGTTCTCCTGCGTCGCCATGCGAGCTTTGGGGTCGTGCGCGAACTCGAGCGCGTCGCGCACGGCGATCTCGGCGAGTCGGCTGCCGGCGCGGGTCGGATCGAAGGTGAAGCGCGGCGGGTCGCCGGGCTCGACGACCAGCAGCGCGCGACCAGAACGCAACAGCTCGGCGGCGGTGGCGGCGTCGACGCGGCGCGCCTTGAAGCCGTCGACCGCATCGATCGCGGCGGCGACGTCCGTGGCCGGCGCGTTCGTCGTCGAAAGCGCAGGTGCGTCGACGACCGCGATCGTGGCGACCTCGGGCGGACGATTGCGAAACGCCAGCCCGAGCGCGATCGCGAGCAGGATCGGGAAGCCGAACACCCAGAAGAGCACGCCCGGCTCGCGACGGAGCTCGCGCCAACGCGCGAGGAAGAGCTGCGCGAGCGGTCCTTGCGAGAAGGTCACGACGCGACCTCCGGCTTGCGCCGGCGCGACTTCGCGTCGTGGACGCCCGCGACGCTCGCGGCCTGCGCCTCGTCGGCTCCGAGGCTCGTGCCGGTCAGCTCGACGAAGACGTCATCGAGCGTCGCGGTGCGAGTCGAGAGGCGGCTCGGCCGCGCGCCGCGCTTGCGCAGCTCGTCGATGACGAGCGGCAGCGTGGCGTGGATCTCATGCACCGTGAGTCGGAAGCCGCCGGGGTCGGGCAGGCAGGCGACGACGCCGGGAATCGCGGCGAAGAGCTCGGCGGGGAGCGGCGGCTCGCTGCCGACCTCGATGATCTGCTCGCCTCCCAGTCGCGCGATGAGCTCCGAGGGCGTGCCGAGCGCGATGATCTTGCCTTTGCGCATGATCGCGATGCGGTCGCAGAGCTTCTCGGCCTCCTCCATGTAGTGCGTCGTGAGGAGCAGCGTGCGACCGCCCGCGCGCAGTCGACGCAGGATCTCCCATAGCGCACGGCGCGCGGCCGGATCGAGGCCGGTCGTCGGCTCGTCGAGGAAACAGAGTTCCGGGTCGGAGACGAGCGCGCATGCGATGGCGAGCCGCTGCTTCTGGCCGCCGGAGAGCTTCTCGACCCAAGCGTCCTGCTTGTCGATCAAGTCCACCTGCTCGAGGACGTCGGCGACCTCGAGCGGGTGGGGATAGAAGCTGCGAAACAGGCGCACGGTCTCGACCACCGAGAGCTTGTCGTAGAGCTCCGTTTCCTGCAGCTGGATGCCGATGCGCGCGCGCAGCTCGGTTGCGTGGCCGTCCCACGGCAGGCCGAGCAGCTCGACCTCGCCCGACGTCGCGCGCTGCAGTCCTTCGAGGATCTCGATCGTCGTGGTCTTGCCGGCACCGTTGGGGCCGAGCAGGCCGAAGCACTCGCCGGCTCGGACTTCGAGGTCGACTCCATCCACCGCAGTGACCGCGTCGAAGCGCTTCACGAGGCCGCGGGTGCGGATCGCCGGGCGACTTGCCACCGGCGCGGCGATCGTCGGAGCATCGGGCGAGTCCATCGCGGGGTCCCTCGAGCAGTCCATTCGCACGCGCCGCTCCGCGGCGTCGATGCGGTACAGCATGCCCCCGGCACGAGCCGCTCGAACCGCCTCTTTTTCTCGCACCCGCATCGGAGCGTCGTGGCGGCGAACGACGCGACGGCCGGGCCGCGATCCACGGGCTATCTTCGGCGCCGACATCGTCCCGCGGAGCCGCCGGTTCATGTTCGACTCCTTGCTCACGCTGCTCGCGCTGTCGATGCCAACCGATCCACTGCCCCCGCTCCGCCACCACCCGCACGACATCATCGACTGCGTCGAGCTCAGCCCCGACTACGGTCGCGATCGCACGTTGTTCGCGACGTCGAATGGAACCATCAATCTGGTGGTGAGGAGCTCCGACGGCGGCGTCACCTGGCGCGATTCGCGCAGCGGCGTCACGGGTCGCTGCGTCGACGCGATCGCGCTCGACCCGGGCTTCGGGAAGAACGGGCGAGCGTGGGCGGCGCTCGGCGAGGACGGCCTTGTCGCCAGCGACGATGGCGGCGTTTCATGGCGCGTGATCCCGTCGGGCGGGACCGCCCGCGTGCTGGCGCTGGGCATGCCGCGAACGGACGCGACGGGCGATCGCGCCGGGCTGCCGACGCTCTACGTCGGAGGCAGCCACGGCCTGCACTCGATGCTGGCCGATGGCAGCCTGCCGGTGCCCATCGCCCCTTCCATCTTCACGAAGCATCCGCCCACCGAGCTCGCGATCACCGCCGACGACACGCTCTTCGTCGCCACCGACAACAGCAGGTTGTGGCGACTCGACCGCGGGCGCAGGATCACCCGCGTCGCGCGCCTCGAGGCGGTGCGCAAGATCGCGCCGTCGCCCGCCTTTGCGACCGATCGAACCGTGTTCGTCGCCACCTTCGGCCGCGGCGTCTGGGTGAGCCGCGACGCGGGCGACACCTTCACGCCGATGAATGACGGACTCGACGACCCGTTCGTGAACGACCTTGCGGTACCGCGCCGTTTCCCGGAGTGCCGAGAGCTCTTCGCGGTGACGAAAGACGCCGGCCTCTACCGCTTCGTCGACGGCAGCAATCGATGGGAACTCACGACGTTCGCGGTGCTCGAACGGACGTACCAGACGTCGAACCACCACCTCCAGGTACGGCTGGCTGCCGACTACCCGACGACTCCTGACGTCATCGTCGGGACCTTCGAAGGCCTCTTCGTCTCCAACGATCGCGCCGTCTTCACCTCGGGTTACGGGATGCTGCTCTCGACGTCGGACGACGCGGGGGAGAACTGGCGGTTCGGGGCGCGCGACGTGAGGGCGCTCAGCACCTACGCGCTTTCGGTCGCGCCCACCTGGCGCGACGAAGGGCTGATCGTGCTGGGGATCAACGAGGGGATCTGGCGCTCGCGAGACCGCGGCGCCAGCTTCGCGAAGGTCGACCTGCCGCCTCACCACCGTCTTGACGGTCCGCGCCGCGACCACGACATCTTCCAGGTCGCGTTCTCGCCCGCGTTCCAGGAGGACCGGACCTGCGCCGCGATCAGCTTCGGAGGCGTCTACGTGTCGAACGACGCTGCCGAGAGCTTCGTCACGACCGCTCCGCCCTGTGCGTGGCTCAAGGCCATCGCGTTCTCGCCCCTCTTTCCTGCCGACCGGACGATCTTCGTCGGCGGCGAATCGGTGCATCGATCCACGGACGGCGGCGCCACGTTCGAATCGGCGACGCTCCGAGAGCCGATCGATGGACTGTTGACCGCACGCGACTTCGGCAGTTCACGCCAGCTCTTCGCGATCAGCCGCGACAGCGGGGTCTTCCGATCCGACGACGGCGGACAACGCTGGACGAAGGCGAACCACGGCCTCGACGGCCATCGCCCATCCGCGATCGCGGAGACCGTCGACGAGGCGAGCCGCCCGACGCTCTTCCTGGCCACGTTGGGCGGCGGCCTGTTCATCTCGCACGATCGCGGAACGACCTGGCAGCGGCACGGGACACGCGACCACCTTCTCCAGCACGTTCTCTCCATCGCGATCTCGCCGGCGTTCAAAGACGACGGGACGCTCTTCATCGGGACGCTCGACGGCGTCTGGCGCTCGCGGGATCGTGGCGCGACCTTCACCCTTTGCACGCGCCAGGAGGTCTACGACGACAACCGCGAGCCGTGGCAGGCTCGAGGCGGAACGTGGAGCAACTGGGGCCGGCCAGAGGCTTTCTGCATGACCGCGCACTTCGCGCGAGCGCCCGGCGCCGAGATGGAACTGCCATTCGTCGGCGACGGCGTGAAGCTGCTGATGATGCGAGGCCCCGAACTCGGCATCTCCGAAGTGCTGCTCGACGGCGCCGTCGTCGCGCGCATCGACCACTACGCGCCCGAGCGGCAGGGCGCCGTGCCGGCGTTCGAATCGGCGAATCTGCCCTTCGGATTCCACCGGATCGTCGTGCGCGTCACCGGAGAGAAGAACGCGGCGTCGAGCGGCGTGCTCATCGGTGTCGATGCCGCCGAAGTGAGCTGCACCGCGCCCGAGCTCAAGTCGGCCCGGTAGTCACGATCCGGGGGCCGCGCCGCACACGGAGCCGACCGAAAGAGCCGCAGCACGGGGCCGGGGAATCTAGTGCCCGTCGCCGCCGCGATCTTCCGTGCCATCGTCGGTGTAGCCGAGCGCGTCCATCTGCTTGCGCTCCTCGTCGGAGAGCTGGACTCCCTCGGGATCGGGTGGCGTCTTCGCGTACGCCGCGTCGACGAAGAGGTCGAGCTCCTCGCGCAGCGCCTCGAAGACCGCCGCCTCATCCTCGATGAGGTTCTTCGTCTCGCCCGGATCCGCCGCGACGTCGTAGAGCTCGTACTTCTTGCCGGACAAGAGCGCCGCCGTCTTCTGCGAGCCGATCTTGATGAGCTTCCACTTTCCACGGCGAATCGAGACGTCGTACTCCTTCGTGTAGCCCGACTCGACGAAGACCGGACGCGCGAGATCCGACGGAGCGCCGGAGTCGAGCCACGGCTGCAGCGACTGCCCCTCGAACTGCCATCCGTTCTGGACGTCGAGCAGGTCAAGCAGGGTCGGCGCGACATCCATCAGTGCGACCGGAGCCGCGACGCGGCGCGGTGCCCAATCGGGGTGAACGACCACCAGCGGAACGTGCGCGCAATCGTCGTATGGAAAGCGTCCGTGCTCGAAGAAGTAGTTGTGACCGCCGAGTCCCTCGCCATGGTCGGCCGTGAGCACGATCACGGTGCGGCTCAAGAGCTCCTGCGAGTTCATCCATTCGAGCAGCTTGCCGAGGTACTCGTCGAGGTAGCGGATGTCGCCGTCGTAGGCCGCGATGTAGTTGCGCAGCTGGTCCTTCTCTTTGACCCACGGATATCGGGCAGGGAAGTAGGCGTACGCCGGAATCATCCCGATGTCGTTCTGCTCCGGCGCGGCGGCGGCCGGGTTCTGCACTCGAGGATCGATCGCCATCGGAGCCGCGCTTCCCGCCTTCCAGTCGGCGTCACCGACGAAGAGCTCGAGGTGTCGCTTCGGCGGGATGTAGGGCGCATGCGGATCGAGGTAGTGCACCCACAGGAAGAAGTTCTTCGCCGGGTCGCGGGAGGCCAGCAACTCCTTCGCGCGCTCGGTGACGGTGTCGGCTCGACTCTCGGTGCCAGGGGTCACCACGAATCGATCGAAGCCCTGGTGGTACTGGAACTTCTCGGAGAGGCTGATGTTCGAGACGACCCCCAGCGTGTTCCAACCCGCGCGCTGCAGCAGTTCCGGCAGCAGGTCGTAGTGCAACGGGACTTTGATCTTGAGCGTCTCGCGCATCACGCCGCTGGTGGAGCCGTAGGTGCTGGTCAGCAGCGAGGCCATGCTCGGCCCGGTTTTCGGCCACTGGACGAGGCAGTTCTCGAACAGCGTGCCCTGCGCCGCGAGACGATCGATGCACGGCGTCGTCGGCCGGGAGTAGCCGTAGCTCGAGAGGTGGTCCGCCCGCAACGTGTCGATGGTGATCAGCAGCACGTTGAGCGGCGCGGGCGCCGGAGTGAGGTGCTCGGGCGAAGCGAGTCGCTGCCCGGCCGGCCGCGCTTGCGGAGGCGCCGCCACGGTCGACGCGTCTTTCCGCTCGGTTGCAGCACTCTCATCGGGAGTCGCCGTGCCCGCCTTCGTCGGCGAGCATCCACCTGCCAGGAGCAGCGCTCCGGCGGCGAACAGCGGCAAGCGACCAAGACGCATCGGATGAGACCGCGGGTGGCGAAGGGCGCACGACGATTGGCGAAGCGAGCGGAGGATCGGCGGGAGTGTGCCTAGGGCTTGAAAGGGAGTCAAGGCGCGCCGCGCTGCGGTCGCGGGTGTCGCGTGGTCGATGGTCGAGCTATCGTCTCCACGTCTCCACCTGATGGGAAAAGGACACCACCTTGAGTTCCATCGCATTTGTGCGCATTGCGATCCTAGCGGCCACGATTCCGACGCTGCCCTCGCTGCCGGCCCTCCCTCGCCACCATCCTCACGACATCATCGACTGCGTTCAGCTCAGCCCACAGTACGGGCACGACCGAACGCTCTTCGCGACCTCCGAAGGGACGATCAACCTCGTGGTTCGCAGCCGCGACGGTGGCACGACATGGAGCGATGTGCGCAGCGGCATCACCGGCCGCCACGTCTTCTCAATGGCCCTGGCCGACGACTTCCAGACGAGCGGCCTCGCGTGGGCGGCGCTCGGCGAAAACGGACTGATCCGCAGCGAGGACGGTGGCTCGAGCTGGACGGTCACGCCCTTCCGCGCCGATTCGCGCCTGCTCGCGCTCGGCCCTCCGGTTCCACAGGCACCCGGTCCGATCGGCAAGCAGCCGACCCTCTTCGTCGGCACCAACAAGGGGCTCTTCCGCGTCCTCGCCGACGGCAGCACGGCGCGCCCGCTCGGCGCCGACACGTTCCAGCGCAAGAACATCCCCCAACGGATGGTCGTTGCCAACGATGGGACGCTCTTCGTCTACAGCGCCGACGGCACGTTGTGGCGCAGTCGCGACGACGGCGAGGTCTTCACGCGCCTGTGTCGGCCGGGCGACGTCCGGGCAATCGTCCCGTCGCCGACCTACATGAAGGACCAGACGCTCTTCGTGGCCACCTTCGGCGCTGGCATCCTGGTCAGCCGCAATCGCGGCGCCACGTTCGAACCGATGAATCGCGGTCTCGACGACCTGATGGTGAATGACCTCGCGATTCCCAAGCGGTGGCCCGACTGCCAGGAGATGTTCGCCGTCACCAAGGACGCCGGCCTGTTCCGCTCGGTCGATGGCGGTCGCAACTGGCAGCTCACGCCATTCGCGGTGATCGAGAAGACCTACCAGACCACCAACCACCATCTGCACGTTCGGCTCCCCGCGGACTATCCGCAGACGCCCGACGTCGTGGTCGGAACCTACGAGGGGCTGTTCGTCTCGAAGGACCGCGGCGCGACTTTCCTGAAGAGCAACATCAACCCGACGCGCATCGGCCGTCGGCTCGCGATCTCGCCCGACTTCGCCGATGACGCAACCGTGTTCACTTCGGGCTACGGGATGCTGCTCTCCATCTCGAATGACGCCGGCAAGAGCTGGGACTTCAGCGCGCGCGACGTCAACGCTCTGAGCACCTACGCGCTGGCCGTCGCGCCTACATGGCGGACCGAGGGGCTGATCGTACTGGGCGTCAACGAAGGGGTCTGGAGCTCACGCAACCGCGGCGCGAGCTGGAACCTGGTGCGACTCGACCCGTTCGCTCGGCCCGACGGTCCGCGCCAGGACCACGACATCTTCCAGTTCGCCTTCTCGCCCGCATTCGCCACCGACCGCACCTGCTTCGGCGTGAGCTTCGGCGGTGTCTACGTCTCGAACGACGCGGCCGCCTCATTCGAGACGCGCGCGCCGCCCAGCCGTTGGCTGAAGGCGCTGGCGGTGTCACCCAACTTCGCCGAGGACAAGACCTTCTTCGTCGGGGGCGAGATGATCCATCGCTCCGTCGATGGAGGACTGACGTTCGAAGGGCCGCTGCTCACGGGGTCGATCGACGGAATGCTGTGCGCTCAGGACTTCAAGACGTCACGGCTCGCCTTCGCCGTGAGCCGCAAGGACGGCGTGTTTCGATCGAGCGACGGTGGCGACAGCTGGAAGCCCGCGAACGACGGCCTGAACGGCCACCGACCGACGACGATCCAGGGCACCGTCGACTCCGACGGCAAGTACGTCCTCTTCGTCGGCACGCTGGGCGGAGGGATCCACCGTTCGCGCGATCGCGGCCTCACTTGGGAGCGATTCGGGCGCAAGGATCCGCACCTGCAGAACGTGCTCTCGCTGGCCTTCTCGCCGAAGTACCGCGAAGACGGGACCTTCTTCGCCGGCGCGCTCGACGGTGTGTGGCGATCGACCGATCGCGGGCAGACCTTCGCGCTCACGACCCAGCGCGAGATCTACGACAACATGCGCGAGCCGTGGCAGCACTCGAGCGGCAAGTGGGAACGCTACGGCCGCGAAGGCGCGCACCAGGGAATGGCCGACATGGCGCGCCGCGCCGGCGCCACGATGACCCTGCCGTTCGTCGGCTCGAAGGTCGAGCTGCTCACGACCCGCGGCCCCGACCATGGCATGGCCGAAGTCCTCCTCGACGGGGTGGTCGTGAGCGAGTTCGATGGCTACTCCGCGCAGCCCGAAGGTGCCGTCCCGATCTTCGCGAGCGCGGAACTGCGCTTTGGCGCGCATGTCCTTGCAGTGCGCGTGCTCGGAAAGAAGCGCGAAGCCTCGAGCGACGTGCTCGTCGGCGTCGACGCGGCGATCGTCTGGTGCACTGATCCAGCGCTGCTGCGTCCGTGACGACGCCTCAGTGCGCGACGACGTAGCGGCGGCGGAAGTCGGCGTACTGCGCGTGCACGTCGGCGATCGAGCGATCGAGTGGCAGCCTCGCGCCGCCGCGCGCGCGGACTGCGGCGGCGGCGTCGAGCAACGCCCGCCGCAGCGCCGCCGCGTCGCCAGCCGCGAAGGCGCGGCCGCGCCCGGCCGGCACGCACTCGGTCATCCCGTCGAGGTCGCTCGTGACCAGCTCGAGTCCCGCCGCACGCCCTTCGAGCACGACGAACGGCGTGTTCTCCCGCCACCGCGACGGGACGACCAAGACCTGCAGCTGCGAAAGCGTCGCGGAAAGCTGCTCGCGCGCGAAGGGGCCACGGAAGGTGATGCGCGAGTCCCCCGCTGCCAGCTCGCGCAACTTCGCGTCGTAGTCGGGAAAGTCGCCGAACCGTCCGAAGCAGTGCAGGCGCAGCTGCGGATCGTCGATCCCGCGCATCGCTTCGAGCAGCACGGCGAGCCCCTTGTGCGCGGCGAAGGTGCCCATGAATCCGACGTGGACGCCTTCCGGCGGCGGCGGCGCGAGGCGATCGAGCAGCTTCCAGTCGATCGCGTAGGGGACCACCTCGAGCTGCGGCGGCTCCACCCCGGCGCGGCGCAGCGCCATCTGCACCGTGCGCGACGGCGACAGGACCCGCGTCGCGCCGGCAAGCGCCGCCGCCAGCCGCCGCGGCCGCTCGGTCATCGCGAACCCCGCCTGCTCGCCGCTCGTCTCGTCGAGCGGGAACTCGCCGGCTTCGCGGCGTTGCACGTGGCGACCGCGCGCCCACGGCTCGCGCGCCCACGGCGCCATCGCGCCATGCACGCAATCGAAGCAGCCGTAGCCGCCGTCGGGCGGGCCGTCGCACTGGACGTCGCGCGCGCCGACCACGGCGCCGCTGGCGTCGAGTTGAGGCTCGTGACGCAGCAGCAGGAAGCTCGGACAGACCCACCAGAAGTCCATCAAGTGGACGATGCTGGGGATGCCGCGCCGCGCGACCTGCTCGAGCCGATCGACGCCGACGAAGCGCAAGTGGAAGAAGTGCACCGCCTCCGGCCGGAAGTCGTCGAGCAGTTGCGCGAAGCTCGCTTCGTTCTGCGGATTCCACCAGTCGGCCAGCACGTGGTTCTTCACCGTCGATTTCGCGAAGGCGTGGCTCACCACCGGTACGCCGGCGAAGTCGTAGCGATCGACGGTGGCCGGCCGCTCCGGATCGCGCCAATCGGGATCGACGGTGTAGACGCGGACGTCGTCGCCGGCAGCGCGGCCGGCGCGAGCGAGCGCGAGGACGTACTGCTCGGTGCCGGAAATGTACTTCGGGAAGAATTGATGGACGACGTAGAGCACGCGCATCACGGGCACGATACGGTGCGATGGGAAACGATCGCCCGATCGCCCCAGCGACCCTTGGCTGCCCCGCGACCGTCCCCGCCCGCTCTGCCGAAAGCGATGGTGGCCCGCTTCGCCCGCCTTTACGCGGCCCGCGCAGCGAGCTATGCAAGCGCCCTCGCATCGGCTCGTGCCCGCGACGTCCGCCAGCACCGACAAGTGCGCCGCCCCCACCCCTCGAACAGGCAACGAAACCCGCTCCGCCGGTGCTGCGCCGACCGGTCGATCGACCGACGCCGATGAAGATCGCCCTCCTCTCCTACGAGTACCCACCCGAGACCGGCTTCGGCGGGATCGGCACGTACGCGTGGTACCAGGCGCGGGCGCTCGCGAAGCTCGGCCACGAGGTGCACGTCCTTTCGGGCGCCACCGAAGTCACGCCGCTGCGCAGTTCCGCGCACGACGGTCTCACCGTCTTTCGCTATCGCGCCGGCGGCGGCTTCATGAAGGCGCTGAAGCGCCTCGACAAGCACAAGCTCTGGTGGACGAAGAATCGCATCGAGAACGGCTGGTGCATGCACCTCGGATTGAAGGAGCTGCGCCGCCGCTTCAGCTACGACGTGGTCGAGATGCCGGAGTGCGGCGGCGAGGGGCTGCTGCTCAACTGGCTGCAGCGCGCGAAGACCGTGATCAAGTTCCACTCGCCGGCGCAGCTGATCATGCCGACCTACGACGTGCGAAAGGCCGACCACCTCGCGTGCTCGTTCGTCGAGAAGCTGGCGATTCGCGGGGCGGACGCGTTCACCTCCTGCAGCCAGTTCCTCGCCGATGAGGTGCGCACGAAGATGGGCGTGCGGCGACCCATCAAGGTGGTCGCCAACGGCATCGACCTCGATCTCTTCGACGCCGAACAGCAGATCGACGCGCGCGCCAAGTTCGGGCTGCCCGCCGGCAAACCGGTCATCTTCTTCGCCGGCCGCATGGAGAAGCGCAAAGGGATCCATCTCTGCCCCGAGATCTGCGAGACGATCCTGAAGAAGCACGACGTCGCCTTCGCCTTCGCCGGCAGCGACCTGTTCGGCTTCATGGAGAAGGAACTGCTGCCGCGGATCAAGGGCCAGACCTTGAAGGGCTCGGTCCACTACCTCGGCAAGCTCACCTTGCAGGAGGTCGGCTCCTGCCTGCGCCAGAGCGACATCTACTTCATCCCCAGCCTCTGGGAGAACTGCCCGTACTCGTGCCTCGAGGCGATGGCGGCCGGCCGCGCCATCGTCGCCAGCGACGCGGGAGGATTGCCCGAGCTGATCCGCGACGGCGAGAACGGATTGATCGCGAAGAGCGGGGAGGCTGCCGGTTTCGCCAGCGCGATCGAGCGCCTCATCGAGGACGCGCCGCTGCGCGCACGTCTCGGAGCCGCGGCGCGCCGCACCGTCGAGGAGCGCTATACCGACGTCGGAATCGCGCAGCAGTCGCTCGACTGCTGGAAGCAGGCGCTGCAGCTGGGAGCTTGAGATGGGCGTCCTGCACATCGAAGGCGAACCCGAGCGCGACCTGTCCCGTGAAGCCTACGACCTGACGCGCCGCCTCCTGCTCGAGCCGAAGGCGGTCTGCCACGCGCCCTTCGGTGCGCTCCACCTCGGCGACCAGCTGCGGCAGTGTCGCCACGGCGCCGCGGACCTCGGCGATCCGCGCAGGACCACGCTGGCCCAGGCGTTCTCTGGCGTGCCGGCGGACCAGCTGCGCGAACGATTCCAGCGCTACCTCGTGCGCCGCGACGAGTGCGCGCGCTGCGTCGGCGACTGGGAGGATGGTGCCGCGGCCGAGAGCCCGGCGCTGCGCGAATACGACGATGCGCTGCCGCCGGTGAACGGGCTGCCCCCGCAGCTGCGCGCGTTGTCGATCGACGCGAGCGGCGAGCTGCCCGCGGCTCGGCTCGCCGAAGTGCGCGAGCTCATGCCGCAGCTCGACCATCTGACCCTGATCTGCACGACGCTCGAACGCGGCACGCGCGCCGCTTCGCTCGCCAGCGAGCTCGACTCCTTGCGCAGCCGCGGTCGACCCAGGCTGCGAATCATCGCGCGCGGCTTCGTGCCGGAAGCCGCCGCCATCCCGCCGGGCGCGAGCGAGGTCGAGGTCGACCTGCCACTCACGGCCCCTCCACTCGACGCGCCGCAGCAGGAACGGCTCGCCGACCTCGCCGACGATCTGCGCGAACGCAAGGCGTCTCTGTCCGTGCAGTGCGAGATCGGGTGCTCCACGTGGAGCGCGCTGCGCGGCTGGCTCAGCCGCTGCGGAGCGTGCGGCGCGGCGGCGGCGCCGCTGCTGGTTCCGCGCGGCACGGACGACTCGCTCGCGGCGCTCGACCCCGACCTGCTCGCGGTCCTGCACGGGATCTTCTTCCGTTGGGGCGTCGAGAGCGGCATCGCCGCCGAGGCGCAGCACGGTGAGCCTTCGCAACGCGCCTTGCTGAATCGGCTGCGCGAGTGGCAGCGCGCCAGCGCCAGCGCCGCGACCAGCGGCAACGCGTCGCTCGATCTCCCGGCGCCCGACTTCAGCGAAGAGGGAGAGGCGCGGCGGCTCCTGCAAGACCTCCTTCGCGCCTACCACCATCCGCAGATCGAGCGCTGGCTGCGGGCGCTGGTGCAGGCCGATGGTTTCGTGGGCGCCGCGCGCGAACGGTTGAGCTTGCGCCTGGTCACGCTCTGGCTCGCCAACGTTTTCGAGCGCCACGAGATGGCCTCGCTGCTGCGCGACATCTACCGCGATGCCGAGGCGGCGCTGACGCAGATCGCCGCCGATCGCGCCACGCTGGCGCAATCGCCGCTGGCGAGCTGGCACGACAACTGGATCGCCGCACTCGCGCTCGAACGCCCGCCGCGCAGCGCCACACCGTTCCAGATCGCGCCGGCTGCCGCGCCGACCTCCCGGCACGCGCAAGTGACCGTGATCATCCCCTCGTACAACCACGAGCACTTCATCGGCCAGGCGATCGACAGCGCGTTGGCGCAGAGCGGACCGGGCGTGCGCGTGCTGGTCGTCGACGACGACTCGACGGACGCCACCGTCGCGGTGGCGCGCCAGCGACGCGACCCGCGACTGCTGGTGCGACGCAACTCGCGCAACCTCGGCCTCGGCGAGAGCCTGCTGCGCGCGCTGCGAATCGTGCGCACGCCGTTCGTGGCCATCCTCAACTCCGACGACTTCTTCCATCCCGAGCGCATCGAGAAGCTGCTGGGCGCGTTGAAGCAGTCGCCGCGCGCCACCGTCGCCGCCTCGCTGGTGGTGCCCGTCGACACGCAGGGGCGCACGCTGACGCTCGCCGACGCCTCGCCGATCTTCGACGGCAAGCGCATCCACGATTGGCTCTCCTGGTGGAGCCACGCCGGCACGCCACCGACCGACGGCGACCTGCTCGGTCCGCTGTTCGAGCGCAACTGGCTGATCACTTCGAGCAACCTGGTCTGTCGGCGCGACTTCCTTCTGCGCAACGCGCGACTCTGGCGCGACCTCGAGTACTGCGTCGATTGGCAGCTCTTCCTCGCCGCCGCCGCCGAGGGCGGCCTGCGGGTGGTCGCGGAGCCGCTGCTGGGCTACCGGCTGCACGCCAGCAACACCGTCTGGTTCGACACCGAACGCAGCTGGCGCTTCTACGTCGAGTCGCATCGCGTCGTCGCGCGCGCGCTCGAACAACGGCTGCGGACCGATCGATCGCCGCCGAAGGACCGTTTCGAAGCCCACCTCGAACTGGTCGCGCGCCATGTCGCCGCGAACCCCGACGCCGACTGGGCCGGGATCTGGCTCGGCCAGATGCTCGAACGGCTGAAGATCCCGTCGCGCGCATTGCGACTCGGCAAGAGCCGCCCGCTGATCGAGGTCCTCGAACGGCTGCGGGAGCTCCGCCTGAACGCACGCGACGTCGCGGCGGCCGTCGGTGACCGGCTCGCATGGTTCCATCGCATGCGCGGCGAGGAGCCCTACCTGCGCTCGGAGCGCAGCAGGGCCGAGGCGCTCGCCTCCGAGTTGTCGCGTCTGCACGGCGAACTGCACGGCACGCTGCTCGACCGCCGCAACGTCGAGAAGCTGTGGCACCAGGCCGAGCGCGAGCGCGACGCGGAGATCACCGGGAAGAGCGAGCTCTATCAGCGGTTCGACGCGCTGAACGGCGAAGTCGAACACGCAACGCGCGAGCGCGACGCGGTGAAGCAGGCGGCGGCGGCGGCGCGCGACGAAGCCGCGACGGCTGCCGCGACGGCCGCCGCTGCAGCCGCCGCTGCCGCCGCTGCAGCCGCCGCAGCGCTCGCTCGCGCGCGCGAGGAACAGGCACACGCGATCGCGCGGGAACGTGCCGTTGCCGAGGATCGCTTCCTGGCCGAGCAGGCGAATGCCGCAGCCAGGAGCGTCGCACTCGAACAGCAGGCGCAGCGGGAACGTGGCGAACTCGAACAGCTAGCACAACGGGAGCGTCGCGAACTCGAACAGCGCGCGCGAAAGGAACGTCTCGAACTCGAGCAGCGCGCGCGACAGGAACTCGACGAACTCGAGCAGCGCGCGCGACAGGAGCGCGAGGAGTTCGAACGCAACGAGCAGGCGCTCGCCGCGAACCTCGCCCGACTCGAGGGCGAGCTCGCCCAGCAGAAGTCGCTCTCCCACCAGCGCACTGCCGAGCGCGACGCCCTGCTGCGCACTCCCGAGTACCGCTTCGGCCACCTCGCGCTCAACAAGCTGCCGCTGAAGCAGCCGCTGCGCTTCCTCGAGAAGAAGGCCTCCAAGGCGAGGGCGGTCTGGAACGGCAAGCGCCTCGCGCTCGAGCGCCGGAGCGGCAAGCCGCGCGTCTTCGCGACCATCTGCTGGAACTTCCCGATCTACTCGCAGACCTTCGTCTACCAGGAGCTGCTGCAGCTCGAGAGGCGCGGGTTCGACGTGCGCGTCGTCTACAGCAAACTCGATCCGAAGGACCGCCTGCATCAGCAGTTCGAGAAGCTCTGGGACCTGAAGCGGCCGATGCACCTCGACCGCGTGGTCCACGAGTCCGATTTCCGTCTCTTCAAGGCGCGCTTCCCGGACCGGGTCGAGCGCCTCACGCAGCGGCTGTGCGCCGCTTCGGGCCTCGCGCGCGAGCAGCTCGAGCAGCACGACAACTTCCTGCAGGGATTCACCTACGCGCGCCTCGCTGAGGCATGGGGCGCCGAGTACCTCCACTCCTACTTCTTCTACGATCGCTCGCTGATGTCGCTGATCGCGGGCGAGGTGCTCCAGCTGCCGCACGGCGTGTCGTGCTACGCCGATCACGTGATGAAGGACTACGAGCTGAAGGTGGTGCCGCTGCACCTCGAGACGTGCGACGTCGTCGTCGCCACTTCGCATCGCATCAAGCGCGAACTGCTGGCGCTGGCGCCCGATACGCCCGAGTCGCGGATCCTGGTCAAGCCCAACGCGATCGACTGCACCCGCTTCCCGGTGCTGCCACGACCCGAGCCGCACCCTGGCCAGCCGTTCCGCCTCGTGGTCACCAGCCGCATCGAACCGAAGAAGGGGCTGATCTACCTGGTCGAGGCGGTGCACCTGCTGCGCGGCGCGGGCATCGACGTCGAGGCGCACTTCGTCGGCGACGCGGATCACGGCGTGCCCGCGTCGGAGAACTGCAAGGCCGAGTTGTGCGCCCGGATCGAAGCGCTCGGCCTTTGGGGCAAGGTCCATCTCGAAGGACGCCAGCCCGAGCAGAAGGTGCGCCACTTCCTCTCGATCGCCCACCTCTTCGTGGCGCCGTTCATCGAGACCGAGAGCGGCGACAAGGACGGCATTCCGACCGCATTGATCGAGGCGCTCGCGACCGGCCTGCCGGCGGTGGTCACCGATTCCGGCTCGATCCTCGAGGTGGTCGACGACCGCGTCGATGCGCGCGTCGTGCCGCAACGCGACCCGCGCGCGCTCGCCATCGCGATCCGCGAACTGCTGCAGGACCCGTCCGGCCGTCGCTTCATGGCGATCAAGGCGGCGCAGAAGGCGCGCGAGAAGTTCGACGTCTCCGTGTGCGAACCGTGGTTCCACGAGCGCGTGCGCGCGGCGCTGGCCGCGCGACGCAAGGCATGAGCGCGGGCGTGGCATGGCGCGCCTGACCTTCTGCGTCCCGACCTGGAACGGCGCGCCGTTCATCGAGCGGACGCTCGCTGCCCTGCTGGCAGTCGACGGCGCCGCGCTCGAGGTGATCGTCGGCGACGATGCGTCCGACGACGGCAGCGCCGATCTGGCGCAGCGCTTCGCGCGCGAGCGCCGGGACGCTCGCGTCCGCGTCCACCCCTTCCGCGAGCGGCTCGGTCTGGCCGGCAACTGGAACCGGACGTTGCGCCTCGCGCGCGGCGATTACGTCTGCCTGTTCGGGCAGGACGACCTCTGCCACCCGGACTTCGCGCAGCGTCTGGTCGGCCGCCTCGAACGCCACCGCGACTGCGCGCTCGCCTTCGGCCGCCGCGACTTCGTGATCGCCGACGAGCCAAGCCGCGCCGCGATGGGCGACTTCTTCGAGCGGCGCTACCCCGAGATGATGCGGCCCTTCGAGGCGCACGTGCAGGCGCTCGGCGAGGTGATTCCGGCGCGCGTGATGCTGGACGAAGCGTTGCGCTTCCGCTTCGAGATCAACCTGATCGGCGAGCCGAGCTTCGCGGTGTTCCGGCGCGACCATCCGGCGGTCGCCGTCGGCTTCGACGAGCAGATGCAGCAGATGATCGACTGGGAGTTCTTCACGCGCTTCTTCGCCGAGGCACCGGTCGCTCGCTGCCATGACACGATCGGCAGCTACCACGTCCACGCGCGCGGTTCGTCGCTCGCGAACGCGAAGCTGTCGCGCCACTACCGCGAGTTCGACCACCTGCTGGGCGTCGTGCTGGAGCGGTTCGCTGCGACGCTGACCGCGATCGATCGCGGCGCGCTCGAGGAACGGCGCAACGAGGCGCGCCGCCTCGCGCTCGAGCATGCCGCGCAGGAGGCTCGCTCATGAGCGGCGCGCGCGGGCCGGCCGTGGCGTGCGCGCTCCTCGTCGCGCTGCTGGTCGGCGCAGCCACCGCCTTGCGCATCTCGATCACCCACGCGCAGCCCGGCTGGGATCGCACCTCGCCGGTCGGCCTGCTGAAGAGCGATCCGGCGCTCCTCTATTGGTTCACCGAACGCCACGCTGCAGATGCCAGCGCATCGAACGACGACCTCGCCGCGACCACCTCGGTGCAGTGGCCCGACCCCATCGATGCGCGCGTCGAGTTCCCGCAACTGCAGATGCAACTCGCGGCGATGACGTGGCGGTGGTTTGGCGCCGGGATGCCGCTGCACGAGTGGTGCGTGCTGCTCTTCTCGCTGCTCGCCGCGACCGCGCTTTGGGGCGTCTTCGGCCTCGCGCACGAGCTGACCGGGCGTCGCGACCTGGCACTGGCCGCGACCGCCGCCGCCTTCCTGCTGCCGGCGACGTGGCGCACCGCGAGCTTCGTGCTGCTGGGAGAGGACGTCGCGCTGCCGGCCCTGGCGTTCCACTTCTGGCTCGCAGCGCGCGCCGCCCGATTGCGTACGCCGGCCGCCTTCCTGCTGGCGGGGCTGCCGTTGGCCATCGCCATGGCGGCCTGGCACGCCACCGGGTTCTTCGTCGCCATCGAAGCCGGCGCCTTCTTCCTTTGGTACCTGCGCAGCGGAGCCAACCCCTTCTCGGTGGCGCGCGCGTGGCTCGTGCTGCTGCCCTTCGCGCTTGCCTGCGCAGTCGAGCCGATGCTTCGTGGCAAGCTGCAACTCCTCTCGCTGCCGATGCAGATCGCGCTGGCGCTGCTGCTGATGGCGGCGATCGAGTCGCGGCGAAAGCTGGCCTTTGCAACACGGATCGGCGCCGCGCTCGCGCTGGTGGCGGCGGGCGCCGGTCTCGCCTGGCTCGCGGCGCGCCTGATGGGCGGCGGCATCGGCGACTACTCGCACGTGTTCCGGCTGCTGCTCTGCAAGCTGCGCTACCTCGGCGAGTTCCCCGCCGATCCCAACGAACTGCCCTTCGAGGTCCGCATCCTCTGGCAGGGTCCCTTCGACACCACACAACTCGGCGCGCTGCTGAAGAACCTCTCGGCTCCGCTCTTCGTCGGCCTGCTCGGCGTCGCGTTCGCGCTGCCGGCATGGCGACGTGGCACCACGGTCGAGGCGGTCGAGCGCGCGCGGGCCGTGCTGGCGCCCGCCGTGCTGGTGGCGCTGCTGGCGTCGTGGCTCATCCAGCGCACGCTCGTGCTTTCGGCACTGCTCTTCCCGGTCGCCGCCGTAATCGCGATCGAGACGCTCGCCTCGTGCGCTGCGGTCGCGAATTGCCGCTTCGTGCGGGGGGGTCTCGTGGCGCTGCTGCTGCTGGTGCCGGCGGCGCAATTCCCCGAGTTCGTCCGTTTCGTCGAGCAGAAGAACCGCTGGTACGAGCCGCGCCACAGCGCCGAGATCCGCGCGGCGGTGGAAGTGATCTCGAAGCTCGTGCCGCCGGGCGAGGCGGTGGCCAGCGACGAGATCAACTCGACCGCGATGCTGGCCCACACCGGCCACCCGATCCTGGTGCAGCCGAAGTACGAGTCGACGGCGGCGCGCGAACGGCTCGAGGAGTACCGCACCGCAGCGACGCGCGGCACGCCGGCCGAGCTCGCCGACTTCCTGCGCCGCCACCGATGCCGCTATCTGCTATTCGACTGGTTCCAGCTGTTCGCGACGCGCTACCAGGCGGGGCTGCGTTACGACAGCAACGAGATGGACGGCGACAGCGCGCTCGCGATCACCTACCAGACGCCAGCGGCGCTTCCCGGGTTCAAGCTGCTCTGGCGCAGCGGCGGGCCGCGCGACGGAATGCGTCTCTACGTGCTCGAATCACCCTGACGGAAGCGGTCGAGCACTTTCTGGTTCTGCGCGAGGAACGCCTCGGCCCAGTGGTAGCGATCGAGCAACCCGGCGGTGTCGCGGCGCAGCATGGTGAATGCGGCGTAGATCGCCTCGATCGTGGCGAGCCCGTCATCGGGATCGGTGAGCTTCTTCGACATGCGCGGATAGGCGCTGACCAGCGGCGGCAGCGAGCGCACCGGCAGCTCGGCGTAGAGGCGTTCCATTCGCGGCGCCAGGCGCCACGTCGAGTCGATCACCAGCAGCCCCGCCTCCGCGTCCGCGACCGAGAGCTGCGGCCCGCCGATTCCCAACCGGACGTAGGCGTCGAGCGGCTCGCTGCCGCGCTGCGGATAGGGCCAGAAGCAGAACTCCCGATTCGCGCGGAGCGGTTCGACCGAGCACTTGCGGCGATTCTCGCGCGGATGGACCACGATGATGGTGGGAGGGTGGTTCACGCGGCGCGGCGCGTTCTCGACGTTCATCGCGAACGCTCGACTGCGACCGCGCCGTTCCACTCGCCGTCGCTCCAGAGTCCCTCGTTGCCGGCGCGAGCGGCTGACTCGGCCGCACGAAACGCGTCCGGGAAACGACCGGGACCGTACTTGTCGAAAAAGCGCGAGTAGCCCGCTCGCACCATCGCGAGATTCACGCAGCGACCGTCCAGCAGCACGTAGGCCAGCAGGCGACCGTACTCGTCGCGCTTCGCGACATCGGGCTGCTCGAAGATCAATTGCACCTCGCGGCCGGTCACCAGTGCGACGAGCGCCGCTGTCGCGCGCTCGTAGCCGGGAGCATCGCGTTCAGGCGTGTTGATGTTCAGCAGCCGGACCTTCTCCCGCGGAGTGATCGAGCCGACCAGCTCGACGTGCAGTGTGTCGCCGTCGACGACTTTCACGACCGGGCCGGAAAGCGGCCGTTCGCCCGATTCGAGCGTGAGCTGGTCGTTCGCCGACCGGCCGACCGCGGCCGCGACCGGGGCGCGAGCGGGTTCCGTTCCACCCTCGGGGGCGGTCGAGCATCGCTGCGACTGCTGCCAAAGCAGCAGCAACACGACCACGATCAACGCCGGCACCCCCCCGCGCCGCCGCCGGCGCGGCCCGCCCCACCGCATCGCCATTCCCCGCTCCGCACACCACCAAACCCGCCGCCACGGCGCGCCACCGTATCATTCGCGCCTCGTTCCGCCGCTCCCGCGCGATGCCCGCGCCGCGGCCACTCAGTCGTGAGGAGGAAGTGATGTTCGCAGCGATGGTGTTGGCGGCGTCGGCGGCTCTCGCCGGCGGCGACGACAAGGTTCCCGACTTCGGTGCCGTCGAGTGGTGGAACTCGATGCCGTTGACGACCGGACGCCTGAAGGGGCGCGCCATCTTCGTCGAGTCGTTCCGCACCTGGTGAGGCCCTTGCACCGGACAGCTCCCCCACTTGACGGCGCTTCACGAGAAGTTCCGCAAGAAGGGCGTGCTGGTCGTCGGCGTGTCCGACGAGACGCATGAACTCATCGACGAGTACGTGAAGAAGCACGCGATCGCCTTCCCGATCGCGCGGATCGACGAGAAGGGCGGCTTCGAGGCGGCGATCGGCGTCCAGGGCTTCCCGAGCGCGGCGTTGATCGGCGCGGACGGCAAGCTGATCTGGACCGGCCATCCGGCCGAGGTCGACGCCATGCTCGACAAGGCGGCGAAGGCCTCGAAGATGACGCCGCTCCTGCCGGCGGCGTGCAGCGCCGCGGAGAAGCTGCTGAACGACGGCAAGAGCGGCCTCGCCTGGGCCGAGCTCGAAAAGGTCGCCACCGCCGGCACGTTGCAGGGCGACGACCTGAAGTCGGTGACCGACCTGATCGCCTACTTCGAGAAGGACGCCACGGCGCTCTGGAAGGAGGCCGAGGCGGCCGTCACCGCCAAGGACTGGATGAAGGCGGCGAGCGTTTGCGAGCGCCTGGTCCCGTACGCCGGCAAGGAGCCGGGTGATCTGGGCAAGGCGAAGCTCGCGGAGCTGCGAGCCGACCCGGCGCTGGTGAAGGAGATCGACGGCGCCAAACAGAACGCCACCGGAGCCGAGTTCGAGAAGGAGCTCGAGTTCAAGGAGGCGCAGAAGATCTACAAGCAGGTGGTCGCCAAGTTCGCCGGCAGCGAAGCGGCGAAGCAGGCGCAGAAGCGGCTCGACGTGATCAAGACGGACGGGCTGCTGAACATGGACAAGAACTGCGAGCTGTGCCGCGGGGGCAACCGCCCGTGCTCGCGACACGCGAAGGGCTGACGCCCGACGACGACCATTCGACCGATCGAAGTTCAGGGACCCGTCGCCGCTCGTCGGTGGCGGGTCCCGTTCGTTCTGTCAGGCGCTCTAGCACCCCGCGCCGGTGGCGAACTCCGCGCCGGCGGCGCACGGGGACGCCGGTGGCGTGCGCACCGGTGGCGGGGATGTTTCCACCACTGCGCACCGGTGGTGCGCACCGGTGGCGGGGATGTTTCCACCACCGCAGAAATCTCGCCTTGCCCAGCGAGCGGCGCCGTTGACAGGCGCGACGGTTCATCGACCTCCGTAATCGCCGGGGAGCCGGGTGCGGAAAGGGCGGGAGAAAGATCCCCGCCACCGGTGGTGCAGTCAGCTCCGGTAGAGCGATTCGAACTGCTCGGCAATGGTCGCGGCGCTCGGGACCTCCTGCCGCGAGACCCGGAGGGCCTGCCAGAGACCCGGCTCGTTCACGAAGCGGGCGAGCGCGGCGAGCAGGTCGGCGGCGTCTCCGGGTCGAAACGCGAGGCCGTTGCCGCGCGCGGCGAGCAGCTCGTCCATGCCACCGTGACCCGCGACGATCACGGGCAATCTCGCGAGCGCGGCCTCATCGAGGGTGATCGGCGCGTTCTCGTACCAGCGCGACGGGACCACCAGCACGTCGATCGAGCCGAGCACCGCGGCCAGACGCGCGCGCTCGAAGCTGCCGTGGAACGTGATCGCCGAGTGGTGGAAGCGTGATTCGAGTCGCCGCGCGTAGGCACCGCCATCCCACGGCGACGTGCCATGGATCGCCAGCGTCGCCCTCGCCGGCCCACCGCCAGCGCCATCGATCAACCGGCGGAACGCTTCGAGCAGCAGATCGGCGCCCTTCGAAGGCAGCAGCGATCCGACGAAGCCGAAACGCAGCGGTTTGCCAGGTTCCGCGCGCGGCGCGAGCGCCGCCGCCACTTCCGAAGCGACGCCGTTCGCGATGACGACTCCGCGCTCCATGTGCAGGCCGTGGCGGCGATGTTCGTCGAGCACGAAGCGCGACGGGGCGGTGATCACGTCCGCACGGCCGAGCTGCGCCAGCATCTCGGCGCTGCGCCGTCGAATGGCGATCGTGCCGAGGTTCTCGGCGAGGTAGCGCGGCAGACCGGCGAGCGCCGCGAACGGCTCGCGCGCGAAGCGCTGCAACGCATAGCGCGCCCGCTTCTTGCCGATGCAGCGCGCGCAGCGCTGCGGTTCGATCTCGGCGCAAAGGTGGCCATCGGGCGTGAAGCGCTGGCCGCGCGCGCAGAGGTGCCAGAAGTCGTGCAGCGTGACGACGACGCGGGCACCGGCCTTTCGAGCCGCCTCGATCAGGTCGATCGAGAGTCCGAGCGTGTGGTGGAAGTGAACGACGTCGACCCCCGCCGCGAGCTCGCGCTCGAACGCGGCGTGAACGCCCGCATCGAGATAGGTGCCGCGCAAGGAGGTGGCGCGCTCCGGCAACGTCTTCAGCCGCGTCACCGCGACGCCTTCCACCCGCTCCCGCAGGGTGGCCAGCAACGGCAGGTCGGGCCAGCCGGTGCGCACGAAGGCACGCACGTCGTGGCCCCGTTCCAACAGCGCGCGCGCCAGCCAGTGGGCAGAGAGCTCGGCGCCGGCGTGCTCGCGCGGCGGGTACCCGTGCGCGACGACGAGGATGCGCAGCGGCGCGTTCAAGCTCGACTTCATCGTCCCCCGATCCATGGAAGAGCGCGGCCATCATGCCGCGATCGGCCGCGTGGCCGAGCAACCCAACGAAGCGCGAACAGTCGAACAACTCCTTCCCCCGCGCCCTCGCCCGCGCAATCATCGGCCGCTCCGACTGCCTTCCGGCAGCGCCGGTGCCGTCCATCGATCTGCCGAGGGAACCGAAATGAGCGCGATCGCCTCCGCCTCGACTACCGCGGCGACTCCGGCCCCCGCCATCCCGACGAGCCATCCGCGCGGCCTCTACGGCCTCTTCATGACCGAGATGTGGGAGCGCTTCTCCTACTACGGCATGCGCGCGCTGCTGATGAACTACATGACCGTCTACCACGGCTGGCTGCCGTCGCAGGCATCGGGCGTCTACAAGTGGTACACGAGCCTCGTCTACCTGATGCCGCTGTTCGGAGGCATGGCCGCCGACCGTTGGCTCGGGCTGATGCCGTCGATCATCATCGGATCGGTCTTGATGGCGCTCGGCCACTTCCTGATGGCCTTCGAGCAGGTCGAGATCTTCTACGTCGCGCTTGGCGTGCTGGTGCTCGGCAACGGCTTCTTCAAGCCGAACATCTCGACCCTGGTCGGGAAGATGTACTACAAGAACGACCCGCGTCGCGACGGCGCCTTCACGATCTTCTACATGGCCATCAACCTCGGCGCGTTCCTGTCGCCGCTGGTGTGTGGTTGGCTGCGCTACAACATGGGCGCCGTGCCCGGCATGGGCTTCCATTGGGGCTTCGCTGCCGCCGGGATCGGGATGCTGATCGGCTGCCTGACGTTCGTCGTCTGCAAGCGACAGGTGATCCGCGACGTCGAGGTGACCGGCAACGAGCTCAAGCTCGCCCGCCACCAGACGCAGTCGGCCGCGGCGAAGCAGTCCGCCGCCGACGAAGCCACCGGAGGCACCGGCGGTGTCGGCGGCATCGTCACCAGGCTCTTCCCGTGGGTCTTCACCGCGGTCGGCCTGTTCCTGGCGGGCTACGCGATCAACGAGCTGATGGGCGCTGCCAAGATCGGCGGCAAGCAGATCGCCAGCGCGGTCATGCCCATCGCGTACGGCGCGATCTTCACCGTCATGAGCGTCACGCTGTTCCGGATCAAGGGCGCCGCACGCGACAAGAGCACGGTGATCTTCTTCGCCTTCATCTTCATGGTCATCTTCTGGATGGCCTTCGAACAGGCCGGCAACGCGCTCACGACGTGGGCCGAGCACAACACCGTGTTCGAGATCGGCGGCTGGCGCATGCCGTCGGAGTGGTGGCAGTCGGTGAACGCGGTGCTGATCGTCGCGCTCGCGCCGCTGATCTCCTCGCTCTGGCAGCGGCTCGGCAAGTACGAGCCGACGACGCCGACCAAGATGTTCCTCGCGCTCGGGTTCATGGCCGCGGCCTTCGTGCCGATGGTCGTCGCGGCGGGCAAGGAAGACGCGACGCGCACCCGCGTCCCGTGCGCCGCCTTGCCGGCGCAGTACGTGCTGGCGGACGCCGCGACCGGCACCTTCGGACCGGCCCCGGAGAACGCGGGCAACGCGGTGACCGGCGTCGACGCCGGACGCCTGCGCTTCAAGGACGGGCAGCTCGAGAAGGACGGAGCGCTCGGCCACTACCTCGTGATCGATCTCCTGAAGCCGACCGTCCCCACCGCGTTCGCCGAGCAGGTGCTCGGCGTCGCCAACGCCGACGGCGATCGGATCGGCGGACTCGATCAGTTCTGCCGCGGCGCCTCGAAGGAGTCGCCCAAGGTCCGCAAGTTCGAGGGCGTGCCGGCGGGCTACAAGCTGCCGTTCACAGCCGACGAACTGGCGAACCTCGGGATCGACTGGAATGTCGCGACCAGCACCATGACGTTCACCGCGTATGCCGAAGCGCCGACGCGGACCGAGATCCTCATCGCGGGCGCCACGCCCGAGTGGCGCGATTCCCTGATCGCGCTGCGGGAGCAGTCGAAGAGCGCGCGCGTCAGCGGCGTCTGGCTCTTCATCCAGTACCTCTTCGCGACGCTCGGGGAGCTGTGCATCTCCCCGGTCGGTCTCTCGCTGGTGACCAAGCTCGCGCCGCTTCGCTTCGCCGCCCTGTTCATGGGCGTGTTCCTGATGTCGAACTCGCTCGCGCAGTACGCGGGCGGCCTGCTCGGCGAATCGTGGGGCCTGATCCCGCCGGTCGACTACTTCACCTTCTTCGTGTGGACGTCGCTCGGCGGCTGCATCCTCGCCGGCCTGCTGATCAAGCCGCTCAAACAGATGATGCACGACGTCCGATGAGCCGATTCAGGCGAGCCCAGGCGTGATCCATCTGGAGGGTCGCATCGCCGTCGAGGCCGCGCTGGCGGCGGGTCGGCGGCGGGTCGAAGTCGTCCTGCTCGACGAGGGCAAGCACGCCGAGAAGCTCGATCCGCTGCTGGCGGCGGCGGCGCGGCGCAAGGTGGCGGTGCAGCGCGTGCCGGCCGGAGAGCTCGACGTGCTGGCGCACGGGCGCTCGCACGGCGGCGTGATGGCGCGTTGCGAGCCGCTGCCCGCGACGACCGAACGCGAGCTGCTGGCGACGCTCGATGGCCTCGGCAGCGCCCCGCTCCTGCTGCTGCTCGACGGGGTCGACGACGACCGCAATCTGGGATTCACGCTGCGATCGGCCGAGGCGCTCGGCGCGACGGCGGTTCTGGTGAAGAAGCATTCGCTCGACTTCGACGAGACCGAGGTCTCGCGCAGCTCGTCGGGCGCGTTCGAGCGTCTTCCCCTGGTGCATCTCGACCGCGAAAGCGGGCTGCTGCCCGAGCTGCGCCGGCGCCGCTTCGCGATGGTGGCCTGCGTCGCGAATGCCAAGCGCGCGATCTGGGAGCACAACTTCGCCGGTCCGACGCTTTTCGCCGTGGGCGGCGAGAAACGCGGGCTGTCGGCGGCGGTGCGCGACGAGTGCAGCGACTTCGCCCGCATCCCGATGCACTCCGAAGTGACGTCGCTGTCGCTCTCCCATGCGGCGGCGATCCTGCTGGCCGAAGCCGCGCGCCAGCGCCACGTCGCGGCCAAGTTCGCCGCCGCCGCGGCGGCGGCTGCGGCGCTGTCGGCGGCCGCCGCAGCAAACGTTCGACCTTCCCCGCCCGCTCCTGGAGCTCCCGCGTGACCGATTCGTCCAACTTCGAACTCGAGCGTGCAGTCGCGGCGGAGATCCGCGCGCAGCTCGACGCTCTCCCACGCGCGGGCGCGACCATCGACCCCTCTGCGATCGCTCGCGCGCTCGATCCCGAATGGCCTCGCCACTTGATGGCGACCGTGCGCGAGGTGGCGCGGCAGATGGCGGAACGCGGGGAGCTGGTGGTGACGCGCCACGGGAAGCCCGTGACCGAGTGGCCGTGGCGTGGCGTCATCCGCCTGCGCGCCGTGATGCCGGGCGGTGTCAAACCGGGCGCAAGCGCTGCGGACGCAAATCCCGAGGAGGCGCCGCCTACGGCGCCAGGCGCGTGACGCTCCAGCCGACTGCTTCGCGCGCGTAACGCAGCCGATCGTGGAGGCGGCTCGCGCGCCCCTGCCAGAACTCGACGGCGTGTGGCGCAAGCCGATAGCCGCCCCAGAACGACGGACGCGGCACCACGCCAGGAAAGCGCGCCTCGATCTCGGCGACGCGCGCTTCGAGGACGGCTCGACTCTCGATCCGCTCGCTCTGCGGCGAGGCCCAGGCGCCGATCTGGCTGCCGCGCGGACGACCGGCGAAGTAACCGTCCGACTCCTCGTCGCTGGCGCGCGCGATCGTCCCCTCGACGCGAACCTGACGATGGAGGCGCGGCCACAGGAAGACGAGGCTCGCGCGTGGCTCGGCCGCGAGCTCCGTTCCCTTGCGACTGGCGAAGTTGGTGAAGAAGAGGAAGCCTCGCGCGTCGACGCCGCGCAGGTAGACGATGCGCGCCGACGGGGCGCCATCGGAGGCAACGGTCGCCAGCGTCATCGCGGGCGCTTCGAGTTCGCCGGCCTGCTCCGCGTCGCGCCACCACGCACGGAATTGATCGAGCGGGTCGGCGGCGAGGTTGCCCTCGAGCAGCTCGAAGCCATGGTAGTCACGGTGCAGCGCGTCGTCCGCCATGGGCGCAGAGGATACGCGACGCCGGACGAGCGCGGCGCCGAAGCGAAGCGGGCGCCCCACCTTGCGATGGGACGCCCGCGAAACACCGTTCTGGAACGCTCCGGATCGGCCGGAGCTCGCGATCGAGCGGCTCGTTACTTGACCGGCGCTCCCACCAGTTCGGAGGCGAACGCGATCCACTCGTCGTTGACCTTCTTGAAGATGTCGAGGCCCGTCACCTCGAACAGCTCCTCCGACTTCTTGCGCCACTGCGGGATGAAGCCGCCAGGCACCGCCGCCGCATTGCAGCAGGCACGCAGCCAGCGCTGCCCCTTCTCGCCTTGGCTCTTGGCCACGAAGTTGAACATGCTGAACGACTTGGCGACGTCGGGGTCGCCGAACTCGGCCAGCTTCTTCATCGCCAGCGTGTCGATCGTCGGCCCCTCTTCCAGCGCGAGGCGGTGGTAGATGTCGGCCGTGCCCTGACGCAGCGCGCTCTCTTCGCTGTTGTCGCCCTTGCCCTTCGTCGCGTACTTGCCGGTGTCGAACGCAACGCACTGCACCGAGTTGCGGCCGAGGTACTCGAGCGACAGCCAGTTGCCGACCCCTTCGTAGAGCCAGTCGGCCACGTCGTTCGAGCGATCCTGGTTGTAGTGGATGTTGACCAGGTCATGGCCCATGTTGTGGGCGATCATCCCTTCGAGGTCGGACTGGTCGGCGGTGCGCCACTGGTGCACGTAGGCGGGCGCCGTGCCGCGGCGCATGCCATGGCCGGCGGCCTCGAGCTGCTTCTGCCGGTTGGGCCCCTCGAAGGTCATCCCGTAGTACTTGTTGAGGAACTTCTCGTTGAGGTTGATGTCGTCGGGCCCGAAGAAAGACTCGGTGAACAGCCCGTCGGGGATGTAGTCCTTGAAGTCGTCGGAGATGTAGGGATCGACGAACTGGACGCGGAACCCCTCGATCAGGTTCTCGCCGAGCTCGAGCAGGCTCTTCACGCGGTCGTCACCGCACTCCTCGCGGTAGATGATCCGCATGTGCTGGCTCTCGGCCGTGTGGAAGACCGTGGCGTCGCCGTAGACCTCCTTGCCGATCCGCGTGACGTCCTCGGCCGTCGGCACGATCTTGATCGACTGCTTGGCCAGCTCGATGCGCTGCGCATTGGCCTCCTTCGAGGCCTTCATCTCGGCGTCGATCTCGCGCTTGATCTTGCGCGACGCCTTGCCGTAGATGGTCGAGTCGAGCCAGGACTTGAGGCGCTCCATGGTCTGGATGAGCGCGGTCTGCTTGCTCTTCCATTCCGGCGTCCCCTTCTTCAGGGAGTCGCGCTGCTTCTTCAGATCCTCGATCTCGTCCTGGCGCTTGCCGTACTCCTTGGTCAGCCCCCACAGGCTCTGATCCCTCAGGAAGACGGAGATGTTCTTGATGTCGTCGCCGTTGACACTGACGCTCGCCTTGCCGCCCGCCTTGACCTTCTGCCCCTTCTCGAGCTTGTAGGGGCAGGCACGGGGGTTATCCATGTCGGCGACCCACAGCTCGTTGGTCTTCGGCGAGTAGGTCAGCTTGCCGGCGGTCTCGTCGAGCTCGATGCCCGACTTCGACTCACCGACCAGCAGCAGCTCTTCGTTCACTTCGATGCAGAAGGCCTTGAACTTCTTCGCGGTCTTCGGGTCCTTGAACTCGATCTTGAAGATCTGCGCGGTCGCGTTCGACGCGAGGCACAGCACGGCGAGGAGGGCGGCGAGCAAGCGCATGAGGTGGACGCTCCTTCGAGTCGGTCTCGGCGATCAGAGCACGCGGAGAGGTCGACCGTTGGGTGGTAGCCATTCGCGGGCGGTGCTGCCGCTCATGAGTGGGGCTGCGGATGATAGTCGCCCCTGAGGCGGCCGGGGAAGACGGCCGAGGAACGCGAGCGGCCCGGGCACCGGGACGCCGTCGCGCGGCCGCAGTCGCCTCAGTACGGACCGCGCCGGGCAGGAGTTCCGTGGAGCGCCGCCGCAAGACGGCTCAGGGCGCGGCGCAACAGCGGATCGACTCCTTGCGCGTAAGGCCCGGCGCGCTCGACCGCCTCGGTCGGCGCGACCCCGACCCCCTCGAGCGAGCTGCCATCGCCGACCGGGACCTCCATCAGCGGCGCTTCGAGGAAGTGGCCGCCGGGGAGCGGAAAGAACCCGGCGCCGAGCACCGCCCCTTCGGTCCGCTCTCCGATCAACGCACCCAGCCCCTCCGCCCGCACGTTCCAAGCGAGGATCTCCTTGGCGCTGCGCGTCCGATCGTCGATCAGGAAGGCGACCGGTCGACGCCACGGTGCCACGCTGCGCACCGTCGATCCCTTGCGCCCGGCCCGAAACGGCGCCAGCAGGCCCGGGATCTCGTCGGCGTAACCGCCGCGGCCGCGCAGGTCGACGATCAGCGCGTCGCAACGGGCCAACGGCCCGCGCAACGCGTCGGCCAGCATCTGCGCCGAACCACGCGCCACCATCCAGAGGTGGATCACGCCGATCCGGTGGCCGCCGTGGGAGACGATGCGAATGCTGCGCCGTCCCGCCTCGAGTCCGCTCGTCGACTCGGACGTGAGCTGCAGCCCACGCTCCGGTCCGCGCGCTTGCGACCGCACGCGCAAGTCGATCCCCTCGCCAGCCTCGTCGGTGGCGAGCGTGAAGAGGCGCGACTTCTCTTCGCCCGGGTCGTACCCGGCATCGACCACCCACTCGCTGTCGAACGGGACGTCGCCAGCCACCGCGACGATCTCATCGCCGATCCGCAGCCCCGCTTGCTCGGCCGGTCCACGCTCGAACAGCGCGCGGACGAACAGACGTCCCTCGACCATCTCCTCGAGCAGGACGCCGAACGTGGGCGACGGCTTGCCCGAAAGCTCGTTCATCATCGTTCGGTAGATCGGCTCGCTCAGCACCGCGGCGTGCGAGGCGCCGACTTCGGCCACCATCGCGTTCAGCACCTCGCGCAGCTCGAGTCCAGGAGCGGCGGCATCGGCGCGCGGTCGCCACTCGCGTTCGAGCGCACGCCAATCGATGTCGTCGCGCGAGCGCATGTAGGGCGTGCTGCGCAACGAGCGCACGCAAGCGTCGAAGGTCTTGAGCGTCGCATCGGAAGGCGCGAGAGCCGGCGCACGAGCGACCGCCATGGCGGGCGCCGCCCATAGCGCCGCGCTCGCCACCATCAGAGAGAGCGCGGCCCGCCACGAGACCGCACCACGAAGCCGGCCGATGAGATTCGCGCGCATGGTCGATTCGACCTCCTCGGTCCGTACGACGCCGCTGCCGCGATGTGAGCAATGATCTTCCGATTCGCGGTTCGCGCGGCGCGGCCTCAATCGTCGCACGCCCCCGGCTCGAGGCGATAGTCCTGCTCATCGTCGCCGACGTAGCCCAGTTCAAGGAGCTGCTCACGATCGGCCGGATCGACGCGATCGGCGGCGCCCGAGACCAGCGCCGCGAAGCGTCGCGAGTACTCGTCACCGACCTGCAGACGCAGCTCGTCGATGGTGGCGCGCTGCTCGCGCCAGAGGTTGCGCTGCTCGCGTGGATCGGCGCCGACGTCGTAGAGCTCGCGGCACTCGACGAAGTAGCCGGGATCTTCGGGGCGCTCGAACGGCGGCAGCTTGGGGCGTGCGCCACGCGGGTTGAGGATGAATTTCCAGCGCGGCGTGCGCGCCGAGAGGATCAGGTTCTGCCATTCCGCCCAGGCGATCTCGCGGATCGGCGCCTCGGGCCGGCCACCGCGCAGGACCTCGGCGAAGGAAGCGCCATCGAGCCCCGCCGGCACTGTCCCGCCCACGTGGTCGAGCAGCGTCGGGAGCAGGTCGACGTTCTGCATCAGATCGCCAAACCGCCCGGCCTTCACGCCTGGCCCGCGCACGATCAGCGGAATGCGCAGCACCGCGTCGTAGACCGAATTGCCATGGAACCAGAAGCCGTTGTGGTCGGCGAGCTCCTCGCCGTGGTCGGCCGTGATGCAGATCAGCGTCGAATCGAGGAGCTTCGCCGCACGCAGCGCGCCGACGATGCGGCCGATGCGCTCGTCGGTCGCGCGGATGCCTCCGTCGTAGAGCGCGGTGACGTAGCGCGCGTCGGCGGGATCGAGCGGCGTGCGGGCACGCATCTTCTCGTCGAGGTGCGACTTGATGCGCGCGTTGAACGCCGACTCGGTGGGCGCCGGGTCGATCCGCAGCGTCCCGTGGTAGTCGCCGGCGAACGCGGCGTGGAAGCGCGGCGGCGGCGAGTAGGGCTGATGGACGTCGTAGAAGTGGATCCAGCTGAAGAAGGGCCGCCCGCCGCTCTTGCGCTGTTTCAGGAAATCGAGGAAAGCGTGCTCGACGGCGTCATCCCAGCGTTCGGTGCGTTCGCCCGGCATCTGCGGCTTGGCGTCGAACCAACTGCCGCGCTGCGGCGCAAAACGCGCGAAGGCGAGGGCGTGGCGCGTCGTCTTCTTGACGGGGAAGTAGGAGACGAAGCCGTGCGCTTCGTAGCCGAGCGCGACGAAGTCATCGACGAGGTCGCTGCCTTCGTCACGCAGTCCCTCGAAGTTGTCGAGCAGCCCGTGATTCGACGGGTAGAGGCCGGTCAGCATCGAGCTCAGCGACGGCCCGGTCTGGCCGCGCGGCGTGAAGAACGCGTCGCAGCAGAGCCCCTCGGCCGCCAGCGCGTCGATCGCGGGACTGACCGGCTCCGCGTAGGGCGAGTAGCCGTAGCAGCCGAGGTGATCCGCTCGCAGCGTGTCGACCGACACGATCAGCACGTTCGGGCGCGCCGCGGACGACCCGCGGTCGGCGTCCTCCCCGCAGCCCGCGACGGCGCCCAGCAGCAGCGCAAGGCTGCTGACGGCAAACCGGCGACGTTTCGGGGAGACGGGGTAGCTCATCGAGGCGGCGATGTTAGGGCGAGGCCGTCACGCCGCAGCTAATGTCGCGCCGCATGAGGATCCAGGACAAGTACGGCTCCCCCGATGAGCGCTACAGCTACAAGAGCGCGCTGATCGACCGCATGCGCACCAGCAAGGAGCCGCTGCAGGCGGGTCGCCTCACGCTGCGCATCGCCGAGAAGCTCGGCTTCTGCTGGGGGGTCGACCGCGCCGTCGCCATGGTCTGGGACGCGATCCGCAAGAACCCGAGCCGGCGCCTCTGGCTGCTGAACCAGATCATCCACAACCCGAAGGTGAACGAGGACTTCCGCCAGAACGGCGTGCAGTTCATCTTCGGCAAGTACGCCGAGCCTGGCGGTTTCAGTCGCGTGCAGCGCGGCGACGTCGTGATCATCCCCGCCTTCTCCGCCGAGGTGGAGCACCTCATGCGGATGGAGGAGATCGGCTGCGAGATCGTCGACACCACCTGCCCATGGGTCGAGAAGCCGCATCGCCGCGTGAAGAAGTACGTCGAGGAGCGCTTCACCGTGGTGATCCACGGTCAGCCGGGTCACGACGAGACGCGCGCGACGTGCAGCCTCGTCGACAGCCTCGCGGGCAAGTGGCTCGTGCTGCGCAACCACGAAGATGCCGACCTGCTCTGCGCCTTCCTGCGCGGCGAGGTGCCCGCGGCGCTGCTGGCCGAGCGCTTCGCGAAGCAAGCCAGCAAGGGCTTCGATCCGACGCGCGACCTGCGCGAGATCGGCATGGTTAACCAGACGACGATGCTGGCCACCGAGTCGGCCGAGATCGCGAAGAAGGTCGGCGCCGCCGTCGCCGCGCGCGATGCCGTCGGCGCGAACGCTGCCGGCAAGTTCGCGAGCGGCGCGGTTCCGCTCCCCGCCGAGCTCTTCGCAGCAGATTTGAGCCGCGCGCCCACCACCCCCATCGGTCCACTCCCGGTGCTCGCGTCGGCTCCAAATCTGCCCGCACCGCCGCAGAAAAGCCCCACCAGCTTCAAAGATTTCGACACGATCTGCCCGGCGACGCAGGACAACCAGGACGCCGTGATCTCGCTGACGGCCGAGCAGGCGCCCGACCTCTTCCTGGTGCTCGGCGGCTACGACTCCTCGAACACCGCCAACCTCCTGCGCGCGGCGCACGCCAAGCACGGCGCCTACCACCTGCAGGAACCCTCCTCGATCACGCCCGACGCGATCCGCCATCGCGATCCAGCGACCGGCCTCGAAGTCGTCACGTACGGCTGGCTGCCCGCCGGCCCGCTGCAGGTCGCACTGTCGGCCGGCGCGTCGACGCCCGACACCGAGCTCGCCGCCGTGATCGGCAAGCTCGCCGAAGCGGTCGGTGCGCCGGTGCCGATGGTCGCGTCGACGAGCTGAACCGTCGCGCGCACGCGAGATGGCCATCTTCCGCCGGGTCGCCACATCCTCCCGTGGCCGCGTTGGCGTGCGTCGCACCGCTTCCTGCGAGCCATCGACGCGTCAGAGGACGGATCGTGGCGGAGATGTCACGCGCTGCGACCCTCGCTCAGGTGCCGGCCGCCTTCTTCGCATCGCCCCTGTGCTCGGCGGCGGCCGCGATGTCGGCGAGGTCCTTCGCGCATTGCTTCACCATCAGCTTCGACATGATCGCGAAGAGTGGGGAGAGGAGGTTGGCGACGAAATTCAGCGGGCGCCCGACCACCTCCATCTCGATACGCGTGCCGTTCGTTCCGTTGGGCACGCAGCGAATCTCCGACGTGAACTCGAACCCAGCGGCGGAGCCGCGCAGCGAGTAGCTCCGCGGCGGGTTCCACGCGGCGATCGTCATGTCGATCGTCGTCCCGCGGCTCCCCGGCGCCCCGCGCGTCTCGCGGATGACCGTGCCGGCGCGGATCGGTCCGGACGTCACGATCTCGACCTTCTGGATCGCACGGATGTTGTCACCCGCGTGCGCGAAGTCCGAGGCCACTTCCCACACTCGCGCGGGTGGCGCGGAGGAATCGTACGTGCAGAGCATCGGTTTCATCGGGCGAGCCTCGCTGGTTTCATCGACGCTTCGGATCCCATCGCGATGCGGCCGATCGGTGCGCGTCGCGACGATCGATCCACGGCCGAGTCGGGGAATCTACTGCGCACTCCCGCCACCCGCGAGGCGCGCCGGCCGGAGCATCCGCACGGCATCGGGTCGCCCGTCCACCGACTTCCACGACGTGGCAGTCGGTGCATCGTCGATCCAGGCAATCACATCCCCGACGAGGGTCCGGTCGAAGCGAGAGGTCGTTGGCGGCGCCTCGCTCAGCGCCGCTTCGCCGCCACCTGCAGATGGCCCGCGAGCCCCCACCACTCGGGGCGCGAATGGACGCGCTCCTCGGCGGCGACGAGGTCACGCATCTGCGCGGGATCCTCGAGCCACGTTTCGTTGCTGCGCTGCACGAGGCAGGTCTTGGCGATCAGCGAGAGCGGCTCGAAGCCGGCGCGCTCGAGCAGCGTTTTCAGCTCGTCTGGCTCGAACATCTTCATGCCGAACGCCTCTTCGCTGCGATCGCTGCGCCACTTGGTGCGACCGGTGCGCAGCAGGTCGAGCGCGGCGTCAGGCCCCTTCTCGCCGAGCAGCGACTTCACGCCGGCGATCCGACTGTCGACTGACAACACCACGTGGCCGCCCGGCTTGACGATGCGCGCCAGCTCGGCCAGCGCGCGCGACGGCTGCTCGCAGAAGGAGAGCGGATCGCCCTGCGCGGTCGCGAAGTCGAGCAGCCCGCTCTCGATCTCGCTCATCTGCTCCATGCCCGCCTGCACGAAGCGCGTCTCGAGGCCGCGCGATGACTCCGCTTCGGCGGCCTCGCGCGCCGCGCCGACCATCGCGCCGCTCAGGTCGAGGAAGACGACGTTCATGCCGCTCTTCAGCAGGCGACAGCCAAACCACCCGGTCCCGCACCCAAGATCGGCCGCCCACGCCGGCCGGTTCACCGGCAGGAACGGCTTCAGATGGCGCCACGACACGTCGCGGTAGAAGCGCCAGTAGGGCGTGTCGTAGATCGTGTCGTACTTGCCGGCGACGCGATCGTGGTACTTGCGGTTGCCGTCTCGTCCCATGGGGCGAGCAGGCTAGCGCAGCAGGACGACCACCTCGACGACCTTGCCGGCGCTCGCGAAGCGCGGGGCGCTCTGCCCCTCGCGCGTCGCGTCGCGCGCGAGGACGGTGTAGCGGCCGGGCGGCAGCGCGACGATCTGGCAGCGGCCGTCCGGCCCGCTCGTCCCGTCGCTTTCCGCGGCCATCGCGACGCCATCGGCATCGAACGCGAGCAGGTGCGCACCGACGACCGGCGCGCCTGCGTCATCGACGACCCGCACCGCGAGCCGCGTCTCGGCGCGCAGCGCGACGACGAGCGGCGCGTGCGGTCGATCGGAAACGTCCAGTGCCGGCCTCACGACACGCCCCCACGGCACCACCGGCCGCGGCTGCTGGAACCGCAGGCCATCCGGCGCGCGCAATTCGTAGCGACTCGGCTCGAGGAACACGATCTCGAAGCGGCCGGAGTCGTCCGTCCACGCGCAGGCGATCGCGCTTTCATCGACGTCGGGGGCATCGCCCGCCCCAGCTCGCCGCAACGTGACCGGCACGTGGGCGAGCGGCGTCCCCCACGGATCGGTGAGGAGACCGCTCACTGCACCGCCGGGAAGCTCGAAGTCCGCGAGCGCGGTCGCGGCCGCGTGCTCCCCGCGGTCCTCCACCCGGCGTTCGAAGTGGCGCACCGACGACCAGCTCTTCTCGACGCGGAACCGCCAGCGACCGCTCGCGGCCAGCGGCAGCTCGAAGCGGCCCGCCGCGTCGGTCATGGCGCGCTGCCCGAGATCGTCCTGCTCCTCGAGCCCTTCGGCGGTCACCTCGAGTCCGGCCGTCGGCACGCCGCCGATCGTGACGCGCTCGCGAGCGACGACGTCGCGCGCATGCCTCTCGAAGCGCACCTCCCGCGTCGTCCCGTCCGCGAGCTCGAACTCGCGCCGGACTACGGGCCACTCGGACGGCTCGATTTCCATCGAGCCGTCGAACCCGCGGTAGCGCGGCGCGCCTGGCACGTGCAAATGGATGAGGCTTCGCTGCGGCCAAGCATCCTCGACGGCGAAGCGGCCGTTCGGGTCGCTGCGAGTCGAGCGCCACCCGCGAGTGCCGACGAACCCCAGGAGATCGACGCGTCGTCCAGCGGGATCGCCGAGCGATGGATCGATCTGGCCGATCACGCGCGTCCGCGATGCGACACGCAGCGTCACGTCGTGGGTCGACGCCGGCGCAAGGTCGAGCGCGAGCCAGCTCGTCGCGTCGGCGCACCGTTCGTTCGCGGAGAGCAGCACGGAGCGCGGCCGAACGTGGTCGAAACGGAAGCGGCCCGCTCCGTCCGTGCTTCCGAGCGGCTCGAGCGGGTCGCCGCGCGCCACGGCGCGCTCGAGTTCGGCTCGGTCGGCGACGAACACGGAAGCGAACGGGAGCGGCGCACCGGCCCCGTCGACCACCGTCCCAGAGAGCTGCGCTGGTCGCGCAAGGACGAGCTCGAGCGGCCGCGCACCGCCGGGCAGCGTGACGCGGTACGTCTCCGACTCGAGGTCGCCGTCCCCGAGCGCGGTGACCATACAATCGCCCGCCGCGAGTTCATCGAGCGCGAAGGCGCCTTCCCCGTCGAATGGATGCGCGAGGGAGCGCCGCTCGGTGCGGCAGGGAGCGCGCAGCTCCCAGGAGGGGTCATCGGCGCGGCGCACCTCGAGGAGGAAACGCGCGACCGGATCGCCGCGCTCATCGACCACGAGGCCGCGGAGGTGTTGGTCGGGAGCGCAGCCCGGGAGCAGCGCGGCCAGCGTCGAAAGCGCGAGCACGATCGAGCGCACGGCGGCGACCATTCAGCGGCTCCTCGGGCAGGGAAGGGCCTGTGGGTCTAACTCGTGGCGAACGAGCCGAGAAGACGGCCGAAGCCGCGCGTGGCGCGCCGCTCCTGCCGGAGCTACCCCTTCACCGTCGCGCCGCCGCAGCTCGAGCCGGCGCCGGCGGTGCAACCGAAGCAGTGCGGCGCCGTGAGGATCGAGCGCCCCTCGAGCAGCGTGCGCGGCGCGTCGTGGATGGTGAGCGGCCGGCCACCGGCGCCGGTCAACTCCATCTCGAGCATCTGGTTGAAGTCGCAGTCGAAGAGGCGGCCGTCCCAACCCACCGAAAGCGTGTTGCGGCACATGAGGCCGTCGACCGCGGCGGGGTTGAACGCGGCGACGAGCTTCGCCATGTAGTCGGCGAGGTTGCCCGACTCGGAGAGGAAGTCGAGGAAGCGGCTGATCGGCATGTTGGTGATGGCGAAGAGGCGGTCGAAGACGACGCCGAAGCGACGTTCGAGCTCGCGCTTCCACTCGCGTTCGAGCGACGCCTGACCGGCGGGCAGGAAGGCGCCGACCGGGTTGGTCACCAGGTTCAGCACGAGGCCCGATCCGGGCTTCCCGTAGCCGAGCGCGTTCAGCCGGCGCAGTGCGGCGATCGACTGCTCGAAGACGCCGTCGCCACGCTGCGCATCCGTCTGCTTGCCGGCGTAGAAGGGCAACGACGCGACGATCTCGACTTGATGTTCCGCGAGGAACTCCGGCAGGTCGGTGAAGCCGTTCGCGAGCGTGATGGTCAGGTTGCAACGATCCATCACCTTGGCGCCAGCGGCCCGCGCGCGCCGCACGAGGTCGCGGAAGCGAGGATGCATCTCGGGCGCACCACCGGTGATGTCGAGCGTCGGGATCTGCGCGTCGACCAGCAGCTTCATGCAGGCGTCGAGGACCGCGTCGCTCATCGACTCCTTGCGATCGGGGCCGGCGTCGACGTGACAGTGCTTGCAGGTCTGGTTGCAGACCTTCCCGACGTTCACCTGCAGGATCTCGATCTGCCCCGCGCGCAGCGGCGAGTGGCCGGCGCTTGCGCATGCGGCGGCGAAATCGCGAGCCAGCGGCAGCTCGCGCAGCTTGGCGATCTGACCGGCGGCGACCGCGAGCTCGTGGCCGCGGCGCGCGAGCGTCGGCTGGATCTTGATCGGGGCCGGCGCGCGGCCGGCGGAGTCTTGGGCGTTCAAGGGAGCGGGGTCCTTTGCGGCTCGCCGGCCGTCACATCGACAGCTTGTGGACGTGGCCGCACATCTGCACGCCATGGACGAGCGTCGCGCCGCCGCGGATCGCCGCCGCGACGTGGACCGCCTCGGTCATCTGCGCCGCGTCGGCCCCCTTTTCGAGGCAGGTGGTCGAGTAGGCGTCGATGCAGTAGGGGCACTGCACCGCGTGGGCGACGGCCAGCGCGATCAGCGACTTCTCCCGCTCGCTCAGCGCGCCGTCGGCGAAGACGGCGCCGTACCAGGCGAGGAACTTCTGCCAGAGCTCGGGCGCGTCCTTGCCGATCGTGCCGAAGTCCTTCAGGTGCTGCGGGTCGTAGTAGTTCGACATCAGGAACTCCGAAGGATCGTGCGGCGGCTATCGATGCCGCCAACGAGCGGCGGGAGTCTACGCCGCTACGCAGCCGACGCGTGCCGCGGATGGAGGGCGGCGTTCCTTCACGTGCGTGGCGGCGGCGGCAGCGGCGCGAGGCTCCGCCACGGCTCGTCGTGGGCGACGTCGATCAGCGGAGGGCCCTTGCAGTTCGCCGGCGAGAGGATCGCGAGGAAGGTGCATGGCACCGCGAACACGTTGTAGCTGCCATGGACCGTGTCGCGCGGGATGTGGGCGAGCTCGCCGGCGCGCAGCAGCCGCTTCTCCCGGCCGACGAACTGCTCGATCTGGCCGTCGAGCACGTAGAGCGCCTCCTCGAATTCCGGGTGGCGATGGAAGGCGTGCGCCTTGCCCGGCGGCATGCGGACGCGGACCACTTGCAGCTCGCGCGCGTCGGTCAGCCCAGGCCGGCACAACCACTCGTGCGGCCCCCACGGCAGCTGCTCGATCTGGCACTCCGCATCGGTCACGAACTTCAGAAACTCGCACGCGCACATCACCAGCTCCACCGGTGGCGGGGATCTTTCCACCGCCGTTCCCGCACCGTCCGCGCGCTCGTCTACCTCGATCGCCCCGGGAGAAGAAGTCGCGGATCGCGTCGGAACTCGAACCGACGACAGCCTGCTCGATCGCACCCCGACGCGTCCCCCGAGAACAGGGTGCGGAAACGGTGGTGGAAAGATCCCCGCCACCTGTTACGCGCGCGCCACCTGTTAGGCGCGCTGCGCCGAGCGCGATGGCGATCCGAAGTCGATGGCATCGCACGCCGCCAGCATCGTCGACCCCGCGAGCGGCACAAGTTTCCGTCCAAGAGGCCCGCTCGCAACGCCGTGCTGGCCAGATTCACTAAGCGCGCGCCCTGAACGCCACCGATCCAGAAGGAGCTTGTGGCGACGCTTCTCGCTCGTTGCACAATCGCCGTCCTACCGCATCAACGGAGCTCGACCTCGATGAGGATCTCGATGACCACGAATGGCGCTGCTCGCCGCGGCTTCTCGCTGATGGAAGTGATCGTCGCGGTCTCGGTGCTCGCGTTGCTCGCCGGCGTGCTCACGCCGATGGTGGGCAGCGTGGTCGAGGAGAACAAGAAGTCGCGCGCGGCCGACGACTGCAAGGCGATCGCGCAGGCGATCGGCGCCTACCTTGCCGACGTCGGCACCTATCCGCCCGGCATGCAGGCCGACTCGACCTACAACTACGGCAACGCCGCCTACTTCGATTACGGCGCCGAGGTGCTGAACACGTGGCTCGTCGAAGGGCCGAAGAAGTACCTCGAGAAGCCGATCGGCAACGACCCGTGGGGCACGCCCTACAGCTACCACTGCTACACGCGCAGCAACCCCTACATGGACGTCGCCGTCTTCTCGCACGGCCCGAACAAGGCGTGCGAGTCGTGGGACGGCGCGCTCTGGAACAAGGGCAAGTTCGGCGGCGACGACCTCGGAGCCTTCTTCGACTTCACGCGCTGACGACAAAACGGCTCGGACGCGCCATCCTGTCCTCGGCGGCGAGCGCACGCCGCCTCGGACAACACCGACCACCGCCGAAAAGCCATTTTCAGCAGCGGTTTACGGCGAAAAAGTGCACCTCGTCAGATCGGCACACCGCGTGCAATGACTCCCATGCAAGGCCGGCGGACGGGGCTCGTGAGCTCGATTCCCCGCCGACCGAAGTCGCGATGGGGAGTCGTTCATGAATCCGCAGAAGTTGACCGAGAGCGTCCAGTCGGCGTTGCAGGCCGCGCAGGCCGAAGCGACGCGCCGCAGTCAGCAGGCGGTCGATGTCGAGCACCTCGCGCTCGCGCTGCTGCAGCAGGACGACGGCCTCTTCCGCCGCCTCCTCGAGCGAATGGGGAGCGATCGCGCCTTCCTCGAAGGGTCGCTCGCCAAGGCGCTCGATCGAGCGCCGCGTGTGGCGGGACCGGGCAGCGAACCGGGTCAGGTCTACGTCGCCCAGCGCCTCTCGAAGCTGCTCGTCGACGCCGACGACAAGCGCAAGCGGATGAACGACGACTTCGTCAGCGTCGAGCATGTCGTGCTCGCGATGATCGAGGAGAAGGGCGACGCAGCGGCCGCGCGCGCGTTGCGCGAAGCGGGCGTCACCGCGAAGGGATTCGAGTCGGCGCTGAAGCAGGTTCGCGGCAGCCAGCGCGTCACCTCGAGCAACCCCGAAGGAACCTACGACGCGCTCTCGAAGTACGGTCGCGATCTCGTCGCGCTCGCCCGCGAAGGCAAGATCGATCCGGTGATCGGCCGCGACGACGAGATCCGGCGCGTCATCCGGACCCTGTCGCGCCGCACCAAGAACAACCCGGTCCTCATCGGCGCGCCAGGCGTCGGCAAGACCGCGATCGTCGAAGGGCTCGCGCAACGCATCGTCCGCGGCGACGTGCCCGAGGGGCTGCGCGACTGCACGGTCTACGCGCTCGACATGGGAGCGCTGATCGCTGGCGCCAAGTTCCGCGGCGAATTCGAGGAGCGGCTGAAGGCGGTCCTCGCCGAGGTCAAGCAGGCCGCCGGCCGCATCATCCTCTTCATCGACGAGCTGCACACGATCGTCGGTGCCGGCAAGGCCGACGGCGCGATGGACGCCGGCAACATGCTGAAGCCGATGCTCGCCCGCGGCGAGCTGCACTGCATCGGCGCGACCACGCTCGATGAGTACCGCAAGCACATCGAGAAGGACGCCGCGCTCGAGCGGCGCTTCCAGACCGTGCTGGTCGAGGAGCCCAACGTCGACGACACGATCTCGATCCTGCGCGGGCTGCGCGAGCGCTTCGAGATCCACCACGGCGTCCGCATCCAGGACTCGGCGCTCGTCGCCGCGGCCACGCTCTCCCACCGCTACATCTCCGACCGCTTCCTGCCGGACAAGGCGATCGACCTCGTCGATGAGGCGGCCGCGGGCATCCGCATGGAGATCACCTCCATGCCGACCGAGCTCGACGAAGTGACTCGCCGCGTGACCCAGCTCGAGATCGAGCGCGAAGCGCTGAAGAAGGAGAGCGACGCGGCCTCGAAGCAGCGCCTGGCCACGCTGCAGAAGGAGCTCGCCGAGCTGAAGGCCAAGGCCGACACGATGACCGCGCAGTGGAAGTCGGAGAAGGAGGGCATCGATGCGCTGAAGGTCGTGCGCGAGGAGATCGAGCGCACCAAGCAGCGCGTCGCCGAGGCGGAGCGCGGCTACGACCTCGAGAAGGCGGCGACTCTCAAGTACGGCCGCATGCCGGAACTCGAGCAGAAGCTGAAGGATCTCGAGAAGAAGACCGGCGGAACCAATGGCGGCGGCGCGCGTCTGCTGCGCGAAGAGGTCACGCCCGACGAGATCGCCGAAGTCGTCGCGCGCTGGACCGGCATCCCGCTCACCAAGCTGATCGAGAGCGAGAAGCGGAAGCTCCTGCAGCTCGATCTGCACCTGCATCAGCGCGTGATCGGCCAGGACGAAGCGGTGCGCGCCGTCGCGCAAGCGGTGTTGCGCGCGCGGGCGGGCCTGAAGGATCCCAAGCGCCCGACCGGCGTCTTCCTCTTCCTCGGACCGACCGGCGTCGGCAAGACGGAACTCGCGAAGGCCCTGGCCGAGCAGCTCTTCGACAGCGAGGAGTCGATGGTCCGCATCGACATGTCGGAGTACCAGGAGAAGCACACGGTCGCGCGGCTGATCGGCGCGCCGCCGGGCTACGTCGGCTACGACGAAGGCGGCCAGCTCACCGAAGCGGTCCGTCGCAAGCCCTACTCGGTGGTCCTCTTCGACGAGGTCGAGAAGGCGCACAAGGACGTCTTCAACGTGCTGCTGCAGGTCTTCGACGATGGTCGCTTGACCGACAGCCAGGGTCGTACCGTCGACTTCAAGAACACCGTCGTGATCATGACCAGCAACCTTGGCAGCCAGCACCTCATGGAGGGCGTCGGCAAGGACGGCGAGCTGCGCGAGTCGGCCGCGAAGGAGGTCATGGAGGAGCTGCGCGCCCACTTCCGGCCGGAGTTCCTGAACCGCATCGACGAGACCGTGCTGTTCAAGCCGCTCACGCAGGAGCAGATCACGCGCATCGTCGACCTGCTGCTCCACGAGCTGAAGAAGCGGCTCGAGGATCGCCGCATCACGCTCGACCTGACTCCGAAGGCGCGCGAGCACATCGCCACCGAAGGCTACGACCCGCTCTACGGCGCGCGCCCGCTCAAGCGCTACTTGCAGAGCTCGCTCGAGAACCTGCTGGCGAAGAAGCTCATCGCCGGCGAGATCCCCGACGGCTCGAAGGTCACGGTGGATGCGGGCAAGTTCGAGCTCGAGGTGAAGGTCGAGAAGCCGAAGGAAGAGGCGGTGGCGAGCGCGTAGGCGGGGGGCGACGAGAGGCGAGCGGCAGCGGCAGCGGCGAGCGGCGCGCGCGCTGGCATGAGGCTATGGTGCCCGCGTCGCCGCTACGCCTCGCGCACGGGATTGCCATGGAGCATCGCCACCTCGACGTCGCACCGGGTCAGTGGTCCATCGCGATCGTGGATTCGATCCTCGAGCGCGGTGGCGCCAGCGACGTGCGCACGCTCCTCGCGGAACTGCAGCGCGACCCCTTCGGCCCGGCAGCGGTTGCCGCCGAAGCCGCCGCGGCGCGTTCGGCGGTGTACGGCTACCCGCAGCTGATCGCCGCGTGCCTGGAGAAGTGGCGCCGTGGTTGACCCGCCGATCGACTGGGAGGAGGTGCTGCGCGCGGCGGCGGAGCTGCAGGGGCTCGTTCCCGGTGCGGTGCTGGTCGGCGGCACCGCAGCGGCGCTGCATGCGAGGCTTCGTCCTCGGTGACTTCATGGGCGTCGAGACCGGACTTCGGCAGTTGCGCCGCTCGCTCCCGCTGGAGACGACGACGCTCGTGACGCCCGGCGGCCCCGTCGTCGTGCCGACGCCGGCCGAGATGTTGCGCGTCAAGGGTTGGCTGATCGTCTCGCGCAACGCGACGCGCGACACCATCGACTTCGCAGCGCTCGCGCACCATCTCGGCGCCGACGCCACCCGTGCCTCGCTTTCCGGATTCGATCAGGCGTACCAAGACATCGATCGCGCGGAGAAGCAGCGCGACGTCTCGCCACTGCTCCAGATGGCTCGCCAACTCGCGGCGCCGCTCCCCAATGATCTCGCCGGACTCGATGTCGCGAACTACAAGGGGATCGTCGCGCCTTGGAATCGCTGGGAAGTGATCGCGGCTCAGTGCCGTGAAGTCTCCGTCTGGGTCGTGGAGACGCGTCCGGCGACGTGACGAGTGAAGCCGCGGTCGAGCGGCGGCTACTTCTCGAGTGTGGCCATCGAGGCCGCGTCGGCGACATGGCGGTTGGCGGCCGCCTGCAGCCGCTCGTAGAGACGACCGATCGCAGCAAGCTCCTCGGCGGTGAGAGGGCGCGCGCCGCGTTGCCCCGATTCGAACTCCTCCTTGGATCGCGAGCCGTAGCGGTAGTAGGTGAGTTCGCCACGGCCTTCGGTCATCTGCCAGCGCGCCAGCGACGGCAACCCGCCGACGCTGCCAAGCTCGGCGATCCGATCCCTCGCCCGCGCCGAAGCCTCTCGGATCCGCTTCATCGGGGCCAACCGCTCCTCGGAATCACCCTCCGGGACGGGAGCGTCGGCGAACTGCCCCTCCTGCAAGTTGAGCTGCAACATCCCCGCGTTCACGCCGCTTCTCCCGGCGAACACGTTCACCACCAGCAACGGATTGATGGCGCTCGTGTCACCGAGCTGCGCCGTGAACTCCTCCCGCAGCGGTCCCAGCGGTGCCATCAGCGTGACGCGGCCACGCCCATCGGGTGTGCCCTCGACGTCGGCGAAGAGGACCGATGCTGCACCGCTCGAGTTCTCGTACGCCAGCGTCCAGCCAGTGGCGCGGCCGTCGAAGCCCTCGAGCGTCGACTCGAGCGAACCGCGCACCACCCACGCGGTCGCTTCGCAGGCCTCGAGGTAATCGAGCAGCGCGAGCAAGTCGAGCGAGTCGGTCGTCAAGCCGCGCAACAACGCCTTCATCTCCGGACCGAGATCCTCGACGACGTTCCCGCCTTCGAAGAGGTTCGCGTTCGTGAGCGTCTCACGCAGCTTCGCCATTCGCGGCGAGAGCGGCGCGGTCTGCGGTTCGTCGCTCGGGGACGCGAGCTCGGTCTCGTCGCGGTCTTCGGATGGCAGCAGCTGCCGCTCGGCGACGGTCGGTTCGCCGATCGCGCTCGACGCAGGGACGGGCGCAGCCGCCGCGGCAACTTCGTTCCCGCGCTCCGTCGGCTCATCGGGCCCCCATCGCTGCCAGCCCATCCAACTGCTCGCCGCCACGACCGCGGCCACCACCGCCAGCTTCGTCTTCATCGCGATCCCCACCACGCCCACTGCGCCCGTTGCACTCGCCACACCCGCCGCCGCGCTCACCGCGGCCACCACGCCCTCGGCGACCGGCTCCACCCACCACACCAACGCCTCGAGTCCGCGCCGCCGCGCGCCGCCTGCCGTCTCGACGTCGAGCGTTCGCGCCAGCCGCTCGCGCAGTTGCGCCAACCCGCGCTTCAGCCGCGTGCGCACCGTCTCCACCGGCTCGCCACTGCGGCGCGCGATCTCGTCCGCCGACCGCTCCTCGAAAAAGCGGAGCAGCACGGTCGAGCGATAGGGCTCCGCGAGCGCCAGCACGGCATCGACGACGGCGCGCTGCAGCTCGGCGCGCGCGATCAGTTCGACGCTCGACGGCAGCGATTCATCGACCGCCGCCTTCCGCTCGCGAGCGGCGCGCCGGTCATCGCTGCGCATCCTTCGGCGCACGACGCTGCGGGCGATGGCCGCCAACCACCCGCGCACGCGCGCCGCCTCGCGCGGCGCTCGTGGCCATGCGGTCAGCAGCGTCTGCTGCGCGACGTCTTCTGCGTCCGCGTCGTCCGCGCAAAGCCGGCCAGCCAGACGGCGCACCCATACCACCTGCGCCAGCAGCAGCTCGGGTGCAAAGTCGTCATGGCTCGAGACGGCGTCACTCATGGTTGCTCCGAAGAGCCCGCTCGCGGCCGTGTCGGTTCAACGATGGTGCGCAGAACGTAGCTCCGCCGCCGTCGGTTCCTCCCCCTCACCGCCCCGCCGCGGCCGCTCTCGCCGCCAGCGGCGCGAGATCGCCGCGCCCCTTCCCCTTGTCGAGCGCGGCGCGGTAGAGCTTCGCGACCCCCTTCCAATCGGGCGCTTTTCCGCCGCGCGCGGCGCGTTGCGCCGACCGCTCGGCGGCGAGCGCGGCGCCCACCGCCTTCTCGAACGCGGCGCGCTGCGTGATGGTGCGCTCGATGGTTGCGACCGCCGCCGGCGCGGTGACGCGGCCGCGCAGCGCCGCCACCTGGTTGCGCAGCGCCGCTTCCACCTCGCTGCCGTCGAACTCCTGCAGCGCCGCGCGAGCGAGCTGCAACGCCTCCTCGGCCGTGGACTCGGCGATCGCCTTCTCGACCTGCGCCAGCGCCGCCTTCGCATCGGCATGCCACCGCAGCAGCAACCGCTGACGCTCCCCCTCGTAGAGCTCGACGAGGTCCGCGCGCCCTTTGGCGTTGCGCAGTGCGGCTCGCTCCTTCTTCGTCGCCTCGGAATCGGCGAGGCGCGCCAGATCGACCGCCAGCGCGCCGCGCACGCCGAGCTTCGCGCAGAGCTCGTAGCCGTCGGACAGCTCGAGCAGTTCGGCTAGCGGCCCGACCCGCAGACGGTTGCGCGAGACCACACGATCGCCGCGCCGCAGCACGCCATCGGCGCTTGGCGCCTCGACGAAGCGAAACGGCAGGCTCTTGCCGCGCCGCGACTGCTCGCGCCGATCAACGTGGAGGTGCGGCGCTTCCGACTTGCCGGTGTTGCCCGAGAATCCGATCGCGTCGCCGGCCAGCACTTCGTCGCCGACGGCGACGCTCGCACCGTCCCGCATCAGGTGGAGGTAGACGTTGACCGATCCATCGGCGAGCTCGATGGCGACCTCGTTGTTGTCTTCGATCCGCCCGGTCGGGCCCGCCGTGTCCTCTTTCACGTACACGACTTTGCCCGACGCCATCGCGTGGATCGGCGTGCCGACTGGCAGCGGCGAGAAGTCGATCGCGTTCCAGTTCCAGACGTCGCTGTGGGAGCCCTCGCCGTTGCCGAGGAAGACGGTCACCTCGCAGCCGAGCGCCAGGGGCACGTAGCAGAGCGGGGCGTCGACAGCCACGGCATCCTGCGGCGCTGCCTCTCGCGATCCGCCGCGCGTCGCACTCCGCGCGACCGGCGTGGCGCTCCAGAGGAGCAGCGTGCCGACGAGCGCCGCGAATCGGGCGATCGAAGTTGGCGAGTCGTCGCGTCGCGTCATTCCTCTGTCTCCCAACCCTCAAGCTACCCCGCCCGCGCGAACGCACGGTGACGCGAGCATCGACGCGGATGTCGCCAAACCAGCAGGCGTGGCATGCTGCGGCGCTCGCGTAAAAGGACGGTGCCGCCAACGCCGACCGCACGCCACGGGAGTCGCGTCATGCGCCCTGCTCCGAACGCACGGTGTCCGCTGGTTCGACGCGCTGCCCTCGGAGCATCGTGCACCGTCGCGCTGCTGACGCTGACACGCGTCGCATCGGCAGGCGATCCGCCGACGGCCGCGCAGGCCGCGCCTGAGGCGAGGCCCGAGGTCCTGCCGGCCAAGGACGCCGACTTCGTGAAAGCGGTCAATCGCGCGGTCGACCTCGCCGACGCGTGGCTCGCCAGGCAGCAACAGCCCGACGGCGGCTACGGCGATTTCCGATCGCACGGCGAGCGCAACTACGTCGCTGGAACGACGGCGCTGGCCGCGCTCGCTCGCATCGCAGCCGGCGAGAACCAGTACAGCGAGCCGCTCGAACGCAGCTACGCCTTCCTCAAGTCGCACCCGCCGAAGTACACCTACGAGGTCGGCCTCACGCTGATGGCGTTCGACGCTCGTTGCGCCCCCGTCGGCGAGTGGCAACAGGTCGAGCGCATGAGCTCGGCGGACCTGGCGAAGTACGCCTTTCCGCGCAGCCTGCAGCCGGGCGATCGCGACTACCTGCAGCCGCTGGTGGAGCGGCTGGTCAAGGAGCGCTCCGCCGAGTGCTGGAGCTACGGCAACTACGGCACCGGCTTTTCCGCCCACAGCGCCGACATGAGCAACACGCAATATGCGGCGCTCGGGCTGAAAGCGGCCTCGCGCCTCGGACTCGACTTCGACCGCAAGCTCTTCGCCGACCTGCTCGACTACGTGCTCGACCATCAGGAGACGAAGGGCACGCCGGTGAAGCTCATCGACGTCGAGGAAGGCAAGGACGGCAAGACCAAGGAGTACGCGCGCAAGGTCGATGCCCGCGGCTTCGGCTACACCTACGGAATGCGGGATGGAGCCGAGATCGCCGGATCGCGCGCGTGCATCGCGATCGCCTGCATCCAGCTCTCGCTCGACGAACTGCTGACCAAGGGCAAAGGCGAAGCGCTGGCGCGGGCCCGCAGACGGCGCAAGGAGGCCGCGGTCGCCATCGACTCGCAGCTCGCCTGGTTGCAGGAACACTTCTCGGTCACGAGCAACCCGACAGGCGACGGCGGCCCCGGCTTCGGTGGTCCAGGCGGTCCACCCGGCCGCCCTCCCGGTGGCGGCCAACCCGGTGGCGCCGCCGGCCAGGGCGCGGGGTTCCTCTACTACTACCTCTACGCCATGGAGCGCGTCGGCGCGCTGACCCACCGCAAGTGGATCGGACGCCACGACTGGTACCGCGAAGGTGCCGACGAGCTGATCCGCCGGCAGAACGCGGACGGCTCGTTTCCGTCCGCGAGTTGGGATGACCCGCTCTGCGACACCTGCTTCGCGTTGCTGTTCCTGAAGCGCGCGACGCTGCGCAGCTCCGTGACGAGCGGCGAGCGGTGATCTCGGTGATTCCCATCGCTGGTGACGCTCCCCACTCACTGCGCGCGCAGCCGCCCTCGTGAGCGATGCGTCGATCGACGCCGCTCGCGCCCTGCTGCCCGCTTGGGTCGGCTGGAGCAACCTGGCATTGCTGCCGGCGATGGTCGCCGTTGCCGCGGCTTCGACCTGGCTCGTCACCCGGTTGGCGACGCGCCTGCTTCGACGTACCGCGGGAATCGACTCGATGGCTCCCGACCAGCGCGCCGCACTGGTCGGACCGGTGCGTGCCGCGGTCCGGGACTTCCGATGGAAAGCGGCGCTCATGCTGCCGCTCTTCACCCTGCCGCTGAGTGACGACCTGACGTTCCTCACCACGGAGTGGGTGGCGCTGATCGGCGCCGCGGCGATCGTCTGGGTGACCGGCGCCGCCAGCGCGCCACTGCGCCGGTTCACGCCCGCCGCACGCTTCAGTGCCGTCGAGCGTCGGCGCGTCACCCTCTTCTTCGCGGTTGGACACGCACCCGTCGCTCTCATCGTCACGCTTGCCATCGCCATCGATCCATCCCGCCCGCTGGCGTCGACTCTCCTGACGCTGATCGGGATCGTCGCCGGCCTGGCGATGAGCGATCGAGCGCGGCTCGCGCTTTTCCGTCGCGCCGGCATCACGCGACCGCCGCCGCCGAATCTCGTCGCAGCGGTCGCCGACGCGGCGCGGGAGTGCGGGGTCGCGCCGCCCCATCTCCTCGAAGCGGATCTGCCCGTTGCCAACAGCCTCGCGCTTCCATCGAAGCACACGCTCGTGGTGACCCGTCGCTGTGTCGAGCTTTGGAATCCCCTGCAGCTCACGGCCTTCTGCGCTCATCAGCTCCGCGAATTCACGCCGCGGCACAGGACCCGCGCGAGCGTGTTCGTCGCAGCACTCAGCCTCTTGTCGATCGTCTTCATGCGACCGCTCGCTCACTGGATCGGCGCGCTGTCGACGCTGTTGGTGATCGCCGTCCTCGTGCTCGGCATGAGATGGCTCGAGCGCGTCGGCAAGCGCCGGGCCCCGGGCGACGCGGAACCGCCGGCGTCGGGGGTCGAGCGCGAAGCCGACGCCTACGAGCAAGCGCTCGCGCTCCGTGATCGCGACGCGGAAATCGTCCGGCCACCGCGCAAGGGAACGGTGGCGGCGCATCCGTCGCCATCGCGGCGATCCCTCCTGCTGGCGAAACTCGCGGGCTCGCTGGTCTTGGCGCCATGCGTGCTGGCGCCGGTCTACTTCGCCATGGTGACCGCGATCCTGCCCTACGCGATGCTGCCGTGGCCGCGCGACCTCTCCCTCGCGCTCGGCCAAGGCACGAGCGGCGAGCTCTTCGCGCGTTTCCAAGCCGCGGCGGAGGCAGGGGACGAGGCGGGTGCCGACGTGCTGGTGGCGGCCGCAGCGGCGCTGGCATCTCGAGATGAGTCCAACGGCTGGTTCGATCTCATGGTCCGCTTCGGCGTGGTCAAGGTGATCCCGTTCGACCCAGAGACTCCCGACTCGCCGGGCGAACGTTAGAAGTGGGCCGCGATCGATCGGTTGATTCGCTGGAGAATTCGGACACGATGCGACCATGAGCGTCCGCAAACGGCTCTTGTCGGTCGTCGTGCCCTGCTTCAACGAGGAAGCGGTGCTGGCGCTCACGCACCGGCGGTTGCTCGAAAGCCTCGGCAACCAGGCGGAGTTCGACCTCGAGATCGTCTACGTCGACGACGGCAGCCGCGACCGCACCGAGCAGATCTTGTTCGATCTCGCCGACCAGGATGCGCGCGTCACGGTCGTCTCCTTCACGCGCAACTTCGGCCACCAACCGGCGGTCTCGGCGGGAATGCGGCAGGCGACCGGCGACGCCGTCGCGGTGATCGACGCCGACCTGCAGGATCCGCCGGAAGTGATCCTGCGGCTAGTCGACCAGTGGCGCGAGGGATTCGACGTCGTCAACGCCGTGCGCCAGCACCGGAAGGAGGGTTTCGCCAAGCGCTTCGCGTACGCGATCTTCTATCGCGTGTACCAACGGCTCGCGAGCATCGACGTGCCGCTCGACAGCGGCGACTTCGCGCTGATGGATCGGCGCGTCGTCGATGTCATGAACGCGCTGCCGGAGAAGAATCGCTTCGTGCGAGGGCTGCGCAGCTGGTCGGGCTTCCGCCAGACCAGCGTCGTCTACGAACGCCAATCGCGCGCCGCCGGCGAGACGAAGTACAGCTTCCGCAAGCTCGTCGGTCTCGCCTTCGACGGCATCGTCAACTTCTCGACCGCGCCGTTGAGCCTGATCTTCGGGCTCGGCGCAGTGACCGCGGCGCTGGCGCTGGTGGCCGGCGCGCTCTACCTCTTCTGTCGCATCGTCGAGATCCCGATCTTCGGCTACACCCCCGGCCAGGCGCCCGGCTTCACGACGCTGATCCTCGTGATCCTCTTCTTCAGCGGCGTGCAGCTCATCTCGATCGGGATCCTCGGCGAGTACCTCGGCCGCATCTATCAGGAGACCAAGATGCGACCGACCTATGTCGTCAAGGAAGTGCACCGACGACGCGACACGAGCGAGACGTAGCAGCCCGTTGGAGAAGTCACCGCGAGTCTGACGAGCGGATTTCGAGTCGGGACGAGGAGGAGGTTCGAAGCCAACTCCCCTGTGAGTTGTCGAGTTGCGAAGCACGTCCTGACTCCGACGAAGTACCGGCTTGAAAGACGCCGCCAGGCGACACGGGGAGTTCTCCAACGGGCTGGTAGCCGCGAAGCGAGCGGCGCTTCATGGGTCGAGCAGTCCGCGGGAGAGCAACTCCTTCGCGATCGCCGCTCCGACCACCTCGTTGCCGAACACGGTCCAATGGCCGCTCCACACCTCGTGGAAGCGCTTCGAGCCGAGCGTCCGGAAGGCGTGGCGCACGTTGATCAACTCGACCTGACGAGCGTTCGCCCATTCGACGACGCAGCGTTCGTGCGCGTCCGGGAACGCGTCGAACGAGCCCGCCTTGGCGGGAAAGTAGGCGACGGCGAAGCGGCTCCCTTGACCACGGCTCGAGGCGAGCGCTCGATCCAGCAGTCGCCGCGCCACTTCCCACTTGGGCGAATGGGTCGTCAGCTGGTGGAAATCGTCGATGGCGCGTGCGATCAGTCCGGCTGCAGCGCTGGTCGGAAGCGAAAGCTCGAGGTGCTCGCCGAGCCGTTCGACCTCGATGCCGCGCGTTGCGCCGGCGCGCGGTGGTTCCGGCGCAAACAGCCTCAGGCCATCGCAGATCCCGTCGAGGGAGTCGTCCGCCCCACCGAGCTCGGCCAGCTCGAAATGGGGCTTGGCGAAGTCGCGAAATGAGAGCGCGTTGCGATCGAGGTCGGGACCGAACAGGCCGAGCAGGACGAGGTCGGGTTCGTGTTGCAGCCCGCGCTGCTCGAGGCGCAACACTTGCTGATCGAGCCCATAGCCCATCACGCCGAAATTGAGCGCACGCACGGTGGCGTCCGGTGCGCGCCGCGCGAGAGCGGCGGCGAGCTCGCGCTCCATCACCGGGATCCACGCCTCCTCGTCGCGCACGCCTTCGCCGAACGTGAAGGAGTCGCCGATCGCGACGATGCGTCGCTCGTGCGCGGGCTGCGTCGCGGGGAGCTCGATGCCGCGCGCGCCGGCGGAGTTGATGGAGATGCCGTCGCTTCGATGTCCCGGTACCGGTTCCCAACCAAGCGCGTCATCGAGGCGATGCACCTGCAATTCACCCGGCACCGCCATCGCGAAACGAGCGCGCCACCAGTCATCCTCCGGCAGCAGCAGCTCGTAGCGCTGCGCGGGGTCGATCAGCAACACACGGGCGATCCCCTCCAGCGAAAGCCCCCCCACCATCAACATCACGGACGCCACCAGCGATCCGCGCGCAAGCCGGCGATCTCCGCGGCGACGCCACACGACGACGCTGGCACGGAACAGGCGAGCCGCTGCGACGGCCAGCAGCAGGGCCGCGATCCACGCCAGCAGCTGCGCGCGTCGACCCGGCAGCGGGCCGGCGGCCAGCACGAATCGGCCAAGCAACGGTGGCGTCGCGAAGACGGCCAGCGCGAGCAGAACGCTCGCGACGATGGCCAGCAGGAAGGCGATGAAGCGCGCGAGCATCGGCCTTTTCCTATCCCGGGGCGATCGACAGTCAATCCTCGCGATTGCACGCCAAGCCACCTGAGGCACAATCCTCCCATGATCGAGCTTCGAGACGACGCCAGCCGCGGCACGGACTGGCACCTGCGGATCGCTCCGCTCCTTTTCGCCGCGGTTGCGCTCGTCGCGCTCGCGCTCTTCCTCTGGTGCACGACCGCGCGCCTGCCATGGGGCTTCGAGCTCTCCAAGATGGAGGGCGGCTTCGTCGACCACGCGCGGCGTGCGGCGAGCGGCCTGCCGATCCACGCGGCCCCGACTTCGGAGTTCGCCTCGTTCCTCTACATGCCGCTCGCCCACCACGTGGCGGGTTGGTTCGTGCGCGCCGGCCTCGATGGCTACGCGGCGACTCGACTGCTCTCGATCGCCTCGCTGACGCTGGCGACCGCGCTCTCGACCTGGCTCTGCGCACGCGCGTTGCGACAGCAGTGGATGGCGTCGCTGGTGCCCGTTCTTGTGATCGCACGCTATTTCGACGTCGAGTGCTTCTACGACCAGGCGCGCCCCGACAACCTGATGTCGCTCTTCCTGGCGCTCGCCACGATCGCGCTGGCGCAGCCGCGCAGCGCAGCGGCCGTCGCGCTCTTCGTCGTCTCGGGGACGCTCGCCTTCTTCACCAAGCAGTCGTCGCTGGTCTTCCTGGCCGGCCTGCTCGGTTGGCACCTCTTCCTGCGTCCGCAGGTCGCGCTGATGGCGGGCGCGCTGCTCGCCGCGGTGGCGGCGCCGCTCTACTTCGTCCTCGACGGGCGCACCGGCGGCTGGCTCTCGAACTATGTGTGGAACATCCCGGCCACCCACCATTTCGACCAACAGGGCTTCATCGAGCTGGCGCGCGACGAGCTGCTCGGCGGCTTCCTCGTGCCAGCGCTGGTGATCGCGGGCGCGGCGATCGTGCTCGCGCGTCGGCTGCTCGCGCGCTGGCGCACGGGCCACTTCCGGTTCGAGCTGCCGACGGCGCCGGACGACCGCGTGCGCGAACTTGCGACGCACGCCCTCTTCTCGGGTGCGCTCGGCGGTCTGGCCTTCTCGCTGGCGAGCTCGACGCAGGTGCTGGCGGTGAAGAACGTCTGGGTCTCGTGCGCGGTGGCGAGCGCGCCGTTCCTGCCGATCGCGATCGAGCGGGCCATCGCGGCGCTGGCGCCGGCGCGGAAGACGGCTGGCTCGCAGGCAGCCTGGCTCGCGCTGACGGCGTGCGTCGCGCTCGGCTTCACCGATCCGCGTCCCTTCCGGCCAACCGAGGCCGACGCGCAGGAGTGGCGCGCGCTGCACGCCGAACTCGCGAAGTACGGCCCGCGCGAGCGCACCTGGATCACCCTTCACGCGGCGAGCTACGGCGGGGTTCCCGAGGAACCCTACCACCTCCACTTCGGCGCGCTCTCCGACTTGATGGGCGGCTACTACGGCGACCCGACCGGCGTCGAGCTGCCGCCCGACCTCGTCGCGAAGGTCGCGGCGCGTTGGTACGCGGCGATCGTCATCGCCGACTGGGACCCCCGCATCCGCGCCGTGATCGGCGCGAGCTACGAGCCGGCGCCGGGCGGGCGCGCGTTTCGGCTCCCTTCCTTCAGCGGCCATCCATCGGGCAAGTCGGTGATCTGGGTCCCCAAGCGCGGCTAACGTGCCCCGCCACTTCTTGGGGAACGCCATGGAACTGCGCGCCGCCTACGCCGAGTTGCTCCGCCGCTACGCCGAGGTGCGCGACCTCTCGGCCGTCGCCGGGCTGCTGTCGTGGGACCAGGAGACGATGCTGCCGCGCAAAGGGGCGCCGGCGCGTGCCGAGCAGCTCGCGACGCTGGCCGGCATTCGCCACGAGCGCTTCACCGATCCTCACCTCGGCGAGCTGCTGGAGCATTGCCGCAGCGCGCCGGGCCGTTTCGACGAGATCGAGAACGCGCAGCTGCGGGAGCTGCACACCGACTACGAGCGGGCCACGAAGCTGCCGAAGGAACTGGTCGAGCAGTTCGCCGCAGCGGAGAGCGCGGCGCTAGAGGCGTGGCGCGACGCGCGCGCGAAGAGCGACTGGAAGGCGTTCGCTCCCCATCTCGAGCGACTGCTCGGCTTGCTGCGCCGCAAATGCGACGCGCTGGGATTCGGCGCGCGGCGCTACGACGGGCTTCTCGACGACTACGAGAGGGGCACGACCGAGGCGCAGCTCGTCACTCTCTTCGCCGACCTGCGCGCGCGCCTCGCGCCGCTCGTGGCGCAAGCGCTGGAACGGGCCGCCACGGTGGACGTGCGCTGCATGCAAGGCCACTTCGAGCAGGCCCAGCAGGAGCAGCTCGCTGATGCAGTCGTGCGCGCCATGGGCTTCGACCTCGACGCCGGTCGCATCGATCGAAGCTCGCACCCCTTCTGCAGCGGAATCGCCGCGGGCGACGTGCGACTCACGCGACGTTTCGTCAACGACGACCTGCGGCCGGCGCTCTACGGAGTGATCCACGAAGCGGGCCACGGCCTTTACGAGCAGGGGATTCCCGCCGCACTGATGCGCACCCCGCTCGGCGAGGCGTGCTCGCTCGGCGTGCACGAATCGCAATCGCGGCTGTGGGAGAACATCGTCGGCCGCAGCCTTCCGTTCTGGCGCGCCTTCGGGCCCGCGGCGGCGCGCTGCTTCCCGTCGCTCGCCGCGATCGCGCCGGAGCAGCTTTGGCGCGCGGCGAACCGGGTCGAGCGATCGCTGATCCGCGTCGAGGCGGACGAGCTGACCTACAACCTGCACATCATCGTGCGATTCGAGATCGAGCGCGCGCTGGTGCGCGGCGACCTCGCCGTGGCGGACGTGCCCGCGGCGTGGAATGGCCAGATGAAGGAGCTGCTCGGGCTGGTGCCGGCGAACGACGCGGAAGGGTGCCTGCAGGACATCCACTGGTCGATGGGCGCGCTCGGCTACTTCCCGACCTACACGCTCGGCAACCTCTACTCCGCGCAACTCTGGGAAGCGGCGCAGCGCGAGCTGCCCGACCTCGACGGCGCCATCGCGCGCGGCGAGTTGCAGCCGTTGCGCGAATGGCTGCGCGCGAAGGTGCACGTCCACGGCCGCCGCTTCACTGCGAAGGAGCTGATCGAGCGAGCCACCGGCGCGCCCCCCTCCGCCGAACCGTTCCTGCGCTACCTCGGCGGCAAGCTCGCGGCCATCTACGGAATCGCGCCCCCCGCGAGCCGCTGACCGTCCGAACGCCGAGCGATCGGTCGAACGACCGGGTGGCGTACGACCGGGTGGCGGGGAACTTTCCACCGCCGTTCCCGCACATGGTGCGCGTTCGACGGTTGAAAGATCCCCGCCACCTGTTCGGCGGCGGTGTGAACTACGGGATCTCCCGCTCCGACTACGAGCAAATCCTCACCCGATTGTCCCGGCGCGATGAAGGTGACGCCTCGGAGCGGTCGAACGGAACGGCATCTACTTCTGGAGAGATGCCATGGGTCGCTGCCGCCTCGCGTTCTGGTTTCCGACGCTCGTCGCATGGTTCGCGCTCGCCGCTGCGGCGCAAGCGCAGTTCACGCCCGGTGACATCTACGTCGCCTCGTGGAAGAAGACGATCTACAAGGTCGATCCGACGACCTGGGCCGTGTCGACGTTCGCCGACCAGAACGACGGCATCGACGGGGTCAGCGGCCTCCTCTGGCACCCCAACGACGAGTTGCTGGTGCTGAGCTACTACAACGACACCGTGTTCAGCTTCGACGCCGCCGGCGTGGCCACCGCCAAATGGACAGCCGCCAATGGAATGAACGGCCCGTTCGGACAGAACGGCCTCGCGGCGACGATCGGCGGAGTCGTCTACCTCTCGAACTGGGACAACCGTGAAGTGCTCGACGTACAAGTCGGCGGGGTGCCCACCGTCCTCGCCGACGCGGTCGACGGCATCGTGCACGCCGACGGCTTCGTGCCGGGCCCCTGCAAGAACCTCTACGTCGCCAATCGCGATGGCAAGAACGTGCTGCACCTGACGCCGGGCGGAGTCACCAACGTCTTCGACACCCTGCCCGATCAGCCCATGTCGATCGCGCTACGTCCCGATGGCTGCATCTATGTCGCGTGCCTCTACGGCGACGTCTACAAGTACGACCGCCACCTTGCCACGACGAGGCGCCGGCTGGTGAGCTTCGGCCGCAAGCTCGCGACTCCGGTGATCCGCTTCAACCGCGACTACACGCAGCTGCTGTTCACCTCGTCCGGCAAGGGCAACCTCATCGTGATCAATCCGGACACGGGCGCGCTGAACGAAGTGCTGCCGGCCGGCTCGCTCGGCTCGCCGCTCGGCATCGAGGTGGTCGGCGGCCACGATGACATCGGCATCTCCGCCTATGGCCATGACGAACGCGAACCCGGCACCGGCGACATCTACCCGTCGATCGACGCCAGCGGCCATCCGGTCTTCGGCGAGACGCTGACGCTCGAGCTGCGCGACTTCGTCGGCGGCGGCCTCGTTTCCATCTTCACCGGTGTCGACGAGAGGCCTCAGACGCAGGGCAACGGGACCTTCTTCGTCGACCTGATGGGCGGCTACACGGTGCTCCAGCTGACGGTCGGCGGTACGCCAGGAGTCGCCGGCGACGGCGACCTCGACTACAGCGATGACATCGGCGTCGATCCGCTGCTCGACTGCGTCGATTGGTATCTGCAGGCCTACTGCGATGACCCGACGCCGCTGAACAGCTACCGCGTCTCCCTGAGCAACGCGCTCAAGCTGACCACTCGCTCCTTCTGAGCGACGCGCGACCACGGGCCGCGCGCCGCGACCTCAAGCGCGCGCGCGCGCCTGGATGAAGGAATAGAAGAAGACGGAGTTGGCGTCGCGCGCCACGCGGTCGAGTTCCACCTTCATGCCGTCGACGACGTCCTGGCTCACCTTCTTCGCCGCGAGCAGTTGCGGCGCGCCGGAGAGCAGGAGTTCGGTCCAGTAGGAGAGGAACTCGGCCCGCTCGCCGGGGGCGCGATTGTCGAGGTGGAACGTCTTCACGAAGGTCTGCACGTCGTGGAAGCCGACCTGCTGCAGCAGGTTGCCGAGCTTCGCGCCGACGAACGGATCGCCTCCGAGCTCGAGCTGATGGTCGTTGAAGGCCATCCAGTACTGCAGCGTCTTCGGGCTGTACGGGTCGATGAAGAACGTCGCGTTCAGCACCTCGTTGACGACGACGGGGGAACCGGCCAGCAGCACTCGCCGCAGCTCGGAGAGGATGCGCGCGGGGTCCGTGACGTGCTCGAGGATCCAGCAGAGGAATCCCGAGTCGAACTGCTCGCGCTCGAAGGGCAGGCTGGTGGCATCCGCTTCGGCGAGCTCGTAGCGCCCCTTCGCCCACGGCACGCTCTTCAGGAACCGGCGCGCTTCGGCGATCTGCGTGGAGCTGCGCTCGACGCACGTCACCTCCAACGACGGGAAGTGGCGCAGCAGGATCTCGGTCTGCGCGCCGACGCCCGATCCGATCTCCAGGCAGCGACGGCGGCGATGGAACGGCAGGTGATCGTGCACCATCGGCTCGAGCACCAGCGCCTGCCGGCGCAGGCGCGCGCGCTCGCTTGCGCTGTAGCCGTGCAGGTAGCCGCGTTCGCGCGGCGCGGAGCGGGACGTCGTCTTGCGAGCCATCGATCCAACCTCTCGCGCAGCCTCGCGGCCGCGCTCACTTCACGCCGAGCAGGGCATCGGCGACCTTCTTCGGCGCCGAAAGGAACGGGCAATGGCCGGTCGGCAGCTCCTCGCACGCGACGTCGGCGCGAGCGGCCAGCGCCTTCAACGTCTCGGCGGGCAGCACGCGATCGTGACTGGCGATGAGCGCCGTGCGCGGGATCTTCTTCAGCAGCTCGGCGCTGGCGGTCGGATTGCCGGCGCCGATCTTCGCCGACTCGAAGGGCTCGGACGGTTGCGGGCGCACGCGCATGGCGGCGGCGGCCGCGATGCCTGGCACCACATCGTGCCAGAGGTAGGCGCTCGCTTTGGCGGCGTCGAGTTCGAGCGCCTCGCCGGACGCGCTCTTCTTGAAGCAGGCGCGGAAGCCATCGCTGAGCGGGGCCGCGGCGGCCACGCTCTTGAAGTCATCGCCGACCTTGGGCACCCACGCGGCGAGGTAGACGATGCTCTTCACCTTGGCCGCGGCGCGCAACGCCGCCTCGGTCACGTAGAGGCCGCCGAAGCTGTGGCCGACCAGCGTCCAATTGCGCCAGGCCCCGATGCGCTCGACCAGCCGCGCGACGCCCGCTTCGAAGGTCGCCTCGGACAGCGCCGTCGCATCGTCGCCCAACGCCGGCAGGTCGATCGCCTCGCATGCGACCGCGCGCCGCTCGAGTTCGAGCCGCAGCAGGTCGAAGCTCCACGCACCGTGCCAGGCGCCGTGGACGAAGAGGAATCGCGAAGAGGCCATGGGAGGCGCGGAACGATATCGCGAAGCGGGCGGCGCGCGACGCATCACTCGTCGACGCGACTGGCTACGCCTCAGCGCTATCCTCGCGCCGCATGAGAATCTCGCTCGCCGTGCGCCTCGCGATCGCCTTCGCCGGCGCCTCGCTCCTCGCCCATGCGCAGGACGCCTCGACTCCGGAAGAGGTCGCGCTGACGGTCGGCCGCGACGGCCGCTCGATCGTGCGCGAGGTCCGCAGCGCACAGCTCGCGGGCGGCCGCTCGTCGCTGCGCGTCCTCGACGTGGCGCCACGGCTGCTGCCGGAGACGGTGACGCTGCGCGCGCTCAGCCAGCCCGACCTCGTGCGTCTGTCCGAGCAGACCGCGTGGTTCGAGGTGCTGAACGTCGAGAAGGCGCTCGAAAGCCTCGCCGGGCGACCGGTCGAGCTGCTGCGCTTCCATGAAGCGACCGTCGAGCGGCTCGAGGGCCGGCTCCTCTTCCCGCCCGTGGTCGGCAGCCCCGCGGGCGAGTTGAAGCTGCCGCTCTATCTCGAGCAGATCGACGGCCAGATCCGCCTGTTCGACGAGGCGGAGATCGTCCTCGACGCGCTTCCGAGCGGCGATTGGAATCGCATGCGACTCGACTGGCGCCTCGACTGCGACCGCGCCGATCGGTACCGCTTCGAACTGCTCTACGCGACGCGCGGACTGAGCTGGAGCTGCGACTGGCAGCTGCGCGCGAACGCCGAGGGGAGCAGCGGCGACCTGTCGGTCGTCGTTTCGGTCGTCAACCAGAGCGGCGTCGCCTTCAAAGGGGCGCGGCTTGCGGTGCAGGATGAGACGATGCTCCATCCCGTCGCTGACGTCGCGACCTTGGCGCGCGAGGCGACGCTGCAGGTCGTGCTGGCGCAGCTGCGGGACGCCGCGCTCACGACGACGCCGACCTACGTGGTGCCCGGCATCGACGGCCCCAGCGACTCCACTCCGGTGGTGCGCCGTTTCGACTTCGCCGCCGATTCGGCGGCGCGCATCGGCCGCGCGCTCCCTGCCGGCAACGCGCAGACGATCGTCCTCGACGCGCGCAATCGGCCATGGCTCAGCCCGACGACCGCAGTCGCCGCAACGCTGGGCGATGCGCTGCCGTCGTTCTTCGGCGAGCCGATCGCGGGAATCCGCGGCCGCTGCAACCAGGAGTCGACCGGGCCGCACTCGATGAGCTACCGCGTCGTGCTGACCAGCACTCGCGCCGACACGCTCGACGTCGACGTAGCGATCCCGCTGGCGACGAATGAACGGATCGTCGAGCCGGCGATGCCGCAACGTCGCAGCGCCGACCACGCGTTCGTGCGCACGCGCGTCGGCAGCGCCGCGCCATCGACCGTGACGATCGTGGTGGACCGATCGTGAAGCGTTGGCCGCTTGCGCCGATGCGTCTCGCGCCGTTGCTGCTTACGGCATGCGGCGATGATCCAGCCGCCGCCCCGACCAAGGGAACCGACGACGCCGCGGTCGCGCCGCAGGCGACCGCTCCGGTGCGCGTGCCCGTGCAGGACGTCTCGATCGCGGGCGGTGATGGAATGCTGACGCCACGTGACGTGGCGCCGATCCCGGGTGAACGCTTCACCTGGATGCGCGAGGCGCTGGCCGGTTGGTGCCATCAGTCGTCGCGCAGCGGCGAGTACCGCTTGCCGGAAGTCGTCTCCGGCGGCGTCGTGCTGCTCGACTATGACGGCGACCTCGACCTCGACCTCTTCCTGGTGAACGCCGGCACGTGGCACGACCTCCAGCCTGACGCGCCGTTCCCAGGGCACGCACTGTTCCGCAACGACGGCGACCTGCACTTCACCGATGTCGCTGCGGAGGCGGGAGTGCGCGGCGTTGCCGGCAGCTACTGCACGGGCGCCGCTGCCGCCGACCTCGAAGGCGATGGAGACCAGGACCTGCTGGTCACGAGCTGGGGGCGCAACTTCCTCTACGTCAACGATGGCCATGGCCATTTCGACGAGCGCGCCGAAAGCGCGGGCGTCGCCGGCGGCGGCAAGTGGAGTTCGAGCGCCTGCTTCTTCGACGCCGATCGCGACGGGACGCTCGATCTCTACGTCGCGAACTACGTGGAGTTCTCCATCGAGGTGAATCGGGCGAATCCATGCGGAGTCGACGTGACCGGCGTGCGCGACTACTGCGCTCCGAAGGAGTACCTCGGCGTCCAGCACTGGTTCTTCCACGGCAAGGGCGACGGCACGTTCGTGGAGCAGGCGCGCGAGGTCGGACTGACGGCGACCCAGCCGCTCTCCGACCACTCGAAGGGGCTCGGTGTCGTGGCGAGCGACGTCGACGACGATGGCGACCTCGACCTCTACGTCGCCAACGACGGCACCCCGAACTTCCTGTTCGTGAACGACGGCAAAGGGCAGTTCACCGAATGCGGTGCGCAGCGCGGCTGCGCCTACGGCGCCGACGGCCGCAGCCTGGCCGGGATGGGCGTCGACGCCGGCGACTACGACGGGGATGGCGACTTCGACCTGCTGTGCGTGAACCTCTCCTCGGAGATGAACAGCCTGTACCAGAACGACGGACGCGGCTGGTTCTCCGACGAGCACCGCGCCGCCGGGTTCGCGCTGATCGATCGCGGTGAAGTCGGCTTCGGAATCGACTTCTTCGACTACGACGACGACGGCGACCTCGACGTTCTGATCGCCAACGGCCACGTCCTCTTCAACGTCCACAAGTCGCGCGGCGGCGCCTGGTACATGCAGGCGGACCAGTTGCTCGACAACGACGGCAAGGGGCGTTTCGCGCTGGTCGCGCCGGAGCAGGCCGGCGCCTACTTCACGGTGCGCAACGCGGCACGCGGGCTCGCGACGGGCGACCTCGACGGCGATGGCGACCTCGACGCGGTCATCGTGGCGCGCGACGAGCCGGCCGTGCTGCTGCGCAACAACCACGTGCCGCCGGGTTCGCGCGCCGATTCCTTCCTCTTCGCACTGTCGGCGAGCGGCCGCAACCGCGACGCCGTCGGCGCCAAGCTCACCTTGACCATCGACGGCAAGGCGCGAGTCGAGGAGGTCCGCGCTGGTTCCTCCTACGGCTCGAGATGCGACCTGCGCGTCCATTTCGGCGCCGCCGGGGCGAGTCAGGCCGAGAAGCTCGCGGTGCGCTGGCCCGACGGGACCGTGCAGGAGTTCGGTCCCCTGGCCGCGGGCGGCGAGTACACCTGGAAGCAGGGTGATCCGGCGCCACGGCAGCGGCGCGTGCTCCAGCGCTGAGCGAACTCCCGCTTCGAACGGGTTGCCGCGCGGCGGCCGTCAACCGCCGGTCGGTTTGGCGGGCGCGCCCGCGGGCGGCTGCTGCGATGGCCGGTACAGCTCGCCCATGGGAAGGGGAAGCGCTTCGCCCTTCTTCAGCTTCTCGACGTACTCGTCGAGCTTCGGCACCGCGTTGGGCGGCAGCGCTTTCTGGGCGCGCTCGAAGTACTTGAGAGCGGCGGCGTTGTCGCCGAGGTTGGCCGAGATGTACCCGAGCTGCATGCAGGTCGAAGGGCTGCGCGGACTCACCTTCTCGGCGCGCTCGCCCCAGAGCTTGGCCTGGTCGTACTCGCCGGCAAGGTTGAGCAGCCCGGCCAGGCGCGTCAGCAACGTCGGGCTTCGCTGCGACATCTCGAGTTCACGGCGCACGCGGGTCAGGTCCTGCAGCAGCGGCTCGATCTTCTGGTGGCGTGCCAGCAACCGCTGCCCTTCCGCCTGTTCCGCCGCATCCGTCGACCGCGCCAGCAACAGCGCGAGGCGGTAGAGCGCGTCGAACAACATCGGATCCTGCGCAAGCGTCTTGCGGTAGAGCTCCTTCGCCGCGGCCGGATCGCCCACCTTCTCCCGCACCCGCGCGGCGATCAGCATCGCCTCCGGGTTCGTCGGCGCGATCGTGATGGCCGCATCGGAGTGCAGCTTCGCCTTGTCGAGTTCGGAGCGATCGAGGTGGATCTCGGCGAGCCGCATGTCGGCGACGAGGTGGCCGGGACCGACTTCGGTCGTCGAGAGGATTCGCGTGTAGCGCGCGATCGCATCATCGAGACGTCCGGCGCCGCGATAGAGGTCGGCGAGGCGACCGAGGAATTCCGGGGTTCCGGGCGACAGCTCACACGCCTTCTCGAAGTTGCTGATGGCGTCCGCGTTGCGCTCGAGCATCGTCTGCGCCATCGCGAGCTGCGCGAACAGCACGGCCGATCGCGGCATCTTCTGGGTCAGCTGCTCGAAGAGCGCGATGCCCTCGTCGTAGCGCTGCAGCTTGACGTAGACGCCGGCAAGACCGACCACGGCGTCGCGCTCGTGGTGGGTGTCGGTGCGTTCCCAGTCGGTCGGCTTCGAGACGAGCTGCAGATAGACCCGCAACGCCTCCTCGTTGGCACCGCCGACCTCGGCGAGGATGCCGCTGAGGAGCATCCCTTCGTAGCTCTTCGGTTTGGTGACGCGCACGTAGTTCAGCTCGGAGGACGCCTCCTTCAGCCGACCCTGCGCGAGGTAGATGCGAGCTCGCGTCAAGTGCGGATCGACGGCGTTGGGGTCGTCGGCGGCGACTTCATCGACCAGCGCATGCGCCTGCGGGATCGTCGCGGGATTGCCCGCCAGGCACTCCGCGATGAAGAGGCGGATGCGCGGCGGCCGGGGATTGATCGTCTCCGCGGTCTTCACCGCATCTTCGAGGCGGCCGAGCTGACGGAGCGCGCGCGCCCGGATCTCGAGCACCACCGCATCCCCGGGATGCGAGACCAGCCAGTCATTCGACAGCGCCAACGCCGTGTCGACGTCGTAGGCAATGTAGGCCTGCCGGATCTTCTTCACGTCGTCGGGCAGGTCGTTCATGTTGACCTGCGCCTGCTGCGGCGTGGCGAAGAGCACGCCCCCGGTCGGAGCGAGCGCGAGCAGGAAGGCGGACGCGAGAATCCTCGAGGTCACGGCAGGCTCCCATCACGGGGATCACGAGACGGATCGCGGTCTTGGGCCGGCGCGAGAGGCGCGGGCTTCGCCTCCGGCCGGGTTCCGGGAAAGGCGAGCTGCGTCGGCACGAGCGTGGTGCGACCGCTCGCCGGATCGTCGAGGCGCAGCTTCTCCTGCACGTAGTCCCAGCGCAAGGGCTGGCGATGGCGATCGAACTCTGCGGCGATCGCGAGCGTCAACACGTGCATCTGCAGGAGATGCTCGGGCACGATCGCCTCGACACGATCGCGCGAAGTGTGCAGCAACGACACGTGTTCCATGTCGATGCCAAGGAGAGACGCGACCGGAAGGAAGCCTCGCTTGAGTTCGTGGCTGTCGGATGCTTCGCCAGGGAAGTCGACGACCTGAAGCGGCACGTTCGCACGTGCCGCCGCGTCGGCGACGTACTCGAGGATGCCGGCCGAAGAGCCGCCCCACCACGCGCGCGGCGCCGCGACGCCAGCGCATTCGACGGTGACGAAGGCGTCGATCTTCGCCGCCTGCTTCTCGCGCACCGTGCTCACCCACGACGCGGAGCCGAGGCAGCCTTGCTCTTCGCCCGCGAAGCCGAGGAACATGAACGTGTGCTCGTGGTTGCTGCCCTTCAGCGCGCGGTAGAGGTTGGCCAGCAGGACGCAGCCCGACCAGTTGTCGATCACGCCGCGCGAGCCGTCCACGGTGTCGTAGTGCGCGGCGAATCCGATGATCCGCTTGGTCGTGCCGGGCAGCACGGCGATCACGTTGCGGCCGACGTCGCGCCAACGCGCCTCGAAGCGCGCCAGCTCCGTCTCGCGATCGGCGGCGCTCGCGTTCGTGGCGTCGAGGCGCGCGACCAACGCGGCGCGCGCGCTGTCGAGCTTCGGCGCCAGCAGCGCTCGATCGAGCGGCACCAGGGCCACATCGTCGGCCTCGGCCCCGGCTTCGAGGAAGAGCTCGGCCAGCCGCTTCTCGCGCTCGCTGTTGTCAGCGGGAGCGCGGCTGAGTTCGTCCACCATTCCCTCGACGGGCATGGGACGGAGCACCAGCGGCGGCGCCTCCTGGGGCGCCAACATGCAGGCGGCGAACGCGAGCGAGGGGGTGACGAACGCCATGCCTTCTGGACTCCAGGTGCGGTGATTCAACGATCGCAACGAGCTCGTGGCGAATCGATCATCCGCGATCGGGCAGCACTTTCCCTTCGGACGACTGCAGCTTGTCGCGGATGAGCGAGAGCAGGAACTCGTTCTCATCCCGATCGGCTTTCGCCTGCAGCTCGCGATAGCGCGCGACCGCGACCGCCGCCTCTTCCTTGCGTCCGAGCGCGCGCAGCGCTCTCGCCAGGTAGCTCCACGCCATGCGATCGTCGGGCTTCCCGCTGGTCACCGACTGCAGCAACGGCAACGCCTCGGCGGCGCGTTCGCGCTCGAACAGGAAGACGCCGTAGCGGAACGCCGCCGAGAACCGGCTTCGATCGGGGCCGGTCGAGACGGCCTTGGCGAAGAGCGGCTCCGCCTCGGCGGGTCGCCCCGCTTCGGCGATCGTGACGGCCAGCTTCCAGCGCGCGTCGGGATGCGGCGGGGCGAGTTCCATCGCGAGGCGGAACTCCTTCTCGGCGCGGTCGAGCCGACGCAGGTTCAGCTCGTTCTCGCCGAGCGAGAAGTGGTTGATCGCCGCGTTCGGCGCGAAGGCGATCGACTTCTCGAACCAATCGCTCGCTTCGAGGCGCTTGTTCACCATCGCGCACGCCATCGCGAAGTTGAAGACGAGCTCGCCGTAGGAAGCATCGCTGGTGAAGCGCGTCACGGCGGGCCGCAGCACGGCCTCCGCCTCTTCCGGCCGCGAGGTCTGCAGCAGCACGACGCCGAGCGCGTTGTGGGCCGGCGCGAAGTCGGGCATCTTCGCGAGTGCCGCGCGCACGTGCGGCTCGGCGGAACGCCATTCCGCGCGCATCAACCACAGCGTCCCGACGACCATGACGTAGCCCGGATCGGCGCTCTGGTTGGCCGCCAGCGACTCGATCTGGGCGCGCGCCGCATCGCGCTCGCCCTTGTCGAAGCGCGCGAACGCCTGACTCAGCGCCGGATCGATTCCGGGCAGGGTCTGCGCCTTCGCGGCCGACGCCCCCGACGCCAACGTCAGCGCCGTCGCGACGGCGGCTGCCAGAAGCGCGCGGCGCCAAGCGAGGTTTCGATCGCAGCGAGTCGGCGTGCGCTTCACGGTCCACGGCTCCATCGCTGTGGAGGTGCGCCGCGGACCCAGCGATAGCGCTGGCCGATCGCGAGCTCCCGCGCCTCCTCGACCACTCCATCGGGCCAGGTCACCGTGACGCGCTCGATTCGCGACGCCGCGCCGAGCCCGAAGCGAGCCGCAAGCTCATGGCTGCTCTGGAACGATCCCCCCGCTTGCACCATCCGCAGCATCTTTCGACCACCCGCTTCGACGACCACTTTCGCGCCGACCGCGAAGCGGTTCTTCCCCGACTGCTCCAGCATGATCGACAGCGACCCGCCGCCGCCTCGAGCAGCGGCGTCGTTGACGAACAGCGTCGGCGCCTCGTTCTGCGCCATCACCAGCACGTCGCCGTCGCCGTCGCCATCGACATCGCCGAACGCCGCGCCGCGGAACGACTTGCGCACCGGCGTTCCCGGGAAGGCGAGCGCCGTGACATCGCGATAGCGGCCTTCGAACTCGTACGCGCGGCACGCCTGCTTGTAGGTGAGCTCCGGCGCGCGCGCGTCGGCCCCCGGATAGACGTGGCCGTTGGCGACGAAGAGGTCGAGATCGCCGTCGAGGTCGAAGTCCTCGAACGCGGTGCCCCAACCCAGCGCGAGCCAACTCTCCGTCCCCCACGCGTGGCGCGCGGTGACATCGAGGAAGTTCCCGCGACCGTCGCCCTGGTACAGCGTGTTGTCGTCGTGCGAGAAGTTGGTGCAGAAGAGGTCGAGGTCGAGATCCCCATCGAAGTCGCCGACCGCGACGCCCATTCCGGCCTGCTGCAGGCCGCTGCCGGAAAGCGCCGCGCCGGCGAGATCGGCCTCCTCGCTGAAGCGCCCATGGCCGTCGTTGACGAAGAGGTAGTTCCCGCGCGAGTCGTTGGCGACGTAGAGGTCCTGGTCGCCATCGCCATCCGCATCGAACGCGACGATGCCCAGCGAGTAGCGCGGCTCGACGCTGGCGAAGCCGGCAGCGGCGGTGGCGTCCAGGAACGTGCCGTCGCCCTGGTTGGCGAAGAAGCGATCGGGCTCCGGCACCATCCCTTTGGGGCCGCACGCCGCCTTCAGCTCGAAGTAGGGGCAATCGACCTTGTTCCAGCAGTCGGGGTCGCCGGCCACGGTCATCGCGAAGTAGTTGCCAACGTAGAGGTCGAGATCGTCGTCGCCATCGGCGTCGAAGAAGACCGCGCCGGTGCTCCAGCGCGGGTCACCGACGCCGGCCAACGCGGTGACGTCCGTGAAGCGGCCGCGTCCGTCGTTCTGCAGCAGCTTGTTCTCGCCGTAGCAGGTGACGTAGAGATCGAGGTCGCCGTCGCCGTCGTAGTCGGCCGCAACCGCTCCCGCCCCGAAGACGCGAAGACCGGCGTCGCCGGCAGCCTCCGTGACGTCGGTGAAGCGGCCGCCGCCATCGTTCTCGAGCAGCGTGCAGCGACCGCGCCGATCGAGCGTCCAGTCGCCCTCGCCGCCGGCCGGCGGAACGAGACCGCACGCATCGACGAGGTACGCGTCGAGATCCCCGTCGCCATCCTTGTCGAAGAGCGCGCAGCCCTGGCCGATCTCCTCGAGCGCGTAGCGCTTCTTCACCGGCTCGCCGCAGTGGTTCACGGCGACGATGCCGCGCGCCGCCGCCTCATCGCGGAGCGCGAAGCGGAGCTCGGGCGCCAGCGACGCGGGCGCCTCGCTCGTGCTCGACGGACCGGGAGCGGCCGGATGCTCGCCGCAGCGCGCAGCGCACCCCGCCACGAGCAGCGCGAGGGCATTCCTTGTCCGCAATCGAGGTGGCTTCTGCGTCACGCGCGACTTGTCCCGCCGATCGAACGCCGCGAACGCGGCGCACCAGGGCGGGAATCTTAGCCGACGCATTCGAGCGGTCTCGGCGCGACGACGACGCGGAGGGTCGCCAATCCGCCGAGGAGCTGGCCGATCCGCGAACGAAAGTCGGCCCAGGCTCCCGTGCGGGGAACCCGGGCCGACGCGCGGAATGCGATGCGATCAGAAGTCGGTGTGGATCTCGAGCCGCTCGACGATCGGGCGCGGCGTCGTCGGCGTCAGCGTGCTGCCGTCGAACGTCGTGTCGAACGTGATGCGCCACCGCAGGAACTGGTGACCGTTGGCGACGGCGACGTTCGAAGACCAGGCGGTCAGCGTTGCCGGGTCGACCTCCTTCGAGCCCTCGACGATCGCATCGGCGCCTTGGAACTCGACCTTCAGCCGCGCGTTGGTGGGGATGAAGTTCGTGCGCGGCTCCTGGCCGGGCGCATAGGTTCCGGTGAGCGTGTCGAACTGCCCGAGGTAGCCGACGAGGATGTCGCTCGTTCCAGGCGAGAGGACGTTGCCGGAGCCGTCCGTCGCCACGTAGCCGCCGCCGTCGAGGCCGCTGAAGCTGAACACCGGATTGGTATTCGCCGGCGAGCGTTCGATCACACGACCGAAGTCGTGCCACTGCGAAAGGGCGACGCTGATCGGCGTGAACTCGACCGGCGCAAGCGTGTTGTTCGGATCGACCCACGATGCGAGCGGGCGGATGCTGCCGTTGACGTCCGAGCCTGGCGCGACGACGGTCGCCGTGCTGCCGGCCGGGACCTGAAGCTGGATCATCCCGTGGCCGCCGTCGCCGCCGTCGCCTGCCACGCCGTTGTTCGAGTTGCTGCAATCGGCGTAGTCGTTGTTCGGAGCGGCGTTGTCGCCGAGCCCGCGACGCACGTCGATGATGGCGCTCTGCTTGACCAGGATCGTCGACGCCGACTGCAGGATGATCATCCCGCCGGCGCCACCGCCACCGCCGCCGCCCCAGTACGAGCAGGCGATCCCTTCGCCGCCGCCGCCGTTGCCACCCGACGATTCGAGCAGCGCGGTGGCCTCGAGCGTGATGTCGCCGAGGGCCTGCACCATGAAGGCGCCGCCGCCACCGCCACCCGCGCCGCCACGCGAGTCACCGACCGACGGCGAGCGTCCCTGCGCCGGAAGATTGTCCTCGTTGGCGCAGCAACCGTCGTTGGTCGAATCTTTGTCGATGTCGCACCAGTTGCCGCAGAAGTAGGAGTCGCACTGCGTGCCGCCGCCGCCGCCGCCCTGACCACCAATCAGCCGCTTCAACTGCCCGAGCTTGCCGAAGTAGTCGTTGCTGAGCGTGCCGTCCGGAGCGAACGGATGGGCGCCGCCGACCCCGGCGAGATTGGTGTTGTCGTCGCTCACCAGCCACTTGCCAGTGCCATCCGGCTTCACGTTGGCGATGCCGTTCAGGATGTTGCCGCTGGTGTCCTTCGGGACCACGCCGGCGCGGAACATCGAGCCGCCGCCGCCGCCCGCGATCTTGGCGTTGGTGCTGATCGAACGGAATTCGTCGCAGTTGCCCATCTCGTCGTTCGTCTGGTACTTGCCCTTGCTGTCCTTGGTGTCGAGCGCACCGCTCTGCGCGCCGGTGCCGCCGATCTCCTTCATCTCCCCGGTGACCGGGTCCATGCCGAGACCGGTCTTGGCGTACGTCGGCGACACCAAGGTGAGGTAGTTGATGGTGTCGGCCGGGAAGAACGTCACCGGGTGCGAATCGCCGCCGCGGCCACCGCCGGCACGCGCCGGCCCGCCCGGAATGGCGGTGATCGAGGAGTCGTAGGCGAACTCGCTCGAGCCGTCGTCACCGCTGACGAGGATGTCGCCGGCGATGCGGACCGATCCGGTGGCCTTGAAGACCAACGGGTTGTTGCCCCGCGGAACGACGATCACGCCGTCGGGGATGTCGATGTCGGTGAAGTTGAACACGCCGTTCGTCGCGATGGCGCCCGGCAGCGCATCGGGCGTCGAACCGTCGAGCAGCGGGAAGGTCTGCGACGTCGTGTCGAGGACGATCGTCGTCGTGTTGCCACTCGCGGGGGCGTTGGGAAGGAAGCGGCCGAGACTGCCGTCCCCGTCGAACTCGAGCGCCGCCTGCAAGATCGAAGAGCCCTTGCGGTTCCAGTCGGCCGGAAGGACGCCCGATCCGATCTCGTCGATGTCGGTCTCTTCGCGTCGGTTGTCGTCGAACTCCTCGACGATGGCGTCACGAATCGAGCCGGACGGAGCGTCCGCAACCGAGAAGGTCGTGGCGACGAGCGGGCCGCCGGCAGGCGATCCGCTCTGCGCCAGCCCCTTCAGCTCGAGGTCGTACTGCAAGACGAGCAGATGTCCGAAGGGCAGGATTCCCGACGGCTGGACTTCCACCACGGCACGGTCGATCGAGTTCTCGACCAGCGTGACGTTGATGCCCAACGAGACGCCGTCCGGGAACCCGGGCGGGGTGTCTTCGAGATCGACGAGCTCGAACACCGTGTCGTTGAGGTTGGTGGTGTCGGGCTGCAACGGACCGTCGAACACCAGCGTGAAGACCGGCCGAGCCGTGAAGAGCCCATCCGGATCGGAGAAGAGGTTGGGCGAGATGCCGGTCGAGCCATCCGTCGGGTCCGCATCGATCAGCCGCGGCGTCGTCGCCGCGACCGCCCGGAACGCGTCGGCGCTCGGCGTCACCATCGTGCGGAACGGGATGAAGATCCCGTCGGTGTCGATCGCATCCGGGTAGCTGGCGCGCAACGCGGGCTCGACGTTGGCTACGAACGAGAACGTCAGAGGGCCGGTGCGGACGGTGTAGCCGGAGTTGAAGTTGAGCCCGGCGCCTCCGTTGTCGAGGCCGCCTGTCGGCAGCGTCGAGATCGGGCGCACTGGCAGATCGGGAACGAAGGTCACCACCGGACCATCGACGAGGTAGCGACCGCGCACCGGCTGGTTGGCCGAATCGAGGATCGGCAGGACCGTCGCGTTGATGCGGTTGGGGTCCGGGTTGTCACTGAAGACGAACTCGACGGTCTGAACCACCGGCGAACTCTGCGGCGCGGTCGTCTCCGCTTCGACGTTGACGTCGTTGGGATCAGGGAAGCGCACCGACAGGAGCGTCGCCTTGGGCGCGAACGTCGTCGAGCGGCTGCCGCCGCCACCACCGCCGCCGCCGCAGCCCGAGAAGCCGGCGGCAACGCCGATCGCGACCGCACTCTTCCAGATCGCCTGGCTCTTCCAGATCGACGGCGCCCGGCGGAGATCGGACACGCTGAGATCCGGGCGGTTCATTGTCATGGCCGAACACTCCTCGCAGCGAATCGGGCGATCGCCGATGGTTCGGCCAGGTCGCCCCGGAACCCCGCAGTCGGGGGACCATTGTGCACGCGCCGTGCCGCTTGGACCACCCCCGGGGCTTCCCCGTCAGGACCGGAGGCCTCCCAGGGGAGGCCGCGCCGGCGTGCGCCGACTCCGAAATCATTGCGCTCCGGCCGTCGTGCGGTTGCGCGCCGCCGTCGCCAGTCCGCGCCGCACCCCGCTCAACCCGACCCCACCACCGGCAGCGTGCCGCGCGTCACGCCGACCACGCCGAACTTCCCTTCCGCGTTGAGCTGACGGAACAGCGCCTTCGGCGCGACCTCGCCGCGCAGCGCCGCTCGATAGAGCTCGATCACCGTTTCAGCCTGCGCTTGAGACTCTCGCAACAACTCCACGCGGAAGCGCGACAGACCCGCCTCGCGGAAACGCGGGAGCCATTCGGCGGCGCTCTGCGGGCGATGGTGGAACAGCGTGTTGCGACAGCCGACATCGGCCAGCACCGGGTGGAGCCACCCCTTGTCGTCCTTCAGGCCGATGGCGTGGCGATCGCAAGGCCGCCCGCACGTTCGGTAGTCGGCGCCGTTCGAGAGCAGGTGCGCGAAGACGCAGTGCTCCATGTGGAACAGTGGAAGGTGCTGGTGGACCACCACTTCGAGCCGCTCGGCCGCCACGTGGTCAAGCAACGCCAGCAGTTGCTCCGCGTTCAGGTCGAAGCTCGGAGTCAGCAGGTCGACGCCGCGATCGAGCAGCACCTCCGCGGTCAGGCCGTTGGCCGCGTTCAAGCTGAAGTCGCCGACGAGCTGCAGCCCACGCGCCGTCGCATCGTCACTGGCGCGCCGCGTCGCCACCTCCTCGAGCACCCCGAGGTGGCGCGCGAGGATGCCGTCCTTGGAAAGAGCCAGCAGCCGCGCGAGCGTCTTCTCCTCGCCCGGCTTGGCGATGCGCGTCGATGCGGGCAATGCCTGGCGCCCGGCGGCTCGCACGCGCTCGACGGCCTGGCCGAGACCGACGAGGTCGAGGTAGTCGAGGTAGATGCGCTTCACCCCGGTCGCGAGCGCCGCCTCCACCTGCGCGTCGTCGCGAACCAGCACCGACAGCTCGAAGCCATCGCCGGCTCGAGCCGAATCGATGCCCTTGCCGTCGCGTGCGCCGACCTTGCGCGCCGCCGGTGCGAGTCGCGCCAGCGCCGGCTCGGCGGCGACCTGCCAGTGGACGCTGGCCGCGCGCGCCGCCGCGAGCTTCTCCACCATCTCGCGACGCATCCGCGACAGCTCGGAGAGCGGCGCGATCAGCGGCTCCGCCAGTGCGCTCGCCACCGACGCGTGGCCATGCGCGAGCTTGAAGATGGTCCCGCCGAGTCGGCCGAACTGCTCGGCCAGCACCGCCGCGGTCAGCGGTCGGTTGCGCGCCGGTTCGAGCGCCATCGTCGAGGTCACGGTGACCGCGTGGCCCTCGGCGTCGCGCGCGGTGACCTGCAGTGGCTGGCCGGCGCATCCTTGCAGCGAAAGCTCGATCCCGACGCGTCGACGCGGTTCGCCTTCGAACGTCGCGCGCAGCCGCTTCTCGAGCTCCGGATCCTTGGTCTTGAAGACGCGCGCGCCGATCTCGACCTGCGTCAGGTCCGGACCGTGCTCGCGAGCGAAGCAGAGTTCCGCCAGGAAGGGCTCGCCCGGCCTCGACGCGAACGCCGACTCCGAAGGCGAAGGGGGCGAGACCTCGCCGGGATGGACGCGGCCGCCGCAGCGCACCTCGAGGATGGTGCCGCCCGCCTCGCCGACCTCAGGATCGGGCCCCTCGAAGACGACGCCATCGCCGCGCTTGAGCGGCGCTTCGAGCGCGATCGTCGCGCGATGCAACGGCAGCGACACGTCGGCCACCCAGCCGAGGAAGACGCCCCGCTTCTTGGGGTTGCGTCCTTCGACCAGCCGCTGGTGGTTGACGCCGCCGAGGAAGCCGGCCGAGAGGCCGCGCGAAAAGGTCTGTTCGAGGTCGCGTCGCTCGCCAGCCGCGAGTTCGACCCGTCCGTTGCGTTGCGCCTGGTCGAGCGCGCGCCGATAGGTCGACGTCACCTGCGCGACGTACTCCGGCGTCTTCAGCCGCCCCTCGACCTTGAAGGAGACGACTCCGGCCGCCAGCAACTCGGGCAGCAAGTCGAGCGCGGAGAGGTCCTTCGGCGACAGCAGGTAGCGCACCGCGCCGAGTTCCTGGTGCTGGCCGTCGACGTCGAGCGTGTAGGGCATGCGGCAAGCCTGCGCACACTCGCCGCGGTTCGCCGAGCGACCACCCCACACCTCGCTGGTCAGGCACTGCCCGCTCCAGCTGACGCACAGCGCGCCGTGGACGAAGACCTCGAGTTCGAGGTCGGTCACCGCGTGGATCCGCGCGATCTCTTCGACGCTGAGCTCGCGCGCCAGGATCGCCCGCGACACGCCGCAGCGGCGCGCGAACTCGCAGCCCTCGGCGGTCGACAGCGTCATCTGCGTCGACGCGTGCAGCGGCAGATCGGGCGACACGGCGCGAGCCAGCCGCGCGATGCCGAGGTCCTGAACGATGATCGCGTCGACTCCCGCCTCGGCGATGCGACGCAGCCGCGCCTCAGCGGCGGCGAGCTCGTGCTCGAAGACCAGCGTGTTGAAGGCGACGTAGCCCTTCACGCCGCGACGGTGGAGCTCCCCCATCACCTCGGGCAGCGTGTCGAGCGCAAGGTTGGTGGCGCGGGCGCGCGCGTTGAAGCCGTCCTTCAGCCCGAAATAGACGGCATCGGCGCCGTTCTCGACCGCGGCGCGCAGGCAATCGAGGTCGCCCGCCGGGGCGAGCAGCTCCGGAGAGCGCCCGGCGGCGGGAAGTGCCGCCCGCTTCGAAGATTCCACGGTCGGTTCCACAGTCGGCGGCACCTATTTCCCGATGAAGCACTGCACGATCGACGACCGATCAAGCGCGAGGCCGGTCAGCGTATCCGGGAGTTCCCGGACGCGCGCCCTCGTGGAGCGACTCGATGCCCGACTGCCTTCCGCTCGCGAGCACTGCCGGATGAGTGATCCGACCGCGACCGCCCCATCCGCGCTCCTCGAGCAACGCCTGGCCGTTGCGCAGGCCGCCCTCGCCGAACGCAACCACGAACTGCTGCTCGCACGGCGCCGGATGGACGAGCTCGTCGGCTTCCGCGAAGCGCTCGATGGCGAGCAGTGCGCGGCGTTCCTGGTGATCGACGCCAGTGGCTACGTCACCCAGGCCAACCAGCGCGCGGCGATGCTGCTCGGGCGCAACGTCACCGTGCTCCGGGGCACTGCAGTTTCCGAGCTCATCCTGGGCGGCTTCACCTCGCTGCGGCAGTCGGCGACGGAAGGATCCGGCCTTTTCGATGGATCGCCCCGCACCTGCGTCCTCCCCAATGGGCTGCGCCTGCCGATCTACTGCTCGCTCACCATCGTCGCGCAGTCCGAAGGCGAGCCGACGAGCTACCTGTTGGTTGCGGTCCCTGCCGACGCTCGCGGCGCGATCGAGCACGCGCGGACCCAGCAACAGCAGGGCGCCGCGCTCGGCCGACTTGCCGACGGCATCGCGCACGAGATCAACACGCCGCTGCAGTTCATCGGCGACTCGATCCGCTACCTGTGCGACGCTTTCACCGAACTCCAGCCGCTGATGGGGACGCTGCCACGCCTGATCGCAGCGGGACGCCTCGACCCCAGTACCTGCGACACCGCCGCCTTCGCCGAGAAGGCGCTCGCGGAGGCCGACCTCGACTTCGCGCGTCGTGAAGTGCCGCTCGCCGCGACGCGTGCGCTCGAAGGGCTGAAGCGCATCGCCACCGTCGTCGACACGACGCGCGACGTCGCCAGCGGCGGCAAGTACGGCAAGGCGCTGATCGACCTCAATGCCCTGGTCCGCCACTGCGTCAACCTCTCACGCCACCACTGGGAACCGCTCGCGACGCTTGACCTTCACCTTGCCGCCGCGCTCCCCAAGGTGACTTGCCACATCGCCGAGATCTGCGACGCCGTGCTGCAGATGCTCGCCAACTCGACCCACTCGATCTCCAACCGGCCGAAGGGTCAGAACGCCGGCCACATCACGATCTCGACCCGCCTCTCCGGCGCTCAGATCGAGCTGACCGTCACCGACGACGCGGGCAGCGGTCCGCGCCGACTCGACCTCATCGAGAGGGTCGTCGTCGGCCAGCACGGCGGCGAGGTCAACGCCACGAATGACGCAACCGGGGGCGCCGCTGTAACGGTCCGCCTGCCGATCGATCCGGAGCCGCTGAAATGAATCGCCCCCGCATCCTGCTCGTCGACGATGAACCCTCGATCACCGCGACCCTCGCCATCTCCATGCGCAAGGAGCCTTGGGAGGTCGTGACCGCCACCGGCGGCGAAGCGGGCCTCAAGCTGCTCGAGCAGGGCGCTGCCGCGGTCGTCATCTCCGACGAGCGGATGCCCGGAATGGCTGGCGCCGATTTCCTCACTCAGGTCGCCAAGCGCTGGCCCATGACCATCCGAATGATGCTGACCGGCCAGGCGACCCTTCAGGACGCGATGAAGGCGGTGAACGACGGCGGCATCTGGCGCTTCTTCCTCAAGCCCACCGATCCGACCGACCTGAAGCAGAGCATCCGTCACGCGCTCGACCACCACGCTCTGTTGACCGAGAGCCGCCGCCTCCTCGAGGCGGCAAAGCGCCAGGCCGCGAACGGCGGCAGCCGGTCGCGAGAGGATGACGACGACGCGCGCGGCGATGACAGCGCCGGACTCGGTCACGTCGATCGCGATGCCGACGGCTCGATCGTGATCGAGCCGGTCGAGGCGCTCGACATGCAGAAGCTGCTGGAAGAGATGAAAGCGTTCAACAACGCCACCGAATCGCGCGGCGGGAAACCCGCCGCTCGTTGAAGCGGCCGGCGTTTTCGCTTCCCGTCCACGCTCTCGTCAGTCCGCCAGCGTGAGGCGCTGCCAACCGGCGTCGAGCGTCGTGGCGGCGGCATGCGCCGGGTCGTTCACGACCTGCACCCACCACCAGTTCCAGCGTTGCGGCTCGATCACGTCGAAGCTCGAGAGGCTCTGCAAGCGCGGGTCCCACGGATCCTCGAGCGCGGCGCGGACGCGGTCATTCGCGACTCCGCCGTTCAACAGCGCGTACAGCAGCATCGGCTCGATTTCGGCGGCGCTCTCCCACGCGGACCCGCCGCCGCGGCGCGACGCGAAGAGCGGCAGCTCGAAGTAGCCCGAGTTCTGCTTGGGGTCGCGCAGCGGCGCGGTCGTCGGCGGCGTCGACTTCGACGCGGTGGCGATGTCGACGATCGTCGGGGCCCACAAGCGAAGCACCGCGCCCGCCGTGATCCCCTCACCGCTCACGCTGAAACGGCGCGGCGCTTCATGGCGCAACCGCGTCAATCCGAAGCCTGACGGAGTCGCCGTCTTCGCCCAGCGCACCAGGCTGACTCCCAGCACGATCGTCGACGCGTCGGGTCGCAGCGGCGCCAGCGGCGGTCCATCGAGGAACGCCACCTGCAGCTGCGCGAGGTCCTCCCAGTTGTCGATCATCCGGGGGATCTCGGCGTTCGCGCTCATCGGCACGCAGCCCTCGAGACGCGCGCGCGTTGGCCGCGTCGCGCGCGTCACCGGCGGTGAACCGGCGCCAAGCCATGCGAGTCGGCGTTCGGCGCCGAGCGGCGTCGATTGCACGAACAGGAGGTTGTCCGGCGCGAAGCGCGGGTCGGCCGGATCGAGCAGCGTCAACAGCGCCGCTCCGTCGAGGTCGGCCAGCGGAGCAAGCCCCGCCTGCGCCAGCTCGCGGTAGCTCGGCCGCGGTGCGGCGACGTCGAACCACAGTCCGTGCCACGCACCCTGCAGCCGCGCGTGCACTGCGAGACCGGAATTCGCGGCGAGCGCCTGCGATTCGTGCATCGCCAGCTCGACGGCCAGCAATTTCGGCGCGATCGCTCGCGTCGCGACATCGAAGGTCGCGCCGCGTCCCACGATCGGCGCGACCCCCGTGTCGAGCTGCCGCACGTAGCGCTCCAGATCCTCCGCCTGCGACGTGTCGACCGGGAAGAGTCCGCCGCGCACGAACAGGCTGATGAAGTCCGCGATCGACCAGCTTCCGTTCGCGAACAGCGGCGGCAGGTTCGGGGCGGTCTGCGCCGAGGAATGGCCGGTATGGGTCAGCCCGAACTCGCCGGTGCGAGCCGCGGTCGCGCGATCGGGAGCGCCGCGCAGCTCGCCGCTGTCGCGGTCGATCCAATGGCGACGCTTCTCCTTGCTGGCGAGGCCGCGCAGCTGCGGCGTCTCGAGCATCTGCTCCGCGAGCGGCGCGAACGCATGGAAGCGGCCCAACGTGAGGCGGTTGTTGCTGCCTTCGGGCAGTGAGTGGCAATGGACGCAGGAGAGTGCCGCGTCGAAGGTGCCGTCGCCGTCGAGGTCGACGTCGCGATCGCTGGGCAGGATGTGGAACAGCTTCTGGCCGCGCGCCGCCCCCGTGCCCACCGAAGGATCGTTGGCTTCGCGGGCGCGCTTGATCGGGTCATCGGGCGGCTGCGGCGTCGAATAGGCCGAGCCTTGCAGCGTGCGCGTCAGCGGCTCCTGCGGATTCGGCGGGTAGTGCATGGAGAAAGCGAAGCGACGGAACTTGGTCATCGCGGCGTCGGGCAAGCCCTTGTTGAAGTCGCCGTTGCCGCTGGTGTTGCCCGAGATCTCCGCCATCCCCATCAGGTTCACGAACGCCGCGTTGAAGTCCTCGAAGAGCCCCTTGTCGCCGCGCCAGTGGTAGGGACGGTTGCTGAAGGCGAAGTCCTGCGTGAAGTCGTTGCCCGGCAGCTCGAAGTTCACCAGTCCGACCAGGCTCTGCGTCTGCATCGGCCCTTTGGTCGCCGCGTTGGGGCCAAGCGCGAACGGCAGGTGGTTGGGATCGCCCTCATCGGGCAGCGCGTGGTTGCCGGCGAGGTTCCACGCCAGGAAGTCGCTGCGACCGAACAGGTGGCAGCTCGCGCACGAGGTATTGCGTCCGGCGCTGAGCTCGGAGGAATAGAGGAACGGCCGCCCCAGCTGCACGTGCCGCGCGGTCGGATCGGCGGCCAGTGGGAAATGGCCCACCACGAAAGTGCTGGGCTGGGCGAGCGGATAGTTCGGGTCGCAGACGGTGATCGAGCGGGTGCCGAGGTTCAGCACGAACAGGCGATCGGACGGGTCGTTCGGCACTCCCGACTCGAGCAGCGCGAGCGCGCACGGCCCGCGCCACAGGCCATCGAGGCGGCCGGCATAGAACTGCCGCGTCGGGTCGCCGATGCGAACTCGATGGACCTGCCAGGCGTTCGGGCCACCGCTGCCCGGCAGCACGATCCCCATCGAATCGCTGCCGAGCCCCGCCGCGAAGACGCGCGTGCCGGGTCCGCCGCGCCCATAGACGCGCACGGCGACCGGCTGCACCACCGGCTGCGTGGCCATCGCGCCCGCATCGTCGTTGAGATCGATGCGCTCGACGCTGCCGTTGCCGCGCACGCGGAAGAGCTGGCTCTTCACGAAACCGGTGCCGTTGGCCGACTTGGCGGCCATCACCGCCTCGCCCTGATCGTTCACGAAGTCGTTCAGCTGCTTGTGCAGGGCGGTCTGGCCCGCGACCCACAGGTCGCCGTTGCGCGCGAAATCGAAGTCGAAGTGCGAAGTGCCGAGTCCGCCGATCGGCGGGCGCGTCGCCGCACCGCGGTGCAGCGTGCGCACCAGGTCATCGCTGGCGAAGAGGTCGAAGTCGTACTCCTCGCCCGGGACGATCGACGGCACGCTGCCGCCGCGTCCGTTCAGGATCCACAGGCGGTCGGCGACGTTGGGCGCGTTCGCCGTCTTCGGCGCGAACGCGATGGCGAGCGGCTGCTTCACGCCTTGCGTGCGGGTCGGGTCGAGCAGTTCGATGGCGCCCGAATGGCCTTCCGGTGCGCCCGAAGATCCCGGCAGCATCAGCAGCGGCTGCAGCGACTCGCGATCGAACAGACCCATGCGTTGCGCGGCGCCAAACGTCACTACCAATGCGCGCCACGCCGATCCGCCCGGCAGCGAGTCGGGCCATGTCGCAAGTTCCGGCAGGAAGGCGATGCCAGTCGGCTCGTCGCCCACCGGCACCGTGCGACGCAACGTCACCAACGGGGGCTGGCTCGGGCGCCGCGGGTCGAGCGCGAGATCGAACGACGTGATCGAGTCGCCGAGCCAGTTGGCGACGTAGCAGCGGCGCGAACCGTCGGCCGCCGCTTCCGGCCGCGCGACCACCGTGACCGGCTCCTGCCCGACCGCGACTCGAGCCTGGAATGTCAGCGCCCGCGCATCCCAGATCTCGACCGACGCGTCGGGGGTGTTGGCCACCAGCAAGAAGTCGCGACTGCCCACGCTGACCACCGCCAGCGCATGGTGGGGCGGCGTCTCGAAGTTGAGATGGTCCGCGCCGCCTTGCGCGACAAGGGCGGGCGCGAAACCGACGATCGCAAGTGCGAGGCGACCGAACTTCGAGCTGCGCAAAGGAGCGACTCCGGCCTCCTGGACGCCGGCGGACGCCATGGGAGGGGCACCATTCAACGGGCGCATCGGCGCTCTCGCCAGTGCGTCATCGCGTCCGCCAGGCGCGACGCCCGTATCCTGCCTCCCCCCTTTCTGGCAGCTTTTTCCCATGCCTTCGCCTCGGCCTTCCTTGCCGCGTCCCGCCCGTCGCCGCTCGCTCGGCCTCGCCGTGCCTGAGGGGATGCTCTACGCCGGCATGGTCGGCTGCGCGGAAACGTGGTTCGTCGTCGACGCGATCCGGCTCGGAGCCAGCGCGTTTGAGCAAGCGCTCGTGGTGGGCTTGCCGCTCGGCATCGGGGCGATCGGCCCCATGCTGGCGCTTCGGCTCATGCGCAGCGTCGACTCCCGACGTCGACTCGTCGCGGCGTTCACGTCGCTCCAATCGCTCGCGCTGCTGCTGATGGCGCTGCTCGATGCGCTGGGTCGGCAGACGCCGACGATGCTGATCGCGGGCGCGAGCCTCTACCAGATCGCCGGTCAGGGCGCGTCGCCGCCGTGGACCTCGTGGTACGGCGATCTGGTGCCCGAGCGGATGCGCGGCAACTACTTCGCTCGCCGCATGAAGGCGGTGCAGGCCACCATCTGCGCCTCGATGGTCGTCGCCGGAATCACGCTGCAGGCACTCGAGCCGCGATTGGTGTTCGGCGCCGCGACGACCGCGTGGTGGCCCGAGTTCGCCGTGCCGGGCCGCGGCTTCGCGCTGATCTTCCTGCTGGCCGGCTTGTCGCGCGCAGCGTCGACGGTGCTGCTGCTCCTCTCGCCGGAGCCGGCGTTCGCGGGGCTGGCCACCGCCGGCAAGATGATCCAGTTCCTGCGCACCGCACGCGGCAACAACACCTGGCGCCTCATCCTCGGCAGCGCCGGCTTCTATGCGGTCGTCTACTTGAGCGGCTCCTTCGTGCTGCCGTTCCTCGCCCAGGAACTGCACTTCTCCTACTTGATGCTGATGGCGGCGCTCGCGCTGCAGATCGCCTTGAAGGCGGCGCTGCAGAGTCGCTTCGGTGTCTGGATCGATCGCCACGGCGCACGCGCCGTCTGGCTGCTCGGCGCGATCGGCTGCGCGCTGGTGCCGCTGCCGTATTTGTGGGCTGAAGGCTGGCCGTGGGTCTTCCTGTCGCAATTCGTCGCCGGCCTCACCTGGGGTTGCTTCGAGATCGCGCTGTTCGTGCTCTTGCTGCAGACGACGTTCCGTGCCACGCGGCCGCACGCCATCGCCGCGCAGACCGGCTTGAATGGCCTCGCGCAGCTCACCGGCAGCCTGCTCGGCGGCCTCATCCTCACTGCGACCGGCCGCAACTTCCGCCTGCTGTTCCTGATCAGCATCGCGCTGCGCTGTGGGCTCGCGCTGTGGCTCCCGCGACTGGTGCGACCGCGCCAGGGCGGCGGCGATCTCGGCGCCCGCGCGCTCCTGCGCCGCATGGCCGGCATCGCGCCACCCGCGGAACGCGTCGCCGCGGAGGAGGTGCGAGGTCCGTAGCAAAGCGAGGGACAGCTCGGCGGCGCGGCGACGGGCACGGGAAACGTCCGCGCTACGCTGCTCCGAGCGCTACGCCGGAGTGAGTGGAGACTGCCCGTGACGATCCGCTTCGTGTTGGGTGCGATCGTGGCCGCTGCGTTTGCGACCCCGCAGTCGGCACCGCTTCCGAACGTCGCGCCCGACGCGGCCTTCGCGGCCGATCGCGCTGCCCTGCTGACTCGCCTCGCGCCCCACCCCTACTTCCAGCGCGTCGAGCTGGTGGCGTGCAGTGACTTCGCGCCGACGTTGTGGTTGGTGCAGCGACCGGCCAACGCGAAACCCGGCTTCGAGCGCGACTTCGCGGCGCAATGCGAGCCGTGGGTCGCGGCCGCTCGCAAGCTCCTGCGCGATGAATTCGGCGCCGTCTTGCCCGATGCGCGCCGCTCCGGCCGTGCGCTCGATGCGCTCGTCGTGCTGGCGAGCGAGGGCGACTTCGGCAACTACTGGAAGCTCTGCGGCAACGCTGATTCGAGCGGCGTGAACCACTGGAATGGCGACCTCGCCCTCGGGGTGCTCAAGCGCGATGTCTTCGAGACCCCGAACGACGCGCTCGATCGCGCCAACGTCCTCTACCTCGTCATGCGCTCGCTGCTCGACGCCGCGCGCGTCGGCGATCCCGCCGCGGCGCCGTGCGATCTCTGGGTGCGCGAGGGACTCGCCTTCGCGGTGGGTGGCCACGATGGCGATGCCAAGGCGCCACACGTCGGCGTCTTGCCCCAGTCCACGCTGCGCTGGTACCTGCAACAGCTGCTCGATCCGGAGCAACGACGAACCGCGTTCCTGCCGATCGACGAGCTGCTTCGGATCGGCGACTGGAGCGGGCTGCTGCAGTCGCAGTCGCGACGTACTGGCGCGACGATCGCGGCGGACAACGCTGCCGGGGTCGCCGCCCGCTACGCGTTCATCGGCGAGTCGGCGCTCTTCGTCCACTGGCTCCTGCATGAGGAGACGAGCAAGGGCAAGGCGCTCCTCCTCGAGCGGCTCGCGTCCCATCTCGGCACCGGCCCATCGTTGAAAGCGGCTCCGGTGGTGATCGATGCGGCGCAGTTGCAGGCCGGCTTCGTGCAGTTCCTGGCGCGCGAGGCGAAGCGCTCGTTGCCGCCGGAGTTGCAGCTCCCACCGGAAGTCGTCACTTCGCTCGCACAGGAAGCGGGCGACGGAACCGGCACGAACGGCGCAGCCGCGGTCACTGCCAGCGCGAACGGCGGCTTCACCAGCAAGTTGCTCGACCCGGCGTTCGACCCGGCGCTCCTGCTCGAGGAGCCTCTGCCGCCTGAAGGAGCGCTCGGCATGGCGCTGCTGCAGGCAGCCGCCGGCGACCTCGACGGCGCGGCGGCGGCCATCGCCACGCTGATCGCCGCTCTGCCGGCAGACGATGAGCTCGCCAAGCGGGCGCAACGCGACCGCGCGCGCCTGAAGGAGCTCAGCGACGCGCGGCGCGAGTTCTTCACTGCCGCGAGTGCCGAGAAGCGCAAGCTCCGGTTCGACCACGAAGGGGCCGCGCAGAGCGGAACGTTGCAGGAGATCGACGGCGACGTGCTGCTGTTGGTGGGCGCCAAGGGCGTCGTCGTGCGCGTGCCGCTGGCCACCGTGTCGTGCGAAGAGCTGCTGCGCGAGATGAGCGAGTGCAAGCGCGAGACCGGCAGCGCCGTCGCCCGCGCCTACGCAGCGCTACTGGCCGGTCGCAAGAGCTACGCGAAGGCGGCCGCTGGCACGACTCCCGACGAACTCGCGCTGCGAGCCGACGGCGCCGCAACTCCGCCACTGCTGACGACCGGAGCGGCGGCCCGCCTCGTCGAGTCGCTCGCGCGCGCCCCGCGGCCGGCGACCGTCGCGCACGGCGAAGCAACGCTCGAAACGTTGCGCGCGCTGCTCCACGACCATCGTCGCGAGCCGTTGCTGCTGGCACGACTGCCGACGCTGCGCACGCTCGCCGCCTTCGCGAGCGCTCCGCTCTACGAAGCGCGCGGGTTGCCGGGCCTTCCGCTCGCGGCGAAGGTCGAGCACCTCGGCGAGGGACGCGTCCGGATCACCTGGGACTTCGAGAAACCGGAGCAGGCCGGCGACTTCGAGCCGGCGCCGGTGCGCGGTGACCTGCGCGGCAACCACGAGCTCAAGATCCCGGCCAAGGACTCCTACGCGCGAATCGACGGCGGAGCGCTCCGCCTGCGCGGCGCCTCCTATTGGCGCAGCAAGCTCGCCTTCGCGGCGCCGCTCACCTGCCGCTACCGATTCGCCTACATCGAGCCCACGCCCTTTATCGAGGAGTCGGTCTGCAGCCTCTCGCTCCTGCTGTGCGATGACGGCGGCAAGCGGCTGCTGAAGACCTTCGACATGGCCGGCATCGAGGTGCGCGACACGGGCAAGTTCGAGCAGAAGAACGAGCCGACGGTCACCGACTGGGACGTCGCGTACGACGTCACGGTCTTGCACGACGGCAAGCGGGCGACGCTGAGCTGCAAGGGGTTTCCCGATCGCTTCGTTCCGGTCCACACGAGGCAGTCGGGGCTGCTCGGCGTCATGAGCTTCAGCGATGTCGAGGTGCGCCTCGACGAGCTCGTGCTCGAAGCCAGCCTCGACCCGGCGTTGCTCGGCAAGCTGCGCGAAACGTGGCTCGAGCAGGAACTCGCCGCGCTCTTCGACGGAAAGCCCGCGAAGCCCAAACGGTAGGCGCACGAACGGCCGTGGGACGGCCCATTTCCGATCCGGGTCCTCGTCCATGTCCTCTCCGGAGTCGCCGGGGAGCTTGAAGGAGGTCCTCGCTTGATTCGGAAGCGCGGGTGGCCGGCGGTGGCGGTCGCTTCGCTGGCCGGATCTATGGCGGCTCCGACCGACCTCTGGACGCTTCGCGGCACCCGCCCGAATGGAGCCTTCGGCTCGGTCGCGACCCTCGACGATCTCGATGGCGACGGGGTGCAAGAGACCGCCGTCGGCGAGACGGGCGACTTCAACCGTTTTTCGAGCGAGCCTGGCCGCGTCGACGTCGACTCCGGACTCGATCGCGCGCTGCGGTACGAGTTCGTGGTCGACCCGCCCGGCGACTGCTGCGGCCTCGCGGTCGCGAACTCCGGCGACGTGAATGGTGACGGCGTCTCCGACCTCGCCGTCGGCGCCATGCAGTGGATCGATTGGAAGACGACGGGATCGGCTACGTGCGCCTCTTCTCCAGCGCCGATGGCAGCGTGATCGGGGCGCTGCAGGGCACGCAGCTCGACGCGGTGTTCGGCACCGCGGTCAGCAGCGCCGGTGACGTCGCCACCGACGGTTTCGACGACGTGCTGGTGAGCGCGCAGTGGGCGACGGTGAACGGCATCGCCGACGCGGGCGCGATGCACGTCTTCTCCGGCCAGACGGGCGCCGAGCGGTTCCGGTTCGGCGGCACCTACTACTTCAACGATTGTGGCACCGCGCTCTCGCCGCTCGGCGACGTCAATCAGGACGGCCACGGCGAGTTCGTGGTCGGCTCCTGCGCTGAGGTCGTGAACGGCGCGTCCGTCGGCGTCCGACAGCGGCTTCGAGCTCGGGCGCGTGAACGTCTACTCCGAAGCGACCGGCGCCGTGCTCATGACCGAGTTCGGCAAGAACGTCGGCCCCGACGTCGCACCCGACCTGAGCCTCATCGGTGTCGAGTTCTTCGCGCAAGCGCTCGAAGTCGACCTCGGCGCCGCTCACAAGCTCTCCTTCACCCCCTGGCCTCCAGTTGGTGATCGGCGGCAGCTGATCTCGCCGCCCAAAATGGTGGCGGGGATCTTTCCACCGCCGTGCCCGCACACGGTGCGGCTCGCGCGGATGAAAGATCCCCGCCACCTGTTCGACGGCGCCAGGTGCCACGAAGGCTCCGGGGTCGAGCGGCGACTTCAACCGGCGCGCGGGAAGCCGGTGATCGCAACGACCGACGAGAGCGGAACGCTCGTTCCGCCGCGGGGCCAGTGGCTGGTGAGCTCGTCGCGCGACTTCGAAACTTCGCCCGGGTGCTGCACGGAGAGGAAGAGCGTCGTGCCGTCGGGCGTGAAGCAGGGGCCGGTCAGCTCGCCGTCGACGGGACCGGACGCGAGCTGCACGGCAACTCCGGCTTGCGGCCCGCTCGTGCGGAAGAAGAAGAGGCCGTTGTTGCCGCGCGCACCGTAGTTCTCGCCGCCGATCTCCTCCGACGTCATGTCCGACGTGACCCAGAGGTCGCCGTTGCCGTCGAACGCGAGGTTGTCGGGGCAAGAGAAGCCGGCGTCCGGGCCGCCGACCGCGAAGTCGCTCCACTCGAACTCGAGCGCCGCCGGCTCGCCGCCCGCCTCCACCAGGCGCACGATGCGCCCATGCCAATCGGCTGGCGTCTTCTTCTTGTGATTGGTGAGCGCGACGAAGAGGCTGCCATCCAGCGGATGGACCTCGGCATCCTCGGGTCGCTCGAGCGGCGTCGCGCCGAGCACCTTCGCCGCCGCCGGAGCGTCCGCCAGGACCTCGGCCTGGCTCGCGAAGAGTGGTGTCCCGTCCGCCTTCTTCGCCTCGCGCAGCTTCGCCTGCGCCGCAAGGTCGAGCAGCAACCAGCGCCCGCGCTTGCGCTTCACGCTGGGATCGTCGTACGCGTCGATCTGCGCCACGTACAGCCGACCTGACTCGAGCAGCGCACGGTCCTTCGCACGCTCTCCGCTCACCTTGCCTTCGGCGACGAACTTGTAGAGGGAGGCGTCGTTCTTGTCGTCGCCCATGTAGCCGACGAGCGTGCCATCAGCGCCGACGCGCATCGCAACGTTCTCGTGCCGGAAACGGCCCATCGCCGTGTGCTTGCGCGGCGTGCTGGTCGGATCGAACGGATCGATCTCGACCACCCAGCCCCAATGGCGCTTCGAGGCGTACGGCTCCTTTGGCCAGCGGTAGAGGAAGAGCGGATCCTCGGACGCGAACTCGTGGAAATTCTCCTCGCACGAGAGGACGCTGCCCCACGGAGTGCGACCGCCCGAGCAGTTGGCCAGCGTGCCGCGCGCGCTCGGGCCACCGTCGATCGCCGCCGCCGGCCCCGTGAGCTGATGCAGCGTGTTCGCATCGAGGCGCCGCGTGTAGGGCGAATCGGCGACGAGCCGCCACGTGCCTTTCGAATCGCGACGAACGTGCAGCACGGAAAGGCCGACGCCGTGCTGCTCGGCCGCCACGTGGCGCGGCTCCTTGCGCTCGCCAGGGTTCCAATCGGGATGGAAGAGCTGCAGCGTGAGCCCCTCGTGGTTGACCACCAGCAATCCCTCGCTGCTCGATGCCGCCGCGTTCGCGAAGCCCCGATGCGGCGCGGCACGATCGGAAGGGTGGTCGTGGTGATCGATCGCGAGGAACGCGGTGTGGTCGCAGCCACCGCCGAAGAGCCCGGTCACACGGCCGCTCGCGTCGTGCAGCAGCGGTTCTCCCTCGCTGGCCAACGTCGAAAGGTTCAGCTCCGGCGCCAACCGAAAGGCGTCGTCGCGCGTCGGCGCGATCGGCGTGAAAGGCAGTCCTTCGAGCCGAGCAGCCGGCCCCGACGCCGCGCCCGTCAGCGTGGTCGCCCGTCCCGTCGCCAGCCGCCACACGAACGGCCCCGGCAGGAACGCCCCGACCGCCGAGCCGAGCGCGAGCTTCAGCACGTCGCGGCGCGGGAGCTGATTCGAGGTCGAATCCGACGCGGCGGAAGATTTGGAAGAAGTCGGTTTCATCGAGGCGCTCCGGAATCACGCGGATGGCGACGCCACGACTGCGATGGCGCCACCCATAGGCCGGAACCTATCCGCGCTGGATGAAGAGCCGATGAAAGCGGCCGCTGCAGCTCAGTGAACTGCGCCCGCCAACGACTGCATCGTGTACCACCCGGTCGAGTGGAGGAGCGACTCGTTCGCCTTCGAGCGGACCCCGGGCGCGCTCACTTCTACGACGGTGTTCGCCAGCAACCCGCTGACGTGCAGTCGCACGGTGCGCGCGTCGATCGGCTCGACGGAAGCGACGGTCAATGGCGTCGTGTCCATCTCTGCCGAGCCGTAGTCGGGGTGGTACTCGTAGCCCCAGCGCTTGAGGTTCCAGTTCGCGGCGGCGAGCGCGCTCGGCGCGTCGACGGGCGCCGTGAACTCGACCACGAAGCCGTCCTTCTGCGCTCGAATCGCTGCCATCTCGAAGGGCGTTCTTCCGGTGAACTGCACGCGCTCGAGTCCGTCGCGCCATCCGCCGCGCGAGCCCCACCCACGATCGGTGAGTCCACACCAAAGCGTGGCGTCGCTCGCGAAGCGCAGCCGATGGACGCCCGACTTGAAGCCCGCCAGGAATGAAAAGCAGGCGCCTTGCGTGACGCGCGCGCCGTCCGCGGTCGTGATGGTGTCGAGCGCAACGCGCATCACGATCGCCTGCATCTGGTCACCGACGAGGAGCTGGCCGCCAAACGGCCCGAACCGCCCACCGGTCTCGTCGATCGCGAAATCGGCGACGCTCTGGCCGAGCTTGCCGTACGGGAACCAGATCGCCGGCTCCTGGCGCGGCGGAACCGGATCGCCCTTCTTCCACGCGCGGCCTTCGACGTGACGCTGGAACGGAAGAGTCGCCTGATGGCCGTGGAAGCTGCCCGGCAGCATCAACGCCATCTTGTTGGTCGCGACGTAGTCCCCTTGGTTGTCGGTGTAGGCCATTCCAAGACCCGGCAACCAACCCAGCGCATCCGGAGAGCGCAGCCCGTCGGCGGCGATGCTCATGGCGCCGGACGGGTCGATCTTCACCGCGCAGCCGCGCGTCGGCACCGTCGCCCCCATCACCGTGTCGCCGCCGGTGTGACCGAGGTTGAGCGTCACCCAGGCGTTGCCGTCGGGGTCGTAACGCGGACCGAAGGCGTACTCGTGGTAGTTGCCGGTGAGCTGCCACGCGTCGCACACGGTCTCGAAGAGGTCCGCCACGAGATCGCCATCGACGTCGACCAGACGCGTGAGTTCGCCGCGCTGCGCGAGGAGCACCGACCAGCCGAGCTTCGCGCGCGCGTCGGGGCGCACCGCGACCCCGAGCGGCTCGTGCAGCCCGCTCGCGAAACGACGCAGCGTCGGCGGCCGCGGCGGCAACTCGTACGCGCCGTCGATCACGAAGACCTCGCCGCGCCGCGTGCAGACCACCGGCCGGCCATCGGGAAGCAGATCGAGGCCGCCGACTTCGAGCGCGACGTCCGCGTCGATCGGCAGCGAAGCGATGACGTAGTGGGCCGACTCGCCTTCGGGGAAGTCGTGCTGCAACTGCCAATCGAGCGCGACCTGCGCGGCGCGCGGCAGCTCGACGTTGGCGGAGAGGGCAAACTCGAAGCCGCCTTGATCCTGCGAGACCTTCGCCAGCACGTGGTTCACGCCGCGAGCCAACGGCAGCTTCACCACGTGCGCGTCGGGGTTCATCCCGCGAACCACCGGAGCGTCGATCAGGAGCGAGCCGTTGCACCAAAGACGCAACCCGTCATCGCTGCCCACCCTCACCTCCAGCAGGTGCGGCGCGCCGCACGTGATCGTGCGATGGAGGTAGACCGCCGCGAAGTCCTGCAGCTCGGCGGGAAGGCCGCGCTTGAGGTCGATCGTCGCGAAACCGTCGGCGCCGCCGCTGCCCGGCTCGGCGGGCAGTTCGTGCCAGCGCGTCGCGCGACCCGCCTTGTCGAGATGGTCGCGCGCGCGATCGGGCCCGGGTCCGTTGGCGGCGAAGCGATCGATCTCACTCTCCGGCGAGCGTGGCTCCGCGAGACGCGCCGTGGTCAGCTCGAACGGGCCGACGAGCGACCACGGCCCCCACTCGACGCCACCGCCGAACCACTGCGCGCGCACCGCCGCCTCGGTGGCCGCGCGTGTCGTCAACTTCTCGTAGCGCGCGGCACCGATCATCAGGCCGCCCGCCTCCGCTCGAGACGACGGCAGATCCTGCGGCTGCTGCGTTGGCGGTTGCGACTGCTGCCCCGCCGCCACCGTCACAAAACCAACGAACAGCAGGCCGCCGAACAGGTGGCGGGGATCTTTCTCCCGCTCCACCCGCATACCACCCTCTGCTTCGCCAACTTTCATGACCGCTGCCTCCGGGACGTCGCTCGAAAGGGTGCGGATACGGCGGGAGAAAGATCCCCGCCACCAGTGGGTTGGCAGGTTCATCAGCGGATCTCGATGAAGAGCTTGATCGGGCGGCCGGCCGACGCGGTCAGCGAGATCGACTCCTCGCAACCGAGGCGCGGGTCGACGCCGGATGAGATCTCGCTCTGGAACTCTCGCGAAGGGACACGCACGGTGACCCCGCCGCTGAGAGTCAGCCGCGCTCGCTCGCCGAGCGGCTGCAGCCAGATCGGCTGATCGTCGCGCGCGCCAGTGATCGTGACCTTGCGCACGAAGAGGACGTCGGCTCGCGGATCGGGGAGGAACTGCTCCTCGACCTTCACCGCATCCGCGCGCGGAGGGGCGTCGGCGGGAACGCCGGGTTCCCGCAACTCCCACTGGAAGACCGGTGTGCCATCGGGCTCGATCCGGTAGCCGAGGAACTTCAAGCCATGCGCGCGGCCGCTGTCGGTCGGCCAGCCGCTCAACGGCTCGAGCGTCAGGAGCGGTCCCGGCGGCGCGCTCCACACCACTTGCCCAAGCTGCCCTGCCACGCCACCGCCGCGCCCTTCCCACACCGGCGCCACGTCGAGGAAGTCGCCGCTCCACGCCTCGCACAAGCGGACCTGCTCGGCGTCGAACGCGAAGTGCAGCCCGCTCGGTGTTCCGACCGCGATGCCGCGATTGCCGGCCCGCGCGAGGAACGTCCGAAAGATGACCGGCCGGTCGCCGACGGTCAGCAGCCGCCGATCGCCCGTTGGAACTCCTTCGGGGGCTGGCATCGTGGCCGCGCGCTCGAACCAATGCCACAAGGCATCGCACTGCCTTGCCGCATCGCCATCGAGCAGCGCGACCTCGCTCTTGCCCGCCTCGAAGTAGCGCGGCATGCGCGTGCCGGGTTTGAAGCGCGCCGGCGCCAAGGCGTAGGTGGTCCACCACTCGCGGCGCAATCGCTTGCCGAATTGCGTGAAGTCGAGCCCTGGCGTACCGGCGGAAGGCCGATCGCCAAAGGAGTGGCAGGTGATGCAGTTGAGCCCACCACTCCCGGCGAGCTTGCGACCATCCTGCGCGCGCTGCTCGGCGGGCGGTCCGCCGGCGGTGACCAGACCATCGGCGATCACGCCGACATCGTCGGTGCGCCACTCGCCATCGAGCGCCGCAAGCCCGCCGACGAGCGCGTCCTCGACTTCGTTGGAGAAGTGAGGCATTCGCGTCGCGAGATAGGGTCGCGCGCGCGCCCCTTCGCCGATCACGCGGGCGAGCCAGGCCGACTGCAGCTTCCAGCCGACCCCGTCGAGGCGCGGCGGCAATCGCCCTTCGTCGCCCAAGTCCGCCTCGACACGACTGCGGAAGTAGCCGTTCCACTCGCCGACGCCGCCGCGCCCTGCCAGTTCGTGGCATGCGCCGCAGTGGTTCAACGCGAAGTGGTCGCGCGCTCGCTCGAGCGGCGCAGGGGAGGCGCCCGCGGCAGTGATCGCTCGCAGGCTCGCCAATCCCGATCGCAACGCGGTGCGCACGTCGGACGTGAGGGTGTAGCGAGGCGCGCGGCCTTGCGAGGACGCTGCCTCCGCGAGACAGCCGCGCGAGAGATCGAGCGAAGCGAGCGGCCGTGCGCCAATCGTGACGTCTGCCGCAGCCGCCGGCGTCAAGGCGTGGCAGCGCGCGCAGCCCAGCACTTCGTAGCTCTTCTTGCCTCGCGCGACCGCTTCCGCCCCGAGCGGAGCTGCCGGCCGTTCCGGCGCCGCCCCGAACTGCTCGACGAGGTAATGGGCCAACGAATCGGCCTCGTCGTCCTCGAGGCCGAGCGAGGGCATCGTGCTCGCCCCGCGAACGGCGCTCGGATCGCGCAAGAAGGCCGCAAGCGGTGCCATGCGCCACTTGCCCTTCAGATCCCCCAAAGGAGCCGGCGGCGCAACCGGAGAGTCGAGCCCGACGGCGGGGACGTCGAGCGGGCCGTGGCAGCCGACGCAACCGACCGAGTGGTAGAGCTCGCGACCGCGCCGCACGCGATCGGCGTCGACGCTCGTGGAGGCGAAGCCGGGCGCCGCGGCGCCAAACGCCGAGCTCTTCAGGAACGCGACGAGATCGGGGGCGCTCGCCGTCGCATTCGCGAGCAACGCGGGCATCGCCGCGTGAGGCTTCAGTGCCGCCGGCGCTGTGATCCAGCGCTCGAGCCACGCCTCATCCGCGCGCGCGGCGACCTGGGTCAAGTCGAGCTTGCCGCGCGCCACCAACGCACTGCTCGCCCCCGCCGCGTCATGGCACTGCGCGCAACCAAGGGCACCCATTTGCCGGCGCCCCTCCGCGGAAAGCTCCTCGTCCGCGCAAGCCGCGATCGCCTCCCGCGGTGGCGTCACGACGCGCGACGGCAGCGGCTCGCGCGCAAATCCGGCGAGCCCGGCGTTGCTGAGCTGCCAGGACGCTTGCAGGCGCGCCCGCTCCTCGCCGCGGCGCGCGAAGGTGATGGCCAGTCGCACGCTGCCCGGCCGATCGACGCGGACCTTCGTTTCGAGCACCACCTGCTCACCGGCAGCAGCGTCGCGCGCCTCCGCCCGATGCGCCACCCCCGCCGCATCGATACCGACGAGGCTCGCTGATCCGCCCTCGAACTCGACGCTGAAGGTGTAGTCCCCTGCGGCATCGCACGCGACGTCGCCGACGAACTCCACGGCGAGTCCGCGCATCGGCAGCGTCGGATGGAGCGTTTCCCCTTCGCGCAGCGCGAAGGCCGCGGCGTCGACCCGCTGCCGCCACGCGGACGGCGGTCGCGTCGACAACGCGAAACCGCGCGGGGTCGATGGTTGCCCACCGCTATGAGATTGCGCCGCCGAGCTTGCCGCGATCGGCGCGATCGGCGCGACACCGATGGCGGTCGCGAAGAGAAACAGGCCCCGCGCCACGACGGTCATGTGGCCGACGATCGACATGGACGCTCTCCCTCGAATGGCGCGAGCTGCGGCGAGGCGGAAAACGGCGCGGCTTACCGGCCAACCGCGCCCGCCACAAGGTCGCGATCGTCGCCGTGAGCGCTCCCCCGGATCGGCGCTCTATGCTCCGCGCTTCCTCACGGAGCGCCCTGGCCCGCCGGATTCATGAGCCCCTGCTGCGGCTCGGTCGGTCGACGCATGACCTCGTCGGAAAACCGCGTTCCTTCCTCAGTGGGTCTGCAGACCCGCATCGTCGGAGCCGCGACTTCCCTCCTCGTCCTGCGCCGACTTCCCGTCGCCTCGCGACGGGGCTCATGAATCAAGCGGGCTGGCTCGGACGCGCGCCGTTCCTGGAGCGCCGCGTGAATCCCCTGTCGCCCCGCCTCGCCCGCTGGCTGATCGCCCTGCTCGCCGTCGCGAGCTTCGATCGCATGGCTCCACCCGCCGCGGCGGCTCAGGAGGGCGACGATGGTCCGCTCCCCTTCGATGTCGCGCTGGCGAAGTACCAGGTGTGGGTGAAGCGGCCGGCCCTTTTCAAGCGCACGCGCAGTCGCGAGGAGCTGGCCAAGACCGGCGACACGCGCGCGCTCGAAGCGCTGATCGCCGACTACAAGAAGCCCGAAGAGCCGAAGGACCACGTGCGCTCCCTGATCGTCGACTTGACGACGACCCATTGCGGCCGCGACGAGCAGTTGCCGCTCTACGCCAAGTGGCGCGCCGCCGCGAAGAAGCCCGACGATGCGTGGCTGTGGAACCGTTCGCTGCGGTTGAACGCGCGCTACGACGACTTCGCGACCATCGAGGCGGCGATCGCCAGCGCGCCATCGATCCAGCTGCGCTGCGCCGCGCTCGCCGCGCTGGTGCCGCCGACTTCGAGCGAGTTCGACCTGCTCGCGCGCCTGCCGGGCTTCCTCACCGCGAAGGTCGGCAAGCCGGCGGAAGAAGGGGTGCTCGCGCAGACCGTCGCGCAGCTCCTGCTGCAGCAGAAGGCGCAACGCGACGAAGAGCCATTCACCGTCGCGTGCACGGCGGTGATCGCGACGCTCGACTCGAAGTCGATCCCGCTCTCGTCGAAGCGCGTGGTGGCCCGCTGCCTGGCGCGCCTCTTCGACAAGCAGGGCGTGCCCGACATGAATCCGGACGTGTGGCGACGCGAACTCGCCGCGCGCGCGTGGGCGACGCGAAAGGACGGCGACAAGCCGAGCTACGTCGCGAGTTTCGCGGGGATCCCGGCCGGCGGCGTCCGCTTCTGCTACGTGATCGACTGCTCCGACTCGATGTTGAAGCCGGTGGCGGGACGCGCGAAGGAGAAGGCTTCGGAGACCGGCCCGAAGAAGAAGCCCGATCCCAGCGGCCTGCCCGCCATCAACTGGGACAAGGTGCACACGCGCTTCGACCTGGCGCGCGAGCTCGTGCTTGCCTCGATCCGCCAGCTCGACGAGCAGAAGCGCTTCGCGATCGTGCTCTTCGGCGATGGCGCCGATCCGCTCGATTCGACGAAGGAGCTGATCTTCGCCAACAAGAAGAACCTCGCGCGCGTCGAGGCGGAACTGAACGCGATGGAGCCGGGGCCGGCGTCCGCCGCGCGCCCCGACGGCACGCTGTTGGGCAAGACCAACCTGCAGGGCGGCTTCGATCGCGCCTTCCGCATCACCACCAAGGGGCTCGAAGCGACGTCCGATGACGTCGACCTCGACCGCATCGAGGAGGGCGCCGACACGATCTTCCTCTTCAGCGACGGCGAGCCGAGCTGGGACGATTTCAACGCGATCGACAGCACCGATGCCGAAGACAACATCGGCGATCCCGAGACGCACGCCCCGCTGGCGCGCCTGCCGCTGATCGACTGCTTCGGCCCTTACGTCGAGCACCACCACCTGCTGAACGAGGTGCGCCGCCTCAACTTCTTCCGCGGCGTCGAGATCCACTGCGTGGGAACCGGCGAGGCGCCGATGGGACTGCTGCAACAGCTGGCGAACCTCGGGATGGGAACGGCCAAGCAGATCGGCAAGGATCAGCAGTGACCCCTGGAACGGCGGCCGCGGAAACAACGTCACCCATCGAAGGAAACGAGGAACCATGAAAGTCGCGGTGATCGGGCTCGGGACGATGGGCGCGCCCATGGCGGCGAACCTGCTGAAGGGCGGCTGCACGGTCGTCGTCCACAATCGGACGCGCGCGCGCGAAGAGGCGCTGACACTGCAGGGCGCGACGCGAGCCGCGACGCCGCGCGAAGCGGCGAGCGGCGCCGACGTCGTGCTGACCTGCGTCTCCGACACGCCCGATGCGGAGCAGGTCACCCTCGATCCCAAGGAGGGCGTGATCGCCGGCGCCGCGACGGGCGCGCTGGTGATCGACTGCTCCTCGATCGCGCCAGCGGGCGCGCGCAAGATCGCCGCCGCATTGGCCGCCAAGGGAATCGGCTACGTCGACGCACCGGTGTCCGGCGGCAGCGAAGGGGCGCTCAAGGCGACGCTCGCGATCATGTGCGGCGCGACCGACGCCGACTTCGCGCGCGCCAGGCCGGTGCTGGAGAAGATCGGCAAGTCGATCGTCCACGTCGGGCCGGTCGGCTGCGGGCAGATCGCGAAGGCGGTGAACCAGGTGGTGATCGCCGGCACCTACCAGGCGATCGCAGAGGGACTGTGCCTCGCGAAGAAAGCGGGCGCCGATCCGGCGCGCGTGGTGGCCGCCATCGAGAACGGCGCTGCGGCGTCGTGGGTGATGGCGAATCGATCGAAGAACATGCGCGAGGATCGCTACCCGTTGGGATTCCGCGTGCGCCTCCATCGCAAGGACCTCGCCATCGCGCTGGAGACCGCGCGCGCGGCGCAGTTGCCGCTGCCGATGGCGAGCTACGTCGCCGCGGTCGAGGATGGCCTGATCGCCAACGGCCACGGCGACGAAGACATGTCGGCGCTGGCGCGCACGGTGCGCCGTGGCGGGAACGTGCCCGATGGACCGATGTGAGCGCCTGGAGCGATCCGCGATGCATGGCGTCCGAGCGCTCGCGCTGGCGTGGATGATCCCCTTCGCCGCCGGCTGTGCGCAGCTGCGCGACGACGACGCCGTGACGTCGATCGCAAGCTGGCTCGAGGCGACGGCCGAAACGACGGGGCACGGCTGCGGCTGGCGGAGCTGGCCAGATGCGCCACCTGACGCGAGCAGCGCCATACGGCCGGTGCCCATCGACCTCTACTCGGGCAGCGCCGGTCCCGTGCTCTTCTTCGCCGAGCTTGGCGCGCGCGCCTCCGATCCGACCCAGCGCGCGCGCTACGTCGAGTCGGCGCAACGTGGCGCCGAGGAACTGCTGGCGCGACTGCCGGACGCGGCGAAACCGGGCGAGCCGTGCGGCCTCTACACCGGGATCGCTGGCATCGGCGCGACCCTGCTCGAAACGGGCCGCTTGCTCGATCTGCCGCGCGCGACCGCCGGCGCACGGCGCTGCATCGCGCTGCTGCAGCAGGCGGCGGAAGTGGCCGGCCACGGCGTGCAGTGGTCCAGCGTCACCGACGTCATCGACGGCGGCGCCGGAATCGGACTCTTCCTGCTCGCAGCGCACGAGCAACTTGGCGAACCGCTCGCGCTGGAACTCGCCCTGCGCGCCGGTCGGCGCCTCGAACAACTCGCTCGCCGCGAACCGATCGGCCGCTCGTGGGAGATGGAGCCGGGCTTCGCGTGCGTGATGCCCAACTTCGCGCATGGCACGGCCGGCGTCGCCTTCTTCCTCGCGCGCCTCGCCGAGGTGAGCGGGGCGACGCGCTTCCTCGACGTGGCTCGTGACGGCGCCGACCATCTGCTGGCGTTGGCTGACCGCAGCGACGGCGGTTGCCGCCTCCATCACCACTCGCCCGGCGGCGAGGAGCTCTACTACCTCGGCTGGTGCCACGGCCCCGCGGGAACGGCGCGCCTGTTCGCTCAGCTGGCGCGGCAGTGCGGTGACGCGCGCTACGGCGACGCCGCGCGCGCCGCGCTGCGGACCCTGCTCGAGAGCGATCTGCCGACGCTGCAGCCCGGCTTCTGGAACAACGTCGGCCAGTGCTGCGGGTCGGCCGGCGTGATCGAGTTCCTGCTCGAAGCGACGCACGGGGCCGCGCCGATCGATGTCGAGCAGCGAGCCGACGCGCTCGCGGTGGCGCAACGACTCGCGGAGGACCTGCTTGCACGCGGGCAGCGCGACGCGCGCGGACTCTCCTTTCCGCAGGCCGAGCAGCGCTCGCGTCCCGACACACTCGCCGCCCAGAGCGGCTACATGCAGGGCGCGGCGGGGATCGACCTCGCGCTGCTCCATCTCGAGGCGGTGCGCGACGGGACGTTGCAGGCGCGCTGCACGATGCGCCTCCCCGATGCGTCGTTCGCGGCTCCGCGGCCGGTGCGCGCACGATGAACGGAACGACGGTCCTCGATCGGCTGCGCGCGGCCATGACGCGCCGCGCCACGCTGCTGCACGACGCGCGAGTCACGGCGCTGCGATGGCTGAACGGCGCCGGCGACGGCCTTCCGGGGCTCTACGTCGACCGGCTCGGCGATCAGCGTTTCGTGCATGCCGAGGAGGGGGCACCGGCCGCGGCGTTGGTCGCCGCGCTGCTCGACCCGGCGCTCGTCCGCGAAAGCGGTCAGCCGGCGCCGCGCGCGATCTGGCAGAAGCCGCTGCTGAAGAACGTGCGCGCTCATGCCAAGGAAGAGCTGCTGCCGCAGTTGGTGCACGGTGATGCCAGCGACGCCGCGCTCGCCGATCCGGAGTTCGCGGTGCGCGAAGGAGCAGCCGCATTCCTGGTGCGACCGCGCGAGGGCTACTCGCACGGCCTCTTCCTCGATCAACGCGACAACCGCGTGCGGCTCGCCGAGTGGCTGCGGCAGCGGGCGACGAGCAGCCGTCCGCCGCCCGCGCTGCTCAACACCTTCGCCTACACCTGCAGCTTTTCCGTCGTCGCGGCACAGGCCGGCGCGCGAACGACCAGCGTCGACCTGTCGGCGCGCTACCTCGAATGGGGTCAGCGCAACTTCGCCGCCAACGCGCTCGACGTCGCGACGCAGGAGTTCGCGCGCGGCGACGCGCTGACCTACCTCGCCATCGCCGCCAAGAAGGGACGCCGCTTCGACGCGCTGATCCTCGACCCGCCCACCTTCTCCACCAGCAAGCAGCGCGGCGTCTTCCAGGTCGAACGCGACTACGGCGAGCTCGCGACGCTGGCGTTGCGCGTCGCCGCCCCCGACGCGCGACTGCTCGCCTCCCACAACCAACGCACCTTCACCCACGCCGCCCTCGCCGAGAAGCTGCACGCCGCCGCGCACGCCGCCGGCCGCCGCCTTTCCCGCCTCGAACCGTTCGCGCCACCGCTCGACTTTCCGGGCAGCGAAGGCGAAAACCCCGCCTCCCGCGGCTTCTGGGTCGAGGTGGCGTGAGCGGTGACCGAGGTGCGAGGCGAAGCGATTCGGGCAGTCGATGAAATAAGCAAGTTGTTATTGGCAAATGACTTACGGCGAGTGTGACGCCTCGTCGCAGAAAGCTGATGAGATAACCGCCGGCCCGGTCACGCCCAGAACGGGAGATAGCGCGCGTACTTCCGCGAGGCACCGACTTTTGTGTCGGGCTTGATCAGCCCCGCCTCGGTCGTGGCCGAGAGGATCTGCGAGACGATCGTGCTCTTGCCTTCAGGAAGCTTGAAGCGCGCGCGCAGCGACTGATTCGTCATCGACTGCGACATCACGTGCCTCAGGCAACAATGCTGGTAGCAGGCGCGCGTGCGATCGTCGCGCCCCATCTGGTCGAACGGCCGCGGCCCGAAGACCACCGCTACCGTCCTCGCGGGCACGACCCGGAAGTCGGGTGCCGGAAGCTGGAAGGCCTCGGCCGTATGGACGACTCGATCGACGCCGCTGCCCTTCTCTTCGCAGATCCCGAAGCGTCGCATCAACGCGGCGAGCCGCTCGTTCCGCGAGCGGTAGCCGTCGATGAATCGGTCGGCCGGGACGATCGGCTCACCGGGATTTGAGATCTCGACCCGATCGCCGTAGATCTCGATCATCACGGACGTCCCGCTGATCGACAGATCCTGGTGCACGAGGGCGTTCGCGACCAGCTCGCGGATCACCTCTTCCGGGACGAGCTTCGACTCGCGGCGCAACGCCTGCTCGACCACCTCGTTCTGCGGGAGCTGGCTCATCACGAACGTGACGAGCGCTCGAAACCCGACCGCGAACCCGCGAAGACCGGTCCGATCGAGTCGCGTGGCCAGCTTCGAGGCTCCGGAGTAGACGACGACGCGCGGCGCCTTCCGCGAAAGGTCGGGGAACTCCTCGAGACGACGAGCGAGGAGCAGTGCCGCGATCCGCCGCACGACGAAGCCGCTGCCCTCGCGATCGACCATCCGCTCCGAGACCAACCGCTCGAGGATCCCCGCTTGATTCGGCGGAAGCGGCAGGCGCAGCAGCTCGAAGAAACCCTGCACATCAAGCCGCTCGATGACCTCCGCCATCGTCCAAGCGGGACCGGCCGCGCCCTCGATCCAGTCAGGGCGTCCTTCATCGAAAATCTGCCGCAGTCGATCCTCGCTCATCGCGACCACCGACTCGCCGGAGCGCATCAGGTAGCGGCCGTCGCGGTGGTAGGCGGTGCCACACGGCCGTGACGGGATATGCGCGACCACGACCCGCCCCTCCGGGTGGTCGACCCCTTCCAGGTCGACTCGGAAGCCGAGGGTGTCGAGGATCCACTTCTGCTTCGAAAGGAGATCGGGGAGCGCCTGCGTCCCCACCACCACCCGAGGTGGGCGATTCGACACGCCGAGGACGAGCTTCCCGCCGCCCTCGTTCGCCAACGCCACGCAGTACTCGAGGAGCGTCGCGCCATCGATCTGCGTCTTCGCCTCCTTGAACTCGAGATGCTCCGTCTCCGAAGGGAGCATCCGCCAACGATCGATCTCGGAAACTGAGGTCACAGGGAGTGATTCCCTCGAAGCTGCACTGTCGCATGACGCTGAAAGGACGTTACCGCAGCGCTCCAGTGACTCGATCACTGGCGCGCCCTCCGTCGCCGCTGCCGACGCTAGCAGCCCGTTGGAGAAGTCACCGCGAGTCTGGCGAGCGGATTTCGAGTCGGGACGAGGAGGAGGTTCGAAGACAACTCCCCTGTGAGTTGTCGAGAGACTCCGACAAAGTACCGGCTTGAAAGACACCGCCAGGCGACACGGGGAGTTCTCCAACGGGCTGCTAGAACGAGCCGCTCGCACGTCGACTCCTGGAGTTCCCATGACTCGCGCGGTCCATTCGTCGAGATGCCCCACCCGCCGCCGCGCGTTCGCCTCCACGTTCGCCGCGCTCACGCTTTTGGCGGCGCCACACGCGCTCGCTCAGGCCGCGCCGAAGAAGCCGGCGCCGAGCTACGTCGCGCAAGCGCCGCTCTGGGAGCACGAACGCTCCGATCTGAAACCCGATCCGCGCTTCCACTTCGGCAAGTTCGCGAACGGGTTGCGCTACGCGTGGGCCGACCATGCGAATCCGCCGCGCCAGCTCCACCTGCGCCTCTTCGTCGACATCGGGAGCCTCGCGGAGCAGGGCGACGAAGTCGGCATCGCGCACTTCCTCGAGCACATGGCGTTCAACGGATCGAAGAGCTTCAAGGCCGGGACGCTGGTGCCGACCTTCCAGAGCCAGGGGATCCGCTTCGGTTCCGACGTCAACGCCCACACCGGATTCGACGAGACCGTCTACGAGCTCGACCTGCCCGATGGCGATCCGGCGCGCCTCGAACAAGCGCTGCGTTGGTTCCGTGACATCGTCGACGGGCTCAAGCTCGATCCGAAGGAGATCGAGGCGGAGAAGGGGGTCGTCGACGCCGAGGAAGAAACGCGCCGCAGCAAAGGCCAGGAGCTGATGCTCGACCGGCTCGCCCATCTGCTCGATGGTTCGCGTTACCCGCGACGCCTCCCCATCGGCGAGAAGGCGGTGCGCGCGCAGTTCGACAAGAAGCGGGTCACCGCTTTCTACGACCGCTGGTACCGGCCCGAGCGCTGCACCTTCCTGATCGTCGGTGACCTCGGCGGACAGGACCCGAGCGCGCGCCTCGAAGCGGCGTTCGCCAGCGCGAAAGGGCGCGGCAAAGCGGCAGAGCCGCCGGGCGGCGGGCTCGACGGGCTCACGTTCGCGAAGTCGCTCTTCACCGACCCGAGCGGCGGCGGCCTCACGCTGTACGTCGCGAAGGGCCATGCGCCCGACGACCTCGGCGACGACGCGCGCACGCGCCTGGCCACGCTCGAACTCGCGATCGCGTGCGACGTGCTCGAAGAGCGGATGAACCAGATCGTGCCGCGCACCTACGTCACCGCCAGCGTCGCCAGCGGCGCGCGCTTCCACCCGGCCGCCGACCTCGTCGGTCAACCGGTGATGGAAGGGATCTCGCTTCGCCTCAGCACCAACCTCAACCATTGGGCGGGGGCGATGCAGATGGCCGAGCGCGAAGTGCGCCGCTTCCTTGAACGGGGGGCCGCGGACGGCGAGTGGCAGGAGGCGCGCGAACGCCTCGCCGACGAGCTGAAGGAGCCGACCGCTTCACCGAACCCCACCAGCGCTGCGCTGATCGAGCAGCTGCTCGAAGCCTGCCGCGGCCGCGCGGTGCCGATGGACGCGGCCGCTGAGCGCGCGGCGTGGCGAACAGCGGCGGCGGCGCTCGATCCGGCCCGCGCGTTCGCCGCCTTCATCGCCGAGTGGAAACGCGGGCAGCTCGTGCTCGCGGCGCTTGGCGATCTCGACCTGCGCGACTCGGCGCGCGAGATGTTGGAGGACGCCTGGAAGACGTCGGCCGCGTCGAACCTCGACGTGAAGCCGATCGTGCGCGACGACCTCTCGGCGCTCGCCCCGAAGAAGGAGAAGAAGCCGGCGGCCGGCACGACGACGGCAGGAGTGGCGCCACCCGCGGCCGCCCCGTTCGCCTACGCGCTGCCCGATACGCCCGCGGCGCCGAGCGCAACGGTGGAGCTGCCCGCGCTGCGCGCGCGGCGCATCGAGTTTCGCAACGGGGTACGCGCCTTCGTCCGCCAGCTGGAAGGTGGCAATGGCCGCTTCCATGTCGAAGCGAGCCTGGGCCATGGGCTGCTTCGACTGGAAAGCGAGGCGTGCGACGTCGCCAAGGTGGCGGAGCGAGTGCTGCCCGACGCCGCACTGAAGAAGCTGAAGCGAGCGGAACTCGAAGCGGCGCTGGCGACGGCGGGTGGTGACCTCGATTTCAGCGTCGGCGGCGATCGCTGCGTCTTCAACGGTCGCGCGCAAGGCGGCGGTGGCGAGGCGGGATTGCGCTGCGTCCTCGAAGCGCTCGTCGCCACGCTCACCGATGGCGGCGATCGGGCGGCGGCCTTCGCGAAGTTCCAGAAGGAGCTGCCCGCGCTGATCGTCGACACCGATCGGCCGACGTGGGGCAGCGCGCGTCTCCTCTTCGATCGGGCGCTCGCCAACGGCGATCGGCGCCGCCTGCCGCTCGAACGCGAGACCGCGACGCGCGTGACGCTCGACGCGGTGAGTGAGTTCCTGGATGCGGAGCTCGCTGGCCCGATCGACGTGGTGATCGTCGCGGAACTGCCGCTCGATGCGCTGGTGAAGCAGTTGGCGAGCACGCTCGGCACGCTGCCGCCGCGCGCGCCGGCGACGCCCCTCGTCGAATCGCGGCGCGCGGCGCCGCCGATGAAGAGCGGTCTCGACGATCCGCGCGGCGCCATCGACCTCGATACGCAAGTGGCGCTGCTGCACGTCGTCTACGGCGCGACGGACGCCATCAGCGCCGCGGCCGAGCGACGGATCGAGCTGCTCGCCGACATCGTCAACGATCGCCTGCGTTCGGAGATCCGCGAGAAGCTCGGCACGACCTACTCGCCCAATGGCAGTGCTTGGGGCGATCCCGCGTTCACGGGTCGCGGCCGTGTCGAGCTCGACCTGCGCGTCGATCCCGCGAAGGTTCCGGTGACCAAGGAGGCGTGCCTCGTCGCGATGGAGACGCTCGCCAGGAGCGGCGCCTCGCAGGGCGAGCTCGATCGCCTGCGTGCGGCTCGCCTCGGAACGTTGGACGCAATGGCGCGCGATCCCGCCTTCTGGGTGCATCAACTCCACCGCTGCTTCGCCACCCCAGCGCTGCAAACCGAGCTGGCCGACCTGAAACAGTGGTACGGCAGCGTCACGCTCGCCGAGATCAACGCGCTCGCGAAGCAGTCGCTCACGCGCGAGAAGGCGTCGGTGCTGGCAGTGAGGCCGCGGTGAGGGTGCGGCAGGGAAATCCTGAATGGCGGACGTTCTCGTCGAGTGCTAACTCGTGCGTGAGTCTTCGGTCCCCGAGCTGCCCTCGGACGCCGTCATGCATGCACCTTCGAGTCCCCCCCCCCGGCCGCCATGGGGGCCACCGCTTGTTCGGTGAGACGCTGGCGACGTGGACTGCGCGAGCCTCCAACATCGCACGGCGCGTTGGCTTGGCGCGCCAAGATGGCAGCGACGTGCTCCAGTCGGCGGTTGCGCGTTTCGTGGCCAGCGGTCGAGCGCTGCCGGTCGAGCCGCATCCCGACGCCCGTCTGCTCTGCCGGATGCTCAAGTTCGCCGCAATCGAGGCATCGCGCCATCGCCGGCATGTGCGTCGCGTCGAGTCAGAGTGGGCGGCAATGCTGTTTCGATTCGGGCCGCGCGACGGACCACGCGCTTCGCCTTCCTGCGATCTCGAAGAGCTGTCCACTCGAGAGCAGGCGGAGCGCTTGCTGCGGGAACTCCCCGACGCCGAACGTTGGCTTCTCGAACGCTGGTCGCGCGGAGCGCTGCATGCGGAGATGGCGCGCGAGCTCGGGATCAGCGAGGCGAGCTTCCGCCAGCGACTGCGGCGACTGCTGGCGAAGATCCGGCAGGACCACTGCTGAGGGCCAACAGCGACAGCCCGACCAGCAGGGCGACGTGACTCTCGGTCGACAGCTTGCGCACGCCAAGGCATCCGCACTTCGACGCTGAACCACCATTCATCGCCGCTACCAGCAGCCAACCGAGTCCGAGCTGGAAGCCAACGAAGGCGAGCGCGAGTGCCGTTTTGCGCGTGCGGGACATCAGCAGAGCGAGAGCGAGACCCAACTCCAGGATGGCGGTGGCGAAAACCAAGGTTCGCGCGCCAAGCCACTTCGCCACCGTCGCCAGCACGGGCGCGGACGACCACTCCCGTGCGCTCGACTCCCATCCGGTGAGCTTGAAGAGCGCTGCGCCGATCAGCACCACCGCAATGACGATGGCGCGCATTGCAATGGGATCGCGCCGAACCAACAGCTGTCGCAAGTGCATGCGTCAGCTCCTTTCGACCGGAGGGTCGATCACGACCTCGACCTCAAGGACCATCTCCTTACTCGGCTCGACCGTGACCGAGCGGAACTGGACTGGGCGGGCGACGCCGATCGAGGGGTTGACGCTTGGCGTGAACAGGATGTCGTAGGTTCCGCAGCGGAACGCATCGACACGGTAGGGCGGGTCGAGGAAGTGGAGCGGATACATCGAACCGTTCGGTGGGTCGCCGGTCCGTCGAACTTGTGCCGACAGAGTCAACTCGAACGGCTCACGATCGTGTCCGCGCACGTCGAAACGAAGGCGACCGAGTGCCCCGAATCGAAAAGTCGCTGAGGCTGGGGCTGGCCCGATCGTGAACTCGACGAGATCGGGGACGTCCTTGTTCGGGAGGGAATACTGCCTTCCGGTGGTGTGGAAGACCGCGCGGTAGAGACCGTACGGGATCCCGTGGAGTTCGACCCGACCGTCGATCGTCGCCCGGATCGGAAACGTGAGCACCGGAATCCCAGGTTCGAGCGTCTTCATTCCAAGCTCTCCGACCAAGCGGGAGCCGCTTCGACCTGATTCAAGTTTCCATGGCGGATCGATGAAGTCGACCACCAGGTCCCCGAAGCCGTGTTGACCCAACGGCTCCAGCTCGACGAGCCTCCGCTCAACCGACGTCACGAGCCGCGGAAGGGAAACTTCCACGCGCTTCGTCTGGTAGCCCGCGACTCCGAGGAGGAACCGCGCTGGCCCGATCGTCGCAGCGTCCGTCTCCTTGGCGTACATCAGGAGCAACGATTGTCGATCGCTCAGCACCTCCGCTGGCAACGGGCTACCGGCCAGGGCGAGGAGCCTCGGAATCGGCATCGGGTCGGCGTCGCCATCCGCGACCATCTCGAACATGTCGGAGCTGGATCGCAGCTCGCGCGAGGCGCGCAGCGGTGCGCCGCCAGCCTCGCGACCCTCGACGATGCACGCGAAGACTGGTGTCACCTCGACCCGCGCGTCTTGCGTCGGAACTCTCGCGCATGAAGTGAATCCATCGGAGACGCACCCACCGCCACCGGCATCGAGTCGGTAGACGACACCATCGAGCAGGTCGTTGAATTGAAACCTGCCCTCCGCGTCCGCCTCGACGACGGTGCACAAGCTCCACTGCGAACTCGGCCCGAAATCGATCATGCGGTCGCCGTTCGACGACTGACGCCAGGCGGCGACTTTCACTTCCGGCGGCACGGAATGCGCCGACTTCCTGACCACGCGACCAGCCAGTACGCCGCCCTTGTCGAGCTCGATCGTCGTCTCGACGCGGTCATCAGCCGGTTCAAGCGGCACCTCGCGCAGCGCAAAACCGGCAGCGCGGACCCGGACCATCGTCGCAACGCCCGCCTTCTCGACGAACTCGAGCGCAGTCTTTCCCTCCGAGTCCGTGGTGCACTGCGTGGCCGCCGAAGGGGATTTCTCGAACCAGAGTTCGAGAGCTGCGCCAACCACCGGAGATCGACCCAGCCGGCTGACCACGGTGAACTGGAGGTTGCGCGCACGCGCGGTCGGCTCATTGGTCCCGCTATTAACTTCGACCTGCTCCAGCCTCGTCACCGCTGGGCTCGGGAGCGACGGCGCCTCGATCGGGGGCGCCGGAGTCGCCGTGGTCGTCGGCACGACGCGAGGTGCTCGATTCCGGCGGTCGACGATCACCACCGTCACCGCTAGGAGCAGAGTGGCGAAGATCCAAACTTGTTGGTTTCTGGACATCGAGCACCCCTCGTGATCCCGGTGACCTCGTAGGAGCCGACTACTCGGGGCAGGTTCCGTACCACGGAGCGGCCATCGTCCCACTTCCGGTCAAACGACACACGCCGCTCGCACAGCCCCAGTAGGGAAAACAGTCTCCCACGACGCTCGGTAGGTCATACTTTTTCGTGCTACTGTTGTAGTACGCCACCGCCGTGCAGCATCCCGAGTCGCTGCTCGCCGACGGGCATCCGCATGTGATGTAGCTTCCAGTAGAACCCGCAGACCCGCCGCGAAGGCGAGTGTCGCAGCTCCCGCTCGGCTCGCACGCGTCATTGCTGAGACAGAAGACGTTCATGTTGCCGCCCGGATTGCTGGTCATTCCAGAGGGGCACGACGTCTGGATCGGCATCAGGGCCGGCGCGAATCCGACGGCAGTGAGGATCAATCCAATCAGGCCGGTGGCGTTTGCTGAGTTGAGTCGCATCGATGGCTCCCAATGGGTGTCGGCGCTGAGACAGCGCAACACCGGTACTTCGAGCGTCGGACGGGGTTCGAGCTCTCCTATCGCTCCTCGATCGAGCTACGTGACAAGCGTGCCCGTCGCAGGTGCGGAGTCGGCAACGAATCGACTCACCCCTCCCGCAACCGAAACAACCCCCGCGCGTTCGCGGTCGTTTGCGCGCAGAACTCGGCGAGCGGCACGCCGCGCGTTCGCGCCAGCGACTCGGCCGTGTGGACCAGGTAGGCCGGCTCGTTCGGGCGGCCGCGCTTGGGGACGGGCGCGAGGAACGGCGCATCGGTCTCGACCACGATGCGATCGGCGGGCGCGGCGCGCGCGGCGGCGCGCAGGTCGTCGCGCTTGGGGTAGGTGACGATGCCGCTGAAGCTGATGAAGAAGCCCCACGAAAGCCACGGCTCGAGATCGGCCGCGCCACCGTCGAAGCAATGCATCACGGCGCGCAGCCCCCGCGCGGCAAACGGAGCGAGCACCTCCGCCGTCGGCGCGAACGCCTGCCTCACATGGAGGATCAGCGGCAGGTCGCGCGCCAGCGCGAGCTCCGCGTGGCGCTGCAGCGAGTCGATCTGCTGCGGGAGCGCGGCGCGGTCGCGGTAGCAGTCGAGGCCGCTCTCGCCGATCGCGACGACGCCTGGCTGCGCAGCGAGTTGCGCGATCACCTCGTGGTCGGCGGCGGTGGTGGCGGCAGTGTCGTTCGGGTGAATCCCGACCGCCGCGAAGAGGCCGCGCGCCGGGTCGGCGAGCTGCACCACGGCGCGCGAAGTCGCCACGTCGATCGCCGGGACCACCGCCTGGACGACGCCCGCGCCCTGCGCGCGCGCCCAGGCGGCGGCTGGCGCGGCCGCTTCGCCCTCGCCGAGGTAGAGGTGGCAGTGAGTGTCGATCAGCGCAGGCAGTGGCATGGGCCGCGGATCATGCCGTCGCCCCGGCGTTGCCGGACGCGCGCGCCGTTTTCGCATGGAGCGGCGCTCGGACGGCGTCTCAAGTCGGACGCTGCCAAAAGTCGAAGGGGGACCGTCGGGCGTGCCAACGCCCAACGGGGATGGGAAAACCTCGGGCCGGACCTGGTGGGCGGCGCACTGCGTCGACCCGCCGGGCCGGACCCAGGGGTTCGATCGGTTCGCTACAGTCGCGCGCCAATTCGATGCGCTTCCTCCCTCTCGCCCACCCGCTCGCCGTCGCCGCCGCTGCCGCCGACCTCCTCGCTGAAGTCGTCGCCCGCGAGCCGCGCGCCCGCGTCATCCTCCCGGCCGGCAAGACGCCGCTGCTGCTGTTCGCGGAGCTGTCGCGCCGCGCGCGCTCGGGCGAACTGTCGCTGCGCGACGTTCGCTTCTTCCAGCTCGACGAGTACGTGGGCCCCGGTCCGCGCGATCCGCGGAGCTTCCACGCGCTGCTGCGCCGCGAGCTGCTCGACCCTCTCGGCCGCGCCGAAGGGCGCGACGCGTTGATCGATGGCAGCGCGCGCGATCCGGCCGCCGAGATCGCCCGCCATGCGCGCGCACTCGTCGACGCGGGGGGCGCGCACGTCGCGTTCCTGGGCATCGGCACGAACGGTCACGTCGCCTTCAACGAGCCCGGCACGCGCCGCGACGAGGGCGCGCGGGTGGTGCCGCTCGCCGACGCGACGCGCCGAGTCGCCGCGGCTGAATTCGCGCCGGACGCGCCGCCCACCACCGGCATCACGCTGGGGCTCGCGGAGATCGGCGCGGCGCAGCGAATCGGGCTGATGGCCACCGGCGCCGGGAAAGCCGCGATCGTTGCGGCGCTGTTCGATCAGCCGGCAAGCTCCGATCGCCCCGCGTCGCTGCTGTGCGACCACCCCGATTTCACGCTCTTCGCTGACGCGGATGCTGCGGCAGCGACTGGACGCCGCCACCGCACCGCCGGCCCGAGCTGACGGCGCATGGACGATCCCGCCCTCGCGCGCCCCGCACCGCGCCGGCTGCCGCGCACCGTCGTCGCGCTGGGCATCGTCTCGCTCTTCACCGATGCGTCGGCCGAGATGATCGTGCCGCTGCTGCCGGCGTTCCTGCTGGCCCTCGGTGGAACGGCGCAGACACTGGCGCTGATCGAAGGGGTCGCGGACACGACGGCGGGGCTGTTCCGGCTGATCTCGGGCTCGCTCGCCGATCGCGCGCGGCGCAAGAAGCCGCTGATCGTCGCCGGTTACGCGCTGTCGTCGACGGCGCGGCCGTTGATGGCGCTGGCGCTGTGGCCGTGGCACGTGCTGCTCGTTCGATTCCTCGATCGCGTCGGCAAAGGGATGCGCGGCAGCCCGCGCGACGCGTTGGTGGCCGAGATCACCCCGCCGTCGCAGCGCGGCCGCGCGTTCGGGCTGCATCGCGCGCTCGACAACGCCGGCAACGTGGTCGGGCCGTTGGTGGCGTTTGGCTATTTGTCGACGTTGGCCGGCAAGCCGACCGTCCCTGAGCTGCGCACGCTATTCGGGTTGGCGGCGATCCCTGCGGCGCTCGCGCTGCTGACGTTGCTGTTCGTGGTGAAGGAGCCGGCGCGCCCGGCAGCGGTCGGTCCACCCGCGCCGCGTCCCCCCTTCTCGATCCGCCCGCCCGCGGTGCCGGCGCTGCGCCGTTTCCTCGGCGCCCACTTCCTGTTCGGGCTCGGCGAGTCGACTGACGCTTTCCTGCTGCTGCGCGCGGCGCAGCTCGGCGTGCCGCTGGCTCACCTGCCGCTCTTCCCGGCGCTGTTGGCGGCCGTGCGCGCGCTGCTCTCCTCGCCGCTTGGCGCGCTGTCGGACCGGGTGTCGCGCAAGGCGGTGATCGTCGCCGGCTGGATGCTCTACGCGCTGGTCTACGCCGGTTTCGCGATCGCGAGCGAGCCGTGGCACGCCTGGGCGCTGATCGCCATCTACGGGGTCCACTACTCGCTGATCGAAGGAGCCGAGCGCGCCTTCATCGCCGACCTCGCGCCGGCCCACCAACGGGGCCGCGCGTTCGGTTCCTATCACTTCGTCACCGCGATGGTCGCCCTGCCAGCGTCGCTGCTGTTCGGCACGGTGATGGACCGCGCGGGTGCACCGACCGCGTTCTTCGTAGGGGCGGGACTCGCCACCGCGGGCACCCTGGCGCTTCTCTTCGCAGTCCGTCCGCCGCCACGAGCTGAAGTTTCCCTGCCCGTTTGACCGAAAACGCCTTCCAACGTTCCGCGGCTTCACGCGTTCTTCATCGCACTACTCTCGAATGGTTTCTCGAAACCAGCCGAAGAGCGGGAAGGGCGAAGCCCGCAGCGGCGTCCCACCGTCTGCCTCCGCGGAATGGTTCGAGAATCATGGCTGCCTACGAAGACTTCGAGTTCTTTCGCGCCGCGACATGGCGTGCCGCCAAGGCACCGCCGACGTCGATCCCGCACCTCGAGCCGGCGACTGCGACGCCGGTGGCGGCGACGCGCGGCCAGACCGACGCGCTGCGCGCCGAGCTCGAGCGACTGCACGTCGAAGTTCGCCGCATGCGGGCGCACGTGCGCGGCAAGGGGCGCCGGCCGTGGCATCGGCACGTGACCCGCTTCGTCTCGCGGCTGCTGCCCCTCGGCGGCAAGCGCGGCGCGAGCCGTCGCGCGCCGGCGTTGCGCGAGAGCGCCTGAGACCGACGCCGCTCAGATCCGGATGTCCTCGCCCTGGGGTGAGGAGCACGGTCGCCACCGCGATCACAGAGCCACTCAACTCGGCGGGTTCTCAATCCCGCACTCTCCGTCAAGCGTCACCGCTCCTTCGGCGTGGCAGCGACTCGAAACCCAAGTTGCGGATCCCAGTCACCCTCCTCGTGGAGGGAAGTGCGAAATACGCAATTGGCGATCTCAGCTCCGTACCGAAACGCGCCGCCCCGCGTCACGCGATGGCCGAAGCCGACCGAAGGACCCTGCGGATCGACGGCGATGCCCTCCCTGATGAGCGCATCGTAGTAGTCATCGTCGTCTGCGAGGTCGAAGCACCATTCCTGAACGTTGCCAAGCATGTCGAAGAGACCCCACTTGTTCGGAGCGCGAGTCATGACGTTGTGCGTTCGACCGTCGCTGTTCTCCCCGACCCACGCGCGATCGAGCACCGCATCGTTGCATTCCTCCGCTCGACCCGCGCGACATGCGACCTCCCACTCGGCTTCCGTTGGCAACCGAAGTCCCGCACGTCGGCAGAACTCCGCCGCCTCCAGCCAGGAAACTCGTTCCACGGGGAGGTAATCGCCGAGTTGGCTCGACGGATTACTCGCCATGTACTTCATCCACTGAAGCTGCGTCGTCTCATGTAGGGCGATCATGTACGCCGACAGCGCCACTCGATGCCTAGGAAAGTAGTACTCGCGACCAGAAGAAATGACTTGAGTAAGCTCGATCGAACCGACGTCATAGGTACCGGCAGGAACCAGGATGAACTCGATCCCTGTCTCGAGGTGGGAATAGACCCATGGGCCGTCGTGATTCGTTCGTCGAACGCACTCGAATCCGTCGAAAGTCGGGGCTCCCGTGCCACTGCTCTTGCACGAGGCGGGCGCAAGGAGCATGAACGCTACCAGAGCGCTCACAAGCTTGGCCCAGCAAGAGAACTTCGAGGCCCATGGCGGCAGGGGCACGATCATCGGAGGCTCACGCGAAGCACTCGTCGTCGCAGTCGCATTCTCGATCGCTGCACGAGACGTGCGTTTCATGCGTCACGGTTGGATACACGTGGATTGAAGCTTGACTCTCTCCAACAGTAACATGACACCAGC
>JANNXA010000017.1:0-43467 GCA_031409275.1 Planctomycetota bacterium
GTCGACGCATGACATCGTCGGAAAACCGCGCTCCTTCCTCAGCGGGTCGGCAGACCCGCATCGTCGGAGCCGCGATTTCCCTCCTCGTCCTGCGCCGACATCCCGTCGCCTCGCGACGGGGCTCGTGAATAAACCGGGCTAACAGCCCGTTGGAGAACTTCCCGTGTCGCCTGGCGGCGTCTTTCAAGCCGGTACTTCGTCGGAGTCTCTCGACAACTCACTGGGGAGTTGGCTTCGAACCTCCGCCTCGTCCCGACTCGAAATCCGCTCGCCAGACTCGCGGTGAGTTCGCCAACGGGCTGCTAAATACCCCGGCGCGCGGGAACGTGCCACGATCGGCCACCGCCGCCATTTGGGTGCAACCCAACGGCCGCCCCCGAACCACCGCATGGTGTCCGATTGCGTCGCGGAATCAGCCGATCGGCCCGGACCCGTTACGGCCACGTTTCCGGCCGTACACGAGATGCGCTCGTAGGAAGACAGTCACGCTCGTTCACGCTCGTTCGCGGTGACGATGCGCGCGCGTTCAGACCGCATCAGACCGCGTTCGCTCGCATCCCACGTTCCGCGCCCGTTTCGGAGCCCAGACGCAACACGGCGGGCGCGTCGAAGAAGCCTCTGCGAAGTCGAGGCGACGACCGTCCCGCGGAAGCGCGGCCGTTCGCGCCGACGCTTGAACGCCCACGAAGCAGCGACGCGTTCGGTCGCCGTCGGTTGACGGAGCGACCTTTGCTTTCCGGTCGCAGCGTCCGAGAGTCACCCTGACGGCCGGAGCACGAAGGAACCGATCACCCCCCGAATCGACAAGCACAGTGCAATCTGCACTTCCCTCCGTCACGGGTGGCCGCTCGCCAGCCGGATGCGGAGCACCGTGCAGATTTACTCCGCCAGAGTCTTCGCCGCCATCGCCGTCGCCGCGCTCGTCAGCGGCTCTCGCATGGCCTACGCCCAGGACAGCCATTCGACGGAGTTCATCTTCCAGATCGGCAGCACCCTGACGACCGCGAGCTCGTCGTCGGTCACGATGATCAACGGCGGTGAGGGCTGCCACATCGATTGGCAGGTCGGCAGTTCGGCGACTCTCGGCGTCTCAACCATCCTCCTCGCAGCGTGATCGCGCTCGACAGCGTCACGCTGATGACGAGTTCGACCGTGTCGGGCCGTTTGTTCGCCCTGACCGGCGCCGTGACCATGGACTAAAACGACCTCGCGATCTGCGACTGCGACGCGCGGTGGACCAACGATGGCGCCTGCCACTCGGGCACGCTCGGCGTCCCCACCTTGACTGCGCCGAGCGATCCGGTGCTCGGCGCGCGATTCTGCGTCGACATCGAGAGCTCATTCACCGCGTTGACGCTCGCCGAGATCGTCGTCGGCTACCTGGAGACGTCGACGCTGTCGCGCAAAGGCGGCACGCTCCTGCTCGACCCGATGATCTGCATCGATCTCGCGCTCGCACCCGGAATCACGACGGTGTGCGAGGATCTCGACGACGACGACACGATGCGCGGGCTGGCGTTCAGCCCGGGGATCAAGCGGGTCCTCGGCTACTGATCACGGCCGGAGGCGACGGCAAGGCGTCCGGAACGTGCGCGTCTTCGCGGCGCTCGCTCTCCGGCGTCGCTAGTCGGGAGCGCATCGGATCGACGCCGTCGTTCCGACCTCGGATCGTTCCTGCGGTTTGAAGAGACTGCATCGCGGCGCGGGGGTCACTGGCGACCGATCGAGCCGGGCGAAGACGGCCCTTCGCTGGCACCGGTTGCCCCGATCTCGCGGGGTGAGAACCTCCGCGAGCCGCCGTCCCGCTGCTGGCGCTGGCGGCCTCGGCGAGCACGCTGGGGACCGGCGCATCGTTCAACGGCCGTCTGCTCGCGCAGACTGCGATCACCACGAACGACCCCACGGGCGCCGCGCCGATCCCGTCGTCGATCGCTGCGGATGCGAAAAGCAAGCGACGGGACTTCACGCGCTCGAAGGCCTCATCCGCAGCCGCAGCGTGCGGCAGCACGATCGATCCCAACACGTCGGCGACGCTCGCGGCCCCGTGTCCAGCGCGGCACGCGGTGTGCCATGGAAACACACGTCACCGAAACTCGACGCCGCGCCTCGAGCTGCCGATCCACGTCTGATCGACTCCGTCCGCCAGGACGTGCGAGCAGGAAGGAGAAACACATGAGCCTCCGATCGTGGACGCCGTTCGCCGGCGTCGCGCTGGCGGTGCTCGCGGGATGCCTGGTTCCGGTCGTCGTCGGCGAACGCGCTCCCTACTGGGACGGCCACTCCGACGTCACGTTCGCGGGCCACGAGAACTGCGGCGGCTGCGGCCACTACGACGACGGCGGCTGGAACCTCGATCCGGTGGAGCACGTGTACGTGCAGGCCGGCCTCGCGCGACGCAGTCACCTCCGAGGACGGATCGACCGCGTCGACCGTGCTCGGCGCGAGTGATCGCCGCGACACGACGACTGAGGCCTGCGTCGGCGCCGAAACCGCCGCACGCATCGATCCTGGCGGAGCGTGCTCGTTCCAAGGAGCCCGAGGAATCACCTCCTGATCGACTCCCGCCGGCACGCACCGTCCTTTGCCAACTGCAGCAAGACCCCTCGCGGAGCGACACGCTCGATCGGCACCACCGATCGCGCGACACGGCTCCGCTGGAACGACCTTCCCTTTCCCATCGATTGGAGTGAATGACCGCGATGATCATGATGCAGCTGAAAACAATCCTGCGCGAGCCACGCACCGCCGTGCTCCTGCTCGCGCTCGCCGCCACCGCCTGCTCGCAAGGCGGAAGCAGTGCCAACGGGAAGAACCTCGGCCTGCCGACCGTGATCTCGAACAGCCCCTCGAATGCCGCGACGGGCGTTCCTCCCAACGCCAGCGTGCGCGCCACGTTCAGCGAGAAGATGGACTCGACCACGCTCAACACGTCGACGTTCACGCTGTCTACCGGCGTGCTGGCGGTTCCGGTCCCAGGCACGGTCATCTATGCCAACTCGACCGCAGTGTTCTGGCCGACGATCCATCTCGCGAACAACGCGACCTACACCGCGACCATCACGACGGGCGTACGCGACCTCTCCTCGCTCGGCATCAAGTTCAGCCACGTCTGGAGCTTCACCACCGGCGACGTTCTCGCGCCGGGCGTCGCCGTCGACCTCGGGATGGCGGGCGATTTCGCGATCCTCGCCAAGGCCGGGATCTCCACCGTGCCGGTCTCCGCCATCACCGGCGACATCGGCGTAAGCCCGGTGGCCGCCTCGGCCATCACCGGCTTTTCGTTGAGCCTCGACGCATCGAACGTCTTCTCGACGTCCGCACAGGTCACCGGGAAGGTGTATTCGGCCGACTACGCCGCGCCCACGCCGTCCAACCTGACCACCTCCGTCCATGACATGGAGACGGCGTTCACCGACGCCGCCGGACGTGCAGCGGACGTGATCGAACTCGGAGCCGGGAACATCGGCGGGCTGACGCTCGCTCCCGGCGTCTACAGATGGAGCACAGGACTCCTGATCCCGACGGACGTCACCCTCACCGGCAGCGCGACCGACGTCTGGGTCTTTCAGATCGCGCAGGGCCTCACCATGGACAGCGCCACGAACGTCGTGCTCTCGGGTGGCGCCCTGCCCGCGAACGTCTTCTGGCAGGTGAGCGGCGTCGTGGCGCTCGACACGACCGCGCACCTCAACGGGATCGTGCTGTCGGCCACGGCGATCACGCTGGCGACCGGCGCGTCGATCAACGGCCGACTGCTCGCGCAGACTGCCGTCAGCATCGACGGCAGCACGGTCGTCGAACCCCTCCCGTGATCGGCACCACTTGAGACGAACTGCCAGGGCGTGAAGAACGCCTTCGCGGCCGGACGAGCCTCAAACCTCGTCCGGCCGCGCTCCCGACACGCGTGCGAATCCACATGCGGCACCGAAGTAACCACCCGAATCGTCGAGCGCGGGCCGTCCGCGCCCTCGTGCTGCTGGGCGCGCTCGCCCCCGGCGCATGGCACCTCGTCGCCGTCGCCGGAACCATGGGCACTGCGGCGTCGCCGGGGCGGTCGCGCGACCGCCCTGCCGGAGTGGGCGCCGCCTCGCCGGTCGACCTGCCGGCGCCACCGCCCGCGATCGAGAGTGTGGCGCGACGCAACGATCGCTTCGCCGCCGATGCGGTCGAATCCGCCGCGACGTCGTCGAGGCCGGCGGCCTCCGTCTCCGGTGCCCTCCTCGACGCTTCGCATGCACCGATCCTTGGCGCCGCGTCGGCCGAGGTCAGCCTCGTCGATCACGCCGGCCGGCGATTCACCGCCGACGCGCGCGTCGACGGCACGTTCTCGCTCCAGACGCTCGCGTTCGGAACGTATTGGGTGACCGCGAGCGCCGACGGATACCACACCCTCGAGGAGGCGATCGAGCTCTGCCCGGAACGACCTTCCATGCGCAAGGACTTCACGCTGCAGCAGGCGAACGAGCTGCGGATCCGGGTGACCACTCCCTCGGGAAGGAGCCTGCTCGACGCGCTGCAGGAGGCGGGCGCACCGATTGGCGCCCTTCGGATTCTCCCCGTCGCCACACGTGAGCATCCCGGCGCGCGGATGGCCGAGGTCGTCGGCAATCGGAACGACCGCTTCGGCGCGGGCCGATTCCTGGACCACGGGCCGAAGATGGAGGAGCTCGGCCCGGGCCGCATCGGCGTCCTCCTCCTCGACTGCGATCTCCCGGTCTGGGTGAGCCTGCTGCATCACCAAGTGGTGCTGCAATCGAAGCGCGTCGGTGGGAGCCGCGAAGAGGTGAACTTCGTCGTTTCGCCCGACGAACTGATCGCCGATCTCGCGACGATCCGTTTGAGCGTGATCGCCGCCGCGACCGGGCTGCCGATCGCGGGCGCCCGCGTGACGCTGGTCGGAGGCGCGTACTTCGACGTTGGCGTGGCCACCGATCCGCTCGGGCTCGCCACCATCGAAGGCCGGGAACCCGGCGTCGTCGATCTGCATGTGTGCGCGGCCGGCTTCGAGAGGAGCCGGAGCGTGGTCGACGCGCGACCGGGAGCGACCGTCGACCTCGAACCGATCGCACTCGAGCCGGAGGTCGTGATCGAGGGGCGCGTGCTCGATGCCGACGACCAACCCGTGGCGGCGACCTTCACCCTGGGGATCCTCGATCCCGTGGACCACCGCATCGGTGCCGCGCCGCAGGCAAGCTTCAAGAGCGGAGGAGACGGCCGCTTCCGCGTGCGGGGACTCGGACGGCGCGAGTACGTGATCCGGACCTGCGACCGCGACGGCGACGGCGGGAGCGGTTGGAAAGACGCTCCCTGGGTGTGTGGCAATCAGGTCGTCGACCTGCGCGCCGGCTCGTGCAACAGCCTCGACCTCCACCTCGTCCGAGCGTCTCGGCTCGTGATCCGCGTCGATGGCGAGGTCGCCGAAGCGTTGCGTTTCCGCGTCATCGACGAGGAAGGACTCGAAGTCGTCACAGGCGTCCCCCACGGATCATGCCCGCGTCCGCTCGATCTGCCGGCGGGCCTCTATCGCGTCTCGCTGCTCGATCCGCAGGGCGCCGTGCTCTGCGAGCGCTCCGTCACGCTCGAGTCGGAGGCCGTTGCACTCGACCTCTTCCGTTGACGAGGGCGCGGCCCTCAAGACGCTCCGCCACTGACCAGCCGGCCCGGCACTCGCGCTCGAGGTCGCTGTCCTGTCGCGCAAATGGAACGGCCGCCGCCGAACCGCTGCCGCCGGTCCGGTTGCATGGCCGAATCGAGCGATCGCTCGCGCGCCGTGCCGCCCATTCTTCACGTCATGGCCGTCGTGCGCGCCGGTCGGCTCAACCGCCATCCGCAGCGTCCTCGACTACCTCCGCGAAGAGAGTCGCGTCCTCGAGGCGCAGCTCAGACACCGAAGGCTGCGGCCGGTCACTCCTGAAACCAACTCGCTGCGATCGAAGCGTGATGGCGTGAGGCACCCGAAGGTGCCCCACGCCACGCGCGCCGTCGGCTCAGCTTCCGGACGCCTTTACCTTCGTCGGCGCCGCCTTGCAGCAGTCGCGGCAGAGCTTCTCCATCGCCCGGCAGTGGTCGGCGCACTCCTTCATCTGCGCATCGCCCGTCGCCTTCTCGCACTGCGTCGCGCACGCCGCGCAGGCATCGGCACACGCCTCGGCCATGATCGTGCAGCAGGGGCCGTTGCGTGACGCGACGCACGCCATCGTGGCGCACATCGACGCGCAGTCGAGGAGGGCGCGCTGGCTGTCGAGGTGCTCGCGCTTGCCCTCGGCGAGGAGGTCCGTGCAGTGGCTCGCGCAGGCATCGCAGGACATCGCCGTCTCGCCGGCAGCCTTCGCGAGCGGGCTCATTCCCTGCATGTGCCCGCCGTGACCCGTTGCATCCTTCTCCTGGCCTGCACCGAACTTGGTGCCGGCAGGTGCGCCCGCCGGCGGAGTCGCCTGCTTGATCGGTGCGAACGCGAGGAGCGCGCCGAGCGACGCCGCAAGAACTCCGATGGTCGAGATTCGACGAGTGGTCATGAACTGCTCCGGTGATGCGTTGTCGTCTGAAACTGCGGAGCGCGCTGGCAACTCCTGTGCCCGCGGGCGGCCCGCCGCCGCAAGCACGACCGTCGACCCGATTCGCGACGGTCCGCGATCACGCGGCCCTGAGCCGCCGCTCGCGCCGTCACCGAAATGTACAAGTGCAACGAATCGTCGGGACCGACCGCTCGCCGTCACCATCCGGCGCCGGCGGATCCGCAGCCAGGTCGGGCGCGCACCGAAGCCGTGAGCGCCGGCACCACGTCGATCCCGTTCGAGACGCGCGCGATCGTGTCGCACGTCACGATGCGCACCGCGCCGGCGGCGAGAAGCGCGCTGCGAGCAAGTGGCGCACCCTTAGGGTGCAACCGAACAGCCGCCCCCGAATCCCGGCATCGTTTCCGATTGCATCGCCGAATCAGCCGATCGGCCGCGGTCCGCTTCAGTCGCAAGATGATCGGCGCCAATCGCATGAGCCCTGACGCTCGCCAGGAGGCCGCACCAGCCCGCTTCGCTCCCCCGCCGCGTGCCCCCAATCCCCCACGCCTTCGCCGTCATCCTCGCCGGTTGGCTTAACCGCCACCAGCAGCGCGTCCTCGAATACCTGCTCGAAGACAACCGCATCCTTAGGGCGCAGTTCGGCCAACGGAGTCTCCGGCTCACCGACGACGATCGCGTACGAATCGCCGTGCGCGGTGTCGCCCTCGGCCGGGAGTGCCTCGACGAGTTCGACACGATCGTCACGACGGAGACGATCCGCCGCTGGCGCCGAAACCTCGTCGCGCAGCAGTGCACGTTCCATCACCCGCCAACCGCCGGTGAAACGTCGCGACCTCATGCGGCGAATCGCCGCACATATCGTTCCCATGGCACGAGAGAAACGCACCTGGGGTACGACCGTCTCGAGGACGTCGTCAAGACTCTCGGGCACGTCGTCGCGGCGAACACGATCCGCAACATTCGTCGCCGCCACGGCATCGACCCCGCGCCGGAACGATGGCCGGCACCACACCGAATCGCGACGTTGATTTCATGAAACAGGTCGAGCCAACCTGACCGACTGCATCGAAGGCTTCCTGCGCAAGAAGTGGTTCCTAAACCTTGATCGCGACAGCAAATTCAGTGGGGCCTTCCGGGGCGTGCTCGACTCTAACGGCATCCGCATGGTCCTCTCCCCCGCACGTGCGCCCGATTGCGACGCGTTCGCTAAGCGGTTCGTGCGGTCGATCAAGCGCGAGTGCCTGAACAAGATGATCTTCATCGGGCCGGGATCGTTGCGGCACGCGCTGGCAGAGTTGATCGCGCACTACACAGCTGAACGACCGCAACAGGGCATCGGCAACGTGCTCATCGAGCCGCGCACTGACGTCACAGCCTCGACCGGACGAGTCACGCGCAACTCATGGCTCGGAGGGCGTCTGTCGTACTACCACCGCCTCGCGGCATAGACTTCGGACGCCTTCGGATCCCTCGAGCTCGTCGCGATTCGATTGCGGCGAATGCCTCGTCATGCGAACGTCGGCCGAGTTTCACGTACGGGAGTCATCCAGCAGGACCGCTCAAAAGTGCTCGAGCGCCTCGATTCCGCCACGCTCGTTCGGTGGCACTCTTCGGGCGTCCCGGTCCACTAGTTCGACTGCCACGTAGACGATCCGCAGTTCGCCGACGCGATGGCCGAACAGTTGCTCGCGATCATGGGGACGGGCGGCACGAAGGCGGCGAGACGACGCCGGCAGACGGCGTCGCTTCGACGAGGTGCTGAACGATCCGATCGAGCACGCCGTCGTCCTCGTAGTAGCCACTGTGCCGCAGGCGGATCTGCGCCTTGAACTCTTCGACGACGTCGCGCAGCGATGGAAGGACCCCGCTCGGCTGCGGCATGAGGCGCAGCGCGCATTCTCGACCCGCCTCCGCCGGCGCAACGGGCGCTCGCATCGCCAGCTCGACGAGCTCACGGCGAAGCAGCTGCGGCGGGTAGTAGGAGTCCGCGGTGCCGGACGCGACTCCGTAGTCGAACCACAGTGCGCGCCACACCGAAACGCCGAGCGAGCCGACTTCGAGCGCCATCTCCAGGACTTTCAGGAAGAGGAACTTCACGAAGGGCCGGAGGAAGAGCCACTCGAGCAGCCGCTGCGTTCGCGAAAACTGGTTGGCCACATACTCGGAATAGAGCGCCGCCGGCGCCGACGCGATCTGCAGCATGAGCTCTGCTTCGTCGTTGCGCGTCGTCAGCAAGAGGATCGGCCGTGAATGCAGGCTCTTGCGAAGCTCGGGCCCCGACGGCCCATACGCGCACCCGCTGGCGCGTCGCCGCAGCAGACCGAATGGACGGAACATGAAGCACACGAACCACCACCCCGCATCGACGCACCATGCCGCGAGCGCAAACCACCACCCGAACAACACCAGGCCCGGTAGTGCCGAGACGATGGCTTTCGTCGTGTCGCGGTCGTCCTCCTCGAGGGTAACGCCATTCGGCAGCACCATCACGCCATCGGACCGCACCGTGATCTGCTCGTCGGGCGAGTACTCGCCGGTGAAGGCGAGGTACCCGAGTTCCACGACGCAGAACGCGCCGAGCGCAATCGCGAGAAAAACCGCTGCGGCGGAGAGCACGAGGCGCGCGGCGCGGCACGCTGGCCGCACGGTGATGAGCGGTGTCCCGAGCATGACGACCCCGCCCGCTCGCACCCGGCCACCAAGTCGGCGCAGCACTTCAAGCACGACGTTGCCGCCATGAGAGTGCGCCACGAAGTGGACCGTCAGTGGGTCGGCGGCGGTCGCACAGACTCGGTTCGCAACTTGCTCGAGCGCGCTCGCCAGCCGCTTCGCTGCGACGCGCCGGTCCTTATCGCGATTGCGCCCCGACCAGGTGAAGTCCGCGTAGTCGAGTTCGGCGTCGAGCGCCGGCTTCCAGACAGTGTTAGCGCAGCCCGACTGCGCCATGCGCTGCTCGAGCCGATCAGCGAACGTCTGCGTCTCGCGGTTGCCGAGCCGCCACCAGTCCGCCTCCGCCGCGAAGGTCCCGTGGACGATGACCGTGATCGAGCGCGCCGTCATCGTTCACTCCGCCGTCGCCATCGTGAGCAGTGGAAGCGAGGCGAGCAACCGCCTGCGGACGCCTCGGGAATCGCGACCCGTTGCAGCCGCGCTGGCAGCGGTTCCTTCGCGACGAACCAGCGGTGACCAATCGTGTCACTGGAGTAGCGGCGATCGCGCCGTTTTACAAGCCATCGCCTGAGCGCTCCGGCCTAACGCGGCGGATCGGGCGGCAGCACATACCGCGTCGTCGCGCGGACCGCCGACGATGCGTTCCGCGTTCGCTGGGCCGAACACGCAGACGACGTTGTCGTGGCTGCGCCCCGCGACCTGGAACAGCTGCAGTTCGGCGCTTCCCCCGCGCGCGCCGATCTCAGCCCGCAGAACCTCGGCCGCGTGTGCCAGGTGCTCCGGGTGCGCGACGTGGCGCGACGCGCACCCGACGGACACGCGCCGAACGTGCTGCTCCATGAGAGTCAGATCGACGTGCGTCGCGAGCGGCACGCGCGCGACGCCGAGCAACGGCTAAGTCAAATAGCCGACCACCGCGCCCACGACCGCGAACAAGAGCCTCAACGTGCACAGGTAGCGCAACCTCGAGCTCGTTCGCGCCTGCGGGAGGGTCATGGGCTGGCATCCGCAGCGCGCGAGCGGTGCGCCTTGCGTCCGCCGCGCGGGACCTTGGCCGTGCACAGCTGCGTCTCGCGCAGTCGCTTGGCGAGTTCGACCGCGCGCTCGAGGAGCGCGTGCGCGCCGTCGCGCAGTTCCGTGCTGTCCTGCACGCTGCGCACGTTGTTCTCCATGTCCTCCGCCGACCAGCCGCGGCTGTGCGCGACGTAGGGGAAGGGCGGGAACACGCAGCCGATCTCGGCGAAGAAGCCCAACAAGGAACCGGCCACCGCCTGCACGTTGTCCTGGCCGCCCGTGATCAGGAAGCCGGCCACCTTGTCGCGAATCAGCACGCGGTCGTGTGTCGTGATCTGGTTCTGCACGCAGTTCAGGCGCTCGATCATCTTCTGGTAGAGCGAGCTCGCCGCGCCCCAGCGGATCGGCGTCGCCACCAGTATCACGTCCGCCCAATGCACGAGGCCCTCGTAGACCTGCTCCATCTGGTCCTTGGGGTCGAGCTGCGTGATCGAGCACGGCCAGGTGCAGGCGCGCGCGCTCTTCGAGTAGAAGCCCTCGCAAGCACGGATCGCGAGCGAGGAGAGCTGGAGCATGCGCGTCTCGAGACCGAGCGCGGTGCGTCCGTGCGCCAGCGCGCTCTCCAGCAGGAGCTCCGAGGTCGAGGTGCGCGGGTGGGCCGGATCCATGTTCGTGGTCGAGATGCCGAGCACGCGCGGCGGGCCGGCGTGGCGCTTGGGCTCGCGCTCGAGAGGGTGCGGATCGTGGTGGACCTTGTTGCGTTTGGTCACGGCCTCGCTGCTCACGAAGACGCGTCCCTTCTCCAGCTTCACCGCGTGACTCGGCACGCAGTCCGCGTCGTACCCCGGCTCGCCCGCGCCGCTCGTGCGCTGGAACTTGTAGTAGTGCCACGGACAGACGACGTACTCGCCCTCGAGCTTCCCCTCGCCGAGCGGTCCTCCCACGTGATTGCACACACCCGAGATCGCGCCGAAGCGGCCGTCCTGGAAGGAGAGCGCGATCGGCTTCTTGCCGAGGCGCACCTCCTGCAGCGCTTTCCTGGCGAGCTCGTCCGCGGCGCCGACGTCGATCCATTGCTCTTGGGCCATCGAATTCTCGCGAGGGTCGAACGGGACCGGTGCGCGACGACTCGAGGTCGGACGCGGGCCGCAGAGTCTTCGGGCAGCAAAGCCGGGGCCGGCGCGTAGTGACCTGCCCCGGAGAAACCAGTGCACCTCCTCAGTGCCAGGTTGGACGCGCTCAAGGGGGCAGAGATGGGCCGGTGCAAGAAGTTCGCGCCGAAGCAGATCATCACGAGGCTGCGAGAGGCCGTCGTCCCGTCGTGCCAGTCGCTCGCTCGTTCCCTCTGGACAGCTTCTCGTCACCGGCGTTGATCGCGCACTCGCGCCGTTTGAACCGTCACGACCTCAGCATCTCTCCGACGATCTCCGGAGATGGTCGGTTCGTCGTTTTCTCCAGCCTCGCCTCAAACCTCGTCGCAGGGGACACAAACAGCGCCTACGACATCTTCAGCCTCGATCGATGGTCCGGGGTCGTTGAGCGCGTCAGCGTCGATTCGTCTGGCGCCGAGGGCAACGGACACAGCGGAAGCGGTCTCTATTCGTCGCCATCACCGGCACCAGCTGTCTCGGCCGATGGACAGGTGATCGCATTCGAGAGAGTTACGCCTCGAATCTCGTGGTTGGCGACGTCAATGGGCAGCCAGACGTCTTCGTCCACGACCGTGTCACGGGAGCGACTGAACGCATCAGCGTGGGCGTCCTCGGCATGGAAGGCAATGCCGGTAGTTACTGGCCCTCGATCTCGGCAGACGGTCGACACGTCGCGTTCCAGAGCGATGCGACGAACCTCGTTCCGAGTGACGCGAACGGTCACATGGACGTCTTTGTCCATGATCGAGCGACTGGAACGACAGAACGTGTGAGCCTGGCCTCCAGTGGCGCCGAAGCAGACCTTCAGAGCTACTACCCTATGATCTCTGCTGACGGGCAACTCGTCGCGTTCTCGAGCCTCGCGTGGAACCTGATCCCAAGCCGATCCAACGGATACCAGCACGTCTACGTGCACGACCGATCGACGGCCACCACCGAACTCGTGAGCGTTGACGAATCGGCTACGTCAATGGGGAACTACAACAGCTACTCACCGTCTATTTCGGGAGATGGGCGAGTCGTCGCCTTCATCAGCTTCGCCACGAACCTCGTGAACGGCGACGCGAACGGCTGCTACGACGTCTTCGCCCGCGATCTGGGAAGTGGCACGACAGAGCGCGTCAGCGTGGACTCATCGGGCGCAGAGGCCGGCGCGAGCAGTTCTTACGATGGGATCCCGTCGATTTCTTCCGACGGAAGCGTCGTAGCGTTCCAGAGCGACGCGATGAATCTCGTGACCGGCGACATGAACGGCGTGCCGGACGTATTCGTTCACGATCGAAACACTGGCACTACCGAGCGCGTCAGCGTTGATTCTGCCGGCGCCGAAAGCAAAGGCGCAAGCGGGCTGAGCGCGTCGATTTCAGGTGATGGTCATGCGATCGCATTCTCGAGCATCGCCTCAGATCTCATCCCGGCCGATTTCAACGCCGTCGAAGACGTTTTCGTCCATCAACTCTGCGCCGTCGACGCCTCCTGGTCCAACTACGGCGCCGGCTTCCCCGGCAAGAACGGCATCCCGAGCCTGACCGCCCAGAGCGACCCCATCCTCGGCACCACGCTCTCCGTCGACATGGGGTCGTCGGCAAAGGGTTGGTCCATCGCTGCCCTGCTCGTCGGAACGCAGGAGGCCTCGATCCCGATGCGAAAGGGCGGCGACCTGCGGGTCCTCCTCGACATCGCCGTAATCATCCTGGCCTTACCGTCGACCGGCCTGACGATCGACGAGGACATCGACGACGATCGGACGCTGTGCGGGCTGGAGTTCTTCGCGCAGTCCTTCGTCGTCGATCCGGACGCGGCGAAAGGACAGTCGGCGAGCGCGGGGTTGAAGCTGGTGCTGGGGTACTGACGGCGCCGTCCGACGCGCACGAATCGGTTCAGCTTTGCTTTTCACGCAAGCTCACGCCCGATGGCGAAGGCCTGATACCGCCTGCCAGCGAATGGCGTGACTCTCCCCGTGGCGTGCAACTGAACGGCCGCCCCCGAACCACGGCATTGAGCCCGACTTCTCGGCGCAATCAGCCAATCGGCCCCGAGCAGGTACGGCCCCGCGTCCGGCCGCACGCGAAAAGCGCTCGTCGGAGCACGGTCACGCTCCTGTACGCTCGTTCGCGCTGACCGCAAGCGCGTTCGAACTGCATCAGAACGCGTTCTCTCGCCGTCAACCAGAGAACGTCTTCGAGTCCTACTCGGTCGCTTTTCGGAACCGGCCTCTTCGGGCGTCCTCGCCTCTCTCTCGCGACGCTCCTTTCCAGGAGAAGCTGTCGACCGGAACGCCGATGTTCGCGTCAGCGATGCGCTTGGCGCGGTCCGGCCGCGGCTGTTTACCGGCCCAGCGCACTCTCCGACCCGCAGCGAGTTCGTGAGCTTCCAACTCCGAAAATTCGCGTCACCGCTTGGGGTACCCGATCACCACGACGCGAACCGAGAACACGCGCCGTTTTCGGGATCGTCTTTTCTCGCGCGACAGGCGCGCCTTGGGACGACGCTCGCGAGCGCGCGACGAGCGGCCGCCCTCGACCACCGGGGCTGCAGCGCTGACGGGCGAGGAGCCCATTGGCTTCCCGAGCGATGCGGACACGCGAACTGCTCTCTGCTCGTGTTCGGCTGTTGATTGGGCGTCCGAGTCCAACCACGGCTCGAAAGCGAACGACTTCGCGATCGCGGTCAACAGGCCACGAACCGAAAACTCCTGGCGGCGTCGACAGCGTTGACGGCCAGGGGGCACGATTCGGACGCGGTTGAAGTCTCGCACCAGCCGCGGCACGTGCTTTGCCAGAATCCGGTCGTGGGAGCTTCCCTGAAACCTAGTGCTTCGGCCCGTCACCGCAGTCGGTCGCTCCGTCCGCCACGCATCGCGGCTGGCGATCGCTTCCCTCTCGCATTGCTCGGGGTGTTCGTCGTTTTCTGGGTTGTGATGGCGATCAGTCCGCGAAGCCGACTCGACTGGTTCCTCGAGAACATGCTCGTGATCTTCGCGATTCCCCTCCTCATTCTGAACCACCGCCGTTGTCCGTTGAGCCGCATCTCGTATGTGGCACTGTTGATTTTTTCCGTGCTCCATACGATCGGTGCGCACTACACCTACTCCCACGTCCCGCTCGGGCGAGAGATCGGCGAGCGTCTGGGGTTCGAGCGCAATCACTTCGATCGCGTGGTGCATTTCGGCTTCGGGTTGCTCTCCAGCGTGCCGCTCCTCGAAATCCAGTCGCGCATCGCCAAGTTCAAGAGGTGGTGGGGCTACCTGCTTCCGATCGCGGTGATCGGCGCGATCTCGGCTCACTACGAGATCTTGGAATGGGTGGTCGCGGTGGTCGTGTCTCCCACGGCGGCGAACGAGTACCTCGGAACGCAGGGCGACCAATGGGACGCTCAGAAGGACACGCTGTGCGCGCTCGCCGGCTCGGTCCTCGCGATGGTTTATGCCGTCATCGCCGATCGCGCGGGCGGGCGCCGGCTCCATCAGGATCGCTGCGCGGTCAAGCGCGGCGGAACGCCCTGTCCGTCGTAGCGCCCGGGCGCCGTCAAAGCTCTTTCCGCATCGACCAGAAAGTCGTCACCAGAGAGCAGAGGTTCGTATCGAGGGAGCGGTGCCAGCGTTGGGTCATGGGTTGGCTCTCTGAGCGATTCGCGAAAGCGAAGTGCTCTCTGTGCAAATCTGCGTGTCGAAGTAGCCGCCGAAGACCGACGAGTCCGCGTCGATCCGCATCGTTGTCATCGCGAGCCACCCACTTCGTGGTGTGGCACCATCGCGCTCGACGCAGGTAGCGAGTCGGACGGCACTCCGTCCGGGCCGATGACAAGGATGTCCACGCCCAGCGCAACCGGGTCGCTGCCGACGCACCGTCCTCCGAATGGCCGGTCTCTCCAGGAATTACAAAAAGTTCATCACGACGCGACGCCGTCGGCGGCTCCGCTCTGGAAGGGGCTTGGGAACGTCGATTGCTCTCTCTTCCACCGCGAGGCTCGACCTCGCTCCTGCGTCGCACGCCCATCGAGGTTCCGTCGTGATGAATCGAAACAAGATCGTCCTGCTCGCGCTCGCCGTCGCCGGAGTCGGCGTCGCTGCAACGATCGCTCAGGAGGGGCGTCCCGGAGTGAAGTCGCGCGGCCGCTCCGGCCGCTCTCCGCGCCCAGGCGACGAGGCTGATGCGAACGCTGCCTTGCTGCTGGCCGAAGGACGCGACACCTTCCGTTACGACACCTTCGGCGACGAGGAGTTCTGGGGCGGCAAGCTTGAGCTGCACGACGCGATCAAGGGCGCTGCGCTCGGCGGGGTCGGCGGTGGGCTGAGCCCGCGCGCTGCGCTCGCACTCGGCTTGAAGGTCGACGTGGACGCATTGACTCCCGCCGTGATCGCCGGCCTCACCGCTGGAACGCTCGACCTCGACGATCCGGCCAACACCGTCGAGCTACTGCGGCTGAATTCGGTGCTGGGACTGACCGGATTCTTCGCCGCGGATGCTTCTCTCGACTCGATCGGCATCCAGTGCGCCCTGTGTCATTCGACGGTCGACGACTCCCTGGCTGTGGGGATCGGCCGTCGGCGCGACGGCTGGGCCGCTCGCGACCTCGACGTCGGTCAGATCATCGCTCTGGCGCCGACGGTGAAGCCGTTCGCCGACATCCTCGCGATCAGCGAGCCGACCGTCCGCGACGTGCTGAAGAGCTGGGGCCCCGGCAAGTTCGACGCGGCGCTCGTCCTCGACGGCAAGGCGTTTCGCAAGGACGGACTCTCCGGCGCGACCTTGATCCCGCCCGCCTTCGGACTCGCCGGCATGAACCTTCACACCTGGACCGGCTGGGGCTCGGTGACGCATTGGAACGCCTTCGTCGCCAACCTCGAGATGCATGGCAAGGGGACGTTCTTCGACCCCCGGCTCGACAACGTCCTACAGTTCCCGATCGCAGCCCGGAACGGCTTCGGTCACATCACGAGCGATGAAGACCGCATCACGCCGAAGCTGCCCGGGCTTCAGCTCTACCAGCTCGCGCTACCGGCGCCCGTCCCTCCGATCGGCAGCTTCGACCCGGCCGCCGCCCGGCGCGGCGACGCCCTCTTCAGCGGCGCCGCGCGCTGCTCGGAATGCCACACCGACGGCGCCGGCAGCGAGCCCGGCTGGAACATGCATCGGGCGAACGAGATCGGCATCGACGAGTTCCAGTCCGATCGCTCTCCCGATCGCAAGTACCGCACGGCCCCGCTCGACGGGCTCTGGACGCACGTGACCGGCGGCTTCTATCACGACGGCCGTTTCGCGACGCTGCTCGACGTCGTCGACCACTACGACGCGTTCTTCAGTCTCGGCCTCGCGGCCGGCGAGAAGGACGACATCGTCCAGTACCTCCTGTCGCTCCCGGACGGCACCTGAAGACGTTGCTGCTCGCACCGGATGCCGTTTTGCCTCGGCCGTCCGCGGCGAGTCGCTGCACGGCCGCGGTATGGCGGCGCTGCTGCTCGCCGGCGCCGGAATGCTGGTCGCAGCGTGCGTCGGTGCGATGGTCACCCGCACCGCGCGCTCGTCGCCCCGCCGGCGAATCGCCGTGCGCGAAGCGCTGCCACGCGCTGGCCGTTTCGATCTCGCCCTTCGCCTCACGCAAGGGCGTTGCAGTGAAGATCAGAACGAACGATCAAGCGGCGGGGCCGAATGTTCGTGGCGCGCCGTCCTTAATCGGCGCCAGCGCCTCCTCGATGCGATCGTGACGCGACGCTCGACTTCCAGGAAGTCGCGCCCGCGTTCAGCTGGTCGAGCAACGGGGTCATCGGCGAACAGCGAAGTGAACGTCGAGTCTCGATGAGCGGGTGAAGGTCGAGCTGCTTCCACGAGTTCGCGGTCGTGCCGCATTCGATCCCGCCGGGCGTCGTTCCGGATGCGGGTCAGTACACCAGGCTCGCGAGCGACCTGCGACCAGCCGCCTTCCACCACAGCGAGCCCGCTCTTTTCTCGCATTGACGGATCGATCGAGAGCGCCGCGAAGATCGGCAAGTCGGTTCGCTGTTCGCATCCGACGTTTGGCGGCCCGGTCGATAAGCCGTTGCGAACCTGCGCCCCTGTGCCGCGACGCGGCCGTCCGTGATTCCGCCTCGGGGTGCATGCGCCCGACGCCAGTGCAACAGAGGAGGAGGCCCGCGCCACTTCCACCCCCCACAGGCTGCTCCACGCTCAGGCTGTCGAGATCTCGACAGAAAAGAACCGCATGTCGTGGTGAGGAGCAGGGCGATTTTCGATCGACTCCTCCGGCGTCACCGCCCGTAGCGTGCAGGGAAGCGCGACGCCGGCGGTGAATTCGATGACTTCGCGGCGCGCCTGGCGGCGAGGGATCGGGTGTTCGGTCAAGCGGTCGGGAGGTGATCCGTGCGAGCGTTCCTCAGGATCGTCGGTGGATCGCTCGCCCTCGGCCTCCTGCCCGCGGCGCTGGCGACGGCGCAAACGGAACGAGCGAAGCGTCCGGTCAAGGTGTTCATCCTCGCCGGGCAGTCGAACATGCAGGGCCAAGGGCTCGTGCAGGCGAAGGATGAGGCGGGCCGCGAAATGCCCGGCACGCTGACCGCGATGCTGGCCGACGCCGCCAAGGCGCCTCTGCTCGAGCACCTGCGCACCGGCGATGGCCGATGGGCGGAGCGCGATGACGCCTGGGTCTGGGACATCAGCGAGTTCGGCACCGCCAAGGGTCGGCTGGGCTTCGGCTTCGGCTGGGACCTCGGCAACAAGGACTGGTTCGGCCCGGAAGTCGAGTTCGGCCACGCGCTCAAGGAGCACGTCGACGATCCGGTGCTGATCATCAAGACGGCGTGGGGAGGCAAAAGCCTCCACGTCGATTTCCGCCCGCCGAGCTCCGGCGGCACCGTCGGGCCCTTCTATCAGCAGTTGGTGGCAACGGTGAAGCGCGTCCTCGGCCACCTCGCCGAGGAGTTCCCGGATCTCGGCACGAGCGAGTACGAGCTCGCGGGCTTCGTCTGGTGGCACGGCTGGAACGACTTCTGCGATCCCGAGCACGCGGTGCCGGAATACGAGCAGAACCTCGCGAACTTGCTCCGCGACCTGCGGCGCGATCTCGCGGCGCCCGGCCTGCCGGCCGTGATCGGCGAGTTCACCGGGCCCTGGGGCGCCGACTGCTCGGAGCCGGCGGCACTCGCGATTCGCCACGCGCAGGCGGCCGTCACGGCGCTGCCGGAGTTCCGCGACAACACCATCTTCGTCACGACCCACGATTTCGTGCGCGCCGAGAAGGACTCGCCGACCAGCGAGGGCTACCACGAGTTCAAGAATGGCGAGACCTACCTCCTCGTGGGCCGGGCGCTCGGCGACGGCATGTGGAAACTGCTCTCCCGAGAGTCCCGGCCGGCGGAGCGCGCCGACTCGGTCATCCGGGACTTCGGCCTCAAGAGCTACGTCCGGATCTCCAAGGATCTGCCGCACTCCGAGGACCAGCCCTGGAAGCTCGTCTGCACGATGCCCTACAACTGCCAATTCCAGCCGTGGATCGCCGTCGACGCGCGCGCTGGCGAGACGCTGCAGTTCAATTCCACGAATCCGCTCGTCCTCTACCTGACGCCGACGGAGACCTGCAGCACCATCGCCGGCGCTCACGAATACGAGGCAGCGCACTGGATCAGCGGCGAGGGCGCGATCTACACGATTCCGCCGGGAGTCGTCGTCAACCGCGTGCAGTACCGCGAGACCGGATACGACACCGACATCGCCGGGTCGTTCGTGTGCAATGACGAGGACTTCAACATCCTCTGGCGCAAGGGCGCGCGCACCGCCTACCTCTGCATGCGCGACCACTTCTATGACTGCCCCGACCGCGAGCGCGTCGGCTTCTGGGGCGACGGCACGCCCGAGCTCAACCAGTGCTTCTACGTGTTCGACACGGCCTCGCATCGCCTGTGCAAGGAGCTCGTGCTACGCCCGCTCGAGCCCGACTTCTATCCCGGACAGCACCTCGAGTTCCTGGGCGAGTACGGCCTCTGGTTCTACTACCTGCACACGGGCGATCTGGCAGCGCTCGCCGCGGTGTACGCGCCGACCCGGACGTTCCTCCTCGAGACCTACCAGTTCGGCAACCCGAAGACCTGGTTCGACTGGGGCGCGGACAGCAAGGACACGAGCATCCTCGAGACCTGCTTCGCCTACATCGATCTCGGCACGCTCCGGAAGATCGCGCTCGCCACCGGCCATGACGCGGACCTGCCGGTCATCGACGCCCGGCGCGCCGCCATCAAGGGCGACTTCGACGCGCGCTTCTGGAAGGGCGGCTGGTACCAGTCGGCAGACGTCGAGGCACCGGACGACCGCGCCAACGCGATGGCCGTCAACGCCGGGCTCGCCGATCGCTCCAAGTGGGACGCGATCTACGCGAACGTCCTGGCGAAGACCACCAACGCGAGCTGCTTCTTCGATCGCTGGGTCTTCGAGGCGCTCTGCACCATGGGCCGGCAGGACCAGGCGCTGATCCGCATGGCCGCGCGCTACCGATCGATGATCGACGGCAAATTCACGACGCTCTGGGAGCACTACGATCGGTGGTGGGCGTCGTGGCTCAACGCCTTCGACGAGGGCTCGTCGCTCAACCACGGCTGGAACCCGCCGGCCCTCCTCCTCTCGCAAGTCATCGCAGGCATTCGTCCGGTCGCGCCGGGCTGGGTCACCTACGAGGTCCTGCCCAAGGAGGCGTTCCTGACGTCGATCAAGGTCGTCGTTCCGTCGATCAAGGGCCGCATCGAAGTCGCGATCGAGAAGACGGCCACGAACTACGTCGTCGCGCTCGCGTCGCCGCCGCAGACCACGGCCATCGTCGGGATCCCGCGCGGTTCCTTCTCGTCCCTCGAGTCGATCGCGGTCAACGACACGCTCGTGTGGGACGGCGCGCCGCGCGGCGCCGTGGCCGGCGTCTCCTGGCTCGGCGAGGAGGACGGCTACGTCAAGTTCAGCGTCGCGCCGGGACGCTGGCGCTTCACCGGCCACGGTGCTTTGCCGCTCGCAACGCCGAAGCCGCCGCGACCGGCGCCCCGGCCCGTCGTGCTCCTCGATTCGCGGCCCTGGATCGCCTCCGCGTCGGTGCCCGACGGTTCGTTCCTGTTCAGCGGCGGCAAGATCCCGATCGACGTGGCGGCCGCCAACGCCATCGACGGCGATCCCTGGACGGGCTGGCGCGACATGACGAGGACCCAATCTCCTGGCCAATGGTTCCAGGTCGACATGCGGGAGCCGCAGTCGTTCGACCAGATCGAGCTCGACAACACCTGGGCCGCTTGGGACTCGCCGGTGGAATACAGCGCCGCCGTTTCCGACGACGGCGCCACCTGGAGCGCCCCGATCGCGGTTGGCCGCGGGCAGCTCGGCATCACGACGCTCGCGTTCCCGCTCACGCGCGCACGCTGGATCCGAGTCACACAGACGGGGACGAGTCCGACCTACCATTGGTCCATCTACGAGCTGAGCATCTCCCGCAGCGCGAGATGACCCGGATGAATCGCGCGAGCGTGCGCCCGCGTCGGCCCGCCGCCGCTTCGCTGGCGCTCGCCCCCTCGACGAATTCGGTGGCGTGATGCAGGCAATCGTTGGACAAACTCACGGCCATGCAAACGATCCAAGCACTCGCCGCTTTCCTGCTGCCCTCGCTCGCCGCCGCGCAAGGCGCACCGCCGGCGAGCGCCGGTCGATACGCGGGCTGGCGCCATGACGGCGTGCTCTCGATCCTCACCTCGCCCGAGGGGGCCGACCTGCCGTCGGGAGCCGTCTTGGCAGGCTTTCCGCTGCTGGTCCGGCTGCACCAGGATTGGTTCGACTTCTCGCAGGCCAAGGCGGACGGGGCAGATCTCCGCTTCTCCACGCCGAAGGGTGAAGCGCTGCCGTACGAGATCGAGCAGTGGGATCCGGATCATGGCACGGCGAGCATCTGGGTGCGGATTCCCCGGATCGAAGGCCAAACGCGCCAAGTGGTCCGAATGCACTGGGGTGCGGCAGACGCGGCGAGCGAGTCAAACGGCAAGGCGGTCTTCAACGAGTCGAACGGCTACCTGAGCGTGTGGCATCTCGGCAACACCGTCCAGGACGCCGTCGGCACGCTGGCATCGCAAGACACGGGCACGACGGCGGCCGCCGGCATGGTCGGAAAGGCGCGCCACTTCGCGGGCGGACAGGGAGTCTTCGGCGGCGACAAGATCGCGGACTATCCGAAGGGATCAGCGCCGCACACCTCGGAAGCCTGGATCCGCCCGGAGAAACCCAACAGCACCGTCCTCGCGTGGGGCAACGAGCAGGCGCAGGGGAAGGTCGTGATGCACTTCCAGAGCCCGCCCCATGTGCAGATGGACTGCTACTTCTCCGACGCCGACGTCGGGAGTTCCGGCCGGCTGCCGATGAACGAGTGGATCCACGTCGTCCACTCCTATCAGCAAGGCGCCTCCCGCGTCTACGTGGATGGAGCGCTCGCGGGCGCGTCGCAGAACCAGGGGTCGCCGCTCGCGATCCAGAGTCCGGCCAAGCTCTGGATCGGCGGCTGGTACGACAACTACGACTTCGTCGGCGACATCGACGAGGTGCGCATCAGCAACGTGACGCGCTCGCCGGAGTGGATCCGTCTCGAGTTCGAGAACCAGAAGGCGGTGCAGACGCTCGTCGGGCCGCTGATCCAGCCGGGCGCGAAGTTCCTCGTCGCTCCCGCGGCAGCGAGCGTCATGGAGGGGCAGAGCATCTCCTTCACCGCTCAGGCCGGCGGCGCGCAGAAGGTCTATTGGTCGCTCGTCCGTGACGGCGTGGCGACGCGCGTCGCCTCGGACCGATTCACGTTCACCTTCGAAGCAGGGCGGGTGACCGGCGACACGACAGCGACGCTGCGGTTCGAGGCGGTCTACCCCGATGGCGTGAAGACGCTGGAGGTCCCGATCTCCATCCGGGAGGAGATCGCCGAGCCGCAGTTCACGCTGCGCGCACCAGCGGCGTGGGACGGCCGCGCGACCATCGAGGTGGTGCCGGAGATCACGAATCTCGCTGCCGCGCAGGCGAAAGGGGCCGGCGACTTGAAGATCGCGTGGAGCGTCTCCCCGATCGCGGTCATCCAGGAGGCTGCGGCGGACCGGCTCATCCTCGTTCGGGCACAAAACCGCGGCGAGATGACGGTCACGGCCACCGTCAGCAATGGCGGGAAGCCAGCGCTGCAATCGGTGACCATCGCCGTGACGGAGCCGGCGCATGACGCGTGGACCGCGCGCGCGCCGGCGAAGAACGAGAAACCGGAGGACGGCGAGTTCTACGCGCGCGAGGATCAGGACACGGGCACGTTGTTCTGCAACGGGACAGCGATCGAAGCGGCCGACGCGGTCTTCCTCAAGGTCTTCGCCGACGAGAAGCCCTACCAGACCGAGACGGTGACGCTCGGCGCGGACAAGTCCTACGCCTTCGCGGTCAAGCTCCGTTCCGGGCTCATCAAGTACCGCGTCGAACTCGGCGCGCGCACTGGCGGCCGCGAGACCGTGCTCCACACGGCGAAGGATCTCGTGTGCGGCGACGCGTTCCTGATCAACGGCCAATCCAACGCCGTCGCAACCGATTGGGGCGAGGGCGACCCGCCGCCGTTCCACAGCGAATGGATCCGCACCTTCGGCTCGATGTCGGGGAGTCCGGAAGGCCAACACCTCTGGGGCGAGGCGACCTATCGCGGCCGCGACTCCGAGAGTCTGCAGATCGGTTACTGGGCGATGGAACTCGCCAGGCGGCTCGTCGAGAGCCAGAAGGTGCCGATCTGCATCATCAACGGCGCCGTCGGGGGAACGCGCGTCGACCAGCATCAACGCAACGTCGCCCAACCGACCGACATGACGACGATCTACGGCCGCCTGCTCTGGCGGGTGCGTGAGGCGCGACTCACGCATGGCATCCGCGGCGTGATCTGGCATCAGGGCGAGAACGACCAGGGTGCCGACGGCCCCACCGGTGGCTTCGGCTGGGAGACCTACCGCCACGACTTCATCGAACTCGCCGCCGCGTGGAAACGGGACTACCCGAACATCCAGCACTACCACGTCTTCCAGATCTGGCCGAAAGCGTGCGCGATGGGCATCGACGGTTCCGACAACCACCTGCGTGAAGTCCAGCGCAACCTGCCCACCGCGTTCTCGCGGTTGAACGTCATGTCCACGCTCGGCATCGAGCCACCCGGAGGGTGCCACTACCCGCGTGCCGGCTACGAGCAGATCGCTGTCCAACTCCTCCCGCTGTTCGAGCGCGACCACTACGCGAAGCCGTTCACCGCGCCGGTCACGCCGCCGAATCTGCTGCGTGCGCACCTCGTCGGCGACGCGAAGGACGCGGTCGCGCTGGAATTCGACCAGCCCGTGAAATGGGACGCCGCGCTCGTGAGCGAGTTCTATCTCGATGGCGTGGCCGGCCAGGTCGCGTCCGGCCGCGTGGCGGGAAGCACGCTCACCCTCAAGCTCACTGCACCATCCAGCGCCACGACGATCACCTATCTCGACAGCAAGTCGTGGAGCCAGTCGCGGCTGCTGCGCGGAGAGAACGGCATTGCCGCGCTCACCTTCTGCGATGTGGCGCTGCAGTCTGCGGGATCCGTCCGCTGACCGGGACGCGGGCTCACGGCGCAGGCGGTCAGTTCCAGTCGCGGGGCGTAGGGTGCAACCGAACGGCCGTCCGCCGGGCGTCAGCGAACCGCCGCACTGGATCGACCCAGCGAGTCCGACCAAACGGGCCGAACCGTGCTCTCCGGCTGTCGATCAAAGAACGTCCTCGAACTCCTGCTTCGGCCGACGGCGGCGACGACGCGCTCCCTGACGGGGCCTCGGGTAGGAACACCGCCCAATAGGCCGGCCCGGGAATTGCCTAGCCATCCGGTGCGGATGAAGGCGCGTCCACCGACGCGGCCGTCCGCTCGACAGCGGAACATCTCCGCGGGTCAAGGTGACGCTCGAAATTGGAGGAACGCATGAGGCACGCCGGATCCAGCAGCCCCCAAGTCCTGACCGCCGCGGTCCTGTTCGCATCCCTAGTCGCGACGGGCTGCACCTCGACCGCCGCGTCCAACGAGCGCGCCGAGCCGACGTCGGACTTCGCGCGGCCGGGCGCCTACGTCGGCCTCTACGGGATCGAGTCCTTCGAGAACTTCCACACATCGGGTTCCGGCGTCAGCTCCGGGAACAGCGACGTCGGCGCGGGCCTCAAGATCGGGTACCGGGCCACGCCCGACGTCGCCGTCGAGTTGCTCGCCGAGAACGTGAAGGGGTTCAGCCTGACCGACTCGAACGCAAAGGCGGACATGACGCTCGTGAACTTCGGCCTCATGGGGAAGTACTACCTCGCCACGGAGCGATTCGAGCCCTATCTCCTCGCCGGGTTCGGCCTGGCCAGCGCCCACGTCCGCCACTTCGACTATGACAGCCAGGGCGGCTTTCTCCGCGGGGGCGTGGGCATGGACGTCTACATCATCCGCAACGTCGCGGTCTTCGGCGAGGCCAACTACAACCGGTTGATGGGCGGGGTCAGCGACCTGCACCACATCGACGTCCAGCTCGGCCTCCTCTTCCGCTTCTAGCAGCCCGTCGGCGAAAACCCGGTTTTCGTGACCGTGAGACGGTCGTACTTGCGAAGCACCCAGCGTGTTCCATCTTCGGCAGCGAAGGCGGCCGCGGCCTTCGGACGCGCCATCGCGAGTCGCCTCATCTGGTCGCTGAATCGGGTGTCGCCGACTTCATCGAGGAGCTCGGCCGAGCGACGAACGGACACGAAACCCGCCTTCGACGACTCCGCGAAGTCGGGGATGGATGCCAAGGAGAATCCGCGAGTACTCGGCATCTCGCGCGGTTGAACGCGTTTACAAACCAGGAACAATCGAAACGTCGGGAGCCGCGCAACGACCGTAGCCTCCCGGACCGGCCGCGGCACGGCCGTTGCAGTCTCCGGGTGAGTGACGCAACGCACCGTTGCGAGACTCTCTGGAGATGATCATGCGTAAGTGGTGGAAGCTTGTGAATCTCGTCGCGGCCTGCTCGACCCTCGGGTTCTGCATCTCGACCTGATTCGTGCCGTCCTGATCGGGCTCCAGCTCCTCGCGGCGTCGTGTGCCGGGAGCGAGCGGGAGGTCCGGCGCGATTTGTTGCATTCCTACACTGTCAATCACCAACAGTTTCCACGGACCGCCGGCGTTTCTTATTGGCTGATATCGTCGAGGTCAGTCGGTTCGGCGTGCTGCAGAACTGGAAGAGATCTTTCGCGCGATGCCGGGCTCGACCCAGAGCGCAAGGCCGAACCCGTAGCGTGTAACCGGACGTCCGCCTCCGACTCCCGGCATCGTGTCCGACTTCTAGGCGGAATCAGCCGATCGGCCCCGAGCCGCTTCAGCCGCCACGAGAACGGCGCTGATCCCATGAGCCCCCGCCGCTCGCTCCGTGGCCGCGCCAGTCCGCTACGGTCCCGCGCCCCATGCCGCCGATCCTCCACGCATTCGCCGCGGCGATGCACGTGATCCAGAAGGAGCTGCTCTCGCGCCTGACCTACCGGCGCTACCTCGCACTCTCGCGCGGCGGGAAGCGAGCGGCGCGGCAGCGATCCGGCGCTACCGGTGCTGGACAGCACGCCACCACCGTGCGACGCTGCCTCCCATGTGCGCACACATCCACGCCAACTTCCAGGCCGCCGCGGCTGCGGAACTCCTGCACGCGAAGCTCGATGCGCGCGGCTGGGTCCCTTCGCCCCACGTCGTCCCGACTCAGCCGCTCCTGGCGCTCCGCCGCGCCACCGAGGGGCGCGTGCTCGAAAGCCTCCACTGGGGCCTCATCCCGTCGTGGGCGCACGACATGAAGATCGGCGCCAAGACGTTCAATGCGCGCGCCGACAGCCTCGACGAGAAGCCGTCATTCCGACCCGCGTTCCGCGCGCGCCGATGCGCGCTCCTCGTGAGCGGCTTCTACGAGTGGGCCACCGTCGACGGGAAGCGCGTGCCCTACCTCTTCAGCGTGCCGGGCCACGCCATCTTCTGCCTCGCCGGGCTCTACGAGACGTGGCGCCCTTCCCAAGGCGGTGCCGAAGTCCACTCGTGCACGATCATCACGACGGCGGCGAATGCACAGACGCTGCCGATCCACGATCGAATGCCGGTGATCCTCGGCACGGAGGTGCTCGATCGCTGGCTCGATCCGGCCACGCCGCACGACGCTCTGCCGGGCCTGCTCGTTCCCTTCGCGCTGCCGATGACGATCGAGCACGCAACCATCGCGGCGAAGCACTGAGAGCCTGAGAAACACCCTGTAGGGTGCAGCCGAACGCCGCCCCCGAACCACTGCATCGTGTCCGATCTTTCGACGGAATCAGCCGATCGGCCCCGAGTCGTGACAGCCACGTTTCCGGCCCTACGCGAGATGCGTTCGTAGGAGGACAATCACGCTCGCTCACGCTCGTTCGCGTTGGCGATGCAAGCGCGGTCAACCCGCATCAGAACGCGTTCTCCCGCCGTCAACCAGAGAACCAGTTCGAGTCCTACTCGGTCCATTTGCGGAACCGGCCTCGCTTCACGATCTCGCCGCTCTCTCGCGACGCTCCGCCCCAGAAGAAGCTGTCAACCGGGAGCGCCGATGTTCGCACCAACGATGCGCTTGATGGGGTCCGGCCGCAGCTGTTAACCAGCCCCGCGCTCTCTCCGAACGACAGAGAGTTCGAAAGCTTCCGACGCCCAAACTTCGCGTCACCGCTTGGGGTACCCGATCACCACGACGCGAACAGAGCGCGCGCCATTTTCGGGATCGTCGTATCTCGTCTCGCGCGACAGGCGCAACTTGGGACGAGGCTCGCGAGCGCGCTACGAGCGGCCTGCGTCAACCGTTTCGGCCGCTGCGATGACTGCCGAGGAGCGCATTGGCTCCCCGAGTGCTTCGCAAAAGCAAACGGCTAGCTGTTCGCGTTCGGCGGTCCCTCGGGCACCGAGTAGGACTCGAAACCGTGCTCTTGGTCGACGCGGGCGCATCCCGACCCATCGAATACCAAGCCGTCCCCTCCAGCACCGCTCCGCCCTCCAAGCAGTTTGAACCGTCGCACGGCGTAACGCGCTCCGACGCCGCCCGAGTCATTGAAGCGCCGGCGAGAAGCCCGGTCGGAAGCGTGAACGTCGCCGTCGCGGCTGACGTCATCGAGCGTCGACGGACAGATGCCGTCATTTTCGGCGCTGCGATCCGCAGATTCGGAGACAGCCCTTCGCGTGCACCATTCGGGTGAGGAGCAGGGCAAGCGATTCCTGATCCCGAGGCGTCGCTAGGCCATCGACCGGGGTCGACGACGTGTGAACCGGCGCTATCGACTTGGGCGAGCATCGCCACCTCGCTTGGGAATGGTCGGGCTGGTCGAAATGCTCGGTCGAGTTCGAGATCCGGCTCGTGATCGAATCGGATCGTCGCGGAGGAATGTCGATGTTGTCGAATCCGTTGAAGCGGTCGTGTCCGACACCGGGGCTTGCGGTCGGGCGCGCGGTCGCAATCGCGGCGGTGATCGTCGCGGTGAATGGCGCCCACGCCGTCGCCCAGACCATCACCGCGATCGGCCCGCTCGTTCCTCTCGGCCCTCCAGTGGTCCCGGCCGGATTGAACAGCGATGGCACGGTCGTCGTTGGCTGGGCTCAGAATGGCGTCGACCTCCGCGCCGTGCGGTGGACCAGCACTGGCGGGCCGCAGGACCTCGGAGCGCCTCCCGGCGCGGTCCACGCCTACGCGAACGGCGTGAGCGGTGATGGTCTGACGGTCGTCGGCGACGAACACGGCGGGCCGAATGGCGGCGGCGCGTTCCTCTGGACCAGCGCAGGCGGGATGCAAGAGCTCGGATCGTCACTTGGTTTTGTGACGTCGAACGTGACCGCCGTGAGCGAGGACGGCGTGACGGTCGCGGGCTCTGGCCAGGATTCGAACGGCGAATTCCATTCGTTTCTGTGGACCAGCGCAGGCGGAATGCAGCTGCTCGATTCGCTCGCGCTGTTCGGCGGTGAGAGCACGGTGAATGTGAACCAGGACGGCAGCGCGATCGTCGGCAACATGTTCGGCGGCGTATTCCTCTGGACCAGCACCGCGGGCATGCAGAACCTCGGCCTGCTGCCGGGTCGGAACGGAGCCGTGGCTGCCGACGTGAACTCCGACGGGACGGTGGCTGTGGGGAACAGCTACAGCTGGAGCGGCAGCACCGGCTTCACGTTCATCGATGCGTTCGGTTGGACCGCGTCAGGCGGGATGCAGGACCTTGGCGTACTGCCCGGCGATGGCTTCTCCTATTCCACAGGCGTCAACGGAGATGGATCGATCGTCGTTGGGAACAGTTACAGCCTCGTCGCCGGCTACGTCGGCCGCGCGTTCCTCTGGACGCCGGTGCTCGGAATGGTCGAGCTGAACGCCCATCTCGCCGCGCTCGGCCTCGACCTCACGGGCTGGGACCTCGGCGAAGTGAAGGGAATCAGCGTGGACGGCTCCGCGCTCTTCGGCTTCGGAACGCTGAATGGCCAGCCGACCGGCTGGGTCGTGAACGGTCTATGCGAAGCGTCGTGGTCGAACTACGGCATCGGATTTCCCGGGACGCTCGGCATCCCGTCGCTCACCGCGCAGGGCGACCCGGTGCTCGGCACGACGCTGAACGTCTACGTGGGCAACTCCGCGACCACGGCGACGATCGCCGCGATCCTAGTCGGCACCCAACCGACCTCAGTCCCGATGGGCAAGGGCGGTGATCTGCTCGTCGTCCCGTTGATCACCTTCCTGATCCCACTCCCGGTCGGCGGGACGACGCTCGCCGAGGACATCGACAACGACGCCGCGTTGTGCGGGCTCGAGTTCTTCGTCCAATCGCTCGTCGCGGATCGCGGCGCAGCGAAGAGGCAATCAGCGAGCGCGGGTTTGAAGCTGGTGCTGGGGTACTGACGAGGTCCGCATCCCGAACCAAGATCACGACGTGTAACGGATGGCGCGCGGGCGGAGGTGCATGAGGGCGCGCAGTTCGTCCGCCATCGCGTCGACGAAGGCCGCATCGTTGATGTGGCAGTCCCGTAGGGTGCAACCGAACGGCCGCCCCCGATTCCCGGCCTCGTGTCCGATTGCACGGCCGAGTCAACCGATCGACTTCGAGCCGCTTCAGCCGCCACGGGAGCGGCGCTGATCCCATGAACCCACGACGTTCGACCCGTGGCCGCGCCAGCGCGCGAACGTCCCGCGCGCCCCATGCCGCCGATCCTCCAGGCATTCGCCGCGGCGATGCACGTGAACCAGAAGGAGCCGCTATCGCGCCCGACCTAACGGCGCTACCTCGCACTCTCGCGCGACGCCGTCCAAGTCACCGAATCGACCCTCACCCCCACCGATCGCAACGGACTTCTCCCCGCCCGGGCTGCCGACATCTCGTCAGAAAACAACAGAATGTCGTGGTGAGGAGCAGCGCAGCGGTTGCTCGAGTACCACCGAGATGAGGTGTTCCGGCAGGCGCGCAGGCGGGTGGGATCGCCGCGCGGCGGAGGATCGCGTGCCGCTCGAACGCGATCGGCCGACGCGACGCCGACCATCTGAGCCGTCGCTCGACCGCAGCAGCGACCGCGCCGCACTTCTACTCCTCGCCCTGCCCCTCGCCCTTCTCGTCGACCTTGAAGTGGAGCGGCTCGCCCTTCGGCAGCAGTTTGGCGACAAAGGCGATCCGGTTCGGGATCAGCCGCTCGATCTGGGCGGCGTCCTTCTTCGGGAGGCGCTCGCGGTCATGGAGCAACGCGAAGGCGAAAAGCGCCGACTCGGCGAGATCCTCCCCCTTCGGGTTCTCCTCTGCGTACCGGGTGACGAAGCCGCGGTCCTTCTGCTGCGCCGCGAGCCACTCGGGCGACGCCGCGTGCGTCTTGTCACACGCGGCGTGCACCGACTCGTGGAAGAACCTCTCCTCGAGGTCGTGCGTCGCGATGCGCTCGGTCGCATTGTCGGAGTAGACGACGATCAGCCCGACGTCGCTGAACGCGGTGACGCCTTTGCCGCCCTTGTGGACGACGAGCCGCTCGACGCCGCGACGCAGCGCCGTCGGCAGCTTGCCGAGCCGCGGCGTGTAGCGGAGCGCCTCCTTGCGCGCGTCGTCCGGGCGCTTGAAGTCGGCGTCGATCGCGAGTTGGACGCGCGTCGCATCGCTGAAGTGCGCCACGAAGAGGAACGCTTGCTGGCGCAGCTCGGCCGAGTCATCCGCCTTGTCGGGCATCTCGGCGAGGCCGCTGCCCTTCTCCTCGAGGCGCACGAACGTGTCGGGATCCTTCTCGACGATGAAGTCGAAGTCGGTGCCGACGACGGAGGAGGCATAGGGCGCCGCGTCGCCCGGTGCAGCGCCGCAGACACTGCCGGAAGCACTGCCAGAGACGCTGGCGAACAGGTGCGCCGCGAGCAGCGAAAGCGCCGCGAGCGCAGCGCCCGACGACCAGAGGGAACCGTTCTGCAGCGGGTGGAGCATCGACACGCACACCTCCGTTTCGCAGCCGGTGCGAAGTAGAGACGACGCCGGAGGGTCCCGCTAGCGGCTGCTCGTCACCTCGGCGTGAGCACCAGGCGATGGAAGAGCGTGGCCTGCGTATCGGCGATGAGGCTGAAGTCGACGCCGGGGGCGATGTCGTCCTTCAGGCGAACGCTCTTCATCGGAACGACGGCGCGATGCCACTTGCCGTCGCCGCTCATCGGCACGACGAAGTACTTGTCCGCCCCGAACGGTCGCTTGCACTTGACGAAGAAGACCCCTTGGTAGTTGTCGTGGAAGACGATCTCGAGATCCCAGCCGTCCGCGTGCCCCGCTCGGAACGCGTCATCGACGTCGAAGTCGAGCGAACCACCGGGCGGACAGCTGCGCGCGTAGCGCATCGGCTCGTTCAGGGTGGTCGGATGGCCGAGGTTCCCCGGACCGGTGTAGGTGTACGCCACCGAGCCGATGGAAGTGACGTCGCTGCCATCGTCGGGGACCTCCGTCAGGAACGCGCCGTAAGTCCCCGTCTGGTAGGTGGTGATGCCCGCTGGCGCCGTCAGCTGCTTCAACGCGATCCACGCGGAGGGCGCCTGCGCCGGATGGGCCTTCCAGCCGACGTGCCGATTGATGAATCCGTGGATCGGCTCGGACTCGTACCCCGACTGGTACTCGAGCAGCCACGCGTGGTCGCCATACGTGCCGACGTACTCGCTGCCGCAGTTGAGTTCGGCGAGCAGCGTCCAGTACTGCCACTGCACGGTGCTCAGCGGCAAGCTCGAGGCGTTGTCAGCCTCATGGAAGCCGCGCGCGAACCCCTGATCGGTGAAGCCGACGTAGAAGTGGTCCTCGGCCGTCTCGGCCTTCGCGTTGGTGATGAAGAAGCCCTGGCCGGCGTTCGAGACCGCGCGGCGGAACTCGTCGTCGGCGCGCACGGAGTCGAAGCCGTTCCACCAGCCGCCGGCGGTGCTCGGCTTGAAGACGGATGGCAAGCCGAGCGGCGCGAACGCGTCCTCGTAAATCGAGCGGACGGTCGCGGCGTAGACGGTCGCGAGTTCGGGGGTGAAGTCGACGGGATAGGCGCCGCTCGCGGGAGGCGTGAAGTTCGCGGCCGTCAGGTTCATCGCGGCGGAAGTGCCCGGGTAGGCGACCACGGGGAATTGGCCGGTGGGCAGGCGCTCGCTGTCGATGGCGAACCACTGGCCGCGCTCCAGCACGAACCGCCCCTGCCACGCCGGATTGAACGCGACGAGCGCTTGCAGGTTCGCCGCCTGCGCCTGGACGAACCGCCGCAGGTACGACTGGTAGCGCGGGTCCCAGAACTGCGGGTAGTCATCGCCATCGACGTTCTTCTTCTTGCTCTTGCCGACCTTCGAGAAGAGCCACGCCGGGAACGGCCTTCGATGGTGCAGGATCACGTTCTTGCCGGAGTTGAGGATCTGATTGACCCGACCGTTGTAGGTGGAGGTGTTGCTCCCGTTCAACGGTCCGAAGTTGAAGGAGTTGTCGGCGCTCTCGATCACCGACCATTCGTAGTAGGCGCCCACGTCCATGCCGGCGATCCACCCCGGCAGCTGGTTGCCGCGGTTGTTGTAGATCTCCGGCCATCCGTAGGTGAGGTAGATCCCGGCGCGCGAGTCGCGAGCAGGCACCACTGGCTGGCCCGCACCGACTGGCAGCGCGACGAGGAGTTCGGCGACGGCGCTGCGGCCGGCGTCATCGGTGACCTTGACCCGCGCCGTCGCCGCGGTGGTATCGAACGGATACTTGTGCGGCAGGCGGACGGTGATCGGCAGCGCATCGCTCCAGGGCGTCCGCGCGTCGAAGCCGTAGACGCCATCGCCCTCCCAGTCGAACTCGACCTTCGTCAACTTCGCGCCGGAAGCCGGTGTGGCATCGGCCCGGAAGTCGAGCAGCCGCGGAAAGGGCAACGTGGTGGAGCCGCCGCGCGCGAGCTGCAACGTCACGGTCGGAGCGCTCGCCGGCGCGACGTGGATCACCGGCGGATATGCGGCGCGACGTCCCGAGCCGTTCGTGATGCGGGCGACCGGCCGGTAGGTGCCCGCGGTCGCGTATTGGTGGGAAGCCGTCCAGCCGCTCGCGTCGATGGTCCCGTCGCCCTCGAAGTCCCAGTCGATCACCGGGCTCCCGGCGGTCGTTGCCGCCGCGAAGCTGGTGGTGAGCGGCGCACGGCCGACGCCCGGCGTCGCGGTAGCGCTGCCGTCGAGCTCGGGCCCCTGCAGCGCGGCGGTGTCGCGGATGCGCACGTCATCGAACCAGAGGCTGTGGCCGTTGACGGTCGCGTAGACGATCCCGAACTCCGCGAGCGAGAACGCCTTGCCGGCGTGGACGATGTCGGCGGCCGGGTTGTCGAAGACGGTGACCCCGTCGAGCGCGACGATCATCCGCCCGTTCGGCTGGTCGACGACGAAGTCGAGGACGTACCACCGGTCGGGCGCGATGACGACGTCGCGCAACACCTCCACCCGCGAGTAGTCCTCGACGCGCAGGACGAGCATGTCGTCATTCCGCCGCAGCCCGACGTTCGGGCGCTTCGAGGAGCTCGACTTCGGTTGCAGCCCGACCATCGTGATCTGCTCGATCGGCAGCTCGTCGTGATTCGGGTCGAGCGCGAGGCGGTCCGACTCCACCCGGAAGTGGAGGCGGATCGAAAGGGTCGGCGCCGACATGCTCCCCGAGGTCGGCCACTTCTTGAGCTGCGTCGAGTCGTTCGAATGCAGGGCGTAGCCGCCTTGGAACGAGCCGGGCCACGAGCTCGCGACGACCCACGAAGTCCCGTTCCATTTCTCCCCCGGCTCGAATCCCGAGGAGACCAGATCGCCTGCAGCGGATGGCGGTGCCAGCGCCAGCAACAGGAAGGAGAGCGCCGCGCAGTGGTTCACGCGCGCTTCGAACAGCCTTTCGAACAATCGAGTCTCCAGTGGCCAGCCAACGGAACGGGTCGAGGCTTGGGTAGCCGAACCGCATCCTCTCGCCACCCGAGCCGAGCGCATTGCGGGTGGTGCGGCCTCCGGATGACGGGGTGCATCGCGATCGCGCGCGCCGCCCGCTCGCTCGATGCAGCGACCGCCGTCGTGGACAGCGGTGCGGGCAACCGGTAAGCAGTCGCGCGCTCTCGATCGTCTAGATCGCGGGACGCCTCCAAGAATGATGCCTCACCACCCGCCCCACGACTCGCACGCCCGTAGCGCATGCCGCGGCGTCGGAACGGTGCTAGGCGCCGTGCTGCTGATGTCGGCGTGCGGGCCAACCGACACGGAGTTGCGGGCGGCCGGTCGAGTCGAGCGCGCCCGGTGGACGGCGGAGGGGGCGCTGAACGTCGTGATGATCGTCGTGGACACGCTCCGCGCCGATCACCTCGGTTGCTACGGATATCCGCGCGCCACCTCGCCGAACATCGATCGACTCGCCTCTCGCAGCGTCCGCTTCGAGAGTTGCACCACCGCCTGGCCGGAGACCTGCCAGAGCATGGCGGCGATCCTCTCGGGAGCGTGGTGCCAGACGACCGGCGTCGTCGTGCGCACGCCGCAGGCGATCCCGCAGGAACTCGAGCTGCTGCCGGAGATCCTCGATCGCCGCGGGTATGCCACGGCCGCCTTCACGACCAACAGCGTTCTGTCGAAGGAGAATCGCTTCGATCAGGGATTCGACACGTATGTCGAGCTGTCGCGCCCCGAGTTGAATCCGAAGCGGTGGAGCGAGGTCGCGCTCGCTGCGGAGTGGATCGGCCAGCACGCCCACGAGCCGTTCTTCCTGTGGGTCCATCACCTCGAGCCGCACGCGCCGTACGCCCCGCAGAACGCCGGCCGCTTCGTCGGCGATCGCTGGTACGACCCGAGTCGTCGCGTCGAGGTGAGGCCGCCGGAGCGCTCCTACGACGCGCTCGGCGGGTTTCCGGGCTTCAGCGCGATCCGCGGCCACGACGAGCTCGCCTACTACATCGCCGCCTACGACTCGGAGATCGTCGACGTCGACGCGAAGGTCGGCGAGCTGCTGGCCGCGCTCGACGAGATGGAGCTCGCCGACGACACGATCGTGATCCTCGTCGCCGACCACGGCGAGGGCTTCGGGGAGCACGACTACTACTGGCACGGGAAGGTCCCCTTCGAGGAGACGGCCCATGTGCCGCTGCTGCTGCGGGTGCCGGGTGTAGCGCCTGGCGTGTCGCGCGACGTCGTCAGCACGATCGACGTGGCACCGACGGTCCTCGAGCTGCTCGGCCTCCCGAGGGCGCCGCTGCACGAGGGTGAGTCGCTCGTCACGCGGTTGCGCGACCCGGAGGCGCCCAACGACGAGCGCGTCGTTTTCCTCGAAGCCGGCTTCGAGAAGCGCGACCGCGCGTGGCAGCGCGCCGTCCGCGACCGGCGCTTCAAGCTCGTCTACATGCCGGGCCAGCACGAGCGCCGCCAGCTGAACCTCGACGAGTACCAGCTCTACGACCTCCAGGACGACCCCGGCGAGACGAAGGACGTCCTCGACAAATTCCCGGAGGAAGCAGAGCGGTTGCGCAAGGAGCTCTTCGCCTGGATGCGAGACGCGTCGCTCTTCGCGACCGACGACTCGCCGATGACGCCCGAGGAGCTCGACCGGATCCGAGCGCAGGGTTACGGCGGCGAGTGACGGGCATCCGTCACGTCGAGCGAGTCTTGACCCGTAGGGTGCAACCGAACGGCCGCCCCCGAATCCCGGCATCGAGTCCGATTGCACGGCGGGATCGGTCGATCGGTCGCGGTCCGCTGCAGCCGAGACAAGAGTGGCGCTGATCCCATGAGCCCGCAACGCCCGCCCCATCGCCGCGTCAGCGGTAGTAAGCACTGAGCCGGTGGACTGGTTCTTTTTGGGCAGGTCACTCGCTGCACTGCGCATCGCCGAGAGCGGCACCCCGCACCGCGAGTCGCACTCGCTGGTCGTCGGTCAGCGGCAGCCTCCGGCGACCGAGCTGAGCCTTGAGGATGCGGTTCTCCTCGCGGAGGCAGTCGAGGAGCGGGGACCTGGGGGCGGCGGAGCGTAAGGGGAGTGCGCGGCCATGGCACCAGCAACGCAGGCGATGCGCGCCGTTCGGTGTCGGGACGAGTTGCGCCGCGAGGCGGTCGAGCAGCAAGTCGGAGGCGCCGACGGTGCACGCAGGCACGCCTCTCAATCGAGACCCAGAGTTCGAGCCCCGCTGCGTACCACGTGACCGCTCAACGCGAACAGCGAGGGGTCAGGCGCAGCTTCCCGCCACTGAACTGCGGATGGCGCGCGCGGTTTGCTGTCGGAAGTGGTCGAGTGCGCTTGGCTGGCGGTGGCTGAGCCAGCGGCAGGGATGACTGAGAGAACATGGAGGCCCGGCGTGCGGGCAGTGGTAGGCGCGCTTGGGGAGGTCGAGCGATGTGGACTGCACTTTTCGCGCGTCCCGAACGCGCGCGAGGAATCGCCGCGACGATCCTCGTGCTTGGGGCGGCAGGGGCGTTGGCCGGATGCGGCACTCTTCCGAACGGCCGACGCTGGGGGGACGACGTGACCCTTTGGCCGAGCGGAGCCCGGCTCGGTCGCGCCGCCTGGAATGCTCTTTCGCATCCGATGACCTGGGCGCCAATCGCGGGCGCCGCGGTGCTCCAGATCGACCGCTGGGACGAGCGGATCTCGGATTGGGCGACCGATACGACTCCGCTCTTCGGCTCGGTCGAGAAAGCCGAGGATGCACGTGGATGGACCGGCAACGCCTCGGACCTCCTCTACTTCGCGAGCGTGATCGCCACTCCGAGCGGAGACGAACCGCTCGACTGGGCATGGGCCAAGACCAAGGGGCTTGCCGTCGGCATGGGCGCGCGGGTCGCAACGCTCACGAGCGTCGATCTGCTGAAGGTTGCCGTCGGCCGGGAGCGGCCGGACGGGAGCAACGACAAGAGCTTCCCCTCGCAGCACGCGGCGGCCATGTCGGTCAACGCGACGCTCACGTCGCAGAACCTGCGGTCCATGTCGCTTCCCGTCGGAGCGAGGTACTCGCTCGACGCCGGATCGATTGGACTCGCGGCCTTCGGCTCGTGGAGCCGGGTCGAGGCCGACGGCCACTATCCATCCGACGTCCTGGCCGGCGTCGCGCTCGGGCATTTCCTTGCGCGATTCTTCGAAGAGGCGTTCCTCGGGCTCGCCGAGGGGCCGCTCCAGGTCGAGCCGGTCGCGATGCCGGACCTGTTCGGGCTCGCGTTCAGCTGGCGATTCTGAGCCGCACCCGGCTCAGAATCGAAGGCCGAGCTCGACGGCGAATCCTCGGTGCTCGCCGGCGAAGGCTTTGGCGGAGGCGAACACCGGGAGTTCGTCGGGTCGGTAGGCGAGACCGACATACCCACCGTAGTTGCCGGCCTCGAACTCCATGTCGTTATCGAACCCGTGGTCGATCAATCCTGACATCACGTCGAAGAGCGCACCCACGGTGATCTTCATGTCGGCGACGTCGATTCCGACACCGGCGTGGAGCTGATAGTTGTAGTAGTTGATGTCGCTCTCGACGTCGAACAGCTTCCCCGCTGACTTGTCGAGGAACTTCACGTCGCCTTCGCCTCGCGAGTACGAGTAATTGGCGCCATAGTCGAGGATGAACTTCGCGTTGCCCCATTGCGCGACTTGGGGCATGCCATCGAACGAGATCCGGACGCCGACAAGGTCGAAGTCGTCGAGCATCTCGAACTGCTCACTGAAGGCCGCAACACCGACCCCGAGCGCTTCGTTCCCGAAGCGCGCCTCGATGCCGCTGCGACTCCGGTCGGTTTCGAGGTCGATCTCGTCGAGCTTGATGGCGATCTTGCTTTTGAACTTCGCGCGGATCACATCGCGCCGCACCGCCTCCAACTCGATGTCCTCGTGGAAAGCGGACAGGCGGAAGGCGTAGCCCTCATCGCTCCCTTCGGCGCGCGTCCACGCAAGCTCCGCGAAGCGCTCGACGTTCAACGCGAACGCCGGCGCGACGTACGGCGACGTGATGGCGTTGCTGGGCGCCACCGCAACCGGCGCGCTGGGAGGATCGCCGCCTAGGGCCGCCAAAATGCACGGAACGGCCGATCCGACGATGACACTTGTGAGCATTGCCCGCTCCTGGACGTGGTGCCGCGCCGATGGATCGCGTTTGCGCCAACCCGCGCTGGAGGCATGTCGAGAGGTCGCCCGCTCAAGTCACTCCTGAGCACGCCCTCCTTCCGATCGCGCGATGCGCTGCTTCCGCAACCTGCATGCCGGCCCATCACGCCCACAAACGATGATTCGCAACGCGATGCAACGCCCTTTTCTTCAAAAGGGCGACACGAGGTCGCGCCGCGGGCACGACTCTGACAGGGGAAGCGTTCATGGCGCAACCGAACGGCCGAGGCTGAGTCGCGTTCTGAAGTGCCGTTGAATGAGGTGTCTGGCCGATTCAAGAACCAGCGTGTCAGCAGACCGTCGATGCACCCCGCCATGTCCTGGATTCGTCTGGCCGCGCGAGTCGTGCTGGTGATGGCCGGCGCGACGTCGGCGGCGCGCGGGCAATCGCGCAAGCCCTGCCGGAACTACCACTGCGATGGCGTCGATCGGTGCGACTGGACCGTCTCGAAGACGCAGTCGCCGACCTACGAATCGCTCGACGAGTCGAAGCGAGCGGGGCGCTCGCGGGCTCAGTGCCGCGGCCATCGCGCGCTGGAAGGTGCACCACACTCGCCAGTGCCCGGCATGCACGCCCACCGAAGGACGCGGTCGCGCGCAACCTGACCGACTGCGTCGATGGCTTCCTGCGGAAGAAGCGATTCTTGATCCTCGATCGCGACGGGAAGTTCAGCGCGGAGTTCCGCGGTGTCCCCGAAGACCACGGCATCGAGATGGTGCTCTGTCCCGCACGCGCGCCCAACTGCAACGCCTTCGCCGAGCGGTTCGTGCGTCAGCTGCTACCACCGCCTCGCGGCGTAACTCTCGCGACGCATTCGGATCCCGCGCCCTCGTCGCGATTCGATCGCGGCGAATCCCTTGTCGTGCGAGCGCCGGTCGAGTTTCACGCACGGGAATCAGCCAACCGACCCGCTAAATGGCGTCCGTGCGTTCGATTCAGCCACGTTTCTTCGACTGCACCACACGGGTGCGGGAGAACGAGTCCGCCACCGATCAGCGCGCCGCGAGCTTCCACAGCTCCGCGAGGCGCGCCGCCATCCACGGCACCTGCGAGCACCAATCGCGGATCTCGACCGTCTCGCGCAGCACCGCCGGGTCGCCGCCGTCCTCGACGATCCAGCGACGCGCGAGCTCTTCGGCCCGATCGAAGTGACGGACCGCCGCCTCGTACTGTCCGTCGCGCTCGACCGTCCACGCGATGTGGAAGCCGGCGATCGCGGCGACGCGGCGATCGAAGGACGAGACGCCCGGCGCGAGCAGCATCTGCTCGATCTCCGGCGCGACGGCGCCGCGGTCGCTCTCGATCACGCAGCGCAGGAGCGGCAGCCAGTGGACGAGGCGTGGCCGCGCCTTCCCGTCGTCGCGCTCGCTCCGCGGCACCTGGCCGGCGAGCGGTGCGACCTCGGCCGCCAGCTCGGCCGCCTCGAACGTCCTCCCCTGCACCAGCGCGACGTCGCGGAGAGCGGACAGCAGCTCGACGAGCCCGGCGCCGATCGTGTCGGGATCGTCCGTGATCAGCAGTTCGGTGCGTCCCTTGAGGATCGCCGTTTCCAGCAGCGCGCGCGCCTCCGCGGTCCTGCCCGCCGCGAGCAGCACCGCGCCGAAGCTCGCGCGAACCTCCATCGCGGCGAGACGCGCGATCGGCCGCTGCGCGTACCATTCCTCCATCAACGCCGCGTTGTCGCACGTAATCCAGGCTTCCCGGACGGCTGCCGCGACCGCACCGAGCCGGATCTGGCAACGGACGAGGATCGCGATCCCGCGGAACAGTTCCGCCTCCAACTGGGCGTCCGTCCGTTCGATCCGCTCGATGCGCTGGGTGGCGGCCCGCAGCGTCGCCTCCGCGGCGGCGATCTCGGGGAGCCCCCCTTCGGCAAGGAGCGCGCTCGCAAGAAGGCGGCAGGCGCCGCTGTGCTCCGCGTTCAGCCGCAGATCGTCCGGCCGCCGCGCGAGCGCGGGGATGTAGGCGTCGATGGCGGCGCGCGCCGCGGCGATCTCGCCGGCGCGATCGCCCCGCTCGTGGCAGATCAGGAGCTGCTCGCGGCGGGCACGGGCGCGGACGGCGAGAAGCTCCGGCGCGTCGCCGAGCGATCCGAGCAGCGTCGTGATCTCGCGCTCGGCGTCGGCGAACCGCCGCTCGCCGACGAGCGCGCTCACGACGAGCTGGCGCGTTTCGGCAAGCTGCACCGCATCGCCCGCCTCGACCACGCCGTCCCGCGCAGCGAAGCCGTCGATCGCGTCGCGGAGCAGCGGGAGCGCGTCGCCGAACTTCCCGAGCTGCGTCTCGATCCGCCCCATCGCAAGCAGCGTCGACGCGCGGCTGCGGCGGATCGCCGGGTCCTCCTCGCCGAGCGCCGGCAGCTCCTGGATGATCGCGTGCGCCTCCTGCTCGAGCTGCAGACGCGTCTCGGCGTTGTCGATGCCGCTGTCCGCCTCGATCTCGGCGATCGTCCCGAGCATCCGGTTCAGGACACCGAGCGTGCGATGGAGCGCGTCGCGCGAGCTCCGGCGCTGGCTGTTCTGCTGCCACGCGATCGCGCTCGGCGTGCCGATCAGCACGAGCAACACGAGCGCCGCGACAGCGGCCTGCGCTGGCTCGCGCGCGATCCAGCGGGCGACTCGCGTCAGGAGCCCCGCCCGGCGCGCCTCGATCGGGCGGCGCTCGAGGACGTGGCCTAGATCGCGCGCGAGGTCCGCGGCCGTGGCGTAGCGGTTCGCCGGCGCGTGGCTCATCGCGACCTGGCAAACGGTCTCGGCGTCGCGCTGAACAGCGGCGTTGCGCGCGCGGATCGGCGGCAGCCGGCCCGAGTCGATGGCGGCGGCCAGCGCGACGCGATCCGGCGCGCAAAACGGCGGCGCGAGCGCGAGCAGTTCGTAGAGCGTCACGCCGAGCGAGTAGACGTCGCTGCGCGCGTCGACCTGGTCGAGCTCGCCGCGCACGATCTCGGGCGGCGAATAGGGCAGCGAGCCGATCTGCGAGCCGCTCCTGGTGATCTCCGACGCGTCCTCGGAGCTCGCCAGCCCGAAGTCGAGGAGCACGACGCGGCCAGCGGGCGTGACCATCACGTTGCTCGGTTTCACGTCACGATGGAACACGCCGCGGCCGTGCGCGTGGGCCAGCGCCTCGGCGACCTGCCGGACGATCCGCACGCAGGCGTCGCCGTAGCTGCCGGCGAAGAGCCAGGTCGCGGCGGCGGCGGCCTCGTCGACCTCGGGATCGGCGGCGACGCGAGCGACCGCGCAGGCGAGGTCGGAGCCGGTCAAGGTCGCCGGCGGCCGCTCGCGCAGCTCGGCGACGATCTGCGCCAGCGTCGCGCCGCGCAGGTACTCCATCGCGAAGTAGGGCGTCCCGTCCGAGTCGCCGACGAAGTGGATCGGCACGATCGCCGGATGCTGCAGCTTCGCGACCGTCTCGACCTCGCGCTGGAAGCGCGTGCGCGTCTTCGGGAAGAAGAGGTAGTCGGGTCGGATGACCTTCAGCGCCACGTCGCGGCCGAGCGACTCCTGGCGGGCGAGGTAGACGACGCCCATGCCGCCGGCGCCGAGCCGTCGGATCAGCCGGAACTCGCCGAGCCGTTCGGGGATCCGTTCGTCGTCGTTCGGCTTCGCGGCCAGCAGGTCGAACGTCTGCAGCCGGGCGAGCCGCTCACGCAGCGCCGTCGCATGGGCGGGATGCTCGGCGCAGATCCGCTCGATCGCGGACGCGCCCTCCGATTCCATCCGGTCGAGGCACTGCTCGACGAGCGACTGCACCGATTCCGACTCGTCGCTGGTCACCACGTTCGACTCGTTGTCCTGCTCCGACCGACCGGCAGGACCGCAATCATGCCACGCACGCGACGTTCGCCGGCCGCGAGCACGATCCGATCGGCGTGAATCGATCAGCGGCCGACGCGCGCATGGCTCTCATATCCCTCCCTCCGGTCGCCGCCCTCGCCGCCGACGTTGACCACGGTCGCGCGGCCGAAATCGAAGCAGAGAAGACGCACGGCCCAGTTCCCGGGCGCGCTATCCCAGCCGAGCGAGCGGAGCAGCATGAAGCCCTCGCGATCCGGACCGGACCCGAAGTCGAGGAGGGTCAGGTCGAGGAGGCCCCATGGCTCGTTCGCGGAATCGGCGGCGGGTCGCGAGTCGTGCCGGAAACCCGCTCCTGCGAAGTGCATCGAGCGTCCCAGCGTCGCCGCCCCCTCGTCCAGCGGCCGCCCGCAGAACGGAAAGAGCAGGTTGAAGAGGAGCAGCGAGCAGCGCTCGGCCGGCAGGCTGTCGATCGTGACGTCCTGCTGCGCCGTCCCGCGCCCGATCGCCAGGTGGAGCGGCTGCCCCGCGCCAGCCGCGAAGGTGACGTCGGAGAACGTCGCGTAGTCGGGCGTCGCTTGCCCGTTCACCGCCGTGATCACGTCGCCCGCGCGCACGCCGGCGCCCGCGAGCGCGCTGTGCGCCGGCACGTGGGTGACCAGCACGCCGTGCGCGTCGAGCGGCACCTGGTTCTCGGCGCGCAGCTCGTCGACGAGCGTGCAGCCGATCAGGTGGACGCCGCCGCCTTTCTCGACGTTCCACGCCATGCAGCCGCCGAGCGGCAGCGTTGCGAGCAGCGTCATTGCGATGAACGAACGGCGAATCGAGTTCGAGCGGCACATGACCGGTCCTCCTTGCGGCGCATCACGTCGCGCCATGGAGAACAACAACGCGGACGGGCGGACGTGTCGCGAGGATCGACGCGACAAAGCTCGATCGACGCTCAGCCCGGCGATGGCCCGAGCGCCTCGGCCAGCCCGGCGAGCGCCCGATGGAGCAGGCTGCGCGTCGCGAGCTCGCTGCGGCCCATCTGCTCGGCGACCTCCTTGTGCGAGAGGCCCAGCACGCGCGCGAGCGCGATCACCTCGCGGTGCTCCTCGGGGAGCTGCTCAAACGCCCGCTCGAGCCGGTCGAGCTGCTCGTGCGCCGACGCGTCGCGCGACGGCGTGAGGAGGCTCCTGCAGGCGGCGGCCATCTCCGCGTCCGCGTCGCCGCCGGAGAGTCGCTCGCTCCTGGCCGCGCGCCGGTCGCGATTCCAGAACTTCGCCTTGTTGCGGAGGAGTCGGATCGCCGTCGTGAAGAGCCAGCGGCGGAAGTTCTCCGATCCCTGATGCTGGAAGCGCTCCGCGTGCTCGAGGATCTCGCGGCAGATCGAGCTGACGAGGTCGGCTGACTCCTCGCGCGCGCGCAGCCCCGGATTCATGCGCAGCCGGACGAAGGCACGCAGCTTCGGCAGCTCCCGGACGAGCAGCGCGCCGACGACGTCGTCGTCGCCCTGGGAAGCAGGCTCCATCAGGTCGTCGGGGTCGTGGCTCATCACGCCTCCTGCGGTCGGCCCCGCCGCCCGGGGGAATGCCCGGTAGGAGGCTAGCCCCTGGGATGACCGCCGCGCAACGAAACGCCGCCAACGTTGATGAATCTAGCAAGCAGCGCCACTGCCGACGGTCCGCGAGGTTCGTGGACCGCCCGAGCGACGCTCTCCCAGGAGGTCCGACATCGTGAACTCGA
>JANNXA010000018.1:0-123338 GCA_031409275.1 Planctomycetota bacterium
CGCTGTCGAAGCCGGCCTCGACGAGCCGAACAGCAGGTCCGTGAGTGTGTCGATGGCGTGCGCGACGCAGAAATCGTGATCAGGAGGCACTGACGAGACGATCGACGCGCGTCAGGTCGCGCTCATGAATAGGTCGGGCTAGCTCGATAGGACGGTACATGCGGTACCGAGTCGACCCTTCGAGCGATGCCCCGCCCTCGCGGCAGCTGCAAGAGCAGCTGCTCGACGCGATCGCGCGTGGCGAGCTGCTCCCCGGCGCCCAACTGCCGAGCGTGCGTGCGCTCGCCGCCGAGGCGTTGGTCAATCCCAACACGGTCGCCAAGGCGATCCGCGACCTCGAGATCGCCGGCCTGCTGGTCGGCAGGAACGGCCTCGGCGTCTTCGTCAGCGATGCCGCGCCGCGCCTCGCCGTCGAGCGGCGCCGCGCCACGACGCTCGCCACCTTCGAACGCGCGCTGCACGAAGCGCTGCGCGCCGGCCACGAGCCGCACCGCCTCGCCGAACTCGTCGATCAAGCGACCCCCGTCGCACCAGGAGAAGCACGATGAACCTGAAGAGCGATCCCGCCACTCTCGCCGCGGCTCCGGTCTTCGCCGTGCGCGGCCTCGCGATGCGTTTTGGCAAGCGGCGCGTGCTCGACGGCCTCGATCTCGAGTTGGCGCCCGGCCAGGTGACCGCGCTGCTCGGCGAGAACGGCGCCGGCAAGTCGACGCTGATCAAGCTCGCGCTCGGAGTGCTGAAGGCCGACGCCGGCACGCTCACCGTCGCCGGCTGCTGTCCGCTGAGGCAACCCAAGCAGTTGCGGCAGCGCGTCGGCTTCGTGCCCGACGTGCCCGACGCCTACCCGTGGATGACGGTGCGCGACCTCTTCCGCTTCCTCGCTCCGCACTGGCCGAGCTGGGATGGCGCGTTGGCCGAGTCGCTGCTCACCTCGCTGCGCATCCCGATCGACACGCCCTTCAAGTCGATGAGCCGCGGCGAGGGGATGAAGGCGATGCTCGCTGCGGCGCTCGCGCCGCGTCCCTCGCTCCTGCTGCTGGATGAGCCATTCGCTGGCCTCGATCCGCTGGTGCGCGAAGAAGTTCTGCGCAGCGTGATCGGCGAGCTGCGCGGCGGTGACCTGCAGAACGGTGAGCGGACGGTACTGGTCGCCACCCACGACCTCGACGTCGTCGCCCGCATCGCCGACCGCGTCGCGATCCTTGCTCACGGAAAGATCGCGAAGCACGGCACGCTCGCGGAAGTGCTCGGCGAGAAGGAGACGGCGGCGAGCGGCGCAAGCGGCGTCGACGAAGCGAGCGGCCCCGGCAGCGGCGCGCTGCTCGACGACGGCGCCGGCGTCGGCGCGGCCACCTTCAAGCTCCGCGACGCGTTGGCGGCCACGCGATGACCCCCTTCGCGTCGCTGATCTGGAAGGAGTGGCGCGGCGAGCGGCGCTCAATCGGGACGCTCGCGGCGGCCGCGGCGCTGTTGCCGGTGCTGGGGCTCTGGCTCGCGTCGAGGTGGGCGCACTCTGGGGGCGACGAGGCGTTTCACTACGACGAGAGCACGGCCACGATCGTCACGCACATGGCGCTGCTGGCTGCGGCCCTGACCGTCGGCGCCGAACTCGTGCCGCGCGAGGAGAGCGGGGGCGCGATCGCGCTGCTGCGACGGTTGCCTTGCGGATTGCTGCGAGCCTTTGCCGCGAAGTTCTCGTTGCTGGTGCTGGTCGCCGCGTCCGTCGCGCTGGTGGCATGGTTCTCCGCCTGCCTGGCGATTGGCGCGACGGGCGGCCCGTGGTTTCCGCGCTTCCTGGTCAACCGCTCCTTCGTCGTCGCCAGCGGGCTGTCGAGCCTCGCGTCGGCGGTGCTGCTCGGTGGCTTCGCGCTGACAGCGTCGACCTGGAGCCGCAGCGCGACCCTGGCGCTGCCGATCGCGATCGCCGCGCTCTTCCTGGCCGCGCTGCCGTTCGCTGCCGCGCCGGATTGGTTTCCGGGGCTGCTGCTGCGCGCAGACGAGTTGCGGTGGCTCGCCTGGAGCGCCGCGGGCGGGGCGCCGCTCGTCGCGGCCTGCTCCTTCGTGCTGGGCCGACGCCACGGCGGCGGAACTTGCCAATGCCTCGTCGTGGGCCTCGCCACGTCGCTGTTGTTGTTGCTGCCCGCCTACGGATGGCTCGTGACGCGCATCGTCGACTGGGGTCGCATCGATCCCTACGTATCGAGTTTTCGCTTCAAGCTCCGCTCGAGCCATGGCTTCCTCGATGGCACCGGCAGGTTCGCGTTCGCTCCGGTGCAGCATGAGGTCATCGGGCTTGACGATTCGCTCGCGGAGGCGCGTGACCCCGCGCACGCGGGCAACGGGCCGGTCCATTGGCTGAAGGTGGATCTCAACGACGGTTCGTGGCGCGAGGCGGAGCGCGCGGAGCTGCTGTCGCGCGATGCGCGCAATTCGGAATGGGACTCGATTCGGCGGCGTGACGGCACTCTTGTCTTTCTCGATCAGCGGCAACTCGTCGTCGAGGCACCGGACGGCTCGCGGCGCGCGCTTCCGGACGCAGCGCTCGATCAGCGCGGCCATGCGTCGGTCTGGGGCGGGGCGTTCCGGTTCCACACTGGTCCGCAGCATGAGCTCTACGACGTTCATCGCGAGCGTCGCTACCAGGAGGTCGATCCGGACGAGTGCGTGCGCGTCCGCCCCGGCCGGTGGCTGGTTTGGACGCCAACCGCATCGGCGAGCGATTCGTGGCGGGTCCCTGGCGAGTGGCAGCTTTTCGATCCCGACCGCGGCGAGACGGCGCCTGCTCCGGCAGCCGTGGCTGCGGACCGACTGCTCTGGTTCGCCGACGACGGCTCCGCGCTTGGCGGTCAGCGCGGCGAGCAGGGGCGGATCGACGAACTCTTCCGCATCGATCCAGAACTCGGAACACGCGAACGCATCGCTCTGCCCTCGTGGCTTGAGGGCTCGATCGAAGCAATTCACCTCGCCGAGCGGACGCATGCCGGAACGCCGATCCTGCGATTCGAACGCGTGCCATCCCACGGCGATCCGAGTCACCACTTCGCTCGTTGGGACGGAGCGCGCCGCGAGCTTTTCTTCGCGGGTGACGCCGACACGCCGCAACTGGCGGTGGTCGGTTGCCCCGACGAGGAGTCGCTGCTCGTGATCGAGGAGCAGCGCCGCCTCGTGCGGCTTCACTTCGGCAGCGACGCGCGCGAGGTGGTCTTCCCCAACCCGAATCCCCGATCCGAGGACTCCTGATGAACCTCCTCCCGACCCTGCTGTGGAAAGAGTGGCGCGACCATCGCGCGGCGCTGATCGGCTACTGCGTCGGCGTCCCGCCGCTGATCGCGTGGGGACTCAGCGCTCTCAGCGCGGTGCGCCGCGTCGATCCGCTCTTGCCGTCGGCGGCTGCCGTGGGTGGCTTTGCGATCGCGGCGCTGACGCTCTTTGGCGATCTGTTCGCCGGCGAGGAGCAGCGCGGAACGATGAAGCTGCTGCGCCGCTTACCGTGCGGCCTGGCGCCGGTCTTCGTCGCCAAGTTTTCGTTCATGCTGCTCGCAGCGCTGCTGATGAGCGGCTGGGGCTACTTCGCGACGTCGGCGGCTGCGGCGCTGCTCTACGGCGCCCCGTTCGCGCCGCGGTCATCGCTGCCGACGCTCGCTTGGCTGACGCTCGTCTTTCCGCTCGCAGCGTGGATCCCGGCGGCGGCGATCTGGCTGTCGCGCGCGACGCTCGCGCTGCCCGCGGCGACACTGACTCTGGCGCTTTTCGCGGCGCCGATCGGGGTGGCGGCCTGGCTCCATCCGGGGATGAAGCCGATGCCGACGGAGTTGCTGACGGCGTTCATTCTCGTCACGATTGCGGGCCCGCTCGTCGCGGGTGCATCGTTCGTCCTGGGCCGGCGACGCACGACCCGCGCCTTCGCACCGGCGAAGGTTGGACTGCTGGCGACGCTGCTCCTCTTCACGCCGGCCTACGCGTGGACCGGCGTACGCGTCGCGCGCCATCTGCGCATCGATCCGGCCCTCGCCTCGTTCCGACTCTTCCCGAGCGCGGGCGTCCTCGATCGGCACGGAGGCTACGCCTACGTCAGCGGTTTCCATCGTGCGCAAGAGCGTGACCTTCCCGGCAGCGCCGATGACGGCCGCGACCCTGGCGACTCGCCGCTGCATGCGCTCGCGATCGATCTCGAGGCCGGGACGTGGCGCGAGATCGGTCCGACGATGTCGCAGTTCTGCGCGCCTGGAATGCCGATGGCCTGCACCGCGACAACGGTCGTCGGCCTCTTCGAGCCAAGCGCGTTCGACGGGCTGCTGCATTCCGAGTCGCCCCGAATGACGCTCCTCGACGCGGCGACGAGCCAGCCACTCGATTCGACCTTCACCGCGGAGGTGATGCGGCAGTCGGGGGAGCGAGCCAGCGAGCTCTGGCGCACCGCGTGCTCCGTGCAGCTGCCCGACGGTCGCCGCGCCTGGCGTCAGGACGATCAGCTCTTCGTCGATCCAGGGCGCCCGCTGCCCGATTCGCGCTTCGCCGATCCGCCCCGCTTCTGGAGCTTCCCGACCGCCGGCCTCGGCGTCCGTCTCGGCCAGCAAGAGTGGTACGACCCGCTGCGCGAACGGCGATTCCACGTTGGCGACGACCTCTGGATCCGGTTCGTCCGCGCCGGTCGTTGGATCGTCCACGATCTCTCGAAGACGGGAATGGCCGGCATGCACGTGCTCTACGACCCGGAGACGCTCTCGCGCGCGCCGATTGCCGGATCGACGCCGCAGGACAGCCTCGTCGACCTGGCCTCCGACGGTCGTCTTCTGATCGTCACCAACCGCGGGACGCGCGTCGCACGGGATCTCGAGCTGGCGCTGCTCGATCCTGAATCGGGCGCCCGCTCGCCGCTCGAGTGGCCCGCAGCACTCGATCGTGGCGGGGCCTACGTCCGGCTCGCGGGTCGGACTCCAAGTGGCGCGGCGCTGCTGCGGATCGAGAGCGTTCGAAACGGCGTCTGCTGCTTTGCTCGGCTCGATCTCGCGGCCGGTGCGAACCTCGTCGTGAGCGCGTCGCTCGAACTCAGCGAACTGATTGGCGCGAACGACGAGGAGTCGCTGGTCGCCATCGAAGCCGGTCGCCGCCTCGTCCGCGTCCGCTTCGACGGCGCGCCGCCGGAGCTGCTCTTCCCGCGGTGAGCGCCGCTTGGGGCGTCACGCCCACGCCATCCACAGCACGCCGGCGGTGATCAGGAGCGCGGCGCACCAGCGGCAGGCGTCGACCTTCTCGTGGAAGAGGAGCGCGCCAACGGCGAGGCTCATCGGAATGCCGAGGTTGCGCGTCGCGACGACCAGACTCGACGCGCCCTGCTTCAGCGCCAGCAGGACGAGCCAGTAGCCCGACTGCATCAGCGCGCCGCCGAGCAGCATGCGCGGGACGAGCGGCACCACGCGGCGCAGCGCGACAAGGGTCAGCTCGCGCCGCGCGATCAGCCAGAGCGACATGAAGCCCACGAGGAAGAGCTGCATCACGAGGAAGTAGCTCCACGTGTCGGGCTGCGACGGGTGGTGGAGCGCGCCGCGATCGGAGAGGTGGTAGCCGGCGACGCCACACGCGCAGAGCGCTGCGAAGCCGACGCCGCGCCAGCGGGCCGCCGGAGTAAGGAGCCGCCCGCCCGATCGCGTGCTCGCCAGCGCGAGCCACGTCGCGCCCGCCAGCACGACGCCGATGGCGCCAAGTGCAGAACGGCTCACCTGTTCGGTCGCGACGAAGGTGCCGACGCCAGCGGCGAGCACCGGCGCGAGGCCGCGCGACAGTGGATAGATCAACGACAGGTCGCTCGCGCGGTAGCCGGCCGTGAGCGCGAGGAAAGCGACCGTCTCGAAGGCGCCCGACAGCGCGGCATTGCCGATCACTTCAGGCGCGAGCGGCGCGGCGCCTTGCAGCCAGCGCATGCAAACCAGCGGCAGCAGCACCACCGCGCCGGCGGTGGCGAGCAGCCACGACAGCAGCGGCTCCTCGCGCTTCGAGCGGGCGATCGTGTTCCAGGCGACGTGGAGCGCGGCCGAGAGGAGGACGAGCCCGAAGGCGGTGGCGGTCAAGAGAGTCCAGATCCTCGGTGGCGCGGTCGCGGCGACGGCGCCGATGGCGCCGCGGGGCGGTGGGGTGGTTCATTGTGCCGGCGCGCGTGGATTCCCGATTTCTGCGGGCAGTTCCTCCCAGCCGCTCGGTCGCGCATGGGAAGCGTCGGGCGATCGAGCCGCGTGTTCCCGGGGCGCGACGGTCGTCGCGGATCGGTGGCATCGCCGTTGCCCTACGTCTCCGCCATCGACCGACCCGTTGCCGACCCGCGGAGCACGCCATGCACCCGATGCCCAACCTCCTCTGCACGCCAAAGGTCCTGAACGGACTACCCGCTGATCACTTGATCGCGCGCCTGGTCAGGGAGCACGTACAGCTGCTCGGATGGCTCGATCGGCTCGACGTGTTGATCGAGGATTTCCGCGACGCTGCCGGAACGCCGGCGGCACGCGACATCGCGGCCGAGATCCTCCAGCTCGCCGAGTTGCTCGGCACTGCCGAGCCGCACCACCAGCGCGAAGAGCTCGTCCTCTTCCCGGCGCTCGAGGCGCGCGGCGTCGCGATGCCGCCGCGGATGATGCGCCGCGAACACGACGAACTGCGCCGCTGGAAGAAGCGGCTGCTGAACGCCGCGCTCGAGGCGCATCCCAACACCGAGGCGATCGCCGAATCGGTGGGCACCCTCGCCGCGCTGCTGCGCGACCACATCCACAAGGAGAACGAGGTGCTCTACCCGATGGCGCTGTCGGTCATCGCCGACGCCGCCGAATGGGAGGCGATGCGCAAGGCCGCCGATCGCATCGGCGCCGGCAGCTGACGGCTCGACCCGCGAAAAGCACGCGGCCCGGAACTCCAGTCGGGGTTCCGGGCCGTGGTTCGTTCAGGAGCGATCGACGGCGTCAGCCGGGGTGGCTCAGCTGCCCTTCTTCGCCTTCTTCTTCGACTTGATGCCGAGCTTCTTCTCGGCGTCGGCGATCCACGTTGCGGGGCCGCCTTCGAGGTAGCCGCTCTGCTCGATCTTCTCGCCCTTCGCATCGAGGAAGAGGATCGTCGGATCACCCTGGATCGCGTACTTGGCCGCAAGATCCTTGTTCTGCTTGGCGAGTTCGTCCGGGAGCTCGGTCCGCCACGCGTCGCCCTCGGCCGCGACCTTGCCGTTCGCGCCCTCCTTCGCGTCGCCGGCGCCCGGATTCATCGCCGCTTCCGCCTCCTTGATCCACGCCTTCGGGCCGCCCGGTGCGTAGCCGCTGCGACCGACCTCCTTGCCTTCGGCGTCGAGGAAGACGATGGTCGGGTAGCCCTCGATCTTGTAGGTCGCCTGGAGTTCCTTGTTCTGCGCCTTCCGCTCGTCGCTCTGCTTCTTGTTCTGCGGGAAGTCGACCTCGAGCAGGACGACGTTCTTGCCGGCCCACGTCGCGAACTCCTTGGTGCTGAAGACCTCCTCGTGCAATTTGATGCACCAGCCGCACCAGTCGGAGCCAGTGAAGTCGGCGAGCTACGCGTCGCCGCCGGCGGCCGCTTCGGCGGGGGCGGTGAAGGCGAGCACGAACGAGAGGGCGAGTGAGGTCATGAGGAGCTCCATGAAACGCCAGCACGATCGTCCGTCGGGTGCTGGCTGCGCCTTGCGGAGCGAATGACGATGCCGCGTCGTCGACCGCGCTACTCCGGCAGCCACCCTCGCCATTTCGAGCAGCGTTACAAAGAGCACGCGGCGGCCGCGTACCCCGATCACAGCGCCCATCTGCGCGCCAAGGGACGGACGCTCGCCGGCAGCCATCTGCCGGTCATGGTGGCGGAGCTCCTCGCCGCGCTCGATCCACAGCCGGGCGGCTGCGTCGTCGACTGCACGCTCGGCTTCGGCGGCCACGCTCGCGAGCTGCTGATGCGCCTGACCGCAGGCGGCGCGCCTGGCCGGCTCATCGCGCTCGATGTCGATGGCGTCGAGCTTCCACGCACCGTGGCGCGTCTCGCGGAGTTCGGCCCGGCGCTGCACGCCCATCGGATGCGCTTCGCGGGACTCGCCAAGGTGCTCGCGCAGGAAGGGATCGCGCAGGTCGACGGGATCCTCGCCGACCTCGGCGTGTCGAGCATGCAGCTCGACGATCCGACCCGCGGCTTCAGCGTGAAGCACGACGGACCGCTCGACTTGCGCATGGATGACCGGCTGCCGCGCAACGGCGCCGACCTCGTCGCGAAGCTGCCGCACGACGAGCTCGCGACGCTGTTGCGCGACCTTTCCGATGAGCCCGATGCCGAGGCGATCGCCACGGCCATCGTCACGGCGCGCGCGCAGCAGCCGATCACGCGCACGCGTCAGCTGGCCGATGTGGTCTTCGCGGCGAAGCGACTGACGCGCGCGCAGTGGCGTGCGGCCACCGAAGGGGCGGGGCGCTCGGTCCATCCGGCGGCGCGCACCTTCCAGGCGCTGCGGATGGCGGTGAACGACGAGATGGGCAATCTGCGCGCGCTCCTGCGCATGGCGCCGTTGCTCCTCGCGCCGGGCGGAAGGCTCGCGATCTTGAGTTTCCATCGCGGCGAAGAGGCGGAAGTCGCCGCGACGTTTCAGCGTGGCGTTGCGAGCGGCGTCTACGCCAGCGCGACCGAACCGGCGCTGCGGCCCACTCCGGAAGAGCGTCAGGCCAATCCGCGTTCGAGTTCAGCGCGACTGCGCGTCGCGGTGCGAGCGGGTGCGTAGCGCGTTGCGCAGCGCCCCGGGCAGCCGCTGGCGGCACGCGGGTTGACTGCCGCCACTGGTCCGGTCGAAACGAGGAACTCATGCCAGACGCCGTGACGGAGCCAACTGCATCACCGATCGCTGCGACGCCTGCGGTGGCGGTCGCGACGTCGCTGCGGCCATTGCTGATCGCGCAGTTCGCCTCGACCTTCGTGAGCAGCGCGTTCACCCTTTTCGTCGCGCTGACGCTCGTGCGTCGGGGCGGCGGCGGCGGTGGCGAAGTCGCGTTGCAGGCGGCGATGACGACCACGTTCCTGCTCGGCGTGCTGCCGATGGTGCCGGCGAGCGTGCCGGCGACCTGGCTTGCCGACCGCTTCGGCAAGCCGCTGCTGCTGCGCGTCCTGTCGTTGGTGCTGCTGGTGGTGGCGGCGAGTGCCACGCTGGCGCTGGCGTTCGCGCCCGGCCACATGGCCTTCGTGCAAGCGGCCGTCGTGTTGATGGGGATTCAAGGGGCGCTGTTCAGCCCGGCCAAGTACGGCGTACTGCCAGAACTGGTCGCGCACGAGCGCCTTTCCGAAGCGAATGGACGTCTCGAGCTTTCGACCTTCGTCGCCATCGTTGCCGGCTCGGCGGCGGCGGGACCGCTCGACGTCTGGAGCGCGGATGCACCGTGGCTTGGACCGCTGCTGCTGGTGCTGGTGGCGCTGGTGGGCTGGTTGGCGGCGCGGCGCATCGCCGATCGTCCGGCAAGTGGCGTGGCCGAGCCGCTGGTCGCGTCGCTGCGCGGAGCGTGGCAGGCGCTGCGCGCCGATCGCTTGCTGCTGCTGGCGGTCGCGGGCAGCGTCGCGTTCTGGGGCCTCTCGAAGCTGATTGGCCAGAACGTGCTGGTCGACGGACGCAGCCGGATGGGGCTGCGCGGCGAGCTTTCGAGCATTCCGCTGGTCCTGGTGGTGGTTGGAGTCGGAGTCGGCAGCGTGCTGGCCGGAAAGATCTCGGCACGCAAGGTCGAGATGGGGCTCCTGCCGCTTGGGGCGCTGACCATGGCGCTCGCCGCCATCGCGATCGGCGGGCGCGACTGGGGCATCACCGCGAGCTTCGCGTGGCTGGCGGTGCTGGGACTTTGCGGCGGTCTGTTGCTCGTGCCATTGAACTCGCTGCTGCAATGGCGTGCACCGCCGGCGCGACGCGGCGCCGTCATCGCGCTGGCCAACGTCTTCGTCTATTCGGGGATCGCGGCAGGAGCGGCGAGCGCCGCGCTGCTCGCCAAAGCGGGCCTCTCGACGCGCGCGATCTTCGTCGCCGCGGGCAGCGCGCTGCTGATCGGTGGCATCGTGGCCACCGTTCGCTCGCCGCAGACCTTCGTTCGATTGGTCCTCTGGCTGCTGACCAACACGCTCTATCGAATGCGCGTCCATGGTCGCGCGAACGTCCCCGAGCGGGGCGGCGCGCTGCTGGTTCCCAACCACGTCTCGTTCGTCGATGGGTTGCTGGTGATCGCGAGCCTCGATCGTCCGGTGCGCTTCCTGGTCGACGGTTCCTTCTTCGAGCGACCGTTGCTGGGGCGCGCGCTGCGATGGTTCGGAGCGATCCCGATCAGCTCCGGCGGCGGCCCGCGCATGATCCTGCGAGCGTTTCGGGAGGCGGGCAAGCACCTCGACGAAGGCCACCTCGTCTGCGTCTTCGCGGAAGGGCAGATCACGCGCAACGGGCTGCTGAACCCGTTTCGGCGCGGACTCGAGCGCATCGCCAAGGGGCGTAGCGCGCCGATCGTGCCGGTCCATCTCGATGGCGTGTGGGGCAGCGTCTTCAGCTACGCCGGCGGCCGCTTCGTCACCAAGTGGCCCGAGCGCGTGCCCTATCCGGTGCAGGTCTCCTTCGGCGAACCGCTGCCGTCGTCGACGCCGATCCACGCCGTGCGCAGCGCCGTGACCGAACTCGGCGAGGCGGCCTGGCGCGCCCGTCAGCTCTTTCGCAGGCCGCTGCACCACGCGTTCCTGCGTCAGGTGCGACGTGCCCCATGGCGGCTGCTCTTCGCCGATCAGAACGTGGCGAAGGTGTCGCGGCTGCGCGCGGCCGCCGGTGCGATCACGCTGGCGCGCGCGCTGCGCGAACCGCTCGGCAGCGACGAGCGGGTGGGCGTGTTGCTGCCGCCGTCGATCGGCGCGGCGCTGGCCAATCTCGCGCTCGCCTGCTCGGGACGCACCAGCGTCAACCTCAACTGGACGGCGGGCCCTGCCGCGATGGACTCGGCCGCGCGCCAGTCGGGCTTGCGCTTCGTGCTGACCAGCGCCGAGTTCCTGGCCAAATCGAAGGTCGAACTTCCGGTCGGCACGCGACCGCTCTTCATCGACGAGTTGCTGCGCACCGCGTCGCGTGGCGCGCGCTGGCACGCGGCGCTGCTGGCGTTGTTCGCGCCGATCCGCGTCGTCGAGCGGGGCTGTGGCGCGCGCCGTCGCGTCGAGCTCGACGATCTGGTCACCGTCCTCTTCAGCAGCGGCTCCACTGGCGAGCCGAAGGGGGTCATGCTCTCGCATGGCAACGTCGATGCGAACGTCGCCGCGCTGGCGCAGGCGTTTCGCACCGTCCCGCAAGAGCGCATCCTCGGCGTGCTGCCGCTGTTCCACTCCTTCGGCTTCACGGCGACGCTTTGGTTCCCCGCGTGCCAGGGGTTCGCGACGATCTTCCATCACAGCCCGATCGATGCGCCCGCGATCGGCGCGCTGGTGGAGCGCTTCCGCGTCACCTTCCTGCTGGCGACTCCGACCTTGCTGTCGATCTACCTCCGCCGCATCACGCCGGCGCAGTTCGGCAGCCTGCGCCTGGTGCTGACCGGCGCCGAGAAACTGTCCGAGACGCTCGCGAACGCCTTCTCCGATCAGTTCGGCATCCGGCCGCTCGAAGGTTACGGCGCCACCGAATGCGCGCCCTGCATCGCCGTCAGCACCCATGACTTCCGTTCGCCCGGGTTCTTCCAACCCGGCTGGCGGCGCGGTTGCGTCGGGCAGCCGGCACCCGGCGTCGCGTTGCGCGTCGTCGATCCGGAGACGTGGCAGCGTCGCGCGCCAGGCGAGAGCGGGCTGCTGTTGGTGCGCGGCGCCAACGTGATGCGTGGCTACCTCGGCCGCGATGACCTCACCGCGAAGGTGATGCGCGACGGCTGGTACGTGACCGGCGACCTCGCGCGGGTCGACGAGGACGGCTTCCTGCAGATCACCGACCGCCTGTCGCGCTTCAGCAAGATCGGCGGCGAGATGGTGCCGCACGGCCGTGTCGAGGAGGAACTGCAGAAGGCCGCCGGCGCCACGGTCCCGACCTTCGCCGTCACCGCGTTGCCCGACGCGAGGAAGGGGGAGCGGCTCGCCGTGGTCCACACGCTCGCGCCCGAACGGGTGCCCGAGCTGCTCGCGAAACTCTCCGCCGCCGGCCTCCCGAACCTCTTCCTGCCGCGCGCGGAGTGCTTCGTCGCGGTCGCGGCGCTGCCCCTGCTCGGCACCGGCAAGCTCGACCTGCGCCGGGTGAAGCAGCTCGCCGAGGAGGCCCTCGCGGCAGTGGCAAGCGACGGCGGATGAGGGCGGCGCGGCGCGATCGCGGATGGCGGGCGCGGCGAGCGGTTGGTTGCCCGACCGCTACGGCGGCGTAACGTCCTCGGGCGGCGACTGACGCGATCCCCGGGGGCGGCGCCGGCATGGCGGTTGCCAGACACGGTGGCGATGCCGTTGGTCTGCCCGGCTGGGACTCGATCGCCGTCTCGCGACCGGATCGAACTGAGGAGAGCGTCCATGCACCTGCGCCGTCGATCGATCGGCAGCACCTGGTTCGCGACCGCGCTCCTCCTCACGGCGTGCGCGGTGGCCGCCGATCCGCGGATGGCCGGCTCCACGACGCCCGCCCCGTTCCCGCCCGTCAGCGCGCCGCTCGCGCAGGTCGACAGCGCCTACGCGCTCGCCGGCAGCATCGTGCTGCCGGTGCAGGCGGGCGCGGAGTCACCGGGCATGCACAACGTCTTCAAGCTGAGCGACCACATCATTTCGGGCAGCGAGCCCGAGGGCGAGCTGGCCTTCGCTCACCTCGCCGAGATGGGCGTAAAGACCATCTTGTCGGTGGATGGCAAGAAGCCCGATGCGGCGCTCGCGGCGAAGCACGGCATGCGCTACGTCCATCAGCCGATCGAGTACCGCGGCTTCACCGACGACGAGCTGTTGGCGCTGGCCAAGACCTACCGTGAATGCGAAGCGCCGTTCTACACCCACTGTTTTCATGGCAAGCACCGCGGACCAGCCGCCGCCGCGATCGGTCGCCTCGTCCTCGACGGTGCTTCACGGGAACAGGCGATTGCCGAGATGCGGCAGTGGTGCGGGACGGCACAGGACTACGAGGGGCTCTACCGCGACGTCGCGATGAAGCACATGCCGGATGTCGAGGCGACGCACTCCTACCTGTTCGACTTCCCCGCGGCGCGCAGCTTCGGCGGCTTCCGCGAGTCGATGATCGATGTGTCGCGCCGTCACGATGCGTTGAAGCTGCTGGCCAAGCACGACTTCGCCTCCGACCCGGCGCATCCCGACGTCGATGCGCTTCAGGCGGCGACCCAGCTCGCCGACACCTTCGCGGTGAGCGCGAAGCACGCCGAGATCTTCGACCGCCCTGCCGACTTCCACGGCTGGCTCGCCGCGTCGATCGAGCAGGCCGCGGTCCTCCGCGACTCGCTGCGCGAGCTGCGCGCCGGCAGCGCCACGGCGCTCGATGCCAGCAAGAAGAGCTTCGACGCGCTGTCGAAGAGCTGCGTCGACTGCCACACGGCTTATCGGAACCGGTGAGAGCGCGTCACCGCACCGGCAGCGGTGCGGGCGGCGGCAAGTCTGCGTACGGCCCCGTGTCCGAATCTGCGCCTCGATGGGCTGGAAATGGCGGAATCGAGCGGTCGATGAGCGCCGAGTTCAGCCGCGAGGTCGACGGTCCTGCTGTCGGCCGCGTACCCGCGCGGTCGCGTTCGACGATCGGACGGCGTCGGGACGAGCTACGCCGCGAGGCGGTGGTAGTAGCTGAGAAGCCCGCCGAGCCGTCGTCGGTTCACGACGCGGCCGCTCGCGTTGCCGAACTCAGTGCTCGGCTCGATGAGCACGTTGCCGATGCCCTGATGAGATCGCTCGGCGTTGTAGTGCGCGACGTACTCGGCGAGCGCGTGCCGCAACGAGCCTGATCCGACGAAGATCATCCGACTCAGGCACTCGCTCTTGATCGATCGAACGAACCGTTCGGCGAATGCGTTGCAGCTTGGCGCGCGTGCGGGGCAGAGGACCATGCGGATGCCGTTGTCGTCGAGGACACCGCGGAACGCCGCGCTGAACTTCCCGTCGTGATCGAGGATCAAGAATCGCTTCTTCCGCAGGAAGCCATCGACGCAGTCGGTCAGGTTGCGCGCGACTTGTTTCATGAAGTCGTCGTCGGGGTTCGGCGTGCTGCCGACGATCGTCACGGCGCGCGTCGCGAGGTCGATGACGAAGAACGTGTAGTAGGTGACGAGCCCGCGTGCGGTCCAGACTTCGGTCGAGAAGAAGTCGCCGGCGGCGATCGAGGCCGCATGGGTGCGCAGGAACTGCCGCCACGTGGTGCGCTTGGCTCGTTCGGGCGCCGGGTCGATCCCGTGCCGCTTCAGGATCTTCTTGATGGTGTTCGGCGCGACGACGTGGCCGAGGTTCTTGAGCGCGCCCTGGATGCGGTCGTAGCCCCACGACGGGTTCTCGCGGGCCATCCGGACGACCAGCTCGGCGATGCGCCGCATCACGAGCTTCCGATCGGGCTGCCGGCTTGGGCACGTCCACTTTTGCGCGACAAGTCTTCGGTGCCAGCGCAGGATGGTCTCCGGCGTGACGATGGTCGCAAAATCGTCGAGCAGTTTCCGTCCGAGGGCGACGCCGCGCACCGCCAGGCGCACGCGGTCGTCGTCAGTGAGGCGGAGCTTCCGGCGGCCGAGTTGCGCCCTGAGGACGCGGTTCTCCTCGCGGAGGTAGTCGAGCACTCGCTGCTGGTGGCGGTTCAGCCAACCGGCGAGGATGACGGCGAGGGCGTGGAAGATCGGAGGCATTGGGCGCGGGAGCGTAGCGGGCTGGCGCGGCCACGGGCCGAGCGTCGGGGGCTCATGGGATCAGCGCCATTCTTGTGGCGGCTGAAGCGGACCGCGACCGATCGGTTGATTCGGCCATACAGTCGGACACGAAGGAGCGATTCGAGGGCGGCCGTTCGGTTGCACCCTACGGTGGAGTCGAAACCGGGGGACGGGACACAACCCAGCATTCAGCTGGAGGACTAGTTCTTGGAGGCCAGGTCAACCGTGATTACCACTCGCCCTCCGAACAAGTTGAAAGCCGTAGTCCGTGACTTGAACGGAGCAAATGATTTACACTCCACAACCACCTCAACACTCAACCCATCAAGTCGACAACTGAGAATGTCGGCGTCACTTCCAAACAAACTTATCTTCGAGACCGACACGCCGTCCTGAACAATCGACGACACATCTTCAACCGCAATCCGAACCGTACGCATCTCACCATCAACAACAGCATCGTCACACACTAACACGCATATCGAGCCAGCCGACTCGATAGAACTCAGCGTGGCCTCGTGCAGCTGAATATTCATACTCACCTACCGTCCGGCTTCAAGTGATGATCGTCCTTCCATTTTGCGGTTGGATTACCATTCTTGTCAAGGAACTCGTCTTTTCGACCTGTAGTGTTAGGGTTAGGACGGTGATAATGGCGCATAGGGCAAACTACTGCGAGTTCCGCACCCACGGAAGGTGTGTGTCACCGCGCCGAGCGCGAAGGCGAACCCCGCCCACCAAACGACACGACCGCAAAGCCAAGTGCGCCACGCGGTCCAGGGCAGCTGGGCCATCGTCGGTTCCTCCCTCTTCCTTCGGCGCGCGATCGTAAGGCGCGTCAGCGGTTCGTCGTGAGTTCGAGAATCGGAAGCTCCCAGCGTTCGAGCTGGACGCGATTGCCATACCGCGCGCGGTCGCGCTCGCTGCCGTCGTCATGGCGCCGCTCGAGCATCGCGATGATCCGCGCCTCAAGGATCTCACCGATCCGATCGCGCCAACGCTCGGCGGCATCCTTCGATAGTCGAGCGACGGGTCGACCGCTGCGATCGAACACATCGATCGCGCGCCCCAGGGAGTCGGGGTCGGTGCGCAGCTCGACGGCATCACCGGTCGACAGCTCGGCGAGGGCTCGGTGGATCGGGTGGCTCGCCGCGCGGCCGCCGGCATATCCGAGGTCGAAGTCGCGCAGCGAGAGCAGCTCGTAACGCCGCCGCAGCAGCTCCGGCGCGACCGCGGTCGTCGCCGCCTCGCGATCGAGTAGCCACCGCTCGCCTGACGGCAGCTCACTCGCAAAACCGCCCGCGACGTCGCGGTGCTGGAAGAGGTGCAGGGTGAGCTTCGCGCGAGTCATCGCCACGTAGTAGGAGCGTCTCTCTTCGACGAGGAACTGCTCGCGCGTCTGATGCCCCTCCCGGCCTTCGCGGTGGCCGGCGCTCCAGGAACCGTCGAGCACGAAGACGTGGTCGAACTCAAGGCCCTTCGCGGCGTGAACGGAGCCGAGGAAGAGGCCGTTCCCGATCGCTTGGTCGCGCTCCTCGTCGCTGAGCTGCTCATGCAGGAAGGCGGCGAACTCGCGCGCGAGGGCCGGGTCGTCGCCCACTTCGTCGTGCCAGTCGTCGATCACCGCGTCGAGCAGCCGGCGCCAAGGGCTGCGTCGGGCGTCGAGTCGCGGTGTCGAGAGCAGCGCGCGCAGCTCCTTCGGAGTCGCAGTCGTCGAGGGGGGCTGCGCCGCGAGTCGTTCGAAAGCCACTCTGAACTCTCGCACTCGATGGAGCCGGATGCGCTGGTCGGACGAGATGCGTCGGCGGGCCGGAACGCCATTGGTCTCGCACCACGCGCGAACGGGGTCGAGCTCGACGTGGCGACGCGCGAGGACCGCGACCGCGTTCCAGTCGATCGTGGCGCTGGCCCCTCCGAGTTCGCGCAGGCGCGAGATCTCCGCCGCGAAGGTCGCGAGTTGTGACGCGCGATCGGCGACCACGAAGCGCTGCACCCTTCCGCGTCCGATCGAATCGCGGCGCGCGAAGTCGCGGGCGGCGAGCGTGGCCGCGCCCTCCGCTACCGGCCGGATCGGGTGGTCGACTTTCATTCGACCCGGAGCGGGGGCGATGATCCGGTTCGACGCCTCGATGATGGGAGGGGACGAGCGGTGGTTGTCGATCAGGAAGACGGGCTTCGCCGAGTAGTCCTGCTCGAACCGCCGCATCCAGCGCGCATCGGCTCCGCGCCAGCCATAGATCATCTGGTCATCGTCGCCGACGGCCAGCACGCAAGCCCGCTCCTCGCGTCGCTTCCCCTTGCCTTGCCGGCGCGCGGCGATCGTGGAGTTCGCGTCGTTCGGCGAGAGCTCGCGAGCCGCGATCGAGGGGCCTGTCGTCGCCAACGCGTCGCTATTCGCAGCGGTCGCCTGCTCCTCGTCGTTCGGCAACCCGCCGTACCCGGCGAGGATCCGAATCAGCTCGTACTGTTCTTGATCGACATCTTGGTACTCGTCGACGAGCACGTGGCGGAAGCCGGCCAAAAGTCGCTGGCGGAGTGAGCGAGCCTCGACATCGCTGTCGTCGATCGCTGCACGTGCGTCTTCATCGCCGCCACGCAGGAGCGCGATCGCCTCGCGCAGGATGGATTGAAACGCTGCGTCCTTGTCGTGTGATCCTGCGACCGCGTCGTTCCCGGCGTGACGATTGACGCTCGCGATTCGTTCGCGCTCGAACGTTCGTCCGGTGAGCCGCAATGCGAGTGCGTGGTACGTGTGGATGGTCACGCGGCGCGCGAGGTCGCCCGCGAGATCGCGCAGTCGGCGGCGCAGTTCGTGGGCGGCGCCGCGGTTGAAGCAGAGGATCAGGATGGCTTCCGGCGGTACGCGGGCGATCTGCAGCAGCCAAGCGCAGCGATGCACGACGACACGCGTCTTCCCCGATCCTGGGCCGGCCAGCACCAGGACATCTTCCTCCGCTTTCCGCGTGACGATTTCGCGCTGAGCTTCGTGTCGCAGATCCGTCACGATTCGTGCGAACGTCGGTGGATTGACTGGGAGCGCGAGTTCCTTGCGACGATCGCGGAACCAGCGGTCGAGGAAGGCGTCGTTGCGCTGGCTGAAGTAGTCGCTCACCAGTTGTTGCGCGGCGGTCGGCGCCACGGTCATTTGCTCCGCCCAGCGTCGCAGCACATGCACCTGCTGTTTGCGCATCTCGTAGTGGGATTGCAGCGCCGCGTGATCCTCCTTCGTCCATTTCTGCCCGTTACGGCGATCGACAAGACGGACGGTCATCGCTTGGCGGAAGAGTGCGAGGCCGCGCTGGAGCGTCACCACTTCGAGTTCGTGGAGATGCAGCAGCGCGCGCTCGGCGGCCGCCTGAGCCTCTTCAGGAGGTATGCCCGCCAGCCGCACCGCCACCGCTGCGACCATCTCGGAGAGGCCGAATTCGACCAATACCTCGCCGCGCCCCGGATCGGCTGACGTCGCCTTTGGCAAAAGCATCTCGAGGACGGCTTCGGACGCGGCTCGCCGGCGTTGCGCCAGCAGGTCGAGCGCCTCCCATCCGCGCCGCAGCCGTACCCGCCACTGATCGGCGCCGCGGTGGCGCGCGTCGAGGCTTCCGCAATGACCCGGGTCGGTTGGCGGGGGATCGTCCGCTTCTGTCGCCGACTGCTCGCAAGGCGTCGCGACCGGTCCTTCGCCACGCCCATCGACTGAAAGCGCAGAGAGGAGCTTCTGCAGCTGGAGCGGGTGGACCTCGTGCCCCTGTTCGCGCAGTCGCGCGCTCACCTGGCGAAGATCGAGCGGCATCCAGCCATGGTTTGGCGCGTCGTCCTCGCCCGAAGTACCTCCCGGCTGCCACGGCTCCAGTTCGTGAGCCGCTTCGCGCAGCGCCGCAAGGAACGCGGAGTCGAGCGCCTGCAGCTCGTCGAACTTCTTGCGGGAGCTCCGGGCGCCTCGGAGCTGCACGAACGCGGTCAACATCAGCCCTTCGGAAAGGAGGCCGTTCGCCACCATCGCGTTCAGCGTCTGGCGCAGCTTGCGGGCAGCGTTGCGATTGGGTGCCGATGGGTCGCTGGCCGGCGTGCTTGCAGGCTCGTGGCGCGGCCTCATGCCAAGCTCATGCGCCAACTCGTCCATGTCGATCACGTCGCGCGGATCAGCCCGAAACAGCAGCTCCAGGAGTCGTGTCCATTGCTCGCGTTGGCGGGGCGAGAGGCGCAGTTGCTCGATGCGCGCGCGCCCTTTCTCGATCGACTCGACCTTCGGACGCCCCTGGAAGACGTTGGTCTCATTCTCGTCGCGCAGCAGGAATCCGCCGCGCTCGAGCCAAGAGACCGCGGTCTGCACCTTGGTGCGCGCGTCGCGATCGACAGCCTCGAACGAGACGTCGGTGCGATCGTCGTGAAGCAGCTCGCCTGCGGTGACGACGATCGAGTCGGGTCGCGCGGCGCGCGGGCGGCAGCGGCGAACCGCGAGGAGGATTGCCGAGATGTCGTCGGGCTTGAGACAGGAGCGGTCGAGCAGGTCGAACTGGCGGTCGACGTCGGGTTCGGCGAAGAGGAGGAGGCAGTGGGCGCTCACTCGATCGCGACCCGCGCGCCCCGCCTCCTGCAGGTAGTTCTCGAGCGAGCCGGGAATGTCGAGGTGGACGACCAGTCGCACGCACGGCTCGTCGATCCCCATCCCGAATGCGTTGGTAGCGCAGATGATTCGGGGCGCGCCGTTGGCGAATCGGTGCTGGAGGTCGCGCTTGGCCGTCGCTTCGAGGCCGGCGTGGAATGCGGCGGCATCGAAACCCCGCTGCTTGAGCGCGTCGGCAGTGGTCTCGGTGCGCCGCCGGGTCGCGCAGTAGACGATCGCCTTGCCGCACTCGCGACCGCTCGATGGCGTGTCGGGCAGGTAGCGGCGCAGCGCCGCCTCGATCGCCGCGACCTTGCGCGCCTCCTCGATGACGATCACCTCGAAGGTGAGGTTGTCTCGCTTGGGCGGCAGTTCGATCACCTTCAGCGCCAGGCCGACCGCGTCCTTGAAGTAGTCGAGGATCTCGCCGCGAACGTCATGGCGCGCCGTGGCGGTGAAGCAATGCACGGGCGCGACCGGGGTCCGTTCGCGTTGATGGAACTCTCGGAGGAAGCGGCCGGCGTAGTGGTAGTCGGTGCGGAAGTCATGGCCCCACTTGGCGAGACAGTGCGCCTCGTCGAACACCCACGCCGCGATCTCGCGGGCGCGGATCGTCTCCCGAAACGAGCGATTGCGCATTTGTTCAGGAGAGACGTAGAGCAGTGCGAGTTCGCCGAGTCGTGTTCTTTCGAGGACGCGCGCGCGTTCGAGCGGGGTGAGCAGGCCGTTCAGCGCGGCGGCAGGCTCGGCGCGCAGCTTCTCGTTCAAGTTCTTCACCTGATCGAGCATCAGTGCCTGCAGCGGCGAGACGACGATCGTCAGCACGCCGGTGCGTGCATGGCGGACCAGTGCGGGGAGCTGGTAGCAGATCGACTTGCCGAATCCGGTCGGCAGGATCGCGAGGCTCGATTCGCCGTCGAGCCCGAGGCGGATCACCTCCTCCTGGACTGGGCGACCGCTCGCGCCGGCTTGGCCTTGGAACGAATCGTGGTCGAAGTGTTCCTTCAACAGAGCGCGCGGGTCGTGCATGCGGCGGCACCAGTCGCAGGTGCGTCCGCACGCGGACGCGTCGCGAACGGCGCGGATCAGATCGCCGGCAGCCGGGAAGTGGTGGTGAACCCAGCGCGGTAGGACGGAGTGGGTTTGGGCGACCTCGAGCCAGGCGAAGACATAGGCGGCAGCGGCGCGCTGACGCGGGTCGGCCAACAGTCGCTCCAGCGCGAGGCGTAGCGCGGGTGCGCAAGCGCGGTGCACATGGCGCGCGACGGCGCGCTCCATCAGCTTGCCGTCGCGCAGTCGGCCGGCTCCGAGCCGTTCGAGCCAGTCGGCGGTGCCGACGGCGGTCTGTGGCAAGTCCCCGTCTGGCTTCCAGTCGACCAACGGTGAGCGGAGCAGCGCGAAGAGCTCGGGATCGCGCGCGCCTATTTCGCGCAACAACGAGGTCTCAGTCGCAAGCAGCTCCCGCGCGAGTCGGGCGTCCGCGAGGGGGTCGTTCTGCGCGTCGCGTTGGAGTTTGTAGTCCTTTACCAGATCGTGATACGGCTTCTCTGGGCGCGAAAGCGGGGAGAGCAGCAAGGTGTCGATCGCCGGAAGGCGAAGAATCCTCGGCGGCCGCGTTGCGGCGGCCGAAAAGAAGCGGCGCAAGTGCGGGAGATCGAAGGCGATGAGGTTGTGACCGGCCAGCCAGCGAGCTTTGCGGCCGAAACGGTCGAGCTCCGCGAGTGCCACGACCGCATCGGACGTCGAGGCGACCCTGCGCCGGAACGGCTGATCACCGAGGACCGCTCCGATGTCAAACAGCTCGCCGGCCTCGGTCAGCTCGAGGTCGACGAAGAGGATCCGGTCTTGCTCGGGGAGATCGTCGGGCGATGAGCTCACGGCGCGCGAGCGTAGCCGCGGCACGGTGCCGCGCGCACCCCGTTCCTCGCGTAACGTGCGCCGCCTTCCGCAACCAGGACTGGATGAGGGCGCCATGAGCGATCGGATCGAGAGTCGATGGGTGGACGCCGAGTGCGCAGGTTTCAGCGAGGAGCGGCTGCTGCTCTATCGCTCGCAGCGGCTCGGCAGCGATCTGCGGGTGACCAACTTCGGCGGCGGCAACACGTCAGCGAAGGTGCGCATGGCGGATCCGCTCGACGGTTCGCAAGTCGAGGTGCTGTGGGTGAAGGGGTCGGGCGGCGACATCGGGACGGCCGGCGCCGACGGTTACGCCACGCTCTACCTCGACAAGGTGGTCAGCCTCGAGAAGCGCTATCGCGGCAAGGTGCACGAGGATGAGATCCCCGCGCTCTACCCGCATTGCACGTTCAACTTGAATCCACGCGCGGCCAGCATCGACACGCCGCTGCACGCCTTCGTGCCGCACCGCCACGTCGACCACCTCCATCCCGACTCGGTGATCGCCATCGCGGCGGCCAAGGAGGGCGAGGCGATCACGCGCGAGCTGTGGGGCGATCGCATCGCCTGGTTGTCCTGGCAGCGGCCGGGGTTCGACCTCGGGCTGCGCATCCGCGACGCGCTGCGCGCGCGACCGGGACTCGAAGGGGCGATCCTCGCCGGCCACGGCCTCATCCACTGGTCCGACACCTCGAAGGGCTGCTACGACAAGGCGCTCGAACTGATCAACGATGCGATCGCCTTCCTGGCGAAGCGGCCGCGCCATCTCTTTGGCGGCCCGAAGGTGAGCGCGCGCACGACCGAGGAGCGGCACGCCTTCGTCGCGGCGTTGACGCCGGCGCTGCGCGGCAGGCTCTCGCGCGAGCAGCGCAAGGTCGGCCACTTCGACGGCACCCGCGAGGTGGTCGACTTCGTCTCGAGCAAGGAGGCGGCACGGCTCTGCGCCATCGGCACGAGTTGCCCCGACCACTTCCTGCGCACCAAGATCCGTCCGCTGCACGTCGACATGGACGCGACGACGACGCCGACGCAGCTCGCCGCGCGCCTCGATCCGCTGCTCGACGCGTACGTCGCCGACTACCGCGCCTACTGGGAGCGCTGCAAGCGGCCCGACTCGCCGCCGCTGCGCGATCCCTATCCGGTGGTGGTGATGCTGCCGGGCATCGGGATGGTGTCGTTCAGCAAGGACAAGAGCTTCGCGCGCCAGGCGAGCGAGTTCTGGGTGAACGCGATCCACGTGATGGATGGCGCGCAGAAGCTCGGCGGCTACGTCGGCCTGCCCGAGCAGGAGGCGTTCGGCATCGAATACTGGCTGCTCGAGGAGGCGAAGCTGAAACGCCTGCCCGCCGAGCGGCCGCTGTCGCGTCGCATCGCGCTGATCACCGGTGGCGCGGGCGGCATCGGCAAAGCGAGCGCCCGGCGGTTGCTGGCCGAAGGCGCGGTGGCGGTGCTGACCGACCTCGACGCGGCGGCACTGGCGCTGGCGGAGGCGGAACTCGCGAAGGAGTTCGGCCGTGATGCGGTGCGCACCGTGGTCGCCGACGTGCGCGACGAAGCGAGCGTCATCGCCGCGGTGGAGCGCACCTGCGTCGAGTACGGCGGTCTCGACTTGCTCGTGCTGTGCGCGGGGCTGGCGTCGGCGGCGCCGATCGAGGAGACGACGCTCGAACTGTGGAAGCGCAACCTCGACGTGCTGGCGACCGGCTATTTCCTCTTCGCGCGCGAAGGCTTCAAGGTGATGCAGAAGCAGGGGATGGGCGGCTCGATCGTCTCGATCGCCAGCAAGAATGCGCTGGCGGCTTCGCCCAATGCTGCGGCGTACTGCACCGCCAAAGCGGCGGAGCTCCACCTCGCGCGCTGCCTCGCGCTCGAAGGGGCGCCGCACGGGATTCGCGTCAACACGGTCAATCCCGACGCGGTGCTGCGCGGCAGCAAGATCTGGCAGGGCGACTGGAGGAAGGAGCGCGCGGCGGCCTACGGCGTCGGCGAGGGCGACCTCGAAGAGCTCTATCGCAAGCGCAGCCTGTTGCAGCGCAACGTCTATCCCGAAGACGTCGCCGAGGCGGTGGCGTGGTTCGCCGGCGAGAAGAGCAGCAAGTCGACCGGCAACCTGCTCAACGTCGACGCCGGCAACAAGGAGGCGTTCCCGCGGTGAGCGCGCCGCTGCCGCGGGTGGTGCAGCTCTTCCCGACCTGCCTCGTGAACGAGCTGCTGCCGGAAGTCGCGATCGCGGCGGTCGAGCGGCTCGAACGGGCGGGCCTTCGGGTCGAGGTGCCGGCGGGGCTGACCTGCTGCGGACAACCGGCATGGAATGCAGGCTTCGCCGCCGAGGCGAAGGCGGTGGCGCGACGCACCCTCGCGATCCTGGCGGCGACCCAGGGTCCGATCGTGATCCCGTCGGGTTCGTGCGGCGACATGCTGATCCACCAGATGGTGGAGCTCTTCCGCGATGAGCCGAAGGCCGTCGCGCAGGCGCGCGTGATCGCGTCGCGCTGCGTGGAACTGACGGCGCTCCTCGCGACACTGCCGGCCGTATCGACTCCGGGAGGATCGATGGCGGCGGCTGCGCCGAGCGCGCCGCTCGCGGCGAGCGGCGCGCAGAAGCGCTTGCGCGTCGCCTATCACCCCTCGTGTCACTTGACGCGCGGGCTCGGCGTGCGCGAGGCGCCTCTGGAACTGCTGCGCGCCACCCCTGGCGTCGAGCTGGTGCCACTCGACCGGAGCGAGGAGTGCTGCGGGTTCGGCGGCCTCTTCAGCGTGAAACAGCCCGACCTCTCGGGCGCCATGCTCGACGCGAAGTGCCGTGCGCTCGAGGCGAGCGGCGCCGAGGTCGTGGCGAGCTGCGACGCCGGCTGCCTGCTCCATCTCGCCGGTGGGCTGCGACGACGCGGCGCGACGATGCGCGCCTGCCACGTCGTCGAGCTGTTGCGGCGCGACGAACCATGAGCACGGGCCTCGGCGGCGGCGGCCCATCGCCCTTCGTGCAGCGCGTTCGCAAGGCGCTGGCCGACGAGTCGCTCCATGTGGCGTTGGGCCGCGCGACGGCGCAGCTGCAGTCGCGGCGCGCCCATGCGTTCGCGTCGCTCGACGATGCCGACGTGGTTCGGGCACACGCTCGGGCCGGCAAGCTCGCCGCGTTGCGCACGCTCGACGTGCAGCTCGAGGCGTTCGAGCGGCGGCTGGTCGAGAACGGCACCACCGTCCACTGGGCGCGCGACGCCGAGGAGGCGTGCGCCACGATCGTCGCCATCGCGCAGTCGCGCGGCTGCCGGCGCGCGGTGAAGGGCAAGTCGATGGCGACCGAGGAGGTCGAGCTGAACGGCGCGCTGCAGGCGGCCGGCATCGAGGTGGTCGAGAGCGACCTCGGCGAGTACGTGGTGCAGCTCGACCACGATCGCCCGAGCCACATCATCCTGCCGATCCTCCACCGCACGCGGGAGCAGGTCGGCCGCATCTTCGAGCGCGAACTCGCCGTCGACTACACGCCCGATCCGGCAACGCTCGCGCGCATCGCCCGCGAGCGGCTGCGCGAACGCTTCCTGGCCGCCGACCTCGGCATCACCGGCGCCAACTTCGGCGTCGTGGAGAGCGGGACGCTCTGCATCGTCAGCAACGAAGGCAACGTGCGCATGAGCACTTCGCTGCCGCGCGTGCACGTTGCGCTGCTGGGCATCGACAAGCTGGTGCCGACGCTCGCCGATCTCGACGCGGCGTTGAAGGTGCTGGCGCGTTCCGCGACCGGGCAGAAGAGCACCGTCTACGTGAGCCTGGTGAACGGCCCGCGCCGCAGCGTCGCGGAAGAGGGGCCCGAGGAAGTGCACGTCGTGCTGCTCGACCACCGGCGCACGCGCACGCTGGCCGGCGAGACGGCCGAGATGCTCGCCTGCATCCGTTGCGGCGCCTGCTTGAACGCCTGTCCGGTCTTCCAGCAGATCGGCGGGCACGCCTACGGCTCGATCTACCCCGGCCCGATGGGCAGCGTGCTGACGCCGACGATGCGCGGCCTCGCCGAGTTCGAGCAGCTGCCGCAGGCGAGCAGCCTGTGCGGCGCGTGCAAGGAGGTCTGCCCGATCGGCATCGACCTGCCGCGAATGCTGCTGGCGTTGCGGCGTGAGAGCGTCGCCACCCTGCCGATCGCGCCGTCGCTGCGTGCGGCGATGCGCCTTTGGAGCTTCGTGATGACGCGGCCGCGGTGGCTGCGCCTCGCCAGACGATTGGCGCGCGCGTGGGCGTCTCGCTTCGCCAGCAACGGCTGGCTGCGCCGCCTGCCGGGTCCGTTCGCCGGCTGGACCGCTCATCGCGACGCGCGGCTGCCAGTGGCCCCATCGTTCGACGAGTGGTGGGCGGCGCGGGAGCGCACGGAACGTGGAGCGCCGCGATGAATGCGCGCGAGACGATCCTCGCCGACGTGCGTGCCGCGCTGCGCAGCGCCCGCATCCCGAACGAGCCGCTGCCGCCGCCACTGCTGGTGCCGCTCGAGTCGGCGGCGCCGTTGATCTGGCGCGAGCGTTTCATGGCCGAACTGCGACTGCTCGGCGTCGTCGTCTTCGACGAGAGCAGCGAGGCGGCCGTCGCCGATCGCGTCCTCGAGTCGATCGGCGCGCGTCGCTTGCTGGCCTGGCCCGACGCCGCGCTGCCGCCGGCGGTGGCGCACGCCGTCGCGACGCTGCCGCTCGGGCAGCGGCTCGACCTCGCGGCGCCGCGCTCGACGCTTGCCACGGCGGAGGTCGGGCTCACCGGGGTCGACGCGGCGGTCGCCGAGACCGGCAGCTTGTTGCTGGTCGCCTCGCGCGACCACCCGCGCACCCCTTCACTGCTGCCTCCGCTGCACGTGGCGGTCGTGCGCGGGAGCGAGATCGCGCCGACCTTTCGCGTCGCGCTCGAACGGTGGCGCGGCGCGATTCCCACGGCGTCGGCGCTGCATCTCATCACCGGCCCAAGCCGCACCGCCGACATCGAACTGCAGCTGACTCTGGGCGTCCACGGGCCGGGCGCGCTGATCGTCGTGCTGGGTCCGTGACGAACGACGCGGCATCATCGCGGCCTCGGGGGGGCGCGATGGGTGAGGAGCGGCAGCGGGAGAGCGAGGCGGCGAGCCACGTCGCGGTCGATCTGGGCGGCAGCAGCGGGCGCGTGATCCGCGGCCGCTTCGGCGCCGAGCGCTTCGAGTTCGAGGAGCTGCATCGCTTCAACCATGAGCCGAGCGTCCGCGACGGCGCGCTGCGCTGGTCGACCGCGTCGCTCTTCTCCGAGATCCTCGCAGGGCTTCGGCGTGCGGCCGCGAGCAGCGGCTCCATCGCCAGCGTCGGCGTCGATACCTGGGGTTGCGACTACGGCCTCTTCGATGGCGCCGGCGTGCTGCTCGAGGAGCCCATCAGCTATCGCGACCCGCGCACCGACGGGATCCTCGCGCGCGTCGCGCCGCTGGTGCCGTTGCAGGAGATCTACCAGGCGACCGGAATCCAGCTCCAGCCGTTCAACACGCTGTTCCAGCTCTTCGCGCATGTCGGCGGCAGCGGTTGGCCGCGCACGGCGGCGCGGCTGCTGCCGTTGCCGGACCTCTTCCATCGCCTGCTGTGCGGCAGCGACGTCGGCGAAACGACGCATGCGACGACGATGCAGATGGTGCGTGCCGATACCGGCGACTGGGATCGCGAGCTGCTGCGCAAGTTCGCCATCCCATCGTCGATCCTGCCGCAGCTGGTTCCAGCTGGGACGCGGCTTGGGCCGCTGCGACCCGAGGTCGCGCGCGCGAGCGGGCTCGCGGGATGCGAGGTGATCGCGCCGGCGACGCATGACACGGCGAGCGCGGTCGCCGGCACTCCGCTGGGTGATGACGTCGCCTTCATCAGCGCAGGAACGTGGTGCCTGGTCGGGGTCGAGCGGCGCGCGCCGATCGTCAACGACGCAGCCTTCCGCGCCAACTTCACCAACGAGGGCGGCGTCGCCGGCACCACGCGCTTCCTGAAGAACGTCGCCGGCATGTGGCTGCTCGAAGGATGTCGCGCCAGCTGGCGAAAGCAGGGGCACGACCTCGAATGGGACTCACTCGAGGCGGCGATCGAACGTGCGCCGGCGTGGGCCGGTGTGGTCGATCCCGACGATGCCTCGTTCTTCCGGCCCGACGACATGGAGGCGGCCGTTGCGGAGTTCCTGCGCTCGACGCAACAGCCGGTGCCCGCCACGCCCGGCGCATGGGCGCGGCTGCTGCTCGAGTCGCTGGCGCTGCGCTGCGCCGAAGTGATCGACGCGATCGGCGTCCTGACCGGAACCGCCGTGCATGCGGTGCGCGTGATCGGCGGAGGCAGTCGTCACGATTTCCTGAATCAGGCGCTCGCCGATGTGACCGGTCTGCCCGTCATCGCCGGGCCAGTCGAGGCGACGGCACTCGGCAACCTGCTGGTGCAGGCGATCGGTGTTGGCCGTTTCGGCGACCTCGCCGAAGGGCGCGCCTACATCGCGCAGAGGGTCTCGTCGCGCCACTACCAGCCACGCGGCCGCGATGCCGCACCGCCGCTGCTCGCGCGATTCCGGCGCGTGGTCGCGCTACGAGCCGCTCGTCGCCTGCACGACTGAGAGCGCCTGACAGAATGCACGCGTCGCGCCGAGATCGCGCGCAAGGAGAGGACGTCGGGATCGTTCAAAGCTTCTGCGGGCGCGCGCGACAACTGCGACCGCCTCCACCAGGTGCGTCGCGCACGCCAGCATGCGAGTGACGGGCCTTCTCGTCGCTGATCCGCCTCTGCCAAGTTCCGGATCTGGTCGAACAAATCGCCGTGGATCTGACGGACGATTCGATCGAACCAGAACCGCCAATCGCGCGCGGGCGCGAAGCGCAGCTCGTATCGAGTCGTGCCCTCGAGGAGCGTGCGCCCGCCACCAAGTTCACTCAAGCGGAACTCGCCTCGCTCGCTCGAGAAGTAGTGAGAAAGATCCGGAGGCCGACCGATTTTCGTCGGGCCGGGATCGGTGAGGCGCGCCGGCCAACGATGCCGCGCTGCAACGCCGAGCGACTGCACCAGGGCATCGGCAACGTGCGGATCGAGCGGAGCAGTGAGGTCGGGACCGCGAGCGGACAAGCCGTGGGCGAATCCCGACTCATGGCTGTCGGCACGCCAGCCGATATCGGCAACCACGATTCCGCCATGGTCGTTCGCCTGCACGATTCGCGTGCAGTTGCGGTGGTTCAGCGAAGCGCTGCCCCGAATCGGGATGGGATGATCTTCCTGGTCGTTCCGCAGGACCGGGGGCGATCGCTCACCCCTGAGTCGTCGTCACCGGTCGCGGCACGGCGTCCGCCGGTCGCAGCATCGTCAGCACCATCTTGAAGGCCGTCAGCGCGAAGAGCGCGTGTGGGCGATTCGCCGGCATCACGATGGCGTCGCCTGCAGCGAGCTCGAACGGCGTCCCCGCGATGGTGATCCGTGCCGACCCTTCGAGCAGCTGGACCAAGGCATCGAACGGTGCGGTGTGCTCCGAAAGACCCTCGCCGGCGGCAAATGCGAAGACCGTGACGCTGCCGCTCGGGTGCTTCAAGAGCTGGCGGCTCACCACGGCGCCCGGCTGGTGGGCGAGGAGCTCCGCCAGACGGATCACGTGTGGTTCGGTCGGCACGGCATCGACGACGGGGAGGAGCTTCACCACGATTCTCCACTGGGACAGGCGCGGCACGGCGCATGCGAAACATCCTGGGCTGACTGTCCTTGCAGGAGGCGTGCCGTGCCGGAGTTGCGTGCGCGTTGGGATGAGCCTGGAACCGTCGCGAGCTTCGCGAGCGGGGCGCCGAACCGTGCGCTGCTCGAATTTGCGTCGACGTATGGCGGGTCCGGTCGGCGGCCGCGCTGCCTCGATCTCGGCTGCGGTGCCGCCCGCAACGCGCTGCCGCTGGCGCGACTCGGTTTTGACGTCGTCGGGATCGACCTTTCGCCGCTGATGCTGGCGGCCGCGCAGCGGCGGCTCGCGATCGGCGCGACACCAGAAGAGCTCGCCGCGAGCGGTCGCGTCAACTTGCTGCGCGCTGCGATGGCCCCTTTGCCGTTCCGCGACGCCTCGTTCGACTTCGTTGTTGCGCACGGGATCTGGAACCTCGCGCGATCCGCGGTGGAGTTCCGCGCCGCCGTCCTCGAGGCGGGGCGCGTGGCTCGGCCGGGCGCCGGGCTGTTCGTCTTCACCTTTTCGCGCACGACGCTGGCAGCCGCGGTGCAAGGCGACGACCACGCGCACGGTGATCCGCTGGCCGATTCGAGCTGGAACGGCGAGCCGTGCTGCTTCGTGTCGGCAGCGCAGCTCGTCGCCGAGCTCGCGCGCGGCGGATTCACGCCAGTGACTGGCGCACCGATCGAGGAACTGAACGTGCCGTTGCCGGGCGAACTGCGCGCGCCGCGAGCACCGGTGATCTGGCAGGCGAGGTTCTGCCGCAACGTGTGACCCGCGCGACTGGATGCCGGCCGCCTGAAGCGTTCGCTGCGGGCGGCCGACGCTTGCTTGACGATCGCGCGCAGGCTGCGGTGCACGCGCCGGCGGCGCATCGCCGCTCTTCGGCGCCGGCAGGGTGAGGACGAGCGGACCTTCCGCGGCACCGTAGAGCGGGTTCGCTTCCACCCTCAACGTGAGCGAGCGAGCTGCCGGATCGCTCGCGTCGCGGATTGGCCGACCGCTATCGCGAGACGCTCTCGCGGTTGCTCGACCTGGTCTGGAACGAGAAGGAGCTGCTCGCGGAGATCGATCGCGTCCAGCGTCTCGCGCGGCCCCATCTCCACCGCGCGCAGAAGAGCACCGACCGTGCGGCCGACGAGGTTCGCGCCTACATCCTGGCGCGCCGCGCGCGTCTCGCCGAGGAGCTCAAACGCTGGCCGCCGTCGGTGCCGGCGAAGCCGGTGCTGCCGACCTACACCGTTCCGCTCGGGAAGCTGCACGGTGTCTTCGCCACCAAATGGGAAGAGAAGCAGCCTGACGATCCATCGCGCGCCGGCAAGGCCGCGCTCGAGCTCACGCTCGATGGGGGAGTGGTCGCCTTCAAGCGACTCGGCGTCTGCGCGTTCGAGGCCAAGGGGAACGGCGTATTCGGCGGCGGTGGTGGCGGCGAGCCACCGCGGGTCAGCCTGACGGTGGCCGGCGTCCGTGCATCGGATGGGCAGCTGCTGACGTTCGAGATCAGCATCGATCAGGCCGCTTTCCTGGAAGCGGATGCGGAGCCGATCGCGGTGACCGGCAGCTTCCGTCGGGGCGATGCGCCCGCGCCGACCGGATTCGAGCGCGGCGCACGGACGTCCGTCTTCGGCGACGTGACCTTCCTCCGCGCAGGCGTCAAGCGCGGACAGAAGGTGGAGGGCGAGCTCGACTTCACCATCGCCGAGGTGCACGGCGGAGCGGCGGGCGAGTGAATTCGCGCCCGCGGAGGCCGCGCTACCGCATCGGGGTGAAGCAGTCGCGTGAAGCGGTGGCGGGGATCTTTCTCCCGCCGTTTCCGCACCCTGCTCCCCCGTGAGTCGAGCTGCTGGCCCGCCTCGCGCTGATCGATTCGGTCGATTGCCAGAGGCGCGCGTGTGCGGGTGGCGCGGTGGGAAGATCCCCGCCACCTTGGAGGTCCGCCACCTTGGAGGTCCGACGGTCATCCCCGAGGCCGAGCAGGCGCGCGCCGGCGTCCCGGCGAGCTTCGTCCGCGTCGCCTCCTTCGATTCCCATTGCGCGCCGAGCGCAGCGGCCTCCGTCAGCGCCCGCTCGAACGCATCGACGATCCGCTCCACTCGTCCTTCAGCGCCTGCGCCTCGGGCGCGGCGGGAGGTGGCGTCGCGGAGAGCTCGCCATGGATCGCGCCGCGCCGCGCCGCGACTTCCGGCACCTTGGCCTGCGCGACGTCGTAGTGCTGCTCCTTCAGCGCCTCGGCGAACGGCGGCGTGACGTCGACCTCGCCCGTGGCCGCGGCGACCGGTCGCGCGTGCAGCAGCAGCAGGATGCTATTCGTCGGGGCTTCACTCCTTCGTTGCGGCCTTCAGCTTGGTGCGCAGCGGTCGCAGGAACTCGTCGCCGCTCGTCGCCTGCGGGACTGAGTCGCGTAAGTGCCGGATCCAACGGCACGCTGCGATGCCGCCGCGTCTTCAGGTCACTGGAAGTGCAGGAGCTCGTGGTTGCTCAAGAGCGGCGGCCGATGATCGTTCGGCGGGCCGTTCGCGAACGCCTGCAGGAGGAAGTCCTCGCCCGAGAGGCCGGATGGCGCGTTGGCCGCGTAGGTCGCCTCGCCGTTGCTGTCGAGCACGTCGACGACGATCGTCAGGAACACCACCTCGTCGACGTCGCTGACGAGGATCGCGTAGAGGCTGCCCGGCTCGCCGCCTCGCACCATCACGGTCACGGGCCGGTTCGGACGAATGCTGTCGGGGTCGGTTTGGAGATAGAGCTCGTTGCCGGAATACGCGAACAGCGTCCCGCTGCCGCTGCCGGCCACGTCTGCGCCGGGCGCGCCGATGGCGACATCGGGGCGTCCGTCACCGTTGACGTCGCCGAGCGGCCCAGCAATGCCGCAGCTGTCGCCGGCCCCGAGACCGTCGTAGCGATAGAGCAGGCGGCCCGTGCGACCGCTGATGAGGTTCCCTGCGCCGGCGTCAACCGCGAGCGTGTCGGAGTTGTCGCTCAGCACGAGGTCATCGAAGCCGTCGCCGTTGACGTCGCCCACGTTCACCGTCACCCCGCCCATCTTCTGCTGGCCGGTCTTTCCGGAGACGTCGAACAGCACGTGGCCATCGGCGCCGGAGTAGACGTAGACGCGCCCCACGTCTGCAACGCCCGCGTCCTCGTTCGGCGCGGCGATGGCGAAGTCGGCGAGACCGTCGCCGTCGAGGTCGCCGGCACCCGCGACCGACGCCCCGAAGATCGCCACCGGTTCGGGACCCGTGAAGAACTGCAGCTCGTGACCGTCGACCCCTGACCGCACCGATGCGCTGCCGAAGCGATCGCCCGCGATGCTGTCGTACGGCGCTCCGACGAGCAGGTCCGGCGTTCCATCGCCGTCGACGTCGCCGAGCCCGGCGAGCCCGGCGCCGAACGCCGCGGAGCGGGGCGGCCCGAGCAGCGTGAGGTGCAGCTCGTTGGTTGCGCCCGAGTAGACGTAGACCGCTCCTGAGCCAGAGGCGGCCGTCCAGTCGTTCGACGCCGAGATCGCGAAGTCGGCGACGCCGTCGTGATCGAGGTCGCCGACGTGCGCGATCCGGTCGCCGAAGTTCCCGTTGGCGAGTTCGCCGCGGAAGACGTTGATCAGCGAGCCGTCCGCGCCGGAGTGGAGGTAGGCGCTGCCGGCATCCGTGGCGCGCCAGTCGTTTCGCGGCGCGCCGACGACGAAGTCGCCCAGCCCGTCGCCGTCCATGTCCGGCAGCGCCGCCAGCGCGAGGCCGTAACCGTCGAATTTCTTCTCGCCGAGGAGTTCGTAGAGGATCGAGCCGTCGACCCCAGAACGCACGCTCACCAGGCCGCTGCCGGAGCTGAGGTTCCCCCCGACGACGACGTCGGGGATGCCGTCGCCGCTCATGTCCCAGCCGCCGGACGGGTGGATGCCGAGCTGATCGCTTTCAAAGCCGTGCACGGTCCAGAGCCCGCCTTGCGCGCTTGCGCTGGAGGCGATGGAGACGACGACCAAGATCGGCGCGAGACGCATCGAAACCTCCGTGGCAACAGGAATCTGGATCGAGAAGGCGACGCCTGATCAGCGGATCGAAACCCGTTCGTCGAAGCTGTCGAGGAGCTTGCCGCTGCCGCTCGCTGGGAGCGCGTAGGCCCGCAGCGTGAACTCGTGATCGAAGAGGTCGGACTCGACCGTGTCGATGAGCTTCCACTCGCCAAACGAGTCGAGGTTGAACGTGCCGAGGTGCTCGAAGAGCGGCACGTCATCGAGTCCTGTCACGAACAGCGCGAACAAGCTGCCCGGACTGCCGTTGCGGAACGACAACGTGATCGTGTCGCCGACGTGGGCGAACCACGGCTCCGCCTGGAGCCAGACGTCGTTGCCGCGGAACACGGTCGCGCTGCCTTCGCTGCCGTGCCGATGGAATGCGGCCGCGGCGCCAACGATCGGGTCATCGAAGCCGTCGCTGTCGAGATCGCCGGCGCCGCCCACCGCGAACCCGAACTCGTCGTCGACGTCGACCGACTCGAATCGGTAGAGCAGGCGGCCGGTGCGACCCGAGTAGAGCATCGCGTGGCTGTACATGAAGATCTCGGAAGGGGCGCCGAACAGCAGGTCGCCGCGCCCGTCGCCATCGACGTCGCCTGCAGATCCAACTGCTCTCGCATGGTCCTTCGAGATGCCTTCGACCGTGAAGAGCTTCGTGCGGGTCGCGCCGGAATAGACGTAGGCGGTGCCGTTGATGAGCTGGGTCGCCGACACCGCGAAATCGCCGACGCCATCGCCGTCGGTATCGCCGAGACCGGCGACCGACCAGCCGAATCCGTCGTTGAAGTTCGGGTCGCCCTTCAAGCGCGCCAGCGAAGTGCCGGTCTTCCCGGAGTAGACCTCGGCGATGCGAGTTCCACCGCCGACGAAGTCGGTCACGCCATCGCCGTCGACGTCGCCGATCGCCGACAAAGACATGCCGAGGTTGTCGAGGCCGAAGCTGCCAGGCACCTCGTAGACGAGCGACGCATCGACGCCGGACATGACGCGCACCCGGCCGCGGTCGGTCTTGCTGGAGCTGTCGAAGAACGGCCCCCCAGCGGCGAAATCAGGCACCCCGTCGCCATTCACGTCGCCGAGCCCCGCGACCGAGTGGCCGAAACGCTCGAGGTTCGAGGTTCCGGCGATCAGGAAACGCAGAGCGCCCGTCGCGCCGTCATGGACCCGGACGTAGCCCTTCCCGTTCAGCTGGAAGGCGCCGACCACGATCTCCGAACACCCGTCGCCATCTTGGTCGCCGGCGCTCGCGACCGACCAGCCGAAGTCGTCGTCCTTTGCGCTGCCGTCGATGTCATGCAGCAGCGAGCCGTCGGCGCCGGAAAACACGCGCGCGCTGCCGGCGCGCGTGATCGCTGCGCTCGCATCCTCCATCGGGATGCCGACAATGATGTCGTCCCTGCCGTCACCGTTGACATCGCCGGCATTTGCGAGCGCGCTGCCAAACTCGCCAGCCTGGTCGTCGCCGAACCATCGATAGAGCACGTCGTCCGCCCGAATGGCGGGCGCGAGCCCGGCCATCACGGTCACGAGGGCGAAACAACGGCGTCGGATGAGTCGGGAAGCCATGCGAGCGACTCCGGTACGTGCGCGAACGCGAAGAGAACCGCGATCAGAAGCCGAGGGTCAGTTCGAGACCGGCCGTGAAGGCCAGTCCGTGCACCGCACCCGGATCGAGGAGCAGTCCCTGGAGGTCGAGCACGATGCCGGCGAGGGACGGGTCGGGATCGATGAACGTCGGCAGGTCGAGACCGGCCGCGTCGACCGACACCGCGATGCTGAGCAGCGGGGCGACGAGGAGCGTTGCCCCATACTTCAGCTGGACTGACGCGCGCGCCTGTCCCACGAGCAGGACTCCCGGCGTGATGACTCCCGCCGAGTTGCCGAAGGCGAGCGTGAACGTCGTGTTGAGGATCGGCGAAAAGTCGACATCGAGCGACGGGACCCCGAGGGTCCCGGGCCAGCCCGCGCCGTAGTTCGTCCACGACGCGCTCGCGAACGCGCGCTCGCGGACGAAGATGTCCTCCCTGCGATTGGTGTCGCTCGGCGCGAGGTTGTCGCCGTTGCTCGTGAACGAGACGAGCCGGCCATCCGCGGAGAGCGACGCGCGCTGGCTGAACCCGTTCGATTCGTCCCAGACGGACGAGACGCTCTCACGGTAGGTCGCGCCCGTCACGACATCGGCGACGAAGATGTCGAGGTAGTTGTTCAAGTCCCCTTCGACGAGGTCGATCGAGTAGCTCTGGAAGACGACGAAGCGCCCGTCGGCGCTGAGCTCGGGGAAGTCGCTCTCGTCGTTGCCGCCGCCGCCCTTCGAGTCGTTGCTGGCCCAGGCGGTCTTGCCGGTCGTCCGGTCGTGGACATAGATGTCGAACTCGCCGTTCGTGTCGGCCAGGTCGAGGTTGGTCGCGCCGCTCATGAACGCGACGAATCGCCCGTCATCGGAGATCGAAGGCCGGTCGCTGTAGCCGTCGGCCTCGCCGCCCGAGGAGTCGATGCTGACCCGGACCGTCGTGGCCAGAAGCCGGTCGCGCACGAAGATGTCGCGCGTCTTGTTCTTGTCGTTCGCGACGAGCAGCTTGTCGTCGCTGGCGAAGGCGATGAAACGGCCGTCCCCCGAGATCGCGCAGTTGTAGCTGTCGCCGAGCGTCGTCGGATTGCCGCTCGAGTCGAGGTTCACGCGCTCGGTGACGCCGTTCGCTAGGTCGCGCACGAAGATGTCAGGGCGACCGTTCGTGTCGGATCCGACCAGATCGCTGGCGTTGCTCCAGAACGCGACGAACATTCCATCGGACGAGATGCGTGCGTCATGGCTGTCGTCGTTCGGATCGCCACCGTTCGTGTCGACGCTCACCCGAACCGTTGTCGCCGCCGCGACGTCGCGCAGGAAGATGTCGGCCTGGCCGTTCGCATCGCCCGTCACGAACGGGCCGTTGCTCTCGAACGTGACGAGAGCGCCGTCGCCGGAGACGTCCGGGACGTAGCAGTCGAATGAGAGCTGCACCGTCCCGGTCTTGAGCGAGACGCGCGTCGTCGTCCCGGAGGTCCGGTCGCGCAGGAAGACGTCGCGCGACAGGTTGGTGTCGCCGCTCACGAGGTTCTTCGCGGCCGAGTCGAAGATCACCTTCGAACCATCGGCGGTGAGCTGAGACGTGTAGCTCGTCGAGTTGGAGAGGACGCCGGCGCTCGACACGCTGGCGATCTCGGTCTGCTGCGCGAGCATCAGCAGCGCGAACTCCGTCGGGAACAGGATCACACCCATCGAGCGTCCTCCTTCGCGATTGCCGATCAAGACCGGGCCGGCCGAGCGTGCGACACTGTAGGGAGCGTTCGCGAACTCACCAGACATCACGCTGCACGGGCCCGCTCGAGCCGGTCGATCGTTGCGGTCGGTCGCCCCGCCTCTTCGAACTCCACGTCTCCCCGTCGCCGCTCGGGCGGCAACGCCTCGTGAAACGGGACGGTCCAGTCGGCATGCCACACGTTGCGATCGATCGCGGCGCGGAGCACGGACCGCGAGCGTCGCCTACGGAACCGTCGCCCCGAAGTCGATCAGCGGGAAGAGCCAGCCGAGGAGTCCGGCGATCGCGAGCGCGACGGCCAGCATCGCGAAGTGGAGCAGTGGGGCGCGGTCATCACGCGGGGTGGCGCGGCGCACGCAGAGGTAGCCGACGCCGAGCGCGGCGACGAGCGCCGGTTCGCCGAGCGAGTTCACCAACCCCTTCATCGCCGGCTCCTCGGGACCGAGGATGAAGCCGAACCACCAGACGAGCGGCAGCGCCATCAGCAGCCACGCTTCGCCGGGTGCCCATGGCAGCGTGCGGTTCGCCGGAAACCTCTGGTTGGCCGTGGTGGCGCCCGCTTCCGCGGCGCTCATGCGCAAGGTCCGCATGCGCAGAGTCGCCAGTCCGCCGGCCAGGCCAAGTCCATGGACGATGCAAGCGGTCAGCAGCAGCGGCGAGCCGTCGATCAGCCGTTGCAGCGAGGTCAGCTTCTCGAAGACCACGTTTCCCCTCCTCCGCAGTGGCGCTGCGCTCAGGCCAGCAGCGCCCGCACCACTTCGCCATGCACGTCGGTCAGTCGGAAGTCGCGTCCCTGGTGGAACCAGGTCAGTTTCGTGTGGTCGATGCCCAGGCAGTGCAGGATCGTGGCGTTCAGGTCGTGCACATGGACCGGGTCGCGGACGATGTTGTACGAGAAGTCGTCCGTCTCGCCATGGGTCATCCCGCCGCGGACGCCGCCGCCCGCCATCCAGACGGTGAAACAGCGCGGGTGGTGGTCGCGCCCGTAGCTCTCGCGGGACAGCGGTCCCTGGCAATAGACGGTGCGCCCGAACTCGCCGCCCCAGACCACCAGCGTCTCCTCCAGAAGCCCGCGCTGGCGCAGGTCCTCGATCAGCCCGGCGGCTGCGCGGTCCATGTCGCCGCACATCAGCGGCAGATCGCGGGTGAGGTCACCGTGGTGGTCCCAGTCGCGCAGGAAGACCTCGATGAAGCGCACGCCGCGTTCCGCCAGCCGCCGCGCCAGGAGACAGTTCGCGGCGAACGTGCCGGGCCGCTCGACCTCCTTGCCGTAGAGCGCTCGCACCGACTCCGGTTCGTCGGTGAGGTCGGTGAGCTCGGGCACGGACGTCTGCATGCGGAACGCCATCTCGTACTGCGCGATGCGCGCCTGGATCTCGGGATCGCCGACAGCCGCGAAGTGCTGCTCGTTCAGCGCGGCGACGTCGTCGAGCATGCGTCGGCGGGTCGGCGCATCGACTCCATCGGGATTCGACAGGTAGAGGACGGGGTCGCCCTGTGCACGCAACGCCACGCCTTGGTGGCGGCTCGGCAGGAAACCGGCACCCCAAAGCCGGCTGAAGAGCGCCTGCGCGTCGCGCTTGCCCGACCAGCTCGAGTGCAGCACGACGTAGTTCGGCAGGTTCGCGTTGGGGCTGCCGAGTCCGTACGAGAGCCACGCTCCCATCGACGGTCGGCCGGGCAGCTCCGAGCCGGTGTGGAGGAAGGTGATGCCCGGATCGTGGTTGATCGCCTCGGTGTGCAGGCTCTTCACGACGCACAGCTCATCGGCGACGCGCGCGAGATTCGGCAGCAGCTCCGACATCCACGTGCGCGCGTTGCCGTGCTGCGCGAAGGCGTAGCGAGTCGGCGCCACCGGAAAGCGCGCCTGGCCGGAGCTCATGGTGGTGAAGCGCTGGCCATTGCGCACCGAATCGGGAAGGTCGCTGTCGAAGCGCTGCGCGAGCTCCGGCTTCCAGTCGAAGAGGTCGAGCTGCGAGGGCGCGCCCGACATGAAGAGCCAGATCACCCGCTTCGCCTTCGGAGCGAAGTGCGGCTGGCCACGCAGCACCCCGAGGTCGGCCGGGTTGGAGGCGATGCCGCCATCGGCGAAGAGGCGCGGCGCGAGCAACGAGGCCAGCGCGGCGCTGCCCAATCGAGTGGCCGTGCGCCCGAGCAGTTGCCGGCGCGTCAGAAGGAGCTGCTGTTCGCGAATCGGATCCATCGAATCACGCCCTCCTCATTCGCGGGTGACGAACTCGTCGACGTTGAGCAGCGTGCTGGCGAGCAGCGTCCACGCGGCGAGCTCGGGCGCCGGCCGGGTCGCATCGAGCGGCGCCTCGCCCTGCGCCAGCAGCGCGTTGGCGCGCGCCGGCTCCTCGGCGAAGTGCGCCTGTTCGCGCGCCACCGCTGCCAGCGCGACGGCGAGCTCGTTCGAACTCGGCTCGCGGCAGAGCGTCAGGCGCCAGAGCAGCGACGCCCGCGCCCGCGCGTCGTCGCCCGCTTCCGCCGCGAGTCGCTGCGCAAGCACCCGCGCGGCTTCGACGAATTGCACGTCGTTCAGCAGCACGAGCGCCTGCAACGGCGTGTTGGTGCGGGCGCGCTGCACCGTGCAGCTCTCGCGGCTCGGCGCGTCGAACGCGGCGAGGTTCGCCGGCGGGGCGGTCCGCTTCCAGAAGGTGTACATGCTGCGCCGCCACAGCGCTTCCCCGTGGTCCTGCACGAAGTGGGCGGTGTTGCTGGTCGGGTAGGCGATCACCTGCCACAGGTCGCCCGGTTGATAGGGCTTCACGCTGCGGCCGCCGATCTGCTCGACCAGAAGGCCGCTCGCCGCCAGCGCGCTGTCGCGCACGACTTCCGCGTCGAGTCGCAGTCGCGGCGCACGCGCCAGCAGTCGGTTGTCGCGATCGCGCGCGAGGAACTCCGGCGCGACGGTCGAGCTCTGGCGCCAGGTCGCCGACGTGACGACCTGCTCGTGGAGGCGCCGCAGGTCGAAACCGTGATCGACGAAGTCGACGGCGAGCCAGTCGAGCAGCTCGGGATGGCTTGGCGCTTCGCCCTGCGCGCCGAAGTCCTCGGCGGTCTTCACCAGCCCGATCCCGAAGAGCTGCGCCCAGACGCGATTCACGACGACGCGCGCCGTGAGCGGATGGTCGCGGCGGACCAGCCAGCGCGCGAGCGCCAGGCGATCGGCCTTCTCGCCTTCCGCCAACGTTCCCAGCGCCGCCGGCAGCGCGGCCGCGACCGCGTCGCCCTTCTGGTCGTACTGCCCGCGGCGCAGCACGTAGGTCGGGCGCGGCGTCGCGAGCTCGGCGGCGACCATCGACGACGGGATGGTCGCATCGAGCGCCGTTCGCTGCGCCACGAGTGCGGCGAGCTGATCGTCCTGCGCGCGCCATTCGGGCGAGTGGCGACGGCGCAGCGCTCGCGTCACTCGTTCCTGTGGCGCACCATCGCGACTGCCATCCGGCGCTTCGAGCAGCGCGTCGATCTCGAGGTCGAGGCGACCGTACTCCGGCGCGAGCAACGCGGGGTCATCGCTGACCGCGAGGCGCAGCCGACCGATGACGTGGCGCTCGAAGATCGACTCGTGGCGCACGACGAGGCGCAGTCGCGCGCCGGCCGCCACCGCCACCGGTGTTGAGACCAGGAAGAGCGCCTGATGGCTCGTGAGCTTCGGCAGGATCGCCCAGCCGCTCGCGGCGTCGGCGTCGAGTGCGAGCGAGGGCGGGAAGTTCTCCTGCTCGTGGTCTGCGAGCGCGCGCGCGAAGGCGAGCGGACGTGCGCTTCCATCGGTCGCGACCAGCTCCGCGGAGAGGCCAGTCATCACGAAGTTGCCGTTCTCGAAACGGCCCGGTCCTCCTTGCGGCAGCGATGGGTCCGCGAGCGCCTCGACGCGCAGCGCGGTCAGCGTCGCCGGCAGTCCGCCGCACTCGAACGTCTCCACTTCGACGGCGGGCGAAGCGCCGGTCGCCAGCAGCGAGCCGTCCTGCTGCGGCTCGCGCGTGGTGCCGTGGGCGGCAGTGGTCTGCGAAGGGGACAGCACGCGGAAACGCGTTGCGATGGTGGCCCGCGCCGTCTGCTCCCACGCGCGCTGCGCGGCATCGAGGTCGGGGCGAGGGGCGGCGAGTGCCTGCTGCGCGGCCGCAGCCGCGGTGTCGAGCGCGGCGCGTTGCTGCGCCTGCTGCGGGAGCGGCGCCGCCATCGCCGGCATCGGCAACAGAGCGTTGTCGTCGCTGCCCTTCTCGGCGATGCCGTTCATGAAGGCGAAGAGGCCGTAGTAGTCGCGTTGCGTGATCGGGTCGAACTTGTGGTCGTGGCATTGCGCGCAGCCGACCGTCAGCCCGAGCCACACCTGACCGAGCGTGTTGACGCGGTCGACGGCGTACTTGACGAGGTACTCCTCCTCGATCAGGCCGCCTTCGCCGGTGGTCGGGTTGCAACGCAGGAAGCCGGTGGCGAGGCGTTGCGCGTCGGTCGCGTCGGGGAGCAGATCACCGGCGAGCTGCTCGAGCGAGAACTGATCGAAGGGCTGGTTGCGAGCGAACGACTCGATGACTCCATCGCGCCAGCGCCACAGTGCTCGCTCGTTGTCGAGGTGGTAGCCGTGCGTGTCGCCGTAGCGCGCGAGGTCGAGCCAGAGACGCGCCTGGTGCTCGGCCGCGCGCGACGAGGCGAGCAGCGCGCGCACCGTGCGCTCGAAGGCGTCGGCGCGCGCGTCGGAAAGGAACGCCGCCTGTTCGCCGGCGGTCGGCGGGAGTCCGGTCAGCGCCAGCGAGGCTCGACGCAGCAGCGTGGCGCGGTCGGCTTCTGGTGCAGGCGCCCAACCTTCGCGTTCGAGTCGAGCCAGGACGAAAACATCGAGCGGTTGGCGCGGCCACTCGCGTGCGCGCACCTCGGGCAGTGGCGCCGACACCGGCGCGAGGAAGCTCCAGTGCGGCCGATAGTCGCCGCCCTGCTCGATCCAACGGCGCAACGTCGCGCGCTGCGCGTCGGTGAGCGGTTTGGCGAACTTCTCCGGCGGCATGCGCTGCTTCGCGGAATCAGCGTCGATGCGAGCCACGAGTTCGGAGAGGTCGGGCTCGCCGGCAACGATCGCGCGATTGCCGGAATCTAGTTCCGCCGTCGCTCCGGCCGCGAGGTCGAGTCGCAGCCCCGCCTTGCGCTGCGCGGCGTCGGGGCCATGACAGGCGAAGCAGTGGTTCGACAGGATCGGCGCCACCTCGCGCGCGAAGTCGACCTCGGAACGTGCAGTGGCGGTGACGAAGAGCGCGATCAGCGACGGGAGCAGGTTCACCGCAGGATCCCCGCGTTGGGTGTTTGCGAGTCGACCACCACCGGGCGCGATGGTACGGCGCGAGCTCGCCATGTGGTGCCGAGGTGACGTCTCGCGCGAGTCGGCGGCGGCCACTTCCACGCAGGGGCACTTGGTACGGCGGTTGCCAAGTCGTTCTGCGTGTGCGCGGCGGGCTTCGCGGCCCGTGCCTTCTCCCCGATGGTTGCGCGCATCACGCCGCGCCAGGAGGTTTCACTCCATGCGCTTCGAACGCTTCACGCTTGCGTTGGGATCCACGCTCTTCTTGCTGCCGCTTCCGCTGGGCTTCGCGCACGGCGGCAGCTATCACGGGCCGACCGACACCGTCCCGCCGAACACCGACGGCCCTGGCGATGTCACGACTCCACCAGGAATCCCGAACGGCCCGACCATTCCGAACGCGCCCACCACGCCAGGGCAGGATGGCGCGCGGCCGTCCACGAGTCCCGGTGCGACCCCCAGCAAGCCGGGAATGGGTCGCACCAACGGCTACGGTCGAAGGGACCCGTCGAAGAGCGGCGCCTTCGAGCAGTGGGAATTCTGGTGGGAGGCGAATGACGACGCCTTCCTCGATCTCAAGTCGCGCCTGCGCCAGCAGAACGGGACGACAGCGGTCTCCCTCGCAGGCGGCCGCGGCGCAGTGGTACCGAGCGCGCTCACGCAGCGCTTGAGCGGCGCGGATCGCGCGTCGATCCGTTCGGCGTTGCTGACGGCGCTGGCGGGCTCGGACGCGGAGATCGTCGACTCCGCCGCGATCGCGCTCGCGCGCATGACATCGGCGAAGGATGAGGGCGCGGTGGCCGTCGTTGCCGAGCTGACCAAGGTGCTCGGCCATTCGGAGAAGACCGCGCGCGAAGCGGCGACCCTCGCGCTGGGCATCGTCGGTTCGACCGATGCGATTCCGGTGCTTCGGGACCTGCTGCTCGACACGAGCGCCGGTCGGCAGCGGACCGGGCGCGATGGCAACGTCGAGCCGCTGGTACGCGCGTTCGCGGCCGCGGCGCTCGGATTGATCGGCGACGCGTCGGCGTTCGACGACCTGAAGTCGATCCTCGTCGATCCAAAGCAGAACGCCGATCGCGATCTGCAGTCGACGACGGTGCGGGCGATCGGCCTGTTGCGCGGTGCCCATTCGCGCGCCGTGCCGCTGTTGCAGCAGCTCCTCGACGATGGAGAGCTCGATCGCGTGGTGCGCGCGCAGGTGCCGGTGGCGCTCGCGCAGCTTTCCGAGCAGGCGGAGGGCACGCTTGCTCGCGCCGCGCTGCCGTCCATCGTGTCGCGCCTCGCTTCGGACAAGACCGATCTCGACCTGTTGCGTTCGTGCGCGGTGGCGCTTGGCCGCATGGCGACGCTCGAGGATCGCGAGGCGCTCGATGCACTGCGTGCGGCGGCGCGTGGCCGCGACGAGCAGACTCGCCACTTCGCGATGATGGCGCTGGCCGACGTCGGTCGGCGCGATCCGCAGCCGCAGCTCCACGCGGTCGAGCAGCGCGCGCTCCAGCAGGAGCTGTTGCGCGAGATGACGCAGCCCAGGCCGATCACGGCGGCGCCGTACGGTGCGCTGGCGCTGGCGGTGTGGTCGCGCAACCCCGGGGTCGACCGCGCACTGGTCGAGGAAGCGCGTGGGCGGCTGCTCGACCAGGTTCGCGACCTCAACAACCCGAGCTATCGCGCCGCGACTGCGGTGGCAATCGGACTGGCCGGCGCCAAGGAGGCGAGGGGCGATCTGTTGGGGCTCTTCGTCGACGAGAAGAACCAGGTCCTGAAGAGCTACGTCGCGATCGGGCTCGGGCTAATGGGAGCCACCGAGGCCGCCGAACCGCTGCGCTCGGTGATGGGCGCGAAGGGGCTGGATGCGTCGCTGCGGCTGCAGATTGCGCGAGCGCTGGGGCTCCTTGGCGATCGCCAGGCGGTGCCGCTGCTGGTGGCGAACCTGCGCGCGGCCGAGACCTTCGTCGAAGTCGGATCGACGGTGCAGGCGCTTGGCTTGATCGGCGACCGTGACGCGGTGGCGCCTCTGCTCGAGTTGCTGAACGACGGCAAGCAGCATGCGTTGCGGCGCGGCTTCGCGGCAGTGGGCCTCGGCCTGCTGGCGGAGAAGTCGGACTTGCCGTGGAACGCCGTCTTCACGGTCGGCTCGAACTATCGGGCCAAGACGCCGGCACTGGCCGAGATCTTCGACATCCTCTGATCGATTCATCGGGCGGCGTGGCGAGGTCCGACTCCTCGCTGCGCCGCCCCGCCCGCGCCTCGCGGCGATGGCCGCGCCACGGCGCGAACGGTGGGCGGCGGAGGGCGAGCTGCCGTCGAACGCGGTGTTGCGTACCGGTTCGAAGCTCCTGGCTCAGCTGACGAGCGTGCGGCGCGCCGCCGTCGTCAGCGCGAGGACGGCAGGGTGGCGGATGCGCCGTTCGATCGAGATCGCGTAGTAGCGCATGCGCACCTCGTCGATGCGGCCGCAGGTCACGAGGCGGTGTTGCCGCTTCACTTCCGCTTCGACGGTCGCCGGAATCGCGACGAGCCCGAGTTCCTGCTCGGCCATCACCTTGAGCAGCGCAGTGTCGTCGCACTCGGCGACCACTTCCGGCTGCACTCCGATCTCCTCGAACCACTGGTCGAGCGCGCGTCGCTGCGCCGAGAGCGGCGAAGGCAGCAGCATGGGGAGCCCCTGCAGGCTGCTCGGGAAGCGGCGGCGGGCGGTGGCGGCGAGGCGGCGCGCGCCCATGATCAACAGCTCCGATTCGCCGAGCAGATGGCTGAAGGCCTTGATGCGCACGCCAGGGCCGACCGGCGCGTCGGTGATCACCACGTCGAGCGCATGACCCGCGAGCTGCTGCAGCAGGCGATCGTGGTGGTCCTCGCGCACTTCGAGTCGCACCTTCTCCGGCAGCCTCAGCGCGGGCTCGAGCAGTCGGAAGGCGACGAGCTTCGGGACGATGTCGGCCACGCCGACCACGAGCCGCAACGGGCGGCCGGTCGGACGGCCGCGCACGGTGTCGAGCAGCTCCTTGCCGAGCCCGAAGATCTCCTCGGCGTAGCGCTTCACGAGGTGGCCGCTGTCGGTCAGCTCGAGGCCGCGCCCATTGCGCAGGAAGAGCGGCCCGCCGAGCGCGCGCTCGAGATCGCGGATCTGCGCGCTGATCGTGGGCTTGGTGAGGTGGAGCTGCGCGGCGGCGCGCGCCAGCGAGCCTTCCCGGGCGGTGGTCCAGAAATAGAGCAGGTGGTGGTAGTTGAGCCACTCCATGACGCGATCGTAGTGCGGCGGGCGGCTTGCGCTACGCTGCCGCCATGAGCCTGCTCGACAAACTCTTCGAGAACAACCGCAGTTGGTCGCAGAAGATCACCGCCGACGATCCTGAGTTCTTCTCGCGCCTCGCGCGCCAGCAGGCGCCGGAGTACCTCTGGATCGGCTGCTCCGACAGCCGGGTTCCGGCGAACCAGGTGGTGGGGCTGCTGCCGGGCGAGGTCTTCGTCCACCGCAACGTCGCCAACCTCGTTCAGCACACCGACTTCAATTGCCTGTCGGTGCTGCAGTACGCGGTCGACGTCCTCAAGGTGAAGCACGTGATCGTCTGCGGCCACTACGGCTGCAGCGGCGTGCGGGCGGCGCTGGACGGGCGGCCGCTGGGCCTGATCGACCACTGGCTTCGCCACGTGCAGGATCTCTATCACCACCACGCGTCCAAGGTCGACTTGCTGGCGGGCGAGGAGCGCGTCGATCGAATGTGCGAGTGGAACGTCATCGAGCAGGTCGGTCACCTTGGCCGCGCGACCATCGTGCAGGACGCCTGGCGGCGCGGGCAACCGCTGCACCTGCATGGCGTCATCTACGGCCTCTCCGATGGCCTGCTGCGCGACCTTGGCGTCGGCTGCTCGTCGGCGGCGGAGGCGCAACAGCTGCAGCGGCGGCTCGAGCGACCGCAGGCGTAGCGAGCAGCGATCGTTCGAGAAGATCGAACGATTCGTGCCAATCCGATGACTGGACCTTCCGTCGATCCGGGTCGATGATCCCCCGTCGAACCAACACGGGACGGAACTCATGCGACTCGCGATTCACATCGAGCCTGAAAGCGGACCGAGCCTGCGCGACCTGATCGACCATCGGCTCGCCTACGCGCTGGCTCGGCATGCACCACGCATCACTTCGACCACCATCGTGCTCGAGCGCGGCTCGGACTCGGTCCGGCTGGCGGTGATCGCGGTGTTGCGCGACGGCGCGCCGATCCACCTGCGCGAGGAGTCGCGCGATCCTGCGTTGGCAGTCGATCGAGCGGCGGCGCGCCTGCAGCGGTTGCTGCGGCTGCGCCTCGGCTCGAAGGTCGACGAACGCTCCACGTTGGCGTCTTGACCCGACGTTGGAGATGAAACTGAAGTTGAGATCGAACGGCGCCGCTTGAATGGCGGCGCGACCGTCGCCCGCTCGGCTCCCTCTCCGGGCGGGGCGACGGTGTCTTTTGGGTGCGCTGCGGTGTGCGACCGCTGCGGCGCGCCCTTCTCGTGTTGAAGGAACGGAAAGGTCATCGCTGTGGAAATCCTGACGATCCTGCTGTTGGTTGGCGGCTTCCTGACCATGCTGGTCGGCGGCGAGCTGCTGGTGCGCCATGCCGCGCGTTTCGCGGCGCTGGTCGGCATGTCACCGCTCGTGATCGGGCTCACCATCGTCGCCTTCGGCACCAGCGCGCCCGAACTCGCGGTGAGCGTGATCGCAGGTTACGAGGGCAAGGGCGATGTCGCGGTTGGCAACGTCGTCGGCAGCAACACCTTCAACATCCTCTTCATCCTGGGTGCGTGCGCCGCCGTCAGTCCGCTCTTCTTCGGCCGCACGCTGGCGTGGATCGACGTGCCGATCATGATCGGCAGCGCGCTGTTGCTGCCGGTCCTGGCGCGCGACGGTCACGTGCAGTGGGTCGAAGGGGCGTTGCTGATCGCAGCGCTCGCGGCCTACACGCTCTTCGTGGTGCGGCGTGAAGGGAAGCGCATGCTCGAGGACGGCGGCGCCATCGAGCGGCCGCAGGGACGCAAGGACGTCGCGCTCGTGTGGATCGTCGGCGCGCTGGCGGTGCTGGTGATCGGCTCGCGCTGGTTCGTCGACGGGGCGGTGCGCATGGCGCAGGCGTTCGGCGTGAGCGAACTCGTGATCGGACTGACGATCGTGGCGGCCGGCACCTCGCTTCCCGAGGTCATCACCTCGATCCTCGCGACGATTCGCGGGCAGCGCGAGATCGCCGCTGGAAACGTCGTCGGGAGCAACATCTTCAACGTGCTCGGCGTGCTTGGAACCTCGGCGATCGCCGGCGGCAGCGTGAAGGTGTCGGAGCAGGTCATCGCCCTCGACGGACCGATCATGGTCGCGGTGTCGCTGGTGCTCTTCGCCTCCGTCGCACGCGGGCTCAAGATCGGTCGTATTCACGGCCTGCTCTTCCTTGCCGGGTACGCGGCCTACACGGCCTGGCTCATCCTGCATGCGGGTCGATCGACGGCTCTGCCGCAGTTCGAGCGCGCGTTGATCTGGTACTGCCTGCCGATCGCCACGCTGCTGTTCCTCGGAATGATCGCGCGCAAGCCGGCCCCGATCGCGCAGGCGACGCAGCCATGAACGAGGACACGGATCGCCCTTCCGGCCTGCCCATCGCGCCGGTCGAGCAGTGGACCGCCCCGATTCGCCGGTTCCTGCACGTCGAATCGGCGAGCGGCATCGTGCTGCTCGCCTGCACGGTGGTCGCGCTCGCGCTGGCGAACTCGCCGCTCGCCGCCGCCTTCGCGTCGTTCTGGCACACCAAGGTCGAGTTCGCGCTCGGCAGCTTCGTGCTGAAGGGCGACCTTGGCCACCTCGTGATCAACGACGGGTTGATGGCGCTGTTCTTCTTCGTCGTCGGGCTCGAGATCAAGCGCGAGCTGGTGACCGGTGAGTTGCGCGATCGGCGCAAGGCGCTGCTGCCGGTCCTCGCCGCCGTTGGCGGGATGGTGGTGCCGGCCGGCGTCTACCTGCTGCTCCAGTGGGGCGAGACCGGTCAGCGCGGCTTCGCGATCCCCATGGCGACGGACATCGCGTTCGTGGTCGGCTTCCTGGCGCTGTTCGGGCCGCGCGTGCCGTTCGGGTTGAAGATCTTCCTGCTGTCGCTGGCGATCGTCGATGACCTCGGCGCCGTCGTCGTGATCGCGCTTGGCTATTCGGGCGCGCTCGCCACGGGTTGGCTCGCGCTGGCCGCTGCGGGGCTCGCGCTCATCGTGGGGCTGAACCGCATCGGCGTGCGCTCGGTGGGCGTCTACGTCTGCGTTGGAGCGTTCATCTGGTTGGCGACGTTGCAGTCGGGCGTCCACCCGACCGTTGCCGGGGTGTTCCTCGGCTTGTTGACTCCAGCGAGCGCCTGGGTGAGCGGCGCGGCCGTGGGGTCGACGGTCGGCCTCCTCTCGGATCGAGTGCGCAGCCGCGGAGCCGCGGTTGCGGATCGCGCCGCGCAGGAAGAGCTCGAGCAGCTCGAGTTCGCCGCGCGCGAAGCGACGTCGCCGCTGGTGCGGCTGGAGCGGGCGCTCCATCCATGGGTTGCGTTCGGGATCATGCCCGTGTTCGCGCTGGCCAACGCCGGTGTGGCGCTCGAAGCGTCGGCTTTGCGCGAGCCGGTGGCGTTGGCCGTGGCGGCCGGACTCGTGGTCGGGAAGCCGATCGGCATCCTGCTGTTCTCCTGGCTGTCGGTGCGCTTGGGCGCGACACGCCTGCCGGACGGGGTGAACTGGCCGATGATGGTCGGCGGGGGCTGCCTCGCGGGCATCGGCTTCACGATGGCGCTCTTCATCAACGGACTCGCCTTCCCCGTCGCCGAGTTCCCCAGCAAGGAAGCCGCCGGGAAGTTCGGAATCATGGTCGGCTCGCTGGTGAGCGTGGTTTTGGGCGCGACGATTCTGGCAGTCGCCTTCCGTGCGGCGGCTCGCGCGCGCGGTGCCGCCGCCGGCGCCTGACCCGGCCCGGCGGTTGCTGGCGCTACGCTGTTGGCCGCCATCCACCTCCCGCACTCAAGCGCCCGCGCCCTGAACCGCAGAAAGAGCCCTCTTGTCCATTCCGCCACGAGCTCCTGAGCCCAAGCGCAAGACGCGCTTCCACGTCGTGTTCCTGCTGCTCGCCATCACGGGCGTCCTGTTCCTGCATGAGCTGATCGATGGCGCGACCGTCAAGCGCATCGACTACAGCGACTTCCTGGCGCAGTTGGACAAGAAGAGCGTCGAGGAGGTGATCGTCGCCGCCGACGAGATCCGCGGCACGTTCATCGATCCAGAGACCGGCGAGAAGAGCGGGTTCGTCACGACGCGCCTCGATCCGAAGCTCGCCGAGGAGCTGAAGAAGTCGGGCGTGACCTTCCGCGGCCAGCCGCAGTCGCTGCTGGTCGGCGTGATGGGGTGGTTGCTGCCGATCGCCTTCTTCGTCGTGATCTGGGTGTTGATGAACCGGCAGATGGGGGGCAAGGGCGCCGCCGGCTTCATGAACATCGGCAAGAGCAAGGCGCGCGTCTACGTCGAGAGCGACACCAAGGTGACCTTCGCCGACGTGGCGGGCGTCGATGAAGCGAAGGACGAGCTGAAGGAGATCGTCGACTTCCTGAAGGACCCGGTCGGCCACGGCCGACTCGGCGGCCGCATGCCGCGCGGCGTGATGCTGGTGGGACCGCCAGGCACCGGCAAGACGCTGCTGGCGCGGGCGGTGGCCGGCGAGGCGGGCGTGCCGTTCTTCTCGATCAGCGGCTCCGAGTTCGTCGAGATGTTCGTCGGCGTCGGCGCGGCGCGCGTGCGCGACCTGTTCGAGCAGGCCAAGGAGAAGGCGCCGGCGATCATCTTCATCGACGAGCTCGACGCCTTGGGCAAGGCACGCGGCGCCGGCCCGATGTATGGCGGCCACGACGAGAAGGAACAGACGCTGAACCAGCTGCTGGTCGAGCTCGATGGCTTCGACCCCCGCGCCGGCATCGTCTTGATCGCAGCCACCAACCGTCCCGAGATCCTCGACCCCGCGCTGCTGCGTGCCGGCCGCTTCGATCGCCAGGTGCTGGTCGATCGTCCCGACCATCGCGGCCGGGTGCAGATCCTCGAGGTCCACCTGAAGAAGGTGAAGACCGCGCCGGGGCTGCAGGTCGAGCAGGTCGCGTCGCTCACTCCGGGTTTCACCGGCGCCGACCTCGCCAACCTCTGCAACGAAGCGGCGCTGGTCGCCACGCGTCGCAAGGGCGAGCTCGTCGAGCTGAACGACTTCACGCTGGCCGTCGAGCGCATCGTCGCCGGCCTCGAGAAGCGCAATCGCATCCTGAACGAGCGCGAGCGGACGGTCGTCGCGCACCACGAGATGGGCCATGCGATCGTCGCTGCGGCCACGCCGGGCAGCGATCCGGTCCACAAGGTCTCGGTGATCCCGCGCGGCATCGGGGCGCTCGGCTACACGATGCAGCGGCCCACCGAGGATCGCTTCCTGATGACGCGTGAGGAGCTCGAGAACAAGATGGCGGTCCTGCTCGGGGGTCGCGCCGCCGAGCATCTGGTGTGGGGCCAGTTCTCGACCGGCGCCGCCGATGACCTCGAGCGGGCGACCCGCATCGCGCGCAGCATGGTCGCGCGCTACGGCATGACGGAGATCGGTCCCGTCTCCTACGACGACGACGGCGGCCACTTCCTGCAGCAGCAGAACCCGTTCGCGCCGCGCAGCGACAAGTCCGACGCCACCTCGCGCGAGATCGACATCGCCGTGCGCGGCCTCGTCGACCAGGCCTTCGTCCGTGCCCGCGCCATCCTCGCCAAGCACCAGCCGGTGCTGGTCGACGCGGCGAAGCAGCTGCTCGAGAGAGAGACGCTGGGCGAGGCCGATCTGAAGCCGATTTTCGAGCGGCTGAAGGAAGGCGGGGGAGCGAGCGGTGTCCCCGCGACCGCGCCGGCGACGTGACGTCCGACGGAGCAACGGTTCGACCGCAACCGACCGCCGCCGCCTCCTTACGCCCTTGCGCGCGCTCCGCTAGAACTCGCGCTCCTTCTCGCTGGAGCCGCGCATGGTCGCTCGTCGTCGCGCCTTTTGCTTCCTGTGTGCTGCGACCCTCGCGGCGCTGGCCCTTGCGTCGCGCGGCGTCGCCCAGCAGGCGCCGCAAGCCGCGGTGGTGGGGGCACCACCCGCAAGCGCGACGGCAACGGGCAGCGGCGATGGCGCGCCGCTCGTACCGGTCGCGCTCGAACGCGTCATCAACCCCGAGCGCCTCCTCGTCAAGCCGCGCCGCGATGCGACGGCGGAGCAGGTGGCTGCAGCGCATGCGCGCGCGGGCGCGACCGTCGTCAGCGATCTGAAGCAGATCGGCTGGCAGGTGGTGGCCGTGCCCTACGGCACTCACCTCGCGGCGCGGCAGAGCTACTTCGCCGACCCCGCCATCGAGCGCGCCGACCTCGATCGAGCGCGCCGTGTCGCGCATGTGCCGAACGACCCCTACTGGCCCTACCACTGGCACCTGCAGAACATCACGGCGGACCTTGCGTGGGACACGGTGAAGGGCGATCCGTCGGTGGTCGTGGCGGTGATGGACACCGGCCTCGAGGTGACCCATCCCGACCTTGCAGGCAACGTCTGGAGCAATCCGGGCGAGATCGCCGGCAACGGCATCGATGACGATGGCAACGGCTACGTCGATGACGTGAACGGCTACGACTTCGCCTATCTCGACGGCACGCCCAACGACAACTACGGCCACGGGACCGCGTGCGCGGGCATCGTCGCGGCGACGCAGGACAACGCGATCGGCGTCAGCGGCGTCGCGCCGACCTGCCGGCTCGCGGGCATCAAGGCGGCCAACGATTCGGGCTACTTCTACGACTCGGCCAACGTGCCGGCGTTCCTCTACTGCGCCGACATGGGCTTCAAAGTCATCTCGATGAGCTTCTTCAGCGACGACGTCACCGCCGCGGAACGCGATGCGGTCGACTATTGCTGGCAGCACGGCGTGGTCCTGGTTGCCGCCGCCGGCAACTCGCTCTCCGTGATCCCGTACTACCCGGGCGCCTACGAGCATGTGATCTCCGTCGCCGCGACCGATGGCGCCAACAACCCGACCTGGTTCACCGACTACGGCAGCTGGGTCGACGTCGCCGCGCCGGGCGTCGGGATCGCGACCACGACCGTCGGCGGCGGCTACACGACCGGTTTCGCCGGCACGTCGGCCGCCACGCCGCACGTCGCCGGTCTCGCCGGCCTCCTCTTCGCCGCCAACCCGGGTGCGAGCGCCGCCGCGGTCCGCGCCGCGCTCGAAGACACGGCCGTCGCCACCGTCAGCGCCGCGTGGGGCGAGTACACCAACTACGGAAAGATCGACTGCGATGCGGCCGTCGACCGCGTCACCGGCGTGACCAGCGGCAGCAAGACGGCGCGGTTCCTCTTCGCGGCGCCCGTCGGCGGCGATCGCACGCGCGACCCGACGCTCGCCATGAGCGATCCGCGCCAGTCGATCCGCTTCTTCGGAGTCGGCCTCGAACGCCCGAACACCGTGCGCGTGCGCAGCGGCAAGCGCCGCATGCCGCTCTTCGCGCAGACGCGCCGCGAGGTGATCGCACCCTTCGCGACGCTGGCCGGACCGCGCGGCAGCGCCTTCTCGCCCACCTACGCTCTGGAAGTGAACGGCTCGGTGATCGGCTCGATCCAGTGGGACGACGGGCCGGGCCTCACCTACGCGCCGACCGATGTCGGCACCTACAACGCGACGGTCGTCGGCGGCTTCGCCGAGATCTATCGCGTCGACGGAGTGCTGTTGACCTGCAACGAGGCGTTCGGCTCGATCTACTGCGAGATTTCGGTGCGCAAGGTCGCGCCGCGCTCGCCATCGCGCCTCGACGTCGAGTTCACGCGCGGCTACGCCAACTGCACCGGCGGCAGCGAGACGCTGTGGGTCTACGACTGGAGCACCTGGAGCTACCCGTACGGAAGCTGGGTCGCGCTGTGGACCCGGTCGATCACCGGCTCGGCGCAGGAGAAGGTCACCACCGCCATCACGAGCGGCGCGGCGAACTACCTCGACGACGAGGGGACGGCCTACTTCAAGCTGACCACTTCGGGTGCGGCGAGCGGCGGCCTGCTGCAAGCCGACGCCTTCCGCGTGACGGCGCACGAGTGACCGGTCGCGGCGGATGAACTCCCTCGCGCACCTTCGCCTTCCCACAGTCCTGCTTTTCGCCGCGGCGTTCGCGCCGCTCGACGAGCGAATCGACGCGCCGCGCGCGGCCGACCTCTCGCAGCGAGTCGACCGCTGCCGCACCGCGCTCGGCGTTGCCCACTGGCAGGCGAGCGGACAGGAGCTGCTCCTCGAGGGATCATCGATCGAAGAGGGGATGGAAGGGCCGTGGCGACTGCGAGTGAGCGCGGACGGCCGCTTCGCCGGTCAGCACGACACTCGCTTCCCGACTCGCTTCGGTTTCGACGGCGAGTCGACCTGGAGCGTCGATCGCTCGGGGCTCGCGACCCGCGGCCACCTCGAGGCGCGCGAGCAGGCACTGTTGTCGGCGGCGCTCTGGTCGGGCACTTGGTGCAGCGAGCAGGGGCCGCTCGCGATCTACGGCGAGTCCGATGGGGAGTTGCTGTTGCGACCGCGCAACGGCGAGCTCGCGGCCCGTGTCGCGATCGATCCGGCGAGCTCGCTGCCGAATCGACTCACGATCGAGACCTATCGCGGCGACTTCGTCTACGAGTACTCCGGTTGGAGCGCGCTCGAAGGCGGCTTGCAGGTGGCGCGCGACTGCCGTCTGGACGACAGTGGTCGGCAGAGCCGTTGGCACGTGCAGAGCGCGCAGTTCGTCGCTCCTGAACCGGACGCCTTCGCGTTTCCTGCGACCCGGCCGACCGACACCACCTTCGATCCGTCGCGACCGGCGCTGCTGACCTGCAAGATCGCGCGCACGCGTCATCTGCTGGTGCGCGCGGAACTCGACGGCGTCGACCACGGCTACTGGATCTTCGACAGTGGCGCCGGCGGCCTGGTCATCGACCCGAAGCTGGCGCAGAAGCTCGGTTACGAGCCCTACGGAGAGCTCTGGATCGGCGGCGCCGGCGCCGCGCGCACGGCGACCCACTACTACGAAGCGCGCTCGCTGCGGGTCGGCCCGGCGACCCTCGATCGTCCTCGTCTCTCGAGCCTCGACCTCGACGCGCTCTCGGCGACCCTCGGCGCACCGCTGGTCGGGATCATCGGCTACGACTTCCTGCAACGCGTCGTCGCCACCGTCGACATGAAGGCGGGCCGCATCGAGATCGCCGATCCCGCCACCTTCACGCGCGTCGACGCCACCTGGCGGGCGCTGACCTTGCACGGTCACCACCCTCACGTCGAATGCAGCTTCGGCCACGAAGGCGAGGAGTCGGCGCTGTTCCGGCTCGACACCGGCGCCGCCGGCGTGGCGGTCATCTTCCACTCGCCCTTCGTGCAGGAGAGCGGCCTGCTGACCGGGCGACCGACCGCGCCGTTCAACGGCCTTTCGGGCGTCGGCGGCGAATCGAAGGCGCGCATCGGGTTGATCGACTGGTTCGAACTCGGTGGTGTCGTCGTCGATCAGCCCACCGCGATCTTCGTCGAGGACGCGCACGGCGCGCTCGCGGACCCGTGGACCGCCGGCACGCTCGGCGGCGATCTGCTCGAGAAGTCGGACCTGATCTTCGACTATCCGCACGACCGCGTCGGCTTCGCGCCGCGCCGCGCCGCGAAGTAGCCGCGCGCTCAGCGGGTCAGATGCGCGTCGAGGAAGTGGCGCAGGAGCAGCTCGTACTCCGCGGGCGAGTGCTTCAGCAGATCCTCGTGGTCGGCGCCGACGATCGCTGCGAGCTCCTTCGGAGCGCGGGCGGCGGCGAAGAGCGCTTGCGCCTGCGCGAAGCGGGTCGAGCGATCCTCGCGCCCGTGCAGCAGCAGCAGCGGACAGCCGATTTGCGCGATGGTGTCGACGGGTCGAACGCTCGCCGCGTCGCAGCCGGTCGCGAATCGGTAGGCGCCGCTCGCCAGCGGTCGCAGCCCCGGCGCGAGCGGTCCGAGGTAGCGAGCGATGCGCTCCTCGATCGCCTGATCGAGCGTGGCGTAGGTCGATTCGAGGACGACGAAGCGCACGTCGAGCGGCGCGGGCGCCAGGCAGAGCGCGGCGCCGCCCATCGAGATGCCGATCGCCCCGATCGGCGCGCCGGGCCAGCGCTCGCGCAGCCAATGGAGAGCCGGTTGCACGAGCGCCGCTTCGCGCGCGCCGAGCGTCACGACGTCACCGGCGCTTTCGCCGTGGCCGGGCAGGTCGAGCAGCAGTGACGCGCAGCGCAGTCTCGCCAGCAGCTCTCCGCGACCGCGCATCGCGCCGCGCGAGCTGCCGCGACCATGCAGCACGAGGAGCGCGGCACGCGGCGCAGCGATGGCGACGTCCCAGCCTGCGACGCGCGCGCCGTCGGAAAGCGCGAGCTCGACGCGCTGCGTCGTGAGGCCGGCGCCTTCGGGTGGCGCGCCGACATCGCGAGAGGTGGGTCGTGTGAGCCACCAGGTGCCAAGCGGCGGCAAGGTCATCAGCACGGCCAGCGCGATCAGCGCGAAGTGGAGTGGACGTCGGGGGCGCCAGTTCATGGCGGCGGATCATCGCATGCACGTGCGGCTACCATCGCTGCGACCTGCATGAACGAATCGGAATGGAGCGTCGGACCTTCCCCATGGCGATCGATCCAAGCTGGCCGCGCGCCGCCGACTGGTTGGCGGGACAACACCTTCCAGGCGCGCGCGCGACGCTCGGAGTGGTCGGCTTGCCGGTTGGCGTCGGCGCCGTGACGCCGGGTCGCTGCGACCTCGCGCCCGCCGCCGTCCGCAAGCGCCTCGCGCGCATGAGCACCTACGACCTCGAGGCCGACGTCGACGTGCGTGAACTCGTCGCGCGCGACCACGGGGACGCGCTGCTGGCCGCCCTCCCGCTCGACGCGATGTTCGAGCCGGCTCGCGCGGCGGTGGTGCGCGCGCTCGACGGCAGCGTGGCCACACTCGTGCTGGGCGGCCACGACGCCGTCACGCGCCCCGCATGCCGTGCGGTGGGCGAAGACGTCGAGCGGATCGGGTTGCTGACGCTCGACGCTCACTTCGATTTGCGCGACCTCGGCGGCGGCATGTCGAACGGCAATCCAGTGCGCGCGCTGCTGGCGGACGGAGTCCCGGGCCGCAACGTCGTGCAGCTCGAGCTGCAGAGCTTCGCCAATTCGCGCGACTACGCGGCAGTGGCGCGCGCGGCGCAGATCCACTTCGTCAGTGTCGACGCATGGCGCGAGCGCGGCATCGTGGCGACCGTCGTCGCGGCGCTCGACGAGCTGGCCCGGCGCGCCGATGCGATCTACGTCGATGTCGACCTCGACGTGCTCGACCGCTGCCATGTGCCCGGCGCCCCCGGCTCGCGACCCGGCGGCCTTGCGCCGCACGAGCTCCTGCGCGCCGTCACCGCGTGCGGCCGCCATGCGGCGGTGCGCGCGCTCGGCCTCGTCGAGGTCGACCCGCTGCGCGATGTCGCCGACCTGTCGACCTTCGCGGCGGCGAGCAGCGCGCTCGCCTTCGCCAGCGGCGTCGCGCAGCGCGCGCGCAAAGGCTGACGCGACGCGTTGCGCTCGTCCGCTTCGAGCGGCTGGTGGCGTGCGGGCCCCTCCCAGCACAAGAGTGGCGCGATCACCCTGCGCTGTGAATGCGCTGCGGTACGCGGCAGCTCGTGACATGGACACTATCCTCGCCGCCAATGACGCGATTCGCGACGATCGGGCGGTGGTGCAGGCGCATCGCGTGGGCGCTGCTTTCCGTGCTGCTGCTCTACGGGACGGCGTTGCTGGTGCTGCCGCGCGTTGCGGTGAACCGCGATTGGCAGCTGCCGGACGCGGGGGTCGAGGTGGTGGTGCAGTCGAATGGCGTCCACACCGACTTCATCGTGCCGGTCGCCACCGCCGAGTTCGATTGGTCGCGCCATCTGCCACCCAGCGACTTCGAGGCGGTCGATGACCGCTTCCGCTGGATCTCGCTGGGTTGGGGCAGCCGCGCGTTCTATCTCGAGACCCCGAACTGGTCCGACCTGCGTCTTGCGACCGCGCTGCGCGCCGTGTCAGGAGTGGCGCCGACCGCGCTGCACGTGAGTTACCGTTTCACGCTGCCGCCGCTCGATGACCGTGCCCGTCGGGTTCGACTCACGCCGGCGCAGTACCGGCAGCTTTGCGACGAAGTGCTGGCGACCTTCGCGTGCGATGCGGCGGGCCGCGTGCAACGCATCGATGCGCCGGGCTACACGCCCTACGACCGCTTCTACGAGGCGCATGACCACTACAGCGCCATCGTCACGTGCAACGAGTGGACCGGCGCGCGGCTGCGCTCGATCGGAGTGAAGGTCGGCGTCTGGACGCCGTTGGCAGACGACGTCCTGCGCTTCCTGCCACGCTGACGGGCGCGCTAGCGCCTCGACCGCTACGGCGGCGTCGCTTCGCGCGCACGGTCATCGAGCGCGATGCCGCGATAGCTCCAGCCGCACAGCGTGAGCCGCGGTAGCTGGGCGAGGCGCGCGTCGATGCGGGCGAGGCGCGCGGCGTGGCCCGGCCGGTACTGCGGAATGCCGGGACGATGGGGGAAGGCGGCCAGGAGGCGTGGCGTCCCGTCGATGCGCAGCAGCGGCGCGACCTGCTCGAAGGCGAGCTGCGCGATGGCGCGCGGGTCGTCGGGCAGCGTGAGCCGTTCGCCACCGACCATCGCGCGCAGCAGCACGTGGCCCGGCGGAGCGCGTCCCGGGAAGAGGGCGCTCTCGTAGAGGACGCCAAGCAGCGGCCGCTGTTCGCCCTTCGGCACCAGGAACCCGAGCGCGTCGACGTTGCCGCCCACCTGCTCGCGCCGGACGCCGATGGCGACCACCGCGACGTTCGCGGCCGCGATCCCCGCGAGTTCCGCGGCCAGCGTCCGATCGAGCGGCGCGAGCAGCGGCGCCGCCTCCGACGCGGGCGTGGCAAGGCAGAGCCGTCGCGTGCGCCAAGTCGCCGAGCTGGCCGCTCCTGACGTCGTGACGGTCGCGACGCGATAGGTGCCGTCCGCCTCGCGCGCGAGCGATGCCACCCGCACGTTGCAATGGATCACGCCACGCAACTTCTCCGCGAGCCGCGCCACCAGCGCGCCGGTCCCGCCGCGCAGCGCCGCGAGAAGCGGTCGCGGCGGCGGCGCTTCGCGTTGGAGGAGGCTCTTCACCAACGAGCGGTAGCGCTCCTCGAGCGCCACCATGCGCGGGAAGACGGAGCGCGCCTCGAGCCGTTCGGGGTCGCCGGCGAAGATCCCGGTCACCACCGCGTCGAGCAGCGGCGCGACCATGCCGCGGCCGAAGCGCCGCTCGATGAAGCGCGCGAGCGTCTCGTCGTCGTGGGGGCCGCCGGCGCGGCGCGCGACGAACGGCTCGCGCAACAGCCGCAGCTTGGCAAGCGGCGCGATCAGCGGTGTCGCGAGCAGCGAGATCAGCCCCGACGGCGCCGCGCAGAGCCGTCCGCGGTGGAGCACGAAGCGGCGCGCGGCGGCGGGACCTGCGGCGCAAAGCTCCGGCGCGAGACCAAGCTCCTCGATCAGCGCGTGGATCGCCGCGGCGCCGCGGCGGATCGACGAGGCGGCGCGCTCGATCAGGAATCCATCGTGCCGCTCGCTCGCCACCACGCCGCCCGGTGTCGCCGCCGACTCCAGCACGACGACGTCCGCGCGGGGGTCGGCGTTCCGTGCGCGCCACGCCGCCAGCAACCCTGCCAGTCCGCCGCCCACCACCACGAGGTCGTGGCGGGGCGCCGCGTCGTCACCGCAGAGCGGCATGCACCTGCGCCGCCAACGCGTCGATGAAGTCGCGACGCACGTCGAGCGCCGGTGTTCGCACGAAGGTCGCGATGCCGGCGGCGCGCGCCTCGGCGGCGAGCTCGACGTCGATCTCGTGCACCGTCTCGATGTGGTCGGAGACGAAGCTGATCGGCACGATCACGAGCGATCGGCAGCCCGCGCCTCCCAGCCGATGGAGCGTGTTCGAGGTGGCCGGTTCGAGCCACTTCACCGGACCCGCGCGGCTCTGGAAGGAGAGTTCGACCGGGCCGGCGAAGTCGCGCAGCCGGGCACGGACGCCCGCAAGCGTGGCCTCGATCTCGGAGAGGTAGGGGTCGCCGTCGTCGACGATGCGCTGCGGCAGTCCGTGCGCGGAAAAGAGGAGCGTCGGCTCGCCGTTGCCGGCGGCGCGCGCCCGCGCGATCCCCTCCTCGACGCACGCGGTGAGCGCCGCGAGGTAGGCCGGATCACGCGCGTAGCTTTCGACGAGGGTGCGCGGCAGCGCCGGCGTCTCGCGAGTCGCCAGCGCATCGAGTTCGCGCCAGCTCGATCCGGTGGTTGCACGGCAGAAGTGCGGGTAGAGCGGCAGCGCGATCAAACGCTGCACGCCGGCCGCGCGCAGCTCGGCCAGCGCGTCGGACGCGCGCGGCGCCCAGTAACGCATCGCCGTGCGAACGACGAAGCGCCGCTCGTTCGCGCCATCGTTCAACCGTTCTTCGAGCGCCCGCTCCTGCGCACGCGTCCGCGGCAGCAGCGGCGAGCCTCCGACCGCCGCGTAGTTCTTCCGCACTCCTGGCGCGCGCAGCGTCGCGATCAGCCACGCCAGCGCGTGGCGCACCGGCGCACCGCCCGGCAGCTTCAGCACTTCCGGGTCGCGAAAGAGCTCCAGCAGGAACGGGCGCACCGCCTCGGGACGGTCGGGTCCGCCGAGGTTCAGCAGCACGACTCCGATCGGGGAGTTCGCGCGCGCGATCGTTGCGCGGTGGCGGTGCATCGTTTCCTAGACCGTCTGGGAGAAGCGCGGGCCGCTGCCGGCGGACGCACTCTCGACGAAGGTGTCGAATCGCATTGCCACGTTGCGAGCGAGGTATCTGCCGGGGCCGGTCAGTTCGAGCGTGGCGCCCTCGATCACCAGCAGTCCGTCAGCGACGAACGGCGCCAGTTGCTCGAACTCCCGCGCGAAGTGGGCGGCGAAGTCGACACCGTGGCGCGCACCGATCGCCGCGCCGTCGACGCGCAGCAGGCAGAGCAGCGAGCGGATCACGTCGCGCCGCAGCGCGTCCTCCTGCGAAAGCGCAAACCCGCGCCGCGTGGCGAGTCCGTGCTGCCGGATCGCTGCGGTCCACTCGGGAAGCGTCTCGTGGTTCTGCGCGTACAGGCGGTCGAGCTCGCCGATCGCGGAGGGGCCGAGGCCCACGGCGTGGTCGGCGTGGCGCACCGCGAAGCCCATGAAGTTGCGTGTCAGCGTCCCGTTGGCTCGCGCGGCGAAGAGCGGATCGGTCGGCCGCGCGAAGTGGTCGAAGCCGATCGATGCGTAGCCGGCCGCTTCGAGGCGTTCGACGGCGAGCTCGTACAGGTCGCGCCGCAGCGGAGGCGCAGGGAGCGTCGCCTCGTCGATCGACCGCTGCTGCTTCTTCAGCCACGGAACATGGGCGTAGCCGTAGACCGCGAGGCGATCGGGCCCCATCGCGATCACCTGGTCGAGCGTGCGCGCGAAGCCGGCAAGCGTCTGCCTGGGCAGTCCGTAGATGAGGTCGACGTTGATGCTGCCGAAGCCGCGCGTGCGCGCGTGCGCAAAGAGACTCGCGGTTTCCTCGTGGGTCTGGAAGCGATGGATGGCCGCCTGCACCTCGGGTGAGAGATCCTGCACGCCCATCGAGAGGCGCGTGAAGCCGCGCTCCGCGAGCAGGTCGAGCTGTGCCGGGCGCGTCACGTGCGGATGGACTTCGAGGCCCTTCTCGCGGCAGTCCGCGAAGTCGAAGCGCGCCTCGAGCAGATCGAGCAGTTGAGCGAGCTGCGCCTCGTCGAGGTGGGTCGGCGTGCCGCCGCCGAGGTGGAGCGCCCCGATTGTGAGCGGCCGGCCGGCGGCGCGCGCGACCGCGTCGACCTCGCGCGAGAGCGTCGCGAGGTAGTCGACCACTGGCTCGCGCTTCTTCGTGATGAAGGTGTGGCAGCCGCAGAAGGTGCAGAGCTGCTCGCAGAACGGCAGGTGCACGTAGATCTCGCCGTCGGCGCGTCCGGCGACGGCGTGCGCGCGCCCGAGTGCTGCGAGCTCGTCGGCGAGCTGCCGCGGCCCGATCGCGTCGCTCCAGCTCGGGACGGGCGGATAGCTCGTGTAGCGCGGACCGTTCTTGCCGTACTTGACCAGCAACTCGTCGGCGACGCGCGGCGGAGCGAGGCTCATGGCGACACCAACGCGTCGACCAGTGCGGCGACGCAATCGGGCTTCGCCTCGGGCGTGATGCCGTGGCCGAGGTTGGCGATGAAGCGCGAGCGCGGCGCCATCGCGCGGCGCAGCGCGAGGGCCGCCGCAGCCGCCTGTTCGGGTGCGCCGAGCAGCAGCGCCGGGTCGAGGTTGCCCTGCACGGTCACGTGCGCCGGTACGCTCGCCGCGAACTCCGGGAGGTCGATGGTCCAGTCGACCGCGATGCCATCCGCGCCCGTCTCGAGCGCGAGCCGTGCGTGGTCGGCCGAGCCGCGCAGAAACCAGAGGACGGGCACGCCGAGCGATCGCACCCGCGTGACGAGATGGCGCGCTGCCGGCAACACGAGGCGGCGCCACTGCGATGGCGGCAGCAGCCCGCCCCAGCTGTCGAAGAGCTGCACCGCTTGCGCGCCCCCTTCGACCTGCAGCGCGAGGTAGCTCGCCACGCCATCGGCGAGCTTCTCCAGCAGCGCAGCGAAGCTCGCCTCGTCGGCGTTCGCCAGCGCGCGCGCCTTCTCGAAGCCCTTGGCTCCCTTGCCTTGCAGCAGGTAGAGCGCCAGCGTGAGCGGCGCGCCGGAGAAGCCGATGCGCGCGACGTGGAGCGGCAGTTCGCGCTCGAGCAGTCGCAGCGTGCGCGCCGGCGCCGTCACGGCATCGTTCGGCTCGAACCGCGCGGGCGTCGCCGCCGCTTTCGCGTCGCGTGGGCCGTCGATCACTTCAGGGCCGTGGTCGCCGTAGCGGACGGTCCAGCCGAGTCCCTCGAACGGCACCAGCAGGTCGGAGAAGACGATCGCCGCGTCGAGCGCGAATCGGCGAATCGGCTGCAGCGTCACCTCGCATGCGGCGGCCGGATCGGCGCAGAGGTCGCCAAACGCGATCTTCTCGCGCAGCGCGCGGTACTCCGGCAGGTAGCGACCCGCCTGGCGATAGAGCCACGTCGGCGGATGGTCGACCGGCTCGCCGGCGAGCGCGCGCAACAGCAACGGCCGGGTGGCGGGACGCGGGGCGGTGAGCGGGGTGGCGAGCGGGATCGCAGGGGTCACGGCGGGCTCCTCGGTTCGGGCGTCACGGCGAGCCGATAGCCGATGCCGCGATGGGTGTGCAGCCACTGCGGATGGCTCGCGTCGGCCTCGATCACGCGGCGCAGCTTCATCACGAAGTTGTCGACGGTGCGCTCGGTCGGGTCGGCCTGCGGCCCCCAGACCTTGTCGAGCAGTTCGCCGCGTCGCACCACCTGCCCGCGCCGCTCGGCGAGGTAGCGCAGGAGGTCGAACTCCTTGCCGCTCAGCCGATGGACCGCTCCGTCGATCTCGACCTCGCCGCTTTTCAGGTTGATGCGCGCGGTGCCGAGTCGCAGCACGCTGCGGCCGTAGACCGGCGATGCGGAGCGCTCGCGGCGGCGCAGCAGCGCGGCGACGCGCGCCAGGAGTTCGCGCAGGTCGAACGGCTTGGCGAGGTAGTCGTCGCCGCCCGCCTGCAGGCCGCGCACGCGCTCGGCCGTCGAGCCGAGCGCGGAAAGGAACAGGATCGGGGTGTCGGCGTCGACGGCGCGCAGCCGCGCGCAGAACTCGAATCCGTCGAGGCCGGGCAGCATCACGTCGAGCACGACGAGGTCGATGCCGCCCACCTCGGCCAGCGCGAGCGCCTGCGCACCGTCGCCGCAAACCTGCACCAGGTGCCCTTCGTGGGCAAGGTTGATGCGGAGCGCCTCGGCGATGCCGGAGTCGTCCTCGACGACGAGCAGACGGGCGGCGAGCGCCGTGCTCATGCGCGTGCCTCCAGCAGCGGCAAGGTGAAGGCGAACGTGGCCCCGCAGTTGGCGCCAGCGCTGTGCGCCGCGACGCTGCCGCCATGCAGCGCGACGATCTCGCGCACCAGCCACAGCCCGAGGCCCAATCCGGGGCGGCTGCGATCGGCGGGCGCGGCGCCGCGCTGGAAGCGGTCGAAGAGCTCGAGCGCTTGGCTCTGCTCGAAACCGACGCCGCGGTCGATGACCGAGAGCTTGGCCGCGGCGCCGTCGCGCTCGACGGTCACGGTGAGGTGGGGCGCCTCGTGCGAGTACTTGAGCGCGTTGTCGAGCAGGTTGCCGAGCGCGCTCTGCAACAGCGATGGGTCGGCGCGAACCGAGAGGCCCGGCGCGATGCGGCGCACCAGCGTCGCGCCGCGCGATTCGAGGAGCGGAGCGCGCTGCGCGAGGCCGCGCTCCACCTCGGCGGCGAGGTCGAGGGCGATGAAGGTCGCGCGCAGCTTGCCGGCGTGGAGGCGTCCGGCGGCCAGGACGTTGTCGACGAGGTCCTCGAGGCGGCGCGCGTTGGCCACGAGCGTCTGCGCGAGGCGGGCGCGGTCGGCGTCGCTGCCACGGTGGAGCTCGATCGATTGGGCGGCGAGCATGAGTGACGTGAGCGGGGTCTTGAAGTCATGGCTCACGGCGGCGAGCAGCTGGTTCTGCTCGTGCTCACGCGTGAGCTCGCGGCCCATCAGCCAGTAGATGCTGACGACGCCGCCGATCAGTGCCGCCGCGAGGAACGCCCCTTCCGCCACCGCCATGCGTTCACGGCTCTTGCGGATCGACTCGGCGTGCTCGGACGTGTCGCCGAGCTGCACTGCCGCGACGACGTCGCGCCGCGCCTCACGGAGCTGGAAGTAGATCCACCAGCCGATCTGCGCCAGGCAAAGCGTGACCACCGCGAAGATGACGATGCGGGCGCGCCGAAAGCGGACGGCGCGGACGGTGTCGGCGGCGGCGGCGGCGGTCGCAGTCGCGGTCATGCAGGCTCCTTCAGCTCGGGGATCGCAACGTCGCGTCATCGGCGAGCTCGGCAAGCGACCGCGTCAGCGCCGCGGCGAACTCCTGCGCGACAGCGGGACCATGCGCGCTCGACACGAACCCGACCTCATCCTGCGCCGGCGCGAGCAGCACGCCGTGGGCGCGCAAACGCTCGTGGAGGCGCGCGAAACGTCTTCGAACCAGTGCGTCCGCGCGGTCGGCGCGGCGTGGCGGTGCGCCGTCGCCCGTCCACAGCCAGAACATGCTGCCGAAGAAGAGCGGCAGGAGCGAGAACGGGGCGGTGCGGCAGACCGGCGCGATCGCCGCTTCGAGGCCGGCGCTGCAGGCGTCGAGGCGGGCGCGTTCGACCGGATCGAGCGCGAGCTGAACGCTGGCGAGTCCGGCGGCCATCGCCACCGGATTGCCGCTCAGCGTGCCGGCCTGGTAGACGGGCCCGAGCGGCGCGAGCAGGTCCATGACGCGCGCCGGCCCAGCCACCGCGCCGACCGGCAGCCCACCGCCGACGATCTTGCCGAGCGTGACGAGGTCGGGCGCGACGCCGAATCGCTCGGCGGCGCCGCCGGGCGCGACGCGCAGCCCGCTGATGACCTCGTCGAAGATGAGCAGCGCGCCACACGAGTCGCAGAGCTTGCGCAGCGTGGGCAGGAACTCGGGGCGTTGCAGCAGCAGGCCCGAGTTGGCCGGCACCGGCTCGACGAGCAGCGCCGCGATCTGGTCGCCCTCGCGCGCGATCACGTCGGCGACCGCGTCAAGATCGTCGAGCGGGACGAGGCGCGTGTCGGCGACCCGGCCGGCCGGCACCCCGGCAGAAGAGGCGTCGGGCAGCGCGTGGAGTCCCGAGCCGCCGCGCACCAGCACGGCGTCGGAGTGGCCGTGGTAGCAGCCCTCGAAGCGCAAGAGCACGTTGCGCTTCGTTGCGGCGCGGGCGAGGCGGATCGCCGTCATCACCGCTTCGGTGCCGCTGTTCACGAAGCGGACGCGCTGCGCGAACGGGAGCACGGTCAGCAGCAGCTCGGCCAGTTCGACCTCGCCGCGCGACGTCAGGCCGAAGCAGCTGCCGTCGGCCACCGCGCGTTGGACGGCCTCGACGATGCGCGGATGGGCGTGGCCGAAGAGCAGCGGGCCGAACGAGAGGATGCAATCGACGTAACGGCGCCCCTCGAGGTCCCACACGTAGGGCCCGGCGCCGCGCGCGGCCAGCAGCGGTTCTTCGCCGACGCCACGGAAGGAGCGGACCGGCGAGGAGACTCCGCCCGGCAGGACTCGACGCGCCCGCTCGACCCAGCCGCTCATGGCGACGCTCGTGGCGGTCGCAATCGAATTCGAGGTCGTCGTCGGGGTCATCGCAGCCACCCTTTCTGCAGCGCTTCACGCGCGTGGTAGGTGATGACGAGATCGGCCCCGGCGCGCGCGAAGGCGAGCAGGTTCTCGCGCACCACCGCTCCCTCGTCGATCCAGCCGCGCTCCGCGGCCGCCTTCACCTGCGCGTATTCGCCACTCACGTTGTAGGCGACCAGCGGGAGGCGGGTCGCCGCGCGCGCACGCGCCAGCACGTCGAGGTAGGCGAGCGCCGGCTTCACCATCAGCAGATCGGCGCCTTCCGCCTCATCGGCGGCGATCTCGCGCAACGCCTCGCGGCCGTTGCGCAGGTCCATCTGGTAGGTGCGGCGATCGCCGAACTGGGGCGCCGAACTCGCTGCTTCGCGGAACGGACCGTAGTAGCCCGACGCGAACTTCGCGGCATACGAGAGGATCCCGGTCGCGGTGCACTCCGCCTCGTCGAGCGCGGCGCGCAGGACGGCGACGCGGCCATCCATCATGTCGCTCGGCGCAACGAAGTCGGCGCCGGCGCGCGCGTGCGCGACCGCCATGGCCGCCAGCGCCGCGAGGCTCGCGTCGTTCACCACGCAGCCGCTCTCGACGAAACCGCAATGACCGTGCGAGGTGTAGGCGCACAAGCAGACGTCGGTGTGGATCACCAGGCTGGCGCCGAAGCGCTGGCGCAGCTCGCGGACGGCGCGCGGCACGAGCCCGTCGACATCGGCGGCGCGCCGGCCTTGTGGGTCCTTCAGCTCAGGATCGTCGATCACGCCGAAGAGCAACATGCTCGCGAGGCCGAGCGCGAGGTCGCGTTCGACGTCGCGCAGCAACTCGTCGAGGCCGACCCGATCGATGCCAGGCAGCGCGCCGATCGGCTTGCGCGTCGCTCGCGAATCGACCACGAAGTGGGGCTGGATGAGCTGCGAGGGGTGGAGGCGCGTCTCGGCGAGCGCCTCGCGCAATGCCGCGCTCGACCGCAAGCGGCGCAGGCGCACGAAAGAACTCAGCGAGCGCATGGCGTCTCCTTGAACGAAGCCAGTGCCGCGTCGAGTGCGGCGTGCAACGGGGCGCCGGTCGGCAGCGCCGCCGTCGTGACGTCGCATATGCCGAGCGCGGCGAGCTGCGCCGCCGTGGTCGCACCACCGGCGACGAAGCGCAGAGAGGCGGGCGCTGCCGCGAGGCGCGCCGCAACGCGCGGTCGGGCCAGCAGCGCGCGCGCCGCGCTCGGGCTCGCGAGAAGCGCGACGATCGGCGCATCGGGCAGTTCGGGGTCGTCGCTGCGGGCGACCGTCGCGTAGAGCGGGAGCGGCTGCACGAAGAAGCCGAGCGCTTCGAGCTCGCGCGCCAGCGTGCCTTCCGGCTCGAGCGGACCGGGATGGAGCACGCGCGCGCCGGTTCTCAACCGCGCGGCGAGTCGTTGCGCGAATGCGTGGCCGCCGCTGCCATCACCGATCGTGAAGGGCGTCGCGCCGTGCGCGGCGAGCGCGGCGGCAGTGGCTGGGCCGATGGCGGCGTAGCGCGGCGCCTTCCGCGTCGTGGAGGGGGGCGCGAGCGCGGGTGAGCGGAGGTGGTGGAAGTAGCTCTGCACGGCGCGCTGGCTGGTGAAGGCGATGGCGTCCCACTCGTGCGCGCTCGGCAATGCGGCCGCGATCGTGCCTGCGGTCGGTTGCTCGACGAAGTCGATCGCCGGCTGCGCCAGATGGGCGATCTGCCGCTCGCGCAGATGCGCCACGAGCGGCGCGTCGAGGCCGGTCGGCCGCGTCAGCAGCACGATCGGCTGGCGCCGCAACGTTGCGGCCGCGAGGGTCGCCGCGGTCGCGCCGTCGGGCGCGCGCACCTCGACGCGGCGCAACTCACCGCCCATCGGATCTCCATCGAGCGCGAGGCACGCGTGGAGGACGAGGTCGCCACCGTCGCGGCGCGCCAGCGCACCGAGCGGCAGGCTGCAGCCGCCATCGAGTCGCGCCAGCAGGAGGCGCTCGGCCTGCGAGGCATCGCGCGCGTCGGGGTCGACCAACGCGTGCACCGCGAACGCGAGTTCGGGCTCGTCGGCGCGCAGCCGCGCGGCCAGCACGCCCTGGCCGGGCGCCGGCAGGAAGCGTGGCGGATCGAGCGGGACGACGTCGAGGTCGCGAAGGTCGAGGGCGAGACGCTCGATGCCGGCAGCGGCCAGCATGATCGCGTCGTACTCACCGCGGCGCAGCTTTTCGATGCGGGTCGGCACGTTGCCGCGCAGGTCGACCACGTCGATGCCTCGGCAAACATGCGCGAGCTGCGCGAAGCGGCGCGTCGAGCTGGTGCCGACGCGTGCCCCAGGCGGCAGCATCGGCGCGGCGCCGTGCGGTGCGGCGCGCAGGACGCCGCGGCGCGCCAGCAGGAGGTCGCGCGGATCGGCGCGCGGCAGCACCGTCAACGTGACGAGGCCGTCGGGATCGTCGGTCGGCAGATCCTTCAGCGAGTGGATCGCGAGGTCGATCGCGCGGGCGTACAGCGCCTCGTCGAGCTCCTTGGTGAAGAAGGCCTTGCCCTCGAGCTCGCGGAACGGCCGATCGCTGGCGTCGCCACGGGTGGCGATGGTCACCAGCTCGACGGCGAGGCCGGTGGCGCGCAGCCGATCGGCGACCAGACCCGACTGGCGCAGGGCCAGCGCGCTGCCGCGTGTGCCGAGCCGGATCATCGATCGGCTCCACCGAGCGCGATCGTGGTGCGCGCGCGGTCGACGAAGAGGTGGCCGCGCCGCGCGATCGCCGCGTCGATCCACGCCTCGATCGTGGCGACGACGTCGGTCAGTCGCGCCGCGTGGTGGCCGGCGAGCGCGCGCAGGTCGTCAAGGTCGGCGTAGTGGAAGCGGTCGCGCGCGACCGGATCGACGTTGCGCGGCAATCCCAGATCGACGACACCGGCGGAAAGCGGCAGGCGCGTCGCCAGCCACTCGCTGCCGAAGAGCGGCTGCTCGCAAAAGGTGGCTCCGATCAGGCCACGCAACGGCGTGCGGGTGGCGAGGAAGTCGTCGCGCAGCTGCCATGCGGTTGCGTGGCGAGCGGCGAGCGCGGCGCAGCGGCGCGGGTCGCGGCCGACGACGATCCAACCGTCGCGCGCCTGCTTGGGGCAGGATGCCAGGAGGGCCTCCGCCATCGTGCCGGTCCCGACCAGCGCAAGCGGCGCCGCTCCGGGCGCCGCCATGACCTCCGCACGCAGGTGGCGCAGCGCGAGGCGCGCGAGGTCGCAGCCGAGCTGGGCGAGGTTCGTCTCGCGACGCACCTTCTTGCCGACCTGCAGGGCGAGATCGAAGGCGGAGCAGAGCGTCGAGTCGAGCGTCGCGGCGGAGCGCGCGCGCTGCAGGGCGTCGCGCACCTGGCCGAGGATCTGCTCCTCCCCGAGCGCCGCCGATTCGAGCGAACAGGCGACGCGCAGGAGGTGGCGCAGCGCGCCCTCGCCCGCCGCGGACTGCAATGCGCGCGGCGAGATCGGCGTGGGGAACGCGGCGGCGAAGGCGGCCGCGAGCATCGCCGGTTCGGGGCGCTGCGTCGTGCTGAGCGCCAATGAGACGCGATTGCACGTGACCAGTGCGACGACGCCTTGCGCGCCGACCCGATCACGCGCGCGTGACGCCGCCGCGAGCGGGTCGCCGCCGGCCATCGCCAGCGCCGCCAGCTCGTCGAGCGGGAGCAGGTGCAGGTCGCTTCCGACGGTGGCGAAGCAGCTCATGCCGAGCTTCATCGCCTGGCCGGCCACTCGCTCCGTCACCGGAGCGTCACGCCGCGGGGAGGCGAGTCCCTTTGCGCACCAGCACTTCCGAGCCATCGGCGATGAACGCGGAACTGGGCGTGCCGCGCAGGAACGGCGCGAATGGAGCTCCGTAGAGCGCTGCGACGTCGACGTCGAGCTCGCACGCGGTGGCGCGCCAGACGTTCCAGCGCGGATGCTCGACCTGGTATTCGTTGGTCGAGCCGTCGCGCTGCTGCGCGTAGCCCCAGTAGTGCTCGGTGATGAACTCCTCTTCGGAACCCGGGAGCGCGGGACTCGGCGCGCCTTCCGAAGTGGCGCTGACGCGATCCCAGCGGCCGCGATGGCGCCACGCGAAGCTCGTCCTGCCGGGCAGCGCGACCTCGTGGCGCATCGGCAGCGCGACGTAGTGCTCGCCGTAGAGCGTGTTGGCGAGCCAGGCGATCGCGCGTCGCGGGACGATCTCCTTGACGAAGACGACCGCGCGGCGCACTTCACCCGCGACCTCGCGCCGCACGTAGAAGCGCAAGTTCACTTCATCGAAGTCGGAGTGGAAGGGCACCCGTACGCCCAAGACGCGCGTGTCGAGGAAGCGGAATCCGACGACGCTCGCGAGCGTGCGGCCGTGCCAGGAGTCGAGCTCGGTCCCCGCCGGAACCAGCGGTGCCATCAGGCGCGAGTCGACCTCGTAGTTCAGCATCACCAGCGCGCGCCACGCCGCGGAGAGGAAGACCGGGCGAGTCGCCATCGCATGCTCCATCGCGCCGCGGGACGCTCGCTGCAGGTTGTCGATCAGATCAGCGGGCCGAGCGTCCGCAGGATGCGCTTCTGGGCGCGCTTCAGCGCGACGTTCACCGCGAGCGGTGCCGTGCCGCCACGCACCGCGCGCGCCGAGATGACCGCGTCGAGCGTGAGGTGCTCGTAGAGGTCGGGGCCGAACTGGTCGCAGATCGCCCGATAGCGCTCGATGGGCAACGTCTCGAGCGCGAGTCCGCTCTCGGTGCACTCGCGCACGGCGCGGCTGACGTGGCGATGGGCGAGGCGGAACGGCACGCCCTTGCGCACGAGGTAGTCGGCGAGATCGGTCGCATTCGAAAAGCCGCCGGCCGCGGCGCTGCGGCACGCCGCGACGTTCACTTCGAGGCCGGCGAGGACCGTTCGCATCACCCGCAGCGAGGCGAGGGTGGTGTCGACGCTGTCGAAGAGCGGCTCCTTGTCTTCCTGCAGATCGCGGTTGTAGGAGAGCGGCAGCCCCTTCATGGTGACCAGGAGCGCGGTCAGGTTGCCGACCAGGCGGCCGCTCTTCCCGCGCACGAGTTCGCACGCGTCGGGATTGCGCTTCTGCGGCATGAGGCTCGAACCGGTGCTGACGGCGTCGCCCATCGCGAAGAAGCCGAACTCCTGCGACGAGTAGAGGATCAAGTCCTCGCACAGGCGCGACAGATGCACGCCGATCAGCGCGCACGCGTAGAGCAGGTCGAGCAGGAAGTCGCGGTCGGAGACAGCGTCGAGGCTGTTGTCGGTGCAGTCGGCGAAACGCAGGCTGCGCGCGAGTCGCTCGCGATCGATGCGATAGGCGGTGCCGGCGAGCGCGGCGCTGCCAAGCGGCAGCACGTCCGCGCGCTTGCGGGCCTGGCCGACGCGCTCGAGGTCGCGCAACGCCATCTCCACGTACGCGAGCGCGTAGTGGGAAAGGAGGATCGGCTGCGCGCGGCGCAGGTGCGTGTAGCCGGGAAGGATCACTTCGGCGTGCTGTTCACCGAATCGCAGCAACTCGAAGGCGAAGTCGGCGATCGCGCGCATCAGCTGGCGGCTCACGTCGCGCACGTAGAGGCGTACGTCGAGCGCGACCTGGTCGTTGCGGCTGCGGCCGGTGTGCAGACGCCACGCGGCGTCGCCGATCTGCTCGTGGAGGCGCGCTTCCACGAAACTGTGGACGTCCTCTTCGGCGTGCTGATCGAGCCAGCCCGGTTCGCTGCGTGCGCGTCGCCCGATCTCGCGCAAGCCGCGACCGATCTGCTGGACATCCTTCCTGGAGAGCACGCCGATGCGCGCGAGCGCGAAGGCCCATGCGCGGCTGCCTTCGAGGTCATAGGGAAGCAGGCGGCGATCGCATGCGAAGGAGCTCGAGAACGCGGCGAAGTGCGCGTCCGGTGGCTCGGAGTGGAGTTCCCCCCAAAGGGTCATGCGCGGCTCCGGGTCGAGGTCATGAGGTGGGCGTCCGCGCCATGCCGAGCAGGGTCGCGGCGACGGCGGCCGCGGCGGCGCTGTCGGAGGTGATGACGAGGATGGTGTCGTCGCCCGCAAGCGACGCGAGGATGCCGGCGACCGGTTCGCGGTCGAGCACGACGGCGAGCGCGCCGGCGTGGCCAGGCGCGGTCTTCAACACGACGAGGTTCTGCGCCGGGATGGCCGAGAGCAGGAACTCGGCGAGAGCGGTGGGGAGTTTGCGCGCGGGCGAAGTTGCCGTCGCGTCCGGCGGGAGCTGGTAGCCCTTCGCGCCCTTCACCAGAAGAAGTTCGCGCAGATCGCGAGAGAGCGTCGACTGGTTCACTTCGAAGCCGTGCAGCCGCAACAGCGCGCGCAGCTGTTCCTGATTGGCGACACCGCCGGCGCGAACCAGCTCCACGATCTTCGAATGGCGCAGCGCCTTGCTCATCGGGCGGAAGAGTTTGGCGCGAAGGGCACCGCGGTTCCACGGGCAGGACGCCGCTCGCCGAGTCCGCCACGGCCCGGAGTTCGCCTCGCGAAGCGGCGGGCGGCTATGTTCCTGCGCCCGATCCCGATCCCGGAGCGCGAACGTGAGCGACCCTGCGAGCAATGGTCACGGCCTCGAACTCGAGACGCTCGGCGCGGCGCCGGCGGCTGGGACCACCGGTCCGAAGATGCTGGTGCCGCTCTTCCTCGTCCCGCTCCTGATCGTGGCGGTCATCGTCGCGATCTTCATCGGGGTCGGTTCCGTGGTGGGAACCGAGAAGACCGTCGAGGAGTGGATCGCCGAGGTGGAAACCGGCGGTGTCAACGAGCGCTGGCAGGCGGCAGCGAATCTGACCGACGTCGCGCTGAAGCACCCGGAGACGCTGGCGACGCCCGAGATCCGCCGCCGTTTGCGCGACCTCTTCACGGTTGCGGGGCCGGAGGACACCCGGATCCGGCAGTGGGTGGCGGAGATCTGGAGCGCGGTCGGAGATGCTGAATCCGCACCGATGATCGTCGACGGTATCGCTCGGATGAAGGAAGTGCTGGAAACGCCCGAAGGCAGGTCCGGTCCTTCGGCGGAGCCGGCGCTACGCGAACTCATCAACTACGTGCGTGCCTTGGCGAGGGTCGGAAAGAGCACGGATGTTGCGGCGGTTCTTAGCGTCGCGACTGACCCTGACCTAGGGGTGCGGATGGCGGTTGCAGAAGCGCTGGGCTTCATGGCGCGGAAATCGATCTCCGAGGGTGGAGCGCCTTCGCCGGAGCTCGTCGAGGCACTCGTTCGTCTGCACGGCGATGCCGACGTCTGGGTTCGCATGAACGCGGCGCTCTCCTTGGCAAAGGGCGGGCGGCTCGAAGGCATGCCGACGCTCGAGACGATGCTCGATCGCGCGTGGCTCAAGTCGCAAGGATTGAGCTTCCCGGACGATGGCCACTACTCGGTTGCGCAGTTCGATCCGGCCGTCTCTCCCATCGTCTCCGCGCTCGTCGCGATCGAGGCGCTCTGGTCGCTGTCGCCGATCGAAGGCGCCAACCTCAACTCGTTGCGCGCCGCCGTCGCGACCGCTTTGAACGACCCGAATCCGCAGGTGCAGCAGCGTGCGAAGGAGTTGCTGAAGAAGGTCGGTGGCTGAGTCGACGCGCGCGTAGAAAGTCGCGCGAGCCGCAGCTTTTCGCCTCGTTGCGACGCTTCCGCGTGCTCAGTATTGTCCGCCGCTTCTTCCCGGGCCAAGGAATGAGAGAGCGAGCGTCGCCGCGCGTCGATGGAACGCGCTTCGCCGTGCAGCTTGCGCTCGTCTCGTTCCAGTCGTCGGCCCGGTGAGATGAGGCCAGGAGAGCTCGATGGCAGACGCTCCAGACAAACCGACGCCCTCCGCCGCGCCTGCGCCGGCCGCAGCGGCGGCACCGGCTGCAGCACCGGCGGCAGCACCGGCGGCAGCACCGGCGGCAGCACCGGCGGCAGCACCGGCCGCAGGCCCAGCGGCAGCGCCGGCCGCAGGCCCAGCGGCAGCGCCGGCGGCAGCCCCAGCGGCCGCCAAGCCCGCAGCGGTCGCGACTGCGCCGGCGGCTGCGAAGCCCGCTGCGCCGCGGCCCAAGGTTCAGCTCGTGTGGGAGCCAAAGGAGCTTCATCGCCGCGACTGGATGCTGATCGCGAGTTGGAGTCTCTTCGCGGTTTCGTCCGTCGTCGGCACGCTCTTCTACGTGCTGCGTTTCCTCTTCCCGAACGTGACGTACGAACCGCCGTTGCAGTTCAAGGCGGGTCTGCCCACCGAGTTCGCGCCGGGCCGCGTCGACGAGCGCTACAAGGCGGCGTTTGGCACCTGGGTCGTTCGCAACGAACTCGGGGTCTACGCGCTGTCGACGACCTGCACGCATCTCGGCTGCACGCCGAACTGGCTCGAGGGCGAGCAGAAGTTCAAGTGCCCGTGCCACGGCTCGGGCTTCCGCAAGACAGGAATCAACTTCGAAGGCCCGGCGCCGCGTCCGCTCGAGCGCTACCGGATCGGCCTCGCCGACGACGGCCAGGTGCAGATCGACAAGAGCGTGAAGTTCCAGGGCGAGAAGGGCGAGTGGGCGAACCCGGAGTCGTTCCTCTACGTGTGATCGACTCGTAGGCGTCGCGCGGCGATCGCCGTGGACGCCATTGCAGGAGGGCCGAGATGGCCGACCAGACCCCGCAACCGCCAAGCAGCGGCGGAACGCCGAATCCTCCGACACCGGTCCCGCCGGCCGCGGCTCCCGCCGCCGTCGCTGCGGCAAAGCCGGCCGCGAAGAAGGACGACGTTCGCATCGCGCCGCCGCAGAAGACCTACGTGCCGCGGCCGGGCCTGATGGACCAGATCAAGGACAGCCAGATCTGGCGCTCGGTCTTCCGTCACGGCTACCCGAACACGGTGCGCAACCGGTCGCTGGCCGTGTTGTCGAACGTCTTCCTGCACCTTCACCCGGTGAACGTGCGGACCTCGGGCCTGCGCCTGTCGTTCACGTGGTGCATGGGCGGGCTGACCTTCTTCCTCTTCCTGGTCGAGGTCATCACCGGCGTCCTGCTGATGTTCTATTACCGGCCCACCGGCGAGTACGCGTATCGCGACATCATCGCGATGGCCGAGCACGTGCCGATGGGGATCATGCGCGAGATCCATCGTTGGTCGGCGCATGCCATGGTGATCACGGTCTGGTTGCACATGTTCCGCGTGTTCATGACCGGCTCGTACAAACCGCCGCGCGAGTTCAACTGGAACATCGGCGTGATCCTGCTCGTGCTGACCCTGCTGCTGTCGTTCACCGGCTACCTGCTGCCGTGGGATCAGCTCGCGATCTGGGCCATCACCGTCGGCTCGAACATGGCGCGCGCGACGCCGATCGCCGGTTACGAGGGGCCGCTCTCGTCGTTGATCACGATCGACGACGTGAAGCTGGTCCACTCGGGCGACGACATGCGCTTCGCGCTGTTGGGTGGGCGATTCGTCGGCGAAGCGACGTTGCTGCGCTTCTACGTGCTCCACTGCATCTTCATCCCGCTGGTCGCCACCATCTTGATGGCGGTCCACTTCTGGCGCATCCGCAAGGACGGCGGGATCTCGGGGCCGCTGTGAGGAGGACACGGGCTTGAAGGACTTCTTCAACGCGCTCGCGAACCCGAGCTACTTCTTCGCGATCTTCACGATCTCCGTCTTCGCGATGCTCAAGTGGCGCGAGTTCTTCACTGCGCCGAAGGTCGCGCTGTCGATCTTCGTGGCGGCGGTGATCTTCTTCGTCTGGGCGGTCCGCGACCCGGGCTTCGCCGCGAACATCAGCAAGCCGGACAACATCCCGATCATCTTCATGCTGTTCCTGGTCGGGTACTTCTCGTGGCTGTCGCTCTATCGGGCGGTGCGCAACGATCGGCGCATCGACCGCGGCGAGTTGCCGGAGGAGGCGGTCGAGAGTCCGAAGAAGGTGCTGACCTGGCCCGACCTCGTCTACAGCGAGTTCGTCTGCATGCTGATCGGGACGGCGGTGCTCCTGATCTGGGCGCTCGTGCTGAAGGCCCCGCTCGAAGAGCCGGCCAATCCGAACAAGACGCCGAACCCGTCCAAGGCACCTTGGTACTTCCTCGGCCTGCAGGAAATGCTGGTCTATTTCGATCCGTGGCTCGCCGGCGTGATCCTGCCCGGCCTGATCGTGAACGGCCTCATGGCCATTCCGTACGTCGACACCAATCCGAAGGGCAACGGCTACTACACCTTCAAGGAACGACCGTTCGCGATCACGTCGTTCTTCTTCGGATTCGTCGTGCTGTGGGTCTCGATGATCGTGCTGATGACCTTCCTGCGCGGCCCGAACCAGGCGTTCTTCGGCCCCTTCGAGCCGTGGAACCTGCACAAGGTCGAGCCGACCGTGAACATCCAGTTCAGCCAGATCTTCTGGGAGCAGTGGCTCGGCACGAGTCGCCCGGTCGGCTGGTTCGTCCGCGAGTTGCCCGGCATCGCCTTGGTGGTCGGCTACCTCGCCGTGACGCCGATCCTGCTGGCGAAGACCGTGTGCAAGAAGCTGGTCGTCCAGATGGGCAACGCACGCTACCTGACGATGATGATCATGTTCCTCATCATGGTCGCGATGCCCATCAAGATGGTGTTGCGTTGGGTGTTCAACTTGCAGTTCATCGTCAACATCCAAGAACTCTTCCTGAACATCTGAGCTCGGACAGCGCGGGAACCAGGCCTCAAAGCGCCGACCAAGCGCAACGACCAGGAGCGGGAACGTGGCGGACGAGGGCATCAGGGACGCAGGCGCGACCTTCTTCAACCTGAAGGCGATGAACCGTTGGTTCTTCGCGTCGGTGGCCGTTCTCACGGTCGCCTACTTCTGGTCGGTCGTGCAAGACCATGACCGCGAGTTCAAGTCGTACCAGGGCCGCTTCTTCGAGATGGAGCGGCAGCTCTCGGTGCAACAGGGCAACGCGGCCTTCAACGCAGCGGGCGGCGCGACGACGATCGGCGATGGCGCCGGCAACCCGGGCGAGCTTCGCGAGGAGATCGTGCGCCTTCAGGGGATGCTCGCGGCCGACCACGACAAGCGCCCCGAGCTCGCGCTGAAGCTCCATGACACGCAGTTCCACTTCGACGTGAAGAACGCCGAGATGAAGATGGCGAAGGCCGTCTTCGAGGCCGAGCGCTTCATCTACGAGGAACTCGCTCACCACCTGAATGAGCACGCTCTCGAAGCGCCGCACAGCGAAGAGGCGAAGGTCGCGTACGAGAAGTACAAGGACCTGAAGCGGAAGTACGAGGAGCTCGACGAGGCCAACAAGCAGGCGGAGGCCGCTCGCGACGCCGCTCGCGACGAGCTCGCCCGTCTCGATGCCCTCGCCGGCGACGTGGCGGTCAAGCTCGAGGTGGCGGAGCGCGAGGTCGGGCGCCTCGAGAAGCGTGCCGATTCGCTTGACTCCGAGCGGCTCTTCACGAAGTTCCGCAACTCGATCTTCTTCAGCTTCATGTCGCCGACGCTGGCGCCCAAGAAGATCGTCGTGCCCGAGATCTTCGACGACCTGAACTTCCTGTCGGTCCCGAAGGTCGACATGTGCATCTCGTGCCATCTGGCGACCGACCGTTTCAAGGACTACCCCGCCGGCAATTCGCACGTCACCTTCGGCGACGAGAAGAACGCGCTGCAGAACGAGGACGACTCGGCGGCGTTCCGCTCTCACAGCAAACCCGAGCTCTTCTGCACGTCACTTTCGCCGCACGGACAGGAGCGCTTCGGCTGCTCCGGGTGCCACGGCGGCGGCAACCAGCGCGCGAACTTCAAGCAGACGTGGCACACGCCGACTGACGCGCATGAGCGCGAGGTGTGGGAGGACGAACTCCATTGGCACCCGGTGCATGAGTGGGAATACCCCATGCTCGGTTCCAAGTTCCTCGACGCGTCGTGCTACAAGTGCCACCAGCAGGAAGTGCACATCCAGGGTGCGCCGACGTGGAACCGCGGTCGCGATCTCGTCGCGAAGCTCGGCTGCTTCGGCTGCCACAAGATGGCGCCGTTCGACGGCGCTCGCCGCGTCGGACCGCCGCTCGGCCATGTCGCCACCAAGTTCTCCGACCTCGACTTCATGCTGAAGTGGGTCGATGAACCGGCGTCGTTCCGTCCCTCGACGCGCATGCCGGCCTTCTTCCATCGCGAGAATCGCGCGATGGAGCCGGGCCGTGATGCCGCCGAGATCACCGCGCTCGTCGCCTACCTCTACAACCTCTCGTCGCCGCAGGCGCTGAAGAGCTACCCGGGCAATGGCGACGCGGCGAAGGGCAAGCAGCTCTTCGGCGAGTCCGGCGGCGTCGGCTGCATGGGTTGCCACGGCATCGACGACTTCCCGGAAGAGGTCAACGATCGGGTGGCCAAGCTCGACGCCCTGCGCCACGGTCCGGAGCTCTCCGGAATCGGCAGCAAGGTCACGCCGGACTGGCTCTTCACCTGGCTCCTCGATCCCAAGAGCCTGTGGCCGCAGACCAACATGCCGAACCTCCGGCTCACCGAGCAGGAAGCGGCGGACCTGGTCGCCTACCTGATGACGAAGCGCAACGTCGCCTTCGAGCAGCAGGTCTTCGAGAAGCCGGCCGATGACGCGCCCTTCGAGCAGATCCTCCTGGAGAAGCTCACCGAGCGAATGACCGAGGCGCGCGCCACTCTCGATATCTCGGCGATGAGCGGCCTCGAGAAGCGACGCAAGGCGGGCGAGTACCTGCTCAATCACTACGGCTGCTTCGGCTGCCATGACATTCCGGGCTACGAGGATTCGAAGCCCATCGGTGCCGAGCTGAACGGCTGGGGCAGCAAGCATCCCGATCGCCTCGACTTCGGCATGGTCGAGTTCGAGTGGAAGAACCCCGAAGTCGGCAAGTTCAACCGCGAGAGCTGGATCGATCAGAAACTGAAGAACACCCGCTTCTACGATCGCGGCAAGGACAAGAAGCCGTTCGAGAAGCTGAAGATGCCGCAGTTCTCCCAGCTGATGGAGGGCGTGCCGGACGGCGATCGTGACGCGGTGATGACCTTCGTGTTGTCGCTGGTGAAGGACAACACGGCGGAGTCGATCAAGCGGCACCTGACGCCGGACGAGGCGGCGGTGGAGCGCGGCGCGAAGCTCGTTCGCGAGAAGAACTGCGTTGGCTGCCATCTGCTCTACGGCGAGGGTGGCGAGATTCGCCACTTCCAGTTCGGCGAGGCGGGCAAGGCGTTCTATCCGCCGATCCTCGATGGGCAGGGCGCGCGCACGCAGCCAGAGTGGCTGACGCACTTCCTCGCCGATCCGGTGTTCGGCAAGGGTGCCGGTGCGAAGGCGCATCTGCGTCCTTGGATGAAGGCGCGCATGCCGACGTTCGGCTTCGACCAGTCGCAGCTGAACGACATCGTGGCCTACTTCGCGCACGAGAAGGTCTGGCACACCTCCACCGATCGAACCCTGTGGGACTCGATCGCCACGAAGTTCCGCAAGGACTTCCTGGGCTACGAGGAGGCGCAGCTGCGCAAGGCCGACCACACCAAGGTCAAGCTCTTCCACGACCTGGTCGCGCGCACCTACGAGAAGCAGGGCGGCGGCTTCGTCTTCAAGTCGGACTACCCGTACATGGAGAAGCCGGCCGAGCTGGCCGGCGGCGATCTCGACAAGGCGCGCAATCTCTTCGAGAAGTTGCAGTGCGTCCTCTGCCACATGCCGGGCGGCGTCGTCCCGACGGGCAAGTCGGCCGCGGACATGGCGCCGGACCTGAGCTACGCCAGGGAGCGCCTGTCGCCGAGCTGGGTGCGCCACTGGCTCGAAGTTCCCGAGGTCTACCAGCCGGGCACGCGCATGCCGCCGTTCTGGAAGGTGGAGGGCGGCGTCCGGCCGAGCGTCGATCCCGACATCAACGACCCCGAACGCGAGATGTCGCTGTTGCGCGACTACCTTTTCTCCTCGCAGTTTGCTGCCGACTACGAGCGCGTCGCCAAGAAGGCGCGGGGCGAGTGATTTGCGGAGTGATTGAGATCTGAATCAGATCTCAACTCCACGTGAGGAACCGAACCATGAAGCGATCGAACGAAAAGACCCTCTGGATGCTCGCGCTCGGCATTGCCGGCATCGCGCTGGGTGCTGCCTGCGGCGGCGGTGAGTCGCGCAGCCGCAAATCCATTCGCGGCAACGTGGAAAATTCGGCGGCGGCACCCGCGCCGGGCGCATCCGGTGGTGCGGCTACGACGCAGGCCGCCGGTGGCCCGAAGAAGGTCGATCCGGCGACGGCGGGCACGATCACCGGAATCGTCAAGTGGGACGGTGCGCGCCCGACGCCCGAGGCGCTCGACCTGTCGGGCAACCCCGACTGCTCGAAGGCGATCAAGGAGACGGTCTACAAGGAAGACCTCGTCGTCAACGCCGACAACACTGTGGCGTTCGCGTTCGTTTCGATCGACACCAACGATGTCTACGAGACTCCGACCGAGCCGGTCGTCATCGACCAGATCGGCTGCCACTACGTGCCGCACGTCCTCGCTGCGATGGTCGGGCAGAAGATCAAGATCAAGAGCTCGGACGCGACGCTGCACAACGTCCACTACCTCGGAACGGTGAACACCGACCTCGAGGACAACTTCGCGATGCCGGCTCCCGGTGTTCGCGAGCGCTCCTTCACTGCCGCCGACTGGGTGAAGTTCAAGTGCGACGTGCATCCGTGGATGGGCGCGTGGCTCGCCGTGAGGTCGCACCCGTTCTTTGCGGTCACGGGCACGGATGGCAAGTTCACCATCGCCAGCGTCCCCGCCGGGACGCACAAGCTCGTGATGAAGCACGAGTCGCTCGGCGAGCAGTCGGTGACGGTGACGGTCGAGGCCGGCAAGACGGCCACCGCTGAGTTCACGCTGAAGAAGTGACCGACGTCTGTCTGGCCCGCGACGCGTGATGCGTCGCGGGCCTGCTGTTTGGAACGACGCCCCGGAGGCGCTCATGCCGCAGGTTCGACCGCCCGATTTCGGCGAAGCGTGGAAGTGGTGGCTCCCGCCGCACTACTCCTCGTTCGGTGACGACATCGACTTGATGTTCCATTGGATCTTCTGGATCACGATGGTGACGTTCGTCGGTGTCGAGCTGGCGCTGCTGTACTTCTGCTTCAAGTACAAGAAGAACCCCGCCCGCAAGGCGACCTACACGCACGGCAGCCACTCGCTCGAAGTGGCGTGGACGGTGATTCCGGCGGTGATTTTGGTGGGTCTCGGCGTCGCCAGCACCAAGCTGTGGGCGACCATCAAGAACCCGACGGACTCCGACTATCCCAAGGAGTTCCAGACGACTGTCAAGATCGCCGCCAAGCAGTTCGCCTGGAACGTCACCTACCCCGGGATCGACAAGCAGTTGGGCACGGACGACGACTTCACCGAGACGAACATCCTGAACGTCCCGTACGAGCCGATCGACGCCGAGGGCAACGCCACGACCGAGGAGAACGTCCGCGTCATGCTGACGTCGATGGACGTCATCCACTCGTTCTTCGTGCCGGTGCTGCGCCTGAAGCAGGACGCAGTTCCCGGCTACATCGGCAACGTCTGGTTCGACGTGCAGCGAATGACCTATCCGGGCCCCGACAAGAAGCACCTGACCAACGACACCAAGCCCTCGGACGACGGGATCACTCTCGTCGACTGGGAAGAGAGCTACGAAGTGGCGTGTGCCGAGCTGTGCGGCCTGGGCCATTCGCAGATGCGCATGCAGTTGAAGGCGGTGCCGCGCGCGGACTGGGAAGCGTGGGTCGCGGTGAAGTCGGCCGCTGCCAAGCAGCGCGCCGCCTCCAAGTGATCGCGCGACCCCGCTCGTTGCGCCCGCACTTCTGTCCAAACGATCGAATCCGGCTTGGAGCCGAATGACATGAGCACGACCGCCACCGCCCCAGCCCACGCGGACCCTGCCGCCGGGCACGGCCATCACGAGCTCTCGTTCCTGCGCAAGTGGGTCTTCTCGACCGACCACAAGGTGATCGGGCTGCAGTACCTCTTCTGCTGCCTCTTCACGCTGATGGTCGGCGGCCTGCTCGCGCTGATGGTTCGCTGGCAGATCGCCTATCCGGCCGGCGCCAAGCCGACGCAAGAGCAGGTGCAGGAGCTGCGCGACCGTGGATTGTCGGGCGCTGAGCTCTCCGCAGAGCTCGCGAAGATCGACAACGATCGCCCGTTCCCGATCCTCGGCGAGGTTCTTTGGGGCGAGCACCTCGAACCCGAACTGGTGAACAACGGCGAGATCGGCGAGCCCGGCTTCTTCGGCAACAGCAACGGGATGATGCCGGCCGAGTGGTACAACGTCGCCTTCACCATGCACGCGTCGGTGATGATCTTCCTGGTCATCATTCCGATGCTGACCGGCGCGTTTGGCAACTGGGTCATCCCATTGCAGCTCGGTGCCAAGGACATGGCGTTCCCGTTCTTGAACGGGTTGTCGTTCTGGACGTGGATCTGCGCGGTCCTGATCCTCTTCGCCAGCTTCTTCGTGACGCCCAACGGCGTCGGCGCTGGCGCGGGCTGGACTTCCTACCCGCCGTTGAGCGGCGTCGTGAGCCCGTCGGCCGGACCTGGCCAGACACTCTGGTGCATCGGGGTGATCATCGGCGGAACGTCCTCGATCATGGGGGCGATGAACTACATCACCACGATCGTCAACCTGCGCGCGCCAGGGCTCACGCTCTTCCGCATGCCGCTGACGACATGGGCGGCGTTCATCACCGCGATCCTGCAGCTCTTCGCGACGCCAGTCCTCTCCTCCGCGATGGCGATGCTGCTGTTCGACCGCCATGCGGGAACCAGCTTCTTCCTCCCTGAAGGGCTGGTCTTCAGCGATGCGCCGGTACCCAACGCCGGCGGCGGCCAGGTGATCCTCTGGCAGCACATCTTCTGGTTCTATTCGCACCCGGCCGTCTACATCATGATCCTGCCGGCGATGGGCATCGTCTCGGACGTGATCGCGGTCTGGTCGCGCAAACCGGTCTTCGGCTACCGGCCGATGGTCTACTCCATGTCCGCGATCGCCGGGCTCGGCTTCGTGGTGTGGGGACACCACATGTTCCAGTCGGGCATGAACCCGGTGCTCGGAACCACCTTCATGATCTCGACGATCATGATCGCGCTGCCAAGTGCCGTGAAGGTCTTCAACTGGCTCGGAACCTTGTGGGGTGGGCAGATCACCTTCTCGCCCGCGCTCCTGTTCGCGCTTGGGTTCGTCTCGATGTTCGTGATCGGCGGCCTGTCCGGCATCTACATGGCCAACGCGCCGTTCGACATGTTCATCCACGACACCTACTTCATCGTGGCGCACATCCACTACGTGCTCTTCACGGGCTCGGTGATGGGCATCTTCGCGGGCATCTACCACTGGTTCCCGAAGATGTTCGGGCGCCACATGAATGACGGGCTCGGCAAGCTCCACTTCTGGCTGACGTTCGTCTTCATGAACGGCGTCTTCTTCCCGATGCACATCATCGGGCTCGGCGGCTACCCGCGCCGTTACGCGAGCTTCCGCGGCTACGACTTCCTCGCGCCGTACGAGGGCATGAACATCTTCATGACCTGGTGCGCCATCCTGCTCGGACTTTCGCAGCTCGTCTTCCTGGCGAACTTCTTCGGCGGGATCCTGTTCGGGCGCAAGACGACGAGCGACAACCCTTGGCACGCCAGTTCGCTGGAGTGGTCGACGTCGACCCCGCCGCCGCACGGCAACTGGATCGGACCAGTGCCGACCGTGTACCACGGTCCCTACGAGTACAACCACCCCAACTGCAAGGAGGACTACGCTCCGCAGTGGATGCCGATGCAGCTGAACGCTGCGGCAACGGCGCCTGCGGCGACGGCGCCGGTGGCGACGACGCCGGGTCACTGAGTTTCGCCGTCGCAGACGAACGTCCTCGGATGAGCCCCGCTGGTTCGCGCCCGACGAGGGGGAGGCCAGAATCGGCGGGGAATGAGGTCTCGAGTTGTTGAACGCGAATCCCCCCGCTGCCGTGATCGAACCGAGCAGCAGCGCTGCCGCGCTCGAGCGTCCGCGCCACGCGGGGCGCCACCGATTCGCCTGTTTCCACGTCTGCGCGACGTTCTGTCTGATCGCGTTTGGCGCTTCGGTGACCAGCAATGACGCCGGTCTCGCGGTCCCCGACTGGCCGACGACCTACGGCGACCTGAATCCGATCGCGCCGTATTTGCGCGGCCTGGTCAGCGGACTGATCGCGTTGGAGCACAACCACCGCGTGATCGGGATGGTGGTCGGATTGCTGACCATCGCGCTGTGCGTCTGGATCTGGCGCACCGCGGAGACGACCCTGGTGAGACGCCTGGGAGTCATCCTCCTCGTCGCCGTCTGCGTGCAGGGCGGACTCGGCGGACTCACCGTGCACATGAAGCTGCCTGCAGCGGTCTCGATCGCGCACGGCATGCTCGCGCAGTCGTTCTTCTGCCTCTCGATCGCGACCGCCTATCTCCTCGCGGGGGAGGCCCGCGCTGCAGGCGGAAGCATCGCGCGCGGCTCGCCGACCGCCGCGGCGCGCTCGCTGCAGCGCTCGGCGGCGCACGTCTTCATCGCGGTCTTCCTGCAGCTCTTCTTCGGGGCGCTGGTGCGTCACACGGTTGCCAAGTGGCGCGTCCCGACCTTCGGCGACACGCCGGTCCTGCTGCACATGCTCTTCGCTCTGGTGGTGTTGTTGGTCGTCGGCCGCTTCGTCGCAAAGGTCACTTCCGAGTCGCCGCCGGGCTCCCGTCTTTCGGCTCCGGCGATCGCTCTCGCAGCGCTGGTCCTCGCGCAGTTGCTGCTCGGGCTGTTCGCGGTCGCGACACGGACCGATCCGCTCGTCACCGTGCTCCACGTCATCACGGGCGCCTCGATCCTCGGGACGAGCCTCTTCACGTGGTTGCGCAGCCATCGCCTGGCGGCGCGGGAGCCGGCATGAGGCTGCCGTCGCTGCGCGATCTGGTGATGCTGACCAAGCCGCGCATCGTCGTCGCCGGTGCGATGGCAGCGCTGGCTGGGTACCTGGCGCCGCGGGATCACGTGCAGATCGGACCGCTGCTCGAAGCGCTCGCGGCGATCGGCGGCATCACGGCCGCCGCCGGAATCCTCAATCAGGTGCTCGAGCGCGATGTCGACGCCCTCATGCCGCGCACCGCGGGCCGCCCGCTTCCTGCGGGACGAGTCGACGTTTCGTTCGCGATCCTGCTCGGGTGCCTCCTCGCGGCGGCGAGCCTCGCGCTGACGGCGTGGCGCATCAACGGCCTCACCGCGGCGCTCATGCTGTTCGCCTTCGTCTCGTACCTCTTCGTCTACACGCCGCTCAAGCGCCACACGACGCTCAACACCTTCGTCGGCGCGGTGCCCGGCGCGCTGCCGCCGGTGCTCGGATGGGCCGCCGCGTGCAACGACCTCGGTCGCGGCGCCTACGCGCTGTTCGCGATCCTCTTCCTCTGGCAGTTGCCGCACTTCCTCGCCATCGCATGGCTCTATCGGCGCGACTACGAGCTCGGCGGATTGAAGATGCTCCCGGCGCGCGATCCCGATGGGGAACTGGTGTCGCGCCAGATGTGCATGCACGCCGTGTCGCTGTGCCTCGCGGCGATGCTGCCGTTCATCTTCCGCATGGCGGGGCCGGTTTACCTCGTCGGCTCCTTGCTGCTTGGCATCAGCTTCGCGGTTCCGGCGTTCCGCTTCTGGCGCGTACGCAGCGACGTGCGCGCGCGCCAGGTGATGCGCGCCTCGTTGATCTACCTGCCCGGCATCCTCTTCCTTCTGGCGCTCAAGGCATGAACACCTCCGCCCGCGAGGAAAGCCGCGCCCCCGCGCGAACTCCACCGATCGAGCCGCCGATGGACGCGAGCCTCGACGAAGCGGTGCGCCGACGGCGACTGCGCCGCTTCGGCCTCGCGCTTGCGGCCGTCGTCGTGCTGCTCGTGCTCTTCGCGGTCGGCTACGTCAAGTTGTTCGACCGCGTGCTCGCCGATCCGTCGCGCCCGCCGACCGCCACCGCCGCACCCAATCCACGCGTCCTCACCTTCGAGTTGCTGCTCGCCGCGGCGATCGCGGTCGGTGCCACGACGTGGTGGGTGCGCCGCCAAAGGCGAACGCCATGACCGAACCGACCGATCCCGCGCCCCCCTCGAAGTCGACGGCGGCCGCACCGGCGCGGCCGGGCTCCTTCGCGCCGATCGCCCTCGGCATCGCGCTCATGCTTCTGATCGCGGTCGTCATCCAGCGCATGCAGCGCGGTGGCGAGCCCGTCGGAAGCGGCGCGCAGGACGTGACCGCCAAGGGCGCGAAGCTCGCGGTGTGGGGGCCGATGCCCACGCTCGAACTCGTCGACTCGTCGGGTCGTCCCTTCGCGCTGGCGGGCCAGAAGGGGCGCGTCACGGTCGTGAACTTCTTCTTCACCGGCTGCCCGGGTCCGTGCGTCGACCTCACGCAGAAGGTGCGCACGTTGATGTCGAGCTTCCGCGCGCAGCCCGACGTCGACTTCGTCAGCATCAGCGTCGATCCCGAAGCGGACACGCCGGACCAGCTCACCACGTTCGCGCGGGTGCAAGGCGGCGAGTTCCCGCGCTGGCATTGGTTGACGGGGACGAAGGAGCAGATCACCGCGGTCTGCCTCGGCTTCTTCGCGCCGTTCGGCGACAAGGACGATGCGGGCGACATCGTCCACTCGACCAAGCTCTACGTGGTCGATCGCGAAGGGCGCATCCGCTCGATGGTCAACACCCAGATCGATCCCGATTGGCTCGGCTCGGCTGCGCACGCCATCCGGCTGCTGATCGCCGGCGACGCAGGCGCGGCGGATGCCGAGCTGCCGTCGAAGTCGCCCTGAGATCCACGCCCCGATGTTGTTGCTCGCCTTCCATCTGCCGACGCTGAACGCCTGCCTCAACGCGCTGGCCGCGGTGCTGCTGACCTGCGGCTACATCGCCATTCGCCGCCGCGCGATCGAGGTGCACAAGCGTTGCATGCTGGCCGCGTTCGCGACCTCGACCGTCTTCCTGGTCTGCTACCTGATCCACAAGGCGACTGCCGGTCACACGTCGTTTCCAGGCAGCGGCGGCGCGAAGAAGATCTACCTCACGATCCTGCTGACTCACACCGTGCTTGCGGCGAGCGTGGTTCCGCTGGCGCTGTTGACGATTCGCGCGGCGCTCACGAAGCGCTTCGAGCGCCACAAGAAGCTGGCGCGCGTCACCTTTCCGATCTGGCTCTACGTCTCGGTGACCGGGGTCGTGATCTGGTGGTTCCTCTACTCGGGCACGTTCGATCCAGCCGTGACGACGCCGCGCTGACGGCTCGCGATGGACCCGACGCTTCGGCTTCGCGGCGGCTCGATCGACCGGCTGCTATGGTGGCGCCCATGACGTCGTCCGCGAAGCCATCGCTGCGGTCCATCGCGCATCGCGCCGCCGCGTGGTGCCGGTTCGCGCTGCTCGCGGCGTTGCTGCTCGGCGGTCCGCTGCCGCGGGCGGCGGCGCAATGTTCGATGTGAAAAGCTTCGGCCTACGATCAGGTGGATCGTGCCCAAAGTGATCGGCTCGGCTCGGCGTTCAACCTCAGCGTCTACTGGATGCTGGCGGTGCCAGGCCTGATGATCGCCGGATTGGCGACCTTGATCGCGGTGAACGTGCGCGCCCGCGTGCGCCTCGAAGCGCAGTCGACGCACGACCGCCAATGAGCTCGCTGCCGTTCGTCAAGCTGCATGGCTGCGCCAACGACTACGTCCTGATCGATGGCGACGTGGTCGCGTCCGCGGAACTCGGCGCGTTCGCGCGCGCGGCGTGTGATCGGCGCCGCAGCGTCGGAGCCGATGGCGTGCTGGTGGTGCTGCCGTCGCCGGTGCCGGGCGCGTCGGCGCGCATGGCGATGATCAACCCCGACGGCAGCGAAGCGGAGATGTGCGGCAACGGGCTGCGCTGCCTCGGCAAGTTCCTCTTCGATCGCGGGCGGGTCGCGCGCGAGTTCGCCGTGGAAACTCGTGCCGGAGTCGTGCCGATGGTGGTCGAGGAGGTCGATGGCGCGGGCCACGCGACCCTTCTCACCGCGACGATCGGCGTGCCCGACTTCCGCCGCTCTGCGGTTCCGATGGCGGGTCCACCGGAAACTCCCGCGCTCGACGAATCGTTCGCGCTGGCGGGCCGCACGCTGCGGCTCACGGCGCTGCGTCTGGGCAATCCCCATGCGGTGGTCTTCGTCGACGACGTGTTGCACTACCCGGTGCATTCGGTCGGGCCCGCGCTCGAGCACGACCCGCGCTTCCCGGCGCGGATCAACGTCGAGTTCGTCGAGGTCGTCGCGCCCGACCGACTGCGCCAGCGGACCTGGGAGCGCGGCGCCGGCGAGACGCTCGCTTGCGGCAGCGGCGCGACCGCGGCGGCCATCGCCGCGCGGAAGGTCCGCGGCTTCCCGGCGGTCGTGCGGGTGGAACTGCAAGGCGGGGAACTCACCGTGCGATGGGGCGGGGCGGGCGAGCCGGCCCATCTGACGGGCCCGGCGATCGAGTCCTTCCGCGGCACGCTCTGAGCTCGTGGCCGTTGCGCCATCCCCGGCACGATCGGCCGCGGGCTCCTATACTCCCGCGCCGTTCGTTGGGAGGTGTGATGTGAAGCGGTCGAGAGGTGGTGGTTTCGGCGGCGCCGGCGGCACTGGCGGTGGCGGCGCGGCGAGCGGCGGCACTGGGGCGGCGGCGGCGCGGGCGCTCGAGCCATCGTTGGCGGCGAATCCCGCCGAGAGCGACGGTTGGTTCAGCGTGAGTCGCGCCGCGCAGTTGCTGTCGATGCCGCTGCCGCGGATCTTCGACGCGATTCGCGACGGCAAGTTGCAGGTCCGATTCGAGCCGGGCAAGCCCGGTGAATCGGACAAGCCGCAAGTCACGTCGCCGGAGCTGCGCCAGAAGGCGGCACTGCCCGACCTGAGCGCGACCCCAACTCCGACTTCCGCTGCGAGTTCGCCGAATGCGGCGAACGCGCCGAACGCGCCGAGTGCGGCCACGTCCCGCGCGCTGTCCGCGGCGCCCTCGATGCCCTCGCCGCCGCCGACCGAAGCGCTGCTCGAGGAGTCGCGCCGCGCGGTCACTCGCCTTGAAGCGGAGGCGAAGGAGTCGCGTGCGACCTTCGAGGCGCTCGAAGCGCAGGTCGACGCCGCACTGAAGGCGGTCTACGAACGCGACGTTCGCATCGCTCGACTCGAATCCGAGGTCGCCACCAACGTGAAGCTGCGCGAAGGCGCGGACGGCTTCATCCGTCACCTCGAATCGCGGCTCGACAAGAACGAGGAGCGCTCCGAGGAGAAGGAGAAGGAGATCCGCCGCCTGGCCGTCGGGCTCGGCGAGGCACGCGGCGAGATCCGTCTGCTGAAGCCGCCCGACGCGCCGCCTCCGTCCGCGTGGCGTCGCCACGGCCGCGACGCGCTCGTCTTCCTCGTGGCGGTGGCGGTCGGCGGCGTCGTCGGCTACTTCGCGTACAAGTTGTCGAACAGCAAGCTGACGCTCGAAGCGAGCGTTGCGGCAGGCGCGGGAGCGTTGGCTTCATGGATCGCCGCGACGTTGGTCGAACGGTTGCGCCGAGCGAAGGGGTGACACCCGCGTCGTACCGCGCCCAACGATCGCGGTCCGCGAGGTTCGCTGCCACGGTGCTGGGCGCGGCCCTGCTCGGATCGGTTTCGAGTTGCGGTGATTCGCCGGCGCCGTCCAAGTGGGATGGCGCCCGTCCGATGAGCTTCGCCTCGCTCGAACGAGGCGAGGCACTCTCGCTCGTCGAGGTCGAGTCGCTCGTCGCGCGTCTGGTGGAAGTGGCCGGCGGCGTCGCCCGGTGGCGTTCGCGGCACTACCGACGGATCGAGGATCTCTATCTCCTGCGTACCGGGAGCCAGCTCGGCAATCAGGTGCTCGCGACGACCTGGGTGCGTCCGGACGAGTCGGTCCGGGTTCAGCTCGACTATCGCGGCGGGGACCGCGAAGTGCGCGTGATGCTGCGCCGCGAGGAGTACGTGCACCCACAGCTCGGGTCGCTGGCGCTGGCGACCGGCGGCACGCAGCAGCACGTCGAGTGGGATTGGGAGCTGGCGCGACTGCCGGTCAACCTGCTCGAAGCCGAGGAGTTGCGACCGCTGCGTCCGGAAGGCACCGGGAGCGAGCGTCGGATCGGCATCGCGGTGAAGCTGCGCGGCCTGAACCCGCCGTTCGAGGTGTGGATCGACCCTTCGGGGCCGGTCATCGAAGAGGTGCGGACCAAGCTGCCGGTGACGGCCGACCTCTCGTTCAAGACACTCGCCGACCACGCCCAGCGCTTCTCCGACTGGCGACGCGTCGATGGCGTGCTGCTGCCGTTCAAGCGCGAGATCTTCGCGGACGGCCGGCGCATCGGGCTGGCCGAGTGCCGTGGCTACGACTTCGATGTCGAAGTCACCGACGCGATCCTCCTTCCCGAGCCACCGGCGCCGCCCGATCCGCCGAAGTGAGGTGAGCCGCGGATCGCGGCCTGCGATGCGCGGCGCTTCGCGGTCGGAACGAAGCGGCGCGCGCCCAGGGGATCGGCCCCGGGCGCGCGCCGAAGTTCGAGCGTTCGGTCAGCGCGGTGTCGTGCCGGAGACCGCGTTGGTCATCGCAAAGCCGTCAGCGGCGCCCGGATCGAGCACGAGCGCCTGGAGGAAGAAGCTCTCGCCGCCCGGGATGTCATCGCTGATGCAGTCGGAGTAGCTGAGTGTGCCGTTGCCGTCCGTGAACAGACCCGAGAGAACGATGTCGGGTGCCGGCACCAGCACGCCGCCGACGAACGGCAGACAGGTCGGCGTCAGTCCGACGACGAGCCACGCCGGCGCATTCGCCAACGCGCCGGTGACGTCGGCGGTGATCAACGTGAGCGGTCGCATGTCGCCGGTCATGGTCAACACCGGCGCACCATTGGTCCCGGCCAGTGCATGGCCGAGGTCGGCCCACGCGCCGGTCGGCTCGCTGCGGAAGCGAACCGTGCAATAGAGCTGCGTCGGGTCGACGCTGGCGGCGGTGATCGCCGCGCCGTCGCAAGGGGACGCGTCCTGGAACGAGAGGCCGCCCGTCGTGACGAGCGGTCCGTCGACGAGCGGGCCACTGATGGCCGTCGCGCGCAGCTTGGAGACTCGCACCGCGAGGCGATAGAGCCGACCCGGAGCGAGCGTCGCATCGATCGTGTGGTAGTTGCGATCGTTGCGGACGCGAACTCCGTAGCTGCGCAGCCCGCCCTCCGCCAGCACCGGGTTCAGCGGGTCGGTCACGTCCCAGACGAAGACGTTCCCGAAGACGCCGCTGCAGTTGACGGCCGGAGCGAGCTGACCGTCGATCACGAGCTCTTCGAGGCGTTCTGCGGTGGCGGCGCCAGTCGTGTCGATCTCCATGCCGACGAACCAGTTGCTGGCGGGAGATGGACTCGGAGCGGGTAGCGGCGTGTCGATGCCGGCCAGCACGAGGCCGCCGTTCACCGTGGTCAGCGGCTCGATCGGCGCGCCGGGCACGAAGTCGCAGCCGTCGATCCGCACGCGCCCGCTGCGGAAGACGACGATTTCGCGATCCTGCAGTTGCGCGAGGTCGAGATCTCCGAGCACCGGGTTCACGTGGCGATCGACACGCATGGTCTTCTGCGCGGCGTTGCCTTTGAAGTCGACGATCACGCGGAAGTGGACGTCCTTGGAGGGATCGGGGTCGGGGTCGACCGGCAACGCGAAATGGAGCACGTACTCGTTCTGGTTCAGGTAGCCGGCCGAGGTCGAGACGACCTTGGTGCGGCGGTTGGTGTCGGTCGGGTGGTCGAACGGGACGATCGTGACCTGCGCGCCGAACTCCGATTCGAGCCCGTCATCGAAGCGATCGGAGTCGCGCATGACGCGCACGCGCACGTGACGCTTCTGATCGGCGGGGGTGTTGGCGTCGTAGGTGTAGTTCTCGTACAGGCGTCCCTTCTCGCCCCAGTTGCCCAGCGCCGAGTCGAGGTCGCCGTCCTTGTCGAAGTCGCCCCAGGCCGGCGTGGCGTCCGTCACGTGGCCGGCCGGGATGCTGTGGGTGGCGACCGTGAAGTGGCGATCGCCGCCGGTCTCCTGGAACTGGTTGCGGCGGAACACTTCGCTGCTGGTCACGTCGACGTCGCCGTCGTTGTCCCAGTCCTCGAAGGAGAGGCCGAGGCACAGGCCGGTGTTGAACGAGTCGAAGAGGCTCTTGTTCTGGACCTTGAAGGTGCCGTCACCGAGGCTCTCGAACATGCGCACGCCCTTGGTGCTGTCGCAGAAGGCGAGGCAGAGGTCCATGTCCCCGTCCATGTCGTAGTCGAGGAAGCCGCCGCCCTCGTCGAGGATGTCGCTGAAGACCACTCCGGAGCCGTTCTCGGTCATCGCCTCGAAGAGCGGATTGCCGAGCGTCGAGAGGTTCCGGTAGATCGTGTTGTTCGAGTAGAGGTCGAGGTCGCCATCGAGGTCGACGTCGACCCACTCGGCCCCCTCGGGTCGGTTCACCGGTAGCGGCGGGTTGTCGAGGCCGGCCTGCGCCGAGAGTTCACGGAAGGTGTAGACGCCGTTGGCGTCGGGCCCGTCGTTGTAGAGGAAGAAGTTCCCCGGCCCGCCGATCCACGACGGATAGACCGGGAAGAACCAGTCGAGGTTGGCGTCGCCGTCGATGTCAGCGACCGAGTTCGTCTCGCAAGGCGCGATGGGGCGCACGTCGACGCGGTTGGGGTTGCCGCTGATCTCCTCGAAGACGTCGCCACCGAGCGCATGGAGGAAGTAGGCACCGCCGACGCGCGGCTCGTCGCAGATGTCGAGCAGCTGGTCGTTGTCGTAGTCCGCCATCGCGCAGCCGTAGCGCGTGCCCTTGCCCATGTAGACCGACAAGTCGATCTGCTTGACCCAGTCGGCACCCGCGAGGTTCCGCCAGAGCGCCTCGCCATCGGCATTCACCACGTCGATCCAACCGTCGTGGTCGTAGTCGCCGAAGCTGATGCCGAAGGTGGCGCCGAAGATCAGCCCGGAGGAGAACGAGCCGCCCTTCCAGAGCTGCAGCGGCACGTCATCGGCCGCCGGTCCGAACCGTGAACTCGTCGAGTAGCTCGTCGAGTGAAGCGCCAGCACGGCGCCTTGCGACTTGCCGACGAGGATGTTGTTGGGCATCCACGCCATGCGCCAGACGTCGTCGGGACCGGGCGGCAAAGCGGGCGCCCACTCCTCCGGGAAGGTCCCGCCGACCATCGCGTCATCGCGCCATTCGCGCGAGTAGACGACGTTGGTGATCGGCGAACGTCCGGTGTTGCGCAAGGTCACGCCGATCACCAATGCTCCGGTGAACGGGCAGAAGGAGAAGGTGTGCTCGATCTCGAGCGCGCCGACCTTGCTGACCGTCACGGCGCCGCTCGCCGTGAAGCTGCTCGAGACGGGAGTCACCGGCGTCCGCCGGGCGTAGTCGGCGTTCGGTCCCGCGCCGACGGCGCTCACATGTCCGCCGAGCGTGTCGAACGACAATCCGAACCACTCGGCCGTTCCTGGCGAGAACTCGATCTGCGGCCCATAGGTGGTGCAGAGTCCTTCGGCGGGCGGCGCCAGCATCACTCCGATCGGATCGAGACGCACCGAGTACTGCCCGTTGCTGATCGATTGCGCGGCTGCAGTCGCGCTGATCGCGGCGATCGCGGCCGGCAGCGCAACGCGCGAAAGGAAGGTGGGTGGACTCATCGTTCGAAGCTCCTGGTGATGAAACGACGCACCTCTCGGCTGCCGATCCGGGCAGCTCCGTGGGCCTCTTCAGTATCCATGGCCGAGGGCGAAGTGGCCCGGACTGTTTCGTTCAGCGCGGCGTGGTCGCGGAAACCGCATTGGTCATCGAGAAGCCGCGCGCGGCACCCGGATCGAGGACGAGCGCCTGCAGGAAGAAGCTCTCGCCGCCGGGAAGGTCGTCACCGAGGCACTCGGAGTAGCTCATGGCGCCGTTCGCATCAGTGGACGCTCCCGACAGCACGACGTCGGGTGCGGGAACGAGCACGCCGCCCGCGAACGGCAGGCACGTCGGCGTCAGTCCGATGACGAGCCAGATCGGGGCATTCGCCAGGGCACCATCGACGTCGGCCGTCACCAGCGACAGCGGTCGCAGATCGCCTCCCATGGTCAGCCGCGGCGTGCCTTGGGTCCCGGTCAGCGCGTGGCCGAGGTCGGCGAACGCGCCGGTCGGTTCGCTGCGGAAGCGAACCGTGCAGTAGAGCCGCGTCGGGTCGACGCTCGCGGCGCTGATCGCGGCGCCGTCGCACGGAGACGCGTCCTGGAACGAAAGGCCGCCCGTCGTGAGGAATGGCCCATCGAGGAGCGGGCCGGTGATGGTCGTGGCGCGCAGCGCCTGCACGCGCACCGCAAGTCGGTAGAGCCGGCCCGGCTCGAGTGTGGCATCGAGAGCGTAGTAGTTGCGATCGTTGCGCGGTCGGATCGCGAAGTTGCGCATTCCTCCAGCGGCCAGCATCGGATTCAGCGGATCGGTGACATCCCACACGAACGTGTTGCCGAGCAACCCGCCGCAGTCGACGCCGCTCGCGAGCTTGCCGTCGACGACCAGCTCCTCGATGCGTTGCGCCGAGGTCGCGCCGCGCGTGTCGATCTCCATGCCGATGAACCAATCGCCGGCGGGCGCCGCGATCGGCGCCGGGATCGCGGTGGTGAGGCCTGCCATCACCAGGCCGCCGTTCACCGTCGTGAGCGGTTCGAGCGACGCGCCCGGAATGAAGTCGCAGCCGTCGATTCGCACCCGTCCGCTGCGGTAGATGACGATCTCCCGCTCCTGCAATTGCGCGAGGTCGAGGTCGCCGAGCACGGGGTTGACGTGGCGATCGACGCGGACCGTCATCTGGGCCGCGTTGCCCTTGAAGTCGACGATGACGCGGAAGTGGACGTCCTGGTTCGGATCGGGATCGGGGTCGGTGGGCAACGCGAAGTGGAGCGTGTACTCGTTCTGGTTCAGGTAGCCACCCGACGTCGACACGACTTTCGTGCGACGGTTGACGTCGGTGGGGTGGTCGAGCGGGACGATCGTCACCTGAGCGCCGAACTCCGTCTCGAGACCGTCGTCGAAGAGGTCGGAGTCGCGCACCGGCTTCACGCGGAGATGGCGCTTCAGCTCGGGCGCGGTCGTCGCGTCGTAGGTCGTGTTGTCGTAGAGGTGACCAGTGGAGGCCCAGTTGCCGATCGCCGCGTCGACGTCGCCGTCGCGGTCGAAGTCGCCCCACGCCGGAGTCGCTTCGCTGATGTGGGTGGGATCGATCGAATGGGTGGCGATCGTGAAGTGGCGCCCCCCGTCGCTCTCGATGAACTGATTGCGCCGGAAGATCTCGCTGCTCGATACGTCGACGTCGCCGTCGTTGTCCCAATCCTCGAACGAGAGGCCGAGCGGCAAGCCGATGAAGGCGCCGTCGAAGAGCCCTCGCGACTGGACCTTGAAGTTCCCATCGCCACGGTTCTCGTACATGCGCAGGCCGACGCTGCTGTTGACATGGAACAGGCACAGGTCGATGTCGCCATCCATGTCGTAATCGAAGAGGCCGGCACCCTCCTCCGCGTCGAGCCCGAACGACATGCCGCTTGCCGTCGGGTCGAGCAGCTCGAACGACGGCGTGCCCGCGCTCGAGACGTTGCGGTAGATCGCCACGCACGCGTAGAGGTCGAGGTCGCCGTCGAAGTCGAAGTCGGCGAAGCCGGCGCCTTCGGGCAGCTGCCCGATCGGAGGGTTCTCGAGCCCGGCTTCGGTCACCATCTCGTGGAAGGCGTAGACGCCGTTGGCGTCCGGGCCGAGGTTGTAGAGGAAGCGGTTGCCGATGCTGCCGCCGTTGATGCCGTAGATCGGGAAGAACCAATCGAGATTGCCGTCGCCGTCGACGTCGGCAACCGAGTTGGTCTCGCACATCGCGGTGCACATCGGGTCATCGACGATGGCGGGGTCGAGGGCGACGTCCTCGAAATCATCGTTGCCGAGCGAATGGAGCACGTGGACGCAGTCGCCACGCGGCTCGTTCGCGATGTCGGGTCGTTGGTCGTTGTCGTAGTCGGCGACCGCACAGCCGTAGGGGACGAAGAAGTCGTTCAGCCACGGGCTGAGGTCGACCTGTTCCACCCAGTCGACGCCGGCCAGATTGCGCCAGATCTTCTTGCCACTCGAATTCACCACATCGATCCAGCCATCGTGGTCGTAGTCGCCGAAGCTGATGCCGTTGGTGTTCCCGAAATCGAGCCCGCCTGGAAATGTGGCATTGGTCCAGAGGCGCAGCGGCAGGTCGTCGCTGGCCGGGCCGAGTTTCGAGCCGCTCGACCGTTGAGTCGGCATCAACACCAGCGAGCGTCCTTGCGACGCACCTGGCGAGAGCTCGTGCAGCTCCCACGCGAAGCGCATCACGTCCGCCGGGATCGGCGCGAGCCGCTCCGCGAGGGTTGGCGGGAACGTCGCGCCGTCGATGGAGTCACGGCGCCATTCGCGGGTGTAGACGACGTCGCGCAACGGCGCGCGTCCGGTGTTGCGGAGCGTCGCCGTGATGATGAGCGCGCCGGTGAACGGGCAGAACGAGAAGCGGTGCTCGATCTCGAGCGCGACGCCGATGCCGGCCGTGACCGAGCCGAGGGTGAGCGCGCGGTCGGGCGCGAAGAGGCTCGAACCGGAGCTCACCGGCAGGCGGTTGGCGTAGTCGGCGACCGCGCCCGCCCCGACCGCGCTCACCTCGGCGCCGAGTGCGTCGAAGGTGACGCCGAACCACTCCACCGTCCCTGGCACGAAGAGCGCTCGCGGCCCGAAGGTGGACACGAGACCGGCGGCGGGAGGCGCCACCATGACGCCGATCGGATCGAGGCGGACGGTCGTGGTGCCGTCGCTGATCGATTGCGCGCCGGCATCGGCGAAGCCGACGAGGAGCGCGGCGACGGTGGCGGAGCCGCTTCGAGACGGAACGCGTGATCGCATGGCGTGAATTCCCGGAAGTGAGTCGAGTGGAACGCCGGCGACCGCGATGTGCGCTGCGGTGAAGGTAGGTAGCCCGATGTCAGAAGGTTGTCACCTCCCGCGAACCCGACCGTCGATCCGCACCACCGCCCGCCCGGACTCTGCGAGCCACTCGCCGTCGCGCGTCAACGCAAGCGCGGCGATCGCACCGCCGCGCCGCTCGCCGATCGTGGAGCGTTCGTCCATCGTCAGCGCGAACGCCCCTGCCGCGATCGGCGGGTCGAACGAGCGGCGCAACCACGGCCGACGCTCACCGTCGACCCAGTCGAGCTGCAGTTGCGCCACTGCGCGCGACGCCGACCAGACGACTCGCGTGGGCGGCTGCCCGCAGTGGCCTTGCGGCGCCAGAATTTCCACCCGCATCGAATCGTCGATCGCGTCGTACCACGCACCACGTGTGGCGGCGGCCACCGCGCAAACCGCTGCCAGCAGCGTGCGCGCGATCGCCGTTCGATCGTCGCTCCGCCCGACGCGTGCTCCTTCTTGTTGACCTGTGCGACCCCCGTACAATGCCCACCCCTCCACGACTCCTCGTGAGGCGCTCTTTGCTGCACTTCCGCGTCGTCGGCCAGCCTGCTGCTCGTTGGTCGCGACGATCGACTGGTTCGCCGTCCGGTCCGGCGTCCACGGCGCACCGGCGCCCGCGCTGCGTTCGGTTCAACGGGCCGGTCGCAATTGCCGAGGCCTGCAAATGAAGAAGGAAGCTCGGCCGTGGCATCGATCCGTCCCGTTCGGGACGGCGGTTGCCCTGGCATCGCTCGGGTCGCCGCTCTTCGCGCAGTTCGGGCCGCCTCGCCCGCCCACCGTCATCCGCGGAGGGACGGTGCATCTGGGCAACGGTGACGTCCTCGCCAATGGGACGGTCATCCTGCGCGGTCGCGAGATCGAAGCCGTGGGCGTCGATCTCCCGGTTCCCGAAGGGGCGGAGGTCATCGAGGCGGCGGGCAAGCACGTCTACCCCGGCTTGATCGACGTCGAGTCGACGCTGCTGCTGGACGCCGACACGCTCGAGTCGGGCGAGGGCAGCGTGAGCGGCCGCGTGGCCGATGCGCTCGACCTCTTCGATCCCGATCCGTTCGTCCAGGCGTGGAGCGGTGGCGTCACCACCATCGGCGTCGCCTCGCGACGCGGCCTCTTCGATGGCCCGCGCGCCGTCGTGACGATGAAGCGCTCGCGAGCCGGCGACTCGCTGCTGCGCGAGGAAGGCGATCTCGCCATCACGTTCGGTCGCAACATCGGTCGGCCGTCGATGCGTCTTCGCGAATGGAAGACCTTCTCCGAGCAGCTTGCGGCCACGCAGAAGTACATCGAGTCGTGGGACGAGTACGCCGAGAAGCTCGAGGAGTACAAGAAGGAGATCGAGAAGTCGGCGAAGGAGGGGACCAAGCTCCCCGCCGAGAAGAAAGAGGAAGCCGCGCCGAAGCCGGAGGCGCCGGGCGGTTCAGGGCCCGGAGCCGGTGAAGGCGGCGGGCGCCGCGGGCCCGGCGGAGAAGGCCGACGACCGCGGCCGGGCCGCGCGCACGCGCACGACACGCCCTTCCTCAACTGGCTGCGGGACACCCTCGGCTGGATGTGCGACTGCGGTCTGCCGACTCATGAGGGCGGCCACGCCGACCACGACCTCCATGCGCTGCTCCTCTCCGACGGCGTCTCCTACGCGGAGGAGCCGGCGAAGCCCGAGGGCGGCGACGCGAAGAAGGAAGAGCCCAAGAAGCCGGCCCGTCCCAATCGCGAGGAATCGCGCGAAGTGCTGCGGAAGGTGCTCGAAGGCAAGATCGGCGTGAACGTCTACTTCGGCGCCGCGGCCGATCTGCAGAACCTGCTCGATCTCCTTGCGACCTATCCGCTGAAGGTGGTCGTGACCGGTGGCGGCGAATCGGCCGAACTCGCCGACGAACTCGCCGCGCGCCAGATCCCGACCGTGGTCGTGCAGCCGCACGACTTGAACAGCGCCACGCTCGGGGCGGCCGCGAAGCTCGAAGCTGCCGGCGTCGACGTCGTGTTGACGACCGCCGGCGCGACGCCGGGTGCGACTCGTCACCTGTCGCTGAGCGCGGCGGCCGCGATCGCCGGTGGTCTGACGCCGGAGCAGGCGCTGGCCGCCATCACCTCGCGCGCGGCAGCGCTGCTCGGCGTCGGCGACAAGGTCGGAACCCTCAAGGCGGGCATGCACGGCGACGTCGTCATCACGCGCGGCGAGCTGTTCTCGTCGACCGCGGTCATTGAACGGGTCTTCGTCGAGGGGGCGAGCGTACTGCAGCGTTGAGCGCCGCGGTCCGACCTCCCACGCCAGGAGCACCGAAGAGAACCATGCTCGCGATTCCCCTCATTGCCGCGCTTTCGATCGCTTCGGGCCCTCCCGCGTCGGCGCCGCCGCGGCAGCCGGCTCCAGTCGCCATCCGTGTCGACGGCGTCGTCCAGACCGACGGCGCGATCGGGCCCGGCGGCTGGATCATCGTTCGCAACGGCCGCATCGAATCGATCGGAACGGCCGCGCCGCCGCCGGGAGCTGCGACCTTCGAGTTCGTCGGCGGCATCGCGTGCGCCGGCATGGTCGATGTGGCGACGCAGCTCGGCGCGCCCGGCCAGTTCAGCGAACCGTCGCGCGCCTTCACTCCTGACGTTGCCGCGGCAGACGCCTTCGAGCCCGACCACTCGAGCTTCCTTGCGGCCGCGCGCTCCGGCGTGACGACGGTGGCGCTCACGCCTGGCAGCGACAACATCGTCGGCGGGAGGCTCGCGCTCATCCGCACGCGCGACGACCACGATCGCGCTGCGCAGTTCGTCGGTCCCGGTCCGTTGCGCTTCACGTGGAGCGATGCGGCGTTCCCCGAGGATCGACTGCCCTCGTCGCGAATGGGCGCGATGGCGCGACTGCGCGAGCTGCTGGCGAACGACACCGCCAAGACTGCCGGCGCCAGCCTCGTGTCGGCGCAGACTTCCGACCAGATCCGAACGGCGCTCGACGCGTTCACTGCGTCGAATCGCCCGTTGGCGCTGCTGCAGCCGTTCCATGCCGAGGAGGCGCTCGCGCTGTTGCCGGGCCGTGCGCAAGGCGTGGTGGTCGGCCCCTTCAACCTCGATACGGCGGAACGCGAGACGCGGCTACCGAAGCAGCTGGCCGATCTTGCGGTGGCGGTCGCGTTCACCGCGAACGGCGACGGCGCCGCGCTGCGCCTGACCGCTGCGATCGCCGTGCGATCCGGACTCGACCCGAAGTCGGCGCGGCTCGGCTTGACCTCGGTGCCGGCGCGTCTGCTCGGCATCGATGGCGACGCCGGCACGCTCGAACCGGGCAAGCGCGCTGACCTCGTCATCTACGGCGGTGATCCGCTCGACCTTGCCGTCTCGATCCAGATGGTCCTCGTCGGCGGCGGTGCAGTCGCCAAGAAGGAGACGCCATGATTCCGGCGCTCTGCGCCCTCGTGCTGGCGGCCGCGGATGCGGCGCCGGCAGCCTCCGCGCCGCAACGACTGCGCGGCGACGTGATCGTGCTGCAAGCGGCCGAAGTGCATGTCGGCGACGGCACCGTCTTCAAGCCGGGTCTCGTGATCGTCCAGGACGGCAAGCTCGTCGCGGCGGGCCAGTCGATGCCGCTGCCAGCCGGCGCCAACGTGATCGACTGCGGCAGCGCGACGATCACGCCGGGGCTCGTCGATGCCGCCTGCCAGCTCGGCACGTCTGCGCTCTTCGGCGCGGCCGAGCAAGGCTCCGAGGTCATCCCGCAGCTCGACATGTGGGACGCGCTCGACCTCTATTCGCGCGACTTCGAGCAGCTCGTCGCCGATGGCGTGACGACCGTCTTCGTGACGGGCGAAGCGTCGTCGGTGATCTCCGCGAAGGGCGCCGCGCTCAAGACCGGCGGGCCGATTGCGGATCGTCGCCTTCCTGCCAAGCCCATCGTGAAACTGACGCTCGGTCCCGAAAGCTCGGGGCGCGGCGCCAGCAACCGAGGACCGAGCCGCTTCGGCGGAGTTTCCTATTCGACGCGCCGCCCGACCACTCGCATGGGCTCGGCCTGGGTCTTCCGCAAGGCGATGCACGATTCGATCGCGTTCCGCGACGCGGGCCGCGCCAGCAACGAGGATCTCGAGCCCGATGCGATGCGAGCGCTCGCCGACGTGCTCGCCGGAAAGACGGCGTTGCGAGTGCAGGCGCGCGAAGCGCTCGACTTCTTCACCGCGGTGAAGCTGGCCGACGAGTTCGGCCTCTCGTTCAGCTACGAGTACGCCACCGAAGCGGCGCAATGCCTCGACCTCCTCGCCGCGCGCAAGATCCCGGTGATCTTCGGTCCGGTGCGGAGCAGCGACTCGATCTTCGAGGGTTTCGAGGGGGCGATGCCGGCGCTCGAGACGCCGCGACTGCTGGCGGCGAAGGGGATCCACTTCTGCCTCACCGCATCGGATGGCAGCGGCGAAGGCGGGCTCGGTCGTCAGGCCGGTCTCGCCATCCGTTTCGGTCTCGACCGCGCGCAGGCGCTGCGATCGGTCACCTCCGATCCGGCACAGATGGTGGGGCTCGACGGCCGCGTCGGTCGTCTCGTTCCCGGACTCGATGCTGACCTCGTCGTCTGGAACGGCGCGCCGTTCGACGACACCGCGAAACCCGTGCTCGTGCTGATCCAAGGCCGGCCCGTCCTCGACCTGCAAGGCAAGTTCCGCAAGGAGAACTCGTGATGGTCCTCTCGTCGCTTCTGGTCGCCGGACTCCTCGCGGCGGCCTCGTCGATCGGTGACGCGGCCGCGGTGCGCGGCGGAACGATCGTGAACCCGGACGGGTCGCGCGTCGAGAAGGGCGTGGTCGTCATCCAGGGCGGCAAGATCACGGCGGTGGGTGGACCGGAGACGCCGATCCCCGCCGACGCCACCGTCTACGAAGCGGACGGCAAGGTGGTCTTCCCGGGGATGATCCTCGCCCACACGCAAGTCGGGCTCGACATCCCCAACGAGAACATGCCGGTCGCCCCGTTCGTGAACGTCTACGACTCGATCGAGCCGAACTCGGCCGAGTACGAAGAGTGCCTCCGCACTGGCATCACGACGGTGCACGCGATCCAGGGCAACAACACCGTGATCGGCGGCCTCTCGCGCGTGATCCGGCCGCTCGGCGACATGGTCGAGTACATGACCGTGCGCCCCGACTACGCCATGAAGATCTCCATCACGCCGCGCAGTGGCTTCAACCGGATGACGCAGATGGCGGAGCTCCGCCGCGCGTTCGCCGACCTGAAGGCGCACGTCGAGGCGGTCGCCGAGCGTCGCTACGAGGAAGAGCAGAAGAAGAAAGAGGAGAAGGTCCTCGTGGTCCCCGACGAGGCGGTGAAGCTCGGCATGGAGAAGGTGACGATCGACGACCTCGATGCGCGCTGGCGGACGCTGTGGCGGGCCAGCAAGGGCGAGGTGCCGCTCTTCGTCCACTGCGACCGTGCGATGGATGTCGCGAACGGCATCGCGTGGTTGCGCGAAGCGAAGCTGCTGGAGAAGGCGGTCTTCGTGGTCGGCACCGAGGCCTACAAGTCGGTCGGTGCGCTGAAGCAGGCCGGGCGTCCGGTGATCCTCTCGGGCACGCTCGTCCACAAGGACGTCGACCTCCTCACCGGCAAGGAGACGGAGATCTTCGTCCCGAAGGTCTTCGCGGACGCGGGGGTCCACTTCGTGCTGCAGCCCAACGGCTTCGCCTTCAACGCCGACGGGCTGCTCTGGTACCAGGCGGCGCGCTGCGTGCGTGAGGGCATCGCTCGCGATGTGGCCTTCAATGCCGTGACGCAATGGGCGGCGGAGGCCATCGGCATGGGCGACACGCTCGGTTCGATCAGCACCGGCAAGTGGGGCAACGTCGTCATCTTCTCGGGCGATCCGCTCGATCAGGCGACCGTCGTCGAGAAGCTGCTGCTCGAAGGTCGCCTCGCCTACGACCGCTCCACCGATCGCCGGTTGAAGGAACTATCGACGGGTCAGGATCTGGCCGCTCCGTCGGCAGTGCCCGCCGCGACCGCAGGCAAGTGACGCGCGTTCGCGTGCCGCAAGGAGAGTCCTGACATGGTGCATCGCACCGCTCCCATCCTGGCTGCCACCGCTGCGCTCCTTGGCGCCGCGCTGTTGCCCACGTCGACGCGCGCGGCGCAACCGCTGCGCGTCGGTGATCCGCCGGCCAAGCTCTTCGTCAAGGCGGGACGGCTGTGGACCGGCGCGCCGGAAGGCGCGCAGGTCCCGACCTACCTCTCGCCCGGCGCGATGCTGATCGTCGATGGCAAGATCGTCGAGGTCGCCGCCACGCTCGAAGCGCCAGCCGACGCAGTCGTCGTCGATCTCGGCGACGCTTCGGTGATGCCGGGTCTCGTCGATGCCAGCACGAGCCTCGCCGGCACTTCCGAGTTCCTCGCGAACTCGGTCTGGAAGGATGAGGCGGTCGCGGCGCAGTTCGACCCAGCCGACTCGTTCGACACCTTCGCCGACTGGCGACCGGCGCTGCTCGGCGGCGTGACGACGGTCTACCTTTCCTGCGGTGAACGCCGCCTCGTCAGCGGACAGGGCGCCGTCGCCAAGCTCTCTTCGCGCGGCGGCGGTTCGACGATCCTCGTCCGCCAGTCGGCGCTCGAGATCAACCTCGGCCCGAGCAGCCTCAACCCGCCACCGAAGATCGATCCACCGGTCCCCGCGGCGGCCGATCAGCCGATTCGACCGGCGCAACGCCAGCTGCCCACCACCCGAGTGGGGCAGCTGATGGGCGTACGCGAAGCCTTCGCTCTCGCGCGTGGCACGATCGAAGCGGGCGACCTCTCGACGCTCGCGCTGGCGGCCGCCGTGCAGGCACGCCGTCCGTTGCGCATCAGCGCGGACGAGGCGTCCGATCTGCTGCGGGCCACGCAACTCGCGCGTGAGCTCGGCCACCCGGCGGTGATCGTCGGCGGCGCCGAGGCCTCGCTGGTCGCGGATCAACTCGCCGCCGCGCGCTATCCGGTGGTGGTCGAGATCGGCCTGTCGCTCGAACGTCCACCCGCCGAGCGTGGAGCGCTGGACGTCGACGCGCCGCGCCTGCGGCCGGAGTCGGCTGCGGAACTCGTCCGGCGCGGGGTGAAGGTCGCGCTGGCGACGCCGCCCGGCTCCTCTCCCGCCGATCTGCTGCTGGCCGGCGCGATCGCCGTGCGCGGCGGTCTCACCACGGAGCAGGCGGTCGCGGCACTGACGCGAGTGCCCGCCGAGATCCTCGGCGTCGGCCATCGCCTCGGCTGCCTCATGCCGGGGAAGGACGCCGACTTCATCGCGCTGTCCGGCGAGCCGTTCCTGCGCAGCTCTTACGTGCAGAAGGTCTTCGTCGAGGGACGCCTGGCGGCGGAGCCGACTCCGGTCGCGCGCTCGAGTGCGACGGGAACGAGTGGCGGAACGGTCGTGATTCGCGGTGGCACGCTGATGAGCGGTGTCGGAGAGCCGATCCGCGGTGGCGCGGTCGCGATTCGCAATGGCCGCATCGTGGCGGTGGGCGCCGACGTTGCCGTGCCGCAAGGGGCGCGCATTATCGACGTCGGACCCGGCACCGTGATCACGCCGGGATTCCTCGACGCGAACTCGCATCTGGAGTACGGCGAGGATCGCACCAACCTGAGCCTCGACTTCGATCTGGTGCAGGCGGTGGCCGGAGCCGACGCGGCGGCGCTCGAAGTCGCGCGCCACGGCGTGACGACCGCGCTGGTGCAGACGTGGCAGGCGAACCAGGGCGGATCGCGCATCGTCGCGTTGAAGACGGCGGGCACGACGCGCGCGGCGCGTCTGGTCGATGCGCTGGCGGGCGTCAAGATGTTCTGGCGCGGGCCGTTCGATCCGTTGCTCACCGCGGAGCGCTACCGCGGCCAGCTCGGCGAGGCGAAGCGCTACGCCGAGGCGTGGACGAAGTACGCCGAGGAGCTCGCCAAGTGGAACGAGGAACAGAAGAAGAAGAGCGCGGAGCAGGCTGCCGCCGACCTTGCGAAGGCCGCTGAACCGAAGAAAGAGGAAGCGCCGGCGGAGGTCGCCAAGGAGAAGAAGGCCGATCCGCTGACCGGCAAGTGGTCGGTGACTGTTTCGGGCGGCCCGATGCCGGAACCGATGAACGGCACCATGAGCCTGAAGCTCGACGGCGAGAAGGTCACGGGCACCTTCGCCGCGCTGTTCGGCGACGAGGAAGATCCGCGCAACGTGTCGGGCACGCTGTCGGGGAAGACGCTCTCGCTCGAGATCGACGTCGAGATCCCGATCGGCAAGCCGCGTCTCGAGACGGAGCTCGACGCCGACGACCACATGGCCGGCAAGCTGAAGCTCGGCGATCGCTTCGCCTTCGACTTCAGCGCGACGCGCACCGACAAGACCTTCGTCGAAGTGGTGACGGTCGCCAAGGGCAAGAAGAAGAGCGCGGACGGCAAGCCGACGGCGCCCGACCTGAAGCCCGAGCTCGAGCCGTTCCGCCGCGTCTTCGCCGGCGAGATTCCGATCGTGCTGGAGTGCGATTCGGCGGTGGGGATCAAGCAGGCGCTGAAGGTCTTCGCCGAGTTCAAGGTCGAGGTCGTCCTGCTCGGTGCCGACGAGCTGCACCGCCTTCCGCTCGCCGAGTGGAAGGGAGTGGTGAAAGGGATCATCGTCCCGGAGGCGATCGAGGTGCCGCGGACGGTGGCGATGACGCCCGGCGCGGCGCCCGTCGAGAGTGACGGTCCGCGACGTCGTCCGCCGCAAGGCGACGCACCCGCGGTCGGACGCCCCGTCGAGAGCAGCGCGTCGCGCGAGCGCTTCGTCCCGGCGGCGGAGTACTCGGCGCTCGGCGTGCCGGTCGCCTTCCAGAGCAACGGCATCACGACCGCGCGCGGCTTGAGCCTCAACGCCGCGTACGCGGTGCGGCTCGGGATGGACCCGCGCGCCGCGTTGCGCGCGCTGACCATCGAGCCGGCGCGCATGTTCCACATCGACGACCAGGTTGGCTCGCTCGAGCCGGGCAAGCAGGGCGACGTCCTGGTCTTCTCGGGTGACCCTTTCGAGTTCTCGTCGCGCCTGCTGAAGGTCTTCGTCTCGGGCGAAGAGATCGCGCTGGAGCTGAAGCCATGAGCCTCGGATCTCCCCTTCTGTTGGCCCTCCTCTCACCGCTGCTGGCCGCAGGCGGAGAAGCGACGCTGGTGGCCCCAGCTGCCGCGCCACGTGCGCCGGAACCGGCGCCACGGCTCGCGATCGTCGTGACGAAGGCGTGCACCGTCTCCGAGAGCGATGCGATCGTCGACAACGCCGTGATCCTGGTGAAGGACGGCCGCATCGAGAAGATCGGCCGCCAGTCGGAAGTCGCCATTCCCGAGGGCTACCAGCTCATCGACGGCAAGGGGATGTGGGCGGTGCCCGGCTTCGTCGACTGCCACGACCACGTCGGCGGCGGGCTCTCCGACCTGAACGACGGCGTGTACCTCAGCAACCCCGGCCTCAATTCGCTGCACACGATCGATCCCGAGAACGACAACGTGAAGAACGCGTTGGCGGGCGGCGTGACGACGGTGCTGGTGATCCCTGGCTCCGGCAACAACATGTCGGGCTTCGGCACCGTCATCAAGACGTGGGGCCACACGATCGACGACGTCGTGGTGCGCTCGCCGGGCTCGCTCAAGATCGCCCAGTCGGGCAACCCCGAGCGCTACTGGTACGGCATCGGCCGCTCGTTCATGAACTTCAACACGCGCGACACGCTCCTGCGCGCCAAGAAGTACCACTCGGCGTGGAAGGCCTTCGAAGAGGGCAGCGGCGCGAAGCCGGACTACAGCCCCTACTTCCACGAGTTCCGCGGGCTGATCGACAAGAAGTTCCCCGTCACGGTCCACACGCAGATCTATCAGGTCGTCGCTGAGACGATCCAGATGCTGCACGACGAACTCGGGCTCTGGGCCGTGCTCGACCACTCGGAGTTCGATGCCTGCGAGCTCGGCGCCGAGACCAGCAAGCGCGACATGTTCGTCATCGTCGGGCCGCGCGCGATCCACTACGACCGGCGCGATCGCGAGATCGTCGGACTGTGCGCCGAATGGCTGCGCACCGGCAACGGCAAGCAGAAGCTCGGCGTGAACACCGACGCGCCAGTGCAGCCGCAGGAAGACCTTTCGATGCAGGCGACCTATGCGGTGCGCTTCGGCCTGCCGCGCGAGCGCGGCCTGTCGGCGCTGACGCGCGTGCCGGCGCAGGCGCTCGGCATCTTCGACCGCCTCGGCTCGCTCGAGGCGGGCAAGGATGCGGACCTCGGCCTGTGGACCGGCGATCCGATCGATCCGGCCAGCTCTTGCCTGTTGACCATCGTGAACGGCCGCATCGCGTACGACTCGAAGACCATGGGCCGGCGCTATTGAGCCGCGGCGAGGAACGTCCATGCGCACCCTGACTCGAAAGCTCTCCGTCGTCCTGCTGCTTGCGCTGGCCACGGGCCGGCTGCCCGCAGCGGCTGCCGACGCCGGCGATCGCTACGTCGCGATCCGTTGCGGAAAACTCATCACCGGCACCGGCGAGGAGAAGAGCAACGTCACGCTCCTCGTGAAGAACGGCAAGGTCGAGCTCATCGGGGAGAAGGTCGAGCTGCCCTATCCGTGCGAGGTGATCGACGCCAGCAACATGGTCGTGATGCCGGGCCACGTTCACGCGCACAGCCGCCTCTCGCTGCTCGACTACCAGCGGCAGGGAATGCGAGCGGACGTGAAGGTGGCCGACGAGTTCCTGCCGGGACCGGGCGCGTTCGATGCCGCGCTGGCGGCGGGCTTCACGACGCTGCAGTTGGTGGCCCCCGGTGCGATCGGCATCCCCGGTCGTTGCATGGTGGTGCGCACTGCCGACGTCGGCGATGGCTTCGTGATCGACGATGACGGCGCCATCAAGACGAACCTGGTCAACCCGGCTCAGGACCGCCGCATCCTCACCGAGGCGCTGAACGGCGCCAAGCGCGAGATCGAGAAAGCCGAGAAGGCGCGCGCCGAGTTCGACGCCAAGAAGGAGGCCGCCGAGGAGCAGAAGAAGAAGGAAGAGGAGGCGAAGAAGCAGCAGGCGCAGGCACCGGCCGGTGGCGCGCCTGCGACCCCGCCCAACGCTCCTCCCAATGCGCCGCCGTCGGGCCCCAAGGCGGGCGATCCGCCGAAGCCGGACGAGAAGAAGCCGGAAGAGAAGAAGGAAGAGGTCTTCCAGCCGCCGCCGATCGCGCCGCAGTTGCAGCCGTTCGTCGACCTGGTGCAGAAGAAGGCGGGCACCTCGCTCTTCGTCAAGCTCGGCGGTGCCACCACCTACCTGCATTGGCTCGAGGCGACCAAGGAGTTCGAGGTCGCGCACGTCCTCTACCCGGAGGTGTCGCGCGCCTTCAACTGGCCGCAGGCGTTCTCCGGAGTGCCGGGCACCGACCTTCACTGGGTCGCCAAGCAGTTCGGCGAGCACCATGAACTGGTCGTCCTGGCGCCTTGGATCTCCTACATCCAGGGCAGCATCGACCTCGTCAACGTGCCGGCGAAGTTCGCCGAGGCGGGGGCGCGGGTCGCGCTGACGCCGTCGTCGGACGCCGCCGAGGCGTTGGCGGGCTATCGCTTCCAGGTCGCTGAGCTGGTGAAGCAGGGGCTGAAGCGCGCCGACGCGATCGCCGCGATGACGAAGAATGCGGCGGAGGCGGTCGGTGCAGGAGCAGAACTCGGCACGCTCGAGCCGGGCAAGCGCGCGAACCTCATCGTGCTGAGCGCGGACCCGTTCGATGCGCAGGCCGCGCTCGACCGCGTGCTGATCGACGGTCGCGTGGCGTGGACTCGCACGCGCAAGAGCCGGAGCTGAACCCCATGCGATCCCCGCTGAGAATGCTGATCGCGCTGTGCGCCGCCGCAACACTGGCGTTGCCGGCGCCGGCTCAGGGCGCGTTCCTCGACGACGCCCCGAAGAAGCCGGACGGCAGCGCGAAGCCCGACGACAAGAAGCCTCCGGAGGCCAAGCCGGAGGAGAAGAAAGACGAGAAGAAGAAGGACGAGAAGAAGAAGGACGAGAAGAAGGACCGCTGGCTGGCGATCCTGAACGGCGACGTCCACACGATCTCCGATGGCGTGCTGCGCGGCGCGACGCTGCTGTGCAAGAACGACAAGATCCACGCGATCGGCTACGGCATCGAGGTGCCCAAGGAAGCGGCGACGATCGATGCTGCCGGGCTGCACCTCTATCCGGGATTGATCGCGGTCAACTCGTCGCAGGTCATCGGGAGCGAGCCGCTCGAGTTCACCACCGACGTCTTCTCCTACAACATGACGTTCGCGCTCGCCTGCGGATGGACGACGCTCGTCTCGGGCAACAGCGCCGGCAAGCTCACCTACGGCACGCTCGATGGGCTGCTCCTGCGCGCCAACCTGCTGATGCGCATGAGCTACATGAGCGGTGACGAGCGCCGTCGCATGCGCGAGGACCTCGAGACTGCGCGCGAGTACCTGCGCAAGCGCAAGCTCTTCGAGCAGCAGAAGGCGACCAACCCGGCGGCCGAGGAGCCGAAGCCGGAGGGCGTGAACCAGGAATACTTGAAGCTGATCGGCGGCGATGTGATCGCTCGGTTCGACGCCGCCACCGCCGAAGACCTGCGCGCGATCGCCAAGCTCGCGACGGAGTACGGCTTCAAGGCGGTGATCTTCGGCGCCACCGAAGGGTGGATCGTCGCCGAGGAACTCGGTCGCGCCGGCATCTCCTGCGTCATCACGCCGAACACGCCGCGCGTCGAGCGCGATGCGCGCCTCAATCGCGCCAATGGCGCCACGATCGAGAACGCGGCGCTGCTCTGGAAGGGCGGCGTCAAGGTCGCGGTGATTCCCGGCAGCGCGCGACTTGGCAACGACGGCCTCGTCGATCGCGACCTGCGCACGCCGACGCTCGAAGCGGCGCTGGCGGTGCGAGGCGGTCTGCCGCGCGATGCCGCCGAGGCGGCGCTCACCATCAACGCGGCGCGCGTGCTGGGCATCGACGATCGCGTCGGTTCGCTCGAAGTCGGCAAGGACGCCGACATCATCCTCGTCGACGGTGAACTGCTCGACTACCAGAGCTTCGTCTACTACTCGATCGTGAACGGCCGCCTCGCCTACGACAAGGCGAAGGAGTCGCTCTTCCGCGATCTCCGTCCTCGCCCCTCCACCTACCAGGAGCCCAAGCCGCCGGAGCCTCCGAAGGAGGAGCCGAAGCCGGAGGAGGCGAAGAAGGAGGAGCCGAAGCCGGAGGAGAAGAAGGAAGAGGGGGCGAAGCCGGAAGAGAAGTAAGCGTTGCTGCTGACGGGCCTTCGGCCCGCAGCAGAACGCGGCGCCGGCGAGACTGCGCGGCGCGCAGCTCGCCTCTCCGGTGTTGCAGCTGACGAGCGGCGCGGTGCGCCGACTCGCAGCTGAACCGAGGGAGCGGTGGTGAGGCGCGCGGCTGCGAGGACGCAGCGCGCGGCGAGAGCGGGGCGGTGGTGGGGCGCGCGGCTGCGAGGACGCAGCGCGCGGCGAGAGCGGGGCAGTGGTGAGGCGCGCGGCTGCGAGGACGCAGCGCGCGGCGAGAGCGGGGCGGTGGTGAGGCGCGCGGCTGCGAGGACGCAGCGCGCGGCGAAAGCGGGGCGGTGGTGGGGCGCGCGGCTGCGAGGACGCAGCGCGCGGCGAAAGCGGGGCGGTGGTGAGGCGCGCGGCTGCGAGGACGCAGCGCGCGGCGGTGGCGGGGAGCGGCGCTTCGCGCCGGCTCGAGAGCAAGAGGGGACCGGGAAGGGTGCCCGAAGCGGCATTTAGTTGACCAGTCAAGTAAATGGGCTAGCTTGAGGGCATGAAGCGCGGGACGACGACGCAGCAGGCGATCGGGCAGACACGGCCGTTCCGGTCGCGTGGGCAAGAGGCGATGGTGGCGCTGCTCCTCGCAGCCGAGGCGCTGAAGGGGCGTCTCGCGGGCGTCCTTGCGCAGCGCGAAGAGATCACGCTCCAGCAGTACAACGTGCTGCGGATCCTGCGAGGCGCCGGTCCCGATGGATTGCCGACGCTCGACATCGTCGAACGGATGATCGAGAAGACGCCCGGGATCACCCGCCTGATCGATCGCCTCAAATCAAAGCAGTTCGTCGCGCGCTACCGGCTCGAGCGCGATCGTCGCCAGGTCTGGTGCCGACTCACGCCGGCGGGGGCGACGCTCCTCGCCGACCTCGATGGGCCGATCGATGCCTTCGACGGCGCGGCGCTCGACTGCCTGTCGGCGCGCGAGCTGGTGAGCTTCATCGAACTGCTCGATCGCGTCCGCAACCATCAACCGGAGGCGTAGTCGGCGACGACCGCAACGCACTCTTCCTCGCTCCTCTTCCAAGGACACAAAGATGACTAGTCAATCAATTGCCTCGACCGCCTGCGATGCCGTCTCCCACGAGCGACTCGGCTGCCGCCTCCATCGGCTCCTCTTCGGGACGGGGTCGCATTGGAGCGGGACTCTCCTTCGCCTGACGCTGGCGCTGGTCATGTTCCCGCATGGCGCTCAGAAGGCGCTCGGGTGGTTCGGGGGCTACGGCTTCGATGGGACGATGGGCTTCCTCACGGGCACGGTGGGGTTGCCGTGGCTCGTCGCGGTGCTGGTGATCGCCATCGAGTTCCTCGGGCCGATCGCGCTGGCGTTGGGCGCGCTCACGCGGTTGGCGGCGGTCGGGATGATCGCCGTGATGGTCGGCGCGGTCGCTACGGTCCACGTCGGCAACGGCTTCTCCATGAACTGGACGGGCGCGCAGGCGGGTGAGGGGTTCGAGTACCACCTGCTGGTGATCGGCATGTCGCTGGCGCTGCTGGTCGCGGGCGGTGGGAGGCTCTCCGTCGACGGCATGCTGGCGAGCGAGCGCCGATGAGCGGGGGAGCGGGGGAGCGGGGGAGAGCGCGTCGGGCCGCCGTCAGCTCGCGAAGAGCCGGTCCATCTGCTCGGCGATCTGCTTCAGCCGCTTGCGATCGCCGCCGGCGACTTCGGCCGTCGCCCAGCGGCCGCCGGGAGCGGTCGAGTAGCCGACCTCGTCGAGCGCCTTCATCACCGCCGGCCAATCCACGCTGCCCTCGCCGAGTTCGACATCGAAACCGCGCCACAGGCCGGCGTCGTCGCGCTTCTTGCGGCTGTAGTCCTTGATGTGCAGTTTCGCGATGCGCGGGCCGAGCAGCCGGATCCACTGCTCGGGCCAGCCGTAGTTGACGACGTTGCCGATGTCGAAGTGGAACTGCAGCCACGGACTGTCGAGTTCGTCGACGTAGCGCGCCGCTTCCAGCGGCGAGAGCAGGAACTGGTTCCAGACGTTCTCGACGGCGATGACGACCCGCAGCTCCGCGGCCAGCGGGAGCACCCCGCGGATCGCCTCCTGCGAGCGAGTCCAGGCCTGGTCGTAGGGCTGCTCGGCGCTCACCACGGCGGGCACGAGGAGGATGCTGACCGCGCCGCACGCCTTGGCATCGCGCAACGCCGCCTCGAGTCCCTCGATTCCGTTCCGGCGGACCGGTGCGTCGCTGCTGTTGAGCGGCGCACCCCAGTGGACCGAGTCGACGACGCCGTGGATGCGCACCCCGGTTCGCTCCTGTGCCTCGAGCAGCGCGTCGAGCGGCTCGGCAGCGGGTCGGTCGATCTCGACGCCGTCGAAGCCGAGGTCGCGCAGGAGGAGGAAGCGGTCGAGCGTCGTCTTCCCCTCGCCGACCATGCCCAGCCCCACCGCCTTCTTCAGGGTGCGGCGCGCTCGCGCCGGAGCCTGGCCATGCGCCGCGCTCGGCAGCAGCAGTCCGGCGACGGCGGCGCCGGCTTGGACGAGGAAGCGTCGGCGAGCGTGGAGCTCGGATGGCACGTGGATCTTCATGCGCGGTGAAGATAGCGCGCTGCGGCAGTGGCGCGGAGCGCGCCGCACGCGATACTCGGCGCCGTCAAAGGGGGACGCCGATGAAGTGGATCGAAGCGCTGTCTCTGTCGTTCTGCTTGTCGCTGACGTCCGCGCTCGCCGGACAGGTGAAGCCCGACGCAGAGGAGTCGAAGCCGCGTCCCGAGCGCAGCGTTGCTGCCGCGAAGGCTCGCGCCGCGAGCGAACAGAAGCCGATCCTCGTTCTGGTGCTCGACGATCGCGAGCCGGCCTGCCAGCGGATGATCGAGAAGGTCTACGCCGATCCGGCGGTGCGCAAGCGGTTCGAGGATTTCGTGCTGCTGGTCAGCAATCCGGGATTGCACGCGGGCGAACCGATCGAGCGCGACGGCGCGACCGTCGTGGGTTGCGCCAAGTACGAAGGGCTCATGTGCGGCGAGCACCAGGCGATCGAGCAGGAACTGCGGCCGCAGTTCGCTGCGACCGAAGCCGGGGTCATCGTGCCGCAACATCTGCTCTTCGGCAGCGATGCGACGTTGCTGCTCAAGCGGCCCTACGCGATGAAGCGCGAGGGGTTCCTCGAGTTCCTCGCGGCGGCGGCGCCGGTCGCCGGCGCCAAGGCTTCCGGTCCCGCGCTTCGTTCGCCCGCGGTCGACACGCAGGCGCAGGCGATCCTCGATGCGCGCGACCCGGCCGCGCGCGAAGTCGCCGTGCGCGCGCTCGCTTCCGACGTATCACCGGAGCGCGAGCAGGCGTTCCTCGAGGTCCTGGGAAGGCTGCGGCGCGCCGACGACCGCGGCGCGGTGCTGCGCGCGTTGGGGTACGCCGAGCACCATCCGTGGGCGCCAACGGTCGCGATGCTGCTGGATGACAAGGATCGCCACGTGCGCCAATGCGCGATCGTGACGCTCGAAGAACTCGGGGCCGACGTGGTGATCGACGATCTGCTGGCGCAATGGGCCAACGAGAAGGACGCGGGGCTGCGACAGGACCTGCTGCGCGCGCTCGGGCCGTGCGGCGACGGGAATGCGGAAGCGCGTCGCATCGTGATCGGCGAACTTGCGTCCGCGAAGGAGAGCACGCGCGTCGCCGCCGCGCTCTCGCTCGGCGCGCTGCTCGGCGATGCGCCGGAAGCGGCGGAGGTCTTCGAGGCGCGCTGGAAGAAGGAGAAGAGCGCGCGCGTGCGCGTGGCGCTGGCGTGGGGGATGGGCGCCTCCGAGGACAAGGAGCAAGAGGCGTTGCTCGATCGCGTCCTCGCGCGCGAGAAGGAGGATGACGTCCAGAAGATCGCCGTCGTCGTGCGCGAGCGACTGCATGGCAAGTCGATCGGCGCGGCGCCGAAGGCGCTGGGGAAGGGCGGCGGCAAGGAGGTGCGGCGCATCCTCGGCCCGCTCTTCGAGGACGATGTCGTCGAGCGCAACGCGATGCGCGACGCGGATCGCAAGATCAGCGGCAAGCAGTGAGCTCTTCCTTGCGACTGACCAAGATCGTCGCGACGCTCGGTCCCGCCTCGTCCTCGCCACGCGTCATCGCCGCGATGATCGCCGCCGGGCTCGACGTGGCGCGGCTCAACTTCTCGCACGGTGATGCGGCGGGCCATGCGTCGCTGGCCGCCCGCGTCCGATCGGCCGCCCGACGCGCAGGTCGCCACGTCGCGGTGCTGCAGGACCTGCAGGGGCCGCGCATCCGTCTCGGCGCGCTTCCGCCGTCCATGTGCGCCGCGGATGGCACGCTGACGCTGGTCCTCGACGCGCCGGTGCTCCTCGGCGCTCCAGCCCGCGCGGCATCGCGCCACTCTCCGATCGCGCTGCCGACGACCTTCGCAGCGCTCGTGCGCGATGTGCGTCGCGGCCAGCGCCTGCTGCTTCGCGACGGCCGGGTCGAGCTGCGCGTCGAGGGAGTGCGCAACGGCGCCATTCGCTGCGTGGTCACGCGGGCCGGTGCGGTGCGCTCCCATTCCGGCATCAACGCGCCCGACTCGCGCCTGCGCGTGCCGGCCATCACGGCCAAGGATCGCGCCGACCTCGCGACCGGCGCGGCCATCGGCGTCGACGCCATCGCGCTGTCGTTCGTGCGCAACGCCGCGGATGTCGACAACGCGCGCCGCGAGCTCACGCGTCTCGGCAGCAAAGCGTTGATCGTCGCGAAGATCGAGCGGCGCGAGGCGCTCGAAGAGCTCGATTCGCTGCTGCACGCTGCCGACGGCGTGATGGTCGCGCGTGGCGACCTGGGCGTCGAACTCGGTCCCGAAACGGTGCCGTTGCTGCAGAAGGAGATCGTCAAGCGGGCGCTGCGCAGCCACTCCTTCGCGATCACCGCGACGCAGATGCTCGAATCGATGATCAGCAGCGCGACGCCGACTCGCGCCGAGGTCTCCGACGTCGCCAACGCGATCCTCGATGGGACCGACGCGGTGATGCTGTCGGGTGAGAGCGCGAGCGGCGCCTTCCCGGTCGAGGCGGTGGCGGCGATGGATCGCATCGCGCGGCACGTCGAAGGGCGCGCGCGCGTCGACCTCCCGCCGGAAGCGCCGGTGACTGCGCCCGCGCACGATTTCGTCTTCGCACTCGCGGGTGCCGCCGTCGCGCTCGCCGACCACGCCGGCGCGCGCGCGTTGCTTCCCTTCACGATGTCGGGGCGCACTGCGGCGATCGTCGCCACCTACCGGCCGGAGCAGCCGATCCTCGCCGTCACCCCCAACGTCGCGACGGCGCGCCGACTCGCCTTCTGGCGCGGCGTGCATGCGCGCGTGTTGCCGGTGCCCAAGGACCTCGCCCGCTTGTTCGCCTCCGGCGTGCGTGCAGCGGTGGCGGCGGGGGAGCTGGCGCCGGGCGACGTCGCCGTGCTGGTCGGCGGCCATGAGCTCGCCGTCGGCGGTTCGAACACCGTGCAGGTGGTCCGTGTCGGGGCGCGGCCGCCTCGACGTTGACGGCACACCGGCGCGGCGCTTCCATCCTCGCCATGCGAAGCACGGCGACGGGCGAAGCAGGCGAGTCGACGGGCCCTGGCGACGGCGATGGCGACGCCGCGCGCACCCTCGAGCTGTTCGTGCGCTGGCGCGGCGGTGACGACCTCGCGGCGGCGCAGCTCTTCGAGCTCCACAAGAACTTCATCGCCGCGCATGTCGTGAGTTCGCTCGGACCGAAGTTGCGCACGAAGATCGAGGCCGACGACGTCGTGCAGGACGTCGGCATCTGCCTGTTGCGCTACCAGCCCAAGGCCGAGGACGGCGCCGTCGAGCGCTTCCGCGGCCTGCTTCGCACGATGGTCTCTCACGTGATCACCGACCATCACCGTCGCCTCTTCGGGGCGGAGAAGCGCTATCCCGGCGTCGAGCACCCGATCATCAGCGACACCGGCATGGCGCACGATCCGCCGCGCGAGCAGGCCTCGACGCCGAGCGCCGCCTTCGCGCGCCAGCAGGATGTCGCCCTCGCGCGCGTCACCTTCTGGTTCGTCGAGCCGGAGCGACGCGACCTGATCGCGCTGCGCTGGTGGTACGACACCCCCTTCTCCGAGCTTGCGGAGCGCTTCGGCGCCGACGATGCGGCGATGCGCATGCGCCACCTGCGTGCAACGCAGGAGTTCGGACGCGTGCTGACCAAGGTGAAGGCGGCGTTGGCGCAACTGCCGACTGCCGAAGCCGACCTGCTGGCCGAGGAGAGCTCGGGTCCGCCCGGCGCCACCGCGTCGGTCGACTCGCGCGTGCTGGCCCATTCGCGCGTGACCCGTTTCGCCAGCTTCCTCGCCGTGCTGCGCAAGGTCGCCACGCTCATCGGTGAGCCCCTGCATCCGCTGGCCGACGGCTGGCCGCGCATCCTGCGGACGGTGCCAAGCCGCGGCGCGAAGGATCCGGAAGCGCCGCCACCCGCGCCAGGGCGCGATCGAGGTCGCTGATCAAGTCGGCCGCGTCCTCGATCCCGACGGAGAGGCGAAGCAGACGCTCCGAGATGCCGGCCGCGGCGCGCGCCTCGGGACTCATCGACGCATGCGTCATCGTGGCCGGATGGGCGATCAGGCTCTCGACGCCGCCCAACGACTCGGCCAGCGTGAAGCACTCGAGCCCGTTCACGAAGGCGGCGACCGCGCCGGGCCGCTCGCCAAGCTCGACGCTCAGCATCGCACCGAAGCCCTCCTGCTGGCGACGCGCCAGTTCATGCCCGGGATGGCTCGCGAGCCCCGGCCAGCAGACGCGTTCCACCAGCGGGTTCGAGGCGAGGTGGTGCGCGACCGTCGCCGCGTTCTCCTCGTGGACGCGCAGTCGCGCGGCGAGCGTCCGCACGCCGCGCAGCGTGAGGTAGCTGTCGAACGGCGCGCCGGTGATGCCGAGGCAGTTGGCCCACCAGGTGAGCTCCTCGCCAAGCGACTTCTCGGCGGCCAGCACCGCGCCGCCGACGACGTCGCTGTGGCCGTTCAGGTACTTCGTCGTCGAGTGGATCACGAGGTCGGCGCCGAAGTCGAGTGGTCGCTGCAACAGCGGCGACAGGAAGGTGTTGTCGACGGCGATGCGCGCTCCGGCGGCCTTCGCCTCGCGGCAGACGGCGGCGAGATCGGTGATGCGCAGCAGCGGATTGCTCGGCGTCTCGATCCAGGCGAGCGCGGTCGGTCGCGCGAACGCGGCGGCGCGGGCCACCGGGTCGGTCAGATCGCAGAGATCGACTTCGAAGAGCCCCTTGGCAGCCAGCGCCTTCAGCAGGCGCCAGGTGCCGCCGTAGCCGTCATGCGGCGCGACCACGCGGCCGCCGCGCGGGACGAGGTGCAGCACCAGCGTCACCGCCGCCATGCCGGTCGCGGTGATCACGCCGCTCGCGGCTCCTTCCAGTTCGGCGAGCGTCTCGGCCAGCAGGTCGCGCGTCGGATTCCCGCTGCGCGTGTAGTCGTAGCGGCGGCGGCCGCCGAGTCCTTCGAAGGTGAAGTTCGACGACAAGATCAGCGGCGGCGCGACGGCGCCGTGCTGCGTGTCGCGACAGAGTCCGTGGCGGGCGGCCACCGTGGCAGGAGCGACGCGGCTCATCGCACGCCCTCCGCCAGCAGCTCGGCCAGCAGCGGCGCCAGCACGGCCTCCTCCTTCAGGAAGGCGTCGTGGCCGTAGCGCGAACGCAATCGCACGAAGCGCGCCGCGCCGCCGCAGCGCGCGGCCAGCGGCTCGATCTGCGAGGCGGGCACCAGCAGGTCGGGATCGGCCGCGATGAAGGTCGTGCGCGCACGGATCGCGGCGACGTCGACTTCATGCAGGTCGATCGCCAACGACAAACGCGCCAGCGCATCGCCGTCGAAGCGCTTCGCGAAGGTGCGCCCCTTGCCGATCAGCCACGATTCGATGGCGAAGGCGCGCGGCGCGGCGAAGCGGTCATCGGTCGCGCCTGCCGACGCGGGGCCGCTGAACCGCTCGTTCAGTTCGTCCGGGCTGCGATACGAGAGCAGGCCGAGCGCACGCGCGAGGGCGACCACCTCGTGGCGCGACCCGTGGTCGCGTCCGAGCGCCAGGATCCGCCGCTGCAGCGACCGCCATCCGCTCGCGAACGGCAGCGCGCGGTCGGCCGCCGAGATCGCGACCACTCGTTCGACTCGCTTCGGGAAGAGCGCAGCGAAGCGCAACGCGACCATGCCGCCGTAGCTCGCGCCGACGGCCGCGTGCAGGACCTCGATGCCGAGCTCATCGAGCAGGCGTGCAGTCGCGCGCGCCTGATCGCCGCTCGACACGACCGCCGCGTCGCGTTTGCCGAGGAACTCGAGCGAGAGCACGCGATGGCGGTCGGTGTCGATCGCGCGACCGGGGCCGACCTGCGCGCTCCACCAGCCGGGCGACGGGTCCTCCGCCGTCGGCGCGACGTGCGGATCGGCCGAGATGCCGCCTTGCACCAGGACCACCGGAGCGCCCTTAGGCCCGTGCAGTTCGTAGGAGAGCACCAGTTCCGGCAGCGGCGCGTCGTGCTCCAGCGCGAAGGGCTCGGCGTGCACGAAGAGGCGCGCGCTGCGCGAAAGGGTCAACGCGGTGCTCATCGGCTCGCCTCCTGCTTCGCCGCGAACGTGGCGAGGTCGCCCTGCAGCGCGCGCGCCGTGCCGCTCGCGCCGACGCCGCGGCCGAGGTGCAAGCGCGTGGTGCCGTCGTTGGCAGTGAACGCGTAGCCGACGCGAGCGCACGGCAGCGCGAGGCGATCGCCGCGCGCGAGCTCCTCGTAGCGCAGGCTCGGCGTGCCGTCGGGCGCGAGGCGACCGACGAGTCGCGTGGTCGCGCCGCGTCGGCGCCGCGCCTGCAGCAGCTTCGGGTCGAGGTCGGTCAGCAAGGGGCGCTCGATCGACTCGGGCGCCAGCGCGCGGCCGAAGGCGAGGCGTGCCGCCAGTGCGAGCTTCAGCGCCGCATCGCGACCGTCGAGGTCCTGGCTCGGATCGGCCTCGACGAGGCCGGCCGCGCGCGCCGACGCGAGCCCATCCTCGAGCGTGCCGCCGCGCTCCAGCGCCGCGATCACCTCGGTGGTGGTCGCGTTGGGGACGCAGGCGAGCGAGCGTGCGCCCTGCGGCCATTCGTCGAGTTCGGCGAGCCAGGCGCTGCCGGTGCCGCCGAAGACGGCCGCGACGCCGAGCTGGTGGCGGAACGCCTGCAACTCCTCGACGTCGAGCAGTAGCGGCGTTTTCGCCGCCAGCACCAGCTGCTTGCCGCTCTTCAGCAGTGCGCGGGTGCGCGAGAGCGCCTCGGCGCGCGCCGCGGGGGCGAAGTCGGAATCGGTCGCATCGACGACGACGTCGGCATCGGTGACGGCGAGCGCGATCGAGAGCGGCAATTCGGCCGCGAGCGCGTGGCGGGCCAGCGGCGCGCCGCTCGACTTGAACGCGACCAGCGGCGCGGTGGGCAGACCGTCCACGGCGTAGACGGTCGCGCTGCGGTCGCTGGCGGCGATCCAGCGCACCGGCGTCTCGGCTGCGAGCGCCAGCAGTTGGCGCCCGATGCGGCCGAGACCGAGCAGGTGCGCGGTGGGGGACGGCCCCGAAGAGACGGCGGCATTCGACGAAGGCGGGGAGAGCAGCGGCGTGGTCACGATCGGCTCCAGAGTGGAGCCATCGACGGCCGGCGGAGTCCCCGCCCGATCGCGCACGCTGCGCGACCACTGGCTTGGACTCATCTTCCGGCGCGCCTGATGGCGTTCCGTGGGAGTTGGCACCGATCCGCTTGCGCGGCGGTTGCCCCGGCTTCATTGGGCCCAATCCCTCAGCCGGTCTTGATGAGTCAGTCGGGCGCGGAAGCTATCGAGCGAGCGGCGGCTGTCAAGGCGGCGTGCCGCGCGCCAACATGCGGCAACGATGCAACCCGCCGCGGATGACGAACTCGATCGGCCCTTCTCGCTCCCGGAGGATGCTCCGGCGCGATGCCGGCGTGATGGCTACGTGCGATTGCATCGCTTCCTGCAGGCGGGAACGTTGGCGCGCGCGCAGGTCGCCATCGATGCGGCGATCGAGCGGCGTTCGATTCCACGCAAGCCGCGCGAATTGCAGACGCCCTATGAACGCGCCTTCCTGCAGGTGATGAACTTGTGGCGCGAGGATGCGCACGTGCGCCGCTTCATCGGCGCGCCGCGACTCGCGCAGGTCGCCGCGCAACTGCTGGGCGTCGCGCGCGTCCGCCTCTACCACGACCAGGCGCTCTACAAGGAAGCGGGCGGCGGGCCGACGCCGTGGCATGCCGACCAGTACTACTGGCCGCTGTCGAGCGACCGCTGCGGCACCTTCTGGATCCCGCTGCAGGAGACGCCGCTGTCGATGGGGCCGGTGGCGTTCTGCGTCGGGAGCCACGTCCACGACCTCGGCCGCGCGCTGCCGATCTCGGAGGAGAGCGAGGCGCGCGTGGCCGCCACGCTGCAGGCGACGCACCTGCCGCAGGACGAGCAGCCGATCGTGCTGGGCGACGCGACGTTTCATCTCGGCTGGACGTTCCATCGCGCCGGCCCCAACACCAGCGCGCTGCCGCGCCGCGCGATGACGGTGATCGTGATCGACGCCGCGATGCGCGTGGCGACGCCGCGCAACGACCATCAGCGCAACGACCTCGCAGCGTGGTTCCCCGGCCTCGCACCCGGTGAACTCGCCGCATCGCCGCAGAATCCGCTGCTGCCGCTGGAGTAGCGATGGCGTCACCGCGTCCCATCGTCGCCGTCGTCGCATTGGCCGAAGCAGCAGCCGACGCGCTGAGTGAGGTTGCGGAACGCGGGGTGCAACGACTCGCCAAACTCCTCGGTCAGCGTGGCGAGCGTGAAGCGGGCGTACTGCTTCTTCGAAAGCTCCGCGATGCGGCGATCAAGCGGATCGTGGTCGATGAAGCGTCCGAAGAAGCGGGCGCAGAAGGCGCGGTAGAGCTTGGTGTTCAGCACGAAGGCGTGCCACAAGCGGTCGACGGACTCGACCATCTGGATCGGCTGGCCGGGCCGCGCGAAGGGGATCGCGGAGAGCCACTGGAGCAGACCGTCGAAGTGCGACGTGGCGTCGGCTCGCGAAAGGCCGTAGTGCTGGATGGCGGTTTCGAGCACGGGCGCGTAGTCGAAGGCGGCGAGCATCGCGGAGTGGAGCGAGCGGCCGGTCATCGACGACGGAGACATCGTGGCCGCCCCTGTCACGGCAGTCGACTCGGCGCCAGGAGCAGAAAAGCTGGCAAGTGGGGTCATGCGACCTCTCCGAAACGGGTTGCGAGGAGCGAGGGGCGGCGTCACTGGATGCTCACGACGAACGGGCTCGCGTCCATCAGCGGGCCGCGGCCGGTGCGATTCTGGGCGTAGCCCATCAGCGTGAACTCCATGCCGCTGACCGAGGCGTCGGCGTCGGCGCAGAGCTGGAGTTCGCCGTTGGCATCGAACGGGGCGAGCAAGAGCGGCTCGAAGAGCGGGACACCATCGATGTCCGTCAGCGCGATCAGGCCCAGCAGGGCCGGCTCTCCGTTGCGAAGGTCGACCACGATGGTCTCGCCGACCAGCGCGTCGGACGGGTCGGCCTGCAGCCAGAGGTCATTGCCGGCGAAAGCGGTGAGACGGCCACCCTTGGGTTGGGTGTTGCGAGCGGAGGGTGCGCCGATCAGCAGATCGGGAATGCCGTCGAGGGTGAGGTCGTCATTGCCGGCGACCGACCAGCCGAAGTTGCCGGCGTCGTAGCCCGGGAGGAACTGGTACAGCAAACGATGCGTGCGACCAGAGTAGAGGTAGACGCAACCTGCTTGGACCCGGGTGTAGTGCTTGTGGGCCCAGGCGCTGATGGTGTACTCCGAGTAGCCATCGCCATCCATGTCGCCGACCACCCCCAACCCGCTACGGCCGAAGGCCGAGTATTTGACATCGGGATCGGCCACTTCGAAGAGCAGGGCGCCGGACACGGGCGAGTAGACGCGCACCGTCTCGTTCAAGCTGCTTGTCGAGTCGTAGAGGAAAGCCATCACGTCGCCCAAGCCATCGCCATCCCAGTCGCCGGCAGAGCCAAGCGCGGAGCCGAGGTTCTCCGCCTTCTTGCCGGCCCAGGACTGGATCAGGTGGCCGTCGGCACCGGAGAAGACATCGATGCGGCCGTCATTGGAGAGAGTCGAAGTGTTCCAATGGTCGGCGTAAGTGGCGTAGTCGCGAAGTCCGTCGCCATCGACGTCGTCGAGTGCGGTGAGCGCCTGTCCGAGGTTGTCACTTGCGATTCCGTCATGGACGCGCAGCACCTGCGCCGACTTGCTGGAGACGACATAGACGCGGCCGTAGAAGTACGTTGCGAAGTTCGGCGCGCTTACCAGCAGTTCATCGAACCCATCGCCATCGAGGTCGCCTACATTCGCCATGGCGACGCCGAAGAAACCTCCGGGCCATTCGCCGACGAGTTGCCACAGTGGCAGACGAGTTTCGCCGGAGATCATCAAGATGCGACCGGTCCCGCTGCCGATGGTGGGTTCGTTGTATCCGAAGCCCGCGACGACCAAGTCTGGCAGTCCTCCACCGTCGATGTCTCGCACCCAGGTGACGGCGCTTCCAAAGCCCTCGTCCTTCGTGACGCCACACCACGAGCTCAGCGTGCTTCCAGCCACGCTGGAGGCGAGGATCGCCTTGCCATCGTAGGTGTTCACGCACGTGGTGCTGCGCGCACCCACCAGCACGTCCGGTCGACCATCGCCATCCAGGTCAGGAACGAACGTACAGGCGAATCCGAGCTCTTCGGGATAGGTCTTCGACTCGATCTGCCAAACCTCCGCCTGGGCCCTCGCCTCCTGCTCCACAGCGGACCCCGCAATCAAGAAGAGCGCCGCCACCGTCACCGTGTTCTTCGACTTCATGGCAGCACTCCAGGGTGGACCGCGAATTCCATGACGTACCCCACCGATGCGACGATCAGCTTCGCGGTGGTGCCATCCGCCGCCTTGATCGGGAAGAGGTTGTTGTAGGCGCCCGGGAAGTAGCCGAGGTCGCCTGATTGATGCACGCATTGGTAGACGCCATTCACGTCTTGTCGGAAGAGGTAGACGTGCAGCGCGTCGGTGCACCAAATCTCGGGTGCACCGGCTTTGTCGACGTTGTCGATGCGGATGCCGCAGATGGCGGAACTCATCCCGGTGCCGGGAGTCGCGAAGTTCGAGTCGCCATCGACGCGGATCTGGGTGAACCTGCCGCCGGAGATTCCCTTCAGGATGTAGAGCCCGCCACGGTTCTTGTCCTTCTGCCCGTTCGCCCAATCCTGGTAGGTGCCGGTATCGACCCAAGTCCCCGCGACGACCTCATCGGCACCGTCTCCATCGAGATCCCCGGTATCGAGTCCGATCACCATGGTCCCGAGATCGATGCTGGACCAGCTGAGGTTCGAGGTCACGGGATTCCCGGCCGTCGGCGGACTCCCCGGCTCGATGGCATAGACGTAGCCACCGAGAGTTCCGACCACGACGTGGTCGGTCACCGGATCCTCGAACGTCTTCCTCATCCGAGCATGCTTCATCGAAGTGCCCAACTCCTGAGCGTTCACCGACTGCGACAGGCAGTCAATCTGCCCGGCAAGGAATGCCGACGAGTTGATCAGCGGGTACCACCAGCCCTCACCGCCTCCGTGAAACGACGTGTGCATCCCCGGAATGGGGTCCGCCGGGATCGGGCTGAACGTCAGGTGATGGGCGCCGGTCAACTTCGTGCGAATTGGGCGCTCGAAGACGTGTCCGCCCCATAAATAATGGATCGGAGTACCCGGCACGGACTCCGGCAAAGCCGACGCGGTCTGGAACCGCCGGATCAATCCGCGCGCCGTGTCGTAATAGGCAGTCCCGGTCTCGTTCATGATTTCGAGGTTGGGAGTGCCGTTCCCATCGAGGTCGCGATAGATGAGTGTGCGATTGAAGTTCGGGTAGTTGACGTCCCAGTACTTGTGGTTGACCGCTTCCAGAGTATTCGTGCCGGCGACGTTCGTGATCCAGGTGTTCGTCCCGTTGCCGATGTCGACCGCGCCGACGCGGTAGTGAGGTTCGGTGGTGGCGCCTGTGGTGACGGTCCACGCCGGCTGCGCGTACTCCGCGAAGTAGACCGTTCCCGTCCCGGTCGGGACACCGCCGGCGGTCAGGTGATCGTCCTCGTCTAGTGTCATGAGGTAGAAGTTCGTTGAACAATGTCACGGAGGCGTCGTACTCCTCTACAAGGAGCCGACGATGCCACGAGGACGCCCCCGCGCTGACCTGAAGCTGACGCCCGAGGAGCGCGCGACGCTCCAGGGTT
>JANNXA010000019.1:0-40739 GCA_031409275.1 Planctomycetota bacterium
CTCGAGCCCCTGGCTGAAGGCGATGCCGTCGCTGGCGCCCGGATCGACGACGAGGATCTGCGCGTCGACTTCGATGCCGCACAGTGCGAGGTCAGGCTCGACCTCCTCGTCGAGCGCCAGCCCCGCGGCCGGCAGCGAGAAGACGAACGGCACCCACGGCGCCGCCACCAGGAAGTCGCCATCCCAGCTCGACGCGATCTGCGCCTTGGCGAAGCCGAAGAGCAGCAGCGCAATGGTCGGCTGTCCGTAGCTGTTGCCGAGTTCGATCGAGATCGGCTCGCCGAGCTGCGGCGGGTTGCTCGCCGTCAGCGACGGCACGCCGTTGGTCCCGGGCCAGCCGGCGCCGTAGTTCTGCGCGGTGGCGTGGCAGTCGGCCCAAGTGAAGAGGTGCATCGCGCCCGGCTGGAGCGAAGCGGTGTAGATCTCGCCGGGCGCCCCGATCAGGATCTCGCGCAGCCCATCGCCATCGAGATCCTGGTGGGCCATGACATCGAAGCCGAAGACATCGTCGGTGATATCCGAGGTGAGGTCGTGCAGCAGCTTTCCGCGCCGACCCGAATAGACGAAGCAGTGGCCCTCGTAAGGCCGCGTGACGTGGCCGGTCGGCGCCGTGATGGCGAACTCGCGCACGCCATCGCCGTCGAGATCATCGAGCCCAGCCACCGCGGCCCCGAAGAGGTCGCCGTCCTCGGCGCCGCTGAAGCAATAGAGCTCGGTGCCGTACTTCAGCGAGTAGACGTGCGCCTCGCCCGGCATCGATGGGTAGTCGTTGAACGACCCGACCAACAGGTCGGGCACGCCGTCCGCGTCGAGGTCGCCCACGTCCGAGAGCGCGCAACCGAACCAATCGCCGACGCCACCATTCGCGGAGAAGCGGAGCGTCGCGCCTTTTCCGGTCCAGACCTCGACGCCGCCGCGCCACACGCCATTCACCTGGCGACCGATCGCGCCGATCGCGAAGTCGACGGCACCATCGCCGTCGACGTCGCCGACGCGCGCCACGGCGTAGCCATAGTTCTCCTGATAGACGGTGCCCGCGTTCTTCCAGATCGTCGAGCCGTCCTTGCCCGAGTAGATGTAGACCGCACCCGAGTAGTCGGTCGCGCCGCTTCCGTGGTAGATCGCGCTGACCGCGACGTCGGCGAAGCCGTCGCCATCGATGTCGCCGATCACCGTGGGCCGATCGCCATACGCCGCTTCAAGCTCAGTGCCCTTCCACTCGTGGATCAGCGCGCCGGTCGGGCCCGAGAAGGCGCGCACGTAGCCGTAGCCGTAGGTGATCAGGTCGGGCGTTTGCATCGCGCCGAGCACGTAGTCGTCGAAGCCGTCGCCGTCGATGTCGCCGACCTCGCGGCCGATCCCCCACCCGAGCTGATCCGCGGCGGCGTCACCGAAGTGCTCGCGCAACACCGAAAAGTCGCGTCCCGACAGGACGCGCACGCGGCCCGCGTCGGTCCCGTTGGTGTCGTCGGTCGGCGAGCCGACCAGCAGGTCGCCGATCCCGTCGCCGTCGACGTCACCCGCCGGACCGAACGCCCAGCCGAAGGTGTCGCTGTTCGACGCGCCGCGGATCCGCAACAGGTCGGTCTGCGCCGAAGCGGCGCCCCCTCCGCAGGCAAATGCCGCGCAAGCTGCGCTGGCCGTGACGATCGAGACCTTCATCGGGCGTCCTCCTGTCCATCGGCCGCCTCGCGGCGACCGCGCCAGCCCTCTTGCCAGCGTGGGACAGGAGTAGGACCCGGAAGACGCGGCCGCCGTTACTGCGTTCGCGAAAAAGAAGCGGCCGCCTCCGCCTCGGCGAGGCGCGGCAACCGCGGTCGCCCGGGCCGCGTGTTCCATTCGAGCTGCCAGACGCGATGGGCGGCGTCATCGGGAAAGTGCTCGTCGTCGCGATAGGGGTAACCGCTCATCGCGTGGAACGGCAGCGGCAGGACCGTCTGCGCATCGGTGGTGTTGGCGTCGCCATCCTTCGCCCAGCCATCCAGGTAGAGCAGCATCGTGCGCGCCATGCCGGGCGCGAGTGGCGGCAGCGTGGTCGCGTTGAAACGCAGGTCGATGGCGTCTCCGGACGACATCAGGACGAAGCGGTCATCGACGTCACCCAACAACGGGACGACGTCGCCGTAGCGCGTCAGCATCCCGACGTGCTGATCGAAGCGTGGGGTCGGCTCGCGCTGCGACCAGTCGTAGCGCTCGGCCTGCCACGGCTCGCGCGGCAGCGGACGCGAGAAGCCGCGCTCCCAAAGACGCGCCACCTTCGGCTCGAGCTTGGTGACGGAGAAAGGGGCATCGCTGGCGGCGTCGTCGATGGCCGCGTCATCGAGCGCCACCGCGATCGTGTCCCAGTAGAGCTCGAGCGTCGACTCGAGGCGCAGGCGCAGATCGTCGCGCGCGAGCCATTGCGTCACGTCGACCACCATCGTCTTGGTCTTGCCCGCGGGGAACCCGAGCGGTGGCCCGCAACCGCGCCAACCGCCGGCGCCATCGGGCTGCGCCAGCAGCGGCGGCACGAACTCGACGCTGCCGTTCCTCGCCGCGGCGAGGTTCACGCTGGCGTCGCCCCACTGCAGCCATCCCGTCAACAGCAGCCGCACCCGCTTCGCCGCGCGCGCTGCGTCCGGCAGCGTGAGCTCGAGCGTGTGGCGCGTCGCGATCCCTCGATAGGTCGCCACCAACGGCGTGAACGGCGCCGCCGGCACGTCATCGAGGTCGGCAAGCTCGCGCGTCCAATCGCGCCCCGCTTGATCGACGACGCGGACCATCGGCTCGACGCGTCGCATCGCGTGGAGGCGCTGCGGCGGGAACGGCGGGAAGCAGAAGCGCTCCTCCGGATGGAGCAGCACGTCGGCGGCGTGGTCGACTGCCCACAACTGCGCGCGATCGAGGTAGGTCGTCTCGCGCAACTCCTCGGTCAGCTGGAAACGGAACTCGCCGTCGATCGCGACCAGCTGCCCCGGCGCGAGTCGCACCAGCTCGTCGTGATCGGGTTGGACGAAACGCTGCGCGTCGATCGGCAGGCCAAGCGGCGTCGTGCCCAGCACGTCGGTGAGGAACTCGTAGGTCGTGCCGTTCCAGAAATAGAGGAACGGACAGGAGCCCGGCGGCCCCTTCTTCTGCGTGAGGACGAGACGAACGTCGCCGCTGAGATCCACCCACAGCGTCGGATCGTCGATCGGATGCACGGCGGCCTTCGCCGCCTCGTCGATCGGCGCGACGTCCTCGATCTTGCGATCCTGCAGCGCGTGCTGGGTGACGCCGTCGGTCCAGGTGATGCGCACGATCGGCTCGTCGCTGCCGCCGAAGCCCAACAACTGCACGGGACTGCGCACGAAGCGGCGCTGATAGCGGCCGCCGACGCGCACCTCGATCAGCGCGCCGGTGGCGAAGCGGTTGTCCTTGCGGCCGCGCAGCAACAGCAGCGCGCGCCGCGGCGCATCGGAGAGCGTCCCTCGCCTCACCTGCAGCGCCCCCGCGTCGAGGTGGAGGGTGTCGAGGTCCGCATCGAGGTCGAGATCGCTCGCCGCGTCGGCCGCCAGCCACGCGCACTCGCCGTCGAGGTCAATGTCGCACCACACGGCCTGCGCGAACGTGGAGCGAGCGACGGCCGCCGGCGCCGCCACCGCCACGGCGAACGTGCCATCGCCCTTGCCGCGAAAGAGGCGCGCGGTCGCGCCGGCGGTGACGACGTCGGGAACGGAGTCGCCATCGAGGTCGAAGAGCAGCGGCGCCTCATCAAGGCCATCGGGCAGGCCACTGCGTTCGCGCGCGATCGCCTCGAAACGGCCGCGCCGCAGGTTCGACCACACGAGCGTCGGCGCGCCGGCCCCGCCGGTCAGCAGGTCGACGTCATGGTCGCTGTCGAGGTCTTCGATCAGCGCGAAGCGGGCCGCGCGATCCTCGAGGCCGCTGCCGACCGTCACCTCGCGAAACGTGATCGGACCGATCTTGCTGCCGTCGGCGTCCGAGCGCGGGACGCCGCCGCTCTCGATGAGGCAGAGCTTGCCGCCAACGATCAGCAGCAGGTCCAAGTGGCCGTCGTGGTTGAAGTCGACCGGTGTCACCGCGTCGACCGACGCGCCGCTCGCCACCGGAGGAAGCGCGGCACTCTCCTCGACGAAGGCCTCCGCCATTTCGACCGCGAGGGCGCCCTGCGGCGTGAAGAGGCGCAACCCTGCCGCCCCGAACGCGAAGAGGCTCGCGCGGCCGCCGTTCTCCACTTCGGCGGCGACCACGCCGCGAAAGTCGCCCGACGCGACGCGCGCCTCGACGCGACGGCCGGCGCGATCTCGGCTCCACGCCAATCCTTCGTCATCGATCCACGCCACGTCGTCGCGCAGATCACCGTCGAGGTCCGCCACGGCGAACGCTCGCACGGCCCCACGCGCACTCGCACTCCACGACTCCGCTGCACCGAAGGCGACGCGCGCGGCCTGCACCGGCGTCGGCTCGCCCAGCGGGAGGCCGGAACGGCGAATGCGGCCCAACTCGCCAAGCAGCATGTCCTGATCGTCTTTGGTCTTGCTCACCGGCTCGGGGAGCGTCGACATGATCTCCAGCAGTTCGCGACCGCGCGCCGCGTCGGTCTCGCTACCCGTCCGCAGCAGGAGGCGCGCGAGGCGATAGAGCACGGTGCGGTAGTAGACGCCGAGGAACTCCTTGCCGCGGGCGTAGAGCGGGTCGAAGAGCGCCAGCGCCGCCTTGCGGTCGCCGCTGTCCTCGAGCGCCAGCGCAAGGTGGACCTGCGTGCCGAGGTCGTCAGGCGCCAGGTCGTGCGCGCGCCGCAGCGGGGCGACCGCCTCCTCCGGAGTGGCCTCGGCCGCCCAGCGCCCCGCCAGCACGCCGATCACGTAATGCGCGCTCGCGGTCGCCTCGGCCAGCGCCAGTCCATCTCCGCAGTGGCGCCGCGCAGCGCGCGCCCACCCATCGATCGTCGCGGTCGGCGTGTCGATCGAGCCGCGCTTGATCCAACGCGCGAAGAAGAGCTGACCGAGGTGCACGTGGTCGGCCGGCTCCACGTCGGGCCGCTTCAGCAGATCGAGCAGCACCTGCTCCGCATCGTCGTATCGCTCCTCATCGAAGAGCGCCGCCGCCAGTTCACGCGCCGCATCGGTGGAGACCGGCACGACGAGCGCAGGGGGCGGCCGTCGCGGCGCTTCCGTCGACGCGCCGGTCGCGTGCGGCGTCTCCTGCGACGCGGGGATCAGCAGCAGAGCGCCGAGGAGGGCGATGCCAACGATCCCGGCGAATCCCAACATGCGTTCGCGACCGCCCATGCGCGCCTCCTCATGAAGACGCGCGAACGCGGTCCGATCAGCGAATCGGCGCTCCAGAACAGCGTCCGCATGCAAGCGGCGAGCCGCCCCTCACGCCGGCGCGTGGCCCAGGGGCGTTGCGCAAAGGGTCACCTCCGTCGGGTCGTTACGACCCAGCGGCGGGCGCTCCAGACACGGCCGCGCGAGTCGGCGGCGGCGAGCCGCGACGCCCACGTGCCGCGCCCGGCGCAAGCGGCGCGATCAGCCGTTTGCCGGCGCGCGTGTTCCATTCGAGCTGGTAATCGAGGTGCGACTCGTCGTCTGGATAGTGCTCGTCGGCGCGATACGGATAGCCGCTCATGCCATGGAACGGCAGCGGGGTGACGCTCTGGCTGAACATCGTGTTGGGGTCCGCGTCCTTCGCCCAGCCATCGAAGAAGACGAGGTAGGTGCGCGCCATCCCCTCTTTCGGCGGCGTCGTCGTCGCATCGAAGCGCAGGTCCATCGCATCGCCCGAAGAGAAGAGGACCATGCGATCGTCGATGTCGCCGAGCAGCGAAGCGACCGCGCCATAGCGCGTGAGCATCCCGGCGTGCTGGTTCCAGCGCGGCAGCGGTTCGAGCAGGTTCCAGTCGAAGCGCTCGGGCTGGTCGTCGCGTTCGTTCTCGATTCGCGCCGAGAAGCCGCGCGACCAGAGACGAGCCGACTTCGGTTCGAGCTTCGTCACCGTGATGGGCGCGTCGTCGTCGTCGACCGCCACCGTGATCGCGTCCCAGTAGAGGCGGATCGAACTGGCGATGCGCAGGCGCAGGTCGGCGCGATTCACCATCGAGGTGACGTCGACCACCATCGTCTTGGTCTTGCCGGCAGGGAAACCGACTGGCGGCCCGCAATCGCGCCAGCCGCCCTGGCCATCGGGTACCGCGAAGATCGGCGGAACGAAGCCGAAGGAGCCGTTGCGATCGGCCAGCACGTTCACGCTGGCGTCGGTCCAGTAGAGCCAGCCCGTCATCAGCAGCCGGACCTTCTTCGCGTCGCGCACCGCTTCGGGCAGCGTGAGCTCCAGCGAGTGGTTGGTGACGAGTCCGAGGTAGCGCGAATCGCGCGGCTTGAACGGCACCGCGTGATGGCCATCGATCGTCGAGAGCGTCGCGGTCCAGTCGCGGCCATCCTGGTCGACGGCGCGCGTCATCGGCAGCGGCGCGCGCACGGTGTGGATCTTCTGCGGCGGGAACGGCGGGAAGGTGAAGCGCTCCTCGGGATGGACGTCGACGCCCTGCGGATGGTCGATCACCCACAGCTGCACGCGATCGAGGTAGGTCACCTCGCGCAGCTCTTCGGTCACCTGGAAGCGGTACTCGCCCTCCTGCGCGCGCAACTGCTCGCCGGTGACACGCACCAGCTCGTCATGGTCGGGCGGCACGTACATCGACTCGGTCATCGGCAGGCCGAGCGGCGTGATCCCGAGCACGTCGCTGATGAACTCGTACTGCGTGCCGTTCCACGAGTAGAGGAACGGGCAGCTTCCGGCGAGCCCCTCCTTCTGCAGGACGGCGGCGCGCACCACGGCGGCGACCGCGCCCGCCGCCGCGCATGACAACGGCGCTGCCGCGGCCGGATCGGAGACCGGCTCGATCAGGTTCTGCACCACGCCGTTGGGCCAGGTGATGCGCACGAGGTCGATCTTCGGGGCAGCACCGAGGCCGACCAGGAAGTGGCGATCGCGCTGCAGCTGGCGCGCATAGAGGTCGCCCGCGCGCATCTCGAGGATGGCGCCGATCGCCTGGCGGTTGTCCTTCTTGCCGCGCAGCTCGAGGCGCAGCGAACGGCCGCTCGCCACTTCGCCGCAGAAGAGCTCGACGCCCTTGCCGGCGCGGCCGATCAGGTCGAAGTCGCCGTCACCGTCGAGGTCGACGAGGCGCGCCTCTCGCATTGCGCCGCCTCCCTCGATCGGCGTCAAGGGCGCGGTGGCGCTGGTCAGCGATCCGTAGCGGACCGCGACGCCGCCGGCCGGCGTGGCGCCGACGAAGTCGAGCTCGCCATCGAGGTTCACGTCGACGAGTTGCGGCGCGCCGTTCCACAGCGCCGCGAGCTCACTGCGCGGCGAGCCGGCGGCGAACGTCCCATCGCCGCGATTCAGCAGCACCATCGGCGGCGTGCCGGGCACGACCGCATCGGGGGCACCGTCATGGTCGACGTCGGCGAGCAGCGGCGCGTTGGCGAGGTCGCTCGGCAGGCCGCTCTTGTCGGCGGCGATCGCCGCGAAACGCCCCTTGCGCAGGTTGGTGTAGAGCGTCGTCTTGCCGCCGCCACCGCCGGCCAGCAGATCGATGTCCTGATCGCTGTCGAAGTCCTCGATCGCGACCCAGCTGCAGGGCGTGGTTGCGATCCCTTCGGCCAGCGCCGTCACGTCCTGCAACTGCACCGCTCCCGTACGCTCCTCGGTGTAGGGCTCGCGCGGCAGGCCATCATTGCGGATCAACCGCAGGCCGGCTGGCGACGCGATCACCAGGTCGGCGTGGCCATCGTGGCCGAAATCGACCCGCTGGACCGCGCTGACGTTGGCAGGCCACGCCGGCAGCTGCGCACTGACGTCGACGATTCCGCCGCTGCCATCGGGGGTCGGCGCGAGCAGCTTTGCGCCCGCGCTGCCGACCAGCAGGAGGCTCATGCCGAACTCGTTCTCGAAATCGACGGCGTGCACCGAAGTCGCGCCGGCGAGCAGCGCCGCGTCGACCGCAAGCGGCTGCGTGACGAACTCGCCCTTCGCCTGCTGACGGGCGAGCCACAACGCCGGCTTTCCGTCGGCGCCGACGCCCAGCACCAGCAAGTCGTCGCGCAGATCGCTGTCGACGTCGGCAACGTCGAAGGCGATCGCTTCCCCCAACCCCGCGAAGAGCGGTGGATGAAGCGTGAAGCGAACGGCAGGCGCCGACGCGGGAACGCCGCCACCCACCCCACGCATGGCCGGCGGGCGCACGCGGCCGAGGTTGCCGAGCTTGATCTCGTCCTCGCTGGGGTTGGGAGCTTTCGCCTCGTTCAGCCGCTTGTGCTCGGCGAGCAGTTCGCCCGCGCGCTTGGTGTCGTCGATGCCCGCCGCAGCGTCGCCCTTCTTGCGTTGCCGCAGCACGCGGGCGAGTCGATAGATCGCCGGCATGTAGAAGGAGCCGGCGAACTCCGGCCCCGCGGCGCGCACCGACTCGTAGAGCTCGATGGCGCGATCGCGCTCCTCGAGTTCGTTGCAGACCTCGGCGAGCCGCATGCGCGTCGGCACGTCATCGGGCGCGATCTCGTTCGCCGCCGTGAATTCGACCTTGGCGGTGGCCGCATCCTGCTCGCGATCGAAAGCCACGACGCCCAGCACGTAGTGGGCCGCCGCCGACTTCGCGTCGCGCGCCAGCGCCTGCCGGCACAGCTCGCGGATCTTGGGCGTCTCCAGTTCCTGCGCGGCGGGGTCTTGCTGGTGGAGCTTCAACTTGGCACAGGCGACGTCGACGAGATCCTCGGGTGTGGCAAACGGGCTCGCGACCAGTTGCATCAGCACGTCATGGGCGCGCTCGAATCCCCCTTCGACCAGTTCCGCTTCGCCGTAGTGAGCCGCGGCGAGTTCACGCAGCGTCGTCACCGAGCGCGGTTCACCGCCCTTCGCCTGGCCGCCGACGGGGGCGGCGTTGCCACCGCTTTGCGGTTGGCCAGCCGGTGGCCCGCCGCCGCCATCGTCTTTGGTGCAGCTCACGCCCGACCCGAGCATCAGGGTGCCCCAAGTGGCGAGGGTGGCCGCATGACGGACCGACAGATCGCGACGTCGCATGGCGGTCTCTCCGAGAACGTGCTTCAAGGCCTTCCGGATGGCGCAGGCGGCGGGCGCGGCCGACGCCGACGGGCAGGTCGGCATCTTGCCAAAGCAGCGCCACGATTGACCCCGTCGACGCGCGCCTCGATGATCCGCGGCCCATGCAAACTGCCACCTTCCGTACGCTCGAGCACGACCTCCTCCACTCCGCGGCGCGGGCGCTCGGCCGCGAGGACCCGAGCGGGCTGCGCGTCAGCGAGGCGCTGTCGAGCGCCGCGGGCGACCTCGCGGTCGGTTGCCACGGCCTCGCCAAGGAGCTGAAGAGCGATCCGCAGACGCTCGCCGCGAAGATCGCGGCCGCGCTCGCCGGCGACGCGCGCTACCTCGCCGCCCATGCCGAGAACGGCTACTGCAACGTCCGCTTCGTGCGGCCGCTGCTGTTCGCCGCGGTGGCGGGCGAAGTGGTGCGCGAAGGCGAGCGCTTCGGCCGCGACGGCGACGACACGCCCGCCAAGTGGCTGATCGAGTACTCCGGTCCCAACACCAACAAGCCGCTGCACATCGGCCACCTGCGCAACACGATCCTCGGCTTCGCGATGAGCAACGCCGCGCGCCTCCATGGCCACGACGTCACGCGCTACAACATCGTGAACGACCGCGGCATCCACATCTGCAAGTCGATGGTCGCCTACACGCGCTTCGCCGCCGGCAGCTCGCCCGAAACGACCGGCGAGAAGGGCGACCACCTCGTCGGCCGGCTCTACTCGCTGTTCGCCAACAAGGCGACCGAGGAGTTCCAGGCGTGGGCCGCGGGCCCGGGCGCCGTCGAGATCGACGCCTACCTCGCGACGAACCGCGCCTCGATCGAGGCGGGCGCCGACCTCAACCTGCGCAAGCGCTTCCTGCAGGATCAGGAGAAAGCGGGTCGCAAGCTCGACTTCAAGCCCGGCAAGACGAAGCCGCAGTTCTTCCCCGAGAAGATGGCGGCCGACGTCGCCCTCGAACGCGACTACCTCGCCTGGCTCGCGGCACGGCCCGACGAGGTGGCGACCGCGCGGCGCGCCGATGGCCTGAAGCGCGCGCAGGCGGCGGTGGCGCGGCGCTTCGAGGCCGAGGTATCGCAACTGCACGCGCAGACGCGCGACTTCCTGCGGCGCTGGGAAGCCAACGACCCGGAGATCCGCGCGCTGTGGCGGCGCATGAACGACTGGGTGCTGGCGGGGATCGAGAAGACCTACGTGCGGCTCGGCGTCTCCTTCGATCACGTCGACTACGAGTCGGAGGTCTACCTCGCGGGCAAGGAGATCGTGGGCGACCTCCTCGCGAGCGGCGTGGCGCGCAAGAACGACGCGGGCGCCGTGATCTTCGAGCAACCGGGCAAGACGCCGAGCGATCCGCCGCAGGAGAAGGTGCTGCTGCGTGGTGACGGGACGAGCGTCTACATCACGCAGGACCTCGGCTCGCTGATGCGTCGCTACCGGCGCCACGAGCCGGCGCAGATGGTCTACGTGGTCGGCTCCGAACAGGAGCTGCACTTCGAGACGCTCTTCGTGCTGATCGATCGGCTGCTGCCCGGTTTCGGCGCGCGCTGCCACCATCTGTCGTACGGCATGGTCGAGCTGCCGCACGGCAAGATGAAGTCACGCGAGGGCGAGATCATCGAAGCGGACGGTTTCCTCGACACGGTCGAGGAGGCCGCCGCCGCGCAGGTGCGGGAGCGGTCGCCCGAACTCCCCGAAGCCGAAGTGAAGCGACGCGGCTCGCGCATCGGGCTCGCCGCGGTGAAGTACCACCTGCTCAAGTTCAGCAAGCGCTCCACCGTGAAGTTCGACGTCGACGAAGCGCTCGACATGAACGGCCGGACCGGGCCCTACTGCCTCTACTCGCTGGCGCGCATCCGCTCGATCCTGCGCAAGGTCGAGGCCGCCGGCATGGCGACCGCGCTCGATCTCGGAGTCGACGCCACGCGGCTGGCGCCGGCCGAAGCGGCGCTGCTGCTCGCCGTCGCCAAGTTCCCGGAAACGGTGACCGCCTCGGTGCGCGACCTCGATCCCTACCACGTCGCCGACTACGTCTACCGCCTCGGCAAGGAGCTCAACTCCTGGTACACGGCGAGCGGCGAGGACGGCAAGCCGCTCCACCCGGTGCTGCACTGCACCGATCCGGCCACGCGCGCGCTGCGACTCACGCTGCTGCGGCTGGTCGAGTCGGCGCTGGAGCGGGCGCTGACGGTGCTGGGGATTGGGACGCTGGAAGAAATGTAGGCGTTGCAGCTGACAACGGCGCCGCGAGAGGGAGTCGACCGACGAGCGGCGTGAGCCCGGCGCCGTTGCAGCTGAACGCCCGCGCCGGCGAGACCGCGCGGTGCGCGGCTCGCCTCTCGGGGCTTGCTGCTGACGAACGGCTGCGGCGGAGCGCCGCAGCGTTCGCAGCAGAAGCCCAGCATGGGGCGGCGAGCGGCGAGCGGCGAGCGGCTGGGAGTACCCAGCACTCGATGAAAGGTGGCGAAGCGAGCGGCTGGGGGTACCCAGCGCTCGATGCGAGCGGAAGGGACGCTGCGCGCGATGAGGGCGAGCGGCGGTTGGGGCGAGCGGCTGGGGGTACCCAGCGCTCGATGAAAGGTGGCGGGGCGAGCGGCTGGGGGTACCCAGCGCTCGGCGACGGGGGGCGAGAACGCGGCGAAGCTGGGCGACGATCACCGCGGGCTCGGGCTCAACCGCCGCCGGGCTTCGGAGCGGGGCCGGCTCGCACGTTCGAGGTGGCGATCGAGGCCTTCTCGACCCCATCACGCCACGGCTCGTCCTTCGAGTCGCGGTACCACACGTCCCACTCCTTCGCGGTGCCGCGATCGATGCCGCCGGTGAGGCGCGCGAGCGAGGTACGGAAACTCGGCGCAACGGCGATCCGGAACTCGAGGTCGCCCATCGCCGGATCCTTCGCGCCCGACGTGCCGGCCGACGTGACCGTCATCCCCGACGCCGAGTAGGCGCGCACCAAGCTGCCGGCCAGGCGCTTGCGCAGCGCCTCCTTCTCCCCGAAGAACTCGCCGAGCGCGCTCGCGGCCGACTTCACCACCTCGACCCGATCGTCGATCAGGTAGCGCTCGAAGCGATCGATCAGCTTCGGGTCACGATGGACAGCCAGCGCCGACAGAGCCGCCGCCAACGACGCCTCGGCCTCCTCGATCGGCTTCAGCTTGATCGCCCGCAGCGCGAGCCGCTGGCCATCGCCCGCGATCCGGCCGACGGCGCCGACGATCTTCGCCTGCAGCTCGATCGGCGCGCGCGGGGCCTTCAGCACCCGCTCGAGCGCGTCGACGAGCGCCTTGCTCTCCTCCCGCAGCGGCTTCGCGACCAGGTCGGCAGGCGGCGGCGTCGAGGAGAGTTCGGCCTCGATCGCGCCGAGGCGGGCGGCGAGCGCCGCCACCTTCGGCTTCGCGTCGTCGTACCGCTGCTCCTTCACCGCGGCGGAGAAGTCGGCGAGGTCGCCGGCAGGGTCGCCGCGGCCGAGCACGAGGACGCATCCGATCACGAGCGCGAGGGGGCCCATCGACATCTCCGTTCGGGGCAGGCGAGACGGGTGCTTCGAACACGGACGGCGGATCATGCGCCGAGCGGCCGAGTGTCGCCAGCGTCGCGGCGAAGCGACTCTTGGCCTCCCGATGGCTCGAGCGGTCGGGCTACGGAATCGGGGTGAGTTCGACCTTTCGGAAGTCGATCGGGCTGCCTTCGGACTGCAGGCAGATGAACCCCTCGTTGGGGGTGCACTCGCGGCCGATGTTCATCAGCTCACCGTTGACGGTGAGGATCACGGTGCCGTCGATGCAGGTGATCTCGTAGCGGTTCCACTCGCCGGGCTTGTTCTCGGCCTTCTTCAGCGCGAAGACGTTGATGTCGGCGCCGGGATTGCGGCGCGCGTCATCGACCTTCGCGGTCGCGCCGTCGATCAGCCAGAAGTCGCCGGCGTTGCCGCTCTGCAACTGCGCCTCGATGCTCTTCGGCCACACGCGGTCTTCGCCTTGCATGTGCAGCAGGACGCCGCTGTTGGTCGGATTCGCGGGCCAACGCCACTCGACCACGAGGAAGTAGTTCTTGAACGACTTCTCGGTCCGGAGATATCCAGCGGGCTGTCCGGTGCAGTGGATCACGCCGTCGCTGATCGACCAAGTCTTCGCGGGATCGGCGCCCTTGTCGGCGAGCACCTGCTTCCAGCCGGTCAGGTCCTTGCCGTTGAAGAGGGCGAGCTTGGTGTCGGCGATCGACGCCACGGTCGGCGCGACGGGATCGGCGGCGGGACGCGACGAAGCCCACAGGCCGGCGGAGCTGGCGAACGCGGCGGTGAATGTGACGACGAGCGAGACGGCGGCGGTGCAGCGGATCATCGGGCGGCTCCGGCGGGAAGGGGAAGTCGCATGTTGACGCCGCCGCGCGCAAGTCGCAACGGCCGCGGTTCAGCGTGCGGCGCGACTGGCCCGACGCGCCGCGCGGCCCGCGAGACCTCGCAGCAGCGCGGTGGCGCACGCGGCGTAGCGGTGCGGATCGTCGGCGACGGGTGGCGCTTGCGCAGCGCGATCGAGCGCTCGGGCCACGGCGGGCGCCAGTGCGACCCAGAAGCTGCGCAGCTTGCGATGGAGACGGGCGGTCTGCAGGCCGCGAGCGGACTGCGCGGCGGTGAAGCGCCATCCCGACCGCCATTCCGTCGCGAGCCGGAACGCCGCACGCGCGGCAGAGCGGTCGAGGTCGCGCTCGTCGGCTGCCGGCAGGCCTTCGTTGCTGGCCGCGACCGCGCGGGCGAAGAGGCCGCCGCGACGATCGCACGACGGCGACTTCGCCTTCCAGACGTAACCGTCGAGCGGCGCGAGCGCGAGCAGTCGCTCCTGGGTGAAGCGTTCGAACGCGGCGCCGTGGTCGCGACCGCTGTCGCGCTCGATCAGCCGTGCCGCGCCGTCGTCGCCGCGCCCCACGACCAGCGGCGGGCGCGGGACGGGCAGCCCCATCCCCACTTCGGGGCAGGTGGCCACCACCTCGGCCCAGCTCGAGAGATCGGCGACCAGTGAACCGGCGAGCTTGTGGCCGCCATCCCAACGCACGCGCTCGCCCAGCAGGCAACTGCTGACGCCGACGCGGGGACGCCGTGCCGGCGGCAGCCAGAGCAGGTCGCGCAGCTCGATGACATTTCGCTCGAAGCGTTGCGCAATCGCCGCATCGGTGGCCTCACGCGCCATCGCTCGCTCCCGCAACGAAGGCGGGGAGGCGGTGACTCCGCCTCCCCGCTTGCGAATCGAACGGACCCAAGCCGGACCCCCGCCGATCGAGGCGTGCGAGCCTCAGATCGTCGTTCCGACCTTGGGCGCCAGGCGCAGCAGCACGTGGATGATCGCCAGCGCGATCAGCATGGTGATGGCGATCGAGGCGCCGGTGAACGGGATGGCGTTGTTGGCCGCGACCATCCCGACCAGCATCGGGCCCGACAGGATGAAGTTGATGCGCGAGAAGAGCTTCGCCTTCTCCGGCAGCCCTTCGGGCGGCTTCTGGCCTTCCTTGGTCGCGCGGATGATCGTGCGCTGCGCCGGCCAGATGATGGCCCAGACGTTGAAGGCCATGACCAGGCCAAGCGTCATGCCGAGCATGATCCACATGGCGCGCGCCGAGAGGCCGCCGTCCAGATCGCGCATGTTCGCGCCGCGCATGTACTTCCAATAGAAGAGGATCAGCCCGAACAGCACGGTGTAGGCGGCGCTCCAGCGGAACCACCAGAGCGCGCGCGGCAGGAGCTCGGGGTTGACCGCCTTCTTGGTCGGGCCGTCGAGCTTGCCCTGCGTGGGCATGTTGATGAGGTTGAAGAAGTAGAGCAGGCCGATCCAGGTGACGCCCGCGAGGATGTGGAACCAGCGAAGCATCCCGCCGACCAGAGCGTCGGTTTCGAACTCGGACAAGAGCAACGGCAGAGAGGTCAAGTTTCGATCTCCTTCGAAGTGGAGGGGATCGCCAAGCCGAGCCGGCCGGCGTCGGCGCCGGTCGGTCAGGAAGCGAAAGGGAACGGGGATCATTTCCCTGGCATGGCGCCGAGTCAACGGACGCGGCGGGTAAGGTCTCCGCCCGCGACCCCTTCTCGGAGCGATTCCTGCCGTGGCCCGCTACTGGCTCTTCAAGTCGGAACCGACCTCGTTCTCGATCGACGATCTCGCTCGCGCGCCGAGGCAGACGACGACCTGGGATGGGATCCGCAGCAGCGAGGGGCGCAACTCGCTGCGCGATGTCGTCGCCGTCGGTGATCGCGTCTTCTTCTATCACTCGAACGCCAACCCCTCCGCCGTGGTCGGGATCGTCGAAGTCGTGCGCGCGGCCTACCCCGACTCGACCGCGTTCGATCGCCACCACGAACACTTCGACCCGAAGAGCGATCCCGCGAAGCCGACCTGGTACATGGTCGACGTGAAGCTCGTCGAGATGCTCGCCCAACCGGTCGCACTCGATGCCATCAAGGCGGAGCCGTCGCTCGCCGCGATGGCGCTGGTGAAACGGGGCCGACTCAGCGTGACGCCAGTGACGCCGGCGGAGTGGAAGAAGGTCCTCGAGCTCGCGCGCCGACCCGCGCGCGCCAGCCGCTGACGGAGCCACGCCTCATGGGCGGCAAGAATCCCTACCTCAAACCGACCGAGTTCACGCTGCCCACGCAGCGGTACCGCGTCCGTTTCGTCCACGGCAGCGAGTCGAAGGTCGTCGAGGTCGATCCCGCCGCGCTCCCCTACGGCCGCGATGGGCTGCCGGGCAGTCTCCTCGACATCGCGCTCTCGCACGGAGTCGACATCGACCACGCGTGCGGCGGCGTGCTCGCCTGCTCGACCTGCCACGTCAAGGTGAAGCAGGGCGCCACGAGCTGCAACCCCGCCTCCGATCCCGAGAACGACATGCTCGACCTCGCGCCGGGCGTGACGCCGACCTCTCGTCTGGCGTGCCAGTGCGTTCCCGATGGCACCGCGGCAGAACTCGTGGTCGAGGTGCCCTCGTGGAATCGCAATCTCGTTCGCGAAGAGCATCACTGAGCCACTGCGCTCCGCTCACCGGAAATCGCTTCCCGTCGCCGCACCAGAGCCGCCGACGCCGTGAGGTCGAAGAAGAGGTGCCTGCCTCTCGCCTCACCGGGACGTCGCTCCAGTGCCACCGCGTCGCTTCGCACCCAAGGCCACCGACTCGCCGCCGTCGCGCACCGCCCGCGGCCGCGCTGCGCTGCCACCGCTGCTGTTGTTGATCCTGGTGGCGCTGGTCGCCGTGACCAGCTCGCTGCTGGTTTCTGGCGTGCCACGCCTCGAGCCACCGCGCAAGCTGCCCGCCCTCGATCGTTCGCGCGATCCGACCCTTCACGAGCCTCGAAGCCTGTCGGCGAGCAGCGCGATCGCAGCGCAACGCCAGCTCGAGGACGCGCTCGATCGGCCGGTCGATGGAAGCGCGCGCCTCGAACTCTCCTTCATCGATGGCGCGGAATCGCGCCCGCTCGCCGACCTGCTCTTCATGGTCTATCGCGAGCAAGGCGAGGCGCTCGTCCTCGCGCGCGGGGCCAGCGACGAGCGCGGAATGGCGACCCTCGTCGATCTGCCGGAGGGCGAGTTGGTCGTCGCGACGCAGCGGCGGCCGCCGCATGCCGCAGAACTCGGCGTCGTCACGCTGCGCGCCGGCTCGACGTCCCGGCTGACGCTCGCGCATGGCGGCGGCAGCCGCGCGCGCGGCCGCGTCGTCGACGACCTCGGTCGCCCGCTGGCCGGCCTCGACCTCTGCTTCGATCCACGCCCTGGACCGCTCGAACTCGCCGATCTGGCTGCCGTCCAGCCCCTCGCCGACGGGCTGGCGCCTCGCTTCGCGATCGACTCCGAGGCGCTGGCCCGCACCGACGCGCACGGCGAATACGTGGCGAACGAGGTCGCGCCGCGCCCGCAACTCTGGCGCGTGCCGGGCGGCGTGATCGGCGTCGAGCGGCTCGGGGCGTTGGTGCTTTCGGTGAGCGATGGCGACCAATACGACGAGCAGCCAGTGACCTTTGTCGAAGGGGCCGATGGCGAGGTCGCCGATCTGGTGCTGCCCCGCCCCGTCGCCTTCGGTGGATTCGTCGTCGACGCCGCACAGCAACCGGTGGCGGGCGCACTCGTCACCGCATCGGCCGAGCGCGCGCTGCAGACGACGCTGACGCGGCCGTTGGGTGCCGACGCGGTTCGCGACGAGAGCGGCGTCAACGTCGCCGCGGCGCTGCCGGGCGAAGCGGACTTCGAATGCCGTCGCAGCGAGATGCTGACGCTAGCGAGCGGTCGCTTCGAGCTCGCGCCGGTGGCGGCGAGTTGCGGCGAACTCTTCGTGATCCTGCCCGACGGCGCCGTCCACTCCTTCCTCGTCCCGGCCCTTCCGCCTGGAGAGAAGCGACGCGATCTGCGCCTGGAACTGCGGCGTCGCACGGAGCTCTTCCTCGAACTGCGCGAGCCGGATGGCACGCTGCTCGACGGCGACGACGAGGCGGGCGGCAGCGAACTTCCCATTCGCCTGCTGCGTCATGACGGCAGCGCGCTCGTGGCCGCGGCGCTGCCGCTCGCGACGCCCGGACGCTACGCGCTGTCGAGCGAACTCCCGCTCGAACAGTTGCGCGCGATCCAGGTGGAGCCGCGTGACGGCCGCCCTTCGTTGCAGCGATTCGCGCAGCCGCTCGAGGCGCGCGCCACCGTCGTCTTCACCATCGAGCGGCCGCAACGATTGCGACTGATGCTGACGCTGCCGGCCGGCTCGGTTGCGCCAAGGACGGCGACGCTGCGGGTGCACGCCTGCCTCGCGAGCGCCGCCCGTCGCGCCGAGAGCGGCGTCGATTGCTGCGGCTTCGGCGGCACGGCGCTGGCCTGGTTCAACGACGACGACGACGCTGCTGCGGCTGCCCCGCGCTGCGAAGTGGAGCTGCCCGTCGCGCGAGCGGCCCCCTTCTGGATCGACGTGATCGGCCCGTTCGCGGCGGGAGGCGGCGAAGCGTCCCTCGAGTTCGGGCCGTTCCTTCCTGGCGACGTGGCGCACGCCATCGATCTCCCTGCGCTCCACGACAAGAGCGAGGACGCCGGCGATCGAGAGCTGCAGCGGCTGTTACCAACGCGCCCACTCGAGGCGCAGATCGTCGATGAACGCGACGGCACTCCGCTCGATGGCGCCGTGTTCGAGACGTGGATCGAGCCGACGATCGGCACACGACCGCACGCCTGCAATCTCGGTTGGAGCAGCGCCGCCGACGGCCGCCTCTTCGACTACGTCGCCCCGGAAGCGACCCATGGCCGCGTGCGCGCCCCGAGGTTCATCGACTCCGCTGCATTCGCGTTGCCCCATGGCAACGCTGCGGTCGACCTCGGGAGCATCGCGCTGCAGCCGCAGCCGATATGGCGCCTGCGCCTGCTCGACGCTGGCGGCAAAGCGCTGCGCAACGCTCCGCCGCTGCGCGTGACCGCGCTGCCGATCGACGCGCGCCACGAAGGCGGCGGCATGGTGGCGCTCTACGGAGAAGTGCCCGACCACTTCGTCCTCGAAATCGGCGCCGCGGCGAGCGCCGCCGAGTTCGGCACGGCTCTCGAACGGCGCGTCGAGCTGCCACTGACCCGGTGGCCGGCATCGACCGCCCCCACGGTGACCCTGCCGTCGCTGCGCGAGGTGATCGTCGAAGTCGCGCTCGCCGCGGTCGCCACTTCGCAACGCAGCGCGAATTTCGCCGTCACCGTCGCCCCGGACGGCGACGCGCGTGGCGTGGTGACCTGCCGTGGTGGTACCGAGCGCGACAGCGCCGATCCACTGCGACGTCGCTTCGCCTTCCTGCTGCCCCCCGGGCACTACGTCGCGAGCGGTCGCTCGCTGCTGCTCGACGTCGCCGAGCAGCCGTTCGAAGTGGTGGCGGACGGATCGATGGCCGCGATCGTGCTCACCGCCCGCTGACCGTCCGCGTGACCGACGACGCGACCGGCTAGATCCAGTCGAGCCAGATGGCGAAGGTCAGGTAGAGCGCGGCCAGGAAGGCGCAGCCGCCGAGCCACGCGAGCAGGATCTTCAGGGTGCGCAGATCGGCGGCACGCTCCGCGGCCGAATCGGGCGGCGGCGCAGCCGGCGGCAACTCCGATGGGGCCATGCCGGCGGCGCGCGTCGATCAGTGGTTCGAGTGGCCGGCAGCCGGCGCCTCGACGTTCGTCGGCGGCGACCAAGGCTGCAGCTCGCCGTTCTTGAAGCGCTCCGTGCCCTTCTCGGAGTCGGGGTAGGTCCCGATGGTGATCAACACTCCGAAGATCAGCGGCGCGGCCGCGATCACCCACATGATCTTGTTCTCGAACTTGAGGTGCATGAAGTAGAGCGCGACCATCACCGCCTTGTAGAGCGCCATCACGATGAAGGTGAGGATCTTGACGCCGTGCGGCAGCGGCAGGTAGGCGACGCCGACTTCGGCGATCGTGACGACGAGCAGGATGAAGAAGACCGCGTAGTACGACAGGCCACCGTGATGGCCGGACGTAGCAGAAGCGCCGTGATGCGGATCGCTGGAAGGGGACGGGGCGTGCGCGTGGTCCATCGGATCCTGAAACTCCCGCGTCTTGCGTGGCTTGCAGCCAGGCGGCTCAGAACAGGTAGATGAAGGTGAACACCAGGATCCAGACCAGATCGACGAAGTGCCAGTAGAGGCCGACGTTCTCGATGTAGTTGGCCTGATGCCTGGTGATCTGTCCGGACGAGACCTTCGCCAACGAATTGCCGAGCAGGATCACGCCGCCCAGTACGTGGCAGCCGTGGAAGCCGGTGACGCAGTAGAAGGTCGCGCCAAAGTTCCCGCTCGCCACCGTCATCCCGTGCTCGACGAGATGGGTGTACTCGTAGCACTGGCCGGCCAGGAAGAAGACGCCGCCGAGGAAGGTGGCGAACAGCCAGCTCCAGCAAGCGCGGCGGTCGTCGCGCTGGATCGCCTCGTAGGACTTCACCATGGTGACCGAGCTGCAGATCAGCACGAACGTCATGAACGCCGTGAAGTTGATGCCCAGCACTTCCTGCGGGACGGGCCAGCGCTCGTCCCCCATCCGCAGCGCGGCGTAGACGCCGAGCAGAGCGGCGAATCCCATGGCGTCGGAGCCAAGGAACAGCCACATCATCAGCTTGTCCCACGCCACTCCGAGGACGCGGCGTTCGGACAACAGGTGTTCTGCGACCGCAGGCTGGCTCACGGCAGGAGCTCTCCGAGAGTCGGTACGGCCCCATCGAACCGGCGGCCGCCGAAGCTGAAAAGGAAGCGCGGCAGGCTAGCGGCCGCCCGCGGGAGGCGCAAAGGGCGCGCTCGCGGGCGCGAGTCCCACCCGCATCCACAGCGCCGCACCCGTGCACGGGTCGAGCGCTCGCAGCGGCAGCGCCGGTCCCGGCGACGCCCGCAGTTGCAGCGCCGCCTGCGCCACTTCGATCAACGCCTGCGCCCCGAACCAGCGATCGAGCGACGGCATGCCGCTCGGCGCCGTGACGCTCGAGCGCTTGCGGCGTCGCAGTTCGAGCCGGATCGGTCGCGGGGCGCCGCTCATCGGAGGCTCGCCGCTGCGCGCCAGCACCAGCGCTGCGGCGATCGGGGTCGCACGGGCCGGTTCGACCCCGTTCGGTCCGAGACTGCCGGCGCGCCGCAGCGCCTGCTCGAGCTCTTCGCTGTGGGGCACGTAGGCGAAAACCACCACCCGACGCGCACGCCCCTCGGCCAGCAGCAGCGCCGCGTCCAGCAGCGCCTGCGCCGAGGCGAACGAGCCGCTCGCCGCGGTGGCCACCGGCCCGCGAAACCCGAAGGTGGCGGCCACCGCCGACGCGACCGCGTGCGCGCCGGCGAAGGCGAACAGTGACGGGCTCGCCGGACCGCTGGCTGGGTCGAAGAGAGCGCGTGCGAAACGGGCCGCCGCCGGCAGCGCTTCGAGGTCGACGCCCGCCAGGAGCGCGACGTCGGCGCTCGGCGGCAGGAGCTCCCCGCTGCGGCGCACTGCCTCCTTGATGGCCCGGAACGCGAGCTGCCCTTCTTCGGGCAGTTGGTTCAGGCTCTGCGCGGGGTGCAGCTGCTCGAACTCGGCGCGCGCGTCGGCCACGCCGTCGCCGAGCAACGCAATCGCAGCGCTCAGCACCACGACTTCGTCGCGCACGATCCGCAAAGGACGCCCCGCCAGCGCCGGCCTCGCGCGCGACGGCACGAAGGCGGGGGCATCGGCCGTCCCCGAGCGCGCCGTGGCGGGCGCGACGCGGCGCAGCAGCAGAGCGGCGGCATGACCGCCGAGGCCGCCAGTCAGCACCGCGGTGTCGCCGGCGCGCAACGGCTCGGGATCCTTCGGCAGGCGCACCGGGAAGGTCGCGACCGGGTGGCGCAATCCCACCACCGGCGGCACGCGCAGCTGCTTCTGCGCCGCCACGGCGCGAATCAGCGAGAGGATCCCGGCCGCTGCGAGCGGGTGGCCGAGCGCCCCCTTCCACGAGGTCAGCGCGACGCGATCGGCCAACGCCCGATCGCCACCGAAGACGTAGGTCAGCGCGCGCAGCTCGGCGAAGTCGCTTTGCGGAGTGCCGACGCCATGGCCCACCACCAGCGCCAGCTGCGACGCGGTGAGCCCCGCCTCCTGCAGCGCCGCCTCGAGCGCACCGGAAAGGCCGCGAAACTCCGGATGAGTGGCGACGAGGTGGTGGGAATCGTGCGCGAGCGCGACCGACAGCAGCTCCGCTTGCGGCACGGCGCCTCGCTCTTCCGCGCACTCCTCCGATTCCAGGACGACGAAGCCCGCCCCTTCCGCCAGCGCCATCCCCTTCGAGCCGCCATCCCACGGCGCGCACCGACCCGGGGTCAGCGCGCCAAGCGCGTGGTAGCCGGCGTAGCAGAACGGGGTCAATGCCTCGACGCCCCCGACGACCGCGAGACGCGCTTCGCCGCGCCCGATGCGCTCGGCCGCGAAGAAGAGCGCCTGCAATCCCGACGAGCAGCTCCCGCTGTAGGTCGCGACCTGCGCGCGCAGATGGAGCCGCGTCGCCAACGTCGTCGCGATTCCGTGGCAGCCCGCCTGCATCCACTGCCGCTCCGGCAGCGTCGAGTCGTGCGCCGCGCGCTGCAGAGCGAGCGCGGTGTCGATCGCGCCAAAGCTCGTCCCGATCACCAGGAGGTCGACGCGGCGCGCCGTCTCGCCAGGGCGGATTCCGGCCGAGCGGAGCGCCTCGACCGCAGCCGGCAAAGCCAGTCGCACGGAGCGATCGTCGTCCGGTTCACCGGCGAGCGCGTCGTCGGGAACGGCGCCCACATCGACCGACGGCATCCCGGGTGCGACACAGCGCGCCGACGGTGCGAGCGCAGTGCGCCAACCGTCGGTCGCGTGGACGAAGCGTGCCACCCCACCGCCTGCAGCGCTCACCGCCCCCATGCCGGTTACGACGATCTTCATGCGGGCAACGTATCGCGTTCCGCGGCGATGTCACGCGGGTGGTACCGTGCCGCGCTTCCAACGCGGGGAGAGTCGAGGTGAACCTTCCGATCGGGCGCGTGTTCGCGCGGTGGCTCGCGCTGGGGACGGCGCTGCTCTTGGCGCTCCTGCTGCCACGGGTCGCGACCGCGACCTCCGCGCGCGTCGCGCCGCTCGCGGCCTGCAAGGTGCTCTTCGCTGGCCCGCTCTCGGGGCCGCTCGAGCTGTCGGCGCAGGAATCGCTGCTCGGCGTGAAGGCGGCGCTGGCGCAGGCCGTGAGCGAGTCGGCCCTCGCGGCGCCGCAACTGCTCGAGCACGACGACGGCGACGATCCCAAGCGGGCGGAGGCGGCCTTCGATCTGGCGAAGAAGCAGAAGGTCGACGTCGTCATCGCGGCCGCGACCGGCGCGACCGTCGACGCCTACGTCGCCGCGGCGCGCCAGCGGTCGCTGCCGCTGCTGCTGGTCGGCAGCGCCGGACCGTCGCGCTTCACCGCGTCCGCCGACGAGCCGGTCAGCTGGCTCGGCACGTCCGCGGTGGAGCAGGCGATCGTCATCGGCAACTTCCTCGAAGTGCCGTGCAAGAGCCGCAAGCCCGGCTACGTGGTCGAGGCGACGAACCGTGGCCGGGAGCTGCACGCCGCCCTCGTGCGCAACCTCGGCCACCGCTTCGAGGCGGTCGCCCCCTGCTTCGTCGCGCCGCACGCGCCGCTGGCGGCCGACGCGCTCGCGACGTTGGTCGCGGCGGGAGCCGATCGACTCGTGGTCGTCGGTGAACCCGACCTCGTCGACGCCGTAGTCGCGGCGCAGAGCGCGGCCCACACACAGCTGCCGCTCTTCCTTGCCGACGGCCTCGTCTCCGGGGCCGCGACCTCGTTGTGGGGCGCCGGCGCCGAGAAGCGCCTCGAACGCGCCTTCCTTCTCGACGGTCGGCCGCGCCTCCACGCGCAGCCCGCATCCGCGCTGATCGCCGCGTGGCAGGAGCACCATCCCGAAAGCGCGCCGCCGTGGCGCTCGCAGCGCGCGTTCGACCACACGCGCCTCTTCCTGCAGGCTTTCGCCACCACCGCCGACGCGAAGAAGCGCAAGAACGCGGAGCTGATCGCCGCGCTGCGCGACGTGCGCTACGGCGACGAAGAGAACGGGCGCCCGCTGTTCGACGAGACGTTGCGCTCGGCGCGCCAGCAGTGGACGCCGTGGAAGATCGGGCCTTCCGGTCCGCTCGCCGACGATCCGCGCCTCTACTACGACCCCGACTTCGGTCCGCTGCTGCGCGTGCGGCCCGTCGACCTCTACCAGGCGCAGCTCGGCAGCAAGGTGGTCCACCTCTGGTTCGGTGACGCCTACAGCAAAGCGGTGCGCACCATCGAGAAGGACCTCGGCGAGCTCGGCCTGATCACGCGCGGCTACGACGGCGAGTTCGACCGCTGGATCCTCGACGAACTGCTCGCGCGCACGATGGGGAAGCTGAACAAGCTCTTCCTCAAGCACGAGGATGGCACCGTCATCCCTGGAGTCTCGTTCAACATCTCCTTCACGAACGTGAAGCCGGAAGGGTTGAAGGAGAACGACTACTGGCGCGCCGTGATCGCCGGCGACGACGCCGAGGCCGGCGGACGCGCGTGGCCGGGCGAAGGGCGCTGCGAGATCTACTCGACGTTCATGATGCGGACGATCTTCAGCAAGGACGCGCTGACGCCGCCGCTCAAGGGTGAGGATCGCCGCTTCCTCGATGGCAAGTACGTGTGGGGATCGAGCAGCCAGGACAACCTGCGCGTGAAGACGCTGCGTTCCCTGATCGACGGCTACGCCGGCTCCTTCGCTCTCACCGGCGCGCACGAGCTCGGCCACCTCATCGGCTGCGGCCACGATGAAGCGGACCCGCGCTCGATCATGAACGTCGCGGAGGGCGCCGGCCTGCGCGAGACGTCGGCCTGCTGGATCCCCGACCACGTCGCGCTCCTCGAGCGAGTGCTCGGCCGCGTCGGTGCCAAGGAGCCGAAGAAGAATCGCTGAGGCGCGCGACGCGGCCTACGACTTCGGCACCAGCAGCAGCGCACTGGCCCGTTCCGGTGCAAGAAACACGTCGCGCAGCTCCTTCAGCGCCGCGCCGGTCAATGCCTCCGCCGCGCGCCCCATCTCCGGCAGCGTGAGCCGCAGCGACCGCTCCCTCGTCGCCAGTCCGAGCAGCAGCTGCGCCTCGACCAGCCGCTGCTGCGGGCGCCCGGCCCACTGCCCGCGCAGCTTGCGGAAATCAGGCAGGCCGCCGCCGAACTCCGCGCGCACCGCCACCAGGTAGCGATCGAGCGAGCCGCTCGGCGGGGCGCGCGTCAGCCGTTCCCGCGCGCGGGCGAACGCCTCACGCGCCAGCGACGCCGACGCCGCGTCGGGCAGCGACGCGGTGAACTGCACGACGCGCCCTTCGTCGACCACCACATCGGCGCTCACCATCGCGACCACCTTCGCCTTCTGCAGCACCGGGTCGGACAACAGCGTCTGCGTCAGCGTCTGCACCAGCAAGATGGCCGCCACGCGATCGCCCGGCTTCGCATCGGGCACCGAGTACCACTCGATCACGTGGTGGCGCGCAACGTCCCACATCACCTGCCGATCGCCGCGCAGCAGCGGCGGCGCGACCGGAGCTGGCGTCGGCTTGGTGTCGGGATTCGCGCCGAGCGCGTTGGCCAGCGCATCGAGGCCGCCTCCGCTCGCGAGCGGCCCGTCGAAGAGGCGCGCCACTTCGTCGAGCGGCAGCGGACCCGCGGCGTAGAGCGCGACGTTGGCGCCGAGCTTCAACTTGCGCTCGGCATAGTCGGCCACGGCCTCCGTCGTCGCTTGATCGACCGCCCCCTGCACGGCGATGTCGGTCGCGCCGTGGCGAATCGCCTGCGCCCACGCCGCCGTCGCCCACTTGTGCGTGTAACCGGCCGGCGTCGTCGTGGCGAGCTCGCCGGCGATCTTCTTCTTCTCGCGCTCGAGGATCGCGGCGTCGAAGTGGTCGGCGCCAAGCCACGCGATCAGCTTCGCCGCCGCCATCGGCGCCAGGGCCGGCGGCGCATGCACGTCGAGTCGCAGCGTGGCATCGCCCGTCTCGCCGTTGAACTCGATTTCGCCGTCGGTCATCGCCTCGGCGTCCGTCGTGCGAATCACCATGTGCTCGAGCAGATGCGCCCATTGAGTGCAGCCCGCATCGTCCGCCCCCATCCCGATGGGCAGCAGGGCGAAGAAGGTCTCGATCGATGCATCGGGCACGGTCAGCACGGCGAGGCGCACCCCGCATTGCAGCGTCTTGCGTTCGAGCGGATCCCCCATCGGCGGAGCGGCGAAGAGGAGCGTGGAGAGCAGGCAGAGCGAAGGCATCGATCACTCCAAGGAAGGACCCGATTCAGGACCACGCACCGCGAGTCGCGCCCCGATGTTGCAAGCCGCGCGCCGGCGGCCCGTCACTGCAGCCGTTGCTGGATCAGCGTGCGGATCGACGGCAGGAATGGACCGAGCACCTCCGCCAACCGCTCGAAGCAGCGGCGCGCCGCCGGGGTCGCCACCTGGCCGTCGATCGTCTCAAGACCGTGGGCAGCACCCCCCATCGCATACGCCCCGACGGCCAGCCCGCCAAACGCGATCCCGCCCACCGCGGCCCCGCCGATCGCGATCGCACCCAACGCGCCGCCGCCGAGCGCCAGCAACCCGACCGCGCCGCCGCCCACGGACAGTCCGCCGAACGCGATCGCCCCGATGACGATGACCCCGCAGGCGAGATTCCCGATCGCGACGAGACCGCGGGCGCGACGGCCGATGGCCAGCACTCCGATCGCGCGGTCGCCGATGGCGACCACGCCACGGGCCGTGCGTGGAGCAGCGCTCGCACCGAAGGCCACGTGCAGCAGCGGCGCGCCGCGCCATGCCCGCGCCGAGCTCCACTCGAACGACTCGCCACGCTGCACGGCCTGCATGCCGCGTCGCCACATCGATCGCAACGACTCGACCCCGGCGGCCACGGGCCGCCCTTGCGCGAGCGCCTCGAGATCGGCGGCGAAGGCCTCGGCCGACGCGTAGCGCTCCTCGGGTCGTCGCGCCATCGCCTTGGCAACGACCGCCGCCGCTGCCGCCGAGCAGTTCAGGTTGTGGGTGCGCAGCGCCGGCGCCTGCTGGTGGCGGATCGCGTCGAACAGCGCGAGCGTCGTCGCCCCGTGGCGGGGGGGACGGCCCGCCAACGCTTCGTAGAGGGTGACGCCCAGGCTGTAGACGTCGCTGCGCGCGTCGACGCCACTCTGCGCCTGCTCGACCTGTTCCGGCGACATGTAGTAAGGCGTTCCAAGCGGCGCGCCCGTCAAGGAGCGCGCCAGGTCACCATCGCCCTTCGCGAGCCCGAAGTCGGCGATGACCGGAGTTCCGTCGCGGCGCAGCAGGAGGTTCGAAGGCTTGATGTCGCGATGGACGATGCCGTGGGCGTGGGCGACCGCCAGCGCGCGCGCGACGGTTGCGAAGAGTCGCGCGAACGCGCGCTCGTCATGGTCGGGCCCGCGCTGCGCGGGCGGTGGCAAGCGCGCCAGGTGGTGCGCGAGACTGCCGCCGTCGACGTACTCCATGACCAGGAAGAGGTGACCCTGCTCGCGCCCGACCTCATGGATGCGCACGACGTGGCGATCGTCGATTCGAGCGATGGCCAGCGCCTCGCGGCGAAAGCGCTGCGCCTGGCGCGGATCGAGGCCAAGCCCCGGCCGCAGGATCTTGATGGCGACGTCGCGCTTGAGCTCGAGCTGCTCGGCGCGCCACACGGTCGCCATGCCGCCCTGGCCGATCTCCTCGATCAGGCGGCACCCGCGCAACACGAGGCCGGGCCGCAGCGGCACGATCGGCGTGCGCGACCCGTCCTCGTCGTCGACCTCGACCAGCGCGAAGAGGCGCAAGAGCTCGCCGCGATGCTCGGCAGGAACCTGCTCCAGCAGGTCGTCGCGCTGCTGCCCGCGGCCGGCCGCCACGCGATCGGCGTAGGCGGCGAGCAGGCGGTCGAGCAAGGCGTCGCGTGATTCGTTCATGAGGTTTCAGACGCAAAGCGTCGCCGCAGTCGTCGCGGAATCTTCGGCTCTCAGCCGCGCAGCAGCACTCCCCACGCTTCGAGCGCCCGGCGGTAGAGCGAGTTCACCGCGTCCTCGCTGCGCCCCATCCGTCGCCCCGTCTCGGCGGCCGACAGCCCCTCGAACTGGCGCAACCCCAGAACTCGCCGCTGATCGGGGGCGAGCTTCTGGAAGGCGGCGAGCAGCTTCGCCTGCTCCTCCCACTGGCCCGCTTCGGTGGCGGGACCGGGGCCGACTCCAGCCACCAGGCTTTCGAGCAGCCCCGTGTGGCTCCAGTCCGAACGCTCGAGCCGCAGCGGGGCGACGCCGCCGCCGCGCTTGCGCGCCCGCAACGCGCGCACCGCGTCGACCACTGCGCTGCGCGCCAGCTTGGTGAGGAAGCGGCGCAGGGGCAGGTCCTTCGGCTCCTCCGGCGGCAGCATCGACTGGTGAGCGACCGCGCGCACGTAGACCTCCTGCGCGAGGTCTTCGAGTTCGATCGACGCGCGCACGCTGCGACCCGCGAGGTGCAGCAACAGCAGTCGCAGCCAGCGCCCTTGCGCGACGAGGCGCTCGCCGAGTTCGAGTTCGCCGGGCTCGTTCACGGCTCGCTCCCGCCGCCGCTCGCGGCAGCTGTCGCGGCCATCGCCTCGCGTTCGGCCCTCGCCGCAGCGCTGCGCGCATTGGCCAGCGCATGGAACGCTGTCGCGACGAGGATCACGCCGCCGCCGGCCAGCGTCCAACTTCCCGGCTTCTCGCCGTGGACGAAATAGGCCCACAGCGGATTGAAGACCGGCTCGACCAGCAGCAGCAGCGAGGCCTCGACGGCGGGCACCGATTTCATCCCGCGCGACAGCACGCAGTAGGCGAGCCCGACCTGCAACACGCCCAGGAACAGCAACGAGCGGAACGTCGGGACGAAGGCGTCGCTCTGGAGGAACGCGGCGTCAGGGAAGAGCGGCTCGCGCAGGAACAGCGAGATCAGCCAGGCGCCGGCGAAGCAGGTGAGGTTGCCGACGACGACCGAGGATGCCGCGCCGTCGTGCCCGGGCCGCGCCCGCTGCCCGAACCAGCGCAGGCCGATGATCGTGGCCGCCCACGCCAGCCCCGAGAGCACCGCGATCGCGTTGCCGAGCAGCGGACGCGGTGCCGTCGCCTGCACCGCCGCCGTCTCGCTCGCCAGCGAGTCGCCAAAGCACAGCGCGAGGCCGCCGGCCAGCGCGACCATGAAAACGAGGTCAGCACGCCGCACCGCCTCCTTCAGCACGAAGGGCGAGAGGAGCAGCACGAAGAGCGGCGCGGTCGACTGCAGGAAGATCGCGTTGGCCGACGTGGTCAGCTTGTTGGCCGTGACGAAGGCGATCATCGTCGTCGCGTAGAGCGCGCCGAAGAGGAGCGACCCCCACGTGATGCCGCGCCGCGTCGCCGGCCACACCAGCAGCAGGAAGAGCGCGGCCACCAGCGAGCGCAGCCCCGCGACCTGCAGCGGCGCGAGCGCGCACGACTTGATGAACGCGCCGCCAGTCGAGAAGAGCGCCGCCGCCAGCACGAGATCGAGGCGGGGTCGCCAACCGGGAGTCGCGTTCGCGTTCATCGGCGGCGCTTCATACCCGCTGCCGCCGCGAGTGCCTCACCGCACCGGACGCGCGCGGGTGGTGCCGTCGATGAAGAGCAACGCATCGAACGCTTCCGACCAGACCTGCACGGCGTGGTCGTAACCCTGCTCGGCCTGCTCGGGCGACCAGACCGCCCCGATGCCGCGCTTGGATTGCGGCGCGTCGAGCCAGGCGCGCGCCACGCTGCCGGCTGGCGCCACCTGCAGGTCGACGAAGTGACGCGCAAGACCCGCCGCCGCGAAGGCCGCGTCGATGCTGCCGGGGATCGGCGCGTCGACATGCCATTCGCGCAGTCCGCCGCCCGGTGCCATCGCCTGGAACGAACCGGTGGCGAAGCTGAAGCCGACGACCTTCATCGAGAGGCGCTCGTCGGGGGCTGCCGCCGCCGCTGCCGCCAGGTGCCAGCCCATGTTCTGCATGAGCTGATCGACCACCCCCATCCCGCGCGACACATGGCCGTCGTGCGCCCACAAGACGACGCGAGCGTCGGGGCCGCCGTGGCGCAGGATCCAGCGCACGTTCTGCGCCATGCACCGGTCGCGCCACTCGAAGGGCGAGCGCACCTCGGGATGCGGCAGCCCCTGATGGTGCGCCTGCGCGGTGATGACGGCCTGCTGGCGAGCGATCGCCCACTCCTCCTCGCTCGACTCGAGGATCCAGTCGTCCTGCTCTTCGTCGAACGACGCGACGATCGCATCGAACTGCGCCTGCTCCTCGATCCCTTTGAGGAAGGACGCGGAGCCGGCGTTGCCGTGGCTCGGCGCTCCGCCGGGCAACTCGACCAATCGCTGCAGCCGCGGCGCCTGCTGCTCGGCGAGCGACGGCGCCACCCGCTTCAGGTAGTCAAGCGTCGCCTGCGCCGCGACCGGAATCGCCTGCATGTCGATTCCGACGAACTCGACCTTCTTCGCGTGGGCTGGATCGGCGTTCCAGGCGCGCATCCACTCGATCAGCGCCAGCACCTCCTCGGTGTTCCAAGTCCAGATATAGAGACCGGCCAACGCCTGCTTCGCATCGCCCTTGCCGTGCAGCACGTAGTCGTTCACCACGCGCGACTCGGGCCAGTTCGCTTCGATGCCGAAGTGGGAGAAGCCGAGCTCGCTGACGAGGTACTCGAGCAGGCGGTGCGTCGAGCCACTCCCGACCGGCCCGACCGAGCCGGGCGCAGCGCCGACCCCGCAGATGCGAGGCGCGCCGACGAGGCGAATCAAAGGGGAGATTCGGTGAGGAGGCGCAACGAAGCAGATGCGGGGTCGCCGCAAGCACGGCGACCGAGGGCCGGTTGGGAGTGGCTCTCGGTCTGGAAGAACTCACGCGTGCCGTGCGTCGTCTCGCCCAGCGCGACGATGCGCGCGTCACCGACCCACGCCTTGAGCGGCGCGAGGTCGGCGAAGCCAGTCCCGCTTCGACCGTCGCGATCGGCCACGCGCTGGCGCGCAATCCGTCGAGCAGCGCGGGATCGAAGGGCGCCGGCGCAGTCGTGGAGGCGTCCTGCCATGCGATCGACGCCGCCAACATCAGTGCCATCGCGCCCATCGGGTCACTCCTCGTGGACGAAGATCGAAGGCACCTGCCGCTCCATCGCCAGCCGATTCAACGCCGGCAGTTCGCGGTCGACGACGTCCTGCAGCTTCGCCAGTTGCACCTCGATGGCGGCGACCAGCTCGGCGCGCACCGCTTGCGCCTGCGCGGTCGGACGACGCTCGTTGCTGGCCACCGCAGAGGCGAGGTCGGCGAGCTTGTTGTTCAAGCGGATCGGGAAGTTGAGCGGGTCCTGGCCGCTCTTCAGCTTCGTTTGGTAGAGCGCCTCCTCGACCGCGGTCAGGCTGGCGACCAGCGCGTCCGCCTGCGTGCGGACGTCACTGCAGTCGGCGCGCTTGGCCAAGCGCTGCGACAACGTCTGCAACTGCCCGCGCAGGTCGCGCAGCCGGACGATCGACTCGTGGGTGCGCGACAAGAGGTCGCGCACGCCGAGCAGGAAGTCGAAGCGCTCCTTCATCTCCGCGGCGTCGGCCACCGAGCGCGGGTCGCGCAGCACGGTGAGCGTCTGCTGCAGCGCGAGACGGCGCGGCGCCGCGCCGTCGACGGGGCCGACGGTCAGCTCCACGCGATAGTCGCCGGGCAGGAGGCGCGGGCCGGAAAGGTTGCCGCCCCACAGGATCATTCCCTCGAAGCCCTTCGCATCGGGCCAGGTCGGATTCCAGTCGAGGCGTCCGAAGCCGGCCGCGAAGGCGAACGACTGCTCGCCGGTGGCCGGCTGCGAAGAGAACGCTGCGACGACGCGCTGATCGCCATCGACCACCCGCAGCAGCGCTCGTTCGCCATTCGCGGGCGCCTCCGGCAGGAACCAGTGGATCGTCGCGCCCTGGTCGCGTCGACGCAGTGGCGCCGGCACGAAGAGCGTGGGCGCCGCGGGCGCGCCGGCGGCGGGCAGCTGGCGCAGCAGCGCGAGCTGATCGAAGATCCAGAAGGCGCGTCCCTGCGTCGCCGCCACCAGCGTCTCGTCGCGCAGCGCGAGGTCGGTGACGGGCACCTCGGGGAGCCCCTGCTGCAGCGGCTGCCAGTGGCCGCCATCGTCGAACGAGGCGAAGAGACCGCGTTCGGTGCCGGCGTAGAGCAGGCCGCGACGCAGCGGGTCGGCGCGCACGACGCGCGTGAAGCAGTCATCGCCGATCCCATCGCCGAGCAGCGTCCAGTTCCGACCCCAGTCGCTGGTCTTGAAGAGCCACGGCCGCAAATCGTCGTGCTTGTAGGTCGTCGCGGCGACGTAGAGGCCGCCCGCCTCGAACGGATGCGCCTCGATCGAGTTGATCTGCGCCCACGCGGGCAGCAGCTTCGGCGTGACGTCGCTCCAGCGGCCGCCGCCATCGCGCGTGACGTGGAGACGGCCGTCATCGCTGCCGCACCAGATCACGCCGCGTTCAAGGCGCGACTCGGCCACCGCGAAGATCGTCCCGTAGACCTCGACGCCGGTGTTGTCCTTGGTGATCGGGCCGCCCGACGGCTGCATCCGCTCGGCGTCGTTGCGCGTGAGGTCGGGACTGATCGCGGTGAAGCTCTGCCCCTCATCGCGCGTGACGAAGAGCGATTGCGCCGCGGCGTAGAGCAGGCCCGGCTCGTGGCGCGAGAAGAGCAGCGGGAAGTTCCACTGGAAGCGCCAGCGGATCTGCGCCGCGCCGTGGCCGATCGGGTTGTCCGGCCATGCGCTGATGTTGCGCGAATCGCCGCGCCGATGGTCGTAGCGCTCGAGGTAGCCGCCGTAGCTGCCGCCGTAGACGACTTCCGGATCGCGCGGGTCAGGGGCGAGCCAGCCGCTTTCGCCACCCGCCGTGATCTCCCAGTTCGTTCCGCCGCGCGTGACCGAATCGCCGAACGGGAAGAGCCGCAGCGTCGAGTTGTCCTGCTGCGCGCCGTAGATGCGCCACGGGAAGTGGTCGTCGGTGGCGACGCGATAGAGCTGCGCGGTCGGCTGGTTCTCGATGGTCGACCAGCTCGCGCCGCGATCGAAGCTGACGTAGGCGCCGCCGTCGTCGGCCTGGATCATCCGGTTCGGGTCGTTCGGCGCGATCCACAAGTCGTGATGGTCGCCGTGCGGCGTCGCCAGCGAGGTGAAGGCGCGCCCCCCATCGTCGCTGCGCCATGACTGGACGTTCAGCGCGTAGACGACGTCACCATCCTTCGGATCGGCGTAGATGCGCGAGTAGTACCAGGCGCGCTGGCGCAGGTTGCGATCGTCATTCACGCGCTGCCACGTCGCGCCGTCATCGTCGCTGCGGAAGAGCCCGCCGTCGTCCGCCTCGAGGATCGCGAAGACGCGGCCCGGCCGCGCCGGCGCCACCGCGATGCCGCAGATGCCCAGCGTGCCACCCGGCAATCCCGGCCGCCGCGAGCAGTCGACCCAGGTGTCGCCACCGTCGCTGCTCTTCCACAGCCCGCTGCCCTCGCCGCCGCTCTCCAGGCTGTGCGGCGTGCGGCGGACTCGCCACGTCGTCGCCCACAGGACGCGCGGCTGATTGGGATCGAGATGCAGATCGCATGCGCCGACATCGGGGCTCACGTAGAGGACGCGCTGCCAGGTCGTGCCGCCATCGCGCGAGCGATAGACGCCGCGCTCTTCGTTCGGTCCGCACAAGTGGCCGAGCACCGCCGCGTAGACGACGTTGGCGTCGCGCGGATCGACCCGCAGGCGTGGGATGCACTGCGTGCCGGCCAGGCCGATCGAGCTCCAGGTGCGACCGCCGTCGGTGCTCTTCCAAGCGCCCCAACCCGGCGACCAGTTGCCGCGCACCGTCACTTCGCCACCGCCGACATAGACGACGTTGGGGTCCGATGGCGCCACCGCGACCGAGCCGATCGAGCCGCCGAAGAAGCCGTCGGAGACGTTGCGCCAATGGGCGCCGGCATCGTCGGTCTTCCAGACCCCGCCGCCACACGCCCCCATCCAGTAGGTGAGCGGCTGATCGACGTGGCCGGCAACGGCGGCGGAGCGTCCGCCGCGGAACGGTCCCACGCAGCGCCACGCCGCCGACGCGGGGATCACCGCCTCGGTCGAGACGGCCTGCTCGACGTCGCCGCCCAACGCAGCGGTCGCGGCGTCGAGCCGACTCCCGGCCATCGCGCTGACGAAAAGCGCGAGCGCCGCAACGCGCCGACTCGGACTGGCGATCGATCGACCCATCGGTGGCTCTCCCCGAGTGCAGCACGCCACGCGCCGACGCACGGCAGCGAAAGCGGCGCGCCATGGTACGCCGCGCAGCGAGCGTCGTTCCGGTCAACAGCCCGTTCAAGAGCTCTCCGTGTCGCCCGGCGGCGTCTCTCAAACCGGTACTTCGTCGGACCTTCTCGACGACTCCGACGGAGGTGGCTTCGAAGCTCCTTCTCGTTCCGGCTCGGAGTCCACTCACCGGACTCGCGGCGACTTCTTGATCGGGCGGTTAGCGTTCGTCGCCCATGTTCGCGGCCTACTTCGCCTATCAGCTGATCGACCTCGCGCTGGCGCTGCTGGTCATCGTCGCGGTCGATCGCCGCGTCGGCGGCCGCGCCTCGCTGCGCGCGACGCTCACGCGCACCGTCCCGCTCGCCAGCGCGCTGCTGCTCTTCCTTGCCGTCGTTTGCGCGGTCTGGCTCCACCAGTGGGTCGGCTGGATCGCTTGGGAGAGCCTCGGCGCCAAGTGGTCGGTGCGATTCCGCGGCGTCGGTGCGGCGTATTGGGGTGGAGTGCTGCTGCTGCCTTCGTTGAGCGCCCTTCGCGCGTGGCGCGGCGGTGGCGCAGCGACGCTCGCGCGCGTCGGCACGCTCGCCTGGCTCGTCGCCTCGCTGCTCCTGCTCTTCGAAATGAGCTGGCGCGCGCCGCGAGCGCTGGTCGTCGAGCGGCGCGACGTGGTGCTGCAAGAGTGGCCACCCGACGCGCCCCCGCTGCGCATCGCCGTGATCGCCGATGTGCAGTCGCCGCGGCTCTCGAACTACGAACGTGACCTGATCGCCCGCGTCACGCAACTGCAGCCCGACCTGATCGTCCTGCCCGGCGACCTCGTTTCGCAGAGCTTCGATGACGCCCAGTCGATCGCCTGCGCGCGCTTCGTGCTCGACGGCGCAACGGCGCGGCTTGGCACGTTCGCGGTGAACGGCGACATCGACCCGCTCGTCGAGGGAGGCATCGCTGCGATCGTCAGCGGCACGCGCGCGCGTCTGCTGGCCAACGACTCGGTGCTCCTCGATGTCGGCTTCCCGCTCGAGCTCACCGGCCTCGATGCCGACGACCCGGCGGCGTTCGCGGCGACGGCGCACGCCGCGCCGCGCGCCGAGATCCGGATCGCGCTGGTCCACAAACCCGAGCACGTGACGACGCTCGGCCCCGCCGGATTCGACCTCGTCGTCGCGGGCCACACTCATGGTGGGCAGATCGTGGTGCCAGGGATCGGGCCGCTGGTCACGCTGTCGCCACTGCCCGACGAGGTCGATGGCGGCGGCCTTCACGCGATCGCTGGCACGCAGCTCTACGTCTCGCGCGGCATCGGCTGCGAATCGGGCTTCGCCCCTCCGATGCGCCTCTTCTGCCCGCCCGAACTCACGTTGCTGACGCTGCGCGGTCCGACGACTCGCTGAGAGCCGAGCCCGGTCCGCGCGACCGAGCGCGATCGGGCGCGCTCAGCGCTCGACGCAGCGCCCGCCGCTCGCATGCGATAGTTCCGTCAGCCACTCGAAGCCACGGCCCGATTCGAGCACGATGGCATCGAGCAGCGCCCCCACCGGCTTGTTGCGGAAGTCGAAGAGCTGCGCCACGGAGTCGCCCGTTTCGCGCGAGCCATCGGGCCGCGCCGGCGCGCTCGCGGTGATCAGCACGATGGCGTCGAGCCGCGTCATGCGCCCATCCGGAAGCGGCGCGTCCGCGACCTCCTGCAGCAGCTGCGACAGCGCGGTCGAGGTGGCGGCGACCGTCTTCTTCGCTGTCGCGAGCTTGCCGACCCACTCGCGCGCGGCGGCGACGTTCTCGACGCTCGCCAGCTTCAGTTCCTTGGCGAAGCTGCGCGGCTCGTGCGCATAGGCGACCACGGTGAAACGCGCGTCGAGCGGCAGCGCCATCAACGCCGCGCCGACCTCGCGCTGCGCCGCCTCGAGGCGCGTGCTCTTCACGCCATCCTCGCTGACGTACTCCTCGAGCATCGACTCCGAGCAGTCGATCACGAAGGCGAGCGAGCGTCCATGCAGCGCCAACCCGAAGCAACGCACCGGTGCGCGCTGAGGCAAGGGCTCGGTGCCGGCGACCATCGCGGCGCCGTCGCCGGTCAACCAGGATCGCCACGCTCGCACCTCGCCGCCGAAGTCGACTCCCGTCAGATCGACGAGCGCCAGCGACGCGCGCCGAAGCGCCGCGCCCGGCGGCTGCTCGCCAAGGTAGTGGACCAGTGGCTCAATGGCGGCGGCCGAGCGCAGATCGACCAGCGCGTGGAGCGCTGCCTGCTGCACGGCCGCCTGCTCGTTCCACAGCAGATCGGAGAGCGACTTCAGTTGCGGCGTCGCCGCCAGCCCGCACGCGGCGAGGCCGTCGATGGCGAGGATCAGCTCATCAGGGCCAGCCGCCTGTTCCAGCGACTTCGCAAGCTCCGTCACCAGCGGCGGCGTCGCTGCGGCGGCGTGGCGCACGATGCGCTCGCGGGTGCGCGGGGCGAGTCGGCTCTTCGGCGTGACGTTCGCCAGCAGCCAACGCAGCGCATCGGCCGACCCCATCTGACCGAGCCGCGCCTCGATGTCGCTGATCAGCTGCCGGAGATCACGCTGGCGCTCCTCGAGCGACTTCAACTCGCCCTGCAGTTTCTCGAGGCGCGTCTTCTCTTCAGGTTTGGGGACCCGACCACGCACTTCGCGCAACTTCTCCAGCAGATCGGAGAGCTTGCCGGACGCGACGTCGCGCTCCTTGCCCAGCGCCTCCAGCTCCTTGCCGAGCTGCGCGTGACCTGAAAGGAGCGCCTTCGCGCTGCGCGCATCGTCGTGCGCCCGCAAATCGGCCAGCGCGGCGATGCGCGCCGTGAGCGGGGCGTCGGCCTTCAGCGGCTTGAAGGCGGTCTCGAAGGCGGCGACCTTCGCAGCGGCGGCCTTCTCCTCGGCGCTCGGGGCCGCCGGCTTGCCGGTGGGCTTCGCGGCCTGCGCGCGCGCGTCGACGCCGAGCCCCGCCACCAGCGCCAGCGCCAGCGAGAAGCGCGCGGCGCCGTGCGTCACGAACGCGACCGCGATCCATGCCAGCGTGCGGCCTCTCATCGACGAACTCCTCGCGGACGGGCGAAGGCGCGAGCGGGTCAGGCCAGTTCACGCACCACGACGCCGCGCCGAGCAAGCTCGGCGAGGTACTTGGCGGCGGGCACGCACTCATCGGGCGTCGCGACCCCGGGTGCACCAACCTCGCGGGCGACCTGCAGCTGCGCCGTGATCGACAGCGAGTAGCCGGTGGTGCGCATCATCGAGGTGATGCCGTTCTTCTCGTCCATGCGGTCGACGAGCTCGTAACCGACCTTGGCCGGCTTGCCGCCCTTCGTGCCTTCGACGACGACTCGCAGCGCGACGAGGTCGGGGCTCGCCGGCTTGGTCAGCTTCGGCAGCAGCGTGGCGATGGTGGCGTCGCGCGGCGCGACCTTCTGCCCCTTCACGTCGAGCGGCTTGGTGTCGAAGAAGCCGAGCTCGCGCAGCGCTTCCATGATCGCGGCATGGCCCGGGTAGCGCAGCGTCTTGTATTCCATGCAGCGGATCTTGCCGCGGTACTTCTCGAACATCGTGGAGAGGCCGCCCGCCGTATGGAACGCCTCGAGGCGACCGAGCGGCGCCGCGAAGTCGATCGGCTCGCGCTCCGACAACGCGATGCGCGTCGCGGGCTGGCCGTCCTGCAGCACGAACGACGGCGTCGTGTAGTAGTCGAGCACGCCTTCGAGCGAATAGACCAGCTGGTAGTTGAGCGGCGGCTCGGGCTTCTGCGGCAGGCCGCCGACGAAGAGGCGACAGGAGTCGACGTGGTCGAGCTTGCGGATCGCCGCCTCGGCCAGGATGTTCACGAGGCCCGGTGCGAGCCCGCAATCGGGCAGGATCGTGATGCCCTTCGCCTTGGCGATCGGCGCGAGCTTGCGCTGCTCCTGCACGATCTCGGTGTTGCCGCCGAGGTCGCACCAGTGGACACCCAACTCGGCCGCCGTCGCCGAGAGCGGGCCGTTCAAGTAGTAGGGAACGGCCGAAAGCGCCGAGTCGACGCCGCTCATCGCCCGCTTCACCGCGGCCGGGTCCTTGACGTCGAGCGCCATCGGCTTGCAGCGCACGTCGCTCGCGAAACGCGCCAGGAACGGCCGCAACGCGTCGATCTTCAAGTCGGCGAGCCGGACCTCCTTCACCGCGGGGTTCTGGAGCAGATCGAACGCGGCGGCCGAGCCTTGCAGGCCGGCACCCAGGACGAGCATGCGCATGACTTCACCCTTCGGGCGACCGCGCGACGTCGCGCGCGGGGAGTTCCGTGCTCTCCCCGATGGACGACGTGGTCACGTCGCCCATCGGCGCGCCGGCCAGCACGGCTTCCGGCGCCCCCCCACTCGTCGACGCCCGAAGGACGGCACCTCGAGCCTCAGCGAGCGCGCGGCCGCAGGATCGCTCCCGTCCGCGCCCCCGATGCGCCATGCAGTTCCAGGTGGATGGCGCCGTCGACCTTGCCGTCTGCCGGCTGCGCTCACCCGCCTGCGGCATACCTCGGAGAGGTCGCCCGCGCGGCGCGAGCGAGGGACATTACCGCGAAGGCCGTCCCGTAGGCGTGCGTGTAGGTGCTGATGTGGAAGTCCCAGAAGGAGCCGTCCTCCTCCTGGATCTCGAGCAGCTTCGCTTCGAGCTGGCGCGCGTAACGCGGACGCACGTCGGCGGGCAGCAGCTCGATCGCCTCGCTGGCGTAGTAGTGGCCGAAGAGGAAGAAGTAGGCCGCGACGGCGTACCACGATTCGTGCGGGATCGGCTTCTTGCGCGCGACGGCGAGGAAGCGGTGCTGCTCGAAGAACGGATCGAGACCGGCTCGCACGTCGCGAGACCCCAGCATCCCCGCTCGCGCCAGGGCGACGTTGCCGACCTGGATTCGGCCGAGCGCCCCCTTGGTCTGGTTGATGTACTCGAGCCCGGCCGGATTCGAGATCGGATCGATGTTGTAGGTGTAGGAGCCGGTCGGCAGACGACAGTGAGCGACGGCTCGCACCGCCTTCTGGTAGTTCGCCTCGTCGACGGGCAGGCCCGCGAGCCGGGCATCCTGCATGGCGATGACGCCCGCCGCGGTCGTGAACTGCGTCGACCAGGTGCTGGGGACGCTGATCACCGGCCCTTCGTAGTAGCCCCAGCCACCGAGCGGCGTCTGCCAGCGATCGAGGTCGCGCAGCAGTTGCGTGCCGACGGCGACGAGTGCGGGGCGGCGCGGGTCCTCGGCCAGCGCCGGCGCGCGCAGCAGATGCGCGACCGACTGCAGTCCGTAGACGAAGCCCCAGACGTGGTCGGTGTCCCACTCGCTGATGCGACGCAAGCGCGGCGCGCTCAGGAGGTAGTCGATGGCGCGATCGAGCGCGGCGCGATCGACGTCCGTCTGGCCGCAATCGGAGAGCGTCATGGCGACGAGGCCGGTGGTCGCGTAGGTCCACGCCTCGTAGGTGTGGATGGTCGCGAAGGTCTCGCTCAGCATCACGTTGCGCGGCGCACCGAAACTGCCGTCGGCCTCCTGATGGGTGACCAGGAAGTCGACGCCTCGGCGGATCGCGGACTGCACGTCGGCGGCGTCATGGGAGACGGCCTGGGCCGCTGCCGGTCCGGCGAGCGCCGCAGCGAGCAAGCAAGCGCGCATCACGTCACGCTTCCTTGTGGACGTACCCGAGCGACTCGAGCTCCTCGTCCTCATCTTCGTCTTCGTCTTCGTCGCCGTCGCCGTCGTCATCATCGTCATCGTCATCGTCATCGTTCGAGTCGTCGCCGAGCGAGCCGCCCGCCTTTTCCAGCTCGCGCATCGCCTTCGCCATCGCGCGTTGCGCCTCGACGCACGCCTGCTGCTTGTCTTCCGCCATCGTCTGCGCCATGAACTCGGCGCGCTGCAGATCGCGCTCCTTGACCGTCACGTCGCGCTCGAGCTTCTCGCGCTGCTGCGGCAGTTGAACGCCCTTCAGGTCGTTCATCTCCTTCTGCGCGAGGGCGAAGCTCTCCTTCGCACGGGCGAGACGGCGCTTGCCGCGCGCCAGCACGATCTCCTTGGTCTTGTCGCCGAGATCGTCCTGCGCGTACATCATCTCGAGCTGCTGCATCTCCTCCTCCTGTTCGGAGAGGAAGTCGCGCGTCCCCTTCAGGTCAAGCTCGGCGCGCGTGAGGCGCATCGGCCGCTCGAACGCATCGAAATGCTCAAGCGCCTTCCGCGCGTCGCTGAGCTCGAGACGGGCGCGGCGCATCGCGAGCCGCTGATCGAGCACGGACTGCTCGCGCTCCGCTCCGGCGCGGGCCACGCGACGCGCGGCGGTTTCGGCCGCGAACCGCAAGTCATCGAGCGCCTCGGCGTCCACCGCGGCCGGAGCGTCAACCGGCGCCGTCATGTCGGCGCTGCAGCACGCCGCTTCAACACCCTCGTCGTCAGCGCATCCGTCGCCGTCCGCGCCGTCGTCGTGACAACCTTCTTCGTCGCCCTCAGCGCATTCCTGACCTTCGTCGCACTCTTCGCCGGCGCATTCGCCTTCGCCGCACTCGTCGCCAGCGCACTCGCCTTCGTCGCACTCTTCGCCAGCGCACTCGCCTTCGTCGCACTCATCGCCGGCGCACTCGCCTTCGTCGCACTCATCGCCGGCGCACTCGCCTTCGTCGCACTCATCGCCGGCGCATTCGCCTTCGTCGCCATCGGTGCACTCATCCGACATGCGTGCCGCGGCGAGGTGAACGCCGTGCCCGCCACCGACCCGTTCGTGCGCGCGATGACGATCGTCGCCGTCATCGCACTCGTCGCCGTCATCGCACTCGTCGCCGTCATCGCACTCGTCGCCGTCATCGCACTCGTCGCCGTCATCGCACTCGTCGCCGTCATCGCACTCGTCGCCGT
>JANNXA010000020.1:0-71271 GCA_031409275.1 Planctomycetota bacterium
CGCTGTCGAAGCCGGCCTCGACGAGCCGAACAGCAGGTCCGTGAGTGTGTCGATGGCGTGCGCGACGCAGAAATCGTGATCAGGAGGCACTGACGAGACGATCGACGCGCGTCAGGTCGCGCTCATGAATAGGTCGGGCTAACAGCCCGTTGGAGAAGTCACCGCGAGTCTGGCGAGCGGATTTCGAGTCGAGACGAGGAGGAGGTTCGAAGCCAACTCCCGTGTGAGTTGTCGAGATCCTCCGACGAAGTACCGGCTTGAAAGACGCCGCCAGGCGACACGGGAAGTTCTCCAACGGGCTGCAAACCCGCCGCTTCCTACGGCAGCGCCTTTTTGTCGACCTTGCCCGGTCCGGTGTGCGGCAGCTCGTCCATGAGCACGATGCGGCGCGGCACCTGGTAGGGGGCGAGCTGCGCGCGCGCGTGCGCCAGCAACGCGTCCGTCGTGAGGCTCACGTCGCGCGGCCGAACGTAGGCGATCGGCGCTTCGCCGCTCACGGCATCCGGGCGCCCGACGACCGCCACTTCCGCGACTCCCGGATGATCGGCCAGGCACGCTTCGATCTCGAGCGCGCCCACGCGATGGCCGTGCACCTTGATCAGGTCGGTGGCGAGACGGCCGACGATGGCGAACGTGCCATCGGCCGATCGCCGGACCAGGTCGCCGGTCCGGTACCAGCCGTCGATCCGGACCTGCGCGGTCGCTTCGTCGTCGTCGAAGTAACCCTCGAAGAGCGAAGGTCCACGCACCCACAGCTCGCCCTCGGTCGATTCTTCGACACGGCGGCCGTCGCCCTCCTCGCGCACGAGTTTCCACTCGACGCCCGCGAGCGGCATCCCGACGCTGCCGGCGGGCCGAGCCGCATCGTCGGCGCGTTGCGCGAGCGCGATGCCCATCTCGGTGGCGCCGTAGCGCTCGACGATCGCGTGGCCGAAGCGCTCGGCGACGCGCCGCTTCAACGCGGGTGGCAGCGGCGCCGAGCCGCTGACGAACAGCCGCATCGCCGGCAAGGGCGGCGCCTCCACTTCGACCAGTCGCGCATACATCGACGGCACGCCGAAGAAGAGCGTTGCACCGCCGCTCGCGAGTCGCGCCACGACCTCGCGCGCTTCGAATCGCGCGCAGAGGTCGAGCGTGACGCCGCACTGCAGCGCGCCCATCACGCCGACGACGAGGCCGTGCAGGTGGTGCAGCGGCAGACAATGCAGCAGCCGATCGCCGGGAGTGAGCTGCCACGCGTCGGCCAGCGCCGCGAGGTTGCTGCCGATCGAGCCGTGGGTGTGCAACGCCCCCTTCGGCTTGCCCGTCGTTCCCGAGGTGTAGAGGAGCAGCGCCGGATCGGCGGCGCCCGCGCTGACGCCGGCGTGGTCGAGGGCGAGCGACACTCCGGCGCTCTCCTCGCCGATCTCGCCGCGCGCGGCCGCCGCCTCCGCCTCGAGTCGAGCGGCGTCGACGACTCGCACTTGCGGGTGGCTCACCCGGATCAGGTCGGCGAGCGGCTCGTCGGCGAGTGCCGCGCGTGGCCCGGCGTCCCACACCACGTGCGCCAGCTGGCGCGGCCTCATTTGCGGATGGAGCGGAACGACGATCAACCCCGCGCGCGCCGCCGCCAGCAGTTGCGTCACGAAGCGCCGGCTGCTCTGCAGCGCCAGCAGCAACCGATCGCCCGGCCGCAAGCCGAGCCGGAACCACGCGACCGCCAGCGCGCCGCTCTCCGCCACCAGTTCCCGCGCGGTCGCTGACTCGACGCCATCGTGCAGCACGATGCGCTCGCCGGCGGCGCGCAGTTGCGCGAGCGCCGCCTCGATCCAGATCGCCGACGGCCCGGCCGGGTACATTCGCGCTCCTTCGCGCGGCCCGATGCGGGCGCGCGCCTCGACGACGGAGCGTAACGGATGAGTTCTCAAGCCCATGGCAGCGACGAGGCGTTCGAGCGCTGGAAGCGCGACGTCCACGCCCCGGAACTCGCCAAAGCCCGCCACCGTGACGTTCCCGACGCCACCTCGTCCGGCATCACGCCGGAACCGCTCTACGCGCCCGAGCGCGGCCTTCCGGGCCAACCGCCCTTCCTGCGCGGCCCCTATCCAACCATGTACCGCGGCCGGTTGTGGACGATGCGCCAGTACGCCGGGTTCGGCGATGCGACCGCCACCAACCGCCGCTTCCGTTATCTGCTCGAGCAGGGGCAGATGGGGCTCTCGACCGCCTTCGACCTGCCCACCCAGATCGGCTACGACCCCGACCACGCGATGGCGAGCGGCGAGGTGGGGCGGGTCGGCGTCTCGATCGCATGCGTCGAGGATCTCGACGAGCTCTTCGCCGGCATCCCGCTCGACAAGGTGTCGACGTCGATGACCATCAACTCGACGGCGGCGATCCTGCTGGCGCTCTACGTGGCGGCGGCGCGGCGCGCCGGCATCGCGGCCACGAAGCTCTCTGGCACCGTCCAGAACGACATCCTGAAGGAGTACGCGGCGCGCGGCACCTACCGCTTCCCGCCCACTGCGTCGATGCGCCTCGTGACCGACCTGATCGCGTGGACGGCGCGCGACGTACCGCGCTGGAACTCGATCTCGATCAGCGGCTACCACATGCGGGAAGCGGGCTGCACCGCCGTGCAGGAGATCGCCTTCACGCTGGCGCACGGGCTTGCCTACGTCGGCGCGGCGGTCGCGGCCGGCCTCGACGTCGACGCCTTCGCGAGCCGCCTCTCCTTCTTCTTCGCGGCGCACAACGACCTCTTCGAGGAGGTCGCCAAGTTCCGCGCCGCACGCCGACTGTGGGCGCGCCTCATGCAGGAGCGTTTCGCGCCGAAGAAGCCTGAATCGCTGATGCTGCGCTTCCACACCCAGACCGGCGGCTCGACACTGACCGCGCAGCAGCCGCAAGTGAACGTCGCACGCGTCACCCTGCAGGCGCTCGCCGCCGTCCTCGGCGGAACGCAGTCGCTTCACACCAACAGCTGGGACGAGGCGTTGGCGTTGCCCAGCGAAGCGTCGGCGCTGCTGGCGCTGCGCACGCAGCAGGTCATCGCGTCGGAGAGCGGCGTGACGCGCGTCATCGACCCGCTCGGCGGAGCGCCCTTCATCGAGGAGCTCACCGATCGGCTCGAAGCGGAGGCGCGCGCGCTGATCGGCAAGGTCGATGACCTCGGCGGCGCCGTGAAGGCGATCGAAGTGGGCTTCACGCAACAGGAGATCCATCGCGCCGCGTGGCTCGACCAACGCGCGATCGAGACGGGCGCCAAGCGGGTGGTCGGCGTCAACCAGCACGTGCAGCAGGACGAGCCGCCGCCGAAGGTCGAGTTTCGGCTCGATGAAACGCTGGAGGCCCGGCGTTGCGCGGCGGTGGCGGCGTTGCGCGCGCGTCGCCACGCGGCGAAGGCGAAGGAGGCGCGCGCACGCGTCGTCGACGCCGCCGCCGGCAAGGCGAACCTGCTGCCGCTCTTCGTCGAGGCGGTGGACGTCGGCGTCACGCTCGGCGAACTCTGCAGCGACCTCGAAGGGGTCTTTGGCACCTATCGAGCGCCGGTGGTCTTCTGAGCGCGCTACGCTTTCGCCCGCTCCTTCCGTCCCTTGCCTCGCCCGTTCCCGCGCCGGAGTTCGTGTGGTGACCATTCGACCGGATGCGCTCGATCGCCCTCGCGTGATGGTGGTGCAGGACGTGCCGCTCTCCGCGCGCCAGCAGAAGCAGTTCCTCGAGACCGAGGCGCGTCGGCGCGAGCTCGACGTCGACGTCCGCGTCGTCGACCTGCGCACGCCCGCCGAGCGGCTGGTGCGTGAGCATCTGCAGGGGCCCGCGCCGATCGACTGGCTGGTGGTCGATCTGCTGGTCTCGGAGATCGACGATCACGTGCCGGTCGAGGCTTCGACCGGGATGACGCTGCTGCGCCACCTTTCCGCGGCCGGACTCTTCCACGGCTACAAGCCACGCGCGCCGACGCTCGGTCGCGGCGTGCGTTGCATCGCCGTCTACTCCGCGATGCTGCAGGGCCAGGGGACGCCGCGCCAGCACACCGAGGAAGCGCTCGATGCGCTGGGAGTGCGTCGTTCGGCGCGCTACGTGCCGGGCGACATGGCGCGCGTCGCGCAAGACATCGTTGCCGAGCTCGCCAGCGCGATCGCTCGAAGGCCGCCTGGTTGAGCGCGGCGCGAAGGCCGGCGCAGCCCCCACCTCGCGAGATCCGCCGCGCCGGCGGACTCTTCCCGATCGATGTGCTGCGCAGCGTGCGCGCCGCCACTGGCGCCGACGTCGTCACCGTCTACCTCTCGAATCCGGGCGCTCCGCATGATCGTGGCAGCTACGTGCTGCTCGGTGAATCGGGAGCGAGCGCGAGCTACCTGCCCTACTTGCGCGGGCCGCTGCGGCCAGGCTCGGTCGCGCGCTTCTCGGCGCACGATCGCAAGAAGGTGCGCAAGGTCGCCGATGTCGCGGCCGACGCCGACTTCGCGGCGAGCTCGTTCTGCTGTCACCACGCGCTCCGCTCGCTGGCGCGCCTCTCGGTCCGCTTGCCGACCGGACTGCCGGCGGCGGCCGCGCGTCAGAACGGCGACGCCCATGCGTCCGAACCGCCGCCCGTGCCGGGCGTGATCCCGCCGTTCCTCGAGCTCTTCCTCAACTATCGACGGCCGCGCCGCGACGGGGAGCTCGCCGCCGCCGCCGCTGCCGCGACGCAGCTCCTGCTCGACGCGGCGCCGCGCATCCTCGGCGATCCCGAGCTGCGCCTGCTGATGGACCCGCGCGAGATCGCCGTCCGCCATCGCAAGCTGCAGCGCATCGCCGACCGCTTCCACGACGAGCATCGCGCCGCGATCGACTCCGCCGCCGCGGCCGACGCCGTGAAGCGCAGCATCGACGCCTGCGGCAAGGCGCTCGCGCGCTTCGTGGCGGGGGAGCTCGCGTCGCCGCGAGCCGCTGCCCCGCGCCTCTCCTTCTGGTTCCTCGACGCGTGGGATGGACGTCCGCGCGACTGCGAGCCGCTGCTGCTGCTCGCCCATCCGGAAGAGCGCGCCGAGCCCGTTTCGCACGCGTTGCGCGGCCCCTCCGATCACGGGGTCCTTCGATTCGTCGGCGCGAGCGGTCGCAGCGTCGCATTCGAGCGCATCGAGAAGGCGCCGGCCGCGTGGCGCGCCTTGCATCGGCCGTCGGCCTCCGCGGGTGCGGTGCTCACCGTGCCGCTCTTCTCTGGCACGCGGCCGTTCGCGTTGTTGCAGATCGAGTCGACGCAGGGTGGCGCGCTGCTGCGTCGCGTGCGCCGTCTCTGGCAGGTCGTGCCGGCGATCGAGCCCCTGCTGCGCGACGTGCGCGAACGGCAGGCGCAGTTGCGCGACCACGAGGCGCGCGTGCTGCTGACCTCGTTCACGACCACGCGTTTCCGCCCCAAGCACGAGGCGATGGGCGAGCGGTTGCGCCAGACGGTGAACCGGCTGGGCGTGACCGCCTGCTCGATGACGCGCGTCGGCGGCGGCCGTGCGGCGCATCACTGGACCAGCGCACTGCCGACGGCGGGCACGACCGATCTGCTCGCGACCGGCGCCGTGCAGCGCTTGCTGGTCGAGCTCGCGGCACTGCTCGCCGAGGCCGGCGCCTCCGCCAGCGAGCGGCCGCTCGCGCTGGCGCTGCGCTTCGGGCCGGTCGCGGGCCGGACGACGGAGCTGCGCGCCTCGTTCGCCTATCGACGCAGCGCCGGTGCCGATGAGCCCGGCGGAAGGAGCAGCGGCCCGCCGCAGTTGCGCCGCACGGCGTTCCCGCACGGCACGCCCGCGGCCGCGTGCGCGCGCGCCCTGGTCGCGGAACTGGCGCGCGGCCTCGCGCCGGGCGTGGCCGGCGAACTCGTGGTCGTCCCCAACTTCACGCGCGCCCGCAAAGGCAGCGGTCGTCGCGAGGTCGGCTCGCTGCTGGCGCTGCTGACCAGCGACAGCGAGACGCCGGCGTCGCGGCCGTGGCTGCTCACCGCGGTGGCGGTCGCGCACGCGCTCGGCCTTGCGCTCTTCACGGTCGAGTCGATCGAGGATCAGGCGAGCCTGCTCGCGTGGGCGACCGCGGGCGTCGGGTCGATCCACGACGTCGTCGGCGCGCTCGGCCGCTCGGTCGAGCTGATCCGGACGGGCGCGGCGCGCCGCGACGAACTGCTGCTGGCGGCCGACACGCTCGAGGGGATCCGCGATCAGATGGCGCTGCTCGATGGCCTCGCACGTGGCGAATCGCTCACCCCGCTCGCCGACGAGGAGACCGATTTCGCCGCCTTCATGGCGAACGTGATCCGCCGTGCGATCTTGATCTCCGGGAACCACCCCGACGATGTCGTGCAGCGCATCGCTGCAGTGGCCGCGCCGGTTCACGTCGGTCGCCATCTCCGTTCACGCGTGGCCGGCGGCCTCACCAACGCGATCGCGAACGCGCTCAAGTACGGCGGTGCCGGCCAGCCCTCGGTCGACGCGAATCGCGGTGCCGACGGCGTGGTCGAGGTCGTCATCCGCAACGAATCGTTCGCGCGCACCAGCGTCGAGTCGTTGCGCGCCGCGCGCGAGGTCGTCGGCCAGGTGCGCGAAGGCGACGCCTCCGAGGTGCTGATGCGCCTGCTCGACGCCAGTCGCGGCAAGCCGACGCTGCGCGGCGTCGGGACGTGGCTCACGGCGCGCATCGTCCGCGAAGTGCTGCACGGCGACTTCGAACTCGACTACGCCACTTCGAGCGCCGACCCCGAGGTGGTCGAAGTGCGCGCGCGCGTCCGCTTCCGCTTCGACGGCGAGACGCTCCTCGCCGGTCCGAGCGGTCGCGGCTAGTTGCCGCAGGCCCGCCGGCGGGTGTGGTGCCGTCGCCTCAGCGCGGCGGCGGCATCCCCGCTTCGACTGCGTCGCATACCTGTTTCGCGGTGAGCAGGTCGCAGCCCGTCGCGGCACGGTACGCCTTGATCGCTTCGATCTTGCGGCCGCTGGCCAGCGCGCGCACGACCTCGGGCGGCAGCTGCGGCGGCAACGCGTGCGAAGCGGGTGGTGTGGGCGATTCGCCCGCCGATCCGGTGCGCTGCCGAGTCGCGCCGGCGAACCTCAGTCCGATCGCGACGAGCAGCACGGCGGCGGCCACGCCTGCGACCATTCCGGTCGTGCCCATTCGCAAGCCCTCCATCCTTCGCTCCTTCGGCGCGGCCGGTCGGTAGCCTCGCGGCCTCTCCCGTGGAGCCGCCTGTGACCGCCATCGACCATCTCGGCATCGCCGTCGCAAAACTCGAGGAAGCGTTGCCCTTCTGGCGCGATGCGCTCGGCATGGAGCTCGTCGCCATCGAGGTGGTGGCGAGCGAGAAGGTGCGCGTCGCCATCCTGCGGCCGAAGGGCGACGCGAATGCCGCGCGCGTCGAGCTGCTCGAACCGACGGCGCCCGACAGTCCGATCGCGAGGCACCTGGAGAAGCGCGGGCCGGGCCTTCACCACGTCGCGATGAAGGTCGATGACATCGCGGCGCGCATGGCGTCGCTGGCCGCGGCCGGCAAGCCGGCGATGGATGCGGTGCCGCGAACCGGCGCCGGCGGCTGCATGGTCACTTTCCTGCACCCCAAGTGCACTGGCGGCGTGCTGCTCGAGCTGTCGCAACCGCCGGCCGGCGGTGCGAGCCACTGAACGACACCCGCGGCGCGCCTCGGTCGCCACGAAGCCTTCCGGCGCTACGGGTTGAACGTTCGGAGCTTCACGTTGCGGAACGCGACGGCGTCGCCGTGGTCCTGCAGCAGCAGGTGGCCGTCGGCCCACTCGCCGAAGCCGGGGATCGAGGCGTACTTGCTGGCAGCGACGCGGGCGCGGAAGTCGGGCGAGCCGCGCTCGTACTCGAGGACCTTCTCGCCGTTCAGCCAGTGCTCCACGCGGGTCGCGCCGGCGACGATGCGCGCCGTGTTCCATTCGCCGATCGCGCGCGCCGGCTTGGTCGTCGGCGCTGCGATCAGGTCGTAGAGCGAGCCGATCCTTCGGTTGCCGTCGCGTCCGAGCTTCGCGTCGGGGTGGCGCGCGTCGTCGAGTAGCTGGAACTCGCAGCCGATCGCCGACCCGACCGCCGCGGGCTTGCCGTCGGCGCCGATCGGTCGCAGGTCGGGCTGCACGAAGTACTTGATGCCCGAGTTGGCGCCGCTCGTCAGGCGGAAGTCGACGCGGAGATCGAACGTCGCGAAGCGCTCGACGCTGATCACGTCGCCGCCGGCGCGCGCCTCGCCGCCGCCGCTCGCTGCGACCTGCAGCAGGCCGTGCTCGATCGACCAGCCCAGCGCGGGGAACTCCTCGCCGCGCGCGCTGCGCCAGCCGCGGCTCGACACGCCGTCGAAGAGGAGGCGCCAGCCGGCGGCGCGTTCCGCGTCGGTCAGCGTGTTGAGCGGCGCCGGGGGCAGCAGCTCGCGCAGACGAAGCCGGCGGAAGCGGACCTGCTTGCCGACCTTCGCCGCGACATCGCCGATGCCGTGCACCTGCAGCGCGATCACGCCGCGCGGCGTCATCGCATCGTGGAGCTGCGCGCGCAGTTCGCCGTTCAGCCACGTGGTGAGCTCGGGGCCGTGCGCGAGGACGCGCAGCTCGTTCCAGTCGTCGGGGCGGGAGAGGGCGCGGCCCTGCGCGGTGAAGGCGGCGCCGCGCGGCCCCTTCTCCTCGCCGGCCGGATCGAGCCAGCCGCGCCGCGCCTCGTCGTAGAGCCCGGCGCTCCACCAGCGGTTGCGCGCCGGGTCCATGTCGATCTCCGACTGGTAGCCGTGCACGCGATCGTCGGCGTTGATTTCGCTGCGCAGCTGGACGCCCGAGTTGAGCCCCGCATCGACCTTGAACTCGAGGAGCAGCTCGAAGTCGCTGTAGGCCGCCTCCGTGCAGAGGAAGCTGTTGGGACTGCCGGCCACCGTCGTGCCGACGATTGCCGCGTCGTACGTTCCGGCCCCCTCGACCGCGTACTCCGCGGTTCCCGAGTGGCGCGTCCAGCCGGCGAGCGTCGCGTGGTCAAAAAGCGGGCGCCAGCGGTTGTCGTCGGTGCCGGCGCCACCGAGCAAGGCGGTCGCAACGGTGAGCGAGAAGGGACACAGCGTCATTGGCCTCTCCATCGTGTGGCGCCGAGCTTCCGCGATCGACCGCCGCGAGGGCAATGGGGAAGCGCTGCCGATCTCCCCCTTTCTCCGCGCCCCTCCTGCGCGCAGAATCCCCGCCCCTGCGTGCGGTCGGCCGCGTTACGGCACGGCCGGAAGCGGTGCGCGGCCGAAGAAGGACCCCATGACCTCGAAACTCGATCGGATGAAGGCGCTGCGCGAGCAGACGCTCGTCGGTGGCGGCGCGGAGCGGATTGCCGCGCAGCACAAGCAAGGGAAGCTCACCGCGCGTGAGCGGATCGATCTGCTGCTCGACGAGGGATCGTTCGTCGAGCTCGACCGCTACGTCGAGCACCACTGCGACAACTTCGGCATGGGCTCGAAGAAGGTGCCGGGCGACGGCGTCGTCACCGGGCATGGCACCATCGACGGGCGGCCCCTTTTCGTCTTCAGCCAGGACTTCACGGTGTGGGGCGGGTCGCTCGGCGCCGCGCACGCGCAGAAGATCTGCAAGGTGATGGACCAGGCGCTCAAGGTCGGCGTGCCGGTCATCGGACTGAACGACAGCGGCGGCGCGCGCATCCAGGAAGGGGTCGAGGCGCTCGGCGGCTATGCCGACATCTTCCTGCGCAACACGCTGGCCAGCGGCGTCGTGCCGCAGATCAGCGCGATCATGGGGCCGTGCGCGGGCGGCGCGGTCTACTCGCCCGCGATCACCGACTTCGTCGCGATGGTCGAGGGTACGAGCTACATGTTCGTGACCGGCCCCAACGTCGTGAAGACCGTCACGCACGAGCAGGTGACCAGCGAGGATCTCGGTGGCGCGAGCGTCCACGCCAGCAAGTCGGGCGTCGCCCACTTCACCGCGCCCACCGATGCCGAGGTGCTGGCGCTGCTGCGCCGCCTCTTCTCGTTCCTGCCGCAGAACAACCGCGAGGAGTCGCCGCGGCGCAAGTGCGGTGATGAGCCGGGCCGCGAGTCGCCCGAGCTCGACACCTTGGTGCCGGAGAACCCGAACAAGCCCTACGACATGCACCAGGCGATCCGCGCCATCGTCGACGGCGGCGACTTCCTCGAAGTGCACGACAAGTACGCGAAGAACCTGATCGTGGGCTTCGCGCGCCTCGATGGCCGCTCGATCGGCATCGTCGCCAACCAGCCGGCCCACCTCGCGGGCGTGCTCGACATCGATGCGTCGCTGAAGGGCGCCCGCTTCGTGCGCTTCTGCGACTGCTTCAACATCCCGCTGGTCGTCTTCGAGGACGTGCCCGGCTTCCTGCCGGGCGTCGCGCAGGAGCACGGCGGGATCATCAAGCACGGCGCCAAGCTGCTTTACGCCTTCTGCGAAGCGACGGTGCCGAAGATCACGGTCATCACGCGCAAGGCCTACGGCGGCGCCTACGACGTGATGAACAGCAAGCACGTGCGCGGCGACCTGAACCTCGCCTGGCCGACCGCCGAGTGCGCGGTGATGGGCGCGGCGGGCGCCGTCGAGATCATCTTCAACAAGCAGATCCAGACGGCGGCCGATCCGAAGGCGGAGAAGGAGAAGCTCACCGCCGAGTACCTCGAGCGATTCGCCAACCCCTACGAGGCGGCGCGGCGCGGCTTCATCGACGACGTGATCGAGCCACGCGGCACGCGCGGCCGGCTGGTGAAGGCGCTCGCCCTGCTGCAGACCAAGCGCGACGACAACCCGCCGCGCAAGCACGGGAACCTGCCGCTGTGAGCGCCGCCAGCAAGGGGGCCGCGCGACCGTTCCGACGCGTGCTGGTGGCCAATCGCGGCGAGATCGCGTTGCGCGTCATGCGGGCGTGCCGCGAGCGTGGGCTCGAGAGCGTGGCGGTCTATTCCGACGCCGATCGCGCCGCGCTGCACGTGCGCATGGCCGACTTCGCCGTGCGGCTCGGGCCGCCACCGCCGCGCGAGAGCTACCTCGACGGAACGCTCGTGTTGGCCGCCGCGAAGGCGTCCGGCGCCGACGCGATCCACCCCGGCTACGGCTTCCTGTCGGAGAACGCGGCGTTCGCGCAGAGCGTCGAAGAGGCGGGACTCGTCTGGATCGGGCCGCCAGCGGCGGCGATCCGCGCCATGGGGGAGAAGACCGCGGCGCGCAAGCGGATGCAGGCCGCTGGCGTTCCGGTGGTGCCGGGCGTCGTCGATCCGATCGAGGACCACGCCTCGCTGCTGCGCATCGCGCGCGAGGTCGGCTACCCGGTGATGCTGAAGGCGGCTGGCGGCGGCGGCGGCAAGGGGATCCGCATCGTCCATGCCGAGTCGGAGCTGATCTCGTCGTTCGAGCGCGCGCGCAGCGAGGCGGAGAACTCCTTCAAGAGCAGCGCGGTCTACCTCGAGAAGTTCCTCGCGCAGAGCCACCACATCGAGATCCAGGTGCTCGCCGACGCCCACGGCCACGTGGTCCATCTCGGCGAGCGCGAGTGCTCGATGCAGCGGCGCCACCAGAAGGTCGTCGAGGAGTCGCCCTCGCCGCTGATGACGCCCGAGCTGCGCGCGCGCATGGGCCAGGCGGCCTGCGATGCGGCGCGCGCGGTGGGCTATCGCAACGCCGGCACCATCGAGTGCCTCGTCCCCGACGCGCCGGCCGGGAGCAGCGGCGCGACCCGCGACTTCTACTTCCTGGAGATGAACACGCGTCTCCAGGTCGAGCATCCCGTCACCGAGATGGTGACCGGGCTCGACCTCGTCCATCTGCAACTCGCGATCGCGGCCGGCGAACCGCTGCCGTTCACGCAAGCCGACGTCACGTGGCGCGGCCACGCGATCGAAGCGCGGCTGTGCGCCGAAGAGCCGGAGCGCGGCTTCGTGCCGGCCACCGGCACCATCACCAGTCTCGATCTGCCGGGCGGTCCAGGCGTGCGGCTCGATTCGGCGCTCTACGACGGGCTCGAAGTGGGGGTCCACTACGACTCGATGCTGGCGAAGCTGATCGTCCATGCCGCCACGCGCGAGCAGGCGATCGAACGGCTGCGTCGCGCGCTGCACGAGGTGCGCCTCGCGGGCGTCGCCCACAACGCGGCGTTCCTGGAGCGCATCGTCGACTCGGCCGAGTTCCGCTCGGGGAACTACCACACCAAGTCGATCGAAGCGCGTCTCGACGCCTTCCTCGGCCAGCCGTCGCGCGAATCGCTCGAGCGCGCCGCGCTGATCGCCGCGCTGCTCCATCGCGAGTCGTTGAAGCGCGGCGCCGAGGAGCGTGCGCTTCAGGTCGGCGTCGGCGAACTTCCAAGCGCGTGGCTGCTCGATGGCCGACGCCGTCAGCTGTCGAGGAACCAGTCGTGAAGTACTTCGTCACCCTGCACGGTGAAACGATCGAGGTCGAGCTCGACGCCACGAAGGAGGGCGTCACCCCGGCGCAACTCCATCGGCGGGGGGCGGCTCCAGGCGACGCTGGCACGACTCGCACCGATCACCGGCTCGAGCTGCGGTCGATCGATGGCCTGCGCCACGGCGCGCTGCGGCTCGACGGTCGCGTCCACGACGTGCTGATGACGGAAGACGCGCGCGGCATGCAGGTCACGGTCGACGGCACGCGCTTCGAAGTCGCCGTCGAGGACGAGCGCGAGCGTGCCGCCCACCTCGCCGCCGCGAGCGCCCCCAAGGGGCCGATCACCGTGCGCGCGATGATGCCCGGCATCCTGCGCGCGGTGCTGGTGAAGGCGGGCGACGCGGTCGTGGCCGGTCAGCCGCTCGTCATCCTCGAAGCGATGAAGATGGAGAACGAGCTGCGCGCCGAGCACGCCGGCATCGTTCGCGAAGTGAAGGCGACCGCGGGCACCGCCGTCGACAGCGGCGCCGCGCTGGTCGTGATCGAGCCGCCGAAGGGCGCGTGACCCGGGTTCCTGCCGGCCGGCGATTGCAACCTCTCGCGACTTTGCGACTACTCGTGTCGTCCGCGCGCTGCCGATGGTGGAGCGGGAGGGCACGCGATGGTCTCGACGAGTCGGTCGGGAGCGGCCGCAGTGGCGCGCGCTCTGGTCTTCATGGCGGTGGTGGCCGCCGCCACGTTGCGTGGCGTCGTCGCCGCGGTCGCCGCTGACGATCGTGTCGCCTGCGTCTTCGCGCCGTCGCTTCCGGACGCGGAGCGGTTGGCGGCGCTCGATGAGCTGCTGGCGGAAGGGGTGCGGCCGGTGGTGTTCGCGCCGCTGTTGCACGATCGCTGCGAAGCGCTGGTGGCGCAGCTGCTGCGGCGCGCCGATCCGGAGGCCTTTCCGGAAGCGGTCGAGCGCGCGGTCGAACTGCTGATCGCAGGCGGCGGCGAAGCGCTGAAGCACCAGGCGCTGCTGCTGATCCGGCGGCGCGCGGGCGACGACGACGCCGAGCGGCTCTTCGCGGCGGCCGTGCAATACGACGGAACTCTCGCCCGCCACGCGCTGCGGCTGGTGGAGACACTGCCCGTCGAGCAACGCGCTCGCCTGCTGGCCGCGGCGCTGACCGAGACGAGTTCGTTGCCGTCGCTGCGCGTCGCGGCGCGGCTCGCGTGCGGCGTCGCGATGGCCGCGGTCGAGCGCGTGGCGCTGATCAGTGCGGCGCAGCGTCGGGTCGAGTCGGGCGAGGAGGCGCGCATCGGCGTCGCTTGCGGCATCTGGCTCGCGCTCGATCCGATCAGTCCGCTCGCGCGCAACGCGCTGCGAACCCTGGCGCGCTCGCAGCGTGACGAACGGCGCTTCGCCGCGATGGAGGCGTGCCAGGTCGAACTGCCCGATCGTGCGCGCGACTTCGCGCTCGACCTCGTCGCCGAGCGGCTCGAAGACGTCGAGTGGCCGGTGCGCAAAGCGGCGATCGAAGCGGCGGGAGCATTGCAGCTGCCGCGTGCGGCGCCATTGCTGTTGGCGCGCATGGAGCAAGAGCGCGAGCGGTCGCTGCTGCTGCGGGATGCGGCGCGTGCGCTGCGACGGTTGACTGGGGCGCCATTGCGCGACACGGCCGGCGACTGGCGGCGCTGGCTCGCCGATCATCCCGACTTCGTGCCGCCATCGCGTGGCGAGGTCGACGAGCTCGAGGCTCGCCTCGAACGGCAGGCGCGAAGCGGCACCGGCGGCGACTTCTTCGCAGTGCCGGTCCGCTCCGACCGCGTGATGCTGTTGATCGACGCGTCGGGGAGCATGGGCGCCGATGGCAAGCTCGAACGCGCGTGCGCCGAAGCGGCGGCGCTGATCGACGCGCTCCCGTCCACGGCGCGGTTGAACCTGCTCTTCTTCGACAGCCATCTGCGCCAGTTCGCGGCGCACGCGCAGATGCTGGACGCCCCGACACGGGCGCGCGCCAGGCGTTTCCTCGAAGCGCAGGCACCGGGCGGCGGCACGAACCTGCACGGCGCGCTCGTCGCGGCGCTCGACGACCCGGAAGTGGATACGGTCTACTTGCTCTCCGATGGTGCGCCGTCGTCGGGCACCATCCGCGATCCGCTGGCGCTGCGCCGCGACATCGCGCGCCGCAATCGATTGAAGGGCGTGGTGATCCACGCCATCTCGCAAGGTGGCGACCGCGAACTGCTGGCCGGACTCGCGCAGGATTCGGGCGGGACGCTGAGGTAGCGCCCCGCCCGCGCGAATCGGGCGCGACGGCCTACTTCGTCGGGAAGTCGAGCTTCAGCGAAGTGGCGCCGAGTTCCAGGACGAAGCCTGCAGTGGACTCCCGGTCGCTGCTTCCAATGGACGCAAGGCGGGACGGCGTGGCACCGTCGAGCGACAATGTCGCGATCACGTTCTTCATCGTCGCGTCGAGCAGTTCGATCTTCACGGTGCGTGCGGCGGCCGGTCCCTTGGCGACGGTGTCGTCGAACCAGGCGACCAGTTCCTTGGGGCTCGTTTCCGCGAATTCCACCTGGAACGGCGTGATGCGAACCGTGGGTGATCCCGACCGCTCGCGCTCCTTGCCGGTGATCGAAGGAGCGGCGATTTGAAACTGAGCTTCGATCGCGCCGATCGAGCGGACCCGATCGCAGTTGATGCCGTCGATCTTGAGGCGGAAGTTGGACGCCATCGCGCTCTTCGACTTCGCGCCGACCTTCGCGGTCTGCGCCTCGCCCCCCTCTTCCCACTTCAGCGACGTCGCGCCCAGGACGATCCTCAGGTCGAGAGCCTCCTTCGACGCGCCATCGAGTTTCGGCAGCGTGATCGACCGGATCGCCATCTCCCGAAGGCGATGGATGATCGTCGATTTGCCGCCGACGTCGATCGCCTGGATCGAACCATCCTTGAGCTTCGCCGTGCCCGAAAGCGCTTCGCCAAGCCACTTCGCCAATGCCGGTTCGAGTTGCAGGGGGGCGTCGACCGTGAAGTCCTCGCAACGCAGCGCCGGCAGAGCGGAACGGCGGACTGCCGATCCGTCCCCGCTTTGCGACTCGAGTCGCTGAGCGGTCCCGTTGAAGCGGTGCAGCGATTGTTGCTGGCCGTCGAGTTCGAGCACGAACGAGTTGGCGCCGGTGTTCCGTCGGACGGCGGTCGCTTGCGCCGTGCCGGCGGTGGCGGGCGGTGGTGCGACCGGCGGTGCTTTGGGATCGCCCTGCGCCAGGCCATCGCCACCGAACAGGGAGAGGAACGTGAGCAAGAGGTTCGACGCGGATGGCATGAGACTTCTCCTGCGAGAGTAGAAGCGGAGCGGGGACGCTACCGGAATCTAGAGGTCGACCCGTTTCGCCGGAACGGGCCTTCGCGCGGCTCAACTTCTTGCGTGAGCCGCGGGCTGCAGCGATTCGGCGTAGGTGGCCGACGCATCCCCGCGTCGATCAGGAGAGAGTCCGACTCATGAACCTCCATCACCACGAACGCAAACGAGCCATGCCGGACCGCCGCGCCTGGCTCGCCACCGCCTGCGCCCTCCTGCTCGGTTGCAGCGGTGGCAGCGACGGCAGCGGCGGCAGCGGCGAATCGTCGGATCGCGAAGCCGCCGCGGCAGGGACGCGCGCATGGCACCATCCGCTTGGCGCGACGCTCGCCGTGCCGGAGGATTGGGAGACGATGGCGACGGCGGGTTCGTCGGCGTTCCTGCCACCCGGCGTGCGCAACGCGGCGGGAGAGCTGATCGAAGTGGCGTCGTTCGTCTACCTGCCCGCCGCGGGAATCGCGTCGATCGATCAGGAAGCATTGGTTGCCACCGCGGACCGCGAAGTGGCGTCGATGGCGGCGAGTGCGCGTCGCCTCGGCGCCGGCGAGACGGTGAAGCTCGCCGATCGCGCCGGGCTGGTACTGCGCTACGAAACGGCCGAGAGCGGGATCCCCGGCCGGGTCGACCTCTACGCGACGCTGCACGACGGTCTGGCGATCGGGCTCCTGGTGGTGGGCCAACGCGATCGCGTCGCCGCCGATGTCGAGGCGATGGGGGCGCTGTTCCAGACGCTGCGACTCGGCGCCGCGCAGCGCGACACCTCGCTCGTCTCGACGTGGACGCGCGGGGAGTCCTACGTCAGCAGCGGCTTCAGCATCGCCACGGAGTCGCGTCTCGTGCTCGGCGGCGACGGCCGCTACTCGCGCTCGAGCCAGGCCGCAGGCGGCGACGCCGGATCGAGTTTCGACAGCAATGGCGACGACGAGGCGGGGCAGTGGTGCGCCGCCGATGGAGCGCTCGTCCTGCTGGGCGATGCCGGCGTGGTCACGGCGTGGACCTACCGCCTCGTCGACGGAACGCTGGTGCTCCACGACGCCTCTGGCAACCGCACGCTCTGGCAGTAGCGGCGCCGTCGCCGCGAGCGTGAGCTCTCGTCGCCGCCGTTCCGGCGGATCGATTCGTGCGCGGGCAGATCGCCCGATCGCGATTCCGAGGAGTGTCGCTCATGCTGCGTTGTCTTGCGATTGCCGTCGCCGTGCTCGCCTCCGATCGCGCCTTGGCGCAGGTCCCGCCGAAGCCGCCGATCGTCAAGCCTCCGACCGAGCTGCCGCGCAAGATCGAGCTGCCGAGTGGCGCGGCCTTCGCGATCGAAGCCGTGACGCCAAACGCCTTGGCGGTGCGGCCGGGCAAGCAGGTCGCCTGCTCGTTCGAAGGCGCGAAGCTCGACGAGGTCGAGGAGTTCCGCGTCACGCGCGGCGGCGCGGTCGAGGCCGGCTGGAAGTTCACCAAGGCGCTGGCGAGCAGTTCGCTGCTCTCGCTCAAGCTCACCGCGCCCGCGAATGCGGCGGCGGGTGCGGTGCAGCTCGAGCTGCGCCGCAGCACCAGTCCGGCAAAGCTCTTCCAGCAGGTCGCACTCAAGCTGCGGGTCGACCTTCCGGTCACGCACTCGATCGCGACGCCGAAGGTCGCGAGCAAGCCGGGCGGCCGCGCCATCGGGGGGAGCGAGAAGATCGTCGGGGCGGCGGCTCCTGCGCGGAACGAACTCGCCACCAGGCTTCCGGCGTCGAAGGGGCGCGACCTTCCTCGCTCGATCGAGCTCGAGAAGGTCACCGGCATCCGCGTCGATGAGTTCCGTCCGCGCCAGCGCGGCGCGCTCGGAGGCACGTTCGAGATCAAAGGCAGCGGCCTCGAGAAGGCCACCGGCGTGCGCCTCGGCGATCTCGACCTCGAACTCGTCACCCGCAGCGACACGCGCATCGTCGGCCGCTTCCCGACCGGGGTCGAGACGCTCGGCGGCGGCCTGTCGATCCGCACCGAGAAGATCCCGGTGCCGCTCGACAGCGCCTACGAGGTGGTCGACGCCTTCGCCCGCTTCGAACCGAAGCTGACGCTGCTGCACGCGCCGAGCCCGCTGCAGGGGCCCGCGCTCCGCGCCGACGGCCGCGTCTACGACCGCGCCAACTACATCATCGCCTTCACCGTCGAGCAGGTGCCGGGCACCGAGTGCACGATGTCGCTCGATTCCTATGTCGACGGCTTCGAGGCGGGCTCGACCATCGCGGCCGGTGAGCTGCTGAGGTTCAACGAGCTCGGCGTCAATCTCAATGGCGCGCTGCTCGCCGCGCGGCCGCGCCTGCGCGTCACCGGCGGCGATCCGGCGCTGCGCCTCTCGAAGAGCTTCACGCTCGAGCTGCCGATCGAGTTTGCGCCACGCGAGACCGTCACGCTCGAGGAGACCTGGCCGCTGCACGAGATCTGGTCGTTCGAGCAGACGTGGGGGTGGGGGCAGACCAGCGGCACTTCCGACTTCGGCGCCGGCAAGGTGCAGGTCGGGATGGTGAACGCGGGCGGCGACCTCGCGTTCCGCATCGCGAGCGGGCCGATCGGCACCGAAGCGGTCTTTCGCAGCATGCTCTCCAAGCTGAAGAACGGCTGGACCGTCGAATCGCTCGAGTGGGTCGAAGAGTGCGTGGCCCCGGATGGGCAGCCGGCGAAGGCGCGCGCGCTGACCGTGGAACCGAGCGTGGCGAACTTCTTCGAGATCGGCGTCGGCAACGAAGAGGCGGGCCGTGCGCCAGGCAACTTCTACGTGCCCGGCATTCCTGAAATGTTCCAGACGATGTTCGACCGCACGTTCCGCTCGATCCCGGCGCTGATGCGCCCCTTCGGCGTCGCGGCCAACGACGCGTTCCTCTGGCGCCGCCCGATGGTGTGGATGGACTACGACGAGCGCACCGAAGGCAACCGTCCGATCTACGGACTCGAGTCGAGCAACTGGCTGCGCTCGATGTTCATCGCAATGAAGGCCGAAGCGACCGCGCTGAACGACCATCGCGTGACCGTGCGCCTGGCGCGGGCCGTTTTCAAGGGGCCGCCCGGCGAGGAGATCTCCTCGCTCTTCGCGACGACCATCACCGACGAGCGCGACCAGATCGAGCTGATCCCGAAGCAGGTGGTGCGCTGATTTCCCCAGCGCCCGCCGCCCCCTTCGGCAGCTCACCCCTCCCGCGCTATCCTCCCGCGCTTCCGTCGCCCCTTCGAACGGCAGTGCCGTACGGGCGGCGGCTCCACCCACGATCCAGGACCATGACGCCGACCACCCCGCCGACTCCTGATTTCAAGGCCGAGCTCGAGACGTTGCTGGGCCTGAAGACGGTCACCTACAAGTACGGGCTCTCCAAGGAGCAGCTGTTCCACGAGGCGATCGCCAACGACCGCGGTCGCGTGAAGAAGGACGGTCCGAGCAACGCGCAGAAGGCCTACCCGACCAAGCTCGGCACCAAGGGCCCGCTGGTCTACTACACCGATCCCGACTGCACGGGCCGGCGCGTCAAGGACACCTACGCGGTCAAGTGGCCGGAAGTCGCGGACGTCATCTGGTGGAAGGACGACGTCCAGCCCTACGACCCCGCCAAGTACCAGGGGCTCCTGAAGCGCGTCGTCGAGCACCTGAACGCCAAGAAGGCGTCGCTCTACGTGAAGGACGTCTTCGTCGGAGCCGACGCCGGCTTCGCGCTGCCCTATCGCTTCGTCGGCGAGTACGCCACGCACGCGATGTTCGCCCACAACATGTTCCCGAAGGACCTCGTCGGCGTGGCCGACGTCGCGGCCCGGCGCTGGACCATGCTGAACGCGCCGTCGTTCGTTTGCGAGCCGGCGCGCGATGGCAGTCGCTCCGAAGCGGCGATCATCATCGACGTCAAGAACCGCATCTGCCTCGTGGCGGGTCGCGCCGACTACTGCGGCGTGGTGAAGAAGACGATCTTCACCGTCGGCAACTACCTGCTGCCGCTGCAGGGGCGCCTGTCGATGCACTGCTCGGCCAACGTCGGCATGAAGGGCGACGCCGCGATCCTCTTCGGCCTCTCCGGCACCGGCAAGACCACGCTCTCGGCCGATCCGAACCGCCGCCTGATCGGCGACGACGAGACGATCTGGAGCGACAACGGGCTGTGCAACCTCGAGGACGGCTGCTACGCGAAGCTGATCGACCTCAACAAGGAGGCCGAGCCGGTCATCGCCGCCGCGCTCAGCAAGCCCGGCACCATCATCGAGAACGTGCCGCCCGCGAAGGGCAAGCGGATGGAGGAGTGCGACCCGCAGGAACTCGACCTGACCGACAAGTCGATCACCGAGAACACCCGCTTCAGCTATCCGCTGAGCGCCAATCCCAACGTGATGCCCAACGCGCAGGGGCCCCATCCCGAGACGATCGTGATGCTGACCGCGGACGCCTTCGGCGTGCTGCCGCCCGTGTCGATCCTCGATCCTGATCAGGCGATGTACCACTTCGTGTCGGGCTTCACCGCGAAGCTCGCCGGCACCGAGGTCGGCATCACCGAGCCCAAGGCCGCGTTCTCCGCCTGCTTCGGCGCGCCCTTCATGGCGCAGAAGCCGCCGGTCTACGCCAAGTTGCTGGCCGGCAAGATGCAGAAGCACAAGGCGCGCTGCATCCTGCTCAACACCGGCTGGAGCGGCGGCCCGTACGGCGTCGGCAAGCGCATGTCGATCGGCCACACGCGCGCGCTGCTGAACGCGGCGCTCGAGGGCAAGCTCGACGGCGTCGAGTGCGAGGTCCACCCGATCTTCAAGGTGAAGGTCCCGAAGAGCTGCCCAGGCGTGCCGGCCGAGGTGCTCAACCCGAAGAACACCTGGAAGGACAAGGCGGCCTACGACGTCGCGGCGACGAAGCTGCGCGACATGTTCCGCAAGAACTTCGAGGACAAGAAGTTCGGGGAGCTGGGCATCAAGCCCGCCATGTGATCGGCGGCTTGCGGCGGCTTGCGGCGAGGCTGCATCTGCGTTGTCGGCGCGCCCATCGCTGTGTCCTTGCGGACACAGCTTCGGGACACGCCTCCTAGCAGCTGCAGCCTCGGCGCTGCGCCGCGGGGCGGCTTGAGGCGGCGGGTCATCGGCTACAGACGCTCGCGGGTACGCGAGACGTCGGAGCGCCCTCGCAGTGGCCTGCGGACACAGTGTCGGGCGAGCCTCCTCGCAGCTGACCCACCGGCGCTGCGCCGCCCTCGTCGCGCGACGGGGTCTCGGGCGACCCCGCGTTGGTTGCTTCGCCGAGCCGTCCGCGGCCTCCGCGAGAGCCACTCAACCTCGCGTCCTGCGCCCATCTGGCCGGCGCGAGAAGCCGCCACCGTTCGCCCGCTCGGTGTTGGCCTTCAGCTGCGAACGCTGCGGCCCATCCGGGCCGCAGCCGTTCGCCAACTGCAAGGCCCGAGAGGGCAGCCGCGCACCGCGCGGTCTGCCCGGCGCGAGCGTTGAGCTGCGAGCGCGAAGCGCTCGTCAGCTCCAACGCTGTCTTCGGGACACGCCTCCTAGCAGCTGCAGCCTCGGCGCTGCGCCGCGGGGCGGCTTGCGGCGAGGGCTCGTCTGCGTTGTCGGAGTACCCATCGCAGAGTCCTGCGGACACAGCTTCGGGAACTCCTCCTAGCAGCCGAACCCCCGGCGCTGCGCCGCGGGGCGGCTTGCGGCGAGGGCTCGTCTGCGTTGTCGGCGCGCCCATCGCGGTGTCCTTGCGGACACAGTGTCGGGCGCTCCTCCTCGCAGCTGACCCACCGGCGCCGCGCCGCCCTCGTTGCGCGACGGGGTCTCAGGCGACCCCGCGTTGGTTCCTTCGCCGGGCTGTCCGCGGCCGTCGCGAGAGCCACTCATCCTCGCGTCCTTGCCCCATCTGGCCGGCGCGAGAACCCGCCGCTTCGATCGAGGACGAGAGCGGCGGGGGGGTGCTACTTGGCGGCGGTGGTGCCGAACGTGATGTTCCGGCGCGGGTCGATCGACGGTACGAGCGTGATGAACTCGCCGGTCGACAGGCGCGCGGCCTTGATCGTGAGCATCGGCTTGTCGCCGACGAGCGGACTGTTGCCCTGAGTTACGCCGATGGCGGCGCCGGTGGTCGGGAGCCCCCAGTAGACGACGAGGTCGCTGTCGAGGAACGCGATCGGACCGCCGGGGTAGGTCGCGAGTCGGCGCGAGGGGTGGTCGGCACCGTGGAATGCGCCAGGCCAGCGGATGCCCGCGATCTCGCCGCTCGCGACATCGCGCTTCATCCATTCGGTGCCGACACCTTGCACCAGGATCGACCGACCGTCGCTCGAAACGATGCAGCGCCGACCGACCTGGAGCAGCTCTTTCGTCCCCGATGCGACATCGACTCGGAAGAGAGCTGGGACGCGACCGTCGGCGAGCGCGATGACGCTTCCTTCCTTGCCGAGCGCCTTCGTGTTGTAGGTCTTGATGGCGTCCTTCGGGAGCTCGGCCGGGCTGATCAGCGCACTGATGCAGAAGCTCGCGCCGTCGGGGAACCACGACACACTGCCTGCGAGGCCGCTCATCGTGAACGCGAGTGCTTTGCTGGACGCGACGTCCCAGACCTCGACCCGCCCCTCATGGAAAATCGTCTTCGGCTCCACCGCCATGTACAGCGAGCGCGGATCACGGACGACCAGCGCGTGGCTGCCGGACGGCGACAGAGCGGGGCCGGCGAAGGTGAACTTGAATCCGGCGCCGTCCCGGCCTTGCGCGATCGGATGTGCCGGCCCTTCTTTCATGGGCAGCAGCGCCAGCGTCGCTGCCGGCGACTCGCTCAACACGACGAGCAATCGCCCGTCGCGATCGGGCCCACTCAGCTCGTGGACGATCGGCTGGCCTGCCTTCGCTTCGCGAATCGTCGTCGTTGACCCGCTCGCGAGGTCGCGTTGGACCAGGCCTCCGAGCGGTTCCGCCGTGATGACGAAGCCGCCGACAGCGCCACGCAACGCCTCCGTCTCCTTGCCGTCGACCGTCGTCGGCTTCAACGCCTCCGTCGGCGCGGATTGCGGCGGGTCCTGGAAGAAGAGGCCCGCTGCCACCAGCGCCGTGCGCGACGTCCATGAACGGTTCATGAGCGCGTGCATCCGACCCTCCAGAGTTCTCGAGTTGCGCGCGAACCTCCTCCACGACCGGCCCCGTTTCCGGATCGTACCGATTCGGGCCGCGCGCCGTGCCGACCACGAGGGGGATGGTACGGGCGATCGAACCGGCGTCCTCCGAGCGCCAATCGCGGCGCCCTGAAAGAGATCGCAACGGTTGCTCCTCGTCGCCGCCGAAGCGCAGCCGCCGCGCCGCCCGGCGCCGGTGAGGTTGGGGCGTTGGACGTTCAACGCCGCGCGTCGTCGGCGGCCTCGCGCAGCAGTTGGTCGAGGGCGGCGCGGTCGAGGTAGTGCCCACCGCGGACGACCGCCCGGATCTTCGCGAGGTTGCGAACGTCGGCGAGCGGGTCGGCGTCGAGCAGGACGAGGTCGGCGGCCTTGCCGGCGGCAACGGTGCCGAGCTCCGCCTCGAGCCCGAGCGCGATGGCCGGCAGCACGGTCGTCGACTGCAGCACTTCGAGCGGCGTCAGGCCGGCCTTCGCGAGGAGTTCGAACTCCTCGTGCAGGCTGTAGCCGAAGTAGACGAGCGGAAAGCTGTAGGCGGCATCGGTGCCGGCGAGGATCTGGGCGCCGCCGCGGTGGAGGTCGCCGACCATTCGGATCCGGTTCTCGCGCTCCTGCTTCCAGTCCGCGCGGATGGTTGCTTCATCCTCGCCGCCGAGGTCGAGGCGCCCGAAGAACCAGCCGCGGTCCTGCGCCATCGACTGCAGCCACTTGCGCACCTCGGCGGGCGGTACCGACGCGAGGCGCGGATCCTCGAAGAGCTTCGCGAGCGCCGAGTCGTCGTCGGCGATCACTTCGTCTCGGTAGCGCGCGAGCCCCTCGACCAGCGTCGGCGTGAACCAGGTGCCGTTGCGCGCGAAGCGTCGCCCGAGCTCCTCGGCGACAGCCGGGTCGTAGGTCTCGATGCCGAGCCGGAACGTCTCCTGTTCGAGTCGGTAGTGCCGAGCGAGGTCGTGTTCCACTTCGGCCTCGACCTGTTCGCGCAGCTTGCCGCGGATCTCCGCCTCGGCAGTGCAACCGTCCATCCGGTGGCGGAACGAGTGCTCGATGAAGCGCATCCCGGCGTCGGATGCTTCGGCTGCGGTCAACTCGAGCGGAACATGGCCGCCGACCGGAAGGCCGCGCCTCTTTGCCTCGTCGAGGATGGCGAAGAAGCAGTCGCGCGGCAGTCGGGTGTAGACCTTGACGAAGTCCATGCCGCCTTCGTTGAGGCGGACCACCGCGGCGCGCGCCTCCTCGGGCGTCGCGACCGACCAGAACTCCTTGAAGATGGGGTGCGGACCGTCGATCAGCGGGCCGCTGGTGACGAAGCGAGGGGCGAGGATCCGGCCGGCCGCGATCTCCGCGCGCAGCGCACGAATCTCCTCGAACGGGCGCGTCGTGTTCGGATCGCGAAAGCCGGTGATGCCGTTGCCGAGGAGGAGGCGGCGCGTTCGCTCGAAGCGGTCGCCCTTCAGCGCGTGCGCGTGAAAGTCCCAAAGTCCCGGGATCAGGAATCCGCCCGCGCCCTCGACGACGAGGGTGTCGCGCGCTGCGGTGGCGCCGCCCGTCGCGACGATCGCCGCGATCTGACCGGCCCGGATCGTCACGTCGCGGCGCGGCAGCAACGTCCCTTGCTCGACATCGACGACCGTCACATCGCGGAGCAGGAGCGGTCGTTCCGGACCGTCGGGAGCGGCTGCCGGCGAGCTGACGCAGCCTGAGACCGCGAGCAGCACGAGCAGGACGAGCAGGACGGCAGATCCGCGGCAAAGGGGCCATTTCATCCGATCGATCTCCGGGACCGTCGCCTCGAAGGCTACCGCTTCATGGGAGAGCCCGTGGCGGCGGCGGCCCGGTTTCACGTTCGCCAAGCGCCGCCATTGGAACACCTTTCCGTTGCGCATTGTCGCTCGGGCGACCGATGACGTTCCTCGTCGACGAAGGGATCGTCGCGTGGAGCCTGCCCCTGATGCTGATCCGAACGCTGCTCGAGCTGATGGTGAAGAAGGAGGCGTCCGACCTCCACTTGAAGGTCGGCAGCCCGCCGGGGTTGCGCATCCACGGCGAGCTGATCCCCATCGACGGGATGCCGCCGCTGACGCCGCAGTCGGTGCGCGACTACTGCGAGGAACTGCTCGCTACCGACGGTCAGCGCGAGACCTACGAGAAGAACCTCGAGATCGACTTCAGCTACGCCGTCGAGGGGCTGTCGCGCTTCCGCGTGAACCTCTTCCATCAGCGCGGCGCCTGCGGTGCGGTGCTGCGCAAGATCCCGTTCGACATTCCACCGCTCGACTCCATGGGCTTCCCGAACGTGGTGCGCGAGCTCTGCTCCAAGCCGCGCGGGCTCGTGCTGGTGACCGGGCCGACCGGGTCCGGCAAGTCGACGACGCTCGCCGCGATGATCGACCACATCAACCGCACCGAGCACGGCCACATCCTGACGCTCGAGGATCCGATCGAGTTCGTCCACGAAGACAAGCGCTGCTTCATCAACCAGCGCGAGATGGGGGTCGATTCGAAGTCGTTCAGCAACGCGCTGCGCAGCGCGCTGCGTGAGGATCCCGACGTGATCCTGGTCGGCGAGATGCGCGACCTCGAGACGATCGCCCTGGCGATCACGGCGGCCGAGACGGGCCACCTGGTCTTCGGGACGCTCCACACGACCAGCGCGATCCAGACGATCGACCGCATCATCGACGTCTTCCCGCACGACGCGCAGCAGCAGATCCGCATGCAGCTCTCGGTCGTGATCCAGGGCGTCATCTCGCAGACTCTGCTGCCCAAGCAGGGGGGCGGCCGCTGCTGCGCTCAGGAGATCATGATCGGCACCGACGCCGTGCGCAGCCTGATCCGCGAGGGCAAGACGCAGCAGTTGTCGAACGTGCTGCAGACCGGCACCCAGTTCGGCATGCAGACGCTCGAGACGCACCTGGTGAAGCTGGTCATGTCGGGGCTCATCACCGCCGACGATGCCTGCGCCAAGGCCAACAGCCCGCAAAGCGTGTTGGCGATGCTGAATCGCGGCAACACCGTGACGGGTGGCGCGCCGACCACGACGGTGGTCTCGACCGCGCCGATCGCCGAGCCGATGGGGCCGCGAGCGGCCGCGTCGTCGAAGTCGACCGCGCACGCGCCGAACGAACTCGACGACTTCGAGAAGTTTCGTCAGCAGCGCCGCGTCGAATCGCGTCCGTGACGGAGCGCCGCACGCGGCATCGCGTCGGGAGAAGCGATTTCTCCTGACGCACGCGACCTGACGCTACGGCGCGACGGTCGATCGACCCGATCCATGGATCATTCTCCTCCTTCTTGTAGTCGGGGCCCTGGACGGCGCGAGCCGGACGGGGCCCCGGCTATTTCCGCGCGCAGAGGAGACGCGTCCACGGCACGAAGACCGCATAGAGCGGCAGGTAGAGCCAGAACGGCGCGCGCATCGTGACCCAGATGCCAAGGTGCATCGCAGCGGCCGCCGGCACGAACAGCAGCGCGAGGCGTCGGCGCCACAGGACCAGCGGGAAGAGCCCTTCGACCAGCAACGAGAGCCAGGAAAGCGCCACGCAGAGGCGGTGGTGGTCGGCGATCCAGACGCTCGACGCGGTGCCCCAGAAGATCCCCTCCTGCAGCAGGTAGCCCTGCAGCGTGTAGCCGTTCAACCATTCCAGCCCGCTCGCGCCGAGCTTGCAGACGGCCGCCGACAGGTAGCAGAGCGCGAACATCCAGCGCAGGAGCTCGAGCGGCCACCCCGCCAGCGGATGGTCAGCGGTCGGGTCGACGACGACGCCGCGCCGTCGCGAGCGCCACGCATCGATCGAGAGCGCGTCGCCGGACGGCGAGAAGGCCAGCGCGAAGAGCATCACCACGGTCAGCGCTTCGATGTGGTGATGCTCGCCGTAGCTGTAGCCGTAGCCCGAGATCAGCAGGTTGCCGAGCGCGAAGAGGAAGAGCGCCGGTCGCGTGGCGAGCCCGACGAGTCCGAAGGCGCCCGCCACGATCGCCACGCGCTGCAGCCAGACGAGCGCGATCAGCGGCGGTCGCTCGCCGCCGAAGAACGGGAGCAGCAGCGCACGCACGATCGGCAGCGGCTCCCACTTCGAGTCGGGCAGCGCGGCCAGCAGTTCGAGCCGTCCCCACACCGGGTAGGTGAAGAGCGCGTAGGGGAACAGCATCACGAACAGTTGCAGTCCGACCACCAGCAGCCGAACGACGGCGAGGTCCTGTCGCGGTGCCGGTGCGAAGAAGCGGCGATGGAACGCGGCGGCGAGCCTCATCGCCCATCCTCGGCCGCAGCGACTGGAATGGTGCGCTCGCGGAGGATGGCGCCAGCGCGGATCCCGTCGCGCGTGACGATCGCCGGCTCGTTCTCCATCACGATCGATTCCAGCGAAACGCCGCCACGTTCGTGCCAGCGTGCGGCGATCCGCGCGGCGCAGGTCGCGTCGCCGCCGCGCAGCGGATTCATCCACTCATCGCGGAACGCGCGAAACGGCAGGCCGAGCGCTTCGGCGTCGAGTTCGTGGCGCGCGCCGGCGGCGTCGATCCCGACGACGCGCGGACGATCGATCGAGCGTCCCTCGTGCCAGTGGTTCGAGTACATGTCGTAGTCGAGGAACGGCCACAGCGCCGGCGTCGGCGCGAGACGCAGCGGCGCGAGCGCCTCGAAGCGGCGCGGCGGCGCCAGCAGCTTGAAGCCCGCCACCACTTGCAGGCAAAGCGTCGACACGACGAAGAGCGCCGCCAGTCGCGGCAGTCGCGGCGCGGCTTCCGGCGGCGCGGAAGCGGCGAGTGGCGAGCGGGGTGCGGCGCGGTTCATCGCTCCATCCGGTGGGGGCGCGCCCGGATCGACGCGCGGCGCGGAGGCTATCGAGCGTGCCGCCGCCGGCCACTCCCGATCCGTGGACGACCGGTGGGAAGCGCCGCGCGGATGGAAAAGCAGTGCGCGCGCCGTTATGCCTGTTCCATGGCGCTCTCGAACCGAATCGTCACGACCGGGCTCACCTACGACGACCTGCTGCTGCTGCCCGGGCAGAGCGAAGTCCTTCCGACCGCGGTCGACCTTTCGACGCGTTTCTCACGACGCGTCGACCTCAAGGTCCCGATCTCGAGTTCGGCGATGGACACCGTCACCGAGGCCAAGCTCGCCATCGCGCTCGCGCGGCAGGGCGGCATCGGCGTCATCCACCGCAACCTGTCGGCCGAGGCGCAGGCGCGCCAGGTCGATCAGGTGAAGCGCAGCGCGAACGGCGTGATCCTCGATCCGATCACGCTGCCGCCCGACGCCGACGTGAGCCGTGCGCGCGAACTGATGGAGACCCACTCGATCTCCGGCATTCCGGTGATCGACGGCGGCAAGGTGATCGGCATCCTCACGCGGCGCGACCTGCGCTTCCAGGAAGCGGCCGGCTCGAAGGTCGGCGACGTCATGACGAGGACGCCGATCACGGCGCCTCCCGGCACGACGCTCGAGCAGGCCAAGAAGATCCTCCATCAGCGCAAGGTCGAGAAGCTGCTGCTCGTCGACGGTGAGAACCGCCTGCAAGGTCTCATCACGATGAAGGACATCAAGCACCTCGACGAGTACCCCAACGCGTGCCGCGATGGGCGCGGACGGTTGCGGGTCGCTGGCGCCGTCGGCGTGTTCGACGAGGAGCGCAGCGCCGCGCTCGTCGAAGCGGACGTCGACGTGCTGGTGGTCGACACGGCGCACGGCCATTCGGCCAACGTCATGAAGACGGTGCGCATGCTGAAGGATCGCTTCCCCGCGATCGACGTGGTCGCGGGCAATATCGCCACGACCGAGGCGGCCGAGGCGCTGATCGAGGCGGGCGCCGACGCGCTCAAGGTCGGCATCGGGCCGGGCTCGATCTGCACCACGCGCGTCGTCGCAGGCGTCGGCGTTCCGCAGCTCTCGGCCATCGACTTCTGCGTCGAAGCAGCTCGTCGCGCCGGCGTGCCGGTGATCGCCGACGGCGGCATTCGCCATTCAGGCGACATCGTCAAGGCGCTGGCGGCCGGCGCGTCGTGCGTGATGCTCGGTGCGCTCTTCGCCGGCGTCGACGAGTCGCCGGGCGAAACGGTCCTCTTCCGCGGACGCACCTACAAGGAGGTGCGCGGCATGGGATCGATCGGCGCGATGATGGACGGCTCCGATCGCTACGGGCAGGGCAAGGTGCGTCAACGCGACAAGCTGGTGCCGGAAGGCGTCGAGGGACTGGTGCCGCAGCGCGGTCCGCTCTGGCAGTTCGTCTACCAGCTTTGCGGCGGCGTGAAGAGCGGCATGGGCTACGTCGGCGCGCGCACGCTTGCCGAGCTCCAGCAGAAGGCGCGGTTCGTGCAGGTCACGACGGCGGGCCTGCGCGAGAGCCACGCGCACGACATCAAGATCACGCGCGAGGCGCCGAACTACTTCGCCGCCGACGCCGAGCAGTAACGCTTCGGCGCTGCTTCGGCGGCGCCGTCCAGCAAGGAGAGTCCGTGGCGGTTCGCCAGCGTGTCCTGATCCTTGACTACGGTTCGCAGTACACCCACCTGATCACGCGCCGTGTGCGCGAGCTGGGGGTCTACGCCGAGACGCTGCCGTGCTGGGTCGACGCCAGCGCCGCGCCGACCGCCGCCGACGGACTGGTCGGCATCATCCTGTCGGGCGGCCCCAACAGCGTCTACGACGCCGGCGCGCCACAGCTCCCGGACTGGGTGCTGCAGCGCGGCGTCCCGATTCTTGGCGTCTGCTACGGCATGCAGGCGCTCGCCTACAAGCTGGCGGGCCGCGATGCGGTGGCGCGCGGTGCGCGCGGCGGCGAATACGGCCATGCGACGATCGAGCGCGAGGATGGCGCCGCTGAGAGCGTGCTGCTGCGCGGGATCAGTCGCTCGACGAGCGTCTGGATGAGCCACGGCGACAGCGTCGCGAAGCTGCCGCCCGGCTTCCGCCGAATCGCGAAGTCGGAGAGCTGCCCGCTGGCGGCGATGGAGGACGCGGCGCGCCGGATCTGGGCGGTCCAGTTCCACTCCGAGGTGACCCACACGACCGAGGGCCGCATCCTCCTCTCGAACTTCCTCTACGCGATCTGCGGCGCAGAGAAGCTCTGGGCGATGGAGTCGTTCCTCGAGGAGGCCAAGCAGAAGATCCGCGCGCAGGTCGGCAAGGGGCGAGTGATCCTCGGCTTGTCGGGCGGCGTCGACTCGTCGGTAGCGGCGGTCCTCCTGCACGAAGCGATCGGCGACCAGCTCACCTGCATCTTCGTCGACAACGGGCTGATGCGCGCCGGCGAGGCCGCGGAAGTCGTCGCCACCTTCCGCGACCACTTCAAGATCGACCTGCGAGCCGTCGATGCCAGCGCCGCGTTCCTCGGCGCGCTCGCCGGCGTCGCCGATCCCGAGCAGAAGCGCAAGATCATCGGCCGCGTCTTCATCGAAGTCTTCGAGGCGCAGGCCAAGCAGCTCGGCGACGCCAAGTTCCTCGGCCAGGGCACCCTCTATCCCGACGTGATCGAGTCGGTGTCGCCCAACGGCGGCCCGTCGCACACGATCAAGACGCACCACAACGTCGGCGGCCTGCCCGAGAAGCTCGGCTTGAAGCTCGTCGAACCGCTGCGCGAGCTCTTCAAGGACGAAGTGCGCGAGCTCGGCCGCCGCCTCGCGGTTCCGGCCGCGATCCTGAACCGCCATCCATTTCCTGGACCAGGGCTCGCGGTTCGCTGCCTTGGCGCCCTCGACACCGAAAGCCTCTCGTTGTTGCGCGCTGCCGACAAGATCGCCCGTGAAGAGCTCGAGAAGAGCGGCTGGATGGCGAAGACGTCGCAGTCCTTCGTCGTCCTGCTCCCGGTGCGCAGCGTCGGCGTGCAAGGCGACTGCCGCACCTACGGGCGCGTTGCCGTCCTGCGCGCCGTCCAGACCGAGGACTTCATGACGGCGGGGTTCGCCCACCTGCCGCACGAACTGCTCGGCACCATCGCCAGCCGGATCACCAACGAGGTGCGCGGCATCAACCGCGTGACCTACGACATCACGAGCAAGCCGCCCGCCACCATCGAGTGGGAGTGAGCGCGCCGCCGAACACGGCGGCCCGCCCTTTGCGAAAACTCGTTGCGAGCGGCCAGGCGGCACCCCTGCCTGCCGTTCCATCGCACGGCGAAGTTCGCCCGACCGAGCGAATTCGCCAGCCGGGCCGCGCATGGCAGAGCGTTGCAGAGCGTTGCGGAGCGTTTCGATGCATCGTCTGAGTCGTGCGTGGTTCACCTTGATCACCGCGATGGCGGTGGTCGGTTGCAATCGCGCCTTCCGTTCGCGCGCAGTCCCGGCGCCCGCGCCGAGCGAGAGCTTCGAACTCACCTTCGCGTTTGCGGGCGGTGGCTCGGAAGCGACGGTCGTTTCCGGCGACGCCGCAACGGTCGAACTGGCGCTGCCCACCATCGGCTACCGGAAAGTCGTCGACGTCGGCGCCGACTTCGTCGACGCCTCGCGCCTCTCGATCGCGCCGAGCGTCGACCTTGGCGATCCGCAGGCCGGTGGCGTGCCGCTCGGGACCGATGTCGCGGCGGAGCTCGCCGCGGCGGGGCGGCTGCATGCCGTGCGTTCCGCCGATGGTCGCGCGGCGGTGCAGGTCGTGATCGACGAAGCTGACCTCGCGCCCTTCCCGATCGGCCGCATGCTCTGGTCGATCGTCGTGCTCGACGACGTCGATCGCGCGGCGCTGCCGCTCTACGTCGGACTCACGGTGCGCGCGCCCGACAAGCCGACCGCCACGCTCGCGCTCGAGATTCCGCCCTTTCAATCGACCGTGCCGACCGCGATCTCACTGCCGCTCGATGGCGACGGCGTGCCCTTCACCGGCTCGCAGCTCCCGTTCGTCCTGTCACTGCGGGCGATCCCCAACTTCGACAGCGGCGCCCGCTTCGAGCGCCTCTTTCCGGACGGCCTCGTCGACCCTGCCCGCCTCTCGATCGTCGCGGATCGCGACCTCGGCGACCCGGCGGCCGGCGGACTCGCGGCGGGCGAGAACCTCGCGCCGCTCGTCGGCATCGACCTCGACCTGCTGGTCGACGAGGCCACCGGCGAGACGGTGGCGTCGCTCCTCTTCCCGTTCGATGGCAGCTACCTGCCCGCCATCGGCGACACGACGTTCCATGCGAACGTCCTCGACGACGCCGATGTCGTCTCCTTCGATGCGACCACGATCGTTCGCGTCGTGACGGCGGTGACGCTTTCGGCAGACGTCCAGCCGATCCTGAGCAGCCGCTGCGCCTCGGCCGCCTGCCACGACAACGTCGGCCCGGCAGCGGGGATGCGACTCACGACGGGCAACACGTTCGGTGACGTCGTTCGCGTGCGCTCGGGGCAGACGCCCTCCGACTCGTGCGCGCTCTTGCGCATCGACCCCTACTTCCTCGACTTCTCCTACCTGTGGCGGAAGGTCAACAACACCCATCGCGGCGATTGCGTGAAGGGCTCGGGCAGCAAGATGCCGTCGACGGGCAGCCTCACACCGGCGCAACTGGCCACGATCGAAAGCTGGATCCTCCAGGGCGCGCATGACCGCTGAGGTGCGCTGCCGTCGCGAGCGCGCGTCGTTCGCCGCGGCGGTGGGCGGCGCGCTGCTGTTCGTCGTCGTCGGAGCCGATCGCGCGCAGGCGGCGCCAACCGAGCGCTACGCGCAGCGCGAGGGGCTCTCCTGTGCCGCCTGCCACGTGGCGGCGAGCGGGGGCCCGCTCACCGCGTTCGGACGCGATTACCGCTGGCGCGCACCGCTCGTCGAGGACGGCGTTCCGCCCGCGCAGGCCGATGTCGAGCGCGGTGCCGATGCGACCGGAGCCGGCGCGGCGACCTCGACCGCGGCTCCTTGGTGGGGGCGTTGGTCGGGAGAGGCGTCGATCTACGGCCGCGGCGGTCGCGATCGCGCGTTCGGCCAACCGACGCGCAACGCATCGCTCACCGAATCGCTGCGATTGCGCGGCGACACGTTGTTCGGCAACGAGGCGCTCTCGTTTCGCGGCGAGGGCTTCGCGCAGTCGCGCGACGCCAGCGGCTCCTTCAGCTCGGAGGAAGAGACGCTCGATTTCTCGGCTGCCGAGGTGACCTGGCGCGGCAGTTCGCGCGGCTCGTTCGTGCGCTTCGGACGGCAGTTCGTGGTGGCCGGCGCCGCCGTGCAGCGGGTCGACGGGGTGGCGTTGCGCCAGCCGCTCGGCGGGGCGTTCGAGCTCGATCTCTTTGGCGGCGCGCCCACCGATGACGGCATCGGCGGGCGTAACGGCGATCGCATCGGTGGCGGCCGCCTTGGCGCGCTGCTCGGTTCGGCGCTGAAGCTCGGTGCGTCGGCGTTCTATGCGCAGGATCACGGTGACGCGAGCGACGTGAAGGGCGGCCTCGATCTGCAGTGGAGCCCGACGCGCTCCTTCGAACTCTTCTCGCATGCCTACTACGACTGGATCGCCGACGAGATCTACGACGCGCGCGCGCACGCCGTGTGGACGCCCTCGATCGCGTGGCAGGTCGCCCTCGATTGGACCCACGCGATCCCTGGCCTCTTCGTGCCCAAGAGCTCGATCTACTCGGTCTTCTCCAATGAAGCGTACGACGAGGGGGGCGTCACGCTGACCCATCGCTTCGACGCGGCCCTCAGCGCCAACCTCTTCGGTCGCCACACCGACTACGAGAGCAGCGAATCGCTGACGCAGGCGGGGGGAGGCGTCGATGCGCGCTACGGGCCCAATGGAGAGGACGCCGTCGGTGCCGAGGCGGGCTGGCAGGACGAGTCACGCGACAGCCTTGGCGGCAGCTCGACCGATGCCGACGCGCTGTTCGTGCGGGCGTATCACCTCTTGTGGTGGACCGCGGCGATCTACTCCTCGCTCGACACGTCGCTGCAGTTCGTGAAGGACACGGCGTTCGGACGCGATGCGGCGCTGGCGCGGCTGGCGGTCGGCTACGACCCGCACGGTGCGTGGGATCTCCAGGTGGGGACCGATTGGGTGCGCGATCCGGAGTTCGAGGATCGCCTCGACCTCTTCGCCCGCCTGCGGTTGCGTTTCTGAGATGGGGCTCCTGATGCTGATGGTGGAGTGCCGGGATCGGACGTCGGTCGCGCGTTCGCGCCGCCGAGCGCTGGCGTTCGCGGGCGCGCTCGCGCTCGCCGTTGCGGCGTCGTGCATCGTCTTCACCGGTCGAACCGGCGATTCGATCCGCTTCTCCGAAGCGGCGCACGCCGTGGTGATGAGCGACTGCGACGCCTGCCACGAGGGGATCGCCGGCCATCAAGTCGACTCGACCACGCGGCGCTCGCTCGAGGCGAAGTGCATCGCCTGCCACGAGCCGAAGCGCGATGACTGCGCTTTCTGCCACAGCGATGTCGCCAACGCGGGCGTGCTGCCCGAACGCGAGCGCGCACTCACCTTCAGCCACGAGACGCACCTCGAGCGCACCAGCGGCGACTGCGCCGTCTGCCACGAAGGGGCGCATGGACTCGGCTCGGAGGGGGCTGCAGGAGCCGCGGCGTCGACCGTGCTGCCGACGATGCCGGCGCACGCACAGTGCTTCTCCTGCCACGAGATGCAGGAGTTCTACGACCAGCTCGATTGCCGCAGCTGCCACGAGGATCTCGCCCGCTACGGTCTGTTGCCCTACGAGTCCTTCACCCATGCTGGTGACTTCGTCGGTCGCGGCCACGGCGAACTGCTGCGCTCGACCGGAAACGCCGCGGTCTGCGCGCAATGTCACGAGGCGTCGTCCTGCGACGATTGCCATTTCGCCAACGGCGGCTTCGACGCGTTGCGCCTGCCGCCGGCGGCGCGCCTGCCGGAGAAGGCGCACCTCGGCCTGATCCACCGCGGCGACTATCTCTTCCGCCATCCGTGGGAAGCGCGCGCGGACTCGGCCTCGTGCGTGAAGTGCCACTCGCCGGGCTACTGCCGCGACTGCCACGACGAGCGGGGCCTGTCGCAGCGCGCCGCGCTGACTCGCTCCGACGGCTTCCAGTTCCATGGGCCCGGCGTGCTGTTCAAGGGGTCGCCGGAGTACCACGGCACCGCCGCTCGCCGCGATCCGCTCTCCTGCGCGGCGTGCCATGACGATGGCGCCCGCGGCAACTGCACCGACTGCCATGCCGAAGGAGCGTTCGGCGGCAATCCTCATCCACCGCACTGGAAGAGCCGGCTCGACAAGCGCGGTGCGGCGGTCTGCCGACTCTGCCACGTGAAGTGACTCGCGCGCGCGCTCACCCGTCGCAGCGATAGAGGCGCAGGAACGGCCCTGGACGCTCGAATCCGGCGAAGTTGGCGTACGGCACGTAGAAGAAGTCGTGGCGGTCGAAGCACGGCGTGAGGCGGGCGCGAGCGGCTTCCGGCGCGAGCGGTGAGAAGCTCTTCCACTCCTGCAGCGATCGCGCCAGCCGTTCGGACAGCGCGGGCGAGGCGTCGAACGGCGACAGCAGCCAATGGTCGGCCGTGACGAGGTAGCGATAGCCCGCCTTCTGCAGCGCCACCTTCGGTTCGACGTCGCCGGCCAGCAACTTCTCGAGGAAGGCGCGGTCCCGCGGCTCGATGCGCGGATCGCCGGGCGGCCACGAGTAGCGACCGATCCACAGCACGCGCTCGTCGCCGGCGACCTGCGCGCCGATGAAGTCGGCGGCGAGCAGGCGCGTGTCGCGCGCCATCAGCAGCTCGTTCGTGCGGACGAGGCGGCCGATCGAGAGGGCGGCGACGGCGGCGGCGATGAGCCACGTCGCCGGGCCGCGAACATGGAGCGGCAGGCAGCGCGTCGACGTGACGATCGCGCGCGCGGCGAAGAGCGCGGCGAGCGGGGCGAGCGGCAGCATGTAGCGCGCGAAGGTCTGCGTGCCGCTGCCCATGCCGGCGTAGTAGGCCAGCGCGAAAAGCACGACGATGGCGTCGCCGCGCTGCCGGCCGATGCCGCTGAGCAGCAGCCCTGCGAGCGCCGCGAGGACGTACGGCCCGCCGAGCCCCAACCACAACGTGAAGCTGGCGTTCGTCGCGAAGCCGCGCTCGGCGAAGCTGGCGTGCGCCGTCGTCTTGTGCGTGAACTCGAAGAGCACGTCGTCGAGGAAGCGCTGCGGCTCGATCAACGTGAAGGGGTTCAGCACCACGAACGCGACGGCGGCGCAGAGGCCGGCGATCAGCAGCGCGCCAGCGCCACGGCCGAAGCGCACGGCGACTCCGCGCGCCGCCGTGCCGACCTCGCCGCGGGCGGGTGCGAACGCTTCGAACAGCAGCGGCGCCGCCAACCAGATCGCCGGCTGCTTGATCGATGCGGCCACGCCGATGGCGGCGCCGCACAGCGCGAAGCGGCGCTTGCGCGGCATCTCGATCGTGCGCACCAGCAGCAGCAGCACGCCCGTCGTCGCGAACGTCAGCGCGGCGTCGGTGACGCCGAAGTGGCAGTCGCGACTGTGCAGGTGGCTGACGGCGAGCAGCGCCGCCGGCACCAGACCTTGGGTCGTCGAGCCGAGTCGGCGCGCGAGGAAGAAGAGCAGCAGCACGGTGAGCACGCCTGTCGTGGCCGACATGACTCGGCTGACCCAGAAGGCTGCGGAGAGGTTCGCGGGCGCCGTGGGGGCCGGTGGCGCTTCGTCGGTGGCGAAGCGGATGCCGGCGTTCACCATCGGGAAGAGCGCCGGATAGGCGAAGTTCGGCGGGCGCCAGTCGCCGCCCAGCTGGCGCGTCGCGTGGCCGGCCCCGCGATTCTCGTCGGGCCGCGCGTACGGCAACGAAAGGCCGAAGTCGAGCCCGGCGAAGCGCGCCACCGCCGCGAGTGCGAGGATCGCGAGGAGCGCGAGCGCGGTGCGCCGGCGCGCCGGCGCGATCTCAGTGGTCGGCATAGCCCAGCCCGCGCAGGCGCTCGAGCTCGACGGCGCCAAGCTCGCGCGTCTGCACGTTGCTGCCGGGCAGGTCGGCCGCCTGCTCCGTCAGCTCGGCGATGCGCGCGTCGAGTTGCGCCGTCAGCGCTCGCAGGCGCGCCGGATCCTCCTGCGCGACGTCTTGCGTCTCGCCCGGATCGGTGTCGATCCGATAGAGGCGCACCTCGGACTCCTCGCCGACGCCGCGCCAGCGCATCAGCTTCCACGGGCCGACCACCAGCGCCTCGCGGCTCTTGGGTTGCCCGACCGGGCCGAAGAGCAGCAGGTGCGCGCGCTCCTGCGCATCGCTGCCGGCGTCGGGCGCGAACTGGTCGCGGGCGAAGTCGAGTGGCTCGGGCGGGAGATCGAGCAGCGCCGCGAGCGTCGGCGAGACGTCGGCGAGGTCGACTCGATCGGGGCGCACGAGGCCGGCCGGGACGCCGGGGCCGCGCAGCAGCCACGGCACGCGCGTCGATTCGCCGAACAGCTCGAGACGGTGGCCGAACTGGCCGTGTTCGAGGTGCTCCTCGCCATGGTCGGCAAGGATGCAGACGATCGTGTCGTCGTCGAGGTGCAGCGCCGACAGCTCGTCCAGCAGCCGCGGGATCAGCGTCGCATCGGTCTCGAGCAGGGCGGCCGCGTAGAGCTTGCGCAGACGCGCGAGCGCGGCGTCGTCACCAGCCATCGCGAGGTCGCCGAGGATCAGGGGTTGGTCGTTCGCGACCGCCGCGTTCGGATCATCGAGGCGCGCGAGGTATTCGGGATGGGGGTAGTAGTTGTGCACGAAGAAGGTGTGCACGAAGAGGAAGAAGGGCTGCTCGTGGTGGGCGCGCAGCCACTCGAGCGTCGGAGCCAGCGTGTCCGCCTCGCTGGCGCGCGCGGCTCGCACCTCGGGCTTGCCGTGGTCGTACTTGGTGAGGCCGCAGGGGTCGTTGACGCTGTAGTAGTCGAAGCCCAGCCCGAATCCGTTGCGCGGCACCATCGGGCCGCCGCCGGTGAACGCCGCGGTCGAGTAGCCCATCTCGCGCAGGCGCGCGCCGATCAGGCGCGAGCGGATCGGGTCGATGAGTCGCGGTGCGGCGATCATGCCGTGCAGGATCGGGTGCTGCCCCGACATGAGGCTCATGTGGGTCGGCAGGGTCCAGGACGACGGCGAGACGACGTCCTCGAAGCGCGTGCCCTGCGCGGCGAACGCGTCGAGGTGGCGCGTCAGCCCGCGCGTGTCGCCGTAGCAGCCGAGCAGGTCGGCCCGCGTCGTGTCGAGCGAGATCAACAGCAGGTTCTTGCGTCGAGGTGCCTCGCGCGCGCCGAGCAGCTCGGGCACGCCGAAGCAGCCGACGACATCGGCAGCGGCGGCGGCAGTGGCGAACTCGACGACGACCGAGCGACCGGCGAGTCGCGCCAGGTCGACCTCGATCGGCGCGAGCGTCGCCGGCTCATCGAGCGGAGCAGCCTCCTTGCGACCGCGCCAGATCTCCTTCCCGTCGGCGCGGACCACGAGCTCGACCGACTCGCCGCGCCCCGATCCGAGCGCCGCTGGCAGGAACCGCAGGCGCGCGCGCTGCGCCGGGATCGTGACCTCGAAGGCCACCGACACTTGCGGCGGCACGAGCAGCGCATCCACCGTGGCGTCGCCGACGTCGAGCACGCGGCGCAGCGGATGGCTCGCGGCATCGCCGGCGAGACGCGGCGTGAAGTGGACGCGCGCCGGCCTCGTGAGCCGGCGCACTTCGATGCGGTCGACCTCGACCCCGGCGTTCGACGGCAGCAGCGAGAGGCTCAAGCTCTGGCGACCTTCGCGCGGCGGCACGAAGAGCGAGAGCTCCTGCCAACCGCCGAGCGACTCGCTTGCAAGGAGGCTGCCGCGCCGCGCGGCGATCTCGGTCTTCGGCACCGAGCGCAGCATCGACGCGAGACCCGCCGCGTCGGGCGCGGCCGCGGACAGGGAGGCGAAGACGAGCTCGGCGCCGCGCGAGCCGACGGGCGCGCGCATCCGCGCGTGGACGAGGTAGCACTCGTCGGCGACCGCCGGGATCACGGCATGCAGGCCGCCGCTGTCGGCAGCGATCGAGATCCCATGGCCGCCCTCGATCGAGAGGAGGTCGGCACGCGCGTGATGGGGGAGTTCGGCGTCGGCGGCGATCGCGTCGAGCCACTCGCCATCGAACCAGGGGAGGGTCGGCGCGGCGTCGAAGTCGTCCGCGAACTGCAGCGCGCCGGCGCGCGCCGGGTCGCCGTCGATGCCGCGCAGATCGCCTGCGATGACCGCTTGCGCGAGTCGATCGAGCAGCGACGCGCTCGGCTGGTTCACGCGCGCCGCGGCGAGCGCTGGCGCTGCCTTCTCGCGTTTCGCGTCGGCACCGCTGCAGCAGGAGAGCAGCGCGCAGGCCGCGGCGGAGAGGAGCGTCACTGAGATTCGGTGGGGAGGGTTCATCGCGTTCTGCATCAGCCAAGCACCGAGAAACCGTAGGCGCCGCTCTGCGTCACGCCGCGTGCGAAACGATCGGGCGCGAAGAAGGCAGGCTCGAACGGACCGCAATCGCCGCCGCGGACCAGGGCCGTGACGGCGTCGCCGACGCTCGGCCCGAGCTTGAAGCCATGGCCGCTGAATCCCGCCGCGACCCACAAGCCGTGCGTGCCCGGCACCGCGCCGATCAGCGCCTGCGCATCAGGCGTCACCGTGTAGAGCGCCGAGACGCCGCCCCAGCAGACGGCGTCGGCGTAGGCGGGCGTTCGCCTGGCCACCCGCGCCTGCACGTCGGCGAGGAACGCGCCGCTCACCCCTTCGTCGTAGCGGTCGGGGTCGGCAACCTTCTCGTCGCGGTCGTAGGCGAGGTTGCCGACGCGCGTGAAACCGGTCGCCTCGCTCTTCCAATAGGTGCCGTGGTCGAGGTCGGCCCAGATGCAGCGGTCGCTGCCGTAGCCGGTCGGCGGGATGAAGAACGCCTGCTCGGGCCGGATCGCCTGCAGCGGCAGCTCGCTGCCCACCGGTGCGAGCAGCGCCGCCGACCACGGTCCGCCGCAGACGATCAGTGTGCGCGTCGCCACGCGGCGCCCGTCGGCGAGGCGCACTCCGGTGACGCGACGCGCACCGTCCGCCTCGATCGCGGCGACCCCGACTCCCTCGTGCAGCAGCGCACCGGCGGCGCGCGCTTGCGCCGCGGCCGCCGCAAGGGCGAGGTGCGGCACGACGAACGACGCCTCCGATTCGAAGGCTCCGACCGCTTCGTCAGCGAAGCGAGCGCGCGGTTCGAAGCGCCGCAGCGCCGCCGCATCGAGCAGTTCGACGACGACCCCGAGGCTTTGCTGGAGCGCGACGTTCTTCGCGAGGTTCGCGCGCTCGCCGCCGCTGTGGACGAAGGCCATGCCGGGGTTCGCGAAGCCGATGCCGCCCGGCGTCCGTTCGTGCAACTCGCGGTAGCGCTGCAGGCTCGAGCGCGCCATGCGGATCAGCGTCGCATGCGAGTAGTGCTGACGCAGGATCGCGCCCGACTTCCCCGACTCGCCGGCGCCGAAGCCTCGCTTCTCGAAGAGCTCGACGCTGCCGACTCGGGCGGCGGCCAGGCTCCACGCCACGTGGAGTCCCATGATCCCGCCGCCGATCACCACGACGTCCGCCATCGCGCCGCCTCCTTCGCGTCCGCCGCGCGCCCGAATCGGTCAGGCGCGCAACTTCGCGACCAGGAGCTCCTTGATCACGTTGGGGTCGCCCTTGCCCTTGGTCGCCTTCATCACGCGGCCGAGCAGCGCGTTCAACGCCGTCTCCTTGCCGCCGCGGAAGTCGGCGACGATCTTCGTCTCCTGCGCCAGCACGGCGTCGACGGTGGCGGCGAGCGTGCCGCTGTCGCGGATCTGCAGCAGGTCGAGCGCTTCGGCCACGCGGCGCGGCTCCTCGCCGTTCTCGAGCATGCGCCGCAGGACCTTCTTCGCGGCCTGGTGCGACAGCACTTCCGTGTCTTCCATCTCGACCAGCGCCCGCAGTTGCGCCGGCGTGGTCTTCAGCTGCTCGATGTCGCCCTTCGTTTCGCCGAGGAACGCGAGCACTTCGCCCTGGATCCAGTTGGCGGCCGTCTTCGGCGCGAGCCCGGCGGCGACGACGCTCTCAAAGAAGCGCGCCGTCGCGGGCTCTTCGGTCAGCACGCGCGCGTCATGGTCGGGCAGCTTCCAATCCGCCTGGTAGCGCGCGCGCTTGCTCGCCCAGTTCTCCGGAAGCGCCGCGCGCAGGGAGTCGATGCGCGCCTGGCCGACATCGAAGAGCGGCAGGTCAGGGTCGGGGAAGTAGCGGTAGTCGTCGGCGTTCTCCTTCTTGCGCATCGCGACCGTGGTGCCTTCGGTGTCGCGGAAGGAACGGGTCTCCTGGATCACCTTCTCGCCGCGGCCGACCATCTCGCTCTGGCGCGCGATCTCGAACATCAGCGCGCGTTCGACGTTCTTGAACGAGTTGATGTTCTTCACCTCGACCTTGGTGCCGAACTCCTTCTGGCCCTTGGGTCGCACCGACACGTTGGCGTCGCAGCGCAGCGATCCCTTCTCCATGTCGCAATCGCTGATGCCGGCGAAGCGCAACGTGCGGCGAAGCGCCTGCAGGTAGGCGGACGCCTCGGCCGGCGACGCGAGGTCGGGCTGGCCGACGATCTCGACGAGCGGCACGCCGGCGCGATTGAGGTCGACCAGCGACGACGATGCGCCTTCTGGATGGAGCGCCTTGCCGGCGTCCTCTTCCATGTGGATGCGGCGGATCTTGGTGACCTTGCTGTGCCCCTTCTCGACCTCGAACGAGAGCTCACCCCATTCGCACAGCGGCTCGTCGAACTGCGAGATCTGGTAGCCCTTCGGCAGGTCGGGATAGAAGTAGTTCTTGCGGTCGAACTTCATCTCCGTGCGCACCTGGCACGAGAGCGCGAGCCCCGCCTTGATCGCCAGCTCGAGCGCGGCCGCGTTCAGCACCGGCAGCACGCCGGGCTGCGCCGTGCAGACCGGGCAGATGCGCGAGTTGGGGAGGCCGCCGAATCCCGCCTCGCAGCGGCAGAAGAGCTTCGAGCGAGTGGCCAGCTGGCAGTGCACTTCGAGGCCGATGACCGGTTCAAGCTCCACGGGGTGCCTCCAGCGGAGAGAGATCGAGGGCGAGGCGTTGCTCGAGCGCGCGCGCGATCGCGAGCAGCCGGCCGTCGGCGCCGGTCGGCCCCTGCAGCTGCGCGCCGATCGGCAGACCGCCGCGGCTCGAACCGCACGGGAACGACAGCGCCGGGAGGCCGGCGAGCGGCGCCGGCGCGGTGAAGACGTCGCACAGGTACATCTGCACCGGATCGCTCGACTTCTCGCCGAGCGGGAAGGCGGGTGTCGGCGTGGTCGGGCCGAGCAGCACATCGCACTGCCCGAAGGCCTGCGCGAACTCGCGGCCGATGCATTGGCGCACCTGCAGCGCCTTCTTGTAGTAGGCGTCGAAGTAGCCGGCGGACAGCGCGTAGGTGCCGAGCATGATGCGGCGCTTCACCTCGTCGCCGAAGCCGCTGCCGCGGGTGGCGCCGTACATGTGATTCAGGTCGCCCGCTTCGCGCCGCGGGCCGTAGCGCACACCGTCGAGGCGCGCGAGGTTGCTCGACGCTTCGGAAGTGACCACGAGGTAGTAGGTCGGGATCGCGTACTGCGTCAGCGGCAGGGAAACGGGGACGAGTCGCGCCCCGGCCGCCACCGCGAGCTGCTCGACGCGCGCGACCGCGGCGCGCACCTCGGGGTCGAGGCCGTCGGCGTGGTACTCGGCCGGAATGCCGATGCGCAGGCCCGTCAGCGCGTCGCCTGCGGCGGGGCCACGAAACGGCCCGGGTCGCGACGTCGAGTCGCGTTCGTCGTGGCCGCCGATCACTTCCATCAGCAGCGTGCAGTCGTCGACGTTCAGCGCGAGCGGTCCGACTTGATCGAGCGACGAAGCGAAGGCGACGAGCCCGTAGCGGGAGACGGCGCCGTAGGTGGGGCGCAAGCCGACGAGGCCGCACAGCGCCGCGGGTTGCCGCACCGAGCCGCCGGTGTCGGAGCCGAGCGCGAGCGGCGCAAGGCCGGCGGCGACCGCGGCCGCCGAGCCTCCGCTCGACCCGCCCGGAACGCGCTTCAGGTCATGCGGGTTGCGCGACGGCCCGAAGCCGGAGTTCTCGGTCGACGCGCCCATCGCGAACTCGTCGAGATTCGTCTTCCCGAGCACGATCGCGCCGGCCGCGCGCAGCCGCGCGACGACGGTGGCGTCATAGGGCGGGACGTACCCCGCGAGGATCTTCGAGGCGCAGGTCGTGGGCTGGCCGAGCGTGCAGAGGTTGTCCTTGACCGCGACCGGGACCCCGAGCAGAGCGCCGCTCTTGTCGCCGCTGGCGATGCGAGCGTCGACGGCGTCGGCCTCCGCGCGCACCGCGGCCGGATCGACGTGGAGGAAAGCGTGCACGGCTGGATCGTGGCGCTCGACGCGGGCGAGGTAGTAGTCGGCGACGGCGCGCGCGCGCAGGCTGCCGTCACGCACCGCGGCGGCGATGGCGCGCGCGGAGCGGCTCCAGGGGGGCGGTGTCGAAGTGGGGGCCATCGGGAGCTCCTTCACTCGAGCACGCGCGGGACGCGGATGAAGTCGCCGTCGGCGCCGGCCGAGCGCTGCACGAGTCCCGGGGCGGCCGCGAACGGTTCGGCCACATCGGGGCGCAGCGGACCGCGCAGGTCGCGCGGGTGGGAAGCGGGCGGGACCCCGTCCGTCTTCACCTCGGCAAGCTTCTGGAAGTAGCCAAGGATCGCCGTGAGCTGCGTCGCGAAGCGGTGGAGCTCCGTCTCGGCAAGGTCGAGGCGCGCGAGGGCGGCGATCTTCTGCGCTTCACGGACGTCCATCCGATCTCCTTCTGCCAGCCGGCGAAGGCCGCCAACGTAGCGCCTCGGCCCGGGCGATGAAGCGTCAGCCCGCCTCCCCAACCGCGCCGGCAGCGCTTCAGCGGGTGGTGGTCGCGGCGTACCGGCGTTATGTTCCGCCGCCGTCGGCGCTGCAGGAACACCCGCGCTCGGCAGAAGGTTTGGGGATGCTCGAACGGCTCAACCCCACGGTCATCGGCTGCGCTCTGAACGTCGTCGGGCTCTTTTTCCTGGCCTCGGCGATCTCGTTCAAGCGGCCGCGGCGCCAGATCGAAGAACTGCTCGGCATCGAGCGGCCGCGGTCGCTGCTGGCCGTGCGCGAGCATCTGGTCAACCAGATCCAGACCTACCTGGGATTCGGGATCCTGGTGATCGGCTTCGTGCTGCTGATGGGGGAGGCGCTCGAACGGAGCCGCCCACCGTCGCAGCACGGTGAAGATCCACACCTCGTCTGGATCGTCGCTCTGCTGGTCGCCGCCACGCTCGGCACGACCGTCGCGCTCAAGCTGATCAAGGAAGGCTACGTCCGCTCCAAGTTCCGTCGCCTCCTTCGGGAGGTGGTGCGCGACTCGAAGTTCAATCTCGAGAAGAATGCCCAGCTCTCGGTCCACATCGGCGAGCTCCTGCACATCCCCAAAGAGCCCGATCAGTCGGTGGCCGAGTACATCGTCAAGGTGCGTGCGGCGCTCGGCATTCCGTCGGCACCCGCCGGGGGCCCCTCGAGTGGCATCGGACTGGGGCGCGGCCTCACGAAGTAGGGCGAGGGGCGCCGCGTCACCTCGACGAGCGGGCGACGTCGATCGCGCCGATGCTTGCTGCCGTTCTCCGCAAAGTCCGGATCGCCGCCCGTGAAGAGGCGCGCGCGCTGCTGTTCCCGCGCAGCTGCTTCGCCTGCGATCGGCCGTTTCACCGCGACGGCTGGCCGACGGGCCTCTGTCCGGTTTGCATCGCGCAGCTGCCCTGGCGCGCGCCCGGCGCGGATCCGCGCTCGGCGCCGCTCGAGGTGGGCCACCGCCACTTCGCGGCCGTCGTCGTGGCATTTCGGTACGCCGCGCCCGTCGACGAACTGGTGCTGCGCCTCAAGTACGGAGGACGAGCCGTCGCGGCAAGGCCGCTCGCCGAGTCACTCGCCCACGCGTTCACCCATGCCGGCGCGATCGAGCGGCCGCAGTGGCTGGTCCCCGTCCCGATGCATCCGCTGAAACGGTGGGTGCGCGGCTACGACCATGCGGCGGAGCTGGCCGAGGAACTCGGAGCGGCGCTCGGGCTGCCCGTCCGCTCCGCGCTCCGCCGTCGCCGTCCGACGGTGGCGCAGGGCGGGGCGGGGTCACTGCGTCAACGGATGGCGCAAGTCCACGGGGCCTTCGCCGCCGTCGGGCGAGCGTGCCACGGCGCGCACCTCGGTCTCGTCGATGACGTGGTCACGTCCGGCGCGACGGCAGCTGCGGCGGCACGCGCACTGCGAATCGCAGGCGCGCGTGCCGTGACGTTGCTGGCGGTGGCGGGGAACGGATGAGCGCGGACTCGACCCGGGCTCAGTTCCCGGGCTCAGTTGCTGCCGCGGGCCTCTTCGCGCAGCAGGCGCAGGTCGCGCACGAACTGCCCGATCGCCTTGCGGTCCTCGTCGAGGATCGAGCCGAAGTCAGCGGTCACCCGGATCCCTTCCTTCGTCTTCTCGGTCGAACGGATCGTGCACGGGAAGTCGAAGTAGTAGGCGCGCATGAAGAGCGGGAGGCGAAACTTCGCCTTGATCTCGGCACCGGCGGGGAAATGGGACGCCTCGCCGCCGCACAGGAACGTGATCGAGTTCTCTTCGAGCGCCGCCATCTTCGCCATGCCGCCGAGCGCGGTGTACTTCTTGTGCAGCGCGGCGTCCGTGAAGCGGACGAGGACGGCGTTCTCGGCCGGGACGTCGACCTGTTCGTTGCTGGTCGCGCGCAGCGCCTTCACCGCCTCATCGTCGCTGGTGAAGCTCTTGATGAGCTGGGCGAGGCCAAGCAGGTCCATCGTCTCCTTGACGCGCGCGCTCGGCTCCGAGAAGACGAGGTCGCCGCCGAGGCCGCGCACGCGCTTGCGCGCCTTGATGAGGCTGCCGACGGCCGTCGAGTTGATGAAAAGGACGAGCCGGAGATTGATGACGACGTGAACGGTCCCCGACTGGACGATCGCCTCCACCTGCTCGAGGAACGGGTTGGCAGCGAACGCGTCGAAGTCGCCGGTCAGGGCGAGCGAGGCGACGCCTTGGTCGAGCACGGTGCGCTGGATCTTCATCTCGATCTCCGTGAAGCGGGTGACGCGGCCGGCGTCCAACCGGGGCCGCCATTGTGCCGGGGGGTTGCCCCCCGTCAAGGAAGCGGGTCGCCCGCGCTAAGCTCCGGCCTCTTCGCGCCTCATCCGGCGTGCTCATCGCGTGGGATTCCTCTCCTGCCTCCCTCCCCGTTCAAGAACCTGCTCTCCAAGTTCGGCCGCAAGGAGACTCCGTCGCCGGCCGCGGCACCGCCGTCGAGCGTCGGCGAGTCCTCCACGTTCCTGACCGGCGACGATCGCATCGACAGCCGCAACGTACGCCTGCTGCTCGAGACGATGGCCGACCTGATCTCCGATCACGACCCCGCCGGGCTCGTGCGCAAGATCGTCGAGCGGGCCATTCGCGCGGTGCGCGCCGAACGCTGCATCCTCCTGCTGCGCGATGGTGGCAACGACCTGCAGGTCGCCGTCGCTCTCGACGACCAGGGGCGCGACCTCGGCGCCAACTTCCGCTACTCGAAGTCGCTGGTGCAGAAGGCTCTCGAACAGCATGAGTGCCTGATCCGCAGCATCGGCGACAGCGACGCGCCGGCGGACCTTTCCGCCTCGGTCGTCGACCTCAAGCTGAGGGCCGTGATGTGCGCCCGGCTCAGCTTCAAGGACGAGGTCACCGGCGTCATCTACGTCGACTCGCGCGCCAACACGCGCACCTTCACCAGCAAGGATTCGCGCTTCTTCGAGGCGCTTGCGCGCGCCATCTCGATCGTGCTGGAGAACGCGCGCCTGTTGCGTGCCGCGCTGGAGCGCGAACGCTTGCAGCGCGCCATCGAGCTCGCCCGCGAGGTGCTCGCGAAGTTGCTGCCGAAGGATCCGCTCGGCGTGTCCGGCTTCGACATCGCCGGCTGTTCCGTGCCGGCCGAGACCGCCGCGGGCGACTACTACGACTTCGTCCCATGCCCCGACGGCCGCGTCGGGCTCGTCATCGGCGACGTCACCGGACATGGCATCGGCCCGGCGATGGTGATGACCGGGGCACGCTCCGCGCTGCGCATCCTCTTCGACGATCGCGCGCTCGACGAAGCGCAGATCCTCGGCCGGCTGAACGAACGGCTCTGTGACGACCTCGGCGACGGACGCTTCATGTCGCTGATGCTGGGCCGACTCGACGTGGCGCGCCGCGTCGTGACGTGGGCGAACGCCGGCCAGAACCCGCCGCTGCTGCTGCGTGCGAACGGCGCCGCGCAGGCGCTTCCCGGAACCGGACTCGCGCTTGGCATCGAGCGCGACATGCACTACGCGCTGCAGACGCCAATCGAGCTGGCCTCGGGTGATCTGCTGCTGTGGCTCACCGATGGTCTGGTCGAGGCGCGCAACGCCGCGGGCGAGGAGTTCGGCGAAGCACGCGTGATCGAGCTGCTGCGCACGCATTCGAAGTTGTCCTCGCGCCAGCTCCTCGCGCAACTGCGGCAGGCCGTGCTGGCGCACGCCGGCGGCGATCGCCTTGAAGATGACGTGACCCTGCTGCTGGTGCGCGCGCGGTGAGCGAGGCGTTCGACCTCGTCGTGCGCGACGTCGTCGTGCCGGCGGCGGCCCTGTCGCTCGGCAGCGTGCCTGCCGGCACCTTGGCGCGGGTCGATGTCGCGGTGCGGGGCGAGCGGATCGCCGAAGTCGGCCCGGCGCTCGCGAAGGGGCGGGTCGAATGCGCAGGCGGCGGCGCGCTGCTGCTGCCGGGGCTGATCGACAACCACGTCCACTACCGTGAGCCGGGGGCGACCTGGAAAGAGGGCTACGTCACCGGCACCAGCGCGAGTCTGCGTGGCGGCGCGACCACGATCGGCGAGATCCAGAACAACGCGCCGCTGGTCGAGGACGCGGCGCAGTGGCGCGCGAAGGTGGCGTCGCTGGCGGGTCGCGCGCGCACGCGCGTGCTCGTCTTCGGCTGCGCGACGCGCGCCAACCTCGCGAGCGTGCGCGAACTCGCCACCGTCGCTCCCGCCATCAAGATCTTCCTCGCGGCCGACAGCGAACTCGAAGTGAGCGAGCGTCCGGCGTTGCTCGCGATCTTTCGCGAGGTGGCAGCCGCGGGCGGGCTGCTGGTGGTGCACGCGGAGATGGGGCCGTTGGTGCGCGCCGGTCTGGAGCGCTACGGCGACCACGCCGCCGACTTCCATCGCGCGCGCAGCCCCGAGGCGGAACGCGTTGCCATCGACCTCTGCAACGAGCTCTGCGCCGAAACGGGCGCACGCGTGCACTACTACCACGTCTCCTCGGCGCTCGCCTGCGAGTCGATCCGCGCTGCGAAGTCGCGCGGCCTGCCGGTGAGCGGCGCCGCGTGCGCGCACTACCTGCTCTTCTGCGATGAGGATGTCGCCGCGCGCGGGGCGCTGCTCAAGTGCAACCCGTCGATCAAGACGGCGGCGGATCGCGTCGCGTTGCGGGCGGCGTTGCGCGACGGCACGCTCGACGTGATCCAGAGCGACCACGCCCCGCATCCGCGCGCCGAGAAGCTCGATCGACCGTTCCGCGCGGCGCCATCGGGGATTCCCGGCGCCGACCTCTTCCTGTCGCTGTGGCTCGAGCTCGTCGACGAGGGCGTGATCACGCTCGATCAACTCGTCGAGCGCGGCTGCCTGGCGCCCGCGCGGCTCCATCGCCTGGCCGATCGCGGCGCGCTGCGGCCGGGACTCCTGGCCGACTTCGTGCTGGTGGAAACGGGTCGCTTCACGGTGACGGAGGAGGAGTTCGCGTCGAAGGCGAAGCAGTCGCCCTATGTCGGGCGCACGGTGAATCGGCGCGCGGCGAAGGTGTGGATCGGCGGCACGCTCGCGTTCGATCGGTCGCAGCGCGAGGACGTGAGCGCGCTCGACGCGGCCGCGCCGCCACCGCTGGCCACGTTCGGGGTCGACGGCAAGAGCGGGTGCTGCTGAGCGCGATGGCCGCCTGGAGCTACCACGGCCCGAAAGTGACCGTCGACGCGCTGATCGTGCGCGCCGGCCGCATCCTGCTGATCGAGCGGCGCTTCCCGCCGCCCGGATTCGCGTTGCCGGGCGGCTTCGTCGATGCGGACGAGACGGTCGAGCAGGCCGTCTGCCGCGAGACGCTCGAGGAGACCGGTCTCGTCGTGACGCGCCTGCGTCAGCTCCATTGCTACTCCGATCCGCGCCGCGACCCGCGCCAGCACACCGCTGGAGTCATCTTCGAAGTGGAGTCGAGCGGCGAGCCGAAGGCGGGCGACGACGCGGCAGCCTGCCATTGGTTCGCGCTCGACGCGCTGCCACCGCTGGCGTTCGACCACGGAGCGATCGTCGAGGACTTCAAGGCGCGGCGCTACCCGGGTGGTGAGTTCGAGTCGGCTCCGCGGCCGCGTCAGTAGCCGAGCGCGTCGAGGTCGAGGCTGCGCAGCCCGCCCGGCAAAGCGGAATCGGGAAGGCGCAGGCGCCGCAGCTCCTCGAAGTGGCGATCGAGCTGCGTCCGCAGGCGGATGAACTCGGGCCGTTGGCGCTCGTCGGGCAGCAAGCGCCCCTGTTCGTCCCATTGCACGAGGTTCATCTCCTCGTGCGCGTCGCGCGTCCGGTCGTGCAGAGCGAAGCTCGGCAGGCGCGGGCGGATCGGCGAGAAGCGCGTCATCTCGATCAGCTTCTGGCCGCCGACGTCGAGCGCGCGCAGTTGTCCGAGGTGGATCTCGTCGAGCTGCGCCGAATAGGGAAGCGGCGTTTCGATGAGCGCGGGCAGCAAGACGCGACCGCAACCGCCCGGCAGCTCCTGCAGCCCGCACAACGAGAGGAGTGTCGGTGCGACGTCGGCGAGCGTCACCGGCGCCGTCTCGCGCCGCGCCCCGAGGCCGGGCACTCGCATCAGCAACGGCACGCGCAGCACCTCGTCGTAGAGCGTGCGGCCGTGGCCGAATCCACCATGCTCGCCGAACTCTTCGCCGTGGTCCGAAAGGACCACGACGATCGTCTGCTCGAGGAGCCCGCCCTCGCGCAGCGTCGCGAAGAGCGGGGCGAGGGTGCGATCGACCGCGGCGATCGAGGCGTCGTAGCGGCGCCGCAGGTCGGGAAGCTCGTCCGTCGTCGGCGTCCGCTCGTCGCTGTCGCCCAACGGATCGAAACGGCCCGGGGTGCGCGCCACCTTGTAGAGCTGCGCGAGGTCGGGAGGCGGTCGGTAGTTGTGGACCGCGTAGGTGTGGAGGAACAGGAAGAAGGGCATCGCCGCGTGGTCGGCGAGCCAACGTTGCAGCGCCGCCGTGCCGCTCTTCGCCCACAACGCGGCGTTCAGCGCCGGTTCGCCGGGATGGGGGACGACCTGTCGCAGCGGCTCGCCGGCATCGAAGAAGGGATCGAGCGTCGACCAGCGGTCGAATCCGCGCCACAGACCGTAGAGCGGCGACAGGAAACCGCCGCCCGTGAAGGCCGCGGAGACGTAGCCCGCTTCACGAAAGCGATCGATCAGTCGGGTGCAGCTGCCGGCGGCGAGCGTCGAGTCGTAGCGTTCGACGCCGTGCACCGCCGGATGCATGCCGGTCAGCAGCGTGGCGTGCGAAGGCAGCGTGTAGGGCGCGAGCGCGCGCGCCTCTTCGAAGACGACGGCTTCGCGCGCGAAGCGATCGAGGATCGGGCTCTGCTCGATCCCGTCGGGACGCTGGCAGCCGTAGGTGCCGAGCCGATCGGGGCGCAGCGTGTCGATGCTGATCAGGATCACGTTGGGTGGCGCGCCGGTCGGTCGACGCGTCGGCGTCAGCAGCGGCAGTCCGAAGGCGACGAGGTCCTCCGTGGGTCGGCCGCTGCTCGATCGCGCGGCGAGGACGAGCGTCGCGCGCTCGCCGCTGCCGTTGCCGGAGTGCCGGACGTCATGCCATCCCGCGGTGGCGACGTCGGTGCGCGGGCTGACGGAGCGGCACGGCAATTCGATCGGCGTGGTCCCGGCCGCGGTTTCGAGGCGCGCGTCGAACTCGACGGCGACGCGGCCGGCCGAGCGGCGCGTCTCTTCCGCCACGCCGTAGGCGAAGCGGAGCTCGAAGGGACCTTGGGGCAGCGTCAAGGGCATCCGCACTTCGCTCGGCGGCGGTGCGATCCAGGCAAGCCGCGTCTCGCCGCCGATCGTCACCTCGCGCTCGTAGTTCGAGCCGCTGCGCCGTTGCGCCTCCGCCAGCGGCGGCAACACGCGCGCGAGCGGAAGCTCGAACAGGGCGAGTTCGTCGAAGTCGACGGCGGTCGGCGGTCGCGTTGCAACGCTCGGGTCGGCAGGAGCCGTTGCGCTGGAGGGCGAGGCGGCGGGCGCGGCGGCGGGCACGCCGGCGAAGAGGATGACCAGCACGCTGTTGGTGAGCGCGTGCGTCGTGAAGCGCAGCCGCGCCTCACCGACAGTGCCGTCGACGGGAGCTGCGGCACGCTGTTCGGCGAGCGGTCGTCCGACCAGGGTTTGCAGTTCCGCGAACGTGACCCCCGTCGTCGGTTTTCCCGTCACTGCGCGCGTGAACTCGACCACCGCGAGCTCGCCGGCACGCGCGACGCCGCCGTCGTGGCCACCGACGACGCGCGCCTGGACGCGTGCGAGGTAAGGAGCGCCCGGGAGCGCCGGCAGCCACCAGAAGACCGCTCCGTCGCGATCCGCGAACCGCAGGCCGCCTTGGCCTCGCTGCGCGGCGGCGGCCTCTCTGGCGACGATCGGCAGCCCCTTGCCGGGCTGGCGCAGGATCGGCGTGACGGTGAAGTCGAGCTCCGCGTCGTGTTCGAAGTTGCGGACGAACGTCGGGGCAAGTCCCGCTTCCGGTTCGGCTGGGTCGGCACGCCACGGCGTCTGCACGGCGACTCTCGCGTCGCCGAGGAGCCGGACCACCGGCGCATCGTGAGTGGGCGCGCGCGTGTCACAGGCGGCGGCGAGGAGCGCAACTCCCAGAGCGACCGATCGGCAGCGCGGAGCGTTCAATGGGCATCGAGCCATGTGGCGCCCTCGCCCAGATCGACCTTGAGGCGCACCGACAGATCGAGCGCGCCCTCCATGCAGCGCCGCGCGATCTCGCTGATCACGGCGCTCTCGCCCGGCGCGACGTCGAAGACGAGCTCGTCATGCACCTGCAGGATCATGCGCGAGGCGACCTTGGTGGCCGTCAGCTCGCGGTCGATCGCCAGCATCGCCCGCTTGATCAGGTCGGCGGCGGTCCCCTGGATCGGGGTGTTCACCGCCACGTTCTGCGCATTGGCGCGCAAGCGCGGGTCGGTGCTGGCGAGCTCGGGGATCGCTCGACGGCGACCGAGCAGCGTCGAGACGTAGCCGTTCGCTCGCGCCTGCTCCAACGTCGCGTCGAGCCAGCGGCGTACTCCGGTGAAGACCCCGAAGTAGCGCTCGATGAACTGCTGCGCTTCGCTGAAGGTGAGGCCGGTCTCGCGCGCGAGGCGCTGCGCGCCCATGCCGTAGATGATCCCGAAGTTGATGGCCTTGGCGCGCGTGCGCAATTCGGAAGTGACCTCGGCGACGGCGACGCCGAAGACGAGCGACGCAGTGCGGCGATGGACGTCCTCGTCGGCACGGAACGCAGCGAGCAGCTGCTCGTCCTGCGCCAGGTGGGCCAGCAAGCGCAGCTCGACCTGCGAGTAGTCGGCGGAGATCAGGGTTCCGCCGGCGAAGCTCGACGTGAACGCGCGGCGGATCTCGCGGCCGAGCGGCGTGCGGATCGGGATGTTCTGGAGGTTGGGGTCGGAACTCGACAGTCGGCCGGTCGCGGCGACCGCCTGGTTGAACGACGTGTGGAGCCGGCCGGTCTGGGGATGGACGAGCTTCGGCAGCGTCTCCAGATAGGTCGAGCGCAGCTTCTCGACCTGGCGGTATTCGAGGACGAGCTTCACCAGCGGGTGGGCGTCGAGCAGTTCGAGCACTTCGGCGTTGGTGGAGAAGCCGGTCTCGGTGCGCGGCAGCTTCTTCACGCCCAGTTGCTCGTGGATCTTGAGCTTGTCGTAGAGGATGGCGGCGAGCTGCTGCGGCGACTTCACGTTGAACGGTTCGCCGGCGAGTTCGTGAATCTGCTTCTCGAGCTCGACGGCGCGGGCCTGGCAGCGCACGTTCATCTCGGCCAGCGCTGCGACGTCCAGAGCGACGCCAGCCGCCTCCATCCGACGCAGCACGTCGACGAGCGGCATCTCGAGCTGCTCGAACAACTCGACCTGACCCTGATCGTGGAGTTCGCGGCGCAGCGGTGCGACCAGGCGGAAGGTGAAGTCGGCGTCCTCGCAGGCGTACTCGCCGACCTTCTCGACATCGACCTGGTCCATCGTCACCTGCTTCTTGCCGCTGCCGATCAGGTCGCTGGTCTTGATCTTCACATGCTTGAAATAGTGCAGCGACTGCGCGTCGAGCGAATGGCTCGCCGCGCCCGGCGCGACGCAGTAGTGCGCCACCATGGTGTCGAAGACGAGGCCGGCCACCGGCAATCCCGCGCGCGCCAACACGTGCATGTCGTACTTGGCGTTCTGCCCCGCCTTGTGCACCGCGGGATCGGCGAGCAGCGCGCGCAGTTCCTGGTACGCGGCGTCCTGCTCGATCCCGCTCTTGCCGCTCGCAGCGGCAAACAGCCCGATGCCTGGCTCGCGGAACGGGACGTAGATCGCCTCGCCGTCGGCGGCGCAGAGGCTGATGCCGACGAGTTCGGCGCGCAACGGATCGAGGCCGGTCGTCTCGGTATCGAAGACGACGAGCGGCGCGCGGCGCACGGCGGCGAGGCGCTGCGTGAGGTCGGCCCCGCCGCGTACCACGCGGTAGTCGCGGCGCAGCGCCGAGGTGGCGGCGCCGCCGTCCGGGACGCGATCGAGCAGCGAGCTGAACTCGTAGAGCTGGAACAACTCGCGCGTGCGAACGGGGTCGGCGGGGCGGCGCGCGAGGTCGGCGATCTCGACACCGGCGGCGTGGTGACGGTGCAGCGTCACGAGTTCGCGTGAGAGGAGCGCGGAGTCGTGATGCTCCGCGAGGTTCTTCCGCAGCGCAGGCTTGGCCACTTCGTCGAGTCGCGCATACAGCGCGTCGAGGCTTCCGAACTGCTGAAGGAGCGCGACGGCGGTCTTCTCTCCCACCTTGGGTACGCCCGGCACGTTGTCCGACGCGTCCCCCATCAACGCGAGGTAGTCGACCACCTGGTCGGGGCGGACGCCGAGGCGCAGCGGGACCTCGTCGGGGCCGGTGAGCTCCGGCGGGCCGTCGCCCTTGGGGAAGCCGTAGAGCATCACCTGTGGCGTGACGAGCTGACAGAAGTCCTTGTCGCCGGAGACGATCCGGACCGTGAATCCGTCGTCGGCGGCGCGAGCGGCGAGTCCCGCGATGAGGTCATCGGCCTCGAGGCCGTCCTGTTCGATCCACGGCACCGCGAGCGCGGCGATCAGCTCACGCAGGGCCGGCAGCTGCGCCACCAGCTCTTCCGGCATCTTCTGCCGCGTGGCCTTGTAGTCGGGGTAGCGCGCGTGGCGAAACGTCGGGGCGCTCGTGTCGAAGATGACCGCCAGATGAGTCGGGCGATCGCGTTCGAGGATGCGCAGCAACGCGCTCGTGAAGCCGAACAGTGCCGAAACGACCTCGCCTCGCTTCGTTACCAAAGGGTTGCGAATGAAGGCGAAGTGGGAGCGGTAGGCCAGCGCGGAGCCATCGATCAGGAAGAGCGTTCGGGGTTCCGACGAAGTCGTCAATGGGAGCTCTCGCGCAGTCAGGTGCGGTTCGACGGCGCAGCGGCCGACGTGGCGCGGGGAGTCTAGTCCGGGAGCGCGCGGCGGTCGCAACGCGGGGTCCCGCGACCCGCGGCCCCTTCGGTGCGGCAACTTGTCCCAAGGATCACTAAGGGAAATCTATTGCCGTCACCAGCCGCGCGATGCGCATCTACAGCGCGGAGGCACCGCGTCTACTGCTGCCCAGCGTGGAGCGGGTGCCAACGCGGGTCGCGCGACCATTCCGCGACCCCGCCGCCGAAGTCGGCCGCGAATTACGCGGAACTTTCAAGGGGGTACAGCCCATCCAAGGGTTGGAAGTTGGCCTGAGCTTTGCCAACGACGCATCGCGCACACAACACTCACCGGCGTCGGACGTATCGGTCGGTGCGAATCAGTTCATCGGGAAGAGGGAATCGAAGAGGGAGGGTGCTGACCCAACGCAACATCGAGACGGCAACTGGGAAGCGTCGGCCGGACCCTTCGGTCGTCGCAAGGCAGTGGCGTGTGCGCACACACGCCGACCGGGCTCGTTTGCCGGAAAGAAGAGACTGCCATGGCGACCGCGCAGTTGTACGTCGGGAGGGTGGGGGCGATGGCGATGCGGCCAATGGACTGCGCGTGCAGCATTCTGAACGCGCGCGAAGAGAAGTTGATGGACGACGACGGGCGTGTCCAGGTGCGGCTGATCTGCAACCGCTGCAGCTCGGTCCTCGACTCTGAGATCGTCGGACTTCCGGCGCAGCGGCGCCCGTTCGCGAAGTCGCGCGCGGAGGCGGAAGCTGCGGAGGGCAGCTGACGTCTAAGCTCACCTTGGGGCCGATCGATCCGCATGACGTGATCGATCGAGCTGCGATCGTCTTGGCGCCGCGCTCCTTGCGCCATGGACCCAGGTGATGACGCTTGCGAAAACTGATCTGGCCCGCGGCCGGTGCGGTCGCGCTCCTTTTGGCGTTTCTCGCGTTTCGAGCGTGGAACACGGGACGACAGGAGTCGGCGGCCGTCGATGCCATCGTCGCGCGCGCCCGCGACTTCGCTGCCGATCCTGAACGGCTTTCCCAAGCTCGTGTCGAACTCGATGTCGCGCTCAAGCGCGATCCGAATCACATCGAGGCGCTCGTCTTGCGCGGCGAGGTTCTGCTGCGCCTCGCCTTGCTCGACGAGGCAGAGGCCGATCTTGCGCGCGCGCTGAAAAGCACGACCGGCGAGCGGCACGCGCAAGCGCAGCTCTTCCTCGGCCGCGTGCACGCCTCTCGCTATCGCGGCTCGCAGTCGGACGATGACTTCCGCGGCGCTCGCAACGCCTTCCTCGCCGCTCAGCAGTCGGCAGCGACCAAGCCCGCCGCCATGGAGGGATTCGCGCTGTTGTTCCTCGAGAAGGGGCGCAACCGCGACGTCGACAAGGCACTTGACCTGTTGCGCCAACTCGTCGCGCAGCACGCCGACAGCGAAGAAGCGGGCTACGCGAAGGAACTGCTCGAGCAGATGGGGCGGTCGTCGAGCGGCGATTGAGGGCGCGTCCGCGCCGCCGTTCCTTGCACGGCTTTCTTCGCGCTCCTACCATCGGCGCTCGCGATCGTTGGCGCGGTGCCACGCGCATCGAGCGTTGCGGAGGCCGTCGCCGTGGCTTGGTACGAACTCGTTCTATTCGCCGCGGTGGTGTGCGGACTGCTCTGGGTGATCACGGCAGTGCAGCGGCTTCGCACGCTGACGCACTCTTTGTCGACATTGCCCAAATTGGACGACCTGCGCGCACTGGTCGAACAGGTCCAATCCAACGAGCGGATCCGCCCTCTCGAAGAGGCGATGCGCCGCATCGGCGATCAGCTCGCGCGGCAGCCAGCGCCGGTCGAGCTGAAGGACCTGCTCCCGATTCAAGAGCGGGTCGAACTCCTCGCCCGTCAGATCGAGGAGTTGCGCCTTCACGTCGTCGAACTGCGCTCCCGCGCGCCGACCTCGCAGAGCGCGACTCCCGTTGCACCCGGCACGCGCCTGCTGCGTGCGCTCGAGGAGCGCGGCTTCGAGCGCGTCCATATCCTCGGCGAGATCGTCGCTGAGGAGGGCGGGGATCTGCGCCGGGTGCCGGTGGAGGCGCATCGCGCCGGAATGTCCTTCAAGGGCTACGTCACAGTCGAGGATGGGCAGCTCGTCGAGGTGGCCTTGAAGCCGCTGACCGAGATCTTCCCGTAGAGAGAGCACGAATGGCGAGCGCGCACGGTCCCTACGTCGTGGTCCCGGCCGAACACCTTCCGACGCACATCGGCCAGCAGGTCGAAGTGCGCGGCTGGCTCTACAACCGCCGTTCGAGCGGAAAGCTGCACTTCCTCGAGGTGCGCGACGGAACGGCCATCGTGCAGGCCGTCGCCTACGGCCCCGATCTCGAGAAATCCCATCCCGGCTTGTTCGAGAAGCTCGGCGCGCTGACGCAGGAGAGCTCGCTCATCGTGCGCGGGGTCGTGAAGGCCTCGCCCAAGCAGGCGCTCGGTGTCGAGATCGGCCTCGAGTCGGCGGAGATCGTCTCGGTCGCCGAGCCCTACCCGATCACCAAGAAAGAGCATTCGCCGGAGTTCCTGCTCGAACGCCGCCACCTCTGGATCCGCTCGAAGCTGCAGCACGCCACGCTGCGCATCCGGGCGCGCATCATCAAGGCGATCCGCGATTTCTTCGACGAGCGCGGTTTCCTCTGCGTCGACTCGCCGATCTTCACGCCGAGCGCGTGCGAGGGGACCACCGACCTCTTCGAAGTCGACTACCTCGACGACACGAAGGCCTACCTCAGCCAGAGCGGCCAGCTCTACGCCGAAGCCTCGGCGATGGCGTTCGGCAAGGTCTACTGCTTCGGCCCGACCTTCCGCGCCGAGAAGAGCAAGACGCGCCGCCACCTGCGCGAGTTCTGGATGGTCGAGCCGGAGATCGCGTACGGGACGCTCGACGACGTGATGGTCCTGATGGAGGACCTGCTCGTCTACATCGTCGGCTGCGTCCTCAAGGATCGACAGCCCGAGCTCAAGGTCCTCGAGCGCGACGTGAGCAAGCTCGAGAAGATCCAGAAGCCGTTCCCGCGCATGCACTACAACGACGCGGTCGAGCTGCTGAACAAGAAGGGGCAACCCTTCGAGTGGGGCGGCGACTTCGGCGCGCCCGACGAGGCGACCATCTCGGGCGAGTACGACCGGCCGGTGCTCGTGCACCGCTTTCCGGCGGCGATCAAGGCGTTCTACGCCAAGCGCGATCCACAGGACGACCGCCTCGCGCTCGGCTGCGACTGCCTCGCGCCCGAGGGGTATGGCGAGATCATCGGCGGCGGCGAGCGCGCCACCGACCTCGCCTTCCTCGAGAAGATGATCGCGGAGCACAAGCTCCCGAAGGAAGCGTTCGAGTGGTACCTCGATCTGCGTCGGTACGGGAGCGTGCCGCACGCCGGTTTCGGCCTTGGCGTCGAGCGCACGACGGCATGGATCTGCGGCACGCATCACGTGCGCGAGTGCATCCCGTACCCGCGCATGCTCTACCGCATCGTTCCGTGAGCGACGGCAGCGGGCACGCGCCGTCGGCGAGGTCGCGATGCGTCGTCTGATCCGCGACTTCGCTTTGAACGAGCGCGGCACTCTCGCCGGGCGCGTCTTCGGGTTCGCGAGTTTCGACCCGTCGCGTGCGCCGTTCACGCTGGGCGACGCGTCGGGCGTGGTCAGCGTCCACTTCAGCGGCGACCTGCCGCCGCTCGGCGCGCTGGTCGAGGTCGACGGCATGTTCGAGAAGCGAGGCTTCGTCGCCACCGCCGTTCGAGTGGTCGCGCGACCGACGTTGCGGCCAGCCGACTCGCCCGAGTGGCGCGCGCGCGACCTCGTGGCCCTGCGCCGAGAGCTCGCGGCGCGCGATCAGTTGCTGCGATCGGTGCGCGCTTTCTTCCACGCGCGCGACTTCCTCGAGGTCGAGACGCCGACGCTGCTCGCCGCACCCGGCCAGGAACCTCATCTCCTGCCGTTCCAGACGGCGTTCCACGACGGTGGCGGCGCTCGCCGGCTCTGGCTTGCGACTTCGCCCGAGTACGCGATGAAGCGGCTCCTCGCGCTCGGCGTCGAACGCTGCTTCCAGCTCGGGCGTTGCTACCGCGACGGACGCGACGAGCATTCGCCGCTGCATTCGCCCGAGTTCACCATGGTCGAGTGGTACCGGGCCTGGGAGCCGCTCGAAGCGATCGGCCGCGACGTCGGCGAACTCCTCGCCGCTGCGGCTCGGCCAGAGCTCGGCGGTGGCACGGTCATCACTCGCGGTGGATCGCACTGCGACCTCGGCGCGCCGCCGCGCTGGTGGCCGGTCGTGGACGCATTTGCCGAGCTTGCCGGCGTCGACCTCGCGCCCTACCTCGACGGTGACGACGCCGCATTCGTCGAGTCGTTGCCGGCGGCGATCCGACGCGTCGGCGCCACCCTTCGCGAGCAGGCCGACTCCGCCTATTTCCGTCTCATGATCGAGCGCGTCGAGCCGCAGCTCGGGGTCGAGGTGCCGACGTTGCTCTGCCGCTACCCGGCTCGCCACGCAGCGCTGGCCGAGCTGTGCGCCGACGACCCGCGCGTCGCCAACCGCTTCGAGGGCTACGTGCTCGGCATCGAGCTTTGCAACGCGTTCCAGGAACTGCGCGATGCCGACGAGCAGGAGCGGCGCCTGCGCGCCGAGCAGGTCGAACGGGTGGCGGCGGGTGGCGAAGCGCTGCCGATCAGCGAGCCGTTCTTGCGTGCGCTGCGCAGCGGCCTGCCGCCATGCGCCGGCGTCGCTCTTGGCGTCGATCGGCTCCACCTGCTGATCCGCGGCGCTGCGACGTTGCGCGACGTGCAGCCGTTCCCGTTCGGCGAGTGAGAGCGCCCGAGCTTCGGCAGCCGCTCTGACCCGGGCGACGGCGCGTCACCGCGTCCCCTGAGCGACGACTCCTTGGCATCGGCGCCGCATGGGGCGTGCGTCGACTTCAAGGAGACGGACGTGGTGGGATCCAATTTCAAGGGAATGGGCGCGACCGGAGTCGTCGCATTCGCCGCGATGGTGGCGATGGGCGCGCCGGTGCCGGCGCAGGAGAGCGTGATCTTCTCGCTCACCTCGTCGGGCACGGCGCCGTTCGGGACGCTCGCCGACACCGAGATGGCGCTGTTCGATCCGCAGTTCGGCGCGTGCCGGCCGTGGTGCTCGATCGCGTCGGCCGCCTTCTTCGCGGGCGATCTCGATGGCGATGGCGTGACCGACGAGTGGAAGGATGTCGACGCGATCCACGTCGAGCAGGTTGGCGGTCGCGTCACCGAGCTCTACGTCTCGTTCAACTCGACCACGGGACCTTGGCTCGACGGCGACATCGTGCGCGTCCTGCCGAATGGCTCGCTCGCCCTTGCGTGGTCGGAGGCGCGTCTCATCGCCGACTTCGGGCTGACTGACGGTCAGATGGACGTCGACGGCATGCACCTCGGCAGTGACGGTCGCCTCTTCGTCAGCTTCTCCGACGACGAGGCCTCTTCGATCCTGTCGACGGACGTCGCCGGCGTGATCACGGATGGCTCGATCGTGTCGTGGGACGGCTCGAAGCCGCTTGCCGCCGTCGAAGTCACCGAGGCTGGAATCGACGGCTTCGTGAGCCACGCGCTCGGGAAGAACGTGAAGACGGGCGACACGCTCTCCGTCGCGATGGACGTGAACGGCGTCCTGGCGTTCACGGTGCAGTCGCCGTCGAGCGACGACGCGACGGTCTTCCGCGTCAGCAATGGCGGCGAGATCGTCGTCTCCGAAACGCAGCTCGGCCTCACCGGTGCGCCCGAGATCGACGCGCTCGAACTGGTGGATGCGCCGGTGCCGTTCCTGGCGACGCGCGTCTCCCCTCGCTCGGTGCCGGCCAACGTCTCCGCGCAGATCTCGCTCGACGGTGCCGCGAATCACGCGTTCGTGGTGACCCTGGCGCTGGCGCGCGGCGACGCCGCGAACCTTCCCGCCGACGGATTCGTCGGGCTCTTCCTCGATCCGATCGACCCGCTCTTCTCCGCATCGCTCGCCGATTTCACCTTCACCTACGGAGTGACCGACGGGGCCGGCCAGGGCACGCTGCAGTTCGACCCGGCGCCGCCGGGGATCACGCTGACGCTCTATGCGCAGGCGTACGACTTCGATGGCCACACCTTCGGGATGCCGCTGGCCCTCGAGCTTGAAGGCTGAAGCCGCACGCGTTCGGCGCGTTTGACCGATCGGAACTCGGAAACGGACTCCAGCCGTCCGGGCGGGACCTGCTCCGCCCGGGCGGTTCCCGGGACCGCGCGATTGCCGTTCGCCCTGGCACCACTAACCTCGCACGCGCTACAGGACGAAAGAAGCGGGAGAGTTCTTTCGCGTCTCGCGATGCGAGGTGCAATCGACGTGAAGTCGCGCGCGATCATCTGGGTCGTCGGAGTCGTCGCCGTGGCGGGCTGGTCCGCCTCGGCTCGAGACGATTTCCTGCGCGCGACGAGCCGCGACCTGAGCGTGAAGGAACGGCAAGCGCTCGCGACCCGCATCGAAGAGCTCGGGTCGGCCGACCCGTTGGTTCGGCAACGTTCGGTGCGCCGACTCGTCGCGATCGGCCAGCCCGCGGTGGCGGAACTGCTCGAAGTGTTGCGTCACGGTTCCGAGCCAAAGCAGGTGCGCAACGCCTGTCTTGCGCTTGGCGCGCTCGGTGATGCGACGTCGCTCGCGCTGCTCGAGCGTTGGTTGCTCGAAGAGGCGCGCAGCGAAGAGCCGTCGCGAACGGCGCTTCTCGCTCTCGCGCGCGGGCGCACCCCGCTGTCGCTCGACTTCTCCGCGGCCTTGCGTCGCCTTGCACTCGATGCTCCGTTGGCGACCGTGCGCGAGTCCGCCCTGCTCTGCGCGGGCGCGCGCCGAATCGGCGGGATCGCCTCCCTCTTGCAGGGGCCTTTGCAGTCCGAGCGAAGCGCGCGCGTGCGCGGCTGCATGCTCGTGGCTCTGGCGGAATCGGGGGACGCGGCAGGGGCCGCGCAACTGCCCCGCTTCCTCGACGGCCGCCAAGGGCGTGACCCGAAGCTGCGCCGAGCGGCGCTCTACGCCGCTTCGCGGTTGGGCGATCCGTTGCTGCTGCCGGTGCTCCTGCGGTTCGAGCCCGATCGCTTCGAGGTCGGGGAGTTCGCGCTCGCGTTGGGCGCGTTCGCGGAGCCGGCGGTCGTGGATCGGCTCGGTGATCTCCTGCGGCACCATCGGGAGAGCGCCGCCGTCGCGGTCTATTCCCTCGCGCAGATCGCGACGCCCGAGGCGAAAGCGTGGCTCGAACGCGCGTTGCAGGGGGAGTTCTCCGAGGTCGTGCGCAGCGCGGCCGCGCTCTCGGTCGCCGATCTGGTCGACCAGCAGCGTTTCCTGCGCCATCTTCGAACGATCGCGCTTGGGCCCACCGGCGTGCCGGGCAAGGCGGCGGCGCTGCTCGCTCTGGCACGCATCGGCGACGCCGAAGCGGCGGCGTCGGTCGCGGACGCATTGCCGCTCTGGCGGGATGCGCCGCTGGTCGAGCGTGGGCTGCTGCTCTGCGCCCTGACCTTGGAGCGGCCGGTCGAGGAGCTGCTTCCGGCCGCTCGGCGCGACACTGTCCCCGATCTCTGGCGCGTCGCCGCCGAGATCCAAGCGGGCACCCGCGACACGCGGCTCCTGCGCGAGCGCGTGGCCGAACAGCTCACGGCGTCACGCGGCCACTGGCTGCTGGCGCGCGACGATCTGCGGATGGCGGTTCTGCGGGATCTGCTGGAACTGGACCGCGACCTGCCACGCGAGCGACGCGCCGACTCGCCGGACGGAGGTTTCGGCGAGTTGCCCTCTTCGCCGCCGCCTGCAAGCGGTGGATCGGGGGAGGGCGGCGACGCGGGCGGAGGCGGGGACGGCGGGGCGAGCGATGAGCCTGACCCGCCGCGCGTGGGCGATCCGCCGGGCAGCGCCGTGCCGGGGGTGTCGCAGCGGCGCGGCCGCCGGGATCCCAATCGCATCGAACTCGACCTGCGCGCCTGGCTCAGCGACTTCTCGCCGTTCGATACGGCGGACCCCTTCGCGCGTTGACCCGCGGCACGGATCGTCGAACGCCGGATAACTTTCGTGCTCGCGCTGGTGGGACCGCCGCCGGCCGCCCCGAAGAGCGACGGAGAATTCCTCGATGGCCGCGATCAAGCAGCAGATCTATTGCACCTTCCCCAAGGAGAAGATCCGCGATCCGGTGCTCTACATGCTCGGGAAGAAGTTCAACGTGATCCCGAACATCCGCGGCGCGACCATCAACGACGAGATGGGGATCGTCTTCCTCGAGCTCGAGGGCGAGTCGGATGAGGTCGAGAAGGCGGTCGCCTACCTGCGCGCGAGCCACGTGCGCGTCGATTCCGTGAAGGCGGGCTGAACGCAAGCGGCCGCGCCTTTTCAGGGGCGCGGCCGCGATCTGAGCTCGTTGCGAAGTCGAGGGTCTATTCGCCGGACGCGTTGCTGCCCTTCGAGGCCTTCTTCTCCTCGTACTTGGCGACCAACGCCTCCCAGCGGTTCGGATCGGAAGACTGCGCGTTCCAGTAGGTGAGGATGCTCGTCAACACCTTGTGATTGCGATTGATCTCCGCAGTCTCGGACGAGAAGTCACCGTGGTAGGGGATGAGGATCGTCTCCGCCGTCAGATCGTTCTGGATGAAGACGGCGATCTCGTAGCCGGTGACCCACTGGTTGGCGTCGGTGAGGTCGAGGCCGTTCAGGGAGTTGATGCAGATCGGCACCGCCTTGAGGCCGAACGGGATGAGCTTCTTCAGGGCGCGCTTGCGCGGCGCGCCGCTGTCTTTGAGCTTCTCGGCGAGGGCCGTGAGCTCGGTCCATTCAGCATCGGTCGTCCCGGGCGCCTTCTCGACCGCCGTGAACTCGAACTTCGAGTGGACCTCGGCATCGACCTCGCCGTCAGGATTGGGCGTCTCCGCCGGCGCGGCCTCGGGCGTCCCAGCCTCAGGCGCGGGCGTCGGAGCTTCGGTCTTCGCGTTGGCGAGGGCGCCATCCTTCGAGGTCGAGGGCTCCGGGGCGCTCTTCGGCGCTCCCGCGCTCTCGGTCCCCGCCACCGGAGCCGCCGCCTCGCTCGTGCCGCTCGTCGCCGCGTTCGTTCCGCTGTTGGCACTGACGGTCGGGTCGACCTTCGGCGCGTCATCGCCGTTCATCAGCATGAAGCCGACCACGCCGATCAGCACGAGGCCACCCGCCACCGCGCCGACGAGCACCATCGGGCTCTTCTTCTTGTCGTCGCCGTCGCTGCCGCGACGCCCCTTGCGCGCCGGTGGGGCGGCGCCGCGAGCGGGTCGTCGGCTGCTGCCGCTCCTGGCCTCGACGCGGCTGCTTCGGGCGGGCCGGTCGATGACGGTCTCGTCATCCGCGGCCGTGCGCACCGAAGGCCTGGCGGCCGCGACCTTTGGAGCGGGTGCCGGCGCGCTCCTCGCCGCGGGTGCCGCCGGCGCGGCGGCCGCGGCCGGTTGGGCCGGTCCGATCTTGATCACACCGTCACACTTCTTGCAGGGGGCGCTGCTGCCCTTGAAGGTCTCCGGGATCTTGAAACGAGCTCCACAGCTGGCGCAGACGCCGATCCGTTCCACTGGCTTCTCCTAGGGGCGGCTCGGTTGCGAGAACTCGGCCGCGTCCACGGTCGTCGACTATTTCTCTTCTTCCTCAGCGCGAGGGCCGGTCCAGGACTTCTGGTGTTCGCGCCACCAGCCGAACCAGCGCATGAGTGCCTTGACGTTCTCTTTCTTGATGTCGCCTTCCATCGTCCCACCGATGCCGCCCGGCGCGTAGCCGAGGTCCTCCTGCGTGATGTCCTTCAGCACGGAGACGACGTGGTTGACGATGATCTGGTCGGTCGAGCTGGCGAGTTCCTCGCGCCCGACGATCAGATTGAGCAGCGCCGGGATGGCCGGTTTGCCGAGGCCCGCGAGTTCGCGCTTCGCTTTCGAGACTTCGCGCGTCGCGGAGGTGTCGGTGAGCTTGGCGCACAGCGCGTCGATCTGGCTCTGGACGGCGGCCGGCGTGTCGGCCAGCAGGGGCTGCTTCTCGATCGGCGCGAGGCCGCGATCGGCCCGCTTCGCCTTCTCAGCCGCTCGCTCCGTCTCGCCGACCTTCTGCATCTGCTCGGGCGTCTGGATCGCGGTGGCGACCATCGAGGCGAGGAACCAGGTGCCGTCCACCTTCTCGAGCTCGAGCGTCCGCTCCTGCTCGCGCTTGGTGTCGATGAGGTGCTGCTGGATCACCAGGACCTTGGCGCGCCGGTCGGTCTGCTCCATCACCACGAAGCTGCGGATGGTCGCTTGACGCATGAACTCGCGCGTGTCGGGGTCGGCGACGAGGCTCTCGGTGATCTTCTGGCGCGTCAGCGTCTGCGTCAGCGCGTCGATCTCCGACCAGCGCTTGCTCTCCTTGCCCGCGGCGACGAGGGCGTCATTCCAGCGCGGGAAGCTGATGCAGCGGCCGATCACCTCGGAGTCGCCTTCCTGAATCGCGCGGAGCAGGTCGGTCACCTTGGCGCGCAGCGGATCGGCGTCCGTCGGCTTGCTGCTCGGAGCCGCAGTGCTTCCGGCAGTTGCGGTCCCGGGTGCGCCACTCGTCGCCGCGGCGACGACGGCGGAGTTGACGCTCGGCTCCTCGTCCCCGCCTTTGTTGAGCGCGATGACGATCAGGATCCCGAAGACGGCGACGATGCCGATGATCGCGATCAGCAGCGTCTGCTGCGTCTTGTTCTGCTCTTTGCGGGCCGACAGCTCGGCGCGACGGGTGGAGCGGCTTGGGGCGGGCATCGCGGTCCTCTTCGCAGCCGTTTTCGGCCCGCAGTCGCTGGGGTGCGACCGGCTCGGCGCGAACGCGGCACATTAGTAGGGGGGCATGGAGCGTCAACGGCGCCGCCGCGCGGTCGCCGTGACCTTGCCCGAGGGGACGCCCCCTCTATCATCCGCCGCGCCCGCTGTATCGAAGGAGCCCCGCCATGTCCGCAAATCGTGCTGGCCGACGCGGGCCCCTTTCACTCGTGCTTGCAGCAGTGCTCGCCGTGCAGGTCGCAGCGGTTCCGGCCCAGAGCGTCGCGCCAGCCAGCGGCGGCCGTAGCACCGTGCGCGGCGATGGCCGCGGCCTCGCGACTTTCGGCGATCGCGGTTTGACGACGTTCGGCGACCGGCTCGGGGAGAGCTTCGGCCGCCGACCGCTCGAGTCGTTCGGCAACATCCCGCTCGAGTCGATGGGCGGCCTCGAGCGTCCGCCACTCGGTGGCGGGCGACCCGATCGCGGCCTCGACCCCGGGGCCGATCGCTCGTCGCGCCGGCCATTCGCGCGCCGTCCCCATCGTTTCGACGTCGATGACGGTGCGGGCCGTGGTGGCGGCGCCGCTCGTTCGCGGTCGGTCGCGACGCTGCGCGGTTCCATTTCCGCGGCACCGGAGGAGACGACCCGCTTCGTGTTGCCTCCGCTCCAGCTCCCGCCGCTGACCCTCGACCTTGCGCCCGCAGAAGCGGAACTGGTGGCGACGTTGCGCAGTGAAGCGACTCAGCTCGCGGCGCGCGGCGATGCGGCGACCGCCGCGTGGCTCGTCGCGGCGACTCGTTGAGCGTCGCGGCGGCCGGAGACTCTTCGTCGATGGCTGGCCGTCCCTTTCGCCTCGTCTCCGATTTCAAGCCAGCCGGTGACCAGCCTGCGGCGATCGAAGCGCTGACGCGCAACCTGCTGAACCACGAGAAGCACCAGGTGCTGCTCGGGATCACCGGCTCCGGCAAGACCTTCACCATGGCGTCGGTGGTGGAGCGCGTGCAGAAGCCGACGCTGGTGATGGCGCATAACAAGACGCTCGCCGCGCAGCTCTACTCCGAGTTCCGTTCGCTCTTTCCCGACAACGCCGTCGAGTACTTCGTCAGCTACTACGACTACTACCAACCCGAGGCGTACGTCCCGCGCACCGACACCTACATCGAGAAGGACGCGGCGATCAACGAGCAGATCGAGCGCATGCGCAACTCGGCGACGCGCTCCTTGCTCGAGCGGCGCGACGTGCTGATCGTCGCCTCGGTCTCGTGCATCTACGGCCTCGGATCGCCCGGTTCGTACCAGGAGATGTCGGTCGACATCGCCAAGGGCGGTCGCGTCGAGCGCGACGTGCTCTTGCGCCAGCTCACGGCGATCCAGTACCAGCGCAACCAGTACGAGTTCAAGCGCGGCAGCTTCCGCGTGCGCGGCGACGTCATCGAGATCTTCCCCGCCTACGAGGAGCACCGCGCGATCCGCGTCGAGCTGTTCGATGATCTCGTCGAGGCGCTCGTCGCGATCGACCCGCTCACGGGGGAGGTGCTCGAGGAGCCGGAGTCGGTCACGATCTGGCCGGCGAGCCACTACGTCACGCCGGCCGACGAACTCAAGCGCGCGCGCGAGTCGATCGAGGCGGAGCTCGAGCTGCGCCTCGTCGAACTGAAGAGCAAGGGCAAGCTCCTCGAAGCGCAACGGCTCGAGCAGCGGACTCGTTTCGATCTCGAGATGCTGCAGGAGACGGGCACCTGCCCCGGCATCGAGAACTACTCGCGCCACCTCGACGGTCGCGCCGAGGGCGAGCCGGCGGCCACGTTGATCAACTACTTCCCCGAGGACTACCTGCTGGTCGTCGACGAGTCGCACCAGACGATCCCGCAGATCGGCGGCATGTACCGCGGCGATCGCGCGCGCAAGGAGACGCTGGTCGGTTACGGATTCCGGCTGCCGAGCGCTCTCGACAACCGGCCGCTTCGCTTCGACGAGTTCGAGCGGCTGGTCAAGCAGGTGACCTACGTGTCGGCGACGCCGGCGCGCTACGAGTGCGAGAAGTCGGGCGATCGCCGCATCGAGCAGATCATCCGACCGACCGGCCTCGTCGACCCGCCGGTCGAGGTGCGGCCGGCCCGCGGGCAGGTCGATGACCTGCTCGGCGAGATCCGCAAAGCCGTGGCGGCGGGCGAGCGCGTGCTGGTGACGACGCTGACCAAGCGCATGTCCGAGGAGCTGACCGATTACCTGCGCGGGCTCGGCGTCAAGGTGAAGTACCTGCACAGCGACATCGACACGATCGAGCGCACCGAGATCCTGGAGGAGCTGCGCGCCGGCGGGTTCGACGTGCTGGTGGGGATCAACCTGCTGCGCGAGGGGCTCGACCTGCCGGAGGTCGCGCTGGTCGCGATCCTCGATGCCGACAAGGAAGGCTTCCTGCGCAGCACGACGTCGTTGATCCAGACGTTCGGCCGCGCCGCTCGTCACGTGAACGGACGCGCGATCCTCTACGCCGAGAAGGAGACCGACTCGATGCGCGCGGCGCTCGCCGAGACGCGGCGGCGACGCGAAGTGCAGATCGAACACAATCGCGTGCACGGCATCACGCCGGAGGGCGTGAAGAAGAGCCTGCGCGCGATCCTCGACCAGGTCGAGCGCGAGGACCACGCGATCCTCGACACGCCGGCGCCGCCGAAGAAAGGGCTCGCGCGCGCCGACCGCGGCAAGCTGCGCGAAGAGATCGCGGAGCTGCGCAAGAAGATGCTGGCCGCCGCCGAGAAGCTCGACTTCGAGAAGGCGGCCGCGCTGCGCGATCGCATGCGCAAGCTCGAACTCGAAGACCTGAAGCTCGGATGAGTGCCACCGATCCGTCGCACCTGCCGCGTTCCGCGTTGCGAGCGAAGGTCGAGGCCTTGCCGCGCGATCCCGGCGTCTACCTCTTCAAGGACGCCGCCGGCGAAGTGCTCTACGTCGGCAAGGCGAAGTCGCTGCGCGAGCGAGTGCGCGGCTACTTCGTGCCAGGTGGCGATGGGCGCCTCTTCGTGCGCTTCATCGAGCGGCGCGTCGCCGATGTCGACGTCGTGGTCACCCGTTCCGAGAAGGAAGCGCTCCTGCTCGAGAACAACCTGATCAAGACCCACCAGCCGCGCTACAACATCCGCCTCAAGGACGACAAGTCGTTCCTTCACCTGCGCATCGACGCGAATCACCCTTTCCCCGCGATCGTGCCGATCCGACGTCCGCGCAAGGATGGGGCGCGCTACCTCGGTCCCTATCCGTCGGCCCGCGCGATCCGGACCACGTTGCGGTTGCTGCGCAGCGTCTTCCCGCTGCGCGACTGCCGCGACCGCGAGTTCGCCAGTCGGACGCGGCCGTGCCTCAAGCACCAGATCGGGATGTGCTGCGCGCCATGCGTCGGCAAGGTGACGCCGGAACGCTACGCCGAGCTCGTCGAGTCGGCGGTGCGCGTGCTGCAGGGCGATACGCAAGCGCTGCTCGCGCAGCTCCAGGGCGACATGGCGGACGCGGCGGCGAAGCTCGAGTACGAGCGCGCGGCAGTGCTGCGCGACCGCATCTCGTTCCTGTCGACTTCGACCGAGGCGCAGGCGGTGGAGAGCCAGCGATTCGTCGATCGCGACGCGCTCGGCTTCCATCGCCGTGGTCGCCGCGTCGAGCTCTGCCTGCTCGAGTTCCGTGGCGGCAAGCTGCTGACGAGTCGCCCGCTGTCGATCACCACGGATCTCCCGGACGACGAAGCGATCTCGAGCTTCCTCGGCGCCTGGTACGCCGGCGGACGGCCGGTGCCCGACGAGGTGCTGCTGCCGTTCCCCGCCTACGCCGCGGATGCGTACGCCGACCTCTGGAGCGAGCGGCGCGGCCGCAGCGTGCGCGTCTTCGAGCCGCGTTCCGGCGCGGGGCTGCGCGCCGTCGAGATGGCCAACCGCAACGCGCTCCTCGCCGTGAAGACTGCGCGCGCGCAGGAATCGATCGAACTGCGCGTGCTCGAGGATGTGAAGCGGCGCCTGCTGTTGCCGCGTCCGCCGCGCCGCATCGAGTGCCTCGACATCTCGCATCTGTCGGGCGGTGAGCCGGTCGCAGGTCTCGTCGTCTTCGTCGATGGCCACCCCGAGAAGTCGCTCTACCGGCGCTACCGCGTGCGGACGACGGCGGGCAACGATGATTTCGGCGCGATGCGCGAGGTCGTGCGGCGGCGCTTCCGGGCGGGGGCACCACCGCCGCCCGATCTGCTGCTGCTCGACGGCGGCCGTCCGCAGGTGGCGGCGGTGAGTGCCGTGCTCGAGGAGTTGCAGGTCGAGGTGGCGATCGCCGGCATCGTGAAGCCCGAGCGGCGCGGCCGCGGCCTCGACTTGAGCGCTGCCGAGGTCGACCACGTGATCCTGCCGGGCCGGGCCGAGGCGATCGCGTTGCCGCCGGACGACGAGGCGTGCTTCCTGCTTCAGCGCGTTCGCGACGAGGCGCACCGTTTCGCGATCGCCTACCACCGGCGGCTTCGTTCACGCGGCGCGCTCGAGAGCGAGCTGTCGGGAGTGGACGGGCTTGGACGGACGCGGGTGCGTGCCTTGCTGAACGGATTCGGCGGCATGCGCGGCGTGAAGGCCGCGTCGAAAGAGCAGCTCGCGCAGGTCGCCGGCATCGGCGCCGCGCTCGCCGAACGGATCTACGCGAAGCTCCACCACAGGGCGTCCGAGAGCTGATCGGCGTCGACGGCGAGTGGCGTCAACCGCGCGGATGGAAGCGCTGGTGCGCCGCCTTGAGCCGAGTGACGTCGACGTGGGTGTAGACCTGCGTGGTCGCGAGGCTCGCGTGGCCAAGCAGCTCCTGGACGACGCGAAGATCGGCCCCGCCCTCGAGCAGATGGGTGGCGAAGGAGTGGCGCAACCCATGCGGCGACAGCGGTCGGACGATGCCGGCTCGGCGCGCGCGCGCACGAATCAGCTGGAAGAGGCGCGTCCTCTCGAGTGGCCGGCCGCTCTTCGAGAGCAGGAGCGCGTCTCCGGAGCGATCGCGCGCGAGTTTCGGCCGGCCGCGCTCGAGCCAGTTCCGCAACGCCGCGACCGTCGGCGGGTTCAGCAGCAGCAGCCGCTCCTTGCCGCCCTTGCCGGTGCAGCGCGCCACCTTGACTTCGAGATCGACGTGGGCGAGCTGCTGGTGGGCGAGTTCGGAGACCCGGCAGCCGGTGCCGTAGAGCCATTCGACGATCAGTCGCTCGCGCAGCCCGAGTGGCGTCGGCGGCTCGATGAGCGTCAGCAGCTTCTCGACGTCGCCGCGCGACAGCACCTTCGGCAACGAGGCGTGCAGCGTCGGCCGCGGGATCGTTCGAGTCGGGTCGACGACGGGCGACTCCGACGCGAGCAGTCGATAGAGCAGCCGCAACGCGGTGAGGCGGCGCGCGACGGTCCTGGGATCAAGCCCCAACTCGTTCTGGGCCATGAGGAAGGCGCGTACGTCGGAGGGGCGGACCTCGGTGAACGGGCGCGGCGGCGCGAGCCAGCGCACGAACGTGCGCAGGTCGCGTCCGTAGGCGGCGACCGAAAGCGGCTGCAGACCCGCCTCGATGCTGGCCCATTGCAGGAAGCGCTCGACGGTGCGTTGCGGCGATTCGACGGCCATGAACGGCCCTTTTCTCGCTTGACTGCAAGGGGTCGATTTCTAGAGTGCCCGCCCTTGCCCAGGGTTCGTCCGTCGTCGTCGTAACTTCTTATCTGACAAATGGCAAAGACGCACTCACGGGGAGCTGAAGGACGACGCGCCGGGCGCGCCGACTCCACACGCTCGCCAGCTCCCAAGGCCGCCGCAAAAGGCGCGACAAAAGCGGTGGCGAAGCCCGCGGCCGCAGCGAAGCCCGCGGCAAAGTCCGCGAAGCCGTCGCCGGCCAAGCCCGTCGCCGCTGCCAAGCCCGTCGCCGCGAAGTCCGCGACGGCGGCAAAGCCGGCGGTGAAGCCCGCGTCGGCCAAGCCCGTCGCCGCTGCGAAGCCTGCAGCCGCTGCGAAGCCTGCGGCCGCTGCGAAGCCTGCAGCCGCTGCGAAGCCTGCAGCCGCTGCGAAGCCTGCAGCCGCTGCGAAGCCTGCAGCCGCTGCG
>JANNXA010000021.1:0-22666 GCA_031409275.1 Planctomycetota bacterium
ACGACGGACGGCCCACATCCCGAAGGATCCCGACGATGTGGTCGAGGCAACCCTTGGTCCGATCCGCTCGATGGCGACGCTGCTGCGCGACCCGGCGACCTCGCTCGATCGGCGGCGTGAGATCCTGCGGCGACTGCTGCCAGCGGGACCCAATGGCGAGCGGCCGATCCGGGTGGAGTTCGACCTGAACTCGGGGCGCGGCTGGAGGCGGGCGATGCGCCGCGCGACGGTGCGGCACCTGACGATTCGGGCCGCGAAGGTGACCAACGTGGTAGCGGGGGTAGGATTCGAACCTACGACCTCCGGGTTATGAGCCCGACGAGCTGCCAGCTGCTCCACCCCGCGTCACTTGCTCTGGCTGCCTTCGAGGGTCTTGCCTTGCGGCTTGGCCGATCGAAGGACGCGGGACTGTACGGTCGCCGTGGCGCCTTATCAAGCACACGGTCGCTCGAGAACTCGGCGGCGATCGCTTCAGTGGAGCGCTCGTTCAGCCGGGCGGGCCCGCGAGCGAGCCGGGCGGCGGGAGCCACCCGAGCAGCACCAGCAGGATCAGCGTCGCGGCGGCAATCGCCCCGAGCGCGATCGCCACCGCCCCGCCGAGGGCCGCGCCGGCGAACTGCGGTTGCTCGCGCGCCACCCTTCGGGCGAGCCCGAAGACGATCGCGGGAACGACGATCATGGAGGCGAAGAGGGCGAGGAACGCGAATGGCAGGCAGTCATTCAGCGTCCGTTCGGTCAACGCAAGGCGGCTGTCCAAGCAAGTCCCTCCGGCGCGCTCGTTCCGCGGCGTGCCCCCGCTGCCGCTGACGGCCGCGCATCGAGAGCACGGCCGCGCCTACGCGGCGTACGCCTTCGACGTTCGGCGCGCGCGAACGCGGTCACGGCACCGCCGTGCGTGAAGGAACGCCGCGCATTCGCCGTCGCCCCTCCGTCGTTCGAGCATCGCCGCAGCACCCCACCGAATCCGCGATCACCCGCCATAACCGACGGATCACAATGGACTTAAGCGACCGATCGGTACGTCGTAAGCGCGCCTCGTGGTGGAGACTCGACCCGTATTCGAACGCGCCGTTGGTGGGACCGCCGTGCCGTCGAGTCCCGCCGTTGCGGACCGGCGGCGGCGCCACGCTCCGCCCGCGGCGGCCGCGCGCCGCAGAAAGTTCGCGGTCGGCTTTCGAGCGACGTCGTTAACGTCCCCGTTCCATGGCAACGGAAACGCAGCTCAACGAGCATCGCATCGCGGCGTTCTTCGACTTCGAGAACATCATCCAGGGCGTCCGCGACGCCAACTATGACCGCTTCAGGCTCGAGCTGATCCTCGACCGCTTGGTCGAGAAGGGCAAGATCATCTACAAGCGCGCCTACTGCGATTGGGGGCGCTTCCGTGACAACAAGAACGACTTCCACGAGGCGTCGGTCGAGCTGATCGACATCCCGACCAAGCGCATCAGCGGCAAGAACTCGGCCGACATCCGCATGGTCGTCGACGCGCTCGATCTCTGCTACCAGCGCGAGCACATCACGGCCTTCGCGCTCATCACCGGCGACAGCGACTTCTCGCCGCTGGTGAACAAACTGAACGAGTACAACAAGCACGTCATCGGCATCGGCGTGAAGAACTCGACGTCCGAGCTGCTGGTCTCCGTGTGCGACGAGTTCATCTTCTACGAGGACCTCGTCCGCGAGAAGACGCGCCTGCGTCAGCAGCAGCAGCAGCGCCCGGCCGCACCGCAGGCCACCACCGCGGTGAAGAGCGACGGCGACAACGGCAAGCAGAGCGAGCTGTTCGAGCTGATGATGGACGCCTTCGCGGCACTGCAGCGCGAGAACTACGAGCACGTCTGGGGCTCGATGATCAAGCAGCAGATCAAGCGCAAGAAGCCGCAATTCACCGAGGCCTACTTCGGCTTCCGCAACTTCTCCGACGTGCTCGAAGCGGCGAAGAAGGCCGGCCTCGTCGACTTGAAGCGCGACGCCCGCAGCGGCAGCTACGTGGTCCTCGAGCTCGGCGGCGGCAGCGGAAGTGGTGGCAGCAGCGGAAACGTCTCGGCGCCGCCCACCGTGGGCCCGCCGCAGACGCCCGGCAACGGTGGCCAAGGGAACTTCTCGGCACCGCCAACGCCACCACAGCCCCCCGCGTCCGCTCCGCCGATGCTGTTCGGGCCGATGGGCGAACCGCTCTCCTGAGCCGGCGCGCGTCCGGTCGCTCAACGCTGCGGCGGCGGCTCGTCGAGCTGTTCGAGCGCAGCGCGCGTCGCGAAGTCGAGGCGTTCGAACGGACGCGCCACTGCGTCCTCGATCGCGAGCTGGTGCCATCGAAGCAGTCGGGCGAGCAGTTGGCGTTGGCGCACAGCGACATCGTCACCGGCATGCGCTCCGACGTACTCGACGATGCGTCCGTCGAGCGTGCTGACGAGCCGCTCCTCGTCGCTTTCGATCCCGATCAACTCGACCGTCCCGGCGCCATCGGGAAGCATCCCGCGCGCGGTGTGGAAGAAGGCGAACTTCGGTGCGCGCTCGCTCCATGGCGGAAGCACCACTGCGGCCGCACGACCTGGCGCCGGCGTCCCCGCAAGCTCGGCGAGCGTGGCCGCGAGGACCGACACGTCCGTGATCTCGGAGATCCGCTGCGCTTTGCGACGCGGGTCACGGATCAGCAGCGGAACGCGGCGCAACTCCGGCGCAAGCGAACTTCCGGCCGGCGCCGGAGCCCCCGCTGCCAGCGTCTCGCCGTAGGAGCCGGTCACCACGATCACGGTCCGATCGAGCATGCCCTGCTTCTTCAGCTGGAAGACGACCCGCGCAACCTGCTCGTCGAGCGAGCGAACCTCGCCGTCGTAGAGGCCGATCCACGACGACTCGGGCAGGCGCGGGAGGACATCCTCCTCCGCCATGACGGGCGCGCGAGCGCGTGACGGATCGGCGCGCGCCGAACGCAGCAGGCGCAGGTCATTGACCGCACGTCGCATCGACGCCGCGTCCTCGGCCGGCACGAATCGCTCGGCGATCGACTGCGGCGGATTGAACGGCCGGTGCGGATCGTGGAAGTGGAGGAACGCGAAGAACTGCCATCCGCCGTAGCGACGCACCCAATCCTCGAACTGCTCCGAAAGCCGACGGCCGTCCTGGAGCGGGTACTCGCGCCAATCCTCGAAGCCCTGATCGAAGTTCTTCGAGCGATCGATCAGCGGATTGGCGGTCGTGCCAAGCGTGGTGCATCCGTGCGCCGCGAGGTGCTCGGGCAGCGTGCGCAGCGAATCGCTGAGGAAGCAGCGGTCGAGGTCGTCGACGCCGTGGGTCGGCGGCGGCAGGCCGGTGAGCAGCGTGGCGATGGCCGGCCATCCCCAGGTCGCCGGCGCGCGCGCCTGCTCGAAGAGGATCGACTCGGCGGCGAGCGCGTCGATCGCGGGCGACGTCGCGATGGGATAGCCGTAGCAGCCGAGATGATCCGCGCGCAGCGCGTCGGCGACGATCAGCACGACGTTCATGCGCTCCTGCGACGCCAGGACACGCGGCCGCCATTCGCGCCGCACGACGCGCGGCCGTCCGAAGCCGACGCGCATCTCCTCGAGGCGCAACCCGTCCCCGCGCACCGACATCGCGATGGTCGCCCGCCGCTCGATCACGTCGTTCAGCTCGATGGCGGCGTCGATCCAGCAGCGGTCTTCCCGACGTTCCTGCGGTCGCAAGCTCGTCGTCTGCGCCTCGACGCCGTCGATCGCGACCGCGAACGTCAGGTACTGCGGCGGCGGATCGACCTCGATGCAGCAGCTGCGATCGACGCCGATGCTGAAGCGAAGCGTCGAGTGACGCGGCAGGTCGACGACGAACTCGACGCTCGATCCGACCGGCATCAGCAGCGACGGCTGGTTGCCGCCCTCCACCCGCTCGCCCCGCTCCGCGAGAAGGGATCCGACCGTCGGCAGGCGCCCACCATCGCCTGGACGGCAGGCAGCCTCGGGAAGCTCGTCGAGCAGGTCGACGACGATCGTCTCGAGTTCCATGTTGCTGCGCCGCGTCTGCAGCAGCGCGACGACGGTCGCCAACCCGCCGCCGCCAACCAGCATGGCGACCGCCGTCACCAGGAACCGGGTCGCCGGCTGCAACTGGAAGAACAGGCGCCGCGGCGACAGCGCGTACCGATCGAGCGCCGCCAGCAGCAGCGCCGCCGACCCCACCGCGAACCAGCCCTGGAAGCCGCGCGCCGAGTCGATCCCGGGGGTGTAGCGCGGCTCGCCGTCGGGCCACCCCGCCAGCGCGGCGAAGCTCGCCGCCGTCACCAACAGCGCGCGCACGAGCGCGAAGTGCCACGACTTCCCGCGCGGCAGGATCGCCAGCGGCGGAACCATCCACCAGACCGTCCCGGTCGCTTCGACGACGTGTTCGACGAAGTGCTCCGCGAGCAGGCGACCGTGCTCGCCATCAGCCGTCGCGTCGACCACGCCTTGAAGCAGCGCGCGCGCCAGCGCAACGCCGAACGCCAGCCAGAGCGCGACGATCAGCCGATCGCCGAGCGTCACGATCGACCGTTGCCCCGTCGCGTCGGCCCGGTTCGGGTCGGTGGTTGGCTCGGCCGCGCTGGCGTTGACCGGGATCATGAGGCCCTCGACGCTACCATCGCCGCCTCGATGACCGCCGCCCAGCCACCCGCGCCGCTCTCCTGGAAGGCGCTCGCCGCCTTGACGCTGCTGGCTGCGCTGCTCCGGCTGCCGGGCCTCGCCGCGCTGCCGTTCGCGCCGGAAGAGAGCCCGCGCGCGCTCCCGTGGATCGAAGCGTGGCTCGGTCGCGGGACGCTCGCGGCGCGCGCGCTGCCCTTCGCATGCGCGCTGCTGGCCGTGCCATGGGTGGCAAGTGCGCTGGCGTCGCGGGCCGGCGCGACCGCAGGGTGGGTCGCCGCGCTGCTCGTCGCCGCATCGCCCTGGCACCTCCACGCCGCGCGCCTCGCCACATTGGACAGCGCGTTGTTCCTGGCGAGCAGTGTCGCGCTCGCGCTCTTGCTTCCGACCGCGAACTCGCCGCGACGCCGCTTGGCACTCGTCAGCGGGACGATCGCCGCGGCGATCGCCTTCGCGCTGTACGCGTCGCTGCCGCAAAGTGCCGGAGCGCGAGCCTTTGCTCCGCTGCTGATCGGCGACCTCGGGTTGGGGGTGCTGCTGCTCTCCTTTTTCGCGTTGTGGTTGCGCCAACCGGTGGCCGGGGCGCGACGCGCCCTGCTGCTCGGTGGCTCCCTGCTACTGGCGGCCGGCGGGACCGCGCCCTTGCTGCGCAGCAGCGCGCCAGCGGTCGCCGCGTTGCTGCTCGCCGCCGCGCTCGTGCTGGCCAAGCTGCTCGACGCGACCGAAAGCCGGCGCGCGCAACTGGCGTTGTGGGCGATGGCGCTCGTGCCCGGACTCCCGACGCTGATCTCCGAGCATCTCGATGGCGGTCGCTACGAGCTGCGTCCGCTGGCGGCGGCGCTTGCTTCGGAACGCCACGCCAACGAGCCGCTCTTCGCGCACTCGCCCGACTTCGTCGCACGCGAACTCCACGTCGCCGCGAGCCCGCTCGCCGAGCTGATCGACACGCCTCCCGCCACGGGATTCGTGCTGCTGCTGCTCGATCGCGGCGCTCCGAGCGCCGACCCGCCACTGCCACCCGAGCTCGAAGCACGGCTCTCCCTGGTGGCGCGCACCGCGGCGCGCCGCTTCGACCTGTCGCGCTACGAGGCGCGCCTCTATCGATGGGTGGCGGATCGATGAGCGCCCCCGGCCGCCGCCTCGCGATCGACTACGGCAGGAAGCGCATCGGATTGGCGATCTGCGATGGCCTCGGATTGACCACGCGGCCGCTGCCGCTGCTGGAGAGCACGACGCTGGAGGCCGACCTGAAGGCGCTCGCTCGCGTCATCGCCGACGAGGAGATCGTCGGGGTGGTGATCGGGATCCCGTTCCAGCTCGACGGGCAGGAAGGGCGCGCCGCGCAGGAGGTGAAGCTCTTCGCCGCCGTCGTGCGCGAGCGATTGGCGTTGACCGTCGATGAGGTCGACGAGCGCCTCTCCACCAAGGCGGCGCATGCGCTGCTCAAGGATGCCGGCCAGAAGCATGCGCAGCGACGCGGCCGCATCGACAGCACGGCCGCCTTGCTGATCCTGAAGAGCTGGCTCGAACGCCGGAAGCACGCGCCGCCGGCGTGAACGCGGCTCGCAAGCGACCCGCCGCCGACTAGCGCTTCTGGAACTGGCCGCCCGAGTCCTCGGCGAGGCCGTAGAGCAGCGCCACGTTGGGCGCTTCACCGACGCCGATCGCGTGGATGCGGATGCGCGACAGCTTGTTCCATTCGCGGACGAGGCGGCGGATCTCGATCGGGTCCTGGATCTCCCCCACCGTCGCGTCGCCGTCCGAAAGGAAGAAGAGCGTGTCGACCGCCGCGTCGTAGGCCGCGTCGCGCGCGCCCATGCCCGCGATCGTGAACGCCTCCTTCAGGCCGGCGTGGATGTTGGTGCCCTGGTCGAGCTCGATCTTCGACTCGATCCACTCCGTCGCCTTCTGCTTCACGGCGTTGCTGACGGTGGAGAGCTTCGCCGACCAGCGCGTGGCCGAGCCGGCGAACAGGACGATCGAGAACTGGTCGCCGTCGGAAAGACCGGCGATCGCCTGCTTCAGCTGCTCTTTCGCCACGTCGATCTTGGTGCGCGTGCTCTTCGCGCTGATCGGCTCGCGCATGCTGAGGCTCACGTCGAGCACGAAGCAGACGCGCTTCGACACCGAGGTGATGCCGTAGAAGGAGACCTTGCCTTCGCCCTGCTGTTCCCACGCCGCGACGTGCTTCTGCCGCCGCTGCGCCGCATCGGCGAGGACGAAGGTGGCGCCATTGGCGTCCCACCACTGCTGCCAGATCGGCGCGCTCATCGCGAAGCCCTGCCCGGTCAGGAGCTGCAGCGCTTCGGTGATGTCCTCGCGCACGCGCCCCTGCTCGACTTCGAGGGCCCGGATCAGCGGCGGAATCGAGTCCTTCTCCGGCACGCGCGCGAGCGCCGCGACCGCCGCCGCGCGCACCCGCCAGTTCTCGTGCGACAGCAGCCGCGAGCGCGCCACCTCGACCGCCGCCGGATCGCGCAGGTCGACCAGCGCCTCGAGCGCCGCGATGCGCGCCTTGATGTCGCGGTCGTCGACCAGCAGCTTGCGCAGCGCCTCGCGCACGGCGGGCAGATCGGCCGCGCCGCACCCCTCCAGCACGCCGACGCGCGTCTCGAGGTCGCGCTCGCCGCGAGCCGCCGTCAGGAGCGTGCTCACCCCTTTGTCGCGCTTCGCCCCCTCCGGCAGCGACGCGACCGCGGGCCCCACCGCGCGCGCACACGCATCGCGCAGCCGCTCGAGCGCGAGCGCCGCCGCCGTCGCGTCGAGGACCTGCTTCTGGCTCGAGTCGAAGGCGTTCTTGACGGCGACGCTGATGGTGCCGGTCTTCTGCCCCTGCTCGGTCGCGCGGAAGTACTGCTCCTTCGCCTTCTCGTAGACCTCGCGCAACTTGACGAGGTCGGCGTCGCCCTTCTTCAGCGCGCGCGACATCTCGAGCGCCACGCCGAGCAGTTCACCCGGCACCTCCTCGCGGCCGAGGCGCGCATAGAGGTTGACCCAGAGCGCACGCTCGCCCGCTTCCGCGCGTCCATCGACTCTCCGCTCGAGCTGCTTCAGCGCCGCGTCGACCTCGCTGCCGCGGGCGCTCCGCAGCACGCGCCCGGTCGCCTCGACGAGTTGCTGACGTGCCGACCGCTGCAGTTCGAGGAGCAGCGTGGTGCGCGCCACCTTCGTCTGCAGTTCGAGCTTCTCGCTCGAGAGCTTGTCGATCTCGGAGGCGTCGCCCTTCTCCTGCTCGAGCGAGTAGACGCGCGACGAGAGTTGCGCGAGCGTGCCCTTCTGCTGCTCGTCTTCGCGCTCGAGCTCGCCGATGCGGCGACTCGAGGACTCGTAGGCTTCGATCAACGTCGGCACCGCCGCGCTCTTGGCCGCGACCGCAAGCGCGTCCAGCAGCGTCGGCACGCCATGAGCCACGGCGTCGAGCATCTGCTGCTGCGCGGTGCCGCTCTCGCGAGCGCCGTCCAACACGCCCTTCTTGTCTTCCGCGCCCGACGCGTCGCCCTTCTGCGCCGCTTCGAACGCGCGTTGCGCCCGCGCCGCTTCGACTTCGCTCTTGCCAAGGAGTTCGCCGTAGCGATCGAGCGCCGTGAAGAGGAGCGGCAGCGCTTCGGGGCGTGCGGCGGCGCAGACCGCGGCGATCGCCTCCTGCGCAACACCCGCGTCGTGATTGCTGCCGGTCAACGCCGAACGCAGCTTCTCGACCTCGCCCTCACCGGCGAAGCCGGCCACCCACAGCACGACGAGGGGCAGGAGTGCGCGCATGCGGCGGTTCCTCTACGGTGCGTCTGGGGTCGGGGCGACGACGGCGGGCACGCTCGCCGCCTCCTGCGGTGCGCACCGCGCGTCCAAAGCGGCCGCCGTCAGCCGAGCGTTCTTTAAGCCGGGTTCTGTTCACCCGTGACACCCGCACGACGAGCGCGCGAGCGCCACGGGCGCGGTGATCATTCCTCTGGGATCGCCGTCTCCGACGACCTCGAACGACCTACCCGGGAGTGCTAACGACGCGGGCCGCGTCATCCTCCCCTATTTGGTCTTTCTCCTGGTGGGGCTTGCCAAGCCAGACGAGTTGCCCCGCCTGCTGGTGAGCTCTTACCTCACCGTTTCACCCTTACCGCACCGCGTTGCCACGGCACGGCGGTCTGCTTTCTGTTGCGCTATCCCTGGCCTTGCGGCCGGTGGGCGTTGCCCACCACCCTGCCCTATGGAGCCCGGACTTTCCTCCAGCGAAGAGCTGTACGAGCCCCCTCGCCAGCGACCACCTTTCATGCTCGACCAACGGCGACCGGGCGCGGGATTACGCGGCGCAGCACGACGAGTCAAGGAAACGGGACATGAGCGGCGCCGTATTCTCCGCCGCCCACTCGCCGCCAACCGACAGGGAGCGTCCATTGTCGACCTGCGCGTTCGTCCTCGCATGCCTCGGTTTCGCTGGCGCCGGCCACGCCGCACCGCCGCGCGATGGCGCGCTCGAGGAGGCGTTCGCGGCGGCCGTCGACCCGCAGCGGCTCCTGCGCACGGTGCGCGAGCTCGTCGCACTCGGTCCGCGGATGGGCGGCACGCCGTCGGGCGAAGCGGCCGCGAAGGACCACGAGAAGCGCTTTCGTGCTGCGGGCCTCGTGCCTCAGAGCGTGATCGATCCGCCCTTGCGCGCCTTCCAGGCGCTCACCTTCGCCGCCAAGGCGACGCTGGGCGAGGAATCGATCGAGCTCGTCGACGGCACGCTGGCGATGCGGACCAGGCCGATCGACGCGTGCGAGCTGCCGCTGCTCGACGACGCGAGCGACCATGTGGGCGACGAGAGCTACGCCTTGTTGATCGACCTCGCGCAGTTGCGCAGCGCGCCGTGGCCGGAGGCGACCCCGCCGCGTGTCGTGCTGGCCGCGTGCGATGCGCGGCTCGAGACGTCGACCCCCATCGCGGGGCAGCCGCGCGGCTTCGCGGGGACGGTCGTGACGGTCTCGAAGCGCGAAGCGCGCTGGCTGCGGGAGCGGGTGGCCGGCGGCGTGCCGCGCCTCACGATCGCCGCCACCGTGTTCGACGAGCAGGCCTCTCCGCGCACCGTCTTCGCCGACGTGGCCAGCGCCACCGCGGACGCGCCCATCGTGATGTTCTGCGCGCACGGCGACTCCGACTCGGGCGGCCCGGGCGCCGACGACAACGCGTCGGGCGATGCGGTCGTCCATGAACTCGCGGCGGTCTTCGCGACGCTCGCGCGCGACGAAGGGATGGCGCTTCCGATCACGCTGCGCTTCATCGTCTGGGGCTCCGAGATCCACTCGAGCGGCGCCTGGTTCGAGCGGATCCAGAAGGATGGCAGCGTGAAGCGCTACGCCGCGGTCATCAACTTCGACCAGGCCGGCACTGGCGCCGAGCGCGACTGCATCTACTTCGAGCCCGACAACCTGAAGCGCAACGAGCCGCTGGTGCGACTCGGCCTCGCCGTCGGCGGCGACTACGGCGGCAGCGAGGGGTTCTGGAGCGAGTACACGAGCAACGCGGCGCTCGGCGGCACCGACTCCTACGTCTTCTCGCCGGGCTGGCAGCGCGGCGGCGGAGCGAACGACCTCCCCGCGCTCACGATCTTCTCCGCCGCTTTCGGCAGTGCCGAAGAGCCGGCGGCGACGCCAGGCTTCGTTTCGCCCGGTTGGAAGGGCGACCCGCGCAAGGTTCGCGTCGACTACTCGCGCGTCTACCACGAGACGGGCGACACGCCAGCCAACACGACCGAACTCGAGCCGTGGAACATGGCGTGGGTGACCAAGGCGGCAGGCCTGCTCGCGCTGCGCGTCGCCGCCTCGCCGGAAACGATCGAGAAGCTGCTGGCGCGGTAACGAGCGCGGCAAGCCGCCCTGTCCCAACCCGACGCCTTCGACGGGGCGTCGCGACTCCGCCACGCCAGGCGAACGGACGATTGTTCGCCATCGGTCCCGGGGCACCCAGCAAAAGCGCGGTGGAACGGAACGTGCGAATGGTCGATGGCAGTTGCACCTGCAACATATCCCTCGGTGGACCCGCACCTCGATGAGCACGTTCCCGCTGCTCCCCTTCCTGACCGCGGCGAGCTCGCTCCTTCAGGAAGTTCCACCCGCTGTTCATGGCGAGCCGGCCACGGAAGAGTCGTGCTGCCACGACGCCGCTCCGCCCGCCCCAGCGACGCTGTCCATGGATCGCAAGTCCGTGCTGCTGCGCAAGCTCGCCGACGAGATCGAGGGGACGAACGTCGCCTTCCTCGGCCGCCGCGGCATCGAGATTCGCGAGCGCCAGCTCGCGGCGCTGCCACGCAACGCGACGCCGGCGCAGCGATACGTCGCGCACGTCAACCTTGCGGATGCCTGCCTCAACGAAGGGAACACCGAACGCGCGCTCGAAGAGCTGCAGCGGGCGACCGACCTCGCGATCGCGCAGCGCGACCCGAAGGCGACCGTGAGCGCATGGCGTCGTTCCGCGCTCGCGTGGCTGCGGGTGGGCGAACGGCGCAACTGCCAGGCGAACCACAACGCCGACAGCTGCCTGTTGCCGATCCGCGGCCGCGGCGTGCACATCGAACCGAAAGGCAGCAACGAAGCGGCTCGGTTGCTCGAACGCGTGCTGATGGCCGACGGCACCGACTACGGCGCGATGTGGCTGCTGAACGTGGCGCACATGACGCTCGGCACCTGGCCCGATCGGGTACCCAAGCAATGGCGCCTGCCGGCCGACGCCTTCGCCTCCGAACACGAGATGGCCCGCATGCCCGATGACGCGCGCGCGCTCGGACTCTCCTGCTTCACCCGCGCGGGCGGCTCGTGCATGGATGACTTCGATGGCGACGGACGGCTCGACATCGTGACCTCGTCGATGGACCCGCGTCAGCCGCTGCGCATGATGCGCCAGCAGAACGACGGGACCTTCCGTGATTTCTCCGCCGAAGCGGGTCTCTCGAGCCAGATGGGCGGGCTCAACTTCCTTCACTTCGACGCCAACAACGACGGCCGCCTCGACCTGCTGCTCCAGCGCGGCGCCTGGATGGCCCAGGACGGCAAGATGCCGAACTCGCTGCTGATCCAGCAGGAGGATGGCACCTTCGTCGATCGCACGCTCGAGGCAGGCATCGAAATCGCGGCGCCAAGCCAGGTTGCGGTCACGGCCGACGTCGACGTCGACGGCGATCTCGACCTCTTCCTGGGCTACGAAGGCAAGGAGGGCAAGGGCAGCGCGGAGTTCCGCTCGCACCTCTTCCGCAATCGTGGCGACGGAACATTCGAGGACATGACCGCGACCGCGGGCGTCTGGAACGACCGCTTCTGCAAAGGCGCGGCGTTCGGCGACTACGACGGCGACGGGCGCCCCGATCTCTACGTCTCCAACATGAACGCCGGCAACCGCCTGTACCACAACGACGGCGACTTCCACTTCACCGACGTGGCGCTCGAACTCGGCGTCGACGCCCCGCTCGACAGCTTCGCCTCGTGGTGGTTCGACTACGACAACGACGGCGATCTCGACCTCTACGCCACCTGCTACGACCAGCGCGAGCGGCCGACCACGATCTACGGCTACTACAAGAACGGCGCGACCGGCTTCGACACCATGCGCCTCTATCGCAACGACGGCGGCGTCTTCTCCGACGTCACGCGAGCGGTCGGACTCGATCGCGCCGCCTTCCCGATGGGCTGCAACTTCGGCGACATCGACGAGGACGGGTTCCAGGATCTCTACCTCGCCACCGGCGACCCTGACTTCAACTCGCTATGGCCCAACGTGATGCTGCGCAACGACGGCGGCAAGCGCTTCCAGGACGTCACCACCGCAACGGGCACCGGCCACCTGCAGAAAGGGCACGGTGTCTCCTTCGGCGATCTCGACGGCGATGGCGACCAGGACCTCTACGTGCAGATCGGCGGCGCCTTCGTCGACGACGCCTTCGCCGACGCGCTCTACCGCAATCCGGGCCACGGCTGCCACTGGCTGACCGTGCGCCTCGTCGGCCATCGCTCCAACCGCTTCGGCGTCGGCGCGCGCGTCACCGCGACGATCGAGGAGAACGGGGCGACCCGCAACGTGGTCAGCTTCGTCGGCGCCAACTCGAGCTTCGGAGGCAACAGCCTGCAGTCGGAGTTCGGGCTCGGCCATGCGACGCGCCTGGTCGCGCTCGAGGTGGTGTGGCCCGGCGGGGTGTCGACGCAGCGCTTCGACAAGCTCGACCTCGACCGCTGCGTCGTCGTCGACGAGCTCGACGGGATGCATGTGGTGGCGTCCCCCTGACCTCCGTCGACGCGCAGGCGCGCTACGCTGGCGCTCTCGCTGTCCCGGAGGTCTCCCATGGCCGCGTTCGTTCTGGGTCCCCAACTGCTGGCCTTGCTCGCGTCCGCTGCTGCACCGCAGGCGGCTGCACCGCAGGCCGCCGCACCAGGCGGCAACGAGCGCAAGGCGGAACTGCTGCGCGGCGTCGCCGACTCGCTCGAAGCGAGCACGGCGCCGTTCCTGGGTCGCGGCGGCGTTGCGGCGGCGCAGGCGCGCATCGCCGATGCGCAGCAGCGGAACTCGGCCGCGGCGCTCTTCAACGCGACGCTCGCGCTCGCCGATGCCCACCTCGCCGTCGGCGAGCTCGATGAAGCCATCGCCAACTACGACCGCGTGCTGAAGATCGCCCAGCAGGCGAATGACACCAAGTCCTGGAGCGCCGCGGCCAAGAAGGCGGCCATCGCATGGATGCGGCAAGGGGAACGTCAGAACTGCGTCGCGCGCCACAACCAGGACAGCTGCCTCTTCCCGCTGCAGGGCGGCGCGCTCCATGTCGATCCCAAGGCGAGCAAGCAGGCGATCCTCTTCCTCGAAGCGATCCTCAAGATCGAGCCGGGCGACCTCGCCGCGGCGTGGTTGCTGAACGTCGCGCACATGACGGTGGGAAGCTGGCCGGACGGGGTGCCGGCGCTGTGGCGCATCCCCGCCAGCGCGCTGCGCTCCGAGCGCGAACTGCCGCGCATGTTCGACATCGCGCCGAGCCTCGGGCTCAACTCCTTCAACCTGTCGGGCGGCGCGCTGCTCGAGGACTTCGACGATGCGTCCGCCGGCGACGGCCAGCTCGAGCTGGTCACCTCGTCGATCGGAACGCGCGAGCCGCTGCGCTTCTTTCGCAAGCAGGCGGACGGCTCCTGGGTCGACGAAGCCGAGCGCCGCGGCCTTTCGGGTCAGCTCGGGGGGCTGCAGATCCACGCCTTCGACGCCAACAACGACGGGCGCCTCGACCTCGTCGTGCAGCGCGGGGCATGGCTCGGCGACTTCGGCCGCATCCCCAATTCGCTGCTGATCCAGCAGTCGGACGGCACCTTCGTCGATCGCACGCTCGAAGCGGGGGTCGAGGTGGCGATGCCGGGCCAGGTCGCGGCCACCGCGGACATCGACCTCGATGGCGACCTCGATCTCTTCCTCGGCCACGAGCAGAACGGCGGCACCGGCGCGAGCGAGTACCGCTGCCACCTGTTCCGCAACCGCGGCGACGCGACGTTCGACGACATCACGCTCGAAGCTGGGGTCGCCAACCTGCGCTTCTGCAAAGGCGCGGCGTTTGGCGACTACGACGGCGACGGGCTGCCCGACCTCTACGTCTCGAACCTGCACGACATGAACCGCCTGTATCACAACGAAGGCGGCGGCAAGTTCCGCGATGTCGCGCTGCAGCTCGGAGTGATCGACCCGCTCGACAGCTTCCCGTGCTGGTTCTTCGACTACGACAACGACGGCTGGCTCGACCTCTTCGTCGGCAGCTACGAGCAGCACGACCGCAGCGGACAGATCTTTGCCTGGTACAGGAACGGCACCACCGGCTTCGACTCGCAGCGCCTCTACAAGAACGACGGCAAGGGCGGCTTCATCGACGCGACGCACGCCGCCGGTCTCGCGCGCCCCGCCTTCCCGATGGGCGCGAGCTACGGCGACGTCGACAACGACGGCTTCCAGGACCTCTACCTCGCCACCGGCGACCCCGAGTTCGGCTCGCTGTGGCCCAACGTGCTGTTCCGCAACGATCGCGGCGCGCGCTTCGAGGATGTCACCGCGGCGACCGGCACCGGTCACCTGCAGAAAGGACACGGCGTCGCGTTCGGAGATGTCGACGGCGATGGCGACCAGGATCTGTTCGTCCAGACCGGCGGCGCGTGGGTCGACGACCGTTTCAATGACGCGCTCTTCGAGAATCCCGGCCACGGCCGCCACTGGATCACGGTGCGCCCGCGCGGCCGCGACAGCAACCGCTTCGGCGTCGGGACGCGCATCAAGGTGACGATCGAGGAGGCCGGCGCGACCCGCGACATCGTGCACTTCGTCGGCGCGCAGTCGAGTTTCGGCGGCAACAGCCTGCAGGCGGAGATGGGGCTTGGCGACGCCACGCGCATCGTCGCGCTCGAGCTGTTCTGGCCGAAGGGCAAGAAGACGCAGCGCTTCGAGCAGGTCCCGCTCGACTGCGTCGTCCTGGTCGAGGAGGCGAGCACGACGTTGAAGGTGGTCGCGCCGCCCGCCGGTCGCTGACGCGCGCTACACTTCCGCCCCCATGGAATTCGTCTACGTCGTCGAGCGTGCCCGCCTGTTCGATCTCTCGTTCCCGCACGGCTTCGTTGCCGCCGCCGGCAGTGTCGAGCTTCGCAACGGCGCAGCCGACCGCATCGCGCGCATCCGCGCCCACGGCTTCTTCGTCGAACGGCGCGCCGCCGAGCAGAACTCCGCGTGGAAGCAGGTGATCCCTTACGTCGTGGTGCGACGCGCCGACACGTTGCTCCTGCTGGAACGCAAGAAGAAGCAGGGTGAGGTGCGCCTGCACGGGAAGCTCTCAATCGGCGTCGGCGGCCACATCAATCCGATCGACCTCGACGGCAGCGGTGCCGGCAGCGAACCGCCGCGCGACGTGGTGCTCGAGGGGCTGAAGCGCGAGCTCGAGGAGGAGCTCGACGTGAAGGGGCCGCTCGACGTGCGCGCGGCCGGTTTCCTGAACGACGACGCCACCGACGTCGGCGCCGTCCACTACGGCCTCGTCGCGGTCGCCGATGCGCGCAACGCCACGGTCGCCATCCGCGAGACCGAGCTGATGGAAGGGCGCTTCGTCACGCGCAGCGAGCTGCAGGAACTGCACCGCACGCAACGAGAGCGCTTCGAAACGTGGTCGAGCCTGTTGATCGACCAGTTGGATGCCGTGCTGGCCGCCGACCTGCCGCTCGCCGAGGCGTTTCGAGCCGCGCCCGGACGCTGACGCCTCCGGGTCACTCGCGCGGCGGCGCCACGGGCTCAAGCGCCGCCTGACCTTCGACCACGCGCACCACCGAGTCGAGCGGAACTCCCGCGAAGCGCTGCGTCGTCTTCGACGCGGGCCAGTGCACTTCCAGCTCGACGATGGACGTGGCGGCGCCGAGCCCAAGCTCGAGCTGCAGGCTGTTGCCGCCGAAGCTCGAGTTGCCGCCGCCATCCGCGAAGACGTCGCGCTCGCCCGCCAGCGTCGCGACGCGCGCGCGCACGCGCACCCCGAGCCCGAAGCGATTCGACTTCACGCCCACGAGCCGCACCGTGAGCCAGCGGTTTCCGTAGCCGGGGTTCTCGTAGCAGGCGTTGCGGAAGGCGTCATCCGGGAGCGCGCCCCCCATCTGGACGAAGAGGTCCTGGTCGCCATCCCCGTCGAGGTCTCCGAACGAGACGCCGTGCCCCTTCTGCAGATGGCCGGTGTCGGTGGTCGCGCTGACGTCGAGGAAGCGGCGGCCGCCGTCGTTGCGGAAGAGGACGTTGGGGAACAGGGCGGCCCAATCGGGCGCACCGGTGGCGAGGTAGAGGTCGGGGAATCCGTCGCTGTCGAGGTCACCGAAGTTGCTGCCCATCGGGAAGGTGACGCGGTCGAGGCCGGTCGCCGCGGTGACGTCGACGAAGCGGCCCGTGGCGTCGTTGCGATAGAGGCGATTGGTCTCGCAGCGCCGCTCGCCCTTCACCAACCATGCCCCCATCGCCGCCGCGCGATCGCAATAGGCGTAGGCGCTCGCCCACAGGTCGAGCCACCCATCCTGGTCGTAGTCGAAGAAGCAGCAGGAGAAGCTGTCCTGCGGCGCCGCCACGCCGCGCGCCGCGGCAACCTCTTCGAAGCGGTTGCCGCCGAGGTTGTGGAACAGCCGGTTGGGACCGCGCATCGCCGTGACGTAGAGGTCGGGAAAGCCGTCGCGATCGATGTCGCCGAACGCGCAGCCCTTCACGAAGCCGCAATCGACGACGCCCGCCGCCACGCTCGCGTCCTCGAAGGTCGCGTCTCCGCGGTTGAGGAAGAGCTTGCTCGGGTAGCGGTCGGCGCTGCCTTCGTAGCCGAGGAAGAGGTCCACGTCGCCGTCGAGGTCGACGTCCGCGACACAGGCCGCCTGGCTCGGAGCGGCGATCTCGATGCCCGCTTCGAGCGTGCGATCGACGAAGGTGCCGTCGGCCTGCTGCAGCAGCAGCGAGTTCGGGAGCTCGCCGGACGCGCCCATCCATGCGCCGCGCTGCACCAGCAGGTCGAGCCGGCCGTTGTTGTCTGCATCGAAGTGGTAGAGCTGCAAGCCGCCGATCTGGCCTGAAAGGCCCGCCTTCGCACCGACCTCCTCGAAGACGCCTGCTGCTCGCTGCAAGAAGAGCCGCAGCGGAGCGCGCGGCGCCATCGCGGAGAGCACGACGTCCAGGCGGCCGTCGCCATCGAAGTCGTCGAGGATCGAGCCGCCCGCGAGGTTGGGGCCCTCCAGCCCCAACGCCTTGGCGATGTCAGGATGACGCTGAAGCTGCTGCTCCGAAACGAGCGCCGACGCGGGCAGCCGCCACGGCTCCGGGACCTCGTCCGGTCGCCCGAGCGTCATGCAGGCAAGGTTCAGGAGCCACATCGCCGCCGCGTCATTGGGGTCGATTTCGAGCGCCTCGAGGAAGCAGCGCGCCGCCGCCTCGCTGCCGGCGGTCTTCACGTGGATCGCACCGCCCTTCAGCGGGAAGAGACAGCTGTCGGGGCCATGCAACGCGATGCAGTTGGCGCGCTCGCCGACGCGCAGCTGGCAGAGACCGAGTTGCTTCAGCGCCGTCTGGGTGTTGCGAGTCTCCTTGCGCGCGCGCGTCAGCGTCGTCACGCGCGTGAGCTGCTCGATCGCCTCGTCGTAGCGGCCGAACTGCATCAGCAATTCGCCGTACTGCGCCCGCGCCGGGATCTCGACCCGCGCCTCTTCGCGACCGGTGAACGCCGCGACCTGAGCCTCGAGCTTGCGCAGCGGCAACTCGCCGAAGAAGGGGGCGTTGCTGCCCTCCACCCGCTCGGCCAGCGCGAGGAGCAGCTTCGTCTTGCGATCGGGCGGCGGCGCTTCCTGGCAGGGCGCGGCCGACGCGGGCGCGAGCGCCATCGCGAGCGCGACGACGAGCCAAGAGCAGCGAATCAGGCGAGCGCGGACGTTCCACATGACCGCAGCGTAGCAGCCTCAGTCGCGCGCGGCGCCGCGTGCGACCTCACGCAGCGCGGCCTCCCCCTCGACCACGAGGACCTGAGCGTCGAGCGGCACCTCCTTGAAGAGCTGCGTCGTTCGCGAGGCCGGCCATTCCACCTCGAGCTCGACGATGCGCGTCGCCTGCGCGAGGCCGAACTCCTCCTGGAAGCTGTTGCCGCCGAAGCTCGAGCAGGTGCCGACGACGGCGTAGACGTCGCGCTCGCCCGCGGCTTCGGCGATGCGCACCCGCAGCCGTGCGCCAAGCCCGTAGCGATTCGAGGTGACGCCTCGCAGCTTGACCGTGAGCCAGCGCGTGCCGTGGCCTGGATTCTCGAAATAGGCGTTGATGAACGTGTCGTCGGCATACGCGCCGCCGGTCTGGACGAAGAGGTCCTGGTCGCCGTCGCCATCGACGTCCGCGAAGGAGACGCCGTGCCCCTTCTGCAGGTGACCGGTGCCAGTGACGCTGGTCACGTCCTCGAAGCGTTGGCCGCCCGCGTTGCGATAGAGGACATTCGGGAAGAGCGTCGAGTAGTCGGGCGCGCCGGTCGCGAGGTAGAGGTCTGGAAAGCCATCGCCATCGACGTCACCGAACGAGCTGCCCATCGGGAAGGCGATGCGATCGAGGCCGACCTGCTCGGTGACGTCCTCGAAACCGCCGAGGTGGTTGTTGCGATAGAGCTTGTTCACCTCGCAGCGCTTCTCGCCGGAGATGTACCACGCGCCCATCGCGCCGACGCGATCGATGTTCGGGTAGCCGCTGGCGTAGAGGTCGAGCCAGCCATCGTTGTCGTAGTCGAGGAACATGCTGGAGAAACTGTCGATCGGCTGGTCGACGCGCAACGCCGGCGCCACATCGACGAACTTCTGTCCGCGCTCGTTCTGGAAGAGGTGGTTGGCGCCGTTCATCGTCGAGACGTAGAGATCGGGGAAGCCGTCGCGGTCGTAATCGCCGAATATGCAACCCTTGACGAAGCCGCAGTCGCGGATCCCCGCCTTCCTGGTGAAGTCTTCGAACGTGCCATCGCCGCGATTCAGGAACAGCTTGCTCGGATAGCGGTCGCCGGCGCCTTCGTAGCCGAGGAAGAGGTCGAGATCGCCGTCGAGGTCGATGTCGGCGAACGCCGCCGACTGGCTCGGCGCCGCGATCTCGATCCCCGCCTCGCGCGTGCGGTCGACGAAAGTCCCGTCGGCCTGCTGCATCAGCAGCGAGTTGGGAATTTCGCCCGCCTTCCCCATCCAGCCGCCGCGCTGCACCAGCAGGTCCATGCGGCCATCGTTGTCGGCGTCGAAGTGGAACAAGTGCAGGCCGCCGAGCTGCCCGGAAAGCCCGACCGCTTCCGCGACCTCCTCGAAGCGACCGCCTTCGCGCTGCAGCCAGAGGCGCAGCGGCGTTCGCGTGTCCATCGAGGAGACGACCACGTCGATGCGGCCGTCACCGTCGATGTCATCGAGGATCGAGCCACCAGCCCGGTTCGCGCCGGTGAAGCCATGCGCCTTGCCGCAGTCGAGCATCCGCGGCAGCTCATGCTCGGAGCGCAGTCTCTCCGGCGGGATGCGCCACTTCTCGGGGACCGCATCCGGATAGGTGCCAAGCGTCATCGCGGCGATGTTGAGCAACCACATCGTCGCGTAGTCGCGAGGGGCGCGTTCGAGCAGACGCGTGAAGTAGCCGATCGCCCGCTCGCTGCCGACGCGATCGAGATGGATCGCGCCATCCTTCAGCGGAAAGAGGCAGCTGTCCTGATTGTGGCGAGCCACGCAGTTGCTGCGTTCCCCGAGCCGCATCGCCGCGATGCCAAGGTCCTTCAAGAGCTGTCGCGAGTTGCGTGCGTCGTCGTGCTGCTCGGCCAGCGCCAGCGCCAGTTCGAACTGCTCGATCGCCTCGTCGTAGAAACCGTACTGCGTCAGGAGGTCGCCGTACTTCGAGCGCCATTGGATCTCCTGCTCTTGCGACGTGGCAGCCGTGATGCCACGGACCTTCTCCTCGAAGTCGCGCAGCATCTGCTCGCCAAAGAAAGGCGCCGAGGAGCGGCTCAGCCGATCAGCGATTTCGCGCAGCAACACCGACTTGCGGTCGGTCGGCATGGGGCCTTTGCGCGCAGGAGGCGGCGCATGGCAGCAGTCGTCGCCGGGCTCCGCGGACGCCGGCGCACCAGCGGCCGGCGGGGCGGGCGGAGACTCCTGCGCCAAGCCCGTCCCGTCGAGGAGCGCCGGCAGCAAGACGGTCCACAGGCTCGCTGACCGCGGGCCCTTCGATCGTGCGGACAGAGACATCGCGCGCTCCGGCAGATGGCGCACTGGCGGCGCCAGCACTCCATCGGCCACAGCACGCGCCGTTCCGTCCGCGGCCGCGGGGGCGGCGCCCGGCCGTCGGCGACGTCGAGACCTCCCGCCCCCCCTGGGTGAGACGCATGGGACGGAGGCGCCCACCGTTTTGGACCTGAACTCGAGAAAACCATGCTGGACGGCAAGGTCGGACGCGACGTGGACGCGCCGAGAGGAGCGAAGTCGATGGCCAACGAGTGGACGCGGCGCAGAGGAGGGACGATCGGGACGCTCGTCGCGCGCCTGGCGGCAGTCCGGCCGCAACAGGAGGCGCTGGTCGACCCGACGCGTGGCGTGCGGCTCACCTTCGAAGCGCTGGCGGCGCAGACCGAGCTCTTCGCGCGCGCCTTCCTCGCGCTCGGCGTGCAGCGCGGCGACCGGGTCGCCGTGTGGGCCGAGAACGTACCCGAGTGGATCGTGCTCGAGCTGGCGCTCGCCCGCATCGGCGCGATCCTCGTCACGGCGAACACGGCACTGAAGGAACCGGAGATCGAGTTCCTGCTGGCGCAGTCGGGATCGTGCGCCGTCGTCTTCACGGCCGGGCCGCCCGGTCGCTCGTACGCCGACAGCCTCGCCGCGGTGCGCGGACGCCTGCCCGCGCTGCGCCACGCCATCTTCATCGGCGACGCGCCGCCGGCGTTCGCGCTGCGCTGGAGCGAGCTGCCAGCTCGCGCAGCTTCCGTCGCTCCACCGACGCTGCAAGCGCTCGAAGCGCAGTTGAACGAAGACGACGTGATCAACATGCAGTACACGTCGGGCACGACCGGCTTTCCCAAAGGGGTGATGCTGACCCACCGCAACCTGCTCCACAACGCGTGGGGAATCGGCCAGAAACTGCACTTCGCGCCGGGCGAGCGGCTGGCACTGACGGTGCCGCTCTTCCATTGCTTTGGATGCGTCGTGGGCACGCTCGGTGCCTACGTCTCCGCGGTGACGATCTGCCTGCTCGATCGCTTCGACGCGGCGAGTGCGCTCGATCTGGTGGTGCGCGAACGTTGCAATCTTCTCTACGGCGTGCCGACCCACTTCCGCCTGCTGGTCGAGGAGCAGCAGCAACGACCGCGCAACCTCGCCACGCTGCGCTCCGGGATCATGGGCGGCGCGCCTTGTCCGGAGGAGCTGGTGCGTCGCATCGCGGACACGCTGCACCTTCCGCAGGCGGTCGCGGCGTATGGGCTCACCGAATGCAGCCCGGGAGTCACGATCAATGACCCCGACGATCCGATCGACCGACGCGCCACGACCGTCGGCAAAGCGATGCCCGACCTCGAACTGCGAATCGTCGATCCGGTGAGCGGCGAGACCCTGCCGCATGGAGCGATCGGCGAGCTTTGGGTACGCGGACCGTGCACGATGAGGGGCTACTGGAAGAACCCCGAAGCGACCGCGCAGGTCCTGCGCGCCGACGGATGGCTCTCGACCGGCGACCTCGCGACGCTCGCAGCCGACGGTTACCTGCGCATCGTCGGACGGCTGAAGGAGATGGTGATTCGCGGCGGCGAAAACGTCTACCCGGCTGAAGTCGAGGCCGCGTTGCGCCTCCACCCCGGCGTGCGTGACGTGGCGGTCTTCGGCCTGCCCGACCCGCTATTCGGGGAGCAGGTGCATGCCGCGATCCTGCCCGCGCACGACGCGGCGCCAAGTGAAGAGGAGCTGCGTCGCTTCCTCACGCCCCGTCTCGCCGGCGTGAAGGTCCCGAGCCGCTTTCACCTCGTCGACGCCTTCCCGCTCACGGCGAGCGGGAAGGTGCAGAAGTGGCGACTCGTCCAGCAGTTCACACCCGACGAGCGCTGACGAATCGCGTCGCGACAGGACAGGAATGGAATGGGGCGATCGGCCGGATCGAACTTGGCGTGGTGGATGGAGGTCAACGACCGGCCAGGTCCCCGCTGGGATCGAAGCGGGACCTTGCCGCCGACGACCGCCCCTTTTCCAGGTTCCGCGCCGCATTGCACGATCAGGGGCACCGGCAAGCGCCACGAACGTCAGCGCTCCCCATCCTGATCGCGCCATGCGCAGGAGCGCGCCACTCGATCGCGGCGCCGTCCTACCTCCCCTATCGGCGGTTGCCCTCGACTTGCGCACTGGCGCGACGCCCCTTCTTCAGGAGCGCGACTCGAGCCGCTCCTCGAGGAGCTGCTTCCTCGGGTCGAATCCGGCCAGCTTGACGCGTGCCGGCCCGCCCACCGGAAGCGCCGCGCGCCGCCCCCCCCCCCCCAGCACGCGCACGAGGAACACGACCCCCCCGGCCCCGGCCCGCCACACAAGCGCCCCCGAGCACAGCCC
>JANNXA010000022.1:0-300306 GCA_031409275.1 Planctomycetota bacterium
CGCGGCTCGGCACGGCGAGCGCGCGCGTCACGGTGCCGTCGAAGGAAGCCATCCGCCTGCGCCTGCGGGCGTGACCCATGCTGTCCCCGGGATCGGATTCGGGGTAAAATAGGAGCCGGAGGGCAGCCACGGAGCGCACCAACGATCCGGTCCACAAGTCCCGGCTCGAAGATCAGGGCCTGGAGTCCGGGCTCGAGGGCACGACGGCCGAGGAACGGCTGGCCATGGTGTGGACACTCACCGTCCAGGCATGGTTGTTCAGGGGAGAACGCGCGGATGAATCGCGACTTCGTCGAGATGTTGTCCGAGTTCTCCGCCGCAGGGGTTGAGTATCTCCTCGTCGGTGCGCATGCCTTCGCCGTCCATGCGCGACCGCGCGAAGGCGGCGAGTCTGCGCCCTAGCTTCGGGCGAGCCGCCTGAGCGCATCCCCCGCCAGCTTGTTCGTCGTCCACTCGGACAGCGACTCCGCCCCCAGCGATTCGTAGAAGCCGATCGCCGGCGCGTTCCAGTCGAGCACTTCCCACTGCACGGATCCGCAGTCACGCGCGACCGCGAGCGCGGCCAGGGCCGCGAGCAGCGCCTTGCCCACGCCGGCGCCGCGCGCCTCGGGCACGACGAACAGGTCCTCGAGCCAAATCCCGGGCTTGCCCGCGAACGTCGAGTAGGTGGGATAGAACAGCGCGAAGCCGACGACCTGCCCGTCAAGCGAGCCAACGAGCGCCTCGGCGAGCGGACGCTCGCCGAACAGTGCGCGGTCGAGGTCGTCCACGGAAGAGACCATCTCGTGCTCGATCTTCTCGTAGACCGCGAGCCCGTGCATGAGCGCGTGGATGCGCGGCGCGTCGGCCCGCGTGGCGGGCGTGATCGCGATGGCGCGGCTCACGAGGTGGCCGGCGCCTCGGCCTTCTGCGCCGCCAGCGTCGCCGGGTCGTTGAAGCCGACCTGCACTTCCTTCGGGATGTAGGCGTCGAGCAACTGCGACAGCGCGGCGGTCTCCTTGATCAGGTTGCGCGCCACGACCAGCCGCTGCACCTGGTTCGTACCCTCGTAGATCTGCGTGATCTTCGCGTCGCGCATGTACTTCTCGATCGGATAGTCGCGCATGTAGCCGTAGCCGCCGAAGATCTGCACCGCCTTGGTGGAGACCTCCATCGCGACCTCGGTGGCGAAGTACTTGCACTCGGCCGCGAGCTTGGTGACGCTCGGGTCGCCCTCGTCGACGGCGGAGGCGGCCGCATAGACCAGCCAGCGTGCCGCGTCGACCTTGGCCGACATGTCGGCGAGCATCTCCTGGATCATCTGGAACGAGGAGATCGGCGCGCCGAACTGGACGCGCTTGGTGGCGTAGAGGAGCGCGTAGTCGAGCGCGCCTTGCGCGAGTCCGACCGCCTGCGCGGCGACGCCTGGCCGAGCCCAATCGAGCGTCTGCATGGAGTGGACGAAGCCCATGCCCGCTTTTCCGCCGAGCAGGTGGCTGTCGCCCACCCGGACGCCGTTGAAGTGCGTCTCGACGACGGGCACCGCGCGGATGCCCATCTTGTCCTCGACCTTGCCGATCGAGAATCCGGGCATGCCCTTCTCGACCATGAAGGCGGAGATGCGACGGCTCTTGCTGTCGGGATCGGTGACGCAGAAGACGGTGTAGAGGTCCGCGGCACCGCCGTTCGTGGTCCACTTTTTCTCGCCGCGGATGACCCAGTCGTCACCCTCTTTGACGGCGCGCGTCCGCATCCCGCCCGCGTCCGATCCGGCGAACTTCTCGGAGAGGCAAAAGGCGATCAGCTTCTCGCCCTTCGCGATCGGCGGCAGGAAGCGCTGCTTCTGCTCGTCGGTACCCGCGATGATCATCGGGAACGAACCGAGCGCGTTCACGGCGTACATCACGCCGACACCCGGACAGGCGCGCGAAAGCTCTTCGACGACCTTGCACAGCGCGACGATGCCGGCGCCGTGGCCGCCGTACGCCTTCGGGATCCAGACGCCGAAGAGGCCCGCCGCGGCGAGCTCCTTCTGGATCTCCCACGGGTACTCCTGCAGGCGGTCGTACTTGGTAGCGAGCGGCCGGACCACGCGGTCGGCGATGCCCTTGGCCACTCCGCCCCAGTGCAGGGCGGCGTCACTCACGATGGTGCGCATGGTTTCAATTCCGTCTGAAAAGGGGGCGCCAAGCTAGCGTCCGCGCGCGTGCCGCGCCGGCGGATTTCTGTCCCGCCGCGCGCTTCAAACCGTCGCTACGATCCTCCCCCTTTTCCCGCTGCCTCAACGGCGGCATGTGGTCCACGATGGTCGTGTGCGGATGGTGCACGAAAAGATCGTCATCCGGGGTGCGCGTGAGCACAACCTAAAGGGGGTCGATCTGACCCTGCCCCGGGATTCTCTGATCACCTTCACCGGGGTCTCGGGGTCGGGCAAGTCGTCCCTCGCGTTCGACACGATCTTCCGCGAGGGGCAGCGCCGCTTCCTCGAATCGCTCTCCTCGTACGCCCGCCAGTTCGTCGGGCGCATGGAGAAGCCGAAGGTCGAGAGCATCACCGGCCTGTCGCCGACGCTCTCGATCGATCAGAAGACGGTCAACCGCAACCCGCGCAGCACCGTCGCCACCGTCACCGAGATCTGGGACTACCTGCGCCTGCTCTTCGCGCGGCTCGGCACGCCGCACTGCGTCGGTTGCGGCCGCGTCCTGCAAGCGCAGACCGCCGACCAGATGGCCGACACGCTGCTGCGCGATCACGCGGGCTCCCGCTGCCTCGTGCTCGCGCCGGTCGTGCGCGGTCGCAAGGGCCACTACAAGACGGAACTCGAGCAGTGGCGCCGCAAGGGCTTCGTGCGCGCGCGCATCGACGGCGAACTGAAGCGTCTCGACGAGCCGCTGACGCTCGCGCGCTACGAGACGCACACGATCGAGCTGGTCACCGACCGCATCGTGCTCGACGCGGAGAAGCGCGGCCGCGTCGCGGAGGCGCTCGAGGGCGCCTTGAAGCTGTGCGACGGCCAGGCGTCGGCTTGGATCGAGCGCGATGGCGGCAAGGGGACGCTCGTCGAGTTCTCGAGCAAGCTCGCCTGCCCTGCCTGCGGACTTGGCCTGCCCGAGATGGAGCCGCGCCTCTTCTCGTTCAACTCGCCCAACGGCGCGTGCGTGGAGTGCAACGGACTCGGGCGTTCGATGCGCGTCGATCCGAAGAAGGTGATCCCTGACGCCGGCAAGTCGATCGCCGACGGCGCGCTCGCGATCATGACCAAGACCGGCTACCTGCCGTACCTCAAGCTGCGCATGAGCGCGCTGGCGCAGCTCGGTCGCAAGATGGGCTTCACGATCGACCAACCGTGGCGGTCGCTTCCCGACGGCGCGCGCCGCGCGCTGCTGTACGGCACCGAAGAGGCGATCCGCCTCAAGTTCGAATACCAGTCGGCGACCAGCGGCTTCACCGTGAAGGGCGAGGACCACCGCGCGTTGCCGGGCATCCTCCCCTCGATGGAGGAGACGTGGCGCGCCAGCCACCCGAAGCATCTCGAGAAGTTCCTCACCGAGTTGAGCTGCCGCGGCTGCGGCGGCGCTCGCCTGCGCAAGGAGGCGATGGCGGTCACGTTCCATGACCAGCCGATCACCCATTACGCGGGAATGACGGTCGATGCGGCCGTCGCCTTCTTCGCCAGCGAGAAGCTGATCGAGGCGCGCGACGAAGCGGTCGGTGCGGCGATCCTGCGCGAGCTGCGCGGTCGGCTGCGCTTCCTCACGGAAGTGGGGCTCGGCTACCTCACGCTCGATCGCAGCGCGGCGACGCTGTCGGGCGGCGAAGCGCAGCGGGTGCGCCTCGCGACGCAGGTCGGCGCCGGATTGCAGGGCGTCCTCTACGTCCTCGACGAACCGTCGATCGGACTGCATCCGCGCGACCACCATCTGCTGTTGCGCACGCTGCATGAGCTGCGCGACCGCCGCAACACCGTGTGCGTGGTCGAGCACGACCGCGACACGATGCTCGCTTCCGACTGGCTGGTCGACGTCGGGCCGGGCGCCGGCCTGCTCGGCGGCCACGTGGTCGCCTCGGGACCGGTCGCGCAAGTCGTCGCCAAGGGCGACTCCCTCACCGCGCGCTACCTGCGCGGCGAGGAGCGGCTCGCCATCCCGTCGACACGCCGCAAGGGCAGCGGGGCGCGGCTCGAGCTGAAGGGCGCCAGCCAGTTCAACTTGAAGGGGGTCGACGCGGTGCTGCCGCTCGGTTGCCTGATCGGCGTGACCGGCGTTTCAGGGTCGGGCAAGTCGACGCTCGTGCACCTCGTGCTGAAGCGCGAGCTCGCGCGGCAGCTGCACGGCGCGGTCGAGCCGCCGGGCGCCTTCGATCGCATCGTCGGCATCGAAGCGATCGACAAGGTGATCGAGATCGACCAGGCTCCCATCGGCCGCACGCCGCGCAGCAATCCGGCGACCTACACCGGCCTGTGGGACCTGATCCGCGATCTCTTCGCCGCGACGCCGGAAGCGCAGGCGCGCGGCTGGAAGAAGGGGCGTTTCAGCTTCAACGTGAAAGGCGGCCGCTGCGAAACGTGCGGCGGCGCCGGCGTGCGCACCATCGAGATGCAGTTCCTCGCCGACGTCGAAGTCGCGTGCGAGGAGTGCAATGGGCGGCGCTTCAACCGCGAGACGCTCGAAGTGAAGTGGGGCGGTCGCGACGTGCACGAGGTGCTCGACGCCTCGATCGGCGACAGCCTGCCGCGCTTCCAGAACGTCCCCAAGGTCCGCCGCATCCTGCAGACGCTCGTCGATGTCGGCCTCGACTACATGAGCCTCGGCCAGCCGTCGACGACGGTGAGCGGCGGCGAAGCGCAGCGCATCAAGCTGGCGGCCGAGCTCGCGCGGCCTGAGACCGGGCGCACGCTCTACATCCTCGACGAACCGACCACCGGGCTCCATGTCGAGGACGTCAAGAAGCTGATGGCGGCCCTGCATCGGCTGGTCGACCGCGGCAACACCGTGCTGGTGATCGAGCATCACCTCGAAGTGATCGCGCAGTGCGACTGGCTGCTCGACCTCGGTCCGGAAGGCGGCGGCGGCGGCGGCAAGCTGGTCGCGGCCGGAACGCCCGAGCAGGTGGCGAAGGTGAAGGGGTCGCACACCGGCCGCTTCCTGCGCGACGTGCTCGACCCGCCGGCGGTCGGGCATGACGGGGCGACCACGCCGCGCTTCACGCGCGCGCCCGCCCATGCCGACGACGATCCGCGTCGCCTCGTCGTGCGCGGCGCGCGCAAGAACAACCTGCGCAGCATCGACGTGGAGCTGCCGCAGGATGCGCTCACGGTGATCACCGGCGTGTCCGGTTCGGGCAAGACGTCGCTGGCGTTCGACACGCTCTTCGCCGAAGGGCAGCGGCGCTTCGTCGAATCGCTCTCCACCTACGCGCGTCGCTTCTTCTCGCGCCTCGAACGCGCCCCGGTCGATCGCATCCACGGGCTGCGGCCGGCCATCGCCATTGACCAGAAGGGCGGCTCGAAGAATCCGCGCTCGACGGTGGCGACCACCACCGAGATCCACGATCACCTGCGCCTGCTCTACGCGCGCATCGGCCTGCCGCACTGCCCCGAGTGCGGTGCGGTCGCGCGCGCGTGGTCGGCGACCACCGTCGCGGCCGACCTCGTCGAGCGCGCCGCCAACCAGAAGGCGCTCCTGCTGGCGCCGCTGTGGCGCGTCGATGCCAAGCGGCCGCTGCACTTCGCGCGTGCCGACGAGCTCGAGGCGGCGCTGCCGGGATTGCGAGCGGATGGTTACGTGCGCGTGCTGATCGACGGGGTCGAACGACGTCTCGAAGAGGTCGCGGCGAGCGGCGTCGCGCAGCGCGAGATCGCGCTGGTGCTCGATCGAGTGCGCATCGAGGCGACCAAGCGCACGCGCCTCGCCGAAGCGCTCGAGGAGGCGTTCCGTCGCGGCGGCGGACTCGCCGCGGTGCAGCTCGAGGACGCCACGCGACTCGACTACTCGACGCGCCCCTCCTGCGAGAAGTGCGGCTGGCATCCCGAAGGCGAGCTCACGCCGCGCCACTTCAGCTTCAACCATCAGCTCGGCGCCTGCCCCGAATGCCTCGGCCTTGGCCGCATGCGCCGCAGCGTCGAGGAGCGGGTGGTCGTGGCGCCCGGCAAGCCGCTCTTCGGTGGCGCGCTGTTGACCGACTTCCCGGGTCGCCTCTTCACCAAGAAGGGCGGTTGGCACCGCAGCATCATCGAGGCGGCGGCGCGCGAGCTCGACATCGACCTCGACGTGCCGGTGGCGAAGCTGTCGGCGCGCGCGCGCGCCGGAATCCTGCGCGGCGTCGGCGTGCCGGAACGCGTCACCACGACGCTCGCCACCAAGAACATCGGCAAGTCGCGCGAGTACACGTTCAACGCGCGCTTCCGCGGCATCCTCGGCGAGATCGAGCATTGGGTGCGCGAAGCGGACGAGTCGAAGTGGTGGGTTGCCAAGCTGCTCAAGCTGACCGAAGAGGGCGTCTGCCCGAGCTGCGGCGGCGGCCGTCTGAAGCCCGAGGCGCTTGCCGTCACGGTGGGCGGCAGCGGCCTGCGTGAAGTCGGCCGATTCACGGTCGGCGAAGCGCTCGCCTTCTTCGAGCGCCTGCCGAAGTCGGGCCTCAGCAAGGCCGAGCAGCAGATCGCCGCGCAACCGCTGCAGGAGGTGCGCGGGCGGCTGCGCTTCCTGGCGGACGTCGGCCTCGAATACCTCACCCTCGAGCGCGCCTCGGCGACGCTGTCGGGCGGCGAGGCGCAGCGCATCCGCCTGGCGACGCAACTCGGCAGCGGATTGGTCGGTTGCATGTACGTGCTCGACGAGCCGTCGATCGGCCTCCATCCGCGCGACACCGGCCGCTTGATCGACACGCTGCAGGGACTGAAGGCGCTGGGCAACACGATCGTCGTGGTCGAGCACGACGAGGAGCTGATGCGCGCCGCCGACTGGATCGTCGACCTCGGGCCAGGGGCCGGCGTGCACGGCGGGAACGTCGTCGCCAGCGGACCGCTCGCCACCATCGAAGCGAGTCGCGAGTCGCTGACCGGCGCGTGGTTGCGCGGCGATGCGGCGATCGAGACGCCGGCGGAACGCCGCAAGGGAACCGGCCGACTCGTCGTGCGCGGCGCGACCTGCCACAACCTGAAGGGGATCGACGTCGCGTTGCCGCTCGGCACGCTGACCGCGCTCACGGGCGTCTCCGGTTCTGGAAAGTCGACGCTCCTGATGGAGGTGGTGCGACCGGCCGTCGAGGCGCTGCTCCGCGGCGAGAAGCTCAGCGAAGCGGGCTTCAAGGAGGCGGGCTGCAAGCGCATCGAAGGCCTCGATCAGGTCAAGCAGCTGATCGTCATCGACCAATCGCCGATCGGCACCACGCCGTCGAGCAATCCGGCCACCTACACGAAGGTCTTCGACCCGATCCGCGCCGTCTTCGCCGCCACCGAAGAGGCGCGCATGAAGGGCTTCACGCCGGTGCGCTTCTCCTTCAACCAGGGCGATGGCCGCTGCGAAGGGTGCCAAGGACGCGGCGCGGTGCTGGTCGAGATGCACTTCCTATCGGACGTCTGGACCCCGTGCGAGGCGTGCCGCGGGGCGCGCTACGCGGCCGAGACGTTGACGGTGCGCTACAAGGGCACGCACATCGCCGACGTGCTGCAGATGGAAGTGGAGCAGGCGCTCGCCTTCTTCGCGAGCCACCCGCGCATCAAGCGGACGCTGCAGGTGCTGGCCGACGTGGGGCTCGGCTACCTGAAGCTCGGGCAGTCGTCGACGACGCTCTCGGGCGGCGAGGCGCAGCGCGTCAAGCTCGCCGCGGAACTCGCGCGCCCGAGCATCGGCCGCACGCTCTACCTCCTCGACGAGCCGACCACCGGCCTCCACTTCGCGGACGTGCAGAAGCTGGTCAAGGTCTTCCATCGGCTGGTCGAGCGCGGCAGCTCGGTGCTGGTCATCGAGCACCATCTCGACGTGCTGAAGAGCGCCGACTGGATCGTCGACCTCGGGCCGGAAGGCGGCGCGGGCGGCGGGCAGCTGGTGATCGCCGGCACGCCCGAGCAGGTCGCGGCGTGCGCGGCCTCCCACACCGGCCGCGCGCTCGGACCGGTGCTGCGCGGTCGCGCGTCGCGGCGCGGCGGCGCCAAGGCGGAGGCGCTCGCATGAGCAGTGATCGCCCGCTCTGGGTGCAGTCGGATCGCACGATCCTGCTCGAGGTCGGCCATGCGATGGCCGGCGAGGCGCAGGAGTTCCTGCCGCAGTTCGCCGAGCTCGAGAAGTCGCCGGAGCGCTTCCACACCTACCGCATCACGCCACTGTCGCTGTGGAACGCGGCAGCCGTCGGCGTGACGGCGCCGCAGGTCGTCGACTTCCTGCAGCGCATGAGTCGCGAGCCGCCGTCGCAGAACGTGCTGCACGACGTCCAGGACTTCCTGCGCCGCTACGGGCTGCTGCGACTCGTGCGCCGGCCGACCGGGCTCGTGCTCGAATCGGACGATGCGAAGTTGCTGGCCGATTTCGTGGCAGCCGGCGTGCTGGCGAAATGGACGGTCGCGACGGAGCCCGACGGCGCGCTGCGGCTCACGGAGTTGTCACGCGGCGAAGTGAAGCAGTCGCTGCTCAAGCTCGGGTACCCCGTCGATGACATCGCCGGTTACACGCCGGGCGCGCACCACGAATTCCGCCTGCGCACGACCACGCTCGCCGGCAAGCCCTTCGCCGTGCGCGCCTACCAGCGCCACGCGGCGGATCTCTTCCACGCCGGCGGCAGCGAGCGCGGCGGCAGCGGCGTCATCGTGCTGCCGTGCGGCGCGGGCAAGACCGTGGTGGCGATGGCGGTGATCGAGCGGCTGCAGTGCGAAACGCTGATCCTCACGACCAACACCGTCGCCGTGCGCCAGTGGCAGTCGGAACTGATCGACAAGTCGCAGCTGCCCGCCGAGGACGTCGGTGAATACACCGGCGATCGCAAGGAGATCCGCCCGATCACCGTCTCGACCTACCAGATCCTGACTCATCGCAAGGAGAAGGGGGCGACGCCTTTCACCCACTTCGGGCTCTTCGCGGCGAAGGATTGGGGGCTGATCGTCTACGACGAGGTGCATCTGCTGCCGGCGCCCGTCTTCCGTGCGAGCGCCGATCTGCAGGCGCGGCGGCGTCTCGGCTTGACCGCCACCCTCGTGCGCGAGGATCACCACGAGGACGACGTCTTCAGCCTGATCGGCCCGAAGCGCTTCGACATGCCCTGGAAGGAGCTCGAGTCGCTCGGCTGGATCGCCGAAGCGCACTGCATCGAGGTGCGCCTCGCGCTGCCGCAGGAGCAGCGCATCCAGTACCTGTCGCTTGCCAGTCGCGACCAGTTCCGGTTGGCCAGCGAGAACCCCGACAAGTTGCCGGCGCTGCAGCGCATCCTCGCGCGCCACGCGAGCGACCATGTGCTGGTGATCGGGCAGTACCTGCAGCAGATCGAGGCGATGGCCAAGGCGATCGATGCGCCGCTGATCGTCGGCAAGACGCCGACGGTGGAGCGCGAACGCCTCTATCGCGCGTTCAAGGAGGGCCGCATCCCGGTCCTCGTCGTGTCGAAGGTGGGGAACTTCGCCATCGACCTGCCCGACGCCAACGTCGCCGTGCAGGTCTCCGGCACCTTCGGCTCGCGGCAGGAAGAGGCGCAACGCCTCGGCCGCATCCTGCGCCCCAAAGGGAGCGGCGTTCCGGCGACCTTCTATTCCCTCGTGTCGAAAGACACGAAGGAGCAGGAGTGCGCCGAGCGACGCCAGCGCTACCTGACCGAGCGCGGTTACACCTATCGGATCGCGAGTTTGGCGGAGTTGGCATGACGCGGCTCGAGGAACTGTTGCGGTTGCAGAGCCCGGCGCTGCTTGGCGAGCTGCACGGCTTCTGGCAGGGCGATGGCCATCGTGCGCCGGCGACCACGCCGGAGCTCGTGGCCGAGCTTTGCCGCCTGATGTCCGACGACGGCGTGGTGCGCCGGCGCATGCGCCTGCTCGGCAAGAAGCTCGTCGACCTGCTGCGCTTCTTCCTCGCGCGCCGCCAGTTCGAGTCGGACCTCGAGTCGATCCGCGCCGCGCGCTCCTTCGCGTTCATGAGTCCGCATGAGGTCGATGCCGCGGTGCGCGCGCTGTTGCAGCGTGGACTGATCTTCCTGCGCGTGGTGGCGGCGAGCGAATCGCCGCGCTACGTCGTCGCGACCGAGCTCGGCGCGATCCTGCAGCGCGAACTCACCGATCTCGACCTCGAGCTGTCGGCCTCGTTCTCGTTGAAGAAGCTGGTCGAGGCGCGGCCGGAGCTCTGCACCGAAGAGGGGCTCGAAGCGCTGCTCCTGCCCGAGGCGGTCGGTCGCCGCGTCGATGTCCTGGCGAGCGACGTGCGCGAGCTCTACGAACGCGCGCTGATTCCCGGCGGCGGCGTCCTGGCGCGCTCCCTGGCCGGTCCGGGAGTCCTCGACGCGTCGAGCCCCAAGCGACGCGAGGTGAAGGAGGCGCTCGAGTCGCAACGACTGGGCACGGTGCGTCACCTCGCGCTCGGCGAGTACGGCATCAACCACTTCGACGAGACGATCGTCCTCTTCGAGGAGATCCTCGCCAGCGAGCTCGATCGCCGTTCGAAACCGCATCCGACCGCGCCGGCGCGGGTGCGCACGCTCGGCGTCGACCTGCTCTCCGATCTGTCGCTGCTGATGGAACGGCTCACGCGCGACAAGGTGCGCTACACGCAGGGCGGGCAGATCTATCGCGCCGCGGCCAAGAAGATCGAGGACGAGCTGATCCTCTGCTCGAAGGGGGAGTTCCCACCCGAGAAGCTGTTCAACTTCCTGCTCGACCTCGCCCTGCAGCGCCATCTGCTGAAGCGCACGCCGGAACGGGTGCTGCAGTTGACGGCGAAGGGCAAGACGTGGCCGCGCCTCTCGGTTCACTTCAAGCTGAAGGAGCTGCTGACGGCGCTGCTCGACGATCCGGGCCGCGCGTTCCATCCGCCGCGATTGCGCAAGCTGGCGCTCGAGCGGCTGCGCGAACTCAAGCCGGGTCGCTGGTACGACTTCCAGCTCTTCGTCGGCGCGGTTCGCCAGCGCTACCTCGCGCAGCTCGATGCGGCCGGATTGCGCGAGGCGTACCAGAGCCGATTCCAGTACTCGCCCGAGGCGCATCTCCGCGACCTGCCGCAGCTCGGGGCGGTGGTGGCCACGTTCCTCGGCGAGGAGTTGCACCTCCTCGGTCTGCTCGATCTCGCCGTCGAGGGCGGACGCGCGCAGATGCTCTGCCTCACGCCACTGGCCGTGAAGGCGTTCGGGCTCGCCGAGAGCGAAGCTCCGCCCGCCAGCAGTCGCTTGCTGGTGAACTCCGACTTCGAGGTGCTGCTGCTGCCGGAAGCGGATGCCTACGAGCTGATCCAGCGACTCGACCGCTTCGCCGAACGCGTCGCGCCCGATGACGCGCATCGCTTCCGCGTGACGCCGCGCTCGATCGAACGAGCGATCGCCGGCGGCCTCACCGCCGCCGAGATCCTCGACACGCTCGCCGCTCACTCGCAGACCGATCTGCCGCAGAACCTCGCCTTCTCGATCCGCGAATACGCCGAGAAGGTCCGCTTCGTCAGTCTGCGACCGGTGCTGCTGCTGACGGCTCGCCATCGCGAAGTGATCGACCACCTGCTGCAACGCGCCGAGGTGAAGAAGCTGGTGCAGGAGCGTCTGGGACCGCGCGTGCTGGCGTTGCAGACCGACGCGATCGAAGAGTGGCAGGCGTTGCTGGCCGCTGAGGGGGTCTTCCTCGAGGGCGACGCCCATCGCCTCGACCAGAACGGCAACGGCACCGTACCGATCGTCGGTTCCGACGCTTTAGTCGCAGCGGACGCCGCCCCGCACGCCGATGCCGATCCCGACCCCGACGCCGATCCCGACGCGGATCCCGATGCCGATGAACCGCCGCGTTGACGCCGTCGAGCTGTTTGCCATCACGCCGGGGCGCGGCGATGGCTGCGAGCTCGAGGCGAAGATTCCGGCGCTGGCGGCGGGAGGCGTCGAGCGGCTGTTGCTGCGCGAGCCGGCGCTCGATCCGGTGGCGAGGGAGGCGTTGGCGGAACGGGTCGCACGTGCCTGTCGCGCCGCGCACCTCGAGCTGTGGATCAGCGCCGATGCGGCGCTCGCGGAGCGCGTCGGCGCGCATGGCGTCCACTTCACCGAGCGGTCGCCGTCGCCGTTGCAGGCGGCCGTCGCGAATCGGCCACTTGCATTCGGAGTGTCGCTTCACCTGCCGTTCTCGCGCACTCCGAGCGAGCTGATCGGTTGCCACCATGCGTTCCTCGCGCCGCTGCTGCCGACGCCGTCGAAACCGGCCGCCGCACCGATCGGTGTCGCCGCGTTCCGCACCGCGGCGGCGGAGCTCTCCATGCCACTGTTCGCGCTCGGCGGGATCACGCTCGAGTCGGCGCCCCTGCTGGCCGCGGCGGGGATCCGCCGGGTGGCCGCGATCCGTCTCTTCTTCGACGCGCTCGATCCGGAGCGCTCGGCGCGCGTTCTGCGCCAACGGCTGGCGTCTGCGAGCGCCGCCGAGGGGGCTCCATGACGCGACCGAACTGGCTCGATCCGCGTTGGCTGCAGCGCCACGCGCGCCTCGTCGTGCTGCTGCTCGGCGCCGCGCTGGTCTACTTCGGCTTGCGCGACCTGCGATTCGTCGCGATCGCAGCGGACGATGATTCGACGCCGGCGGTGATCGGCGGAACGAAGGCGTTGGTGAAGACGCTTGCCGACGACGACTTCGTGCTGGAGCGTGGCGCGCTCTACCTCTTCGATGGGAGCGGCGACGCCTCCGAGATCGCGCAGCTGCGTCTCGCGCGGCTGATCGGCTTGCCAGGGGACCGCGTCGATCGCGAGCCGCTCGCAGCATCGGATGGCGTGCGAGCCGATCGCTGTCGCGTGACCATCGGCGGTGCGCAGCGCGTGATGCCGAGCGAGTTGGCCGACCTGCTCCCACCCGAGGTTCCCGACGGGGCGGTGCTCCTCCTCACCGACAACCCGGCCTGCCGCCATCTCGATTCGCGCGCGCTCGGGCCGCTCCCGATCGAGCGGTTGAAGCTGCGGATCGTGGCGTCGCTCGGACTGCTGCCGCGCTGAACGTCAGCGCCCGCGCTACGCTCCCGCCATGTCGCTCTCCGAACGGGAACTGCTGGCCTGGTTGACGCCGCGCGCCACGCGTGGGCGCGAGGTGGCGCTTGGCATCGGTCACGACGCCGCCGTCGTCACCTCACCGAGCGGCGATGGACTCGTGCTGAAGAGCGATCAGACCATCGAAGAGGTCCATTTCCGCCGCGAGGAGCAGGAGTGGGGGCTGGTCGGCCGCAAGGCGCTGGCGCGCGTCCTCTCGGATATCGGTGCGGTCGGTGGACGACCGGTTGCGGCGCTCTGCTCGCTGGCGCTACCGGCGGACGTCGCCGAGTCCGACGTGAAGGCGCTCTTCGAGGGGCTGCTGCTCCTCGCGGCCGAGCACGGCGTGAGCCTCGTCGGCGGTGATTTGTCGCGCTCGCTGCGCGGGGTGGCGATCGACATCGCCGGACTCGGCTTCATGGAGGGGCGGGCGCCGTTGCGGCGCGACGGCGCGCAGCCGGGGGATCTGCTGGTGGTGACGGGGCCGCTTGGCGGTTCCCGTGCACGTCATCACCTTCGGTTCGAGCCGCGTTGGCGCGCCGGCATCGCGCTGGCCGCGAGCGGCGCCGTCCACGCCTGCATCGACCTCTCCGACGGACTCGCGCGCGACCTGCACCAGGTGACGAGCGCTTCGCAGGTCGGCGCCCGCATCGAACGCGCGGCGCTGCCGCTGCGCGCGCTCGAGGCTGGCGCGCGTGCGACGGTCTCGCAAGCGCTGCACGATGGCGAGGACTACGAGCTGCTCTTCGCGGTGGCGCCCGATGCCTGGGCGGCGGTACGAGAACTGCCGGCGCTCGCGGCGTTGGTGCCGTCGGTGATCGGTCGGATCGAGTCTGCGGCTGCCGGGGTCACCGAGGTCGACGCCGACGGCCGCGTGGAGCCGCTGCGTGTCGGAGGATTCGAGCATCGCCTTGGAACATGAGACGATCACTCACAGTGCCGAAGCGACCGAGTTGCTGGCGCAACGACTGGGCGCGGCGTGCCATGGCGGCGAGCTGCTGGTGCTGACCGGCGAACTCGGCGCCGGCAAGACGTGCTTCGTGCGCGGGCTCGCGCGCGGGCTAGGGGCGGATCCGCGAGCGGTGCGCAGCCCTTCGTTCACGCTGCTCCACTCCTACGGTGGGCGACGCACGCTGCACCACTACGACGTCTACTTCACGCGCTCCTTCGAGGACCTCACCCGTTCGGGGCTCGTCGAGGCGCTGGCCGCCGGCGACGTGGCCGTGCTCGAATGGGGCGAGCGCTTCGCCCGCGAGTTGCCCGCCGATCGGCTGGAGCTCCAGCTCGACCACGTCGATCCGGAAACGCGCCGGCTCCGTTTCGTGGCTGCGGGGGCGCGTTCGCGCGAGCTCCTCTCGGCCGTGCTGGACCCGCCCGTCAGCGATCGAAAGCCTGGGGCTTGAACCACCCGCCTCCGCGCTCCGTTCCCCCGGCAGGCTCCACGCCCATGCCGGAGGAAGACTGCGAATTGATGCTGGCAGCGCGGACCGGTTCACGCGAGGCGTTCGCCGCCTTGGTGGCCCGGTGGCAAGCCCGCCTCCTCACGTTCTTCTTCCGACAGGGAGGCGACCGGGACCTGGCGGAAGACTGCGCGCAAGAGGTCTTCGTCCGGCTCTACAAATCGCGCGATCGCTACACGCCGGAGGCGAGCTTTGCCACGTTCCTGTTCACGATTGCGCGCCACTACTGGATCGATGTGGCGCGTGCCCGCCGCGTGCGACCCGATCTGCGTTCGCCGGCCTCGCGCCACACGGCGCAGGATGGAGAAGGGGAGGATCTCGTGAATCGAGTGGCCGATCCGTCGCTGGCGCCGCCGGCAAGTGCGGTGCTTTCCGATGACCTGGTCCAGTTGCGCGCCGCGCTGGCCAAGCTGCCAGAGTCGCTGCGGGACGTCGTGCAACTCGGCGTGCTCGAAGCGCTGCCCTACTCCGAGGTCTCGACGCTCCTCTCGATTCCGGTTGGAACGGTGAAGTCGCGCGTCCACGCCGCGGTCGCGGCGCTGCGCACGTTGCTCGCTCGCGGAGAGTCGCGATGAGCCGGGCGCCCGACCTCCTCGACTGCAAGACTGCTCGCGGACGCTTCATCGATGCGGCGCTCGGCCAGGCGAGTGCCGCGGAGGCCGCGGCGATGCGCGCCCACGTGGCGGGCTGCAGCGCCTGCAAGGTCGAAGTCGAGGCGCTCGAGAAGACGCTCGCGCAACTGCGTCGGCCGGCGTTGATGGAGCCGTCGGCGCGTTTCTCGCGACGGCTCGACCGCGCGCTCGACGGGGTCGATGCCACTCGCGCTCCGGTGCGCTGGATCGACGAAGCGCGTTTCCGCATGGTGCTGCTTGGCCATCAGCTGCGCTACTCGCGCCGCTGGCAGCTGCGGGTGGCGGCAGCGCTGCTGCCCTTGTTGTTCGGCATCGGGCTCGTCGTGCGTCAGCGAGTCCATGCGGCTTCGGCGAGCGAGGTCGCAAGTTCGTCGGGTGCCGTCCCACCGGCCGTTTCGGGCGAGCTCCCCACGGCACCGCTGCTGTCCGCGCCGACGCTCGTCGAGTGGAAGCCGCAATACGATCCGCCGATCGAACCGGCGCACGGCGCGCCGGTCGCCGTCGAGGAGCTCGGTCCGACCGAGCATGAGCAGGCGACGGCCGCGTTGGCGAGACTGAACGAAGTCGATGAAGCGGCGTTGGCGCGGCTTCGCGCCGTCGAGCGTGACGGCGGTTCTGCGGTCGCGACCACCGTGGTCGACACCCGTTCGCCGACGCGGCGTGCGCTCGATTGGCTGGTCCGCAACCAGCGCGCGGACGGCTCCTTCACCCCGGGAGATGGCACCGCGGGTTTCGAGTGCGGCGTCACCGGGTTGGCCCTGCTCGCGCTCGTCTCCGACGGTCGGCTTGGCGCCGGCACGAGTGAGGATCCCGCGTCGCCGGCCGGCGCGGTCGGAGCCGATGCGCGAAGCGACGAAGCGCTCGAGGCCGCGGCCGCGCGTGCCGTCGCGTGGCTCTTCGCCCAACAGGTTGCGGACGGTCGCTTCGGTGGCAACCGTGATCCCGCGATCGAGCGCTCCGGCCACGCGCTGGCGACGCTCGCGCTGGTCGAGCGTCACCTGCGCGTGCGTGCGACCGCGCCGGATGCACCGGCCGCCAGCGCCGCCGTGCACGATCGACTGGAACAGGCGCTGTCGTGGCTCGAAGTCGCCCTCGACCAGACCTTTCACGCGCCGCGCGAGCGCAACGCCGGCGTCGTGGCGGCGTGGTCTGCGCTCGCGCTGGCGACGGCGCGACATGGCGGCCTCGAGTTCCACCTGAAGGTCTCGAGCGACGCGCTCTGCGAGCGGATGCTGGCGCAACTGCGCAGCGACCCGTCGGAGGTGCTGTCAGCGGCTTCGCAGACGGTCCTGGCGATGGCCGAGCGCGATTCGAAGTCGACCGCGCGCGACCCCGATTGGGCGCGCGCGGTGGGCAGCGTCGCCACCGGTTTGCGTCATGCCGAGCCGGCGTTGCGCTTCCTGGTGGCGAGCGCGCTGGTCGCCGACCCGCGCGGCATCGGTCGCGAAGCGTGGCCGACGTTCTCGCGTGCGCTGGCGGTCGAACTGCTGCCGCAGCAGGCGGCGAGCGGCTACTTCGAGGCCGGAGTCGCCTGGGCCGGCATCGGCGGAGGCACGGCCTACGAGACGGCGCTCGCGGCGCTGGCGCTGCAGGTCGAGTCGCGTCAACGCACGCACCTCGCAGTCAAGGTCGCCCTGCATCGGCGGAGCGCCGCGCGCGGCGGGCGCTGACGGCTGAACTGCGGCGCGTCAGGTCGGCTACACTTCCGCGCCTCGAGGCGGCGTGCGGAGGTCGGACCATGATGCGTTGCTGGTGGATGGCTTGCGCACTGGTCGTGGGCGACGTGGTCCGCGGCGACGAGAAGCCGGTGCCAGCTGCGGCGAATCCTGCGCCGGTCGTCTACACGCAGTTCCGCGCCGAGGTGCTCGACGTCGTCGACGCCGTGCTGATCGGCAAGGTGATCGAGGTGATGTCGCTGCGCGGCACCGACGTCGTCCGCATCGAGATCGGCGAGTGGAAGCAAGGGGTCCGCCCGCAAGGGGTGCACGGCCCCGTCGACGAAGTCACGCTGTTGGCCGCGCCCGGCGACTATTTCGTCGCCACCGAGCAGATGCTCTTCCTCAAGCTGTTCGAGAAGGGGCCGCGCTACAGCGCCTTCAATCGCGTCGCGCGCAGCGATCCCGATTGGGACGCGAAGCTCGCCTGCCTCGACCAGAACCTCGCGCTCGCGCGGATCGAGAAGGATGAGGATCGGCGGCGCGAGGCCAGGAAGCTGCTGTACGACCAGCTCACGTCGCGGTTGAACTGGACGCGTTGGCACGCGTACCACGAACTGGCCTGGGTGCGCAAGAACGTGCCGGCGCTGGTGACGCGCGAGGATCGTGACGACCTGCGCAAGGCCGCGACCGCTTGCGACGATGCGAAGCTCAAGGAAAAGGTCCTGAAACTCTTGCAGGAGTGGGAGCGTTGAACTTGAACTCGGTGACTGCGGCGTTGCTCCTCGCGAGCGGCGCACTCCAGGATGTTCGCCCGGATCGCATCGAGCTCAGCCTCGAGCAATGCGTACGGTCCGTGCTGGCCGACAACATCGGGCTCCACCTTGCAGCGCTCGGCAACGAGGCGCGGACGGCCTCGGTCGAAGAGGCGATCGGTTCCTTCGATCCTGAGCTCTACGCCAACATCACCGGCGCCGATCGCGAGCAGCCGACCGCGTCGTCGTTCGCGGCGCCGCGAAACCAGTCGCTCGACGCCACGACGGGCCTGCGCGGCCTCTTCCGCAGCGGCATGAGCTACGACCTCGCCTATCAGATGTCGTACAACCGGCAATCGCCGACCAACGCCTTCTTCGGCTTCAACCCGACGCTGTCGAGCGTTCTCTCGCTGAACGTGACGCAGCCATTGCTGCGCGGCTTCGGTTCGACGGTGACCGAGGCGCCGGTCGAGCAGGCGCGCCTGCTCGTGGTCCGCGGCGACCTCGACCTCGATGCGCAGATCCAGGAGACTGCGTTTCGCGCCGTCGAGGCCTACTGGAACCTGGCGCGCTCGCGCAAGGAGCGCGACACGGCGCGGACGGCATTGACGGTCGCCGAGGAGTTCGTCCAGAACAACCAGAAGCGGCTCGATGCCGGAGTGATGACTCGACTCGATGTCCTCACGGCGCAGGCCGAGGCGGCGCGCCGCCGCGAGACGCTGATCCGCGCCGAGAACCTCGTGGGCCGCAGCGAGGATGCGCTGAAGCTCCTGCTCTCTCCCGGCGCCAACCCGTCGGAATGGCAGGGCGAGATCGTCCCGACCAGCGAAGCGGGGGTCCGCGCCGAGCCGCTCCCGCCCGAGGAGGAAGTGATCCTCGAGGCGTTCGCGACGCGCTCCGATCTGCGGGCGCTTGCGGTCGATCTGCGTGCCGCCGATCTCGCCTTAGAAGTGGCCGCGAACGGTCGCCGGTCGCGTCTCGACCTCACCGGCGGCTTCGGCTACGCAGGGCTCGCCGGCAAGCAGGCGGACGGCGCGAGCAAGAACAACGTCGATCTCCTCGGCGAGAGCCTTGGCCAGATCCGCGATCGCGAGTTCGACCAGTGGTCGCTCGGGCTCGATTTCTCGCACCCGCTCGGCAACCGTTCCGCGGAGGCAAGCGAGCGCAGGGCGCAGATCGAGAAGGAGCGCGCGCTGATGGCGATGCTCGACCGTCGCATGGCGATCGTCCACGAGCTGCGCGGTGCGGTGCGCGACGTGGCGGACGCGGAGGCTGCGTTCGAGGCGGCGCGCCAGGCGCGGTTGCTGGCCGAAGAGCAGTATCAGGCGGAGATCACGCGGCTCGAGAACGAGCACTCGACCACCTTCCAGGTCCGCGAGGCGCAGCGCGACATGTTCGAGGCGCGCGACCGCGAGACCGCTGCGATCACGCAATACGAGGTGCTGCTCGCCGGACTGGGACGCGCGCGGGGCGACCTGGCGCGTCGATACGGCGTCGAGTTGCGGCTCGATGAGGCCGAGGCGGGCGCGCTGCGCTGATCGCGGGTCGGCAGCGAGTCAGCCGCGGTACAGCCCGCGCTGCTCGATCCACTCGCGAACGCGCGGCGGCACGAGGTCGTCGATCGATGCGCCGAGCCGGCAACGCTCGCGCACCTGGCTCGAGGAGATCGGCAGAGGCGCCACTCGAAGCAGATCGGTAAGGAGCGTCGGTGCCGCTGCCGGCAGTCGCGCATGCAGCTCGGCCGCGGCGAGATCGAGCCTGGTGCGATCGCGGGCGACGGTGACGAATCGGGCGAGGCGGACGAGTTCCGCGGCGCGATGCCAGTTCGGCAGGTCGAACAGGCTGTCCGAGCCGATCAGGAAGTAGAGCTCGACCACTTCGCCCGCGAGTTCGGCGCGCACCTCGGTCAGCGTGTCGAAGGTGTAGGAGGTGCCGCCGCGAGCGAGTTCGCGCCGGTCGACCACGAGCCACGGCTCGAGTTGCGCGAGCCGAGTGACCATCTCCAGCCGGTCGCTGGCGGGCGCGAGCACGCGCGTTCGCTTGTGGGGAGGCTCCGCCGCCGGCAGCAGACGCACTTCGTCCAGCGAAAGCTCGGCACGCGCCGCGCGCGCGACGTGAAGGTGACCGAAGTGGGGCGGGTCGAACGAACCGCCGAACAGGGCGACGCGGCGCGAGGACACGGGCGCGCTCAGAAGAGCACGTAGATATCGGGGATGAGGATCGATCCGCGCGCGAGCAACACGAGGGTCGTCAGCAACGCGAAGACGATCAGCGCCGGCACCAGCCACCACGCCTTGTGTTGCGCCGCAAAGTGCAGGTAATCAGCAACCCGGCCGCGCGAGCGGTCCTCGGTGCGTGCCACCGGCTCCCAATCGGACGCAGTGGTCGCCATGCCGAACGCCCCGTCGCGCCTAGAAGAGCGCGTAGAAGAACGGCGCGATCTGATTGCCTTGGGCCGCGAAGAGCATGACGCCCAGCAGTCCGACGATCAGCAACATCGGCACGATCCACCACCACTTCTCCTGCCACGCGAAACGCAGGAAGTCGCGAACGAAGCCGGGCGCGGCGTCGTTCGCGGTCGGCGGGTTGGTCGGATCCCAGGACGAAGGGGGGGAAGCTTCAGTCACGGCTCACTCCGCAGGGGCTGTTGCTGGCGCGGAAATCTAGCTTCGGTTCCTGGAATTGCTCGCGTCACCGTGCTTTCGGCGCGACGTCTCATGCCGGCGGAGGGCGGCGGAGCGGTCCATGGCGATCGGGCAAGGAGTTCGCAAGGCAGCGCTGGTCGCGGCGTGGCTGGCGGCCGGCGCTACGGAGGCCACTGCAGGCGACCGCGCGCGGCCGATCCGCGTCGCCTGCCTCGGCGGTGGCGCCGGATCCTGCTGGCCGCGGCCGGCGGCAATGGAACTCCCGGTGGCGTTCGTCGGCTTAGGCGAGCGGCTGGCGCTGTTCGATGGCGCCATCGAGCGGCCGGCTCGCGTGATCCCTTGGCGGACCCGCGCCGACGGCTCGCCAAGCTGGATTGGCGTCACCGCCGGGAACTGGCCGGGACGCCCGAGTCACCTCGAACTGCGGGCCACCCGCAGCCCGTCGCCCATTTCATTGGCGCGCCGTGAGTCGAGCGGCCACTCGACACGGATCGTGGCACCGGCGCTGCAGGTGACCCTCGACGCGCAGGGCGTCGAGTTCGCGACGAGCGCCGCCGCCCTGCGACTGGAACTGGGTCGCGTCGAGTGGGTCGTCGATGGCGTCGCGGCGCGCGCGCTTCAGCTCGATCCGTGGCTGCTGGTGGGCCCCGATGGCGCCGGCTTCTCGGCCGAGTCCGCAGTCCGCTTCGCCGAGGAGGAGGTCAGTGGCGCTCTGCACGTCACCGTCGATGTCGCGGGGGATGGCAGCGAAGCGGAGGTCGCGCTGCGCTTCCAGGCTTCGCGCGACCTGCTCGTGCACGATCTGAGTCTGGGCGGGCGGCTCAGCGGCGAGCGGCGTGAGCTCGCTTGTGGGAGCTTCAAACGGTCGGCGACCGCAAAGAAGTCGGCCTCACTGCGCTTTCCGATGACGGCGGCTCAGCCGATCGCCGATTCGAGCGCGGCTCCTGCTCCGCTCGCAGAAGCTGCGGAGCTCGCGCGTGACATCGTGTGGCGTAGCGGCTGTGGTCGCGGCGAACTCGAGCTGCGATTGCTCGACGCGGTGGTGGCGCGCCCGAGCGGCGGTTCGCTCGCGGTCGATGGCCGCTGCGTGGTCGGGCTCGTTGCGGAGCCGTTGACGCTCCACCGCGGTCAGGTCGTGCGGCGTCGACTGCGCGTGCGGACCGCGGCCGCGTTGGCGCGCGTCGTCGAGCGCCCTTACCTCGTGACGACCGTCGCGGCGGGCCAGGCTCCACTGCTCCCGTCGTGCCTCGCGCCGCTCACGGCATGGCAGCCGTTCCTGACGACCATGGTGGCGCGTCCGCAGCGGATCGATGACCGCGGTTGCTATCGGGAGGCGAACGGCGAATCGGCCAACGGTGAGTACGACCTCGGCGGCAGCCTGCTGTGGCTTGGACGCAGGCTTTGCGACGGCCGTTGGCTCGCGCTCGGCGAGACCCTGGCGCGCCACACCTGCGACTGGGATCGCGCCTTCGACGCGCCCGCAGGCGTTCCGGCTGGACTCTTCGCCCAGCACGGCCGCGACCACGCCAGCGGCAAGGTCGAGGCGGGCCACCAGTGGATCGGCGGGGCGCTGGGATTGGCGCGCGCCACCGGCGATCTGCACGCGCTTGCCACGGCGGAAGAGACCGTGGCGGCATTGGCGAACTGGCGCGCGCAGATGCCGAGCGCGTTCGCCGGACCGGAGCGTCGCGTCGCGTGGCCGCTGCGAGCCGCCGTTGAACTGGCCGCTTCGACGGAGTCGTCATCGGCGAAATCGTTGGCGCGCGCGCTGGTCGCGGAGATGGCAGCCCGCCAGCTTCCCGACGGCTTCATCGACGGCGATCGGCGCCCATTCGCGGTCGGCGAGCGGCTGTGGGTGAACAGCTGGGTCAGCCTCGGAATCACGGTCGATGCGCTGGCGCGCGCTGGCCCGCACGATCCGGCGGCGGTCGACATCGCGGCGCGACTCGCTCGCGGTGTCGTGTTCGCGGCGGGTCGTGAGGCGAGCGGGCTCGCGGACGTCGTTCAGGTCGACCCGGTGGCGGGCGTCGCGTGCGAGACGCGGGCGCGGGTGACCGGCGGCGACGCGCTCCTCGCGGCGGCTGGCCTCGCGTGGTGGGCGGCGCAGCCGGCCGCTGCCGCGGAGCGCGCGTCGATCACCGCGCGGGCCGAAGCGCTGCGTCGGCGCGGCTGGCACGATCTGGCGGAGCCGTCGGAGGAGCGGGTCGTCGGCTTCGCGAAGGCGTTGCACGCGCTGCGCAGCGAGCTCGAGAATCGTCCGCCGTGAGCGTCAGCGCGAGACCGCTGCGAGCGGTCAGAGCTTGATCTCGCCTTCGAGCTTGCGCACCGGTCGGCCGCGCGCGAAACGGTAGACGAGCAGCTTCGCGGCGCCACCCTGGCCGACCGAACGCAGTCGATCGAAGAGTTCCGGCACCGAGCCAACGGGCGTTCCGGAGAACTCGATCAGCGCATCGCTCTCGCGGATCCCGATGGCGGCCGCGGCGCCGCGCGGGTCGACGTCGGTGAAGAGCAGGTAGCCCGAGTTCATCGCCATCGAGGCGCCAAGACGATCGCGCACGGTGGCATCGACGTCGATCGGCTGCAGCTTCGTCTCGCGCCGCTTGCCGTCGCGCTGGTAGGTCAGCGGAATGACGCCGTTGCGGTCGACCGAGGAGATCGACAGGTTGAACTCGGTGCGATCGGCGATGGTGTACTCGCCGACGCGGACGACCCGGTCGCCGACCTGGAGCCCGGCGCGCGTCGCCGGACTGTCGCGATCGAGGTTGCGCACCGAAACGCCAGAGCCGTCGCCGTCGTCGACGTCGAGCCCGAGCCACAAATGGAGCAGGTCGAGCGGGTTGAACTCGCGACCGAGCAGGCTGCGCACGCGATCGACCGGGATCGCGAGGCCCTGCCCCTCCGCGCGGCCGAATTGCCGATCGCCTGCGATCGCCTGGTTGATGCCGATCAACTCGCCGAGGATGTTGAACAGCGGCCCGCCGCTGTTGCCGGAGTTGAGCGGCGCGTCGGTCTGGATCAGATCCTCGAAGGCATCTCCGGTCGGCGATTCGAGTCGGCGGTTGGTGGCGCTGACGATCCCGTGCGTCACCGAGCCTTCGCGTCCGAGCGGGTTGCCGACCGCGACGACCGTCTCGCCGATCATCAGGTCGGCGGAGGTGCCGAGCTTGGCGAACGGGAACGGGCCGGGAGAGACGATCTGCAGCAAGGCGAGGTCGTTGGTGCGGTCGAAGCCGATGATCCTCGCCGGGTGCTTCTCCATGTCGACGCGGCTGGTGTTCCAGTCGGCGCGGTAGCTCACGGTCACGTTCTTCGGGCGCGCCGTGCGCGAGTTGCCGGTGATGACGTGCGCGTTCGTGACCACGAGTCCGGCGGGGTGGACGATGACGCCGCTGCCGAGCGATCCGGCCTCCTGCGGTCCGAAGAAGCCGCCTTCGATCTCGAGGTCGGTGTAGAGGTTGACGACGGTCGGACCGACGGCGCGCACCACTTCGACGATGGGGGTGACGCGTGGCGAGCCCTCGGGCGGCGGCAGGCTGTCTTGCGGCAGCGGAGCCGACGCGAAGGTGAATCCGGTGCTGGCGACGGCGAACAGCGCGCCGGCTCCGAAGAGGAGGGCGGTGGCTCGGGATCGGCGTGGCGGACGGTTCATCGGCGGACTCTCCGTCAGTGCGTCATTCGGTCGCCGATCGTACGGGCCGCGCGTCTCGACGTTGGGACCCAGATCATGGTTTCTGCGATCGAGGAGGCGCTCGGGCAGTGTATGAACCGCCGTTCATTGAAGCGGACGACGGCGGCCAGCGCAGGCGGCGGCGTCCGAAGCTCCAAGGACACCACGATGGCGAAGCGAAACGGAGCGACGCGCCGTCCCGCGTCCGCGGACCGCCGAACGACGGCTGCGCGGACGCCGACGCGATCCTGCGTGGAAAAGCTGAAGGCGTTGGCGGAGACGACCCGGCTCCAGGTGCTGCACGAACTCGTCGAAGGCGAGAAGAGCGTGACAGAACTCCAGCGGGTCCTCGGCATCGATCAGAGCCTGCTGTCGCACCACCTCGCCGTGCTGCGTGACGTCGAACTAGTCGCGACGTCGCGTGCTCGCCAGTCGATTCGATACCGCCTTGCCGACGGCGTCGCGGCGGTGGGGCCGCCGGCCGGCATCAACCTCGGCTGCTGCCAGCTCTCGTTCATGCAGGCGGCGGCGAAGCTGCTGCTGCTGATGGTGACACTGTTCGCTACATGGCCGCTGGCGGCTTGCACGCCCTCGACGCCGCTCACCAAGTTGACGCTGTCAGGTTCGAGCACGATTGCGCCGCTGGCCGCCGAGCTCGGCAAGGCGTTCGAGCGCCACCACGGCGGAGTCCGCGTCGAGGTCCAGGCGGGTGGCTCGAGCCGTGGCGTCGCCGATGCGCAAGCGGGGCAGGTCGACCTGGGCATGGCCTCACGCGCGCTCAAGGAGGAGGAATCGGCGCAGGGGCTCGTCGCGTCGACCGTCGCGCTCGATGGCATCGGAATGATCGTGCACGCCGACAACCCGGTCACCGAGCTCAGCGCGGCGCAGATCGTCGCGATCTATCGCGGCACGACGCGCGACTGGAGCGCGGTCGGCGGGAGCACGGCACCGATCACGGTGGTGAACAAGGCCGAAGGGCGCTCGACGCTCGAGCTCTTCCTGGCGCACTTCAAGCTGAAGCCTGAAGAGGTGCGCGCGGACCTCGTGATCGGCGACAACGCCCAGGGATTGAAGAGCGTCGCGGGCAACCGCAACGCGATCGGCTACGTCTCGATCGGCTCCGCCGAAGTCGAGATCCGCCTCGGCGCGCCGATCCGGCTGCTGCCGCTCGAGGGGATCGCAGCCAGCAGTGACACCGTTCGCGCGGCGACATTTCCGCTGCAGCGACCGCTCAATCTGCTGACCAAGGGGATTCCGGTCGGACTCGCGGCGGAGTTCATCGACTTCGCGCGCTCGCCCGAGGGGGTCGCGATCGTCGAAGCGCAGGCATTCGTTGCTCCCGCGCCGATCCAGTGATCGCTGGCTGCGGCGCGCCAGCGCGATGACGGCGCTCTTCGCAGCGCTGCTCGCGCTGTGGATCGTCGGGTTCGTCGTCAGCGAATGCCGACCTGCGTTTCAACAGATCGGGTTGACGCGCTTCGTGACCGACGACGGCTGGAATCCGACCCGCGGCGCCTACGGCGTGGCGCCGATGGTCGCTGCCAGCGTGCTCATCGCGCTGGGCGCGTTGCTCCTCGCGCTGCCGTTGGCGCTCGCCGCCGCGATCTGTCAGCTCGCCTATGCGCCGCCATGGCTCGCGCGCGTGCTCCGGCGGGGGCTCGAGCTGCTCGCCGCCGTGCCTTCGGTGGTGTTTGGATTCATCGGATTGGTGACGTTGGTGCCGTGGCTGACGCGCATCGCGCCACCGGGCGCCTCACTGCTCGCGGCGGCCCTGGTGCTCGCGCTGATGGTGCTGCCGACGCTGACGCTCATGGTGGAGGAGGCGCTGGCCGGCATGCCGCACGCCGAGCGCGCGGCGGCGGCGGCGCTCGGGTTGTCGCGATCGACGGTCGTGCTGCGACTCGCGTTGCCACGCGCGCAGCGCGGCATCCATGCGGCGGTCCTTGTCTCGATGGGGCGCGCGCTCGGCGAGACGATGGCCGTGCTGATGGTGAGCGGCAATGTCGTGCAGTGGCCGCGCACTCCGTTCACGCCGGTGCGGACGCTCACGGCCAACATCGCGCTGGAGATGGCGTACGCGACGACGCTGCATCGGTCGGCGCTCTTCGTCTCGGGGTTGCTGCTGCTGGCGACGACGGTGGCGCTGCTCCTCGTCGCGGCATGGCGCATCGCGGCGACGCGCGGAGAGCCGACGCATGCGTGAGCTGGCGCGCGGACGGCAAGCGGGGGAGCGACTGCTCGCGGGTGTGGCGTGGGCCGGCGCGGCGATCGTGGTGGCGTTGTTCACGCTGCTGGTCGTCGACCTGGCTCGACGCGGCGGCGGCGAACTGTCGTGGAACTACCTCGTCGAGGAGCCGCGCGATGCTGGCCGCAGCGGCGGCATCGCTTCGGTGCTGGTCGGTACGGCGGGACTGCTCGCGCTCGCCATCGGGTTCGCGGTGCCGCTCGCGTTGGGAACGGCGATCTTCCTCGACGACGCGGGCGCCGCGACCGCAAGTCGAACGAGTCGCTGGCTGGCCGCGGCGGTGCGACGCAGCCTCGAACTGCTGGGCGGGGTGCCCTCGATCGTCTTCGGGCTGTTCGGCAACGCGCTGTTCTGTCGAGCGTTCGGGCTCGGCTACTCGATGCTCGCCGGCGGCGCCACGCTGGCGTGCATGGTGCTGCCGTTGATGACGGCCGCCTTCGACGACGGCTTCCGGCGCGTCCCGAGCGCCGATCGCGCCGCCGCTGCCGCCAGCGCGTTGTCGCGGTCGACGACGCTGCGGCATGTCCTGTTGCCGCGCGCGCTGCCGCTGCTGGTCGCGGGAATCGTGTGGTCGGTCGCGCGCGCGTTGGCCGAGACCGCGGCGCTGCTCTTCACCAGCGGCTACGTCGATCGCATGCCGACTTCACTGCTCGACTCGACCCGTTCGCTGTCGGTGCACGTCTGGGACCTGGCGATGAATGTCGCCGGCGGCGACGCCCGCGCCTGCAGCGCGGCCCTGCTGCTGCTGTTGCTGGTGTTCGCGATCCAGACGCTCGCACGCGGCTCGCTGCGGTGGCTGCTTCGCGACGCAGTTCGGGGTAGTCCCAAGGAGGCGGCGTGATGCGCGGGCGCGTCGAGATCGCCGATCTCTGCGTCGACTATGGGCCGTTGCGAGCGGTCGACGGCGCGTCGTTCGTCGTGGAACCAGGAACGACGCTCGCCCTGGTGGGGCCGTCTGGATCGGGGAAGAGCAGCCTCGTGCAGTGCGTCAACCGGCTGATCGATCTCACACCCGGGGCGCGCGTGAGCGGAGTCGTGCGGGTGAGCGGGGCAGACGTGCGGGCGCCTGGTTCGGACGTGCTCGATCTGCGGCGCCGCGTCGGCATGGTGTTTCAGCGGCCCACGCCATTCCCGTGCTCGATCCGGAAGAACCTCGAGCTGCCGCTCCGTGAACATCGCCTCGGTGGTGCGGCCGAGCGGGGCGAGCGATCCCGAGCGGCGCTGGAGGCGGTGGGATTGTGGCAAGAGGTGGAGAGCCGTCTCGACGCGCCGGCGTCGCGTCTCTCGGGGGGGCCGCAGCAGCGGCAGTGCCTCGCGCGGGCACTGGTGGTCGAGCCGGAGGTGCTGCTGCTCGATGAGCCCTGCAGTTCGCTCGATCCACTCGCCACCGCGGTGGTGGAGGAGGCGCTGCGAAAGCTGCGCGGCAAGGTCACGATGCTGCTCGTGACCCACTCACTCGCGCAGTCGAGCCGGCTCGCCGATGAGATCGCGCTGCTGTGGTTCGATGGCCGCTGCGGTCGACTCGTCGAGCGGCAGGCGACGGCCGGCTTCCTCGCCGCGCCGCAATGCGCGGTGGCGAAGGCCTTCGTGGCGGGGGGCGGTCGCTGAGATCGCGCGGCAACGGCGGCGGAACGTCGCCCGCCGATGGGAATCGCAGCGCGAGCTCCACGAGGAGCCGCTCCCCGATGCGACGCGGGCGACGCAACATCCCGCACCACAGCGCCGCCGCGTGATCGCCGCGAAGTGGCGAGCGGTTGCAGCGAAGCGGGCCGCCAATGGAATGGTGGGCGATACTGGACTCGAACCAGTGACCCCCAGCTTGTCGAGCTGGTGCTCTAGCCAACTGAGCTAATCGCCCATTCTTGTTCGTTGGGCGTCCGTTGCAGGACATCCAACGCTCAAGAGGCGGAGCCTTATAGGGGGTCGGCGGCGGGTGGTGCAAGAAGTGATTCGAGCGGTGGGGGCGGTTGGCAAATCGCCAAGGCCAACGGATGATGCGACGTCCTTCACGAGCGACCGATCGACGCGCTGGGTGGCGCGCTCGAGGAACGGAAGTTCGTTCCCTTCGCTGCGGCCCTTGAAGCGGGACGCTCCATTCGCCCGATCACGGTGCCATGACCAGAGATGTCCTCACGACGGGTGACGTGGCCAAGCTCTGCCACGTGACGATCCGTACCGTGATCAAGTGGTTCGAGAAGGGCCACTTGAAGGGCTACAAGATCCCGGGCTCGCGCGATCGCCGCTTCGCCCGCGTCGACGTCCTGCAGTTCATGCGCGACCACGGCATCCCGCTGACCGATCGCGACGCCGAACCGGCAGCGCGCAAGCGCATCCTGATGGTCGACGACGAGGCGGCGATCCTCGCGGTGCTCGAGGAGTACCTTCGTCAGATCGGCATGTTCGAGTGGCAGACCGCGCGCAACGGCTACGAAGCGGGGCTGAAGACGCAGTCGTTCCGGCCGCATCTGCTGCTGACCGACTACAACCTCGGCGACATCACCGGCGTGCAGGTCGCAGAGAGCGTGCGCGCGACGCCGGAACTCGCCGACACGCGCATCATGGTCGTCTCGGGCTACCTCACCGAGGCCGACGTGCCGGCGCTGCGCGCGAAGGGAATCGATGCATTCCTGCGCAAGCCGTTTACCTTCGAGCAGGTTCGCGACACGATCCTCCGGCTGCTGAAGATGATCTGATCGATGCGATCGTGTGGGCGCGCGACCGAAGAGGGGAGATGGTTTGGAACTCTGGAAGGCGGCGTTGCTCGGGCTCGTGCAGGGGCTGACGGAGTTCTTCCCGGTGTCGAGCGACGGCCACCTCGTGGCCCTCGGCCGATGGATCGGTGCGCGACGCGACGGCAGCGGCGCCTCGTTCGAAGCCTTCCTGCACGTCGGGACGCTCTTCGCCTGCTACATCGCCTTCTGGCGCGACTTGCTGCCGATGGCAGCGCTCGCCGCGAACGCCTGCCTGCCGCTGCCTCGCAAGGGCGGCCTCGCGCGCGCGGCGGCGGCATGGAGACGCCTGCTGCGTCCCGCGCCCGACGACACGCTCGGCAACGACAGCCGCTTCGTCTTCCTCGGCACGCTCGCGACGGTCGCCACCGCGCTGCCGCTCGCCGACTGGTTCGAATCGCTCTACGACGTGAAGCCGGTCCTGATCGGCAGCCTCGTGCTGACCGGCGTGCTGCTGGTGGTGGCTCGATTCGTGTTGGCGACGCCGGAGCGAAGCGCGACCTGGTGGCAACCGATCCTGGTGGGCTGCGTGCAGACGTTGGCGATCCTGCCCGGGCTGTCGCGTTCCTGCACGACGGTCGTGGTCGGGCTCATGATCGGCTTGGGAATGCAGCGCGTCGCACGCCTCTCGTTCCTGCTCTCGGTACCGATCATCACGGCGGCAACGCTGCGCGAGTTCTGGAAGTACCGGCCGCACGGCGCCGAACTGCCGCCGATCTTCGTCGGCATCGCCGTCGCGTTCGTGGTCGGCCTCTTCGCGGTGCACTCGATGCTGCGGCTGGTGCCGCGCGGTCGCATGCACTGGTTCGCGCCGTGGATGTTCCTGCTGGCGGCCGCGGTCGCGCTGCTCTGAGTGTCAAGGCGCTCGCGAGAGTCGCGGTCAGATCTTGAGCGTTCCGCGTCGCCACGAGTCGACCACTCGCTGCAGCGCCGGTCCGGGGCAGTCGGTCGAGCTCGCGCGGATCTCCTTGTGCGTGAAGACGTTCTTGCGCTCGACGCGGTACTTCGAGCACAGGGAATCGAGCAGATCGGAGAGCGCCTTCTTCTGCGCCGCGGTGGGTTGCTGGACCGTGAAGTCGCCGATGAGCGCGACGCCGACGTTGCCGACGTTGAGGTCGGGGCTGCCGGCGTGCGCTCCCTGATACGCGATCGGCCGCCCTTCCCAGATGCGGCCCGAACTGTCGATCAGGAAGTGGTAGCCGATGTCGGCCCAACCCTCTTCGTCCTGGTGCTGGCGCTGGAATCCCTTGATCGCTTCGCCCGCGACGCGCGACGAGGTGCCCGAAAGGCGCGTGCCGCTGTGATGGACGGTGATCCGCGAGATCGCGGTCATGCGATCGATGTTCGCGCGCATGCGGCGAGCGCCCCAGGCCGTGCGCGGCAAGACGGGGGGAAGTGGCGTCGCGGCCACCTTGGGAGCAGGTGCCGCCGCGGCGGCGGGTGGGCGAGCAGTGGACGGCGGCGGCGGCGCGGCCGGAACGTCGAGCATGCGTCGCAGCTCGGTGAAGAGGGGCGAACGCGGATCGCTCGCCTGTCGCGACCAGTTGCGTGCGCGAGCGAGGTCGCGCTCGTTCTCGGCGAGGAGCGATTGCCGGATCACGATCGGGTCGCGTTCGCGGCCGAGCGCGCGGCCGAGCGCCTCGTCGTAGAGGCGGCGCGCGTTCCGGCGATCCCCGGCGATGAACGCGAGGTCGCCCTGCAGCGTCGAGAAGCGCATCTGCGCGTGGCGCTGGCGCGAACTCGACGGCGGCAGGCGGCCGATGACCTTCTCGGAGCGATCGACATCGACGGCGGCCACGCTGGGCTTGCCATCGAGCAGCCAGCATTCGGCGGCGTCGAGCAGGTGGTCGATCTGCGCGGTGGGGTCGTCCGCTTCGCTGGCCGCGAGGGCCGCCTGTTCGTACTGACGGGCCGCGAGCGATGCGCGTCCTTGCTGGCGCGCATCGTCGGCGCGATCGGCATAGACGCCGGCCGCCTCCGCGGGATCGCGACCGCCGGAACTGCCCGCACAGCCTCCGAGGAGACCTCCGCCGAAGCTGAACAGGAGCGCGACCGCCACCCGGAAAAGGGTTCGCGGCGCCGAGTCTGACCGTTGCATGTCGTCCCTCCCAACCAGGCGCGAACGCTACGCCGATCGCGAAAAGCGATCAAGGCAGCGCTGCCGGACTCAAGCCGAGTGCGTCGAGCGTCGATCTCGATGGGCATGGCTTCCAGCGTGGTTCGAGCCGACACGGACCTTCGCGCGAGCAAGCTGCTCGGCGGTGGCGAACGCGTCGACGCGCAGTTCGAGGTGACGTTGCCTGCGTCCCGCGACTCGTTGCCGACGGCGCGAGCGCTCTGCGAGTCGTTCCTGACGGCGGAGCTGGCCCGCCATCACGCGAGCGGCGCCCTCGCGGACGTGCTGCTCGCGCTGCAGGAGGCGACCGCGAACGTGGTCTGCCACGCCTACCGCGGCGAGCCCGATCCAGGGCCGCTCGGCCTGCGGATCGAGCTCTCGCCGTGGCTCGTCCGCATCACGGTCGTCGACGCCGGCCCGGGCTACGACTTCGACACGGTGCCGCCGCCCGATTTCGCCCATCCGCGGGATGGCGGCTACGGCCTCCACCTGATGCGCACCGCGATGTCGCGCGTCTCCTACCTCCGGCGGCCAGGGCACAACGTCCTGCTGCTCGAGAAGGCGCTGCAGCACTCGTCCTGACCGAAAGGTCCGGTGCGCCCGCCTTGACCCCGTGCCGGGGCGGCATCAGAATCCCCGCCGCTCGTCCGACGGCACCCAAGGTCAAAACATCGCAATGGCTGCACGCCCGCTCGTGCTCGCACGCCGCATGGAGCGGCTCGGCACTGAAACCGCCTTCGAGGTCCTGGCGCGCGCGAGGGAGTTGGAGCGGCAAGGCCGCTCGATCGTCCACCTCGAGATCGGCGAGCCCGACTTCGACACTCCCAAGCACATCATCGATGCCGCGTGCGACGCACTGCGCAGCGGCAAGACGCACTACGGGCCGTCGACCGGGCTCCCGGAGCTGCGCGACGCCATCGCTGCCGACTTCACCGCGCGCCGCGGGGTGAAGGTCGATGCCGAGCAGGTCACGGTGCTGGCAGGCGGCAAGCCGGCGATCTTCTTCCCGTTCCTGGCGCTGCTCGATGAGGGCGACGAAGCGATCTACCCCAACCCGGGGTTCCCGATCTACGAGTCGATGATCGAGTTCGCCGGTGCCAAGGCGGTGCCGCTGCCGCTGCTCGAGGAGAACCAATTCCGCACCGACGTCGACGAGCTGAAGAAGCGGATCACCTCGAAGACCAAGATCGTCATCATCAACTCGCCGCACAATCCGTGCGGCTCGGTGCTGAAGCCCGACGACGTGAAGCGCATCGCGCAGCTGTGCGCCGAACGCGGGATCTGGCTGTTCACCGACGAGATCTACTGCCGCATCCTCTACGACGAGAAGCACGCCACGCCGCTGCAGTGGGGCGACAAGGACCGCATCATCGTCCTCGACGGCTTCAGCAAGACCTTCGCGATGACCGGATGGCGACTCGGCTACTCGATCGCGCCGGCCGAGCTCGCCGCGAAGATCGCGAAGCTGCAGACCAACTGCAATTCGTGCCCGGCGACCTTCTCCCAGATCGCGGCGGTGGCGGCGCTCAACGGGCCGCAAGATGACGTCGACGCGATGGTCGCCGAGTTTCGCCGGCGCCGCGACCTCGTCGTGAAGGGGCTGAACGAGCTGCCGGGCGTGAGCTGCGTGGCGCCGCAGGGCGCGTTCTACGCCTTCGCCAACGTCCGCAACACCGGCGTGCCGTCGCGCGAGCTGCAGCGCGCGCTGCTCGACGAGGCGGGAGTCGGCACGCTGTCGGGAACCGCGTTCGGGGCGCACGGCGAGGGCTACATCCGATTGTCGTACGCCAACTCGCAAGCCAACCTCACCGAGGCGCTGAAACGGATGAAGCACTACCTCACGACGAAGAAGCCGGTCCGCACGTGATGACCGCTCCCGCCGACTTCCGCAGCGACACGGTGACACGACCGTGCGCGGCGATGCGGCAGGCGATGGCGAGCGCGGTGGTCGGTGACGACGTGTTCGGCGACGATCCGACGGTGAACCGCCTGCAGGAGCGCGTCGCGGCGCAATGCGGCAAGGAGGCGGCCCTCTTCGTGCCCAGCGGCACGATGGGCAACCAGATCGCCATCAAGCTCCACACGCAGCCTGGCGAGGAGCTGATCTGCGAAGAGCGCTCGCACGTCTGGGTCAACGAGGCGGGCGGGCTCGGAATGATCAGCGGGGTCCAGACCAGGACGCTGCCTGGTCCCGACGGCGTGCCGACGCTCGCAGCGCTCGAAGGGGCGATCCGCGACGAGGATGTCCACCATCCGCGCAGCGCCTTGATCGTGCTGGAGAACACCCACAACTACGCGGGCGGACGGGTGATTCCGCTGGCGACGATGGTGGCGATCCGCGCGCTCGCGTTGCGCCGCGGCTTGAAGATTCACCTCGATGGCGCGCGCTTGTGGAATGCGGTGGTCGCGACCGCAACGCCCATCGCGGAGTTCGCGGCGCAGGTCGACACCCTGACCTTCTGCTTCTCGAAGGGGCTCTGCTGTCCGGTCGGCTCGATCCTGGTCGGCTCGGCCGATGCGATCGCGCGCGCGCGGCGCCTCCGCAAGGCGCTCGGTGGCGGCATGCGCCAGGCGGGCATCCTCGCGGCGGCGGCGGAGTTTGCGCTCGACCACCTCGTCGAGCGGCTGGCGGAGGACCACGCCCGCGCACGCCAGTTGGCGGCCGGCTTCACGACGATGCGAGGTTGCCGCGTCGATCCGCGCACGGTCGAGACCAATCTGGTCTTCGTCGAGCGCTGCGCGGGCGACGCGGTCGCGCTCGAGCGACGCCTCGCCGACGACGGCGTGCTGACCATCGCGCTGGCGGCCGATCGGTTGCGGTTCGTGACGCACCGCGACGTCGGCGATCGCGAGGTCGAGCGAGCGCTGCAGTCGATGGACAAGGCGACGCGCGCGCTCGCCGGTTGAGTCGAAGGAACCGTCGCGGGCCGTCGCATGGATGGCTCGCGCAGGATCGGAATGGGGAGAGCACCAGTGTCCGTCTTCAAGGCCTATGACATCCGCGGCATCTACCCGACGGAGATCGACGAGAAGCTCGCGTGGAAGATCGGCGCCGGGCTGGTGCAACTGCTGTCGGCCAAGCGTCTGGTGGTGGGGCGGGACATGCGCCAGTCGGCGCCTTCGATCCAGAAGGCGGTGATCGACGGCATCACCGCGCACGGCTGCGACGTGGTCGACATCGGTCTCGTCTCGACACCCATGGCCTACTACGGCATCGGCAGCATCGCGTCGGACGGTGGACTCACGACGACCGCATCGCACAACCCGCCGCAGTACATCGGCGCCAAGATCTGCCGCGCGGGCGCGGTGCCGATGTCGAAGGACACCGGCATCGGCGCGCTCGAGCAGATGGCGAAGGGCGCGCTCGCGCCGGCGCCAGGCACGAAGCGCGGCTCCGTCTCCTCCGTCGATCTGCGAGCCGGCTACCAGAAGCAGCTGCGCCGCTTCATGCAGCCGTGGACCGGGATCAAAGCGGTGATCGACACCGCCAATGGAATGGGCGGACTCGAGGTGCCGCTGGTGCTCGAAGGGGCGGGCCTCGACTGGAGCGGGCTGTTCCTCGAGGTCGATGGCACTTTTCCGAACCACGAGGCCAACCCGCTGAAGGACGAGAACATCGTCGACATCCGCCGCGAGGTGGTGGCGCGCAAGGCGGCGGTCGGTTTCGCGTACGACGGCGACGCGGATCGCTGCTGCGTGATCGACGAAAAAGGCGAGCGCATCGGCGCCGACCTGATCACGGCGCTCCTGGCGCGCGAGTTCCTGCGTGCTGAGAAGGGGGCGGCGATCGTCTACGACCTGCGCGCGAGTCGCGTGGTCGCCGAGGAGATCACGGCGCATGGCGGGCGGCCGCTGCGCGAGCGCGTCGGCCACAGCTTCATCAAGGCGACCATGCGCAAGGAGAACTCGCCATTCGCCGGCGAGCTGTCGGGACACTTCTATTTCCGCGACCACTACTTCAGCGACTGCGGGACGCTGGCGATGGTGCACGTGCTCAACGTCATGGCGCGGGAGAAGCGGCCGCTGTCGCAGATCGTCGCGCCGCTGCGCAAGTACCCGTCGACGGGCGAGGTCAACTTCGAAGTGCACGACGCGGACGCGAAGCTGGCGGAGCTGCGCGCCTATTTCGCCAAAGGCAAGCAGGACGAGCTCGACGGCATCTCGATCGAGTTCCCCGACTTCTGGTTCAACGTCCGCAAGAGCAACACCGAGCCGCTGCTGCGCCTGATGCTCGAAGCGCGCACGCCCGAGTTGCTGGCCACGCGCCGCGCGGAGATCGTGAAGCTGATCGGCGGCAAGCCGCACTGAGCGGCGCGCGGGCGTGACGGCGCGCGCTTGCGCGCACGACGAACAAGGCGCGTCGCGGGTTCGCCGCGACGCGCCATCGGTGTTCAGTCTAGGCGGCGCATCCTCCGAGGAGGACGTCCGCGCTGGTGATGTGCTGGATCAGAAGAGGTAGTAGAGCTCGGGCAGGAAGGTCAGGCTCATCGTGTAGTTGTGGTCGCGGGCGAACGTCGCGGCGAGCGGTGCGCGTGCCTCGTCGCACAGCATTCCGAGCGACGCCGTGGCGTAGGCGCGCGCGTAGTCGATCTCGTCCTTGCGCTTGGCCGCTTCGAGCAGGAAGGGCGCGGCGTCGCGGTCGCCGATCGCCCCGAGCGCGTGCAGGTAGCCGGCGCGGCTGATCAAGTCGCGGTCCTTGCGCGAGAGCTCCTCGATCAGCGCGACGGCGCCACGGTCATCGAGCAGCGCGAGGCCGACGGCGGTCCAGTGCAGCACCTGCGGATCGTTGGCCTCGGCGAGCTGCTTCTTCAGTGCCGGCGCTGCGTCCTGCACGCCGAGCCGTCCGACCGCGAACGCGAGGTAGCCGCGCAGCGCGGGATCGCTCTCGTTCTCGAAAGCGGCGAAGAGTTCGCTCCCGGCCTCCTTCTGGTCGAGCAGCGCGATGGCGATCGCGAGCGCGCCACGAAGCGAAGCGGTCGCCTCCTGCTTGAACTGCGCCATCAGCTCGGGCAGCGCCGACTGGTAGCCGGAGAGGCCGATCGCCAGTGCGACGAAGGGGCGCTCGCGCGTCGAGACGCTCTTCAGGCGCAACTTGAGGCGCTCGACGATCGCGGGCGCGCCGAGGCTCGCGATGCGGCCCAGGGAGAGGTGGCTGAACGAGCGCACCACGCCATCCGAGTCGTCGTTCGCCGCGCGTTCGAGCGCGCGCACGACGTCGGCGTCGTCCGGATGGGCGACGGCGCCGAGCGCGATGGCGGCGCTGCGGCGCAGCGGAGTCGCGTCGGCCGTCAGCGCCGTGATGAGCGAAGGGTTCGCCGCGCGATCGCCGATGCGACCGAGCGCTTCGACCGCCAACGCCTGCTGGAAATCATCGTGACCGCGCGCCTGCAAGTAGCTGCGCAGGAAGGGCGCATTGCCCGGATCGCGAGCCAATCCGAGCGCGTAGATCGCGGCCTGCTGCAGCGTGTGCGGCAGGCGGCTCTCGACGCCGCCCGCGAGCGAGTCGCGCAGCACGGCGTTGGCTTCCGGAACGCCGCTGATCCCGAGCGCCACCGCGGCCATCGAGCGCGTCTCGTCGGGCACTCGCTCGTCGTGGAAGGTGGTGCGCAGCCGGTCGGTCGCCTTCGGATTGCGTGCGAGGCCGAGCGCCAGCACGGCGTTGGTCCGCACGGAAAGCGACGGATCGCCGACCGCGGCGTTGCTCAGGTAGGGCAGCGTCGACTCATCCTCGAGGCGCGCGAGCGCGTAGACCGCCGCCGATCGCACGAGTTCGTCGTCGTCACGCAGCAGCTGTACGAGCGCCGGCAGCAGGAGCTGGGCGCGATCGTCGGGCAGGAGCGGGGCGAAGGCGGCGCTGCCGGCGGCCGGGATCGCATTGCGAAGGCTCGGACGGAGGTTCACGTAGGCGTCGTGGTTGAACTCCCACCAGAACTCCCACCGCTCCTCGCTGAACGCGAGCGTCGGCGCGCTGCCGGGCACCGCGGAGGCGGTCTCGCGCGCCGCGATCCCGCCGGGGGCGTTGGCGTTGGGATTCCCCGTCGGGGGCGGCGGCGACTGCTGGCCACCTCCCGATTGACGGAACAAACCCCCATGCGCGCTGGCGTCGTGTGCGCATGCAAACCAGCTCGAGAGGACGAAGAGAGCGATCACCCCACTGCGACTCATGGCCATGCTCCGCGCCGGCACTGGCTCCCGCCGGTCCGCCCCTTTTCGGCTGCGCTTCGTTACGCATTCATTGCAGAAGCGCGCAACGGAACGGCTTGCCGATCCCGGAGCGGCGCCGAGCCCCATCCGGCACGCTTCTCCTAGCGAAGCGCGCGCCGTCGGCCGGTTCGCCGGGGCGCGTAAGATCCTCCGCCCTTCCCGCCTGCGGAGCGCGCCACGATGTCGTCCCTCTACTTCGACTGCTTCTCGGGTGCCGCCGGCGACATGCTCGTCGCCGCGCTGCTCGATCTCGGCGCGTCGTTCGAGGAACTCGAAGCCGACCTGTCTTCCCTCGGCGTGGCCGGCTTCAAGCTCGCGCGCGAGAAGAAGTGGCAGGGCGGGCTCGCCGGCACGCGCTTCCACGTGCAACTCGACCCGCAGACGAAGCCGCCGCGCCGCAATCTGCGCGACATCCTGGCGTTGATCGAGCGCAGCCCGTTGCCGCCGGCCGTGAAGCGCAACGCCTCGCGCGTCTTCGAGCGGATCGGTACGGCGGAAGCGAAGGTGCACGGCTGCGCGATCGACGAGGTTCACTTCCACGAAGTGGGAGCGCTCGACTCGATCGCCGACGTCGTGGGCTTCTGCGCGCTCCATCACCGGCTCGGATCGCCGCGCCTCTTCTGTTCCCCGATCGCCACCGGAGAAGGGTTCGTGATCACCGAGCACGGCCTGCTGCCGGTGCCGGCGCTCGCGACGCTCGAACTCCTCGCGGGTGTCCCCATCGTCAGCGGGGGGCTGCAGGAGGAGCTCTGCACCCCGACCGGGGCGGCGTTGCTGTCGACGCTCTGCGAAGGGTTCGGCCGCGACTTCGCCTACATCCCGCGCCGGGTCGGTTACGGATTGGGCACGCGCGTGCGCGAGAGTCCGCCCAACGCGGTCCGCGTGGTCGCCTGCGAGATGGCCGCGCCGGCGGGGGAGAGCGTCGTCGTGCTCGAGACGAACCTCGACGACGCCACCGGTCAGGAGCTTGGCCGTTTGATCGAGCGCTGTCTCGAGCAGGGCGCACTCGACGTGGTGGTGCTGCCCGTGACGATGAAGAAAGGGCGACCGGGCCATGTGCTGCAGGTGCTGGCGCTCGACGCCGCCGCGCCCGCGATCGAGGAGCTGCTGCTGCTCGATTCGCCCACGCTCGGAGTGCGCCGCACGCGGGCGAGCCGTCGCATCCTGCCGCGCCACGCGGAGACGGCGGCCACCTCGTTTGGCCCGGTGAACGTGAAGGTCGCGCAGCTTCCGGACGGCTCGCGCCGGGTGGTGCCGGAGTTCGACGAGCTCGATCGCCTCGCGCGCGCGCACGCGCTGCCTCTCGCCGCGGTACGGCGACGGCTGGCGGCGGAACTCGAGGGCAGCGGCGGCGACGGGGCCGGGACGCGGACTTCGCGCTGAGCGAAGCGGCGAAGCGCGCCGATCAGCGCGGCTCGAGCCAGTTCCAGTCGTGCGGCCGCCCGCTCTCGATCTCGTCGCGCAGGTCGGCGAGCAGGCGCGCGAAGAAGAAGAGGTTGTGCTCGGTGGCGAGGATCGGGCCGAGCATCTCGTCGGCCTGGAAGAGGTGGCGCAGGTAGGCGCGGCTGTGGCGGCTGCAGGCGGTGCAGTCGCAGCCCGCCTCGATCGGTTCGGCGCTGCGCGCATGTTCCGCGTTGCGGATCTTGACGACGCCGTTGCGGGCGAAGAGGAAGCCGTTGCGGGCGTTGCGGGTGGGCAGCACGCAGTCGAACAGGTCGATGCCGGCGTGCACGGCGGCGACGAGCTCGCGCGGGCTGCCGACGCCCATCAAGTAGCGCGGCTTGGCGTCCGGGAGCAGCGGCGCGAACTCCTGCGCCTCTTCGCGAATGGTGTCGGCATCCTCGCCGACCGCGATGCCGCCGAGCGCGTAGCCGTCGAACGGTTCGGCGGCGAGCGCATCGGCCATCGAGCGTCGCAGCGCCGCATCGCGGCCACCCTGGACGATCGCGAAGCAGGCGCGTTCCTCGCCGAGTTGTCGGTGCGCGCGCAGCGAGCGGCGCGCCCAGAGCAGGCTTCGCGCGACGGCGCGTTCGAGCTCGGCGCGCGGCGCTGCGGCGGGCGGACATTCGTCGAGCACCATGGCGATGTCCGAGTCGAGCGCGTGCTGGATCGCCATCGCGCGCTCCGGCGTGAGGCGAACTTCGCTGCCGTCGAGGTGGGAACGGAAGGTCACGCCGGCGTCATCGACTTCCCGTCGTTGCGCGAGGCTGAAGACCTGGAAGCCACCGCTGTCGGTCAGCACGATCCCGGGATAGTCCATGAAGCGATGCAGGCCGCCGAGCGCGCGCACCGTCTCCTCGCCGGGGCGCAGCGCGAGGTGGTAGGTGTTGGCCAGCAGCGCGTGGAAACCGAAGCCTGCGAGCCGGCCGCCGGCGATGCCCTTCAGAGTCCCTTGCGTCGCGACCGGCATGAACGCCGGCGTCGGCGTCGAGCGGCCGCGCACGGTCAGCGTGCCGCGCCGCGCCGCGCCGACGCGCGCGTGGATCTCGAAGTGGAGCCGTGCGGCGCTCACCAGCGCTTCACCAGCTGCGCGCCGCGGTAGTAGTAGCTGACGATCTCGCGCCACTTCTTGCCGGCGGCGCCGAGGCCGGCCGCGCCGTACTGGCAGAGGCCGACGCCGTGACCGAAGCCGGCGCCTTCGAACGTCACGCCACCGCGCGCCACGTCGAGTCGGCGCGCCCAGGCGCTCGGCAGCTTCTCGCCGTCAGTCCTGGCGCCCGCGTTCCAGAGGCGCCGGAACTCCTGGCTCTCGAACTTCTTGTTGCCGCCGCTCGAGCGGACGGTGAAGCGCAACGCATGGGCGAAGCGGTCGCGCTCGACGTCGATGGCGGAGAGGCCGCTGACCTTCAAGCGACGCTCGAGTTCCGCGAGCGTGAGGGTGCGCGTCCAGCGGTATTTGGGCGAGGCGGAGCACCACTCGCACTCGACGCCCACGAGTCCGGCGCGGCCGGCGTCACGGAAGACCTCGGGTCCGTCGACGGTGGCGCCGCCACACGTGCTCATGAAGAAGGAGCAGAGCGGCTTGCCGTCGGCTTCGAGCACATGGCCACGGGTCGCGGCGACGAGAGCGCGCGCGCGATCATGCTTGGGGCCGGCACCGCCATAGACCTGGTCGGCATCGGTCGCTCGCAGCAACGTCTCGCCGTGGTCGAGTCGCCAACGAGCGTAGGTGCGCGCCGCCACGGTCTGCGCCTTCAAGGCTTCATCCGGGAAGCTCGACGGCATCTCGGAGAAGAGGACGCCCGCGACGTACTCCTCGATGTCGAGGACGTTGCTCACCTCGATGCGCCCACGGGCGTCGCGGCGAATGCGCAGGTCGCCGGCGAAGCTCTTCCCCTGGTAGCGGAAGAAGTCGTCGGAACGAGGTTCGAGGCGCAGCTCACTGGTTGCGAAGGCGACGCCATTCAAGTCGAGGCCGTTGCCGCTGGCGCGCAGCCGGCCGGAGGTGAGGCGGCGGCCTTCCGCGAGCGAGTTGCCGCCGGCGTCCGCGACGCGATACGCGCCATCGCAGGCGACATCGACGCTGGCGAGGTCGCGTTCGAGCAGCACCTGCACTTCAGGAATGCGGGCGATGGCGCGCGGGCTCGTGCAGCGCACGAAGATCAGCGCGCACGCTGCGACGAGCGTCGCCAAGGTCGCGGCACGGCGTGGCATCGCAAGCCACTTGGTGCCTCGCTGGAGCGATCGGGGCAGGCGCAACCTACGCTTCATGAGCGGGCGCCCCTGCGGAGGGATGGGTCAGGCACCAATCGCGACCGCGCGGCGTGAGCTCGCGGCCACGCGGCGTCTTGCGGATCAGCTCGAGGCGCAGCAGATGCGGCTCGTAGACCTCTTCGATCGTCTCGTCCGCCTCGCCGACGCCGGCGCCGATCGTCTTCAAGCCAAGCGAGCCGTGATCGGCGCGGTGCAGCAGGCCGAGGATGCGCCGGTCCGTCTCTTCGAGGCCGAGGTCGTCGATCCCCAATCGCGCGAGCCCTTCGACGGCGAGCGGCAGGTCGACGAGCGGGACGCCACGAACCTGCGCGAGATCGCGCAAGCGGCGCAGCAGTCGATTGGCGATCCGCGGCGTTCCGCGCGCGCGCTCGGCGATGCACGTCGCGGCGGCCGCGTGGAGCGGCAGCTGCAGGATCCGCGACGTACGCTGGAGGATCTGGATCAGGTGTTCGACCGGATAGGCCTCGAGCTTCTCGTGGATGCCGAAGCGCCCGCGGAACGCAGCCGTCAAGCGTCCTTCGCGAGTCGTCGCGCCGACCAACGTGAAGGGTTGAATCGGCAGTCGCACCGTGCGCGCGCCAAGTCCCTGATCGATCGGGACATCGACGACGAAGTCCTCCATCGCGCTGTAGAGGTACTCCTCGACGGCGATCGGCAGTCGATGCACTTCGTCGATGAAGAGCAGATCGCCGCGTTCGAGTCCCGTGAGCAGACCGGCGAGGTCGGCGGGGCGTGCGAGCGCTGGACCGGAGGTGTTGTGCAGGCGGCTGCCGCATTCGCGCGCGAGCAGGGTGCAGAGCGTCGTCTTGCCGAGGCCCGGCAAGCCCGACAGCAGCACGTGGTCGAGTGGTTCGCCGCGCATGCGAGTGGCCTGAACCGCGATGCGCAGGTTTTCGACCGTGCGTTCCTGCCCGACGAACTCGTCGAGCGTTCGGGGGCGCAACGCCCCCTCGTCGGGCGCGTCCTCAGCCCGGTTCAATTGCGCGAACGTGCTGGCGATCATGCGACCCCCGCCTGACGAAGCCGATCCCTCCCCAGGGACGGTGCCGCATCGATCGCTGAAGCGCCGGCGGCACGAGGGCGGAAGCTATCGGTGGCGTTCCGCAGCAGCAAGGAAGCACGCCGGGCGCCTCACGCGCCGGATCGGCTTCCCCGAGCGGATCCGCTCTCGCCGCCGGGAGATTCCTTGAGTCACGCCACCTCAGGGTCGCGGCTACAACTCGGCACGCTAGGTGATGAGGAAGTCACTCCCGGAGGGGTGCTCGACGAGCTTGGCTTTGACCCGCCCCGGGGAAGCGCGTACAAGGTCGCGTTCTTGTCCAAGGCGGCGCCGTGCGATGGAGCGCGCAGTGACGGACTGCGTGGCTCGCTTGGCGCCCCCCGCGGATGGACCGACGACCCAGGAGAGCTGGAACGATGCGTCGAAACGCTTGGCGAGCTGAAGCGGCCGCCCTCGCCGCGGCGGCAATGGCGGTGGCGGCGTTCACCAGCTGCGGTGGTGGCGGTGGGGGTGGTGCGTCGCGTCCGAGCGGCGTCGACGATCCCGTCATCGTGCTGAGCGGACCGCCGGGCCGGCTGTCGCAATCGATCGACGAGGCGAACGTGGGGAACGGCGCCACTCCGCCGCCCGCGCTGACGCCGAGCGTGACGACCAGCAATCACTGGTTCCGTCTCGAGTTCCCGTTCCCGATCCAGCGCGCCGACCTGCTCGAGAACAGCGTCTTCACTGCGCCCTTCTCGTACCTGAACGGCGCGATCACCGTGAACGACCTCGTCGGCGATCACCTGCCCGGCCTCGCGATGGTGAACGGCATCGATGCGCTCGGCGTGAACCACGCCAACGACCCCGGGTTCCCGCACGACGTGCAGGGCTCGGTGGACAAGAACCTCGGCAACAACGTCTTCCTCTACGTCGCCGACTCCGATCGCAATCTGTCGACCTTCGCGACGTTCGGATTCGAGCTGAACGGTGTCACCAACGCCAAGGACGAGATCGCGTCGGTGACCGATCACGAGAACGGGACGCTCGACACGGTCCGCATCACCGTCGCGAAGATCGACGGCTTCGAGTGGAACGCGGTCTGGACCTTCTCGATCGGCAACACCAATGATTCGCGGGTCCCGGACGTCGTGCGAATCGCCTCGGAGACGCGCAGTCCGCTCGATCCGCTGAATCCGGGGTCGATCGATGTTTCCGGATCGTTCATCGTCGAGTTCTCGGAGCCGGTGGTGCCGCGCAGCGTCGGCGACTCGCCGATCTTCGGCGTCGACAGTTTCTTCGGCAACACGCCGCGGACGCCGCGCTTCATCGTCGGCACCACGTTGCCGAACCTCCCGTATCCCAACACGTTCGTGACGGCGACGGTCAACACGTCGATCGGGGCGCTCTTCGTCCCCTTCGACTGCCGGCCGCTCAACTCGAACAACCTCGCCACCTACCGCCTGCGTCCGCTGATCGATCTGCCGCCCAACAGCAGCATCGACGTCGGCGTGCGCGCGCTCGTGCTGAACACGAATTCCGTCACTGGTGCCGCGGATGCGGTTCGGGATCTCAGTGGCAACTCCTATCCCGGCGAGCTCGCGGACATCGACGGTGACGGGATCCTCGACCCGATCAACTTCACCAGCACCTTCGTGAGTGGACCAGGTGCCGGTCTCGTGAACATCCCGGTCTCGCCAGAAGTCGTCTACTGGTTGCCGACGACGGGCGACGGCATCGGCGCCATCGACCTGAACGGCCGCGGTGTCACCACGAACACACCTGGCGCGAACATCAACGATCCCGAGAAGGCGTTCATCATCACGCAGCTCTGGTTGAACGCTGCCGGATGCGAGGTGCACCCGGGCGGGCTGAATCTCGCCAACGGGATCGCGCTCGAGGGCTATCCAGGCAGCGATGCGACGCCGCTCGATCCGTGCACTGGTCTGGCGATGGTCGAGTTCGGCCACAACCGATACCTCTACCCCGTCGGCACCGGCGCCTACGCCTACGGCCCCGGCCCGAACGCGCTCCGTGGTCAGCCTTGGTTCGCCCCCAACGACCCGGGCAACCCAGGCACGCCGTTTCCTGGTGTGAACGAGGGTTCGAGCGGCTTCGAAACGCTTTGCCGCGACAGCACCGGCGACGTCATCCTGACCGGGCGGCAGTTCGGCCGCGTCGGAACCGTGAATGACCTGATCGTCGGTGAGTTCCTCGACCTCGTCTACTTCGACCAGGCGAGCACCAGGACCAATCCGCTCCTCCATGTGACGATCTGGAACTCGGGGCGTCCCCACACGCTGACCGGTCGCGGGAACACGATCGCCGACCCGCCGACGCCCAACCCGCCGCCTCTGCGCTACTGGTTCGGGTTGCCGGAGATCGGGACGGTTCCCGACCGCGTGAACCCCGAGAACCCGCCGCTCCTGATCGAGGGCGAAGAGGTGTTCCTCGGGCCGCGCGGCGGCAGTGGTTACGTGCAACTCCAGCCCAACGAGATCCGGCCTGACGCGCCCGATCAGACCGTGTTCCCGCACATCGGGCACGGTCCGGGCCTGCAGTCGTCGAGCGCCGCCTTCACCTACTCGTCGCGCCAGCAGATCGGCAACTTCCTCTACGCGACGGACAGCACGAATGGTGTCGTGCAGGTCATCAACAGCAACACGATGCGCGTCATCTCGAGCATCTCGACGCCGAATCCGACCGGGCTTGCGATCGCGCCCGACATGTCCAAGCTCTACGTGTCGAACTTCGGTTCGAACAACGTTTCGATCATCGGAACGAATCCGCTCGGCAACGACTTCCATCGCGAGATCGCGCGCATCGCGGTCGGCGAAGGCCCGCGAGCGATCTGCGTGCAGCCTGAGCACGAAGAGATCCTCGTCTGCAACTACACCGGGAACACGGTCTCGCTGATCTCGAGCGTGGACTTGAGCGTCCGCAAGACGCTCGACGCGCTGATCAGCGGCCCCTACGACATCGAGGCGTCGCCGCGCCAGATCACTCCCTTCTCTCCGAGCCCCAACAACCCGACGCAGATCGGCTGGGCGTGTGGCCTCTACTTCGCCTACGTCTCGAACTTCAACGGCAACACGGTCGTCGTCTACGAGTCGGGGCCGGATGGATCGCAGGGCATCGGCATCGACAACGTCCGCGGTTCGCTTCCGAGCGATGACGCGGCCGGCGAGCTGCTGGCGCCCCGTGGCCTCTGCTACGACCCGTTCCCGAATCCTTCGGGGCTTTCCGCCGGCGGTTGCTTCGTGGCTCACCGTGACGCCGAAGGACGCGGTCGGGTGAGCGAGATTCAGTTCACCGTCCAGGCGCAGCTCGGGCCGTTGCCGATTCAGGCGCCGCCGGGGCTCACGACTCCGCCGGGATTCCTCGATCGAGTCTTCCAGATCGTGAAGACGTGGGGGAACCTCGACACCGCCCGCTTCATCGGGATCTCACCGACCGACGTGACGTTGTCGGACCTGTCGACGGCGGCGTGGCAGGCGCGACCGTCGGGGGCGCCCAACCTCGGTTGCGTTTCGATCCCGCCGACGGTGGCCCTGACCGGCGCGATCAACTCGAAGAACCCGATGCGGCTCAACACTCCGTTCTGCTTCCCGGCGGTCACGCCCGATCGCCTCTACGTCTCGTTCGAGGACGTGGGCGCGGTGCAGGTGCTGAGCCCCGCTGTCCCCGGAACGATCCTGCGGACCATCACTGATCCTGGCGTCGGTGGCGTTCGAAAGGTCGTTTCGTACTGGCGGCAGTAGGCGATCGACTCGTCGATCGATTCCGGCGCACGATCGGCTCGGCTCGCGGCGACCCAACGTCGTCGCGAGCCGAGTTCATTCCGGCGACTGCTTGACGCGTCCGGTGCTGGGGGCCGCGGCACGGCGGCGACGGAGCGGAGTGACCCCGGTCGGTCGGGTGGACTAGAAGCCAACTCGACTCCTTCCAGGGGGGCGTCGGCTTCGAGCGAGCGGATTCGCGCGAGTCGCCGCTCGTTGCCGTTCCTCGGGGAAGTTTCGGGGCGCCAGCGCATCCGGCACGGGGGATGCTGAACTAGAAGGTGCGAGTGGGCGAGGAGCCGGGGGGCCCCGGGGAGTTTTTTGACCCTTCTCTGGGGCTCCCCGATAAAACCTCTCCCTTTCGCGGCTACCGCCAACAAGCCTGCGGTGACCATCCGTTCGACCGAGCGATGTAGGAGAACGAGCGCAATGCGAGCGATGCCGATCCGTCTCTCGACGAGAGTGCTCGGGGTGTCCAGCGGGGCGCTGTTGCTGACCAGCTTGCTGCAGGGGTGCGGCGGCGGCGGCGGCGGCGGCACCTCCAACGCAGGCGGCAACGTGAATGACGTCCCGTTCCTGCTGGTGGGTACGCCCGGAAAACTGTCGCAGACACCCACCGAGGCGAACGCGGGCGCCGGTCTCGCGCCGCCCCCGACGTTTGCCACGACGGTGACCACGGACAACCACTGGTTTCGAATCGAGTTCCCGTTCGACATCGAGGCGAACACGATCCTCGACTCGACCGCGAACCTGGCGCCGTTCTCCTACTTGAACGGCAACATCACGATCGTCGACGTGAATGGCGCGCATGTTCCTGGGCTCGCGTTGGTGAACGGTCGCGACGCATTCGGCGTCGATCGCAGCTCCAACCCAGGATTCCCGCATGACCTGACGACGAGCGGGCGCGACTTGAACCTCGGCAAGCGCGTCTTCCTCTTCGTCGCCGACGTCGATGGCAACCTCGCGACTCCTGCGGCGTTCGGCGGATATCTGCCGGATCCGAACAACGCGAACGGAATCATCGAATCGACCACCTCGATCCTCGATTCGGTGCGCATCAACGTCTTCTCGATCAACGGGATCACCACGGAAGCGGCGTGGACCTTCTCGATCGGCAACACCGACACGCGGCAGCCGTTCGTGATCTCGATCGGGTCGGAGGAGCGCAGTCCTCTTGATCTGCTGAACCCGAATTCGACCTCGTCCTCCGGCGCGCTGATCGTCCAGTTCTCCGAGGCGATGGTCCCGCGGACGGTCGGGCGTTCGGCGGTCCTCGACGGCGCTCCGTTCGACGGGAACATGCCCAATCCGATCCTCTCGGCGAACCTGCCGCCGACGGCGATCATCGCGACGGTCAACCTGAACGTCGGCACCTTGTTCGTGCCGTTCGATTGTGCGCCGCTCAACATCAACAACCTCACGACCTACCGCCTTACTCCGCTGATCCCGTTGCCGTCGAACTCGTCGATCGACGTGTTGATTCGAAGCTTCACGACGAACAACGTCTCCGCGACCGACCTGTCGGGCAACAGCTACGACGGCCAGGACACGACCGGGGACGGCGTCGGCGATTCGGTCGACCATTCGGTGACCTTCGCAGTGGGGCCGGGGCCGGCGGTTGCGAACGTTCCGGTCTCGCCGGAGGTCATCTACTTCGCGCCTTCTTCCGGTGACGGAATCGGCGCCATCGACCTGAACGGCAACGGCTTCACGACGAACACTCCTGGCGCGAATGCCGGCGATTTCTCGGTCGCTCCGATCGTGACGCTGCAGTGGCTCGATACGCAGGGCTGCGAGACGCAGCCCGGCGGCCTCAACCTCGCGAACGGGATCGGGCTGATCGGCTATCCCGGCAACTCTCCGACGCCGACCGATCCCTGCACGCTCGTTCCGATGGTCGAGTTCGCCCACAACCGCTACTACTACCCCGTCGGCCTCGGCAGCTTCCCGTTCGGGCCGGTCGCCAATGCGGCGCGCGCCAACTCGGGCGGCGCCTTCCCCGACGAGTGGTTCGCCCCCAACGATGCCGGCAATGCCGGAACTCCGGTTCCTGGCGTGAACGAGGGATCGAGCGGCTTCGAGACGATCTGCCGTGACAGCAACGGCGAAGCGATCCTCACCGGGCGCGAGTTCGGCGTCGTCGGCAACGTGCAGGACATGATCGTCGGCGACTTCCTCGACCGCGTCTACTTCGACCGCTTCAACCTGCGCGCGCAGACGGGGCTGCACATCAGCTTCTTCGGCGGCGGCGCGAGCACGCTCGGCCGCAACCTGATCTCCGATCCGCCGATCCCCAACCCGCCGCCGACCCGTTACTGGGTCGGGCTGCCGCAGGTCGACGTCAATTTCGACGCGAACTCTCCGGGCACTCCCGGCGTGTTGATCGAGGGCGACGAAGTCTGGACCGGGCCGCGTCCGAATGGCCCGGCCGCCGTCTCAGGCGTCCTCGGCGCCGGCGACACTGCGCGGGCCTTCAACGGCTATCTGCACCTCCGCAGCAATCCGATCTCGGCAAACTCGCACGACATCCAGCTTCTCCCCTTCGCCGTTGGCCCTGCGAAGGGGTGCCTTGGCAACGGCCCCGGCCACCAGTCCGCCACGTCGGCGTTCTCCTTCGCGTCGCGCCAGCAGATCGGCAACTTCCTCTATGTGACGGACGCCTCCTCCCGCGAGGTTCAGGCGGTCAACTCGAACACGATGCGCGTGATCTCGAGCATCTCGTTGCCCGACCCGACCGGACTCGCGATGTCGTCGGACATGGAGTTCCTCTACGTCACGAACTTCTCCAACGACAGCCTCTCGGTGGTGTCGTGCGACCCGACGTCGCCGCAGTTCCACCGCGAGATCGCGCGAGTTCCGTGCGGCATCGGTCCGCGCGCCATCGCCGTTCAGTCGGAGAACGAAGACATCTTCGTTTGCAACTACCTCGGCAACACGGTGTCGATCATCAACCCGGCGTCGCTCACCGTGCGCAAGACGCTCGACGCGCTGATCAGCGGTCCATGGGATGTCGAGGTGGCGCCGCGCCAGGAGCAGCCGAGTGCCCCGCACCCGTCGGGTTGGGCTTGCGGCCTCTACTTCGCGTACGTGTCGAACCTGATCGGCAATACGGTCGTCGTCTACGAATCAGGGCCGGACGGGCCGCGCGGTATCGGCATCGACAACATTCGCGGCTCGCTCCCGAATGACGACAACAGCGAGGAGCTCGTCGCGCCGCGCGGACTCTGCTTCTCGCCGTTCGCCAACCCGCTCGGGCTCTTCGCCGGTGGCGTCTTCGTCGCCCACCGTGACGCCGACGGCAACGGCCGCGTCTCGCACATCCAGTTCACCCAACAGGCGCTGTTCGGCCCGCTTCCGATCCAGGTGCCTCCCGGCTTCTTCCTTCCGCCTGGCTTCACCGATCGCGTCTTCGAGATCACTTCGACCTGGGGCGCCACGGCAAACTCCGTGTTGGCCGGTGACCTGCCGACGGACGTCTGTCTCGCGGACATGAACACGGCGGGCTACCAGAGCAATCCGTCGGCGGCACCGAACTTCGGCGGGGTTGGCGATGCGCCGCAGCCGGAACGTTCGGGTGGAGTGAACTCGAAGAACTTCCTCCGCCTCGTGTCGTTCGGGGCGTCGATGGCGATCGTTCCCGACCGCCTCTACGTCAGCTTCGACGACACCGACCAGATTCAGGTGCTGTCGCCGACGCAGGCGGGATTGGTGCTGAAGACCATCGACGGCCACGGCGGTACGGGCACGAAGAAGCTCGGCGCCTTCTGGCGGCAGTGAGCTGCGGAACGCACCGATGCAGCGCCTCGATCCACGCCAGAAGTCGGGAGCCGACGTGCGACGCATGTTCGATGCGATCGCGCCGAGGTACGACCTCCTGAATCGCGTGCTCTCCGCTGGGAGTGACGTGCGCTGGCGCCGACTGGCGGTGGCTCGTGCCTTGGCGGGATTGGAAGGTGCGCTGGTCGCGGATGCGTGCTGCGGCACCGGCGACCTCGCGATCGAGCTTGCGCGCGACGCGAGGACGCGACGAGTGGTCGGTTTCGACTTCGCGCAAGCCATGCTGGCGCGCGCGCATGCGAAACGACCGGAAGGGGCGAAGGCCGACTTCGCCGTCGCCGATGCCCTGAAGTTGCCGGCGCGCAGCGGCAGTTTCGATGCGGTGACGGTCGCATTCGGGCTGCGCAACGTGGTCGAGCCACGCGCCGGGATCGCGGAGTTGTGCCGGTTGCTGCGCCCCGGCGGCCGTTTGATCGTGCTCGAGTTCTTCACGCCGGAAGGTGGGTTCTGCGGGTCGCTGTTCCGCGCCTACTTCCGTCATGTACTGCCGCGTATCGGGCGACTCGTCGCTCGCGGCGCTGCGGTCGACGCCTACCGCTACTTGCCGGAGTCGGTGGAGTCGTTTGCGCGAGTGGAGGAGGTGGCGAACTGGTTCGCCGCTTCCGGTTGCGAGGAGGTCTGCTGCGAGCGCCTGCTGTTTGGCGCCGTCGGCCTGATCTCCGGAGTGAAGCGCGTCGCCGCGGGGCAAGCCGCGGGGCAAGTGATGGGAACGACGCGCGTGTTGGGTGGCTTGACTTCGACTTCGACGACGCGCCGCAAGGCGCCCGTGCCGTACCTTGGAGATTCGCCGTGTTCGGAGAATCCATGACTCGCGATTGGACGCGGAAGGGGTGGTTCATCGGAGCCGCTCTCCTGGCCACGCTCGGGGTGTCGGCATGTGGCGGCGGGGGCGGCGGGTCGGGCGGATCGCGGGGCGATGAGCTCACCGACCCGGTGATCGCGCTGTTCGGTCCGACCGGCAAGTACTCGCAAACGCCGACCGAGGCCAACTCCTCTGGCGGTGCGATCAAGCCGCCGTCGATGCCGACCGGCACGACGACGAACCAGTTCCTGCGCCTCGAGGTGCCGTTCGTCGTCGACCGTCGCGACATCGTGTCGCCCGATCCGGTCTACCGCCCGTTCTCCCAACTGACGGGCAACCTGGTGGTGACGGACTCGACTGGCGCGCACGTGCCCGGTGTCGCTGTCGTCAACGGCATCGATGCGTATGGCAAGTTCCGCGGCAACGACCCGGGGTTCCCGAAGGACCTCTCCGGCAGCGGTGCCGACCGCAACCTCGGTGCTGGCGTCATCCTCTACATCGCCGATGACGGGGATGGTGACCTGTCGACGGTCGCCGCGTTCGGCGGCAGCTCTTCCGATTCGGACTCGAGCCCGACGACAACGGACCTGACGTCGCTGCGCATCTCGCTGAACGACCTGAACGGTCGCTCCATCGACGCCTTCTACACCGTCACCATCGCCAACAGCGCATTGGGCGACACCGTCGGACCGAGCGTCGTGTCGATCACCGCCGAGTCGGTGGACCCGCTCGACCCGCTGAATCCGGCCAAGTGCTCGACGAGCTCGCGTTTCATCATTCGCTTCAACGAGCCGTGCGTGCCGACCACGGTCGGCAAGTCGGCGACGCTCGACGGCACCCCGTTCATCGGCAACCTGCCGCGGCTCGGTCTCCCGGGTTCGCCGCCGCCGAAGCCGCTTCCGAATACGCACATCACGGCGACGCTGAACGTCAACCGTTCGCAGCTCTTCCTGCCGTGCGACATCCGGCCGCTCAACTCGAACAACCTCGCGACCTACATCGTGACGCCGCTCGTCGATCTGCCGGCGCAGCGCACGATCAACATCGTCGTCGTCGATGCGAACGCCAACCGCGACGCGAATCTCACGCAGTTCGGTGCGATCGACCTCGTCGGCAACTTCCACACGCCCGGCGCTGACGCTCGCGGCATCTTCACCGTGGCGAAGGGGCGAGCGCCCGCTTGTGCCCCGGTCTGCCCGGAAGTCTTCTACTGGCTGCCGGTCAGCGGAAGTGGCCTCGGCGCCGTCGACCTGAACGGTCAGGGATTCACCACCAACACGCCCGGACACGGCGCGAGCGACTACCACTTCGCCTCGCTCATTTCGCGGGTCGCCAACACCACCAGCGCGGTCGGCATCCTCGGCAGCGGCAACCGCTACTCCTGGCCGGTCGGAACCGGGAGCTTCATCTACGGTCCTGGTTTCTCGATCGGCGGCCAATCGTGGCAGGGCGCGCCGAGCGATCAGGGCAACAGCGGCACTCCGATCCCCGGCATCAATGAGAGGTCGTCCGGATTCGAGACGCTCGTTCGCAACGCCGACGGGGACGTGATCCTGACCGGCACGAACAACGGCACGCTCGGAACGGTGGCCGACATGGTCGTCGGCGACTTCCTCGACGCCGGGATCTCCGACACGCTGAGCTTGTTCAACAACCCCGGCTTCCACACCTCGTTCTTCTGGGGCGGTGGCTTGTCGCGCAACGCGCTCGGCGATCCGCCGATCCCCAACCCGCCGCCGCTGCGTTATTGGGTCGGACTGAACCCGATCGACATCCTGATCGATCAGAACAACCCGCTCGGCAAGGCGCGCATGATCGAGGGCGAAGAGGTCTGGTCGGGCACATTGAGCAGCTACTCCTTCGTCGTTCCCGACGCGATCAACCCGGTCGATGTCGACGATCGCCCGACCGGCGGCGCTGTGAACGGTCCGAATCCGCAGTCGGCCACGGCCGCCGTCGCCTACGCGGCACGCCAGCAGGTCGGCAACTTCCTCTACGTGGTCGACGCGACGGCGGGGCTCCTACAGGTCGTCAACTCGAACACCTTCCAGATCATCACTACGCTCGACCTCCCGGGTCCTTCGGGCGTCGCGGTGATGCCGAACAATCGCTTCATCTTCACCGCGAACGCGGGCAACGACACGATGTCGGTGATCGGCTCCGATCCGACGCAGCCCGACTTCCACACCGAGATCGCGCGGGTCCCGGTCGGTCGCGGTCCAACCACGATCTCCTGCCAGGGCAACGGCGAGGATGTGTTCGTCGTGAATGCGCTCGACAACACCATCAGCATCGTCGAGCTCGGCACGCTTACCGTGCGCAAGACTCTCGACGCCCTCATCGACGGGCCGCGCGAAGTCGTGCTGACGGCTCGCCAGAACGGCTTCGGATGGAGCGCCGGCGTCTACTTCGGCTACATCGCCAACTTCACCGGGAACAACGTCGTCGTCTACGAATCCGGCCCCGACGGTCCGCAGGGCATCGGCTGCAACAACGTGCTCGGGTCGCTGCCGACGACCGGAAGCGACGTGGAGATCTTCGAGCCGCGCGGGCTCGTCTATTCGCCGTACGCCAACGACCAGGGGCTCTATGCGGGCGGCGTCTACGTGACGCACCGCGACAACTCCGGCGCGGGGATGATCAGCCACATCCAGTTCACCCACCAGGCGCTCTTTGGTCCGCTGCCGTGCGTGTTGCCGCCGGGCAACTTCTTCATCCCGCCAGGCTTCAACGTGCGCGAGTTCGAGGTGGTCGGCCAGTGGGGCGCCAGCGGTCAGACGCCGCTGCTCGGCAGCAAGCCGAGCTCCGTCGTCCTCACCGACTTCCGCTACGACTCCTACTCGCTGCTCACGACCCAGCCGCCGAGCCAGGACGGTCGCGGCACGCCGGGATTCGGCGGCAAGAACACGCGCCACCCGATCCAGTTCGTGCAACCGCCCGATCCGCGCGCTCCGCACCTCCCGATCGTCGAGCCGGACCGCATGTACGTCGCGTTCGAGGACTCTGACCGCATCCAGGTCCTCGATCCGATCCGCATCGGCGCCGCGATCGGCGAGCTGAAGGAGCGGACGGGCGTCGGCGTCCGCAAGCTCGTCGGGTACTACGACAGCCAGTGACCGCGACCGCGCAGCGCTCTCGCTGCGCACCTCCCGTCCGTTTCCTGGCGCGGGCCGCGTCGATCTTCGCGATCGACGCGGCCCGCGTCGTCGTCGCCACGCTGCGCACCCCTGTGGTAGTGTCCGCCCCGTCGTTTCGACGAAGGAGCGGTCGCGGGTGGCGAGGCGAATCAAGGCCATGGCGGCGCGAAAGAAGGCTCCGGCGCTCGACCTTCAGGCCTACCTGCGCCTGACGCGCGGCGTGACGGTGTCGATCGCCTATCTCCTGCCGCTGCTCGCCGCCTACGAGGTCGGTCTGCAGATGACCGGCTGCGATCTGCGCAACTCCGCCGAACTGTCGCTCAAGCTCGCCGCTGGATTGTTCGGGGACTTCGGTCCATGGATCCAGCGCGCGGTCCTTGCCGGCGTCCTCTTCGTGGCCATCCGCCTCGCGCGCCGCAACGTGCCGGCGCTGCGTCTCTATCCCGTCTTCCTGCTCGAGGCGACGCTCTTCGCGCTGCTGCTCGGACCGCTCGTGGGCACGCTCGTCGATGGCACCGGACTCGCGGCGCATCAGGCGATCCCGGCTTCGATGAACGACGCGAACGGCGTCGCGGTGGCGCCGCCGCTGGCGGAGCGCGTCCTGCTCTCGATCGGTGCCGGCGTCTACGAGGAACTGGTGTTTCGCTTCCTGCTGCTCGCCGGCGGCTTCGCGTTCTTGCATCGCGGGCTCGGCCTCGAGCGGCGGCTCGCGCTCGGCTCGGCGGTGCTCGCCTCGGCGCTGCTCTTCAGCGGCTACCACCACATGGGGCCGTCGGGCGAGCCGTTCGTCGCCGGGACCTTCCTCTTTCGTGCGGCGGCCGGACTCGCGCTCGGACTCGTCTTCACCTGGCGCGGTCTCGCGTTGTGCGCCTACCTGCACGCCTTCTATGACATCTTGTGCGACCTCACGTGGCGCGGAGCATCCTCATGAAGCGCGTGATCGTCGCCGCCACGGGAGCGTCTGGAGCTCTCTACGGACGTGCCGTGGTCGAGACGCTGCTTTCCGCCGGTGCGAGCATCGATCTCGTCGCGAGCCCGCCCGCGCAACGCGTCGCGCGCGATGAACTCGGCAGCGATTGGAGCCGGCCCGAAGTCGAGCGTTGGCTCGGAACGAAGGCGGCTAGCGTCACGCTCCATCGTCACGATGACATCGGCGCCGCGATCGCCTCGGGCTCCTGTCCGGTGCAGGGGATGATCGTGGTGCCGTGCTCGATGGGCAGCGCCGGCCGCATCGCCGCCGGCCTCTCCGATGCCCTGATCGAGCGCGCCGCCGACGTGCAACTGAAGGAGCGCCGACCGCTCGTGCTGGTCGTGCGCGAGACTCCCTTCTCGCTGCTCCATCTGGAGAACCTGACCCGCCTCGCGCGCGCCGGTGCGACCGTCATGCCCGCTGCGCCCGGTTTCTACGCGCGGCCGCAGACGATCGCCGACCTCGTGCGCTTCATCGCGGAACGCGCGGTGGCCGCCGTCGGCATCGAGCTGAAGCGCAGCGTCGAGTGGAAGGGTGACGCCGCGCCATGAACCGCGCCATCCCTGCGAGCGGCTTCTTCGCGAAGACCGCGATCACGCTCGAGATGGTCAAGGTCGCGCACACGATCTTCGCCCTGCCCTTCGCGCTCGCGGCGCTCTTCCTGGCCGCGGGCGGCTGGCCTGGCGCCCGCCGGCTGGCGTGGGTCGTCGTGGCGATGCTCTGCGCGCGTGCGGCGGCCATGGCGTTCAACCGCCTGGTCGACGCGAAGTTCGATGCACGCAACCCGCGAACGCAGCGGCGCGCGCTGCCGGCCGGACTGCTTTCGCGCGGCTTCACGGCAGGGTTCGTGGTCGTCTGCGCCGCCGGCTTCGTCGCCGCGTCGTACGCGCTGAACCGCCTCTGCTTCGCCTTGTCGCCCGTCGCGCTGGTGGTCGTGCTGGGCTACTCCTTCGCGAAACGCTTCACCGCGCTTTGCCACCTGTGGCTCGGGGTCGCGCTCGGCATCGCGCCGCTTGCCGCGTGGTGCGCCGTGCGTGGCGTCGTTGACGGCTCCACCTGGATTCCCGGATTGCTCGCGGTGGCGGTGCTCTTCTGGGTGGCAGGCTTCGACCTGATCTACGCGTGCCAGGATGTCGACTTCGATCGACGGGAGGGGCTGAACAGCCTGCCGGCGGCGCTCGGACCGGCGAGCGCGCTGCGCCTGGCGCGCGGCTTCCATGCGGTCACCGTGCTGGCGCTCGTATCAGTGGGCTGGCGAGCGAGTCTGGGGCTCTGGTGGGGAGGCGCGGTGGCGATCGTCGCCGCCTTGCTCTTCCTCGAGCACCGCCTGGCCGACCCGGCCGATCCCAAGCGCCTCGAGATCGCCTTCTTCCGGGTCAACGCCGCGATCGGCCCGCTGTTGTTCGCGGCGATCCTGCTCGAACTGTTCGCATGAGCGCTTCTGATTTCGAGCCCGGCGCGCCGCTTCCGGCCACGCTGCTGGTCGGCGGTTCGGCTCGTTGCCTGCTCGACGAGCTGCTCCTTCGTTGCCTTGCGCCGGTCGTGAAGGAGGCGGAGATCGAGCGGCTGCCGGCGGTCGCGCTGGCGAAAGAGAAGGACGAAGGCGGCCTTGCGACGATCGTCCTGAAGAAGCTCGGCAATGCCTCGCTGTTCGGGGCGCGCCGCGTCCTGGTGGTGATCGGCGGGCAGGAGCTGCTGCGCGACAAGTCGGCGAAGGCATGGATGGAGAAGCCGACGCCGCGCACCCATCTGGTGATCGCGGCCACGCGGCCCGCCAAGGACGGTCCTTATGCCGTGCCCGCCGGCATCCCGGTCGGCGTCGCATGGGACGCCGGGCCGCAATCGCCAAGCGAGCTGCGACGCTTCCTCGAGCGCCGCCTCGCGCTGCGCAGCGCGAAGGCGACGCCGGCGGCGTTCGAGGCGTTGCTGGCGCAGGCCGGCGCCTCGCTCGACGCGCTCGACTCGGAGCTCGAGAAGCTGGCGCTCTTTTGCCTCGGCGAGACGATCGACGCGGCGCACGTCGAGGCGCTGTGCGGCCACACGGCGGGGCGCGACTTCGATCGCCTGTGGCAGGCGCTGCTCGACAAGCGTCTCGGCGAGGCGCTCGGCCTGGTCGAAGCGATGAGCACCGAAGGTCTGGTGATGTTCGGCGGCGGCCGCGTCTACGGCGCGAGCGCCGTCTCGAACACGCTCTTGCCGCTGCTGCTCGCGCGCATTCGACGGGTGGCCGCGGTGGCGACGTCGAACGAGAAGCTGGTGGGGGCCGTCGGCAGCGCGCTGCGCATGAAGCCCGGCTACGTCCACTTCCTGCAGAAGGACGCGCGGACGCTCGGCCCGCGCATGGCGCGGTGGCAGGCCGCGGCGCTCGGCGCCGAAGTGCAGCAGAAGCGCGGCGGCGCGCGCAGCGATGAAGAGAACCTCGAGCAACTGCTTGCGCGGCTGTGCGCACGATGAGGAGCGGCGGCGCCATGCGCATCGAGCGACTTCCCGCGACCGTCATCGACCAGATCGCCGCCGGCGAAGTGGTCGAGCGTCCGGCGAGCGTGGTGAAGGAGCTGGTCGAGAACGCCATCGATGCCGGCGCGCGGCAGGTGCGGGTCGAAGTCGAAGGCGGCGGCCTCGTGCGCCTGGCCATCTTCGACGACGGCGCCGGCATCGCGCCGGAACAGCTGTCGCTCGCGCTCGAGGCGCACGCGACCTCGAAGATCCGCGCCGCCGACGACCTGCTGGCGGTGAGCACCTTCGGCTTCCGCGGCGAGGCGCTGGCCAGCATCGCGTCGATCGCTCACGTCACTCTCGCCTCCCGCCCGCGGGACGGCGAATCAGGCGCGTCGATCGTCGTGCGCGGTGGCGTCGTCGAAGCGCCGCGGCCGCTGGCGCGCGCGCCGGGCACGACCATCGAAGTGCGCGACCTCTTCTTCAACACGCCGGCGCGGCGCAAGTTCATGAAGGCGGAGTCGACCGAGCTCGCGCACATCACCGAAGCGGTGCTGCGCCTCGCGCTCGCCCGACTCGACGTCGGCTTCGAGCTCGTGAGCCACGGTCGCCGCACGCTGCGGCTCGAAGCGGGGCAGACGCTGCGCGCGCGGATCGCCGCCGGCTTCGGCAAGGAGCTCGCCGACGCGCTGCTCGAGGTGACGTTGACCTTGCCCGAACTCAAGCTGCGCGGCCTGCTGGCGCCGCCCGATCGCGCGCGCGCCCGCACCACGCTGCAGCAACTCTGGGTGAATGGCCGCTTCGTCCGCGATCGAACGGTGCAAGGCGCCGTGCGATCGGCCTATCGCGACTTCCTCGCCGAGAGCCTCGCGCCGGTCTGGTTCCTCTTCCTCGAGCTGCCGCCGGCCGACGTCGACTGCAACGTGCACCCGACCAAGATCGAAGTGCGCCTGCGTCGCCCGGCCGACGTCTATCAAGCGGTCGTTGCCGCTGTCGAGCGGACGCTGCGTGGCGCCGACCTCGCGCCGCGCTTTCGCGCACCACTGCCGCGACCCTGGCTCGACGCGCCGCCGGTCGCGGCCGCTGCGCCGCCGGTCGAGTTGCGCGACTCGCAAGGCGGCGAGCTCGCTGCCGTCGCGAGCCACGTGCCCGCGCCCATCGCCGGGGGTGAGAGTCTGTTCGATGTGCTGGCCGAAGGGGCGCCACGACCCGCTGGCGCGCCCGCGAGCGCTGCGGCCGCCGTCGCGCCGGCCCGTCTGCAACAACCCACGCTCATGGCCGCGCCAGCTCCGGTCCGACTGCTGCCGGGACGATTCGTTCAGGTGCTGAAGACCTACGTCGCCGCGGCCTGCCCGGAAGGGCTCGTGATCTTCGACCAGCACGCGCTGCACGAGCGAGTGCTCTACCGACACCTGCGCGTCGAGTGGCAGGCCGGGACGATCCGGCGCCAGGAGCTGCTGATGCCGCTCTCGGTCGAGCTCCCGGCCGCCGACGTGCTGGCGCTCGAGGAGGCGACCGATCTGCTCGAGTGCGTCGGCGTGCGCGTGGCGCCGCTCGGTCGAACGACGGTCGGCGTCTCGTCGTTGCCCGCGGTCACGGCGCCGCGAGATGTTGCCGGCTTGATGACGCGGCTGGTCACTCTGCTGCGCGGCGAACGTCCCGAAGGTCGCATCGACGACTTCGCCGATCGCATGCTCTTCACGATGGCCTGCCATCGCGCGGTGCGTGCCGGCGACCCGCTCGGCGAAGAGCAGATCGCTGGGCTGCTGGCCGAAGCGGACCAGATCGAGCACGCGCACGCCTGCCCGCATGGTCGTCCGACTCGCGTCGTCATCCCGCTGGCCGAACTCGAGAACCTCTTCAAGCGACGCGGCTTCTGAACGGCGCCGCGCCGGCATGGCTCAGCGCGGCGGAGCGAAGTCGGCGTCGCTGAAGACGGGCGCGACTTCGAGCAGCACGATGTAGAGCGTCTGCCGCGGATTCGCTTCGCCGTCGGCCCACAGCTCGACCTTGCCCGGGACATCGAGGCCACCATTGCGCTCGTGTTTCGTGAAGCAGACCTGGATCGCCTCTTCGCCGTCTGGCATCAGGCGCGCCCCCATGAGGTGCAGCTCCTTCTCGTCGAAGTAGAGCCAGACTCGCGCCGGCTTGGACTGCCCCTCGCGCATGACGGTGAGCTTGCCTTCGACCACGCGCGCCGTGATCGCGTGGGCGCTGACGTCGGGCAGGAGATTGAGCTCGGTGAGGCGTGGCGCCAGTCGATCGAGCTGGAAGGCGCCGGTCAGCAGTTCCGTCAGTTCGAAGTCCTGCTGCAACTGCTTCCAGTCCGCCTCGCCGCCCGGCTCATCGAGCCAGCGCACGTTCTTGCCGCTGCGCAGCCACGGTCGCTTGCCGTCGTAGCCGCTCCAGGTCTCGGCGCCGTCGAAGGAGGACTTGGCGCGCGTCCAGATGCGGTCGGGCGCACGGAAGCGCCGCTCCGCTTCGACGGCCACGTCGTCCCCTTGGGGCGAGCGATACTGCAGACGCACCTTCACGCGCAGGGCGAGTGGGGCGTCGCCGGACGCGGTGCCGCCGCCTCGTTGCGCCACGGCGGCTTTCGCCAGCAGGGCCACCGCCGCGGGATCCGAAGCGGATGCCGGTGCGACCACCGGAGCGCTCGGCACCGCCGGCGCTTCAACCGGCTTTGGCGTCGCGTCCTGCGCTGCCGCGACTCCGGTGATGGCGAGGAGCAACGCGCCTCGCCACCGGCCGCTGCGGCGCCGGCGCTTTTGCGGCGACACGCTTCGCCCGCTATGGAGTGCGCGCGCGCAAGTTGGATCCTCGCGGGTCGTGGAGCGTTCTTCGTTCATGCCGGTCCCCTCGTTCGATCTGCGGGCGCAGAATGAACCGCTGCTGGCCGAAATCAAGGCGGCCGTTGCGCGCGTCCTGGACAGCGGCCGCTTCATCGGGGGCGATGAGGTCGAACGCTTCGAGGAGGCGCTCGCGCACCACCTCGGTTGCAAGGCGGCCGTTGCGCTCTCGTCGGGCAGCGACGCCCTGCTCGCCGCGCTGCTTGCGCTCGACATCGGACCCGGCGATGCCGTGGTCACGACGCCGTTCACCTACTTCGCGACGGCGGCGGCGATCGTCCGGGTGGGCGCGCATCCGCTGTTCGCGGACGTCGATCCGCTGACGCTCAACCTCGATCCGCAGCAGGCAGAGGCGGCGGTCCTGCGTGGCAAGCGGCTTCCGGGCGTGCGGCGGGTCGCCGCCTTGCTGCCCGTCCACCTGTTCGGTCGCGTCGCCGACCTTGCCGGGCTGCGCGACGTCGCGGCGCGGCATGACCTCGCGCTGATCGAGGATGTCGCGCAGGCGTTCGGCGCACGCTGGCGCGGAGCCGCTGCCGGAACGATCGGCCGCATCGGCTGCTTCAGCTTCTATCCCACCAAGAACCTCGGCGGCTTCGGCGACGGCGGGGCGGCCGTCACCGACGACGTCGCGCTGGCCGAGCGGTTGCGCCGCCTGCGCCAGCACGGACAGGCGAGCGGTCGCGTCTACGAGCACGTCGAAGTCGGCGGCAACTTCCGCCTCGACGCCATCCAGTGCGCGGCGCTCGCAGTGAAGCTGCCGCATGTGGGCCGATGGCAGCAGCAGCGCCTCGCGCTGGCCGAGCTCTATCGGACCGCCCTGCGGTCGCGCCGACTCGAGTCGTTCGTGATGGCGCCGGCGCCGGCCCCATTCGGCGAGCACGTCTATCACCAGTTCGTCGCGCGCGTGCCGGCACGAGACGCGCTGCGCGCTCATCTCGCCGCGAACGGCATCGGTACCGCCGTCTACTACCCGCTGCCGCTCCACCTGCAGCCGAGTCTGCGCGACATGCACGGCCAAGCAGGCGCTCTGCCGGTGGCAGAGCAAGCCGCACGCGAAGTGGTCGCCTTGCCGTTCTTTCCGGGCATGACGGCCGACGCGGTCGATGCGGTGGTGGCGGCGCTGGCGCACTTCGCGCCGGTGGGGCAAAACGATGGATGAGCCGCGCGCGTCGCGCGCGCCCTTCCCGCTGCCCGGACTTCTCTTCGCGCTGCTGCTCGTGGCCGTCGTGCATGGACCGCTGCTCTCGGTGGGGCCGCTGCTGGATGAGGGGCCCTTCCTCGCCGGGCTTGCCGAGTCGCGTGGCGCGGCGCTCTCGATGCGTTGGTTGCCCATCGAGGTTGCCTGGTTCGGGGGCGAGGCATTCGGCCATCGCCTGTTCGCGCTGCTGCTGGAAGCGGGAACGCTGCTTTGCGCCGCGGTCGCGCTACGACGCACGCCGCGACCCAATCTGGCGCTGCTGGCGCTCGCCGCCTACCTCGTCCACCCGTGGCGCAGCGAGAGCGTGGTCCGGCTCGGTGCGCGCGCCGTGCTCCTCTCGGAATTCGCGGCGGCGCTGGCCGCGCTCCTGGCCACCCGTCGATCGAAGCTGGCGGTGGCGATCAGCGCCCTTCCCGCGGCCCTCGCGACGAGCGGTCTGCCGCTGCTGGCGCTGGGGCTGCTGCCGGCCGCGGCGTTCCTTCGCGGTGGAGCCGTGCGCCGCCTCGCGCCGCTGCTGGTCGGCGCCGCGATCGGAGTCGCCGTGTGGTGGCCCGCCGCGCCGCCGGCGCTCGCGTCGTCGACCGCGCTGCCCGCGCTCACGCTGCTGGCGACCCCGTGGCAGACCGGCTTCGAGCACGGCTTCGCCGGCTGGTCCATCGCGTGGTTCGCCGGTGCACTGCTCCTCCTCGCTCCGCTGCTCGTCGCGTCGCCGACCACGCGTCGCCTCACGGGGACCCTCACGCTGGCAGCACTGCTGGCCGTGGTCGCCGCGCCAGGGCTGCGACCGCCGCGAACGGGTCTCGAGTACCTTGGCAGCGGCATGACGCCGGAAGGTTGGCTGCCGTTCCTCGGGCTTCTCTTCGCGGCGACCGCTGCGGCCGCGAGCGGTGCGCGCGAGAGGCGCGGTGGCGCGCTTTCTCGGTTGCCGTTGCTGCTGCACGGCGGCCTTGTGGTGGCCGGCGGTTTCGTCGAGGCGCGTCGTTTCGCCGAACCGATCGCGCTGCTCGATCACGCCATCGTGGTCGCGCCCGAAAGCGTCGAGCTCAAGCTGCTGCGAGGACAGCTTTTCCTCGCGGAGAGCCAGCTCGCGCCGCCGGCCGAGGCGCTGCAGTTTGCCGACGCGGCACTCGATCTCGTCGAGCGCAGCAAGCGGCTGCGGCCCGGCGATCCAGCGGTGTTGACGCTCGAGGTGCTGGCGCTGGCGCTGCGTGCGCGGCTTGACGAGGCGCGCGCTGCGAGCGATCGCCTGCTCGAGGGGTTTCCCGACGACTGGCGAGCGCGTGTCGCGCGCGCCGAACTCGAAGCGATCGCCGGTGACTCGTGCGCCGCGTTGCGCTGGATGCGGTCGGCGGTCGCCGCGAGCGATCTGCCGGCGCTGCGGGCCAGCCTCGCGCGATCGCTCGATGCGGTCTACCGCGAATTGCGCGTCGCCCTCGCCGATCGGCGTTGGGAGGAGGCGCGCCGCTTGTGCGAGCGGCTGATCGAAGTGGCGCCGGAAGAGATGGCGGCGCGCGAGGCCTACATCGACACCTTCACGCTCGCCGGCCAGCTGACGCAGGCGCTGGCCGCTGCGGAGGAGCTCTTCGCCGCAGCGCCTCGTTCCGCCAACGTGGTGCAACGGTTGGCGAGCTTGCATGAACGGCTCGGCCATCCGGACGAGGCGCGTCGATTCCAGCAGCTCCTGCGTGAGTTGCGGCCGGCAGGCGCGAACCGGTGAGCGCCAGGGCGCGCGCGAACTGGCTCGCGCTGCTGGTCACGCTGTTCGCTGCCGCGTGGCACGCGAGCTACGCCTTCCACGGCATCGCGCTCTTCGACGAGGGAGTGCTCGCGGACGGCGCGCTGCGGCTGCAGCGTGGCGAACTTCCCGGCGTCGACGCGACCCTGCCGTATGGACCGGCAACCTACGGACTGGTGGCCGGGGCCTTCAGCGCGTTCGGCGCGAGCGTCGCCACCATGCGTGGCGTGATGGTGGCGCTGCAGGCACTCTGTGACGGCGCCCTCTTCCGCGTCGCATGGTCGACCACCGGCGGGTGGGGGGCGTTGCTGGCCGCGATGCTGCTGGCGGTCGCGCACGGGTCGCTGCACAAGTCGGCCGTGGTGGTCGCGGCGCTGTGCGGATTGCTGGCGGCGCAACGGTTGGGGCGTCGGTCGGACGCGACGGGCGCATTCCAGGCGGGACTGGGTTGCGCCGCCGCCTTCTTGTTCCGCCACGACGTCGGCGGCTTTGCTGGACTCGCGTGCGCGCTGGCGTTGCTGTTCGAGTGCGCGCCCGAGCGTGTCGCGTGGTGGAAGCGCTGGTTCGCGCTCGTGGCCGGATTCGTGGCGCCGTTGGCGCCATTGCTGATCGCGATGGGGGCGGCGGGCTTCGACCTCCCGCGCTGGTGGGCGCTTGAGTGGCAGCGGATCGCGATCCAGGAGCAGATCGCGGTGGAGTGGTCGCCGGCACCCGACGGTGAGGGCTGGCGCGCCGGTCGCATCGTGCTCGCGGTTGCGTTGGTCGCGGCGCCGATGCTCCATCTGATTTGGGGAGCCGGGGTCGTGGCGCGCTGGCGGAGGCGAGCGCCGTTGCCGCAAGACACGATGCGGCTCGCGTCCGCGACGCTTGGCCTGCTGCTGCTCAATCAGGCGCGCCTCGTGCCGTCGGCCAACCATCTGTTTCAGGCGTTCGCGCCGGTGGCGCTCGCGGCCGCTGACCTGCTGGCGCGGCGCGGTCGCAACGTGCGCTCGCGCGTGCTGCTCGTCGCCATCGTCGCGTCGGTCACTGCATGGGCGGCGCTGGGTCGCAGCGGCCCCTACTCCGGCACGTTCAAGCAGCGCATCGAGGGGGCCGTGCCGGTGCAGCTGGCGACGGCCGGCGTTTCGCTTCGCCCCGAGTTCGCCACCGGACTCGAACGGGTCGTCGCGGCGATCCAGCGACGGGTGGGCGTCGATGAGCCGTTGGCCACCAGTCCCGGTGCGCCGCTGCTCGGCCTGCTGGCGCAACGCCGCCTCGCGCTGCCGTTCGCCGAACCGTCGTACTACTACCACTCCGAACGCTTCCAGCGCGAGGCGATCGCGGCGCTGGAGCGGAAGCCGCCGCCGCTGCTGGTCACGGATGGCAGCGAGCCGGCCAACTACCGCTTCGAAGAAGCGGCGCCGCTGCTCGCGGCGTGGTTTGCGCGGCGCTACGCGCCCGTGCAGACGATTGGGCCGTTCACGCTGTTCGAGCGCGTGCGCTGAAGCGCGTGGCGCGACGCCGCGCGATCACCAGCTCGCTGGCGCGAGCAGCTTCCAGGCGCTGTGGAAGTCATGTTGCTCGATGACGACGATGCACGGTTCGTCGAGGGCGCTGGCCGGGACATCGAAATCGAGCTCGACGTCGAAGGTGCCGGCCTGCGCATCGCTGAACCACCGCGCGTTCTGCGTTGCGAAGGTCGGCGTGGGAGCGGCGAAGGTGCGTCGCGCCACGCGGGTGGTTGGCGTGCGCAACTCGATGGTGGCGAGCGGCGCGGTCGCGGCGACCGACACATGGATGCGGCCGCTCTCGCGGCGCGCCGCGAGGCGGAGCCGGGCGCCGGTGGTGCCGTAGACGTCGCCGCGTTCGAGCGCGCGGAAGAGCGCGTCGTGGGTGAGTTGCGGTGCGGCGACGACGGTCACCCCTTGGAACGCGTAACGCCGCCCTTTGGGCCATTCGATGCCGATCAGTCCGCCCGGCTTGCCGAGGTGATTGTCGCTATCGGCAACGAGGAAGAGGTGATGACCTCGTCGCAGGGCCGAGAGGACGTCGCTCTCCGCTTCGGGAGGCAGCTCCTGTTCGTGGTTGCCGTGCAGCGGATAGTTCGAGTCGTGTTCGAGCGAGCTGCCATGCCAGGAGAAGACTTCCGCCAGTCGTTGCCGCGGAATGGTGCCTGGCTCGCCCCAGACGAAGCGACGCTGCGCCTGACCGCCGTTCCACAGCGAATGGTGGCCGACGAGGAGGACGTCGGGATCGCTCCCGAGTTGCGCCGCGAGCGCCGGCAGTCCGCTCGGCGCCGGCGGCGGGGCGCATGGCTCGCGGAAGAGCACGTGGCGGTGGCCCCAATCGGCATCGGTCCATTCGTAGCCGTTGAAGACGATGAACCGCCCGTCGCGGCTCCAATCGACCGCGAGCGATCGCAGCCACTCGGCGTCGTAGTCGGGGAACTCGCGATGCTCGCTGAGCGAGAGGAAGTCCAGCCGCGTGACGTCGCGCGCGTAGCGCAGCGCCTGCGATGGGACGCCGCTGGCGTGACCGCCGACTGCGGTGTGCGAGTGGAGCGAGCCGAACCAGAGATGCGGCGCCGCGGCATCGACCGCGATCGGGTTCGAGAGCCCGACGACTTGCGGCTGCTCACGCCAGGTCACCTGGAGCCGGTGGAGGCCGACGGGTAGCGGTGGCAGCTCGAACTCGAAGGCGCTCGCCAGACGGCCGTCCCCGTTGGCTTCGGAAGGAAGCGGCACGGTGAAGCTCGTGAAGGGGCCGCTCACGGAGAGCGAACCGGCTGGAATCGGGCTTTCGAGGCTCGATGCGATCGGGCCCGAGAATCCGCTCATGAAAAGGACGCGCGCTCGGGCGGCGGTTCCGGGCTCAGCCTGCGCCGGTAGCAGGACGCGCAGCCAATCGACGTGGGGGTCGACGATTCGCAGCGGCACGCGCCCAGGGAGTCGGCGGATCGATCCGTCGCCGGCGCGCACCTGCGCGAAGAGCTCGAGCTCGAGCGGCAACGGGTTCGACGCCACGTCGAGTTGGATGGTGACATGCGCGGACGCTGGCAGCGGCGCCGCGAGCGGCAGCGCGAACCAGCCGTCGGCACGCGCGATCGGCTGCACCGCCAGCGACGTCACGGCGCCATTCGCTTCGACGCGCTGCGCCTCGACGCGGCTTTGCGCGTCGAGCTCAGGAAGTTGGTAGCGCAGCTCGATGCCGCGAAAGCAGCGTTCACCGTCGAAAGCGCCCTGATCGACGAGGAGCGTCGCTCCCGCGGGGAGGTCGCGGTCGGCGCGCAGCGTCAACTCGGCGCGAAGTCGCGCATTGGGGCGATCGGAGGGCAGCGCGGTGAGCAGAGCCGGGCGGCCCGCGGCCACGGCGAGTCCGATGGGTGGCGGCGCGATCTGGAGGGGCGCGCCGCGGTCACAGGCCGTCGCGAGACAGGCGAGCGCTGCAGCGACGATGACGATGGGCGAGCGGGGAAGCATGCCGCGACCAGGGAGAGCGCAGCTGGTGCCGAAGACAGGACTTGAACCTGCACTCCCTTGCGGGAACTAGACCCTGAATCTAGCGCGTCTGCCAATTCCGCCACTTCGGCACGAAATGGAGGGCGGTACTGTAGGCCGCTCCTCGGCGGAGTCAAGCGAGCGGACGATGACGGCGAAGCCCGACAAAGCAAGGCGCAGCGTCGCCCGGAATCGTCGCGCAACATACGACTACGCGATCCTGGACCGTTTGCAGGCAGGCCTCGTCCTCACCGGGACCGAGGTGAAGTCGTTGCGCAAGGCGGAGGCGACGCTGGTCGGCTCCTACATCCGGATCGACGACGACAAGCTCTGCGCCTGGCTGATCGGCTGCCAGATCCCCGAGTACTCGCACGGCACCTACGCCAATCATGAGCCCAAGCGCAAGCGCAAGCTGCTCCTGAACGCCAAGGAGATCATCAAGCTGCGGCAGTCGACGAAGACCGACGGGACCACCATCATCCCGCTCGAGATCTACTTCGAAGGGCCGTGGGCGAAGGTCGAGATCGGGCTCGCGAAGGGCAAGCGGGTGGCGGACAAGCGGCAGTCGATCGCGGCACGCGAGGCCAAGCGCGACATCGACCGGGCGGCGCGCGGACGTCGATGAACGACCCGTCGGCGCGTCGCATCGTCGCGCGCGAAGCGGCGCTCTTCCTGCTGGCGCTGCTGCTCGCCGCCGTCGCGACCTGGCCGCTCGTGCTGCACCTGGGTCCGCTCGAACGGATGGCGGACCGCACGCTCGACGACCATGTCTATTGGTGGGACTTCTGGTGGGTCCGCGAGGCGCTGTGGGTGCGCCACGTCGACCCGTTCTTCTGCCCCGACATCTTCGTGCCGCACGGTGCGAGCCTCGTGGCTTCGCCGTTCGCCTTTCCGCTCGGCGTGCTGGCGCTTCCCTTCGAGGCGTGGTGGGGCGTCCTGCCGGGCGCGATCGTCGCCGTGAAGCTCTTCGGACTCCTCTTGCTCGCGCTTGGCGTGTGGGGGATGTCGCTGTTCGCACGCGCGCTCGGCGCTCCGCTGTGGGTGAGCTTGCTGGCCGGGATGCTCTTCTCGTTCACGCCATTCCGGATGGTGCAGCTCGGACGAATCCACTACCTCGCGGGCGCGCTCGTGCCGCTGTTCCTCCACTCGGCGTTGCGCGCCTCGCGGGGCGGCCGCTGGCACTGGTGGGCGGGCGCCGGCTCGATCTTCGCTCTCGCGATCGGCATCGACGCGTCGCTCGCGCTCGAACTGGTGGTGGCGACGGGGGCGCTGTGGGCGTTCGAGTGGCGCGGTGGCCAGCCGGTGTTGCGAACAGGCCTGCGTCTCTTCGGGTGCGGCGTGGTCGGGGTCGTGCTGGCGTCGCCGCTGCTGGTGCGGTTCCTCGCTGAAGCGCGCGACAACGCCGGCATCGACGTCGCGAGTCGGCTCACCTACGACGACGATCCGAACCTGATGCAACGGCTCTTGTCGGCCGACCTCGACGGTCTGGCGTGGTTCACGGCGCCCGCGTTGCACGAGGCGGTCGTGATGGAGGCGCAGGAGTGGGAGCGCCCGGTCGTCGCGCGCAGCTCGGCGCGAATCAACGCCGATCTCTACGAGAAGTTCCGGCCGGTCGCGGCCCCGGCGGTGCAGATGGCCGCGGCAGTCGTGGACGCCGGCATCGTGTTGCTGGTCGCGATTGCCGTCGGGGTCGCGCTGCGGCGGCGAGGCGGCGGGGCGTTCGTGGGTCTGGCGCTGGTCGGCTTGTTGCTGGCGCTCGGGCCGCAACGAACCGCGTTCGGTCACCACTTCGAGATGCCCTACGCATGGCTGGCGCGGGTGGTGCCGGGCATGGCGGCCGGCCGCTACCCGACCGCGCACCTGCGGCTGTTCCAGCTTGGACTGGCCGTCGCTGCGGCGCTTGCGGCGACCGGTGGCGGGCGGCGCTGGGTCGCCGCCGGCAGCGTGGCGGCGATCGGTTACCTCGCCCTCGCGCCGATGCGGCCGTTCCTGTTCGAGCCGTTCACGGTGGAGCAGATCCACGGGCACATGGCCGCCGATCCGGTCGCCGGCAATGTCCTCGAACTGCCGCCGCGGACGGAGTTGATGCTTCGGCGCATGGCGCTCGGACAAGTCGTCCACCAGCGGCCGCTGATGGCGGGGCCGTTGACCCGGGTACCGCCGGCTGCCTGGGAGTTCTTCGATGGCGAGCCGTTCGTGCGGCGCTGCATGCGGCCGCTCGACCTCGCACTGATGACGCCGGGGCAGCTCGAGAGCGAGGTGGCGGAGAATCGCGAGATTCTGGCGCGCTACGGCGTGCGCTACATCGTGTTGCGACGATTCCTGTTCGAGCACGACCCGCAGGCGTCGCAGCAGCTCGTCGCCTACTTGCAGGAGCACGGCTTCAGCCTCGAGCGCTCCCGCGAAGGACATGTCCTGGTGAGGATCGACGCGGAGTAGCCGCGGCTCGATATACTGCGCCGCGCTTCGAATCGGGGGCGCAACGGTTTCGACCGGGTGAACCCTGAAACGGGGATGGCGCTCCGAGGTTTCAGGCTCCTCGTGAAACCCCTGAAAAAACGTTCAACTGCGAACAACAACCTCGCACTGGCTGCCTAAAAAAAACAGGTAGTCACGACCGGCGTTCCTCGTCTGCGGGGGCGCCTGTGTCGTCACTTAGCAGGCTGGCCGGCGTTCCCTGGTCCCAGGTGCGCCGGCGAGATTACGGGGCTGATCTGGCGATCGAACCTGTCGACCGGTGCCCGCCAGATGACGTTGTCCGTTGATCGACTACGAGCGTAGAGGTCTTCGTTTCGGCACCCTGGGACGCGGGTTCGACTCCCGCCGCCTCCACCATTCGGAAGCGCAGCGCCGGCAGGCGACCGCAGTTTGGACGACGCCCGCAGCGCACCGACTTGCCTTCCACGGCCAGGTACCACGGGCAGACATGATCGAACATCGTCGCCGGTCGCCAGAGCAGCTGGCTGCGCTCCGAATCCTCGCCCTCCTCCTGCTCGCGCTCGCGAGCGCTTGCGTGACGTCGCGCGATGCGGTCGCCAATCTCGGCGAGCTCTACACGCGCCGCGATGAGAGCGTCGCCGACTACGCCGCGCTGGTGACCGATCGAGGCTTTTTCGCGCGGCTGGGCCGGACGTTTGGAACGAACGACGATCCGGCGGCGCTTTACGAGAGCGAGGAGCTCGAGGATCCGATCGCGTTCGCGCTCGACAACCTCGCGCGGCTCGAACTCTCCGATGCCGACGACCTCGACCCTTGCGAACGCGTCGCGGCCATCGCCACTCTGGCCGAAATGGCGCGCCTCGATCGCGCGCGGATCGTTCGCGCGCGCGCCATCGAAGTGCTGCAGTCCCAGCTCGCGCAGCTCGACGGCCCGCGCAAGCCTGCGGCCGTCGCCGCGATTGACGACGCCGAGCTCAATCGCAAGCTCGATCCGTTGCTGCGATTGGCGGAGGCGGAGCCCGCCGCGATCGCGGCCGTGCTCGCGAACGAGTCGGCGGCGCTGATGGCGGCGTCCGCGGAACTCGCCTCGGTCCAGCCGGACGCTTTCCTGCTCGCGCTGCGCCTTACTCGCCTCGCTGCCAAGTCGACGCGTCGCGCGATCGATGGAGGCGGGGCAGCGCCGCTGTGCTCCGCCCTCGACCGCGCGGGATTCGCTGCCGCTCGTCACCTCGCGTTCCTGGTGGCTCGCGCCGACCGTGCGCTGGGGCGCGGCGTCCTTGACGGGGCGTCCGAAGTGCGATTGGCGTCGGGCGCGTTGCTGCTGTCGATCGATCCGATCGCGGCGACCGTGGAGTTCGGGCGCGCGTGGACCGCTGCGGTCGCGCCCACGGTGCGCGTGGCCTGGCTGCAGCAACTTGAACTGGCGCCCATCGTCGCGGCCAACGTCCACCCGACGCTGCGAGCGGTGCTGGTGCAGGAGCTTCAGTCGGACGACGCTGCCGTCGCCTACGCCGCGCGCCATGCCGTGTGCCACCTGCTGGCGCGCGATCCGCAGGGCGCGAAGCTTCCGGAACTGAAGGCTGCGTGGCTGGCGCTCGGCGAATGGCAATCGACGCCGACCGCGGGAGAGTCGCGTTGACACCGCTCCAGGTGCACTTCAGCCCGCTCGAGCGGGACTACAGCGGCCGCGAACTGCGTTCTCACTTCGCCTTCGACGAGTTCGCGCTGATCGGCGACTCCGCGGTCGCGTGGATCGGGCCGTGCCGCGTCGACGTCGGTGAACTGGTCGATCTGGTCGACGCGCGCGCCGGCGCCTTCATCGCCAGTCCGTCGATGGCGCACTTCATCGTCGAGCACTTCGGCGTGGCGCTGGTCGAGGCGGTGTTGCGCCAGCGGCTCCTCGCGCGGTTGGGGGCCGACTTGCTTCGCGAGGGCGGGGCGCCGGCCGTGCAGGTGCGCGGCAACGATCTCTTCGCGGATGGCCGCAAGGCGAGCGTGTCGGTGGCGACGCTGTCGCCGACGTCGGCCCTGATCCACTTCGCCGTGAACATTCGCACCGACGGGACGCCCGTTCCGACGTTCGGCCTGTCCGAGACAGCGCTGCAACCGGAAAGATTCGCCCGCGAGCTGCTCGGAAGGTACGCCGCGGAACTCGCCGATATCCACCGCGCAGCAGCCAAGGTGCGGGGGGTTCGTTGAACGCGACGTCCACAGCGCAGAGCGGCGTGAAGCGACCGGCACCCTGGAAGGGACTGGTCCGCCTGCTGGTTGCCGTCGCGATGGTGGCGCTGCTGCTGAACCTCGTCTCGTGGCGCGACCACGTGCTGTGGCCGTCCGAGTTCGGGGACGAACCGCTCGTGGGGCAGATCGCGGTCGACCCCGTCACCGGCGCGACGCGCTTCGTCGTCGATTCCGGCGAACACGTCGGGACGCAGCTCGATTTCACCGCGGCCGAAGCGGTCGCAGACGCGACCTGGCAGTCCGTGGTGGTGACGCGTCCGAGCCAGCCGCCGCGAACGATCGAGCTGACGGCCGCGGCGCGACTCGAACTCGACAAGCAGCCGGAAGCGGGGTTGCGCACGACGCTGAAGCGCCTTGCGAATGCGCCTTCGGCGCTGGTGCAGGCGCTGCTCCTCTATGTCGTCGGAGCGATGCTCTCGTTCCAGCGCTGGCAGGTCCTGTTGCGCGCCGTCGGCGTCGAGGCCCGCTTCTGGCGCGTGCAGAAGCTCGGCTTCCTTGGCCTTTTCTTCAGCAACATCATTCCCGGCATGACCGGCGGTGACCTGGTGAAGGCGCTGATGGTCGCTCGCGACCACCCGGAGCAGAAGCCGGCGGCGGTGCTGTCGGTCATCGTCGATCGCGCCATCGGCCTGCTCGGCCTGGCCGTGGTGGCGTCCGCTGCGCTCGCGTTCCAGCACGGTCGCTTTCCCGAGACCGAGCTCAAACTCAACCTCATCCTCGGCGCCATCGTGGTCGGTGCGTGCGTCGTGATGTCGCGGCGGCTGCGGCGCGCCATCCGGCTCGACAAGCTGCTGGCGGCGCTGCCGTTCGCGGAGGTCCTGAAGAAGCTCGATCGCGCAGCGCTCCTCTACCGAGATGCCGGCTGGCAGGTGGTCTACTCGGTCTTCGCGTCGTTCGCGGTCCACGCGATGATCCTCTGGTCGTTCAGCGTGCTGGGCGGGGCGCTCGGGATCAAGATCGGGCTGCTCGACTACTTCTCGCTGGCGCCATTGGCCCTGATCGCGCAGTCGCTGCCGCTGACGCCGGGCGGGGTCGGAGTCGGCGAGGCGGCGTTCATCTACTTCTTCGCACCGGCGGGGGTCCCGCGCGCGGCGGCGCTGGCGCTGTCCGTCTCGTACCGCGTGGTGCAGCTGCTGGTGTCGCTGATCGGCGGCGCGCTCATGCTGGTGCGGCACGAGCCGCCGGTGAGCGAGGCGAGCGAGGCGAGCGAGGCGAGCGAATAGTCGAGGGCGGGCGCGCCGCAGCTTTGCGCTCGACTGCTACACTCCTCGCCCTTTCGGCGGGAGATGACGATGGCGCTGCTCGTGCTCGGTTCGGTCGCGTTCGATGATGTGCGCACCCCGTCGGGATTTCGCGAGCGCGTGCTCGGCGGCTCGGCCACCTACTTCGCATGGGCCGCTTCCACGCTGGTGCAGACCGACCTCATCGCCGCCGTTGGGCGTGACTTCCCGGCGTCGTTCATGGAGATGCTGCGCGGCCGCAAGATCGGGCTCGACGGGCTGGTCAAGATGGCCGACGTCGACACCTTCCACTGGAGCGGCAATTACGGCGAGGACCTGAACGTCGCGCAGACGAACTGGGTCAAGCTCAACGTGCTCGGCAAATGGAAGCCGCAGGTGCCGCCGGCCTGGCGCCATCACTCCTTCGTCTTCCTCGCCAACGATGCGCCGCAGAATCAGCTGACGGCGCTCGACCAGCTGGCCAAGCCGCGGCTGGTGCTGTGCGACACGCGCGATCTGTGGATCGACCAGGATCGAGCCGGCATCGCGGAAGTGATGCGGCGGACCGACGGGATCATCCTGAACGATGGAGAGGCGCGGCAGCTCACCGGCGAACGCAACCTGATTCGAGCCGCGGTGAAGCTGCACGATCTCGGCAGTCGCATCGCGATCATCAAGAAGGGCGAGCACGGGGCGTTCCTGTCGGTCGACGGCAAGGGCTTCGCCCTGCCGGCCTACCCCGTCGCGGACGTGGTCGACCCGACCGGCGCGGGCGATTCGTTCGCCGGCGGTCTGATGGGGTACCTCGCACGCCACGCCGAAGTCGATTTCCGCTCGATGAAGCGCGCGATGCTGGCGGGAACGATCACGGCGTCGTTCTGCGTCGAGGACTTCTCGCTCGACCGCTTGCGGACGCTCGACTTCGCTGCGTTCGAGCGGCGGATGGGCGAGTTCGAGCAGTTCCTCTCCCCCTGAGTCGCGACGATCGCGGCCGTCGCCTCGCTGTCACCCGCAGCAACGAACGACGTCTTCTCGGGTGGTGGCGGCGCGGCCGCCGCCGGACGCTCGAACGGGGCCCTTGAACCAGCCCCGAGGCGTCCCTAGGATCGTTCTACTTTCGTTCGCATTGGCGGGAACTCAAGGAGGGACCACGTGTCGTCCGCAACCACCCCTGACTCCAACAAGAAGCAGGCACTCGCCGACGTCTTCAGCCAGATCGAGAAGCAATTCGGCAAGGGCGCCATCATGCGCCTTGGCGAAGGGCGCCTCGTGCCGGTCTCCGGCATCTCGACGGGATGCCTCTCACTCGACATGGCGCTTGGCGGCGTCGGCATTCCACGCGACCGCGTGACCGAGATCTTCGGGCCGGAAAGCTCCGGCAAGACGACGCTCACGCTGCACTGCATCGCGAATGCGCAAAAGAACGGTGGCGTCGCGGCGTTCATCGACGCCGAGCACGCGCTCGATCCCACCTATGCACGCAAGCTCGGCGTGGACCTCGATCAGCTGCTCGTGTCACAGCCTGACACCGGCGAGCAGGCGCTCGAGATCGCCGAGATGCTGATCCGCAGCAACGGGGTCGACATCATCGTCATCGACTCGGTCGCGGCGCTCGTGCCGAAGGCGGAGATCGAGGGCGAGATGGGCGACTCGCACGTCGGATTGCAGGCGCGCCTCATGTCGCAGGCGATGCGCAAGCTGACCGGCGTCATCTCGAAGTCGCACTGCGCCATCATCTTCATCAACCAGATTCGCGAGAAGATCGGCGTGATGTTCGGCAACCCGGAGACGACCACCGGTGGCCGTGCGCTCAAGTTCTACGCGTCGGTGCGCATCGACATCCGTCGCATCGGCAGCATCAAGGTCGGCGAAGAGGTCATCGGCAGCAGGACGAAGGCGACGGTGGTCAAGAACAAGATCGCGCCGCCGTTCCGCAAGACAGAGTTCGACATCCTCTACGCCGAAGGCATCTCGTACCTCGGTGACCTGATCGATCTCGCCACGCTGCACAACGTGATCGACAAGGCGGGAACCTGGTTCTCCTTCGGGGCGCTCCGGCTCGGGCAAGGGCGCGAGAAGGCGCTCGACTTCCTGCGCGCGAACAAGGATGTCGCCGCCAAGATCGAGGGGATGGTGCGCGAGAAGATCGGCGCCACCTCGAACAGCGCGCCGGCGCCTGGAGCCGCCACGACCACCACGGTCGACGCGGCGGGCAACAGCGCTGCCGCACCGTCGATGTCGGCATCCGCCGCGGCCGGTGCGGCGACCGGTTCGGCAGCCTCCGCCAACGGCACCTCGGCGCGGCCGGCAGTCGCGGCCGCGATGGCCAAGGACGGTGGCAAGGAGGGCGAAGGGGCCAAGAAGTCGGCGCCGGTGCCGCCGCGCAAGTGATGGCTTGAGCGGCGTGTCACGACGCTGACGCCAAGGCGCCGCTTCGGCGTCGAGGAACCCTGGCGTCCGTGACGCTGCGACGTGTGGTTGCACTCCTGTGCGGATGATTCGCGAGCCCGCGGGCATGACGTTGCCCGCGGGCTCGTCGCGTTTCGGGCGGGCACGCGACCGGTGACGTTCGCGCGAACGGCCGTCGCTTTGGTTGAATGCGCGCTTCGATCGACATCGACTCCATGAGTGGGCAAGGCATGAACTCCGCGGCGATCCGATCCACCTACCTCGACTTCTTCCGTGCGCGTGGCCACACCGTGATGCCGTCGGCCTCGCTCGTGCCGGACGACGATCCGACGCTGCTGTTCACCGGCGCTGGAATGAACCAGTTCAAGGACATGTTCCTTGGACGCGGCAGTCTCAGCTGCAAGCGCGCGACCACGACCCAGAAGTGCGTGCGCCTGCCCGACCTCGACAATGTCGGTCGCACGCCGAGCCACCACACCTTCTTCGAGATGCTCGGGAACTTCAGCTTCGGCGACTACTTCAAGCGTGAAGCCATCGAGTGGGCGGACGAATTGCTGCGCGTCGGCTACGGGATCGACCGCTCGCGTCTCGGCATCACCGTCTATCGCGAAGACGATGAAGCGGCCGCGATCTGGAAGAAGCTCGGCTACCAGCGCATCTGGCGCTTCGGGGAGAAGGACAACTTCTGGCCTTCAGAGGCGCCTTCCAAGGGGCCCAACGGTCCCTGCGGTCCCTGCTCCGAGATCTACTTCGACTGGGGCGTTCGCGCCGACGGTTCGCCTGGCACCACCGACGATCCGAGTTCGTCCGGCGGCCGTTTCCTCGAGATCTGGAACCTGGTCTTCACCCAGTACGACCGTCGTGACGGCGGTGTTCTCGAGGCGTTGCCGCAGCGCAACATCGACACTGGAATGGGGTTCGAGCGCATCGTGCGCGTGCTGCAGGGCAAGCCCACCAACTTCGAGACGGATCTCTTCCTGCCGATCCTCGAGCGCCTCGGCGTGCTCGCGAAACGGCCTTACGGCGAGCAGCGCTCGCTCGATCGGCCGATGCGTCGAATCGCCGACCACCTGCGCGCCAGCGTCTTCGCGATCGCGGACGGCGTCGTTCCGAGCAACGAGCGGCAGGGCTACGTCGTGCGCAAGATCATGCGGCGCGCGCTCGCCGACGGTCTCGATGCGCTCGGAATCCGTGGACCGTTCCTCGCCGAGCTGGCCCCGGCCGTGATCGCGGTGCCCGGGATGGCGGAGTGCTTCCCGGAGATCAAGCGCCACGAGGCGAAGATCGTGCAGGTGATCGGTGAGGAGGAGCGCAAGTTCCTCGAGACCTATTCGAAGGGGCGCGAGAAGCTCGCCGAGGAAGTGACGCGCCTCAAGCAGTCCGGCGCGGTCGCGTTGCCCGGACGCACGGCGTTCTTCCTGTGGGACACGTCCGGCTTCCCGATCGACCTCACGCTGCGAGTCCTCGAGGATGAAGGGCTTTCGCTCGACGTCGCCGGTTTCGAAGCGGCGATGGAGGAGCAGCGCGCCCGCTCGCGCGCCGGCTCCACGATGAAGGGGGACATCTTCGCGGGCGGTCCGCTGAAGGAGCTGAAGCGCGACGTCGCGCCCACGCAGTTCACCGGTTTCGAGCAGTCGGCGCGCCTTGCGCCGCTGCTGGTGCTGCTGCGCGACGGCGTGCGCGCGCGGACCGCGACCGAGGGGCAGGAGGTCGCCCTGGTGTTCGAGGCGACGCCGTTCTACGCCGAAGGCGGCGGACAGGTCGGCGACCGCGGCGAGTTCGTCTCCGACTCCTTCCGAGTTCGCATCTTCGATACGACCAAGCAGGACGGCTACTTCCTCCATCACGGCACGGTCACCATTGGGAGCGTGTCGGAAGGGCAGAGCGGTCAGCTCGAGGTCGATGTCACCGCTCATCGCGGGCCGACGCGCCGTAATCACACGGCGACTCATCTGCTGCACTGGGCGTTGCGTCGCGTCCTCGGCAACACGGTCGAGCAGCGCGGCTCGCTGGTCAATCCCGACCGGTTGCGCTTCGACTTCTCCTGGCAGGGCGCGGTGCCTCCCGAGAAGTTGCGCGAAGTCGAGCACCTGGTGAACGAGCAGATCGTCGCGAACCTCGGCGTCGCGACCCAGGAGTGCGCCTACGACGAGGCGCTTCGATCGGGAGCGATGGCGCTGTTTGGCGAGAAGTACGGCGATCGAGTCCGCGTCGTCGCCGTCGACGATGCCCTGCTCGATCGACGCAGCGTCGAACTCTGCGGCGGGACGCATGTGCAGCGCACCGGAGACATCGGCTCGTTCAAGATCGTCGCCGAAGGCGGCGTCGCGGCCGGTGTGCGGCGCCTCGAAGCGGTGACGGGCCTGCGCTCGTTCGAGTTCTTCCAGGCGCGCGACGAACTGGTGCGCGGCGTCGCGGCGCAGATGCGGGCGACGGTCGAGGAGCTTCCGGCCCGCGTCACGGCGTTGCAGGACGAAGTGAAGCGACTGAAGAAGGAGCTCGAAAAGTCGTCGCGTGCGCAGTCGAGCGGAGTCCTCGACGACCTGCTGGCGAGCGCGGAGACGCTCGGAGGCGTACGGGCGATCGTCGCGGCGCTCGACCTCGCCGGTGACCCGCTGCTTGCGATCGTCGATCAGGCGAAGGCGAAGCTCGCCGGCGGCTGCATCGTGCTGGTGGGCCGGGAGGGAGAGCGCGCGCCGATCGTCGTCTCGGTGGACAAGGAGGCGCAGAGCCGCGGCTTGAAGGCGGGAGATCTCTGCAAGTTGCTGGCGGTCGAACTCGGCGGCGGCGGCGGCGGAAATCCATCGCTCGCGCGCGGGCAGGGGCGGTCCGACCGCTCTCCGGACGCCGCCTTGGCGAAGGTGAGGGAGGCGATTCGAGCCCAGACCGGCGGCGGCAGCGGCGGTTGAGCCCGGCGGCGGACGGAGCGCTCGTTGGCCGGCGCGGCCCCGTGCCATTGATTGCCCGGGGAATGCGCCTTAACGTGCCCCGCTTCCGCCTGCCTCGCCGGAAGACGTGTCGGGGAGCCCGAAGGGGGCTCCTTCCAACTCGACTTCAGCGTGGCAGGTTCCGTCCTGGGCGGACTGGCCGTTTCGACGAGCCGCGTCTTCCCCGGCCGGCGTTCGCGCTGCGACCGCCGACTTGATGAGGCAGATCCCATGGCCGTTCCGAAGAAAAAGACGTCACGTCATCGCAAGGGCAAGCGCCGTTCGCATCACCATCTCGAGGCACCGGGCATGTCGCGCTGCGGTCGCTGCGGCGGGCCGACCAAGCCGCACGCGGTGTGCGATCGCTGTGGTCACTACGGCAAGCTGCAGGTGTTCGCCGACGTCGGCCCCGGCGCGACGCCGAGCTGACCCGCTCCCCGGAATTCGAGTTCCGGCCTTGAGAGGGAGGGAGGCATGAAGATCGCCGTGGACGCCATGGGCGGCGATCACGCCCCGGAGGAGATCCTCCTGGGCGTCGCCCGTGCGTTCGAGAAGGGGTTCGTTCGTCCCGACGAGATCATCCTTGTCGGGATGCCGGACCGTCTTGAGCCGTTCTTCGCGAAGGCGCCGGTGCTGCGCCAGTGTGAGCTGCGTGTCGCGACCGAAGAGGTCGCGATGGGGGACTCCCCGGTCAAGGTGCTGCGAAAGCCGCAATCCTCGATCATGGTGGCGATGGACGCGGTGCGAACCGGCGCGGCTGGCGCGTTCGTGTCGGCCGGCAGCACGGGGGCATGCGTGGCTGCCGCGTGGCGCGTGCTCGGTCCGATCGAGAACGTCGATCGACCGGGCATCGCCGTCACGTTCGAGGGAGCGGCCGGCCCGCTGACGATCCTCGATGTCGGCGCGAACATTCACGCCACGCCGAATCACCTGCTGCAGTACGGGGTGATGGGCGAGCTCTTCAGCCGCAACGTGCTCGGCGTGGCCAAGCCTCGCGTCGCGTTGCTCAACATCGGCGAGGAAGAGGAGAAGGGCAACAAGCTCGTCAAGGAGACGCGCGAGCTCTTCGAGTCGGCCGCATTCGACTTCGTCGGCAACGTCGAGGGCAACCACCTCCTGTCGGGCAAAGCGGACGTCGTCGTCTGCGAGGGATTCGTCGGGAACGTCGTCCTGAAGGTCTTCGAAGGCGTCGGCCACTATTTCTACGGCGCGGTGAAAGCGGCGCTCGTCGAGCCTGCCGCGCAAGCCTCTCCGCTCGGCGTCGCCGTGCGCGGCATCACCAAGAAGCTCGACTACGCCGAATATGGCGGCGCCCCGCTGCTGGGTGTGAACGGCCTCGTCATGATCATGCACGGACGCTCCGATCGCCGCGCGATGGCCAACGCATTGCACGTTTCGGCGCAGTTCGTCACCGCCGACGTGAATCGCCAGATCGGCCGCGCGCTCGGGAGCAGCCGCGGCACCGACGGAGCCGCCTCGTGAGCGGTCCGCTGCGTGTCGGCATTCGCGGCACCGGTTCAGCTCTGCCCTCGAAGGTGCTGCGGAACTCCGACTTCGAGCGGATGGTCGACACCAGCGACGACTGGATCGTCTCGCGCACGGGCATCAAGGAACGCCGGATCGTCAGCGACGGCGAGACGACGGCGACGCTGGCCACCGAGGCGGCGCGCCGCGCTCTCGATGCTGCCGGCATCGCGGCGACGGATCTCGATGCGATCGTGGTCGCGACCGTCACCCCTGACAATCAGTTCCCGTCGACGGCTTGCAAGGTGCAGGCGGCCATCGGAGCCACTCGTGCCGGCGCCTTCGACATCGGCGCCGCCTGTTCCGGCTTCCTCTACGGAATGAACGTCGGCCGATCGTTGATCGTCGCCGGCTCGGCGCGCAACGTCCTCTTGATCGGCGCAGAGACGCTGTCGCGCATCGTCGACTACACCGACCGTTCGGCCTGCATCCTCTTCGGAGACGGTGCAGGGGCCGCGGTGCTCAGCACCGAGTTCGAGCGGGGCGAAGTGCTTCCGCACCGCATCTACTCGGACGGCGCCGGCTACGAGATCATGTGGCTGCAAGCGGGCGGTTCGGCGCAGCGGCTCACGCCCGAGGCGATGGCTGCCGGACAGCATTTCCTCCGCATCCGCGGACGCGAGGTCTACAAGTTCGCTGTCAGCCGTTTCGTCGAACTGGTGCAGGAACAGCTGGCTTCGAACCCGGGCGAGTCGCTTGGATTGGTGATCCCGCACCAGGTGAACCTGCGCATCATCGAAAGCGCCCGCGAGAAGCTCGGCATCCCGATGGAGCAGATCTTCTGCAACATCGAGAAGTACGGGAACACTTCGGCGGCTTCGATCGCGATCGCGCTCGATGAGGCGGTCCGCTCGAAGGCGATCGACGTTGCGCGCGGCAAGCTCGTCGTCTTCTGCGCGTTCGGGGCGGGCCTGACGTGGGCTTCCGGCGCTCTGCGCTGGTGATCGCCAATTCGGAGCGACTGTCGATGCGAGCGATCCTCTTTCCAGGGCAAGGTGCCCAGCACGTGGGCATGGGCAAGAGCTTCCATGACGCCTCGTTGGCCGCGCGGCAGCTCTTCGCGCGTGCCGAGGCGGTGCTCGGCGTTCCGCTCGCGAAGCTCTGCTTCGAAGGGCCGGAGTCCGAACTCGAGAAGACCGATCTCTGTCAGCCGGCGATTTTCGTCTGCAGTGCCGCCATCATCGTGGCGCTCGAAGAGCGTGGCGCGTTGGCGCGTGCGGACTTCACGTACGCGGCGGGGCTGTCGCTGGGCGAGTACACGGCGCTCTGGTTCGCCGGCGCGCTTTCGTTCGAGGACGCGGTGCGCATCGTCCGCGAGCGGGGACGCGGTATGCAGGCGGCGTCGGAGGCGCGGCCGAGCGGGATGCTCGCGCTGCTCGGTGCCAACGAGGAACTGGCGCGCGCCGTCTGCGCCAAGCGCGCCGAGGGCGAGGTCCTCACGCCCGCCAATTTCCTCTGTCCGGGCAACATCGCGATCTCGGGGAGCAGGGCGGCGCTCGATCGCGTCGTGGCCAACGCGCGCGCGGACGGCGTTCGGAAGGCGATTCCGCTGAAGGTCGCTGGCGCGTTCCACTCGACGCTGATGGATCCCGGGTTGCCGTTGCTCGCTGCCGCGCTGCGAGCTTCGAAGATCGCGGCGCCGCGGATCCCGGTGATCTCGAACGTGACCGCGCAGCCGCATGGCACTCCGGCCGAGATCGAGGCAACGCTGCTCGCGCAGGTCACTTCGCCGGTGCTCTGGGAGCGCTCGATGCGTGCACTGATCGGCTTGGGCGTCACCGATTGTTTCGAGCCAGGCCCCGGCGCCGTGCTTTCCGGCCTGATGGGCAAGATCGACGGCAACGTGCGCTGCCGCAATGTTGCGAAGGTCGAGGACCTCGAGCGCGCCGCGACCGAAGGCGGTGGCGCATGAGCGCGGCATCAACGCTCGCCGGGCGCGTCGCCCTCGTGACCGGAGCCTCGCGCGGCATCGGGCGCGCCATCGCCGTTCGCCTCGCGACGGATGGTGCCGACGTGGCCATCGTTGCGCGCAGCGCGGAGGCGCTCGCGTCGACGCGCGCGGAGATCGAAGCGCTGGGGCGACGCTGCATCGTCCTCCCGCTCGATGTGGCCGACAGCGGCCAGGTCACTGACGCCGTGAAGAAGACGGTCGCGGAAGCGGGGCGGCTCGACATCCTGGTCAACAACGCCGGCGTGACCCGCGATGGCCTGCTGATGAGGATGAGCGACGAGGATTGGGATACCGTCCTCGACATCGACCTGAAGGGCGTGTTCCTCTTCTGCCGGGCGGCGGCGCGGCCGTTGGCCAAGAGCCCGGCCGGACGGATCGTGAACGTGTCGTCGATCGTCGGCATGATCGGCAACGCGGGGCAGGCGAACTACGCGGCGGCGAAGGCGGGGCTGTTCGGCTTCACCCGCTCGCTCGCCAAGGAGCTTGCTGGTCGCAAAGTGACGGCCAACGTCGTTTGCCCGGGTTTCATCGAGACCGACATGACGGCGGGACTGCCCGCCGACATGAAGACGAAGTCGCTTGGCCAGATTCCGCTTGGGCGGTTCGGGGCGGGCGAAGACATCGCTAGCGTCGTCGGCTTCTTGTGCAGCGACGGGGCGGCCTACGTCACCGGGAGCGTGATTCCGGTGGATGGTGGGCTCGCGATCGGGGGTTTCGGAGGCTGATTCATGGCGAGTTCGGGCGCGTCGGCGCCCAGAACGCGCTTGCGACGAGAATTCGAGTTATCATTCCGCCCGCTTTCGGGCGCCGGGACGCATCGCGTCGTCGGCGCGCCCGGGCGGCAAGGCCAGTCGGAGGACCGAGGGTGTCTCAGAGCATCGACGAGCGCGTGATCAACATCATTTGCGAGCAGATGGGTGCCAGCAAGGACAAGATCACGATGGCGACGTCCTTCGTGAACGACCTTGGCGCCGACTCGCTCGACACGGTCGAGCTGGTGATGGAGTTCGAGGACGAGTTCGACGTCAACATCCCCGATGACGACGCCGAGAAGATCCAGACCGTCGGCGACGCCATCAAGTACATCAAGGAGCGCGTGGAGTAAGCGCCCGGATGGCAAAACGTCGAGTCGTCATCACCGGAGTCGGTGCCGTCACGCCTTTGGGTGTCGGCGCCGAGCTGACTTTCGAGCGCCTCCTGCGAGGTGATTCGGGAGTGGCTGCCATCACGTCGTTCGATGCGGCGGCGTTCGCGACCCGCATCGCGGGCGAGTGCCGCGACTTCGACGTCGAGAAGCACTTCCCCCGCATCGAGGCGAAGAAGCTCGACCGCTTCACGGCGTTCGCGCTCGTCGCCGCCAAAGAGGCGATCGACGCATCGGGCATCAAGGAAGGTTCGCCGGACACCAGCCGGATCGGCGTGGTGGTCGGTTCGGGGATCGGCGGGATCAACGAGCTCGAGGCGCAGGACAAGGTCCTCGCTGCGCGCGGGCCCGACCGCATCACGCCCTTCTTCATTCCCAAGATGATGATGAACGCGGCCGCTGGGCAGATCTCGATCTACCACGGCTTCGAGGGGCCCAACTTCGCGACCGCCTCGGCGTGCGCGTCCGCGTCCCACGCGATCGGGATGGCGCTGCGCACGATCCAGTACGACGAAGCCGACGTCGTCATCGCGGGTGGGTCGGAGGCCACGGTCACTCCGCTCGCCATCGGCGGCTTCTGCGCGCTGAAGGCGATGTCGAAGCGCAACGATGATCCGGCCGGCGCGAGCCGACCGTTCGACCGTGATCGTGACGGCTTCGTGATGGGCGAGGGAGCCGCGATCCTCGTCCTCGAAGAGGCGGAACGCGCGAAGAAGCGCGGAGCGCGGATCTACGCCGAGCTCTGCGGTTTCGGGACCACCGCCGACGCGCACCACATCACGGCGCCGAAGGAAGACGGCATCGGCCCGACACGGGCGATGCAGATCGCGCTGCGCGACGGCGGCCTCGATCCGGCGCAGGTGGACTACGTGAATGCCCACGGCACGTCGACGGAGTACAACGACGTCGTCGAGACGCGAGCGCTCAAGATGGTTTTCGGCGAGCACGCGAAGCGCCTAGCGATCTCCTCCTCCAAGTCGATGATCGGCCACCTGCTCGGGGCGGCGGGAGCGGTCGGCGCGTTCGTCTCGGCGCTGTCCGTGGCGCGCGGCGTCGTCCACCCGACCCGCAATCTCGCGGTGCCGGATGCCCTTTGCGATCTCGACTACGTTCCGGGCGCCGCCCGCGAAATGCGCGTTCGAGCCGCCCTTTGCAACGCGCTCGGGTTTGGCGGGCACAACGCCTGCCTCGCGTTCCGGGCGTTCAGCGGTTGACCAACGTGCGGCGGCGGGACGGCTCCTGGTGACATCGAAAGACGCCGCGCTGCGGGCTCGCTTCTGCGAAGCGGAGCAGGGGCACGTCTTCCGTTTCTTCGACGACCTCTCGGCCGAGCAGCAGGCCACGCTGCTCGCGCAGCTTCGCTCGATCGACCTCGCGCTCGTGAAGCGACTGATCGAGACGCACCTCGCGGTCGACAAGCCACCGCACGTCCCGAAGCTCGATCCGGCGAACGTGATCCCGCTGGCCTCCGACGATCGGGCACGCGCCGAAGAGCGGGAGTCCCGGCGCGTCGGGGAAGAGGCGTTGCGCGCCGGTCGAGTCGCGGTCCTCGTGGTTGCCGGCGGGCAGGCGACCCGCCTCGGCTACGACGCGCCGAAAGGCACCTTCCCGATTGCTCCGATCTCCGGCAAGTCGCTGTTCCAGCTCCATGCCGAGAAGCTGAAGGCGCTGTCGATTCGTTACGGGAAGCCGCTGCCGTTGCTGCTGCTCGTCAGCCCCGACAACCACGCGCCGACTCGCCGCTTCTTCGAGCAGCATGCGTGGTTCGGGCTCGCGCCCGCCGATGTCGTCTTCTTCGAGCAAGGGATGCTGCCGGCGCTCGATCGCGACGGGCGCCTTCTGCTTGCCGAGCGCGGCCGGATCTTCCTCAGCCCCGATGGCCACGGCGGCGTCTATCGCGCGCTCGCGGCTGCCGGTCAGATCGAGAAGCTGAAGAAACGCGGCGTCGACACGATCTTCTACTTCCAGGTCGACAACCCCCTCGTGAAGGTGGCGGATCCGGTGTTCCTCGGGCATCACCTGCGCAACGATTCGGAGTTCTCGCTCAAGGTCGTCGCCAAGCGCGACGCGAACGAGAAGGTCGGCGTGTACGCGCAGGTCGATGGCCGACCCGGCATCGTCGAGTACTCCGACCTCCCGGAACCGCAGCGTGAAGCGCGCGACGCCGCTGGCCGGCTCGCGTACGGCGCTGGAAGCATCGCCATCCACGCGTTCAGCCTCGACTTCTTTGCGCGGCTCGGGCGCGGGACGCTCGACCTTCCGCACCACCTCGCCCGCAAGAAGGTGCCGTTCGTCGACGACACCGGCGATGTCGTCACGCCGACCGAACCCAACGGCATGAAGTTCGAGAGCTTCGTCTTCGACGGGCTCGCCCTCGCGAAGAAGACCCTCGCGATGGAGGTTCTCCGCAGCGAAGAGTTCGCGCCGGTGAAGAACAAGAGCGGCGAGGATTCGGCCGAAACCTCGCGTGCCGCGCAGTCGGCGCTGTTCCGCAGCTGGATCGCCGCCGCCGGCCTGCCGATCCCGTCGACGGGCGGCGCCGTCGAGATCGGTCCGCTCCTCGCGCTCGACGCGGAGGAGCTGCGCGAGCGACTCGCAGGTGGCGCGGGCGGCGGCCCGCTGCGAGTCCTCCTCGACAAGGCGTGATCGAGGCGACGCGCTACACTCGCGGCCCATGGTGGCAACGAGGGTGGCGGTCTGGTTCGGCGGTCCGTCCGCTGAACACGAAATCTCGATTCGCAGCGCCGACGGCCTGATTGGCTGGCTTTCGGCGGGCGGCCTCGCCGTCGACGCCTTCCACTGGCGACGCGATGGACTCGTGGCGTGCGCTCGGCTGGAGCCGGGCGCCGCGCGGGAGCAGGAGGCGTCCGCGCTCGCCGCGGACGCTGCTCCGGCGTTGCCGCTCTTCGCCGCGCTCGAGCGGCTGGCCCGCGACTGCGACGTCGGTTTCCCGATCGTCCATGGCCGAATGGGCGAGGATGGCTCGCTGCAGGGATTGCTGCGAGTGATCGGCAAGCCATGCGTCGGCGCCGGCGTGCTCGGGTCGGCGTTGGCGATGGACAAGCAACGCACCAAGGAACTGCTGATGGGGGCGACCACGCTGCGCCTGCCGCGTGGCGTCGCCTTCGGCTTGCACGAATGCCGCGAGGGGGCGCGCGTCGTCGAGCGCACGAGCCACCTGCCGACCCCGCTGATCGTGAAGCCGGTCGACGGCGGCTCGAGCTTCGGGCTGGCGTGCGTCGACGCGCGTTGCGAGTTGCCGGCTGCCGTCGCTCGTGCGGCGCAGGTCGAGGGCGCGAGCGGTGTGCTTGTCGAGGAGCGCATCGAGGGCGACGAGGTGACTTGCGCGCTGATCGGCGACGCGGAGATCGGCATCGAGGCGTTCCCGCCGATCCTGATTCGCCCGCGCCACGGGGGAATGTTCGACCTCGAGGCGAAGTACACGCCAGGCGCGAGCGACGAGATCTGCCCCGCACCGCTGCCGCCCGCCGCGCTTCGTCGGATCGAGGCGGCCGCCACGGAGGCGTACCGTGCGTTGGGGGCGAGCGGCTTCGCGCGCGCGGACTTCATCCTGCGCGATGGCGTGCCGTGGTTCCTCGAACTCAACACGCTCCCCGGCCTCACGCGCGAATCGCTCTTCCCGAAGGCGGCGCTCGCGGCCGGTTACCAACTGCCCGCGCTCTTTCGTCAGCTCGTGGAGCGAGCGCTCCGCGGACGGCGCGCGTTCGTGGCGACGCCGCGATGATTCGCGTCGTCGTCAATGGCGCCGGCGGCCGCATGGGGCGCCTCGCGTGCGCCGCGATCGAGTCGTCGGGAGACCTCGCGTTGGCGGGGCGCTGCGGTCGCGGCGATCCGCTGGCGAGGGTCATCGCCGAGAGTGGCGCGCAGGTGGTGGTCGACTTCACCCTGCCCGCCGTCGCGCTTGCGAATGCGATGGCGATCGTCGAAGCGGGGGCGGCGCCAGTCATCGGGACCAGCGGACTCGATGCGACGGCCTTGGGCAAGCTCGCCGAGTGCTGTCGCGCGCAGCGACGGGGCGGACTCGTCGCGCCAAACTTCGCGATCGGCGCAGTGTTGATGATGCGTTTCGCGACGATCGCCGCGCGCCACCTGGGCCACGCCGAGATCGTCGAGGCGCACCATTCGGGCAAGGTCGACGCCCCGAGCGGTACGGCCGCGGCGACCGCCGCTGGCATGGCGGCCGCACGCGTGGCGGCCGGGCTCGTGCCTCTGCCGCTCGCAGGCGGCGGCGCGGCGCGCGGCGTTTCGCACGAAGGGATCGCCATCCACAGCGTCCGGTTGCCAGGCGTCGTCGCCGAGCAATCCGTGCTGTTTGGCGAAGTCGGGCAGAAGCTCGAGATTCGCCACGTCGCCTACGGTCGCGAGGCCTACATGCCCGGCGTGCTGCTCGCGTGCCGGCGCGTGGGCGCGCTCGATCGCCTCGTCGTCGGGCTCGACTCGCTGCTCTTCGACGAGTGATGCGGCCGGCGCGGCCGCGACACGTTCAAGCGGGCGTCCAGCTCCGCAGCACTCGCGCGTAGTTGGCGCGCTCGAATTCGCGCGGCGCGGGGCAGTGGCGATGGCTCATCGTCCCGATCATCGGAGCGACGGCGCGCCAGTCGTGTTCCTCGAGCCAGGTCTCGAGCTCGCGGCGCAGCGTCGCGATGCGGCCGACGCCGTGCATCAGCAGCACCGACACCACCTGGACGACCGCGGCGCCGCATTGCAGTGCCTTGACGACGTCCAGGCCGTGGTGGACGCCGCCCGTCAGCGCCAGCGCCGCCGAGACGCGGCCATGCAGGATCGCGATCCAGCGCAGCCGCAGGTTCAGTTCCGCCGGTGTCGAGAGCCGCAGCAGCGGAGTCACCTCGAGCGCCGCCGGGTCCACGTCGGGCTGATAGAAACGATTGAAGAGGACGATCCCGTCCGCACCCGCCGCCGTGACGCGCGCGGCGACGTTGGGCAACGAGGTGAAGAACGGGGAGAGCTTGACCGCGAGCGGGATGCGGATGCGACGGCGCACCTCGGCCACCACCGCGACGAGCGCCTCCTCGATGGCGGCGGCCGGTCGTTCGGCCTCGGTGGCGAGGTCGTAGAGGTTGAGTTCGAGCGCGTCGGCGCCCGCCTGCTCGATCCGGGCGGCGAAGTCGGTCCACCCTTCGGGGGTCGTGCCGTTCAGCGAAGCGATCACGGGCACGGCGACGGCGCGCTTCACTCGCGCGAGGTGCTCGAGGTACTCCTCCGGCCCGAACACGAACTCGCCGGCGTCGGGGAGGAAGCTGCCCGCTTCCGCAAAGGAGTTCGAGTGCGAGTCGGCGGCGCGCGAAAGCGCGAGCTGCTCGTTCACCACTTGCTCCTCGAACAGCGAACGCAGCGCGATCAGCGGCGCGCCGGCGTCTTCGAGTCTCCGAACGCCGTCGAGGTCGTCGGCGAGCGGCCCGGCGCCCGGCACGATCGGGTGGGGCAGCGTGAATCCGAGCCAACGGGTCGAGAGGTCCATGTCATTCATCCCTGCTTCGCGAGTTCGAGTTTGGCGAGGTGTTCGTACACCTTGAGGCGTCGTTCCATTTCCGCTTGCGCCGCGACTGCGAGCTTCTGGAAGCGGACCGGATCGGCGCGTTCCACCATGCGGAAGCGCGCCTCGGCCGCCATGTAGTCGCGCACCTTGACCGTCGGCGCGCCCGAATCGAGCTGCAGCGGCGGCAACCCTTGCGCGACGCGGCGCGGGTCGTAGCGGTAGAGCGGCCAGATGCCGGAAGCGACCGCCTTGTGCTGCTGGTCGAGGCCGTGCGACAAGTCGTAGCCATGCGCGATGCAGTGGCTGTAGGCGATGACGAGCGCCGGTCCCGGGTAGCTCTCCGCCTCCTGCAGCGCCTGCACGGTCTGGGCATCCTTCGCGCCGAAGGCGATCGAGGCGACGTAGACGTTGCCGTAGCTCATCGCGATGAGGCCGAGGTCCTTCTTGTGCGCTTCCTTGCCAAGGACGGCGAACTTGGCCGATGCGCCGAGCGGCGTCGCCTTGCTCTGCTGGCCGCCGGTGTTGGAGTAGACCTCGGTGTCGAGCACGAGCGCCTTCACCGCGCGACCGCTGGCGAGGACGTGGTCGAGGCCGCCGAACCCGATGTCGTAGGCCCAGCCGTCGCCGCCGATCAGCCAGACGCTCTTGCGCACGAGGTCGTCGACGATCGAGGCGAGCAGCGCGGCGTCCGGTGTGGTGAGCCGCGCCAGGGCGGTGCGCAGCGATTCGACCTGAACGCGGCGCTGGCGACGCGCGGACTCGGTCGGCTCCTCGGCGGCCTGCAGCGCGGCAACCAGCTCGCCGGGCAGCAACGAGGCCAGCCCGGCCAGCTTCTCGCGAGCGAGCGTCGCGCGCGAATCGAGTGCGAGACGCATTCCGAGGCCGAACTCGGCGTTGTCCTCGAAGAGCGAGTTGCTCCACGCCGGACCGCGCCCATTCGCGTCGGTGCACCACGGGGTCGTCGGCAGGTTGCCCCCATAGATCGAAGAGCAACCGGTCGCGTTCGCGACGACGAGACGGTCGCCGAAGAGCTGCGAGAGCAGGCGCACGTAGGGCGTCTCGCCGCAGCCGGCACACGCTCCTGAGAACTCGAACAACGGGGCGAGGAACTGCGAGCCCTTCACGTCGACGCGCTCGATCGATTCGCGCGGCGGCAGCGGCAGTTTCTCGAAGTAGGCGAATCGCTCGCGTTCCCGCGCGGCGACCTCGTCGTGCGCCGCCATCTCGAGCGCGCGGTGCCGGGGATCGGTGCGGTCCTTGGCCGGGCAGACGATCGCGCACAGCTTGCAGCCGGTGCAGTCGTCCGGCGTGACCTGGACGGTGTAGCGATGGCCGGGGTGCTCGCGGCCGTGGTAGGGGGTGGAGAGGAACCCGTCCGGCGGATCGACGAGCGCCGACTCGGGATAGACGTTGACCCGGATGGCCGAATGCGGGCAGACGAAGGCGCACTTGTTGCACTGCACGCAGATCGCCGGATCCCACACCGGAACTGCCGTCGCGATGTCGCGCTTCTCGAAGCGCGCGGTGCCGCTCGGCCAGGTGCCGTCGGGCGGAAAGGCGCTGACGGGAAGCAGGTCGCCTTGATCGGCGAGCATCATCGCGGTGACGCGCTGCACGAAGTCGGGAGCGTGTTCCGGCACCACGGGCGGACGCCAACGATGCGCCGTCGCCCGCTCCGGCAGCCGCACCTGCTGCAAGTGGGCCAGCGCGGCGCGCGCCGCGACGACGTTCCGGCGCACGATCTCGTCGCCCTTCTTCCCGTAGCTCTTGGCGATGTCCTGCTCGATCGCCGCGATCGCTTCGTCGATCGGCATGAGTCCGGTGAGGTGGAAGAAGCAGACCTGCATCGGCGTATTGATGCGACCGTCGATTCCCGCTTCGCGGGCGATCTTGTGGGCGTCGACGACGTAAAAATCTAGGCGCTTCTCGATCAGCTGTTCTTGGACCTCGCGCGGCAGCCGTTCGAAGACCTCTTCGGCGCCATACGGCGAGTTCAGCAGGAACGTCGCTCCGAGCTCGGCGGTGGCGAGGACGTCGACGCGGTCCAGGAAGTGGAACTGGTGGCAGGCGACGAATCCAGCGCGCCGGATGAGGCAGGCCGTGCGGATCGGTCGCCGGGAGAAGCGCAGGTGCGAGACGGTGCGAGCGCCCGACTTCTTCGAGTCGTAGACGAAGTAGCCCTGCACTTCGCGGTCGCTGTGGTCGCCGACGATCTTGATCGTGCCCTTGTTCGCGCCGACCGTCCCATCCGCGCCGAGCCCGTGGAAGACGCAGCGCACGACGTCGCTCTCGTCGAGCTCGAATTCAGGATCGATGTCGAGCGAGCGCTGGGTCACGTCGTCGACGATGCCGACCGTGAAGTGGTTCTTCGGCTCCATTCGCGCGGCCTCATCGAGGCACGCCTTCACCATCGCCGGAGTGAACTCCTTGCTCGACAGTCCGTAGCGGCCACCGATCACCCGTACCGTCGGCGCACCCGCGGGTCGCTCGGACAGCGCGGCGATCACGTCGAGGTAGAGCGGGTCGCCGACGCTTCCGGGCTCCTTGGTGCGATCGAGGACGATGAGCGACTTCACGCTGGCCGGAATCGCGGCAACGAACCGCGCGGCCGCGAAGGGGCGGAACAGCCGAACGACGAGCACTCCCACCTTTTCGCCATTGGCGCAGAGCGCTTCGACGGTCGCGCGCGCCGTCTGTGCGCCCGACCCCATCAGCACCACCACGCGCTGCGCGTCCGGTGCGCCGAAGTACTCGTAGGGGAGGTAGCGCCGGCCGGTGCGTTCGGCGAAGCGCGCCATCTGCTGCTCGACGATCGCCGGGACGGCGTCGTGAAAGGGGTTCGCGGCTTCGCGCGCCTGGAAGAAGGTGTCGGGGTTCTGCGCCGTCCCGCGCACCACCGGACGATCGGGAGTGAGGCCGCGCGCGCGGTGCGCAGCGATCGCGCCGTCGGGCAGCAGCGCACGCAGATCATCGTCGGAGAGGAGTGCGATCTTGGTCACCTCGTGCGAGGTGCGAAACCCATCGAAGAAGTGGAGGAACGGCACTCGCGCTTCGAACGTCGCGGCCTGGGCGATGCAGGCGAAGTCGTGCGCCTCCTGGACCGAGCCGGACGAGAGCATCGCGAAGCCGGTCGCGCGGCACGCCATCACGTCGGAGTGGTCGCCGAAGATCGAGAGCGCGTGGGTCGCGACGGTGCGCGCGGCGACATGGATGCAGCAGGCGGTGAGCTCGCCCGCGATCTTGTAGAGGTTCGGGATCATCAGCAGCAGGCCTTGCGACGCGGTGAACGTCGTCGCCAGCGCACCGGCTTGCAGCGCGCCGTGAATGGCGCCGGCAGCGCCCGCCTCCGACTGCATCTCGACGACCTGCGGGATGCTGCCCCAGAGGTTGCGACGTGACTTCGCGGACCATTCGTCAGCGAGCTCGCCCATCGTCGAGGAGGGGGTGATCGGGTAGACCGCGATCACCTCGTTGGTCCGGTAGGCGACCGAGGCGACCGCCTCGTTTCCATCGACCGTCGCTCGCTGCGCTTCGACCACCCGATGCCCTCCCTGTCGTGCCTGCGACGCCCGCGGGGCGCTGCAACGAGTCGCCAACGCAAACGACGGGGGCGCTCGGCTGGCGCCGGGAGTGCCGGTGCTTCGCCCGGCGGATCGCCGGCGATTCAGGCACACCTTCCCGATCGTCGGGGAAGCGAACGCGCCGGCTTCTTCAGGGCGGCCGCGTCTGCTACAAGCGTTGCCCCAAAGCCGCGCTTCGCGTGCGGCGGGTCACGTGCCGGGGTGGCGGAACGGCAGACGCGGTGGACTCAAAATCCACTGTCCGCAAGGACGTGAGGGTTCAAGTCCCTCCCTCGGCACCAACGCATCGAGTCGCGCGGAGTGGCGGGCCACGTTCGCGATCGACAACGCGAACGCTCGTACATGTCGTCGCGGACGTGAGGCGGAGCGAGTGGGGCGCGCTGGAGCGAATGCTTGCGGACGGCCGCGCGACGACCTAGAGTCGGCCCCCCTCATGGGCGGTTAACTCAGCGGTAGAGTACTATCCTCACACGGTAGGAGTCACAGGTTCAAATCCTGTACCGCCCACCAACGGCTGCGCCGGTCGCGCGCACCATTGCGGCTACTTCGGCGCCGCCACCGTTGGCGAAAGATCTTCCGTCGTTCCGCTGGCGGCTGCGCGGAGGCCCGTCGAACAGTCGACGTCAGAGGTCGACGTGTCGAGCGTGCGCTCCGATCCGTAGCCTTCTGCCGAACGCTCGGCTGAGTCGACGAGGAAGCTGAGTTCACCGGGAAGTAGGAGCTGTCGCCGATGCCGATGCTTGCAGCTCTATTGGCCTCGCTCTCGCTCGTTCCGCAAGCGACCGCCTCGGCCGGTGCCGCGACCCCGCCGCCCATCGCCGTCGCCCAGAGCACGCCGAGCGCGACGGTCGCGGCCCCGCGTGGAGCGGCTTTGTTGCGCTCGACGATCCGTGTCGCCTCGAACAGCCTGTTCGCGAAACCGCGGGTCGCCACTCCGGCGCAGCGGCGTGGCACGCCAAACTCGGCAGCGACGTTTCTGGCTCCGGCTGGTGCCGCCGTTCCGGCCGGTGCGGCGTCGGCGTTCGCGTCGCTCCTGGCCGGTGCCGGAGGATCCTCGTTGTCGTCGGCGGCCGGTCCGTTGCACTTCGGTCCCGGCGGATCGCGCTTGCCGGCCGTCGTACTCCAAGCGCTCGAGCGTGGGCCCATCAGCGAGCGCGAGGCCGACGTCCTGGTCGAGCTGCTGCTCAGCTCTGACTTGAGCTCGGCGTTGGGCGCGAGCGATGGCCGACTCCTCGATGACCTCCCCGACCCCGATCTCAGTCAGGTTGCCGAACTGCTCGACGGGGCGCCGGTCGACCTAGCCAGCGCGCCGCTCGACGCGGCTCGGCTGCGCGAGTGGTTCGAGCGACTCGACATCTCGAAGGACCAGGCGGTGTCGTTCCTGGAGTGGCGCGACGTGACCGCTGCGCCATTGGCCTTGTTCCGCTCGCTCGATGAAGAGCGCGACGGCCTCGTGCGATTCGACGAATTCGCACGCGCGATTCTGGTGAACACGGCCCGCGAAGGTCGCCGTGCCGTCGATCCGGAGCTCCTTGCCTGGGCGCGCGCTTCGCTGGACGAGACGTCGGCGACCGTGACCCCGCTCGACCCTGCCGAGCTCGAGTCCCTGACCGACGCTCAGGTGCTCGCGCGAGCGCGGGCCGAGATCGCGGCAGCCGCGGCGCTTCAGGCGGCGGCGACTGCAGCGACGGTGCCTGCTGCCAAGAAGGCTGGCGGCTGACCACCGCCTTCGTCGCGCGCGCCTGCTCGATCGCGCTTCAGGGAGCTTTTCGCTCGCGTTCGGCGACGATCGCGAGGAATGCTTCCTCGAGGTCGGGTGTGCCGGTGCGAGCGAGCAGCTCCGCTGGCGTCCCTTCGGCGACGAGCCGGCCGTCGAGCATGACACCGACGCGATCGGCCAGCTTGGCAGCCTCCGACATCACGTGAGTCGAGAAGAGCACGGTCTTGCCATCGCTGCGGCAACCGCGGATCAGCTCGATGATGGCGCGGGCCGCGAGGACGTCGAGGCCCGCCGTCGGCTCATCGAGGATCAGCACCGGCGGATCGTGCACGATGGTGCGCGCGATGCCGACCTTCTGTTTCTGACCCATCGAGAGCTTGTCGCAGCGGCGATCGAGGAACTCCTCCATCTGCAGGCGCGCGGCGAGCTGCGTGATGCGCACGGGAATGGCCGCTTCGGGAACGGAGAAAAGTCGCGCGAAGTAGGTCACGACCTCGCGCGCCGTGAGCCTCCCGTACGGTGCGGTGTTTCCCGTAAGGAATCCGATCGAAGCACGGATGCGCTCCGGAGCGTCAAGGCCGTGGCCGCAGACGCGAAGCGTTCCCGACGTCGGCTCGAGCGTGGTCGCGATCATGCGAAGCGTCGACGTCTTGCCCGCGCCGTTGGGGCCGAGCAACGCGTACACCTTCGCCGGATCGCAGCGGAAACGGACGCCGTCGACCGCTCGCTTGGCGGCGGTCCGCCGGGAGGCCGCGTACTCCTTGGTTAGATCCTCGACTTCGATCATCTTGGGCTCGCTCTCCGCAAGGCCGCGATACCCTACGCCGGCGCACCCGGGATGCAAAGCATCGAACCGGCCAATGGACGGCGATTGAAACAGGAGGCCGCTGGATGGGGCGCGAAGCGGAAGCGAGCGGAGTGGCGCACGAACGCGCGCGTCGCGCGGTGTTCGGGTTCCTCGGCTCTGCGATCCTCCATGAGACGAACAACGTCCTCACCGTCATGGCCGGTGTGCGGCAGTTGTTGAAGGCGGGTATTTCGCTCTCCGATCGAGTCGGCGGGATGATCGACCAGCAGCTCAGCCGAATGGAGGAGCTCGTCGGATGGATCCGACGGCTCGGCCCCGACGATGGCGAAGCCGGTGCGCCGGTGCGCGACCTGGCGTTCGTCCTCGAATCGGTCGAGCGCATCGTCCAGCTCGTTGGCAAGGGGCGCGGGATCAAGGTCGAGCGGGACGCTGAAGTCGGGCGGCGCGCCCTCGATTCCGAGGCTGCCGGCCTCGCGCTGCTTTGCGTGATGCTGCCGCTGCTGCCGGTGCGAGGCCGCCCGGGCGTCGCCTTCGCGTTGAGTGGAAAAGCAGCGGCCGGTTCGGTTCGCATCACCATGCGCTGCGCGCCTTCGGCGTTGCCGGCGGGGGACGAACCCGAATGGCGGCGGGCGCGCGAGCTTGCAGTCGCGGCGCGAGGCGCACTCTCGACGCGGTCGGACGGCGACGCGGTCGTCGCGGAGCTTGATCTTCCGATCGCTGACTCAGTGTAAAACGAGGTCCCTTCGACTCTTGGAGAACGTTCATCGTGCGTCTTCCCGCTGCTACGTCGTCGCTCGCGATCGCCGCCACTGCGCTGCTGCTCTCGGCTTGCGGCAGCTCGAATGAGTGTCCGCTCGGGCCTTGCCCGCTGAGCGAGATTCACGCCGCCGACGCCACGCAGGCTCGCGATCTGATGGCGAAGTACGACCAGGGTCCAGCGAAGCCGGTCGAGGCGCACCCGAAGGAGACGCACCTCAAGAACGTGCGTCAGCTGACCTTCGCCGGTCAGAACGCGGAGTGCTACTTCTCGTTCGATGGGACCGAGTTCATCTTCCAGTCGACGCGAGGCGATCTTGCGGCCGACCAGATGTTCACCATGGATCTCGCCGCGGGACATCTGCGCCTGGTGAGTTCGGGTCTCGGCAAGACGACCTGCGGCTATTTCCTGCCTGGCGCCAAGCGGATCATCTACGCGTCGACGCACGCCGATTCGCCGACGCCGCCGGCGCCGCCCGACTACCAGAAGTACGGCTACGTCTGGAAGTTCAACGCCGGCTTCGACCTCTTCGAGGCGGACCGCGATGGCCGCGACGTCCGTCGTCTCACCGCGACGCCGGGGTACGACGCCGAAGGCACGATTTCGAACGATGGGAAGTGGATCGTCTTCACCTCGATGCGCGACGGCGACCTCGATCTCTACAAGATGCGCATCGACGGCAGCGACGTCACGCGCCTGACGCACGAGCTCGGCTATGACGGCGGCGCCTTCTTCACGCCCGACGGCAAGCGCATCGTCTACCGCGGTTTCACGCCCACGACGCCCGAAGAGCAGAAGGGCTACCGCGACATGATGGAACTCGGGATGTGGCGGCCGGGCCCGCTCGAGCTGCGGATCATGGATGCCGACGGCGGCAACAAGCGCACCTTCTTCGCCAACGTCGCGTCGAACTGGGCGCCGTTCATGTTGCCGGACGGGGAGCGCGTGGTCTTCTCCTCGAACCTCCACGACCCGAACCCGAAGAACCGCAACTTCGACCTCTACATGGTGCGCGTCGACGGCAGCGGGCTGGAGCGCATCACCTACGACGAGCAGTTCGACGGCTTCCCGATGTTCAGCCCGAACGGCAAGCAGCTCGTGTGGGCCGCGAATCGCCACGGCGCGCAGCCGCGCGATACCAACCTCTTCCTGGCCGACTGGGTCGAATGATCGGCGCGACCCGGTCCGCAGCCGGATCAGCTCCCGAGGATCAGCTGCCGCCGGCGGGGGCGGCGCGAAAGAGCTCGCCCTGTTCGGAGGCGCGATCCACGATCGAGCGTGCGGCGCGGACGAGCTGATCGAGCTCGAGCGGCTTGCGAAGGACTGCCGCGCGTGAGCGACGCAGGAAGGCGGCGGTCTCCTCGCCGAGCGCGTCGCCCGTCACGAAGATGAAGCGTCGCAAGAGCGCCGGGCGCGTGCGCGCGAGCTGCTCGTAGAGCTGCATGCCGTCGAGCCCGGGACGGTGGATGTCGCTCACGACGACGTCGACCGGCTCGCCGGCGAGGTAGGAGAGCGCGTCTTCGCCGTGCTCGAAGGTGATGACGTGGTTGCCGTGACCAGAAAACGTGCGCGTGATCACCTCGCGCAACGCCGGCTCGTCCTCCACCACGACGACGCGGCGATTCTCGATCATCTCGGGCGGCGGCGGCGGCGCCGGCGGACGCTCGGGAAGGGTCACGCCGGCCGTGACCGGAAGTGACACCCGCATCGAGGCGCCCGGTGGCCGGCGCCGTGCCGCCCGGATCTCGCCGCCGTGGTCGTGCAGGATCTCGCGGCACAGCGTCAACCCGAGTCCCGTCCCCGAGCCGTCGCTGCGCGAGGTGAAGAACGGGTCGAAGATGCGTTCGCGGATCTGCTCCGGAATGCCCGGGCCATCGTCGCTGACGTCGATGACGATCCGCCGGCGAGTGGAGCGGGCCTTCACGACGACGTTGCCGTGGTCCTTCATCGAGCTGATGCCCTGCTGGGCATTGGTGAGCAGGTTGATGAAGACCTGCGAGAGGAGCGCATCGTCGGCCTCGAACGGCGGCAGGCTCGGCGCGATGTCGAGCTCGAGCTTGATCGAGCGCAATGCGAAGTCGCGCCGCTTGAGTTCGACGCAGCGCAACAACAGCTCATCCATGCGAACCACGACCCGTTCGCCGCGACCGCTGCGACTGAAACGCAGCAGATTCTGCGCGACGCGCGCGGTTCGGAGCGCCTCCTCGTGGATGCGCTGCAGGTCACGTCGCGCATCGTCGGCGAGCGGCTGCGCCAGCAGGAACTGCGCGTAGCCGACGATTCCCGACAGCGCGTTGTTGATCTCGTGGACGACGACGGCGACGAGGCGCCCCGCGGAGGCGAGACGAGACAGGTGGTAGACCTGCTGCTGCAACCGCTCGACGAGACTCTGGTCGGAGTAGAGGAGCAGAACCCCGTCGGCGAGCGGGATGGACGTCGTCGGGCGGAGGAGTCGTCCGTGCGTGCCGTGCTCGATCGACTTGCCGACGATCTCGGAGGCGGAGCGATCGAGGAGCTTCAGCGCGAGTCGGTTGGCTTCGACAACGAGGCCATCTGCGCCAAGGCGCAGGGCCGGCAACGGAATGGAGTCGACCCAGGACATTGCCGAGCTTCCCCTCGCAATCCCGCCCGGTCAGACGACCGCGATTCAGGCGGCAGATTGTAGGGGCGGCGATGGAGCGACCGCAATCGAGGGAATGACCGAAAACGGTCGGAAAAGAGCTCCTGAAGCAGTGCGACGACCGGACGAACGGCATCGCGAACAGGCGCCGGCGCCGGTTGCCTCCCGAAATCGACTTCAAGTCATGAGCGCGCCGCGTCGATGGATCCCCTTCGGTAGGGGAGCGCACTGGAAATGGCGACCGACTCGTTCAGCGACGTCCGCAGCGAGCTGCAATCACGCTCGACACGGACCACCATCGACGAACTCAAGAAGAAGGGCCTCGACCAGGTCCGCGTGATCCGTTCGAGCCAGATCCTCGAGCTGATCGAGAAGGCGGTCGATCGCGCACTCGCGCGCCGCGGCGTTCCCGAGAATCCGGCCGAGCGCCAGGAACTCCTCACGGATTCGACGGCCATCTTCCGCGACATGCTGCGCACCGAGATGCAGCAGCAGCAAGGCACAGCTCAGCGCAACTTCGAGGAACTGAAAGCACGGCTCGAGCAGGACGCCGTCGAGATGCAGGCGCTCGAGCAGCGGTTGTCGCAGCGCGACACTCAGCTCTCCGAGGCGCTCGCGCGGCAGGCCGAACTCGACGCGGAGCTGCGCGTGCTTCGCCAGCGCTCGCAGGCCGGTTCGCCGCAGGATCTGCTCGAGGAGCTCCGATCGCTGCGCAAGGAGATCGCCCGTCCGCCGGCGCCGGTCGCGATCGCCGCGCCGCCGGTGGCGCCGGCCGCGAACGGGGCGCTCGAGAAGAGCATCCAGTCGCTCGGGGCCGAGCTCGCCTCGCAGATCGAGCGCATCGGCCGCAAGGTCGGCGTCTCGAGCGCGGCGGAAGAGTCTCAGGCGGAGCTGTCCGGACTGTTCCAGTCGATCCCAGAGCTCGAGGGCAACCTCGACGCCGTCGAAGCCAAGGAGCGCAAGGCCAGCGACGTCTCCGATGCGCTGGCTCGCATGAAGTCCCTACGCGGAAGCAAGGGCGGCACTTGAGGTCGAGCCCTTTGCATGCCGATCGGAGTGGGTCCTTAGTCCCTTCAAACACTGACGAGGCAGGAACGCGACATGGGTAGCGCAGATCAAGGCAACCACGAGAACGGCACGCGTCCGGCGGTCGGCACCACCGGCGTCGCAGAGCGCCCGTCGAGCGTCGCCAAGATGGCGGGCAAAGGCCTCGACATCGGCACGGCGAACATCCTCGCCGCGGTGCGCGACCAGAAGGGCGGCATCGTCGTCCGCTGCGAGCGCAACGCCTTCCTCGACATCCAAGGTGACGTGCACAGCCGCTCGATGCTGACTCGGCTGAACGTCCCCTACGTGGTGCACGAGAATTCGCTGATCGTGCTCGGCGGTTCCGCCTTCGAGCTCGCCAACGTCTTCGGCCGGCCGACGCGCCGACCGATGAAGGACGGCCTCATCTCCTCGCTGGAGAAGGAGGCGCTCCCGATGATGCAGATGATCATCAAGAAGGTGCTCGGTGACCCGGCGCAGCCGAACGAGCCGTGCTTCTTCTCCGTGCCGGCCGAGTCGGTCGACAAGGAGAACAACATCGTCTACCACCAGGGCCTCTTCGCCGGGATGCTCCAGAAGCTGGGCTACAACGCCACGCCGATGAACGAGGGCCACGCGGTGACGTTCGCCGAGCTCGCAGCCGAGGATTTCACCGGCATCGGCATCAGCTTCGGCGGCGGCATGGTCAACGTCTGCGTCGCCTACAAGACGATCCCGGCGCTCACCTTCTCGGTGGCGCGCGGCGGCGACTGGATCGACGACAACGCCTCGAAGGTGCTGGGCCTGCCGTCCTCGAAGGTGACGTACATCAAGGAGAGCGGCATGGACATCCGCTCGCCGAAGGGACGCGAGCAGGAAGCGATCGCGATCTACTACCGCAACCTCATCTCCTACACGCTCCAGAACATCCGCAACCGCCTCAACATGGGGCGTGACCTGCCGAGCTTCACCGATCCGGTCGAGATCGTCTGCGCCGGTGGCACGTCGATGATCCACGGCTTCATCGAGGTGTTCCGCGAAGAGGTGCAGAAGATCAAGTTCCCGATCGCCATCAAGGGCGTGCGGCTGGGCAAGGAGCCGCTCAACTCCGTCTCGCAGGGCTGCCTCGTCGCCGCCGTCTCGTCGATGGAATGAGCGAACCGCGGATCGGAGGCGACGCTGCGCGTCACATGACGAGCGGCGTCGCCTCCGCCCGCGTTCCAGCCATCAGTCGAAACGAGATCGCGGCGGCAACGCCGCGCGCGCGCCATTCGCGAGGTCGCCGAGCAGGAACTCGTGGTTCGTCGTCGCGCCACCGACGAGTTCTCCGCGCCACTGCTGCGACTGCGTTCCGTCGTCGACCTCGAGGTCGATCGGGCCAGGGTGCAGCGCCGGCAGCGTGACCACCGGCTGGATCGGGACTTCGAACGGCGCGCTCTCCGACGGATGGACGCGCACCGTCCCGGACAGCGTCGCACCGTCGCTCCGAGCGAACGTCAGGCGCAGCGCGCACGGGCGCTGCAGGTCGACGAAGCCGCTGCCGCGCGCGATGCCGACCGATGCATCGACGCGTGTCCGCAGATGACCATCGGCGTCGGCCTGCAGCCACCAGCCATTCGGCGCGGGTGTGCCGCAACACTCGAAGAGCCCGGCGTCCGAGGTCTCGATGCGGGCGAAGGGCGGCCCATCCCCACAGTGGAGCTCGATCGTTCCTGCCGCGACGGGAGCGGAGGAGGCCATGTCGCGCAGCTGAATGGAGCTGATGTCGGCGCCGGCGTCGAGCTCCATCGGGGGCATCTCCACGCCGCTTACGACGCGCGCGACCTTCGATGCCAGCAGCAGCCGATTCGCGGTCGTCGCAAACGCCGTGATCTCCCAGCTACCGGGTTCCATTCCAAGCAGCACGAAGCGGCCGTCGAGCTCGACCGAGGCGCAGCGCCAGTCCGCGCGTGCGTCCGAGTCGACGCGGCGCGCGACGACGCGAGCATTCCCCGACGCCACGCGTAGCGACGGCCCGATTCGGCCCTCGACGCGGCTGGCCGACGCCGACGCGAATGGCACCTCGACGACCGTTCCGGCCTCCACCGTGACGACGCGCTCCTGAGCGGCGTAGTTGTGCCAGGTCGAGGAGAGCCACTCGTCCAGGAGCCGCAGTCGCACGCATCCGACCGGCCACTGGGGGATGACGATGTGCGCGTCGGACGAGAATCTCAGCGCCAGCTCGGCGCCGTCCGCGCCGTCGATCAGCAGATGAAGCGCGGTTGCGCGGCGGGCCAGCGCGTCGTCGAGCGTCACGGAGATCGAACCGACGCGCGGCCAGCGCCAGACAGCGTCTTCGGTCGGTGGAGGCAATTCGAAGCGGACTGGCGGGTCGCTCCCGCGCTCGCAGATCCAGCTCGAGTCGCTGTCGACGGGGACCTCGAGTCGGAACATTCCGTCGCGATCGCTGATCGCGGGCGCGGCGAGCGGATGGGGGAGCCAGCGACCGTGCGCGGCGGGAACGGCTGGCCGAGCGATGACACCGGCGATGGGGAGCGAGTTGCCATCGACGAGCTGCACGCGGCGAGGGGTCGCACGTCGCAGCACGATCGTGTCGAGCCCGCCCGTACCTTCCGCCGAGCCGGGACGTCGCTCGAACGCGGCAGCGTCGAAGCCCTGCGCCGCGATCAGCACGCGATGGGGGATCGGCGCGAGGTCACAGCACGTCGCCTGCCCGCTCGCGTCGGTGACGGTGGCGCGCGGTGCCGACTGGTTCCAGTCGATCGACTCGTGCTCACGGATCGCGTGCAGCGGGATTGCGATGACCCGTGCGCCGGCGATCGGCGCGCCGATCGGATCGACGATCCGAACGGCGAGATCGGCGAGCCGCTCCAACGGGAGCAGCAGCGAGTCGGCCGGGGCGCGGTAGGGGCCGGCATCGAGTGGAGCGAAACCTGGTGCGCGCACCTCGACGTGGTAGAGGCGGCCATCGGCGGTCCACGGCAACGCGAAGTTCCCGCGTTCGTCGCTCATGACCCAGCCGACCACGAGATGGTCGGTCAATGAGCCGACGATGACTTCGGCCCCTGCGATGGGCCGGGTCTCGGCATCAACGACTCGCCCGTTGAAGCGTGACTCGTGGTCGAGCCGGATCAAGAAGGTCCCGGCGCGCAACTCGTCGGGCTCGACTTCGCGCCGCGTGGCGGCGAAGCCGTCGCATTGGACCGAGAGGACCACCGCCGCGAGCGGGATCTCGGCGGCGGTGAAGAAACCGTCCGCGTCGCTGCGCGACACCTCGCGTTCGTCGACCGGCAGCACTCCGAGACGGCCGCAGCGGATCGACGCGCCGACGATCGGTCGGTCGTCGGCGGTCACCACTCGGCCGCAAAGCTCGATCGGCCGTGCGAGCTCGAGCTGCAACGGGAGGCGATCGTCGACCGCGGTTCGCTCGCTTGGACAGTAACCCGTGGATTCGCATTCGACCGACCAGGGTGGCGGAAAGTCCGGGCGCAACGAGAAGGCGCCGTCGACCGCGCACCGAAGCTCCTGGTCGGGCGAACGCTCCGAACGAACCACGAGCTTCGCTGGCAGCGGTCGCCGCGGCTCATCGAGCTCGCGCACTTGTCCGCGGAGAGTCGCGCGCGCGACGAGGGGCAGGGCAAGACGACCGCGCGCGACGATGACACCATCGATCTCGACGTGTTGCGTCAGAAGATCGGCGCCGCGAAGCCACAGTTCGTCGCCGACAGCGACCTCGATCGTGAACGGAGCGACATGTTCATCGAGTCGATGGCGGGCCGACTCCACATTCGCAGCGCTGCGCGCGCCGAGGTTCGCCGCTTTACGGTGCTCCAGCACGTGGTCGGGTGGAGGCGCCGCCGACGCGTCTCGAACTGCTCGAGTCGATGGTCCGCGGACGAACTCGACGAGGAGGCGGTGCCTTGCGCCGCTCCCCGCTTCGGGCGCAGCTGGGGGGCTCGCCTCCAGACTTCGAATCGCGCCCGAGCTTGAACTCGAGTCGGGCGCGGAGTTGGCGTCGCCCCGCGCCCCTGCGATCTCGGTGGCGAACTCGTCCGGTGCCGCAGGCTCACTCGCAACGTCGCGCAGCGCCGGCAGTCGGCTACCGTCGCCATCAGCGCGCTCTCGGTCATTGAGCAAGCCACGGACGGCGAACCACAACGCGAGCGTTGCGATCGCGACCGCTGCGCGCTGCAGCCATTCATGTCCGCTCCTGCGTGTACTCACTGTGCGGGTTGGACGGGCGGGGGCGGGACGATGGCTGGTGCGGGCGGTGGTGGCGGGAGCGCCCCGCGAGTCACGTCCGTCGTTCCCGTTCCCGTCTGCGGACCGCCACGCGTTGCGGTGGCCGCGGTGCCGCCGCCGGCGCGTGCCGCCGCCTCCAGGATGCAAAGACCAAGCGCCGAGGCGAGGGCGGCACCAAGGAGCCATCGCCAGTTTCGCGGAGGCTTCAAGCGACAACTCCAGAGGAAAGGAGAACGGTGGTTTGAGTCAGCATTCGCGCCGCGATCTGGCGCGCTCGCGCCGGGGCGCCGACGCCGCGATCCGCGAGAGCGAGGAGCTGGCCTTCGAGCGCGAGGGCCCGCCGGCGCACGTCGTGGGGTGCGCCGACCTGCAGCGCTGCACGGAAATGGAACTCGGCAAGCGCCGGTCGACGCAGCGACATCGCGTAGACGGCGCACGTCCAATGTGAGGCGAGCTGCCGCGGATCGAGCGAGGTGGCGCGCTCCAGCAATTGCACGGCGTCCTCGACGCGCGCGTCGTCCGCTTGAAGGATGGCTCGATGCAGCAGCGCCCGCGCCGCCGCGCCGCGCGCCCGAGCCGATGCGAACGCCTGGGCGAATCCTCGATCGGCGGCGTCGTTGTGTCCTTCCAACCAATCGAGCTGGGCCATCGCGAGATGAGCCGACGAGGCGTGATCACTCATCTGTGCCGCTGCGCGGAGGAGATCGCGCGCCAGCGCGGCGCGCGAGGGCGTCGTCGGGAGGTGGTCGTTCCTGGCGCAGGGCGCGAGCAGCGCTTCGAGGCGCGAACGCAGGTGGGGCGGCAACCCGTGCCGAAGGTGCGGATCGGCCAGGCAGTCATGGATGCGCGACTCGAGCGACGCCGATTCGACCGAGTTCGACCGCCGTTCGCACGGAAACGCGTTCCGAAAGCCGGCGTCGAGCTGCAGCAACTCGACCGCGACGCGAGTCAGTCGATGGGCTGAACGCTGTTCGAGCATCGTGGTGACGTGGGTCGCAACGCTCATGGTTGGCTCCTTCCGTGCGTGAGCGCCGGTCGACGCAGGCAGGCCTGCGCCCACGCCATCGAATGGTCGATCTCGAGTCGATATCGCTCCACCGCGCTCGCATGCGAAAGAAGATGTGCGACCGAAGGCGACTGCGGCGAGGTCTCGGGTGCGTGATGGGGCGCGCAATCCTCCAGAAGCATCGAGCGGTCGTGCCGGGATAGCTGCAGCAGCGTCTGCGCGGCGACGACGCGCGCCGCGGCGGCCGAGATGTCGCTGCGCGCGAATGCCAGGAGCGATTCAGGAAGCTCAATGCGTTCGGCGAGCGCCTCGACGAGCAGCTCCGGCGCCTCGTGCTCGTTGAGGATCGGAACGAAACCTCGGCACTCGTCGGTGAACGCGATCATCACGCGGCGGCAGCGACGGTGGATCGACTGGTACTCGCGTTCGATGGAACGCGATGCGATCGAGCGCACGGCATCGAGCGTCTCGGCGAGCACTTCAGCCGTGAGCGGCTCGATGCTCGCAGGCAGCGCTTGTTCATCGGCGATACGACGCAGCTCGTCCGCGACTTCGCGGCGATTGAGCTGGCAGAACAGCAGCAAAAGGTCCGGGTCGTCGCGCACGCGCAGCCGCTCAAGGAGCGCGATCGACGCGTCGCCGACGGTTTGGCCGGAATCGAGATCCGGACAACTTCGAGCGAGCAGCGCCTGCTCGTCCGTGGAAATTGGACGCAAGCCGCAGGCGGCTTGACCTTGATCGGTGCGATGGGCGGCCATTCGCTTCGTCCGTGAATGCGCGACCGCCGTGCACGCGCCTTCCAACCGATCCCTTCCCCGTGGAAGAGAAGTATTGAAGTTGTGGCCAACCTGCGCAACTAGGACAAAGTATGTAATTTGATCGGGTGACTACTCATGGGGTGGCTGCGGACGGGCGGGCTGGGGCTCTCGATCATCATGGACTTAACGTCTGATAATAAATGTTCTGATGACATTAGCCTGGGGAGCAGCTGGACCTGTTGGCCCGAACTCGTCCTCGACGTTCGAAACGCGCCTTTGCGAGGCGGCCCGGCCGACTTCGCTACGGATTTCGCGCCGGCTTCGACTGGCGTGCGGCCGTGTAGTCGTGAAGTCGAGCGAGCTGGCGATACAGGTCGTGCTCGTGCGCGTGCATCGGGTTCTTGAAGAACGATGCGAGTTGCGTCATCGGTCCGCTCTCGCCACGCGCCAACGCTCCGGCGGCGAAGCGCGCGAGGTCGAGGACGAGCGGTGCCGCCAGGATCGAGTCGCAGCCTTGCCAGGTGAACTGCATCGCCATCGGGTGGCCGAGGAACCCGCGGAAATGGATGTAGTCCCAGGCCACCTTGCTGTCGCCGAGCGATTCGACGTAGTCGATGCCCACGCGCGTGCGTACCGGCTGGCCGAGGATGCTGGCGAGGACGCTGTCCTTGGTGGCGATCTTCGAACTTTTGTTCTCGCCCTCGGCCAACACCTGGCCGTCGCGGTTGCCGAGGATGTTGTAGCCCACCCACGACATCACCTCGAGCTGGCGCGCACGGAACATGGGCGCCAAGCCCGATTTCACCAGCGTTTCGCCGGTTTTGCCGTCGTTCCCCATGTAGGGAAGTCCGCGCCTCGCGGCGAGCTCCTCGATCGCTCCGCAGAGGCACGACGGTGAGGCCGTGAAATTGATGAACGCCGCACCGCTCGCCATCGCGGCGTAGGCGTACAGCACGCCGGGACGAAACGCCGAGGCGGGCAGCTGGTCGAGCGCGCGATCGAGTCGATCGAGGTCGGACATGACCTCCGGGTTGGTCGGTGGCGGTTCGGTCGAGGCGACGTTCACGACGACAAGTGCCGAGAGTCCGCGCCGATTGCGAAAATCGCGAAGGTGCGACGCGAGAGTCTCGATGCACGTCCGGCCGGTTTCCGATGGGACGAGATGGGTAGGGTCGGCGATCGCCTCGATCGCCCCACCACCGCCGCGGGCCTGGCCGGGCCGGATCTCGCGATCGATCGCCGCGAGCTCGTCGCCGAGTCGGTCGATCCACTCGCTTCGAATGGAGCCATTCTCGTGGCCGATCAGGCGGGCCGCCTCGGCCAGCGCAACGGGGCGGATGTCGTGTCCGCCGAACACGAGTTGCGGGAGATCGGGGAGGCCGAGGCTCGCGAATTCCGGCGCGTCGCTGACCAGCGCCGTTCGACCCGCCAGTCCGTTCACGATCGCGCGCGCTCCCACGATGGCGGTCGTGGCGAGCGTCCCTCCGGCGCCGACGAGCCAGACGCCGACCGATGGATTCGCACTCATAGGTGAGTATTCCGCGCGCTTCGAGGACCGGAGTGAAGTGGTACCAGTCGTGCTGGTGTCGATCTCAAGGAGAGTAACGCGGCGCAGCGTTTGGAGTTGCGTCGGTTGCCGCCGCTCGCCACGCAGGGCGTCCTCTTGCGCGCTCTACCGGCTGTGTCTAACATCTCCTGAAGCCCAAGCTCTAGTGATCGGGACGAAAAAGGAGGGTCGATTGGCCGTCACCGCCAAGGAGCGCGAGACGCGTACGTCGCGGAAGAAGCGCTCCCCGAATATCCTTGAGCAACTCGTCGCCGGCTGCGATGCCGATCGCGTCGCGGTGCAGTTTGTCGACGGACGCACGCTCGAGGGGGCGCTGCTGTTCAACCCCATCAAGCGCAGTGGCAAGCTGATCAACGTCGAGCAGGAGTTCTCGCTCGACTTCGATCCACTTGAGGTCAAAGAGATCAAGATCGTGGTGGCGCGGCTGCCGTCCGCGCCCGTGGACCGTGTCGAGGCTCGGCCCGAGCGCGAGCCGAAGTACGTCGAACCGGTGGAAGACGCCGACGACGACTGATTCGGTCGGTCGGCACCGGTCGTCGCCCCCCCACCGGGTTGCCGCTTGAGCGGGTCGCGAGTCGTAGCGTCGCGGTAACCGAAACGGCCTCGACTCATGGTCAACGCGCCCCCCAGGGCTTTTTCCGGGGGGCGCCGCCGTTTCAAGTGGAATGGCGGTTGCTTTAGGATTGGATCGTCCTTGTTCTCCCGGCACCTCGGGGGCTTCTCTCCCGAAAGTTCCGGTTCGCTTCTCACTCGTGATTCTTGGAGAGCCACTCCCATGTCAACGGCTTGGCTGAAGACCGGCCTATCGGCAGCGATCGCGCTGCTCACGTGCGCCCCGGTGTGGGCGCATGGCGGCAACTACAAGGGGCCGACCGACACCGTCCCGCCGAACCTTGGCGGTGGCGGTGACACGACCCCACCGGGCAACCCCGGTGGCCCCGGTACGCCCGGGCCTGGCGCTCCGACCACCGGTGGCCAGAAGGGCCCCGCGACCGGCGGCGTTCCGACCGGGCCGACGGGCGGCGCGGGCGCTGGCATGCGTCCGTCCACCGGCGGCATCGGCAGCAAGCGCGGCGGCGGCGAAGGATTCGAGCGCTGGGAGTTCTGGTGGGAGCACAACAAGGATCCGTTCCTGGACCTGAAGGCACGCCTTGCGAAGGGCGCGGTCTCTTCGGGTACCGGCGGCTTCCTCACCGGCCGTACCAAGCTCATCGAAGCGGTCAGCGCCAACCGGCCGACTGCGAGCGAGATCAAGGACAACCTGATTCCGGCGTTCATCGAAGCGCTCGGCGAGAAGCATCCTGACATCGTCGACTCCGCGGCCCTCGCCATCGGGCGCACGCTGCGGTTCGAAGACGCGCAGCTCGTGATGCAGACGCTGACGGGCGCGCTTGGACACTCGGAGAAGACCGGTCGCGAAGCCGCCACGCTCGCCATGGGCGTGCTCGGTTCGCCGAGCGCGGTCGAGACCTTGCGCGAATTGCTGAACGACACCAGCAAGGGACGGCAGCTCACCGGCCAGTCGGCGGGCGTCGAGGACATGGTCCGCGGGTTCGCGGCCGCTTCGCTCGGAATGATCGGCGAGCCGGGCGCGATCGACGACCTGAAGAAGATCATCTCCGACGAGACGTTGGCATCGAAGCTCGACGTCAAGGCCCTCTCGATCCTCGCGCTGGGGATGATGAGGGAGCGTCATGAGGAGGTCGCTTCCTTCCTGCTTGGCGTGATGGAAGATCGCTCGCTGAACATCTACGTTCGCGCGCAGGCTCCGATCGCGCTTGGCCGGCTGAATCGTCAGTCGGACGCCGGATCCCCCGCGGCGCACCTGGTGCTCGCGCCGAAGATCGTGCCGATGTTCCAGGACGACAAGGCCGACAACGACCTGCGCCGTTCGCTCGCGATCTGCATCGGCATGCTTGCGACCGTCGAAGACACCGAGTCGATCGAGGCGCTCCTGAACGCGGTCGCCAAGGGCAGCGATGACCAGACGCGTCACTTCTCGATCATGGCGCTCGCTCAGATCGGCGCGCGCGATGCCGAGCCCGCCAAGCACGAGGATGCGCACACGAAGCTGCGCGAGTTCTTCCTGCGCGAGCTGACCCAGCCGAAGAAGATCACGCACCAGCCGTTCGGTGCACTCGGCCTCGCGGTCTATGCGCGCAACGAGAAGCTCACGCCCGAAGTGAAGGCGCAGGCGCAGACCAAGCTGCTCGAAGCCTTCGAGCAGACCAGCAACCCCTCCTATCAGGGCGCGATGGCCATCGGGCTCGGCTTGCTCGACTACAAGCTCGGCGGCGAGAAGCTGTGGGCGAAGTTCGAGGACTCGAACGATCAGCCGCTCAAGGGCTACATCGCGGTTTCCCTCGGCCTCATGCGTGTCAATTCGAAGGCGGAGACGCTGCGCAAGCTCATCACGAGCAAGGGCCTCGAGCAGAAGTTCAAGCTGCAGCTGGCGCGGTCGCTCGGCCTCATGGGCGACACGGCGGCGGTGCAGACGCTGATCGAGTACCTCCAGTCGGCAGAGACGCTGGCGGAGTCGTCCTCGGCGGCGCAGGCCCTCGGCCTGATCGGCGATCGCAGCGCGGTCGATCCGCTGCTCGCCATCTTGCGCAACAAGTCGAAGCAGCCGCTCCAGCGCGGTTTCGCGGCGGTCGCGCTCGGCATCATCGCCGAGAAGACGACGCTGCCGTGGAATGCGTGCTTCTCGGTCAACGCGAACTACCGTGCCAAGGTGAACGCGCTGTCCGAGATCCTCGACATCCTCTGAGAGTCGACTCCGGTTCCTGAATGATCCTCACCGGCCCGCCCCGTGACTCGGGGCGGGCCGGTTCATTTCCAGCGAGCCGGCTCCCGTCCGTTGCGCCGTGGGTCGACGCCGCCAGTCAGCGTCCGGCGCGAGTGGCCCGCCAGCCCAACCACACGGCGCCCGCGAGCAGCAAGACGCTGCCCCACTCGATCGTCGTGAGCATCGTCAGCTGGCGTGCCACCGGGTCGAGATCGAGCCGCTGCGAGCGGAGCCCGTCGGCATCGGCGCGCGCGCGAATCCTCAGCGGCTCGGCGTCCGCGTTCGAGCGCGATTCGATGGTCGCGAAGTCGGCCGCAGCGGCCGCGAGGTCGCCGGCCATCCAGCGGGTGTAGGCGCGCTGCAGCAGGAGTTGCGGCTCGTCGACGTGGCGCTCGAGCAAATGGGTCAGCGTCCTTTCGCTTGCCTCGAAGTGGCCGCGCTGGCGTTCGAGGAAGGCGCGAAACGTTCCCGCATCGAGGGCGTCCGCAGGCGCATGGTTCAAGCGCTCGATCGCCGCGTCGAGCTCCCCCGCAGCGACCTCGTTTTCGGCGCTCTCGACGAGCGTGCGGACGGCAGCGTCCTGCGCCTGCTCGTGCGTGGCCCGCGGATTCATCGCGACGAGTCCGTCTGCGCCGCGAGCAGTCGCTGCGCCCTCTGCGACAGGCGCAGCTCCTGCTCGCGATCGAACCAGCCGCCGTCGTCGTCGATGACTCGATCGGTCGCCGCGGCGCGCCGCACGAAAAACTGCCCCGGTGCCGTGAGCTGTCGCGCGAGCGCCGCAAGTTCCGCCGGCCAGCTTTCGACGTCCCAATCGCGCGGGTGACGCGTGGGTTCGCCCTTGCGCGCCCAGATGATCTGGTTGGCGGTGCGCGGCAGCGTGGCGACCACGACGCCGTGCTCGAAGAGCGATGCGAGCGTTCCTGCGAGCGCTTCCGTCACGCGATCGGCGGCGCCGTAGCCGAAGGCATTCAGCGCAACCACGCCGCCCGGTTCGAGCCGCTCGATCAGCGCCTCGAAGAACTCGCGCGACGCGACGTGGGACGGCACGAACGACTGGCGCGCGTAGCAGTCGACGATGATGAGATCGAAGCGCGAGCGCGAGTGGTCGACGAAGGTGCGAGCGTCGAGGTCGGTCCAGATCACCAGGCGCGGATCTTCGGGGAGCCCGAGGTGCGTGCGGCCGAGCGCCACGGCTTCCGGGTCGAGCTCGACTCCTTCGATCCGCAGATCGCAACGCGGACCGACCAGCGCGAGCAGCTGGCGCGCGTGCGTCCCCGCTCCGAGGCCCAACACGGCGACGGCGAGCTTGCCGTCATGGATCGCGTCGAGCGCCAGCAGGTTGAAGTAGTCGTAGTAGAGGCCGCCGGTCAGCACTCCGTTCACCGGCGTGAGCGATTGGAACGAGTCGTGGCCTTCGTCGATCGCGAGCACGCGTGCGCCGTCGAGGTCGTTGCGCTGCCGGATTTCGAGGTGCTGGTAGCGACTGTCGCGTGCGGTGACGAGCTCGCCGAGCGCTGCGCCCGGAGTCGCCGAGCGGATGGCGTCGAGCGAGAGGCTCGCGATCGCCAGCGCCCCGATCAGCGCGCCCGCGAGCGCCGCTTGCTGCCGTCGCGCGGCCCACCAGGCCGGTACCGAGGCCAACGCGACCAGTCCGGCCGCGAGCAACAGGGTGCCCCGGGTGCCGAACGTCGGCACCAGCCAGTAGCTCGTCGCGAACGAGCCGACGATCGAGCCGGTGGTGGCGCTGCCATAGAGCAGGCCGCTCTTGCGCCCCACGTCCTCCAGTCGCGTCGCGGCGCATCGGACCAGGAACGGCGGCACGGCGCCGAGCAGGAGCACGGGCGGCACGAAACAGAGCAGCGTTGCGACGAACGAACCGCGCAGCAGGAACGGGTAAGCCGCTTCGAGGGGCAACGCGTCCGGCAGCAGAGCGCGCGCCACCGGGCCGGGCAGGAACGCGGCGGCGGCGATCAGCCCCGCAGCGCACAGCAGCAGTGCACCGAGCCAGGCCGCCGGCCGCGCTTTGCGATCGGCAAGCCGGCCGCCAATCGTGCTGCCGATCGCGAGGCCGGCCAGGACCAGCCCGATGACGTTGCACCAGACGAACTGCGCCTGTCCGAACCACGGCGCGAGCGCACGCGTCGCGGTCATCTCGACCACGAGGACGCCGGCGCCGGAGAGGAACGCGGTGAGCCAGTAGGCGAGCAGCACCGCTCAGCCGAGCTCGACCGAGATCATCGCCACGTAGACCTCACCGGTGTTGCAGAACGGCCGGAACCAGGCCCACTGCAGCGTCTGCTCGAGGACGCGCTTCACCGTTCCTTCGAAGCGGACGGTCTCCTTCGGCGCCTCCGTCTCCTTGGGCGCTTCGGCTTCGTCGGCAGCCTTCTTGTCGGCGACCAATCGATGGAGCACTCGCACGGGCTTCGACAGGTCGAGCACCTCGTCGTTCAGGTAGATCTCGAAGCTCGTCACCTTCTCGTTGGACACGACGGTGATCTCGTTCTTGGCCGGGTCGACCACGGCGTTGATCTTGAGCGAGAGCTTCTCTTTGGTCGGGTCTTCGCCCGTGACGCGCAACCAGAAGCTCGAGGCGTAGCGCAGGTCCTGAGTCTCGATCACCAGCTTCTTCGGGGCGAACTGCTTGGGGTGGTCCGCCATCCAGGCGAGCAATGCGGCGTCGTCGAGAACGTCCTTCTGCTCGATCACGAAGCCGTCCTTGCCCGTCCACTCGTCGTTGAACTCCTTGGTCTCGGCGCCGACGAAGAGCACCGGGGTGCCGATGCAGTTGCCGAAGTCGATCTGCTGCGGCGGCGGGCCGCGCACGATCGCGCCGGTCTGCGCGCCCGGGAAGCGCGCGCAGAAGAGCAGCGCCGCCATCGCCCCGGCGCCGTGTCCGTCGATGAAGATGCGGCGAGAGTCGAAGTTGGCGTTCTTCGAGATGATCTCGGAGAAGCTGCGGAACACCCACAAGGCGCCGTTGTCGCTGTCCCACCGCGGTCGCGAGAAGGAGACGTTGTCGCTGCCGCGCAGCGCGAGGTCCATGATCGGGCAGATCACGATGGCTTTCGCGAGCAGCTCCTTCGAGTAGGTCGCCGTCGCCCACGCCTTCACCTTGTCTTCGATCGCCTTGCTCTTGGTCAACTCCTTCAGGGAGCGGACCTCGTCCTCCATCGGATGCAACCCGATGATCACCGGGTAGGCCACCTTGGCGAAGTCGGTCGGCAAGGAGACGAACGCCTTCATCCGATTGTCGAACGCACCGCCGAGCTCCTTCTCATCAGAGCCGGTGTCGATCGGGCACGGGACGTCGACGCGGCGCAGGTCGGTGCGCCACGAAATATTGACGGTCGGCTTCTCGACCGACAGTCCACGTCGGACGATCTCGCGCCAATCGTCGACGGCGATCAGCGGATCGGTGAACTTCGCCTGCTTGGCGCTCTTCCCGGCATCGTCGAGGAGCTTCAACAACTCCTTGTTCGCCTTGGTCAGCTCCTCCTTCTCGAAGCTCGCGTAGTAGTTGCGCACGAGCTTGCCGAGCCGTTCGTAGCTGCTCGCCCCGAGGGTCGGCGCTTGCTCCTGAGCGGGCGCGACCGCAAGCGAACCGGCGAGCGCAACGGCGCCGACGCGAGTGAGCAGCGCGAGGATCGAGGCGCGAATCATCGACGTCTCCAGTGGCGCGGTGCGCCGCTCCGTTCCGAGGGAGAGAGAGCGGACGAGCATCCGCTCTCTTGTCCGCAACGGCGGGCCCATTCGAAGCTTCGGGAAAGATGGCAAAGCCAGACCCATCAAGGAGTTGCGGAGCCTAGGAGGCGCCGCAGGGGGTGTCAACGCGCCCACGATCGAGGAGCCCGCCCGAGGCGCAGCCGTTGCACGGCGATCGGTGGCGCGTGCGCTCATGGCGGTGCGTCGGCGAGACAAAGCTCTCGATAGAAGCGCACCCGAGCGCGCGACGGGTCGAGCGCCAGAGTGCGGGCGAAGTACCCGGCCGCGACTCGCGGATCGTGGTCGTCTTGGAAGGCGAAGATCCCGAGGTTCTCGCCCCCGTCTGCCGAACCGCCCGCGAGCGCCCGCTCGAACAACTGGCGCGCGCGCGCTCGCTCGCCTTGCGCATGCAAGAGCAGGCCGAAGTCGTTCAGCAGCTGCGGCTCGTCCGGACGCGCCGCGAGCCCAGCTTCATAGGCGGCGATGGCGCGCTCGACGTTGCCGAGCGACTTGTGGCAGAGCGGTCGCCCGACGTGCGACCAGAAGTTGGTCGGGTCACGGACGAGGACCCGCTCGTAGAGCTCGAGCGCTTCGGTGAAGCGGCGCGCCCGGGCGCGCGCGACGGCGACGCCGACGATCCCGTCGAGCGCTTCCTGTGTCAGCTCGCCGCGCGTCTTGAGGAGCTCATCAAAATGCGGCAACGCGGCTTCGGCCTTACCGGAGGTCAGCAGGGCGCGGCCGAGGTAGGAGCGTGCGCGCGGCCCAAAGCGCGGATCGAGGATGCAGGGCTCGAGGTCGCTGACGGCGCCGGCTGCATCCCCCATGAGCAGCCGCGTCGCGCCGCGGTAGTAGCGGTAGGCCAGTTCGCTCGGGACGCGTTCGAGCAGCGCGGAATAGAGGAAGAGCTTCTTTTCGAACTCGCCGTCGCCGCTCGCATTCCACGCGAGGTAGCTCAGCTCGAACGGGTCGGCGCCGTCGGCCGCCGCCTGCAGCACCGCCGCGTGGAGTCCCTCCCGATCGCCGCGCGCCGCCCGAACGCGCATGCGCTCGATCACGACCTGAGCGTCGTCGAGGTCGTTCGCGGAACGGGCCGAGTCGATCACGGCCTGCGCCTCATCGACGCGGTCGCGCAACGCGAGGAAACGGACGAGCTCACCGAGGAGCAGCCTGCGGGTGCTGCGCGCCGCGGCATCCTCGCAGGGTCTCGCGATTGCATCGCGAAGAGTTGCTTCCGCCTCCTGCTCTCGCTGGAGGAGGACATGGCAGGTCGCAGCGCCGATCGCCGCGTGGACCCGTTGGGCGACGTCCGTCTCGGCCTCGCGATGGAGCGCGAGCGCCTCTTCGAGGATGCCGCGTCGCAGCGAGCGGCCCAGATCGGACGTTGCTTCGAGAGCGTTGGCTCGCTCGATCAGCACGTTGCCGAGTGCGACGAGCAGCACGGGATCGCGCTTCGTCGCGACGGCGTCGCGCAGCAGATCCTCGGCTTCGCCCGCGCGCCCGTTCGCGACCAGCTCGACCGCCTGCGCCGCGGCCTCCGTCTCGCGGCCCGCGGGCACCACCTGCGCCGTCGACGGCGCCGCCAACGGCCCCATCGATCCAATCGCCACGGCGAGGAGCCACGCCAGCGCGCAGCGGCCCCTGCCTCGCGGTCCCATGTTCACGTCGGCATCCTCCCGGCTTGCCCCCGCCGGACGAGTGCTTCGAGCAGGCGGCGATTATTCGCGAAACCGAGCTGTTCCGGCAACTGGTCGAGCCGAAAGAAGCGCGCCTCCTCCGCGTCGTCACCCGCGCGCAACGTTCCGCTGAGGGGCCGCGCGAGGTAGGCGACCACGAGGCCGCGCCGCCGAGGGTCGTCTTCGTTGCAAAGCACGTCGAGCAGCTCCAGCACCTCCACCGTCAACCCGGTCTCTTCGATGACTTCACGCTGCAATGCGGAGGCCGGAGTCTCGTCGATCTCCACATAGCCGGCGGGAAGGGTCCAGTGGCCCTGGAACGGCGGGATTCGGCGGCGAATCAGCAGGATCTCCGCACCCTGGATGACGGCGGCGACGGCACCGACCGTCGGGTGGAGCCAGACGACGTGGGGACAACTCGGGCACGCTCGGCGCAAGCGCCCCTCGATCTCGCGATCGGCGAGCGGCGTGCCGCAGCGTGCGCAGAAGCGTTCGAGCTCGTGGTGCCGCACGTGGAGCGCCTTGACAGGGAAGTTGACGAGCAGAGCCTTCGGACCAGCGCGCAGTCGAACTATCATCCCGCGGCGATGAAGCGCGTCCACCTCCTCGGATCGACTGGAAGCATCGGGCAGACGTCAGAGCGCGTGCTCGGCGAGTTGGTGGCCACCCACCGCGTCGTCGGGCTCGCGAGCGGACGTGGCGGCCCAGCTTTCCTGGCGCAAGTCGCGCGGATGATGCCCGAAGCGGTCGCGATCGCCGACGATGATGCCGCGGAGATGGCCGCGCGCGCGCTTCGCGACCAACCGGTCCGGGTCTTCGGTGGCAACGACTCGGCCGCGCGCATGGTCGAAGCGGTGCCGTCGGAAGTGGTCCTGAACGGGATCACCGGCGCGCGCGGCCTCGCCGCGAGCTTTGCGGCCGTCCGTCGCGGCGCCGACCTCGCGCTCGCCAACAAGGAGTCGATGGTGATGGCGGGGCCGCTGCTCGCCCGCGCCGCGACCGACCACGGCGCTCGCATCCTCCCCGTCGACAGCGAACACAGCGCGATCTTCCAGTGCCTGCACCGCGACTCGCTCGCTTCGGTGCGTCGGATCCTGCTCACGGCTTCGGGCGGTCCGTTCCGCGCGACGCCCGCCGACGAACTCGCGCACGTCACGCCGCAGCAGGCGCTGCGCCACCCCACCTGGTCGATGGGCGCAAAGATCAGCATCGACTCGGCGACGTTGCTCAACAAGGCGCTCGAAGTCGTCGAAGCACGCTGGCTCTTCTCGCTGCCGGCGGCGCAGATCGCCGTCGTCGTCCATCCGCAGTCGATCGTCCACTCGATGGTCGAGTTCTGCGATGGCTCGATCCTGGCGCAGCTGGGCGTCCCCGACATGGCCGTGCCGATCCGTTTCGCGCTCGCCTATCCGGAACGCAGCGTGACCAGCGACTCCTACTTCGACCTTGCGCGCTTCCAGACGCTCACGTTCGAGGAGCCTGACCTGGCGCGCTTTCCTGGTCTCGGACTCGGATTTCGCGCTGCACGTGCCGGTGGCACGGCAGGCGCCGTCCTCAACGCCGCCAACGAAGTGGCCGTGGCCGCCTTCCTCGAAGGCGGCCTGTCGTTCCAGCGGATCGCGACGACCGTCGCCGCGGTGCTCGATCAGGTTCCCCACGTCGCCGAACCGACGTTGGAGCAGGTGCTCGCCGCCGACGCGGCCGCGCGTGCGGAGGCGATTGCATGCTGTTGCTCATGACGTGGCTTGCGACGATCGGTAGCTGGCTCGCCGACACCGCTGGCAGCGTCGGCTTCTGGCTGCTCGCCATCGGTGGCATCGGGCTCGTGATCTTCGTCCACGAGCTCGGTCACTTCCTCGTCGCGAAGCGCTGCGGCGTGCGGGTCGAGGCGTTCGCGATCGGCTTCGGTCCGAAGCTCATCGGATTCCGCCGCGGCGACACCGAGTACCGACTCGGGCTGCTGCCGATCGGCGGCTACGTGAAGATGGCCGGCGACAACCCCGGCGACGCGCTGCAGGGAGACGGCGGCGATCTGCCGAGCAAGAGCGTCGGGCAGCGTTTCGCGATCTTCTCGGCCGGCGTAGTGATGAACCTCATCTTCGCGCTAGTGGCCTTGCCCATCGCGCTCTCCGTCGGCGTCCAGTTCCACAGCACTCGCGTGGGCTCGGTACAGGCGGGCGGTCCGGCGTGGAAGTCGGGGCTGGCCAAGGGTGACGAGATCGTCGCGGTCGACGCCCACCGCGTCGATGACTTCAACGACATCATCGCCGAGGTCGCCCTCTCCGGTGCCGATGGCGTCGAGATCGAGGTGATCCGCGCGGCCGACGTCGAGGGCGCCCGCACCAGCGAGAAGCTCTTCGTGCAGCCGGAGTACGACCGCTCGCAGGGTCGCTACGTCATCGGGATCGGCCCGTCGCTCGCGGCCACCTTCGAGGTCGTCAAGTCCGGGCCGGCCGAGCGCGCTGGCATCCAGGCGACCGATCGCGTCATCGGCTTCGACGGGCGGCCGGTCGCCAACGTCGAAGCGTTCGAGCCACTGCGTGCGGAGAATCGCGCGCCGATCGTGACGTTGCGCGTCGCGGCCGCCGATGGTGTCGAGCGCGACGTCGTCGTCGAGCCGATCCCGTTCGAGCGAGCGAGCTGCGTGGTCGGCATCAAGCCGTTCCTGAACAAGGTCAAGGCAGTGCGCGGCCGCGCGGCGATCGCCGACTTCCTGCGCCCCGAGGACGAAGTCCTCGCGCTCGGCCGACGCGAAGAAGACGGTCGCGTCACCCCGGTCGTCTCGATCGCCGATGCCGACGAACTCGCCGCCGCGTTCAAGCAATCGACGGCACTCGGCGCCGCGGCTCGCTTCGTGGTGCGCCGCGGGGAGCAGACGATCGAACTCGCTCCGCCGGCCGGTCTCGACGAGGCGTTCGCGGCGGACGTCGCGCTCGGCCGCGAACCTCCGGGTCGGCGGATTCGCCTCGTGCCCGATTACCCAGCGGCGCGCGCCGGACTGCCCGATGGCGGCGAAGTCGTGAAGGTCGATCAGGTTGCGGTCGCCGGATGGGGCGACATCTCCGAGCGCGTGCAGAAGGCGGCCCCGCAGGGGGATGGCGGCCGCGCGTCGCCGCTGACGTTCACGATGCTGGTCGAAGGCCAGTCGCAGGAAGTCACCGTGGCGCCGCGGGTCGAGCGACCGCCGGTCGACTTCGGTCTGCTGCCCAGCATCGCGATGGTCGAGCGCTCCTACCCCTTCTTCGAAGCGGTCGGCGTCGGCGTGTCATCGGCCGGCTACATGATCAAGAACGTCTACCTCACGCTGAAGAAGATCCTCGTGCGCGAGGTGAGCGCCAGCAACCTTTCGGGCATCTTCACCATCGCCTATGTCTCGCGCTCGTTCGCCGAATCGGGCATCGCGACCCTCTTTTTCTTCCTGTCGGTGCTTTCGCTGAACCTCGCCTTCCTGAACCTCCTGCCCATCCCGGTGCTCGACGGTGGGCATCTCTTCTTCCTGCTGGTGGAGAAGGTCAAGGGTTCGCCGGTCAGCGAGCGAGTCATGGGCTTCTCGCAACTGGTCGGACTAGTCCTGGTGCTTGCCCTGCTCTTGTTCGTGACCTACAACGACCTGCATCGGTTCTTCTTCCTGTGAGCGGGTGCACGGCGCGATGAACGCGCGCCTGGCTGCCCTGGCGGCGCTGCTGCGCCTGTCGTTGGCTCCCACCGTCCTCGCCGACCTCGCGGCAGGCGTGGCGTTGGCGAGTGGTGCGCCTGGCGGAGTGGCGATCGTCGCGCGCCTGGCGGGCGTCTCCTTGCTGCTCTTCTGCGGTGGCATGGCGCTGAATGGCTTCGTCGATCGCGCTCACGACGCGCTCGTGCGACCCACGCGACCACTGCCGAGCGGGCGCATCTCCCCCGCCGCGGCACTGACGCTCGCGCTGTGCGGACTCGGCGGAGCGCCGCTGCTGGCGCTGCTGGTCGGCGGGGATCAGGCGCGACCGACCGCGTGGGCGGCGACGCTGCTGGCGGGAGTGATCGCGCTCTACCACACGCCGCTCAAACGCCACGGGCTGCTCGGCCCGTTGCTGCTCGGTGCCGTTCGTGCCGGGGATCTGCTGCTAGGCGCGATCGCCTGCGTCGGCCTCGAGCGCGGGATCGCGGTCGCGTGGCCTTTCGCCATCGTGCATGGGCTCTACGTGGTCGGCGCGTCGCTCGTCGCGCACGAAGAGGATCGCGCGCCGCGGATCGGGCGCGCGCGCGCCGGCGCAGCGCTCTGCTTTGCGTCGATCGGCGCCGCCGGTGCGCTGGCTCTGCTCGGGCGCGGAGAGGGCATGTCGACGCAGATCGCCTGCATCCTCGCGTTGTGGCAATGCATGACGCTGCGGCGCGCGCTGCTGCTCTTTCGCGCGGGAGCGCCAGGCGACATCCCGCTCTCCGCGTTCGCTCGCCTGTTCCTCTCGCGCCTGCCGCTGATCCCAGCCGTCGCCTGTTTCGCGGCCGGCGCCGGCGACCTCGGACTGGCGGCGATCGGCATCTACTGGGTCGTTTTCGTGCTGGTGCGTTTCATCCCACCGACTTGAGGGGCTGCTCCTGCGTCACACCATCGTCGTGCTGGTGTTCGTTGCGCTCGCCCTGCTCGGCGTCCGGATCGCCACCGTGGTGGCGAGCGGTGCCGCGCTGCATCAGAGCGAGGTTGCGGGGCGCGAGATGGCGCAGCGGATCGTCGTGGCCGAGCTGAAGCGCCGCGCGGACGCCCCCGCCGGCGACCCGATCACGCCCTACGCTTTCTTGTCGACGCTGGTCGCGGAGGGGCGGCTCACCGGACTGCTCCCCGTCGCGCACGGCAAGGAGCGCGACCTCTGGCGCAACGAGAGCTACGTCTTCCACGTTCGCCTGCTGAACAAGCTCGGGCGGCCGCTCACCTCGCGCCCGGAGCGGCCCGAACTCGAGCCGGGCCTTGGCGCGAACTTCGAGCTGTGGGCCTGGCCTTTCGATCGCAAGCACACGACGCTGTCGCTGTTCTTCGCGAGCGATGTCGGTGCGCTCCTGCAGGGCGACAACGGCGTGTTCGCCGGCATCGGTGCGCGGCCGGAGGAGGTGCAACCGTTGCCACCGCGCACCTTGGAGAAGGAACTCGACGGCGCCGGAAAACAGTGGATCGTGGTGAGCGACCACGGAGCTCCCTGAGCCCGATCGAGCGAGGTTCCGCGTGCATGCGCCACGGCGCGTCGTCGATCAGAAGAACGACGCGAAGAGCTCGACGATGCGGTCGGTGAGCGGCTTGTTTTCCAGCGTCAGTCGCAGCGCATAGAGCTCCGCGCCGAGCGCCATGTCGTCGAAGTAGGCGACGGTGTCGACCGCGGCAAGGCGCAGTTCGAGCGCGGCGTCGGCGTCGCGCACGAGCTTGAAGAGCTGCTCGGCGCAGCTTCGCTGGTCGGGAGCGGACATTCCGCCGAGAACCCCTCGCAACGCGTCGAGCAGCGCGAGCTGCGCGCGCAACGTCGGCGCGCTGGTGAGCGCCGCGGCGAGCAGCGGTCCCGCGCTCGCTCCGTACTGTTGCACATGAGTCGCCGCGAGCTCGCTCAAGTAGGTGCGTTCGCCGGCGCGCGGGTCCTCGGCGCTGCCGGCGCGGACGATGCGCGCAACGAAACGCGGGATGTCGCCTGGCTCCGTGAAGCTCTTCAGCCCGGAAAGCAGGTTGCCGAGATCGCTGCCGTCGAGGGGCTCCTGGTCGAGTCGGCGGCGCAAGAGCGGGACGACGGCGGGATCGCGCAGCCCCTCGCAGAGGAAGCTCACCGCTTCGCGCAGCGCGGTCCCGCGTCCGCGGTCGATCGTGTCGCGCCACGACTGCACGACATCGGTGCGGCCGCGCCGAAACAGCGGCTCGGCGGCGGCGCGCGCGACGACCGGATCCGCGTCGGCGGCAAGCCGGGAAAGCAGCGCGTCGACGGCGTCGTTCGGCGCCTTGCCGAGCCCGGCCCCGAGCGCGATCGCCAGCTGCTTGCGCACCTCGCCGGTCGGATGGTCGACCAACCGCCGCGCCTGTTCGATCGGCATCAACCGTGCGGCATCGCGCCAGAGCGTGAGCCCTTCGAGGAGGCGCCGCTCGTCGCCGCTCTCGATCTCGGCGATCGCCGCGGCGTGGCCGCGCGCGTCATCGTTGGCGAGCAGCGCGAAGATCGCGTTCTGGCGCACGATCGTCGCCGGCGAGTCGAGATGGCGGACGCAGGCATCGGCGCAGCCGGCGAGGTGGCGGAAGCCGACTTGTTGCAGGAACGGGATCGCCTCGCCACCGTCGTACTGCACGAGGAAGCTGTTCATCGCTTCGACGTCGCCGAAGTCCTCGCTGTGAACGATCTCCTGCAGCGCGGCACCGGCGATGGCTCGGCGCGCGTCGCTCGAAAGGCGGATCAGGAGATCCTCAGTCTCGTCGCTGCGCGGGAACTTGGCCAATGCGCGGATGGCCGCCACCTGCAGGTGCTCGTGCTCGGGCGGGGAGACGGCCGCGATGCGGCGCAGGAATCCGAGCGCGCTCGGGTCGCCGACGACGGCCAGCGCGTCGATCAGCCGTTGCGCGAGGTAGGCCGATCCGACCACGATCTTCTCGTAGCGCTCCATCAAGCGCGCGGCGAGCGCGGCGCGGTCCGCCGGCAGGTGCCGCGCGGTCCAATAGAAGACGTCCGGCGGCCCCCACTCGATTCGGGCGGCCACCCGCAAGACCGGATCCGCCAGCACGTTCGCCGCGAGCGCTTCGAGCGGCGGGTGGATCTCAGGCAGGCGGTTGGCGAATTCGTACGCCTCGAAATCGTTGGGCAGCAGCGTCCGCACGGCACGCTTCGGCCACAGCGCGACGGCAACGAGGGCGAGCGCGACCAGGATCACCAGGAATGGCAGGCGTCGTTTCATGAGCGGAGGCGCATCGTAGACTGCGCGCCCGCGCTCGCTTGCTCCCGTCAGTGCTGAGGTCCCGTCCATGTTTGACCACTCCTCTCCTGCCCGCGTCGGTGCCGGATCGCGCCGCGGATCGCGCGTCGGCGCCCTTGCCGGTGGCTGGCTTCTGATGGCGGCTGCGACGGCGAGCGCTGCAACCGTCGCGCCGCGTTGGCAAGCGGCCCCGCAAGGGACGCCGCCGCTCCCGCAGACCGCTCCGGCCACTCCATCGGAGGAGGCGACCCCGGCCGAGGTCGAGTGGCAGAAGATCAGCGACGAGCTCACCCCGAAGCTGGTTCGGCTGCGCGAGCTGCCGCCCGAGGAGCGCAAGCAGGAGAGCTTCCGCGCCGAGCTGGCGCGCATCGGCGAGTTCGTACGCAAGTACCAGAAGAGCGAGCCAGACGTCGCGGCGTCGGCGCGCGTCTTCATGGCGACGCAGGTGCTTTGGAAGGGGCTTGGCCGCGATGCGCAGGCGGTCGACGTCTTGCGCGACGTCACCTCGACCGCGCCCAGCGGCCTCGTGGCAGGCCTTGCAGCGCTGAATGCCGGCGAGATCCTCCTGCGCGCCGGCGACGAACCGGGCCTGCGCCAGCTGTTCGATCTCTACGCGAGTCGCGCCGACGCCGAAGCGCTGTTTCGTGACGCTCTCGAGGGGTTGTGTCGGCAAGTGCGGCTGCAACCGGGGCGCCCGTTTCCGGCGATCGAACTGCACGATCTGGCCGGGCGGCGGCTCGAAACCGAGGCGCTCCGCGGGAAGCTGGTCGTGCTGCTGGTCTTCAGCGTGGAGGCTCCAGCGGCCCGCGAGGCGCTGGCGGAAATGGTGCGGACGACGTCAGCGCTCGCTGATCCTGGCCTCGCGCCCGTCGGTCTTTCCCTCGACCTCGATCGCAAGAAGCTGCTGGCCGTGGTCGAGGAGCTCGGAGCGAAGTTTCCGATCGACTGCAGTGAGAAGGGTTGGGAGTCGGCAGCCATCCAGGAGCTCGGCCTGACCCGGATTCCAGCCATCATCGTGCTCGACCCCAAGGGGACGATCCTGTTCAACCGAGTCGGCGGGCTCGGCTCCGAGTTGCGGCCGATCCTGGTCGACTTCCTGGAGACCCTGCGTGCAAGCGGCGAACTGCCGCCGCGACGGCCCGGCGGTTGAGCGCCGCCCGCCACCTGCTCCCTGGAAATCCTCGGCGACCGCGATACCATCCCGCCCCTTCGTGCTAGAGCCTCGTGCAACGACGGACCGCAGGCCGTGGACGTGCGCTGGTCCGTTGTCGATTCCTCCACCCGCCCCCGGAGCGGCGCCGACATGAAGAACGTTCGCAATCTCCTCTGCGCGGTCCTCGCTGCCTCGTCGCTCGCCGCTTGCGGCTCGACGGTGGCCGGCGACAAGCAGTCGTACACCGGGACCTGGTGGAAGAACAACCTCCGCGGTTACTGGTACGTGCTGAAGCGTGACGCGACCGACATCTATCGCGGCGTCGACCGTCACTTCTTCAACTACGACTGGGACGACCCGAACCTCCAGTGAGGCTGCACTGGCCTGCGCCGGGCCCGCAACGGGCTGGCGCTGCGCCTGCGGTGGCTTGGCTGCGGCTGCGACGATCTCCCCTCCGCTGACCCATCGGGTCACGGCGCTTGACCCATCGGGTCGACGCGCCGGCGAAGGTCAAACGGGCGATCGACCGCCGGGTCGTTGAATCATCCGCTCGTAAACCGCCGTGACGCGGTCGGTCAGTTCGTCGCCAGCGGCGGCCGCGTCGATCCAGGCGATCTCCGGGAACTGCCGGAACCAGTGGTCTTGGCGGCGAACGAACGTCGTCGTGTCGCTGATGACTCGCTGCCGGCATTCCGCGAGCGTCCCCTGCCCCTGCAGGAAGTCGACCACCTGGCGGTAGCCGATCGCCAGGCCCGCGACAGGGCCAAGCCGACCGCTTTCGAGCAGCGCCCGCACTTCGTCGACGAGTCCGTCGCGGAACATCCGGTCCACTCGCGCAGTGACCCGATCGCGCAGCGCCGCCCTCGACCAGTGGATGCCGACGAGGTGCGGCGTGCCGTCGATGGCGCACCGGGTCGCGCGGCGTTGCCAGACGCTGAGCGCCTCTCCGGTCTGCGCCGCCACCTCGAGGGCGCGCACGATTCGCTTGCGATCGTTGGGATGGAGCCGCGTGGCGATCTCAGGGTCCTTCACCGCGAGGGTGGCGTGCGCAGCGGCCAGCCCGTCGCGATCGACCGAGAGCGCCACCGCCGCGCGGACCGCCGGGTCGATGGCGGGCACTTCGAAGAGTCCCCGCACCAGCGCGCGCAGGTAGAGCCCGGTGCCGCCGACGAAGAGCGGCAGCCGTCCGCGCGCTCGCACCGACGCGACCGCCGCCTGCGCATGACGCACGTAGTCGCCGACCGAGAAGCGCTCCGTCGGCTCGACGAGGTTGGTCAACGCGAAGCGAGCGGGCGCCTGCTTGTCGGTGCCGCGGTCCATGCCGCGGTAGACCTTCATCGAGTCCAGCGAGAGCAGTTCGAACGGCAGCCGCGATGCGAGCTGCAGCGCCACCGCCTTCTTGCCCGACGCCGTCGCCCCCACCAGGAAGCAGAGCGCAGCGTCGTGGTCCCCCTGGCGATCCTCAGTCGTCGTCGCCATCCGCGTCGTCTTCCGCCTCGCCATCATCCTTCGGGATCAGGATCGACACGGCGCTCAGCTCCTCGCGCAGGTGTCCGTCGAGTCGCGCTGCGAGGTCGGCCGCCGTCAACGACATCGCCGCCTCGATCAAGTCGTCGAGGCTGACGCCGCGGAAATGGCCCGACACGAGCGCACTTGCCAGCGACTCGGCCGAGTTGAAGGCGCGGACGTAGCGACCGAGGAATCGATTGCGGGCCAGCTCGAAGTCGGCGAGCGCGATTCCCTGCTGGCGTGCGTTCGCGAGCGTCTGGAACAGCTGCGTCACGAGGCGATCGGGCTCGTCGGTCTCGCCGGCGAGGATGGTGAAGCCGAAGTCGTGCTCGCCCGAGTAGGAGGCGTCGAACGAGTCGTCGATGAGTCCGCTCTCGTACAGGCGCGCGTGATGGAGCGAACTCGAGGAGAACAGCACGTCGAGCAGCAGCCGGGACGCGAGGTCGCGCCGCAGCCACGCCTTCGGGGCCACGGGCAGGTCGATGTCCTTGAAGCCGAGCGCGAGTTGCGGTCGCGACACGGCGAACGGCTGTTCGTGGCGCTTGCGCAGGATGGTCGTCGGCTCGTCGCAGCGCGGGCGCTGCCAGGCGCTGCCCGGTTCGAAGTGCAGCGACTCCATGGTCCGCTGGGCGACTTCGGCGGCGCGCGCTGCATCGAAGCCGCCGGCCACCGCCAGCACCATGTTGCGCGGGTGATAGAACGATCGGTGGCAGCGGTAGAGCAGCTCCGGAGTGATCTGCTGGATCGACTGGACCGTGCCCGCGATGTTGATGCGGACCGGATGGCGCTGGTAGAGCGATTCGAGGAGGTTGAAGAAGACGATCCAGTCGGGATCGTCGTCGTACATCCGGATCTCCTGCTCGATGATCCCCTGCTCCTTCGCGACGCTCTCCTTGGTGAACCACGGGTCGTAGACGAAGCGGATCAGCGTCTCGAGGTTCTCCTCGAGCTGGCCAGCGCACGAGAAGTGGTACGAGGTCTTGCCGAACTCGGTGCCAGCGTTGCAGCTCGCGCCGCGTTGCGAGAAGCGCAGCGAGACGTCACCGTGCTGATCCTCGAAGAGCTTGTGCTCGAGGAAGTGGGCGATGCCGTCGGGCACCGCTTCGAGCGCACCGCTGGCGCTCGGCACGCGCGAATCGAGCGAGCCATAGCGCGTCGCCAGCATCCCGAAGGCTCGCGAGAAACCGGGACGGGGGTTCATCAGAAGCGTGAGGCCGTGCGCGAGCTCCCCGCGCAGCAGCGTTTCGCCGATCGCGTTGTCGATGGTCGAGAGGTTCATGGTGTTCCGGCGCCTTCGGCGTGCGCCTCGCCTTCGAGGCAGAAGATGAGGTCGGGCGGCAGCACGCGCTGCGCCACCGCCTGGACGTCGGCTGCGGTCACCGCCGCGACCGCCTCGCACACCTGCTCGAGCGTGCGGAGCCGGCCGGTGGCGAGGTTCGCTTCGAGCGTCTCCACCATGCCGCCCGGCGAATCGAGCATGCTGCGACTGCCGCTGACGATCAGGTTCCGGGTCTGGTCGAGTTCATCGGCGCGCACCGGCGCCTGCCGCAGCGACTCGATCTCGGCTTCGACGAGCGCGGTCACCTTCTCCCGCGCGGCCGCATCGATCCCGCACGACGTGTAGAGGACGCCGCGCAGTCGATCGAGCGACGCGGAGGCGAAATAGGCGAGGCTGTGCTTCTCGCGGATCGTCTGGAAGAGCCGCGAGTGGAAGCCGCCGCCGAGGATGCCGGCGTAGACGCGCAACGCGTCGAACTCGCGCTCGGTCAGGTTCGCGAGATCGACCCTGCGTCCGGTGACGAGCTTGCTCTGCGACACGGATTCCGATTCGACGAGGACGCGCGGCGCCGCCGGAGCGCGATGGGGTCGTGCGCCACTCGGAAAGGGCGCCGACGAAGCGGCCGTCGGGACGAGCTCTTCGAGGATGCGCACCACTTCCGCCGGCTCGAAGTCGCCGACGGCGAAGGCGCGCATCGGCAGGCGCGTGGTGATCTCGCGGTGGGCATCGAGCGCAGTGGCAGCAGTCAGCGCATCGGTCTGCGCGACGGTGCCGAGCACCGGGCGACCATATGGATCGTCGCGGAACATCTCGTCGAGCAGTCGTTGGAACGAGTAGGAGAGCTTGTCGTTGAACTGCGCCTCGATGTCGCGTCGGTGGTTCAACCGCTCCTGCTCGAAGATCGCCGCCGGGAAGCCGCCGTCGACGAGGAACGGCTCGAAGAGCAGTTCGCGAGCGAGCTTCAGCGCCGGCCCGAAGATCGGCGGCTTCCCCGGCAGGAATCGCTCCTCCACCGTCTCGAGGCGGAAGGTCAGGATCTGCTCGTCGCCGAGCTTGTACGCCGAGGACGACCAGGTCGTCCCGTAGAGGCCTTCCAGCGCGCGCGAGACGGCGACCATGTTGGGCAGGCGCCGCGTGCCGCGTCGCAGCAGATTCGGCACCAGAGCTCGCGCCGCGTTGCGTTCCGACTGCGGCGCACGGACGTGCAGGCGCAGCAGCTTCGTCTTCCACTTTCGAGTCGGCAGGACGAAAACGTCGAGTCCGGAGCGGGTGCGCCGATGCTCGAAGTCGCCGGCCTTCTCGGTGTTTCCTGAAGTCATCGGGAAGGGAGCTTCCTCGGAGAGCGGAAGGCGAGGATCATAGGCACCGTTGCGTCGTCGGCCGCGCCTCTTCCGGCGCGTCGCCACGCGCGTCGCGGAGGATCGGTGGTGTGGAAGCTCGAACGGGGCCGGCCGCGCTTGATCGGCATGGTCCACCTGCTGGCGCTGCCCGGTGCGCCGCGGCCGGCGAACTGGCCGCGCCTGCTCGCGCGCGCCGTCGCCGACGCGCAAGCGTGGGCGCGCGGCGGCGCCGACGCGGTCCTGATCGAGAACTTCGGTGATCGTCCGTTCCATCCCGAGCGCGTGCCCCCCATCACGATCGCCGCCATGGCGCGAGCCATCGGCGCGGTGCGCGCGGCGGTCGACCTGCCGCTGGGCGTGAACGTGTTGCGCAACGACGCGCTCGCCGCCATCGCGCTCGCCGCGGCGTTCGAACTCGACTTCGTGCGCGTCAATGTCCACGCCGGCGTCGCGGTCACCGACCAAGGCGTGCTGGCCGGTCGCGCCGATGAAACGCTGCGATTGCGCGCGACCCTGCGTTCGCGGACTCAGATCTGGGCCGACCTGCGCGTCAAGCATGCGCGTCCGCTGGTCGAGCGACCGCTGCTCGACGAAGCGCGCGAACTCTGCGAGCGGGCCGGGGCCGATGCGCTGCTGATCACGGGTACCGCCACCGGCGCCTCGCCCGACCTTGCGCCTCTCGCTGGGCTGGTGCGCGCGCTGCCGCGCTGTCCCTTCCTGGTGGCGAGCGGCGCAGAGCCGAGCCTGATCGCCGCGAGTCGGGACCACCTCGCCGGGGTCATCGCCGGCACCTTCGCCAAAGTCGGGGGACGGCTTGCCGCGCCCGTCGACGTCGCCCGCGTGCGCGCGCTCGCGGCCGCCTGTCGCCGCCGTTGACGGCGGCGCTCTCCTTGCGTCGGCCGCGAGAGCGCGGTATTCGAGGCAGTTTGAACGCCCTCCTGGAACCCCTTCCCCTGTGATGAGCGACGCCGAGCCAGCCATCTTCGACGCCCGCCAAGTCGGAGGCGACGTCTGCGCGATCCTGCCGACGGCGATCGATCCGGACGCCATGTCGGTCGTTCGGCGCCTGAACGCCTCTGGCCACCGCGCCTATTTCGTCGGCGGTTGCGTGCGCGATCTCCTGCTCGGCGGCACGCCGAAGGATTTCGACATCGCCACTTCGGCGCGACCGCGCCAGGTGAAGAAGCTCTTCCGCAACGCACGCATCATCGGCCGCCGCTTCCGCCTCGTGCATGTGCTGTTCCAGGGCAACAAGCAGATCGAAGTGTCGACGTTTCGCCGCGATCCAGGCGACGGCCCCGGCGATGCGGCGCTTGCCGGGTCGGCCGACGCCGCTGCGCGCGACTTCGGCGACGAGCAGCGCGACGTCCCGCGCGAAGACGAGCCGGAGTTCGCGCGCGACAGCGGGGATGGCGTCGGCGGCGGGTCGGATGGCGACGCCGACGAGGACCTCCTGATCCGCGAGGACAACGTCTACGGGACCGAGGCGGAGGACGCCGTTCGCCGCGACTTCACCATCAACGGGCTCTTCTACGACGTCGAACGCGAGCAGGTGATCGACTACGTCGGCGGCGTGCCCGACCTGCGGCGCCGCACGCTGCGCACCATCGGTGATCCGTCGCGCCGGCTGCGCGAGGACCCGGTCCGAATCCTGCGTGCGGTGAAGTTCGCGACACGGCTCAAGCTCGCGCTCGACCCGCTGCTCGCGTCGGCGATGGCCGACCATCACGAAGATCTCACTCGCAGCGCGCCGCCGCGCGTCTTCGAGGAGATCTTGCGCATCCTGGGCGGCGCCGCACCCGATCGCGCGGTCGAGGTGCTCGTCGGCCTCGGCGTCTTTCGCGTGCTGTTTCCCGAGATGCCTCTGCGCGCGCCTCACGGCGAGCCCGATCCGCGTCTCGCCCGGCTGCTCGGACGGCTGCGCGCGATGGCGGCGATCGATCGCGGCCGCCGCTCGCTGCCGACCTTCGCCTACATTGCCGTGCTCTTCTGGGACGAGCTCCTCGAGCGCCTGCTCGGCGCCGACTCCCCGGCCGAGTCGCATCACGCGCAGCCGAGTCAGTCGCTCGACGATTTCCTGCGCCCGCTCGGCACCCGCTGCCGCATGGCGAAGCGCGACACGGCGCGGGCGCGCGCGGCGCTCCTGGCGCTGCGCCGCATCGATCCGCGCTTCACCGATCAGGGCGGCAAGAAGCGTCGGCGCCGCGGCGGATCGGGCGACTTCCTGCGTCGCGAGTTCTTCCACGACGCGTTGCTGCTGATGGAGATCAGCTACCAGGCGGAGTCGCTCGACCTCGCCCCGGTCCTCGAATGGCAACAGAAACGCGATGAGCTCGGTGGTAGCGGCCCACGCCCAGCCGGCTCGCGCAGTGGCGCCGGCCGCTCGCCCCACGGTGGACGCGGCGCTCCTTCGCGGAGTGCGGCCGCAGACGGCGACGAGGTCGACGAATCGGACGGCGCGGCCGAGGCGGCACCTGAAATGGGCGGTGACGCGCGCGCTCCGTCGCCGCGATTCGGCGCGCGACCGGCAGCGACCAACTCGCCGCCGAGCGGGACGGATGGCGATGTGCTGCATCGGCGGCGCCGCCGCCGCCGCCAGCGCAAGAGCCAGCTCTTCGGATCGCCGCAGCGCGATGAAGGTGACCCGGCCTGAACCGTCGCAGCCTTCGGTTCCGGCGTCGCTCTCAGCGCCCTTCGCCGGCCGGAACCGGCGATCGCTTCTCCGCCAGGATCCGGGCCTTCGCGGCCTCGTAGAGCTCGGTCTGCTTGTTCACCAGGCGGACTGGATGACCGGCGATGAACTCGAAGCGCACGTGCGTGCGCAGTTCGAGCGGGTCGCCGTCGGTCACGATCACGTTCGCGCGCTTGCCGACGTCGAGGCTGCCGAGCTGGTCGCCGAGCCCGAGCATCTCGGCCGGAGCCAACGTGACCGCGCGCAGTGCGGCGTCACGCGGCAGGCCGAAGGCAGCGGCCATCCCCGCGTGGTGGCCGAGCTGGCGCACGTTCTCCTGTTCCATCGTCACGATCGCGATCGTCACGCCGGCCGCATGCAGCCGCCCGGCGTTGTGGTAGGCCGCGTCGTAGCGCTGATCGCCTCCCGGCATCCCCAGCGGTTTCTCGACCAGGCAGCGCGCACCGTGCTGCTTCAGGAAGTCGGCGACGCGCCACCCTTCACCACACCCGAGCAGCAGGTAGTTCAGCTGGTGCTTCTCGGCGAAGAGAACCGCCGTGCGCAGCTGATTGGCGCCGTTGGCATCGATCACGAACAGCTGCCTTGGACGCCCCCCTTCGCTGCGAAGGAAGGGCAGCAGCGCTTCGTGGCCGGGCGCACGCGGGGTGTTCGGGTCGGCGGCGCGCGCCTCGCCGTGCCGCAACGCCGCCGCGAACCAGCCATCGAGCCGCGTGAACTCCTCCCTCTCGAGCGCCTTCTCGGGTGACTCCTCGTCGCTGACGGAGGGGCATGCGAGGCGCTGCACGAGGCCGTCGGCGACCGTCATCTCCTCCCACGTCGCTCCAGCGAGGTCGATCACGCTGCCGCGTCCCGGCAGCGCCCCGCCCGACGGCAGCACCAGAGAGTGAGTGATGCCATCGCAGCGGGTCACGGCGATGTGGCTCGATCCAGGGTGGATCGAGGCGGTCACGCGCAAGTCGGGCTCGATCCCACCGATCTCGTTTGAGTCCTGGCCGCCGGCCACCGATCCGATCTCGCCGAGGCCGAGGGTGTCGCCCGCATCGAAGAGGCCGGGATAGACGTGCAGGCCTTCGCAGCGCACGACTTCAGCGTGGTCCGGCACGCGTACGTCGCGACCGACGGCGACGATCTTGCCGCCCTCGATCAGGACCACGCCCTGCTCGAGCGCCGGGCCGCTCACCGGATGGACGGTCCCGCCGACGAGCGCGTAGATGCCGCCGTTGCCAGGCAACGGGAGCGCGGAGGGATCGGGGCAGTCGATCGGTCCGAAGGCGGGCCCGGTCGCGTTCAGGGCGCGCGCTTCGCCGGCGCCGAGCTTGCGTTCGAAGTAGCACTCGCCATCGACGAAGGTGTACTCGCAGCGCGAGTAGACGCTGAGCGGGTGGCCGTTGAAGATCGCGAGGTCGCCATCCTTGCCGACTTCGAGGCTGCCGACGCTGCCGTCGATCCCGAGCTGCCAGGCGGGGTTGATGGTGACCTGCGCCAACGCGTGGGCCTCGTCGAGGTTCCCGTAACGCAGCGTCTTCGCCGCTTCGTGATAGAGCCGGCGCGTCAGGTCGACCGAGTCGGAATTGACCGAGCAGCGCACGCCGGCGAGTTCGAGCAGCGCGGCGTTGTGCGGGATGCCGTCGTAGGCCTCGAGCTTGTAGGCCCACCAGTCGCTGAAGGTGGAGGCGCCGGCGCCGTGGCGGGCGATCTCCGGCGCGACTTTGTAGCCCTCCAGCACGTGCTGCAGCGTCTTGATGCGGAAGCCGAAGTCCTCGGCCACGCGCATCAGCATCAGGATCTCGTCGGCGCGGTAGCAATGGCTGTGGACGAGGATGCGGCCTTCCATGATGTCGACCAGCGCATCGAGGCGCAGGTCGCGGCGCGGTTCGAGCGACGGCTCGCCGCGCGCTTCCGCAGAGCGATGGTTCGCCCACTCGCGCCGATAGTCCTGCGCGCGCGTGAAAGCGCGGCGCAGCGCCGCCTCGACCCCCATCCGCGACCCCGGATAGCGGCGCGATCGGTCGAAGCCGCCGCCGTTGTTGCTCTGCTTGGGGTTCTCGCCCAACGCGAACTTGACGCCGCGCGGCGCGCCGGCGAAGAGCATCTCGGCAGCGCTCTTGCCCCAACGCATCTTGACGATCGCGTTCTGGCCGCCGATCACGTTGGCGCTGCCATGCAGCAGGTTCATCGTGGTCGTGCCGCCCGCGAGGGCGAGCCAGATCGACGGATCGCGGTGGTTCACCTCGTCGAGGATGCGCACTTCGGGGACGATCGAGAGCGTCCCCTCGTTGACGCCGCCCTCGATCGCGGCGTGGCTGTGGCAGTCGATCAGCCCCGGCATCACGAACAGGCCCGTTCCGTCGAGGAGCGTCACTCCTGCCGGCGCGACGAGATCGCTGCCGATCGCCGCGATCTTCCCGCCGCGGATCAGCAGGTCACCCAGTTCGATCGTTCCTTGAGTCACGGTGAGCAGCGTGGCGTCGCGGACGAAGAGGTCGCCTCCCGTCCGCAGCGTCGGCACCCGATCAGCGTCCGTGACGAAGTCGTCGCTGCCACCCTCGCCGCCGCGCGCCACCGCGGCGCACGCGACCGCCACGAACCCGATGCGCCAGCTCTTCATCGCGAATCCTCCGGATGGGCGCCGCAACCGCAGCCCTCCCCATGGTCGTGCGCGTCCAGCAGACCCGGACGCCGTGCCGTGAACGGGCTCGGTTCGCCAAACGGAGTGGCGAACTTGCCGGTGAGCGATTCCTTGGTCGCCGTGCCCGTCAGCTGGAACTCGAACTTGCGGCCCTGGAACTCGGCGCTGATGGTGAGGGCGAAGGCATCGCCTTCGAGCTTCCCGCTCGAGATCGCAGCCGTCCCCATCTCGCTCTCGAGCGAGCCGCTGAGAGTTCCTCCCTCCTGCTTCAAGGTCAGTGTCGCCGTGAAGCCGTTGGCGCCATCGCCCTTCAGTTGCCAGGTGCCGGTGAGGTCGAGCGGCTCCGTGACCGCGGCCGGCGGCGTCGCGCCGCCAACTTGGCTAGGGTCGCCGCTGCTCGCGTCCTTCTTCGCCTCGGCTTCCTTCTTCTTGACCGGCCCGACGTAGTGGTCGCTCCCGATGAAGACGTGCCGGACGGCTCGCTCTTTGGAGGCGAGGTCGCCCTCCACCACGATCAAGTTGGCGCGAGCGCCGACCCGGATCGAGCCGAGTTCACGCTCGCTGCCGAAGAGGCGCGCGGGGGTCGTCGTCAACGCCGCGATCGCCGCGTCCGCGGCGAGCCCATGTTCGAGCGCGACGCGCAGATCGGCGAAGAAATCGCTCGGCCCGCTGCTGCCACGTTGCGACAGGGCGACGTCGACGTGGGCGGCGAGCAGCCGCTCGACGTTCTCGACCTCGTCGATCCAGGCGGCTTCGCGCTGTTCGAAGAGTTCGAGCGGCTCGGCGAGAAGGGCGTCCTCGACCTCCCATTCCTGCACGGGCTTCGCGGCGTTCTCCACGGCCGCCACCTCCGCTGGAGCGGTGGCCGGCACCGCCGCGCTCTCCGCGGGAACAGGGGCGGGCGTCGCCGCGGCTGCCGCCTCCGTCTTCTTGCGCTTGGCGCCGCGCCGTTCCGGGGCGTCGGGGAAGGCGAGGCTCGCGATCACCGGCGTCTTCGTCGCCGCGAGCTCGGCGGCGCACTTCCACGCCTCCTTGCCACCGACGATCCAGGGGGCGAGCCCGAACTCCTGCGCCAGCGCGAGGGCGCGCCGGATGTCGTTCTCGCGATCGACGAGGAACGCGACTCGCAGCTTTCCGTTCAGCGCCAATCCAAGCGTCTCGAGGCACTCGTCGTCCGGCGGCCGTTCCACACCGGCCTGCTCACGACTCCACGCCTCCTGCCATCGCGTCAGATGGCGTGCGTCGAGGAAGGCCTGGCGCAGGTGAGCGAGCGCACCCATCAACGTGGTCGGGTAGCCGAACTCGCCGTCGTCCCGCGGGCGGCCGCGTCCGCCGCCCCCACCGCCGCTCGCGCTGCGGTACTTGAGCAACAGCACTCCCGGTTCGCCGATCACGGCGCGGCGCGGCGGCGCGTCCGAAAGTTCGAGCAGACACGCCTGACCGGGCAACAACCCCTCGAGCGGTGCGAGCAACTGGGCCGTGAAGCCGGCGAAACGCAGCTTGTCGAGCGCGTCATGGTTCGGAGCGCCAAGCAGCGCCCGCGCCCGCAGCTCGGGCCGCAGGCCGCGGCGGCTCGCTTCGGCGGTCTCAGCGAAGGCCGCCTTCCCGTAGTCCTGCGCCTCGCCATCGCTCTTCGGGAGCAACGGCAACCCCGACTCCTTGTCGAGGGCGAGTTCGCCGAAACCGTCAATGAAGCCGGGCCACACGGTGAGTCCGCTCACGTCGAGGCGCTCGCATCCCGCGGGTAGCGGCAGCTCGGCGCCGATGGCGGCGACGCGGCCGTCGACGATCAGCAGGGTCACCCCGTCCTGGGTGCCGCTCGCGCTGACCACCCGCGCTTTCTCGAGTGCGATCGACTCTCCCGCCGGCGCGACGGGCGCCAACAGCCAGAGGCCCGACAGCGCCAAAGCGCGTCCCGGATCGTGTCGCGTGACCCCCATCGCATGCTCCTACGGCCGACGTAGCGCCGGCGATTCGTCAGATTGCCAAGTGCGGTGACGGCGATACAGGCTGCGCACCGCACGAGCGGAGCGCCGTTGAGTTCCGCCTCGCCACCACGGAGACTGCCGCGCATGAATCAAAAAGCCGCCTCCGACCCGTCGAGTCCCCGGCTCGCCGAGCGGCTGCGTCCACCGCTTTCGCGCGCGCTGCTCGGCAAGCCGGACGCCATCGACGCCCTCCTCACGGCGCTGTTCGCGGGCGGCCACCTGCTGCTCGAAGACGTTCCAGGGGTCGGCAAGACGATGCTGGCGAAGGCGCTCGCGCGCTGCCTCGACCTCTCGTTCCACCGCATCCAGTTCACCGCCGACCTGCTCCCCGCGGACCTGCTCGGGGTCGCGGTGCTGCAACCGGAACGCGGCACGTTCGAATGGAAGCCGGGCCCGATCTTCGCGCACGTCGTGCTCGCGGACGAACTCAACCGAACCCCGCCACGAACGCAGTCGAGCCTGCTCGAGGCGCTCGAGGACGGCCACGTGAGCGTCGACGGCCAGGTTCACGAGTTGCCGCAGCCGTTCTTCGTCGTGGCCACGCAGAACCCGGTCGAGTTCGCGGGTACCTATCCGCTCCCGGAGTCGGAGCTCGACCGATTCCTCTTGTGCACCTCGATCGGCCACCCCGATCGCGCCACCGAGCGGCGCATCCTCGAAGCGCATCGCAGCGGCGCGCCGATCGACTCGCTGCAGCCGGTTGCGACGGCGGCGGACGTGCTGGCCGAGCGGGCGGCCGTCGCGAAGGTGCGCATGGACGCAAGCCTCCTCGAGTACCTGCTCGACATCGTGGAAGCGACGCGCCGCGACGGCCGCATTCGCCTCGGCGCGAGTCCGCGGGCCGCGATCGCCTTCGAGCGCGCCGCGCGGGCACGGGCGCGCGTGCGCGGGCGCGACTACGTCGTGCCAGAGGACGTGAAGGAGCTGGCGATTCCGGTGCTCGCTCATCGGATCGTGGTGAGCGGCGCGGGTGGCGAGGGCGGTCGCAGCCACGCGGCGCGTGTGCTCGGCGAACTGCTCGAGCGGCTCGTCGTGCCCGCGTGACGTTCGCGCGCCGATGAACGTGCGGCGACGCTTCAGTCCGGCCGGCAAGCTCTGCCTGCTCGCGTCGGCGGCGTTCGGCGTGACGGCGCTGCTCTTCGGTCATCCTTTTCCCGCGCTCGCCGCGGGATTCACGCTCGGTCTGCTGGCGTTCAGTTCGCCGGGTCGCGCCACGTTCGAGCGCCTGCGTTTCCTGCAGCTGCCGCCGGCGCGTCTCCTCGAAGATGACGAGCGCTGGCTCGAGATCGACTATTCGCTCACCGGAGCGGTGGCGCCGCTGGCGGTGTCGTTGCGCGCGCATGGACCGGCGGCAGCGCTCGAGGCGGCGACGCCCGCGCTCCTGCCGACGCCGCTCGGCCGGCTGCCGATCCGCGTGCGTGCCCTCCGCCGTGGCCGGCACGAAAAGCTCGCGTTCGAAGTGCAGCTTCGCGGCGCGTTCGGGCTGCGTTCGCAGATCGCGATGTTCGAGGTACCGACCGATCTGTGGGTGCTTCCGCGACCGCGCGTCCTGCGCGAGCGCGTGCTGGAGCAGATGCTGGCGCTGCGCCCGTGGGGTAGCGAGCGACCGCAACCCTCCGGCCCCGGCGAAGGCGACTTCTACGCGCTGCGTGATTGGCGCGAAGGCGACGCCGAGCACGCGGTTTCGCCGCGCCTCTCGGCCCGGCGCGGCCGCAAGGTGGTGCGCATCTTTCGCGGCGAAGCGCCGCCGGTGGTCCACGTCGTCGTCGACCTGCGAGTGGCGCGCGGTGGCAAGCGTTTCGGTCAGGTCGACTTCGACGAGGCGATGCGCTTTGCGGCGGGGATCGTGAAAGTGCTGCTGCGCCGCGCCGTGCCCGTGTCGCTGACATTGCTCGAAACGGATGGCGCGCGCCTCGCCGTCGCCGCGAGCTGCCGCGACCTCCATGCCTACCTCGGCGCGCTGGCGCTGGCGCGGCCGCAGCCGTGCCTGACGCCGCCCGACGCTCCGGTCGGGGTCGCTGCGACGCTCGCGGGTCGCAAGGTATTGCTCCATCTGGGCCAGATCGCGGAGGAGCAGCTGCCGAGTGGCTGGCTCGCCATCCGCGTCGGCGCTCGCCGCTACTACCAGTTGCTCGACCTGCAGCTCTCGGCGTCGCCCACGCCCGAAGCGGAGGTGCGCGATGAGCGATGAGGGGGCGTTGCGGCCGCGCTTTCCGTTGCGCGAGCTCTTCGGCGGGCTGCTGATCGCGCTGGCCGCATCATCGTGCGGAGCGCCGAGCCTCGCGACGGCGCTCGCGCTCGCCGGAACGATCCTGCTGGCGGCGGCGATCCGAGCCTGGACGATGCGCGGCCGCGACCGCATGGGCACGCTTCGGCGCGCCGCGCTGCCGCTCACACTCGCCCTCGGCGCGGCGCTGCTCGCGGTGTGGGGCCATTCGCCGGAGCACGCGGCGCCGCGCTTCCAGGTGAGCTGGTGGTTGCTGGTCGGAGTTCCATTCGCGATCTGGGTGGCGCAGGATGCGGAAGGCGTGTTGCCGCGCGTTCCGGCGCTCGCCGCCTGTTTCTACTTCGCGTTGATGCTCGGCCTGTTGGGAGCCGAGCCATGGGATCAGCGCGTCGGCCGGATGTTGGTGGCGGCGCTGGCCGTGGTGGGCGTCGCCGCGGCGGCGCTCGATGCGACGCGCCGGATGCTGCCGCGCGGGGCGCCCGCGCCGTCGTCGTCGAGCTGGCGCCGCGCGATCGCCACGTGGATCGTGGTTGCGTTGCTGGCGCTGCTGTGTGGAGTCGGACTCGACCTCGCTCTTGGCCCACTCCCGCGGTCGTGGCTCGAGCCACCGCCGCCGCCGCGCAACGATGCGCTCGGGGCGCGGCTTCCGGCACCGACGGCGGGCGACCCGACGCGAACGCTCGCACTGGTCCGGTGGCTCGGCGATGGCGCGGCGCCCCCCGCTCGGCTCTATCTGCGCGAGCGAGTGCTCGACGAGCTGATCGAAGGCGACGACCTGCTCTACCTCGGTGCGCGCATCGGTGCGGCGAGCTGGCGGCGCGACGATGAGGATGGCGTGCTCGACCACCGCGTCGTCGCGCCCGAAGCGGCGTCAGGAGCCGCCGCGACGGACGAGGTGGCGTTCCAGGTCACGTTGCTCGGAGCGGCGCCGCGCGTGCTGTTGCGGGTCGATGCGCCGCGCTGGATCGACGGCGAGAGCTTCACGATCGGGCCCGACCTCGCCTTCGAGCGACCCAACGCTCAATCGGAAGCGTTCAGCTATCGAGTGGGCGCCGCGCTGCCCGACGCGCTGCTGGCCGCGAGCGGGTCATGGAGCGCCGCGCCGGATCTGGAAGGCCGGCGATTGCCCGACAAGTTCGACGGCCGCGCGACGTTCGAGGCGCTGCTCGCCAAGCTGGCGGTGCCCGCAGGCGACGCGCGGTCGCAAGTGCATGCGCTTGTCGAGAACTTGCGCAGCACCGGTCGCATCGACGCTTCGCAACCGTTCCGAAGCTGGACCGACTTCCTCGCCCTGCGCGCCGGATCGCCGCTCCATTTCGCGCAGAGCGCCGCGTTGCTCGCGCGGCTCGCGCGTTTCCCGGCGCGTGTCGTCGCCGGCTTCGCGACCGACCGTTTCGTCGCCGCGGAGCGCAGCTTCGAAGTGCGCGCGAACGACGCGCACTACTGGATCGAGGTGGCGTTCGACGAGCGCGGCTGGGTTGGCTTCGATCCGTGCCCGCTCCTGGCCGGAGCGTCCGACTCGGAAGTCGCGGAGGCCGCGCTGGAACAGCAGGATCAGGTCGATCGCAAGTCCCTGCGCAACACGTTCGTGCAGCAGCGGCCGCTGATCGTCGGACTCGCGTTGTTGCTGCTGGTGGCGGCGATCTTCGCCTTCCCGACGCTACGAACGCGGGTCGAGCAGATGCTGCGCAGCCGCGGCCCGGCCGGCGTCGCGCCGCCCGCTCGCCGCGCGTGGCGCTTCTGGCAGGAACTCATCGAGCGATGCCGACGGCACGGGCTCGCCCCCCATCCCTCGTGGACGGCGAGCGAGTTCGCCAGCGCACTGGCGGCAGCGTTGCCGTCGCAGCGCGACGGGCTCAGCGACCTTTTGCGTCTCTATCACGAGGGACGTTTCGGGAACGCGACGCTGGCCGAGGCGGACGAGGCGCGCGTGCGCGAGGTGCTCGATGCGGAGTTGCCGGCGGCGCTGACGATCTGGCAGCGCGAGCGGAAGGCGGCGACGCCAGACGCTCCGGACCGCAATAGACGTTGAGGCGGTCGTCGCGCACGAAGGCGACGAGAGTCTGTCCACCCGCCTGCGCCAGTTCGACCGCGAGCGAACTCGGCGCCGAGACTGCGGCGACGATCGGGATGCCGGCGACGCGCGCCTTCTGGACGATCTCGTAGCCGGCGCGACCGCTGACGAAGAGAAGGGCGTTCGACAGCGGCAACAGGTGGGCGCGCATCGCAGCACCGATCACCTTGTCGACGGCGTTGTGACGGCCAACGTCCTCGCGCAGCGCCACGATCTTCAGCCCACCTCCGTGCGGCACGCACAACGCCGCCGCATGGAGTCCGCCGGTGCGCGCAAACGCCGGTTGGCGTGCACGTAGCGCGTTCGGCAGCGCCAGCACCCAATCGGGATCGAGGCGTGGGCCTGGCGCGACTGGCGCCGCGCGAGTCGCCAGATCGTCGATGGTCTGGCGCCCGCAGATGCCGCACGCGCTGCTCGCCATGAGCCGGCGGCGGGCGCGTGCGAGCGTCGCGCGTGGCGCGCCGCGACGCGTGACGAGCACGACGTTGCCCGCGGCGGCGGCGGGGCTTCCGGATCGGCAGTGGCCGATCGCCGCGATCTCGGTGGAACTACGAACGAGACCTTCGGCGAGGAGCAGGCCACGCACCAGGTCGAGATCGTCCCCAGGAGTGCGCATCAGAACGGCGAGCGGGTGGCCATCGACGCGCAGTTCGAGCGGCTCCTCCACCACGATCTCGTCGTGGTCGGCGGCGAGAGGTCGGGAGCGTCGATGGCGCCAGACGTTGACGGGGCGGACCAGCGGCCCGAGGTGGGTGGCGAGCGGTTCGGTCGGGGTCACGGGACGGCGCGGCGACGGCATGCGGGGATCGTAGCGGGCTGCTCTGCGCGCTCGTGCGCGGACGTCGCGGGCCTGGACGGCCCTGGATCAGTGGCGCAAGGCCACCCAACTGCCGATGGCGAGGGCGACGCCCACCACCAGGGCGAACGAGAGCCAGCCAAGTCCGCTGGTGTTGCCGACCGGGTGCTGGATCCCCCCCCACATGCGGTAGCCGCGGTGCGATTGGTAGCTGCTCGAGGAATCGTCGTCGCGGATCATCGGAGTCCTTTCCGCGGGCGAGCTTGCGCTCCTCCGCTGGAAGCTGCATCGGTTGTTGCCGACCCGTGTTGCGCTTCGCGGAAGCAATTTCTGCTGCGGCTGAACTCGCGACCGGGTCGAGTTATCGTGCGCGTCCCAATTCCGCACGGACCCGAGGGTGGAAGCCGATGAGCGAACGCGTTCAACAGATCCTGAGCTGGTACGAGTCGGACAGCCCGGGGACCAAGGCCAACCTCTATCGCCTGCTGATGAGCGGGCGCCTGGCCGGCACCGGCAAGTTGGTGATCCTCCCGGTCGACCAGGGCTTCGAGCACGGTCCGGCGCGCAGCTTCGCCAAGAATCCGGCCGGCTACGACCCGAACTACCACTTCGAACTCGCGATCCAGGCGGGCTGCAATGCGTACGCCGCGCCGCTCGGATTCCTCGAAGCGGGCGCTGGGAAGTACGCCGGCCGCATCCCGCTCATCCTGAAGCTGAACAACAGCGATTCGCTCTACAAGGACAAGGATCCTTGCTCGGCGGTGAGCAGCTCGGTGAAGGAAGCGCTGCGGCTCGGGTGCGCGGCGATCGGCTTCACCATCTATCCCGGCAGCTCGCTGCGCAACGAGATGTACCAGCAACTGCGTGAGCTCACCGAGGAAGCGAAGCGCAACGGGTTGGCGGTCGTCGTCTGGAGCTACCCGCGCGGCACCGGCCTGTCGAAGGCCGGCGAGACCGGGATCGACGTGGTCGCCTACGCGGCGCACATCGCGGCGCAACTCGGCGCGCACATCATCAAGGTGAAGCCGCCGACGGAGCACCTCGAACAGGACGAGGCGAAGAAGGTCTACCTCGAGCAGAAGATCGCGATCGGGACGCTGGCGGATCGCGTGCGCCACGTCGTCCAGGCCTCCTTCGGCGGCCGTCGAATCGTGATCTTCTCCGGCGGCGAAGCGAAGGGCACCGACGCGGTGCTCGAAGAGATTCGCGGCATCCATGCGGGCGGCGGTTTCGGTTCGATCGTCGGCCGCAACAGCTTCCAGCGCCCGCTTCCGGAAGCGATCAAGCTGCTGCAGTCGATCCAGGACATCTATCGCGGTTGACCGCCGCTGCGCCGCTGCGCGCATCGGGCCCGCGCCGCTTCGAGGAGGTGGCCTGCATGCGCGACGTCGCCGTTCCCGCGTTCGTAGCGATCGTCCTGCTCGCGGCAGGTCGCGCCTCGGCGTCGCATCAGGAGGCCGGCGCGCTCGACCTGCGCGCGTCGTACGACGTGCGCGACGTGCGGCTCGACCTCTTCGTCGATCCGGCGGCGAAGGTCGTGCGCGGCTGCGGGGTCACGACCGCGACCGTCACGGCAGAGACGTTGTCGACGATCGTGCTCGACCTTGATCGCCGGTTGCTGGCCCAGGCGGTGCATCGGGTCGATGGCGATCCGTTCCGCAAGCTGCTGCCGGCGGGCGACCCCCTGCTCTTCGATCATGACGGCGACCAGCTGCGCATCACCTTGCCGACCCCGCTTGCGCGCGGCGACCGGTTCGGAGTCGCCGTGTGGTACTCGGGCCGACCGGTGCGCCAGGACGACTTCAACGGCTTCCAATGGGCGACGACCCCCGACGGTCAGCCGTGGATCGCGACCTCGTGCCAGACGATCGGCGAGCACACCTGGTGGCCGTGCAAGGCGGCCTACTACCATCCGGAGGACAAGCCGGAGCGGGTGGCCGTCAACGTGACGGTACCGACCCCGCTCGTCGCCGCGAGCAACGGCCGTCTGATCGACGTCGAGCGCGGCGCCGGGGTCACGACGTGGCGCTGGCAGCTCGACGACTCGATCCCGAGCTACGCCATCGCCGTCGCGATCGGGCCCTACGAAGTGATCGAGTCGGAGGTCGCGCTGCCCGGTCTCGCGGCGCCGCTGGCGCTGCGCTACTTCGTCCTGCCGCAGAGCGTCGCGAAGGCGAAGAAGCAGTTCGCGCAGGTTCCCGAGTTGCTGCGGTTCTTCAGCGAGAAGTTCGGTCCCTTCCCATTCCCCGAAGCGAAGTTCGCGTTGGCCGAGACGCCGATCTGGGGCATGGAGCACGCGACCGTGATCGCGTACGGAAACAGCTTCCCCGACGCGATCCGCGGCACCGGCGAAGTGGATCCCTACGAGCTGCGCAACAAGCTCTTCGACTACGTGCTCGTCCACGAGGCCGCGCACGAGTGGTGGGGCAACTCGGTCACGGCCGGCAGTTGGGGCGACTTCTGGCTGCACGAGGGATTCGCCACCTATGCCGAGGCGCTGTGGGTCGAGCACGTCCACGGCCTCGACGTGGCGCTCGATTTCATGCAGTCCAAGAAGGCGGGCGTCGCGGAGCTGGCCACCGTCTATCGCCCGCGCCGCACCACCGCGGCGAGCGCCTATGACACGCAGATGTACGACAAGGGCGCCTGGCTCCTCCACATGCTGCGCTACGTGATGGGCGATGAGCCGTTCTTTGGCGCGCTGCGCGACTTCGGGACCGATCCGCGCTGGAAGCACTCGACCTGCAGCAGCGCCGATTTCCAGGCCGCGTGCGAAGTGCGTCACGGTTCCTCGTTGCGCAGCTTCTTCCAGCCATGGCTCTATGGGACGCGCTGGCCGAGCTTCACGGTCCGCAAGCCCAAGCTCGAGGGGCACAAGGCGACGTTGTCGGTCGAGTGCAAGAGCAGCGGACAGTTCCGCTACGAGCTGCCGCTCGACGTCGAGGCGACCTGCGAGGATGGGTCGCGCTTGCGCCAGCGCTTCACCGTCGTCACCGGCAGCAACAGCTTCGAGATGACCGCAGCCGCGCCGATCGTCTCGGTGCGCTATCCCGGTTTCCGCTGGCTCTTGTGCGACGTGCGCGAGGTGCCTTGACGCGTGGACCTCACTGCCGGTTCGCTGCTCGCTTCGCTGTTCGCAAGTTCGATCGGCTTCAGCCTCTATCTCTACGGCAAGAAGCAGGCGCGGTCGCCTCAGCTCATCGTCGGCATCGTGCTGATGGTCTTCCCGTATTTCATCGACGGCACGCTCGAGATCGCCGCAATCGCCGCGGCGCTCGTCGGCGCGATGTGGCTGGCGATCTGCTACGGCTGGTAGCGGCGGACGGAGCGACGCACCGCGAGGATCGCGCTCAACGGATCTCGAAGTCGGGGCAGCTCGTGCCACCGCGCCGGCTGGCGCCGGTCAGGACCGTTCCGGTCGGCCCGTCCGGGCGCGCGCTGTAGAGCTCGAACCGTCCGAGCTCCCGTTCATCGGCCGCGTAGAGCAGCAGCTCGGCGTCATGCCAGCACAGCCGGCAGACATCGCCGCCGCTTGGTGCGAGGCTTCCCGAGACGCGCTGCAGCAGGGAGCCGTCGCACAGCGCGGCGAACGCCTCGAAGACGCCGTCGACGTTCTGGTCGGCCACCCACGCGAGACGCAGGCTGTCGGGCGACCATTGGATCGCGGGATCGATCGCCGTGTAGGCCGGATTCTCCGCATCGGACGCGAACAGCACATCCGCATGCAGGTCGTTGCGGCTGATCAGGAACAGGTTCGATCCGTCGGCGCGCGCGCAGAGCAGGTCGTAGGTCTGCAACGAGATCTCATTGGCGATGTAGGCCAGCCGGGACGAGTCGGGCGCCCAGCGAAACCTCTCGACGTTCTGCCCGAGCAGCGGCAGCTCGGTGTTGACGCGCTCGTTCGACCGCGATCTTGCGAGGGGATCGGCGACGTAGAGCTCGACGATGCCGCGTCGATCGAGGTCGCCGCGGAACGCGACCCGTGAGGAGTCGGGAGCCCACTCGAAGGCATCGGGCTCGAGGTAGATCACGCCGCCGTCGCGATCGAGCGGCCGCTTCGAGATCGGGGTCGCGTCGACGTCAGGATCGGTCGAGCGCGGATCGATGCTCCACAACTCCACCAGGTCGGCCTTGATCCCGTCCGTCGCGTAGACGAGGCGACTGCCGTCGGGGGCCCATGCAAACCGAAGGTCGTCGGGATCGAGGTTGGCCGGGTCGAAGCGCGCCGAAAGACGGCGGTCGTCGCTGCCATCCGCGGCGACGATGCGCAGCTCCGAACCGGCCGCGGCGCCGCTCGCTTGCGCCACGAGGAACGCGAGATGCCCCGCGAGGTCGCCCGCCGGCGCCCATCCGAACGGCAAGTAAGGGCGCTCGAATTCGCGGTCCATCGGCAGTCCGGGCGCCGAGGCGAGCGCGGGAGCGATGCGAAGCGCGTTGCTTCCGTCGGGAGCGACCACGTAGAGATGGAAGTGGCCCGTGGCAGGGTCCCGGGTCGCGCAAGCGAGATGGCTCGAGTCGGGGTTCCACTCGAATGCGGCCCGCGTCGCGGCGAAGTCTCGGCTGAGCGGGAACGCGACCGGTCCGGCCGCGTCGGGCGAGACCTGGACGAGGTCGGTGCCGTTCTCGCGGACGGTGAAGAGCTGGGGCACTCCGGTCGTCACCGCATCGGCGACGTAGGCGATTCGCGACGAGTCGGGCGCCCAGACGAAGTCGCGGACTCGCTGTCCATCGGCGAGGTCTGGATGCACCTTGAAGGCGGGCGTCGTCGTCCGCAGGTCGACCACCCACAACTCGTCGATGTTGGTGAAGACGCGCGCAGCGACGAACGCGAGCCGGTTGCGATCGGGGGAGATGCCGATGCGCTTGACGGTCCCGCCGCCGAGTTGCGTCGCCGACAGAGAGATCTGGCTCGATCCGTCGAGGACGACCGCGAACGCTTCCTTCGTCTGGTTGAAGCGCAGGTCGCTGGCGACGACGACATCGACGGCGAGCTTCACGGTCGGCGAGGAGCCGCCGCCTTGTCCCGGTTTCGACGCCGCGGTGATCGCGCCGGCGCCGCAGGCCGTGAGCATTCCGGCGGCCGCCGCGGCGAGCGCCGCGCGGCTTCTGGTCGAGGCGTTCATCAAGGTGTCCATCGAGCCAATCCAATGAGGGCGCATCTTCGCGCCCGACTGCGGTGCGAAACGAAGCGTCAGTCGCCGCCCGCTCCGGTGGGCGACTCCCACGCGCGGATCCGGGTTGCGACGCCATGCGCGGCGGTGGAGATGACCGCGTCGAGGATCAGTTCAGCGACCGCGTCAGGGTCGTCCTGGTCCATCGCGGAGACGAAGTGTGGCGGGATCAGGAGGCTCATCACGTACGGCAGCGGCGCTCCGCCGTTTCGATCGATGAAGTCGGACGTGATCGGCTCGTTGCCGACCTGGAACTTCCCGACGTTCCGATCGCTCCGCGCGACGCCTTCGAACAGCGCGATCTCGATCTCGATCGGCGACGCCTGGTCGTAGTCATCGATGAAGAGCGAGGGGATCCCGACCAGCAACCACCCCACCGTGCCGGCGATCGCGCCACCCACCTTGCCGCTGCGCTCGGCCTCGCGCCGGATCACCTTCGCCACGATCGCGAGCTGCGGCGGAGGCTCCTGGTCCCAGGCGTAGTCGAGGTCGTTCGCGAAGGGCCGCGGCAGGAGCGCGACCGCCCCACGTCCGCATTCCTTCTCGATGGCCGCGTGAAGGCGAAGCGACAAGCGATCGTCGAGACACGGGGCGAGGATGGCCGCCGTCACGGCATCCTTCGTGGTCGGCGCAACCTCGCGCAGCTCCGACGCATCGACCCGGAACAGCGCGACGCGCGATCGGATCGCGGCCGGGTGGTCGGACTGCACCGCTTCGGCGCTCGACGACGATTGGCATGCCGCGAGAGTCGCGAGCAGCGCTACGAGAGCGAGCGGGCGCAACGAGAGGTTCGCCATGTCAGCGGCTCCTCGCGAGCCGGTAGATCGGACGGAAGCCACGCGACGCCCCCGGACCATCTTGGAAGAACTCCTGGTTCGCGATCTGGCAACGCGGCGCAGCGCAGTGGCTGCTGCCGCCGCAGAAGGGCCGGATCACCGTCGTCGCGTCGCTCGACCCCAAGAGTCGGCTCCACTCCTCGTCCTCGCGCAGGCACGCCTCCCAGACGTTGCCTTGGACGTCGAAGAGCCCCAGAGCGTTCGCGGCGCGCGTCCTCGCCGGCCGCACCTCGCCCTCGGAGTTGTCCTTGAACCATGCCGTTTCCGCGAGCGCGGCGGGCGTTGAAGCAGGGTCCTGCGGAGCGCCACCGAGCGCGAGGTAGCGCCACTCGGCGCTGTAGGGCAGCTCGAGCCCCATGTCGGCGCAGAAGCGGACGATGTCGCGTCCGCTGACCTGGACCACCGGCAGCGAACCGTCTCGCGGCGCCGAATCCTCGAGCGGGCGCCAACGCTGCCAGGCGTCGTTCGTGCATTCGGTCTCCGCGACCAGCAGGACGAAGGGCGAGCTGGTTTCGGGCGCTGTCGTCGCGAAGCGCGGGATCGTGTTCACCACCGCGAGCGGCAGCTCGACTTCGACGAAGCGCAGGCCGCTCTTCCGGTGGATCCAGACGCGGCGATCGCTCGCCGTTCGCCCGGCCGGATCGAACGACGCTGCCAGCTCGGCAAGACGGCTCGCGCTCTCGTTCGCTGCCACGATCTCCGCCGTCGGCGTGGTGGCGGCGGGAGTGGCCACGTCGGGCGCGGCGCACTCGGGCGCCTTCGAATCGACGTCGACTTCGGGTGTCGTGGTCGCCGCCACGATGGGCTCGGTGACGGGTTCGGATGGCTCGGGAATCGGTGCGGGGTTCCTCGCTCCCGCATCCGCCACGAGCGGCGCCGCCGCCGCGACGGGCGCCTTCACCTCACGCGCGCCGAGAAGAGTTCCGTCGAGTCTCCGGAAGGTGACCGTCGCTCGGTCGACGCCGGATGGCAGATCGAGCTCCGCGACGAAGCGTCCGTTCGGCAGCACGGTGCACTGCGGAGGCACTCCGGTCGAAGAGTCGATCTGCAGGAGGTCGAGTCGTTGCGGCGAGAGCGTCGCTCGAATCGAAGCGCGACGATTCGTCGCTTCCAGCGGGCCGTTGTCCTCGAAGCTCAGTTCGACGGCGGCAGCCTCGGCAACGAAGTGGGTGATCCGGGCCGCGGTGGCATTCCAATCGTCCATCGCCGGCGAGGCGAAGACGTCCGTCTTGAACTCGCCGAGCGTCGCTTCCCACGCCGATCGCGAGGCGAGGAACTGGCGCGCACGGGCGTAACCGCTGGCGCCGGAGAGCGGCCAAGGCACGAGCGGCGCGTTGCGGATCAGTGGCTGGATCGCCGCGCGTCGTTGCGCTTCATTCCTTCGCGGGGCCTCGACCACGGGCGGCAGCTCGATGCGCCCCTCCAGCGACTTGGCCAGCGCCGGCGGTGGCGCGATCGGCGAGGCTTCGTCCGTGTGGCGCGGGCGATGAGTCGCACTCCAGGCGTTGAGCGCCACGATCGCGCCGATCACTCCGATCAGGAGCATCCAACTCTTGACGCGTGTCGTCGTCGGTGCCGGCAGCACGGCGCCCGGGCCGCTCAACGCTGCTGCGACCAGGGCGCGCTCCTCGACTCGCGCCGCGGCCACGTCGGGTGGCTGCGATGCCGACGCGACGGCCGCCGTTTCGGGGACGACCGATTCGGGGGCGAGCATCGGCGTGTCGCGACGCTCGGCCGCTTCGGCCGGGATCGCGGTCGCTTCAAGAAGCGGCGGCTCGGCGGGCAGCTCCGCCGCGGGCAGCGTCGTCGAGGCGACCGGCGGCGGCTCGAGCGCAGGAGTCGGAAGGATCGCCTTCTGCATGGCGCCGTGCGGCTCGGCGACGCATGCGTTGCGGATCGCGTTCGCGAAGGCGCGGCAACTCGGATCGCGTCGCGCGAGATCAGGGTCGAACGCGCGCATGACGGCGGTCGCGACGGCTTCGGAAAGGTCAGGGCGCCATTCGCGGATCGGCCGCGCGGTCGACGCGCTCGCCCTCGGCGAATGGGGCAATTGGCCAGTGAGCGCCTGGTAGACGACGACGGCCAGTGCATGCCGATCGTCGACCAGGTTGGGTTCCGGCCAGGCGTCGATCGCAGTCGCCATGCCCACATCGGACAGGAAGGCGTTGCCTCCGGTGTCGAAGAGGATGTTGGCTGGATTCACGGCGCCATGGTGGACGCCGCGCGCATGGCAGAAGTCGAGTGCCGCCGCGATCTCCGTCAACCAGCCGACGACGCTCATCGGCGCGGGGAGGCGGCGACGATCGTCGCCCGGCATCCGATCGGCGAGCGAGCCGCCGCTCAGGAAGGGCATCACGAAGAAGGGCGAATCGCGGTGCTGGCCGACGTCGAGGATGCGGACGATGGCGCGGTGCTCGAGACGATTGACGTTTCGCACCTCGCGTTCGAATCGCTCGCGCGGTTCGGGATCGTCGACGAGTTCGCGATGCGGGAACTTCAGCGCGACGAGCGTACCGAGGCGGCGGTCCTCTGCCCGATAGACCGTCGACCGGTTGCCGCGCCCGAGCTCGCCGGTCACGACGTAACGGTCGTTGATCCACTCTCCGACGACTGCCGATGGAGGAACGCTAGGCACAATCCACCTCTTGCACACGCCGCGCGGGGCGCCAGATCGGCCAGACGCAGTTGAGCGACTGCGTGGGCTCTCGAGACACGCCTACTACGCGGCTCAGCTGCGATTCTTTTTCTCTTCGAGAAGGGCGCCACGTCCCGCGGCATCCCCCCTCGCGCCGGAGCTCTCCGGCGTGCCGTTGCTCTGCCGCTGCGAACCGGTCGTGGGATCGGCGCCGACGCGCAGCAACACCAATCGAGGCGTGCCGTCGACCACGATCTCGCGAGCTTCGACCATCTCGATCGCCAGGGGACCGAGCAGGTCGGCCGCTCCGTGCAGCGAGTCGGAGAAACGACGCGCGATCAGGACGATGCGCGGATCCGTTCCGAACGTGAGCCCCTTCTGCGGGAAGAGGCGATCGAGGAGGTGCCACATGCGCCGGACATCGGCGAGGACACAGACGCTTCGGCCAAGCAGCGCCTCGGCTCCGCCGCTGCCTTCGCCGAGGACCACGACGGGCCGCGCACTGCGGTCGACCATCAGCAGATCGAGCACGACGCCCGGTGTCAGCCGCAGAGCGACGTCGATCAGTTCGAGCCCGGCCTCGAGCAAGGTGGGGTTCTCGACCAGCGGCTGGAGCGACAGCGGCGCCTCGAGGTTCTGCAGTGCCGGGTTCATCATGGTGTGCGTCCTTGCGAGAGTCGGCCCGGGCGGGCCCACGCGGCGAGATCCTAGTCACTCGCCGGGAAATTTCTGCGTCTCCGCGTGTCCGAGGCGCAGGAGCACCCTGAAAAAGGTGCCGAGTCCCGGCGCGAACGTGCTTCAGCTGGCGGGGAGATCGCTTCGCCCGCGTCGCTCGCGCGCCATCGAATAGAGCGATTCAAGGGCGTCGAGTTCGCGCTGCGGGTCGTGGTGCGCGGCGATCCATGGCGGGCCGCGCGCGGCGACCGCGGCGACAGCGGGCTCGCGGCGCAGTGCCGCGATGCAACGCTGCGCGAATCCGGGGCGATCGGTGAAGAGCAGCGCTTGCTCGCCGTCGCGCAGCCACTCGCGGTTCCCTGGCACCGCGTGCGCGACGACGGGTCGGCAAAGCGCCAGCGCTTCCAGCAGCGCGTTGGAGAGCCCTTCGTAGTCGGAGCAATTGAGGACCGCGTCCGCCGCGGCGTAGACGCCGCCCATCGATTCGCCCGGAAGCGGACCGAGCCACCACGCCCACGGCGTGCAGGCCAATCTCGCGCGAACCTGTCGAGCGTAGTCGGCGTCGATCGCGGCGCCGACCAGCACCAGGCGGGCGCGCGGCTCGACCGCGACGACATCGGCAAACCAATCGAGCGCGCGCAGGTTGCCTTTCACCGGTCGAATGCCAGCGACCAGCAGCGCGAGACGCTCGTCGCCATGGAGCGAGAGCCGGCGGCGCAGCGCGAAGTCGCCGCTCGGTGCGACGACCCCCTTCGGCACGACGCGCACGCGTCCACGCAGGCTCGGCCAGGTCGCCTCGACGGCGGCCTGTTGCTCTGGCAGCGCCACCATCGCCGCGTCCGCGCGCGCGACTTCGTCGGCGATGGTCGCTCGTCGCTCGATCGCCATCGGAAGTCCCGGCAGATCGCTGCCGGCGAAGGTGACCACCCGCGCCGGCCGGATCGCACCGACCCCGAAGTCGAGCGGCGTCGCGGCCCGGAAGGCGTGATAGACGTGGACGACGTCGAATCGGTCCGCTGCGCTTGCCGCTTCGGCCAGCGCCGCGCTGCCAGCATGGAACCGGGTCACGTGGTGGCCGCGCCGCATCAGTCCGGTCGCGAGGCGACTCACGGTCTGCTCGTTTCCGGTCGCGAGCGCCGGTGGCCGCGGCTCGATCAACGCGATCCTCACGCGGGGGGCTCTCCGCCTGGCAGGTCCGTTGGAAGATCGCGCCCCATCGCCTCGAGTGGCTCTTGCGTCGATTGCCGCGCCAGCGCGCGACGGAATCCGACGAACAGGCCGCGTAGCAGGCTGCAATCGGCGTGTTCGCCCCCACCGCGGTCGAACAGGTCGATGAAGCGACGCACGATCCGACCATGCAGGCCACCGTCGGCGCCGGGCGCGAGGCCGAAACGCGTCAAGGTGTCGGCGCAATCTGCCCGGAGCGCCGAGCGGTCCTCGGCCGTCGCGCTGCGAGCGCGTGCTCGCGTCGGCAGCGGCGCAAGCGACGTGGCGCGCGCCACCTCCCAAAGTGCGATCGTCGCGGCGTGCGAGAGGTTCATCACCGGATCGGCACCTGGCACCGGAATCGTCACCAGTTCGTGTGCCAGGTCGACCTCTTCCGTCGTGAGCCCTTTGTCCTCGCGGCCGAAGAGCAGCGCGGGAGCGGCATCGCGATCGGCGGCGATCTGCTGCGCCGCCGCGGCAAGGTCGCGGCGCGGTTGACGGAAGCGGCCGACGCGAGCGCTGAACGCGAAGACACGGCCGCACGCGACGAGCGCGCTCGCGACATCGTCGTGACAGGTCACCTGATCGAGCAGCGCCGCCCCGTGGCAGGCGCGCGCGCGCGCGTCGGCGTTCAGCAGCTTCTCGCGGCGCGCCGGCGACGCGACGACGAGCCGCAACGAGCGCGCCCCGAAGTTCCACATCGAACGGGCGATCGCGCCGACGTTGCCTGGCTCGTTGGGCTCGACGAGCACCAGCGTGACATGGTCGAGCGGCAGCGCTGCCGGCGGCTCCGCACGTTCCATCTCGTCTCGCTCTCCTGTCTGGCTCGTTCCGGCCGCAGCAACGCGGAGCACGTTAGTCAACGCGCCGCCGCGGCGAGCGTGGCGGCGAGGTCGACGTGTGCCTCGCGCGGCCCTTCGCCGTGCCAGCCGGCGGTGAGTTCGAGCCAGAGGACGAGCCCCTGCTGAGTCTGAAATGGCGCGTAGCGCCGCGCGATGGCGCGATCGCCAGGCGGCTTGCGACCGGGCGCGCCGAAGAGCTTCGCGAAGCGGGCGCGACACCACGAATCGAGCGCGAGGTCGTCGTGACGACCCAGCAGTCGCAGGGCTTGGCCGGCTGCGTAGGGACCGAAACCGTCGAGCGCCAGGAGCCGGTCGCGCACGGTGGCGGTCGGCAGCGCTGCCTCCTCGAAGTGGACGGCGTCGAGTTCCCCGGTCGCGAAGCGCTCCGCGAGCTTGCGGGCGCTCCGCTCGCGATAGCCGACCCGCACGACCTCGCGCCAGAACGCTCCATTGGCGCTGGCGCAGACGGTGGCGGAAGGGAAGGCGGCGCGGCCCGACGGCGCCCGCGTCCCGAGCGCTTCGACGAGTCGCTCCACCATCAACCGCGTTGCCGACCAGGAGCAGTTCGTCGTGAACAGCAGCTTCAGCAGGTCCTCGAACAACGTCGCGCTGGCGAGCAGACGGCCGCCGCCGCGTCGCGCCACCCACGCGAGGTGCGGCTCCTTCGCGCAGAGCGACCAGAGCTCGGAGTAGTCGTGGTCGAGCCGCAGGATGCGTCGTACCGCTCTCCTCAGCGCGGCGCGAACGGGCTTCGCGCCCGCAGCGGCACGCGCGGCGCTTCCGGTCACGGTGAGAAGCTCGCCGCGCGCCGTCACCGCGACGTCGTGCGCCGGTCCGCCGGCGTCCACCACCGTCTCGAAGCGATCGCGGGTGGCGTCGAAGCGATGCGGCGCCAGGTCGATCCAGCCGTGGCCGAAGAGGACGAGCGGGAGTTCGAACGGGGTTCTGGTCGTGAGCGCGAGGCGAGTCCTGCTCAAACGATGGCCGCTTTCACGCAGGTGATCGGCGGCAGGTTGGCGGCGACGCACTCGAACTCCTCGCCGCCGTCGCGTCCGCGCCACAACTGTCCCGTCGTCGTGCCGAACCACAGCGACGCGTTCTTGCCGTCGTCGACATCCAGCGAATCGCGCAGCACCGTGAACCACGCCTCCTTCTTGGGCAGACCGCGGCGCTTGGGCGACCAGGAGTCGCCGCCGTCGTCACTGCGCCAGACGGTCGGCTGCGCGCCAGGACAGGTGCGTGTGGCGGTTTCGAGTGGCACGACCCAGATCGTGTCGGGCGCATGCGGATGGACGGCGATCGGGAAACCGAAGTCGCTTGGCAACCCCTTGGCGATGCTCTGCCAGCTGCGGCCGCCGTCGTCGCTGCGCAGCACGCTCAGGTCCTGGCGGTCCTCGGCGCCACCGTGATTCTGCAGGTAGAGACGCTGCGGCCGGCTCGGGTGGACGGCGATCTTGTGGACGCACTGGCCGAACTCCGGGTCGCGCTTGGGCTGGAAGTGCGCGTCGATGCCGCGATTGTTCGGCTCGAAGGTCTGGCCGCGATCGCGACTGCAGTAGTGGCCGCCCGCGGAGACGGCGACGTGCATCGAATCGGCGAGCGGCAGGATGGTGTGCAGGATCAAGCCGCCGGCACCCGGGTGCCACTCCTTCGCGTGCGGATGGTCGTTCAGCGGCGCGACCGATTCGAAGCGCTTGCCGCCGTCCTCGCTGTGGAAGAGCGCGGCCGGCTCCACTCCGCACCACAGGTCGCGCTTGCCGCGACCCGCTGCGAGCGACCAGATGTTCTTCATGGTGCGACCGTCGTCGGCGGCGAAGGCCGGGACGCCGCCCGTCGGCTTGAAGCGCTTTCCAAGGTCGGTCGAGAGCTGCAGCGTGGTTCCGAACCAGGGCGACGAGGGCGCGACGTAGACGCGCGGCGCCGCACGCCGATCGATCAGCGCCGCGTTCACTCCCAGACCGGGGAAGAACGGTCCGCGCACCACCATTCGTTTGCCGCGCGCGGGCCCTTCGAGCATGAAGGTGCCTTTGCGCGTTCCAACGACCACCAGTGCTTTCTCGGCCATGGCTTCAACCTCCGGAGACCGCTGGAAGGATGGTGACCCGATCGCCGGCACGCAACCGCGCCGCGGGGCTGGCGCGCGGCCGGACGAGTTCGTCGTTCAAGAAGAGCGACAGGTGCGGTCGCAACGCCCCCTGCTCGTCGCACACCATCCGGTACGCCTCGGGCCAGCGCTGCGCGAACGCCGCGAGCAGAGCGGTCACGTCCGCGGCGACGAGCGCGACGCTGGTGGCACCGCCGCAAGCGGCGCGCACCGCGGCCGGCAGAAGGAGTTCGACTTCGAAGGGCGGCGCCATCGTCGACGAGGCTCCGGTGCGATCAAGTGCCAGGCGGGATGCGTTCGGGCGGCAGGAGCAGCCGCCCCTCGCTGCGCGCGATCACCAGCGCGCCGACCAGATCGCCGGTGACGTTGGGAACAGTGCGCGCCATGTCGACCAGCCGATCGACTCCGAGCACCAGCGCCAGCAGCGACGGGTCGATGCCGACCTGCTGCAGCACGGTGACGATCAGCGGCAACGATCCACCTGGTACTCCCGCCGCGCCCACCGCCGTCAGCACCGACAGGAGCACGACGAGGAGCTGAGTGGAGAGCGGCAGGTCGAGCCCCGCGACCTGCGCGAGGAAGAGCACGACCACTCCTTCGAAGAGCGCGGTGCCGTTCATGTTGAGCGTCGCGCCGAGCGGGATCACGAAGCCGGCGATGTCGCGCGGAACGCCGAACTCGTGCTCGGCGGTGGCCAGTGTCGTGGGCAGCGTCGCGTTCGATGAGGAGGTGGAGAACGCCGTCGCCATCAATCCGCGCGCGCGCCGGAAGAGGACGCCGGGTGGCACCTTGGCGAAGAGCCAGCACAGCCCGCCCAGCACGACGAACTGCTGGATCGCGAGGCCGCCCAACGCCACTGCGAGGTAGGCGGCGAGCGAATGGAGGATCGAGGCGCCAAAGAGCGCCGACTTCTCGAAGACGAGGCCGGCCACGCCAAACGGCGCCAGCTCCATCGCCCAGCCGATGATCTTGGTCGACGCGGCCGCGACGGCGTCGAGCACCTGCAGCAGCGGCCGCTTCTGCGCCTCGGGCAGGGTCCCGGCCGCGAGCCCGAAGAGGAGCGCGAAGAAGATCAGCCCGAGCATGTCGCCGTCGGCGGCCGCCTTGACCGGATTCTTCGGCACGATCGCCAGCAGCATGTCGACCGAGAAGCCGCCGCTGCCCTGCGCCAGCGCGATCTTCTTCTCCGCCTCGGCGCGCGATGCCGCGACCAGTTCGTCGCGCATCGCCGGCGCCACCGTGTCGCCGGGCCGGAACAGGTCGACGAGGCCGATGCCAAGCATCGCCGCGAACGCCGTGGTCAGCAGGAACCAACAGATCGTCTTGAAACCGATGCGGCCGACCTTCGAGCCACCGCCGAGCCCCGCGACCCCGAGCGCCAGCGACGTGAAGACGATCGGCACGACGATCATGAAGAGCAGGCGCATGAACAGCTCGCCGAACTTCGCGGCGACGTGCGTCGCGAACCAGCGCAGCCGCTCGTGGTCGTGGCCCCAGATCGCGTTGCAGGCGATTCCGGCGCCCACCCCGATGACGAGGCCGAGGAAGATCCGAGTCGCGCCGCCTTTTCGGGCGCCGCTCACCGTCCTGCTCCACGGTCGTCGTTCAGCTGCGGGAAGAGGCTCGGCTCCTCCATGACCCGCTCGACGGCGTCGATCTCCTTGGGCAGCGCCGCGGTCATCACGATGCATCCCTCTTCAGTGACCACGACGTCATCTTCGATGCGCACGCCGATCGAGTGGAAGCGCGCCTCCACGTTCGGCGACCCCGGCGCGATGTAGCAGCCCGGCTCGATCGTGAGCACCATGCCCGCCGCAAGGCGCACCTCGCCGCGTCCATCCTCGGCGCGATAGGGGCAGTCGTCATGGACATCGAGACCGAGCCAGTGGCTGACGCCATGCGGCAGCAGGGCGAGCCCATGGTCGCGCTCCTTCACCACTCCGCTCTGCACGAGCGCATCGCCGAGCGCGCGGCGCGCGGCTTGATCGATCGCGCGCAGCGTGGCACCCGGCTTCACTGCCGCGATCGCGGCCTTCTGCGAGTCGAGCACCGCCTGGTAGACGAGGCGCTGCTCGCGGCTGAAGCGGCCATCCGAGGGCAGCGTGCGCGTCACGTCCGCCGTGTACATGCCGAACTCGGCGCCGACGTCGATGACGATCGTGGCGCGCGGCGGGACCCGCTCGCGGTTGCTGTCGTAGTGCAGGATGCACGAGTTGGCGCCGCTGCCGACGATGCTCGAGTAGCCGAGCCGGCGCGAGCCGAGCAGCGTGTGCGTCGCCTCGATCACCGCCTGCAATTCGTACTCGTAGATCCCCGGCTCGGCATGGCGCATCGCGTTCAGTTGCGCCGCCGTCGTGATGTCGATGGCGCGTTGCAGGAGGGCGAGTTCGGCGGGCGACTTGATCAGCCGCAGCCGACCGATCGCCTGGCGCAGTTCGCTGCGATCGACGGAGAGGCCGGCCGGCACCGCGGCGTCGAGCAGCGCGGAATGCTTGGGATCGCCCGATTCGGCGCTGAAGATGCGCTTGGTCGTGGCGAGTTCGCTCTTGAGCGCCGCCGCGAGCGTGGCGTTCGAACGCGCCTCGTCCGCGAGCGGAGCGGCGCCCTCGACGCCGAGTCGCTTGCCGTCCCACATCTCCGAACCGGGATCGCGTGGCGGCACGAACAGGGTCGCGTGCGGCTGCCCTTCGCGGGTGGTGAGCAGCAACGCGGCGCCCGGCTCGCCGAATCCGGTGAGGTACCAGAAGTCGCTCGCGGGCCGATACGGGTGATCGACGTCGTTGTTGCGCGCTTCGACCGGTGCGGTGAAGAGGACCACGACCGCGTCGTCGCCGAGTCGCTCGAGCAGGGCGGCGCGGCGAGCCGCGAATTGATCGGGCTCGAGCTCCTCGACTCGCGCGGCCCGGATCGCCTCGCCGCGAACGGCGCTCGCCGCCGGGAACGGCGCCGGCGCGAGCGCCAGCCAACCGGTCACGCAGAGCTCGATCGGCGTGGACCACGTGCTCATGAAGTTCATGAAGGAACTCCTGCCGTCGAGCGCAGCAGCGCGGCGCACTCCTCGCGCAACTGCTCGACCGCTTCGTCGACTCGCTCGACATGGGTCCGGAACGAAAGCACGCAGAGGCGCAGCGCGAAACGGCCGCGCAGCAGCGTGCCCGACAGGAAGACGCGCTGCCGCGCATTGACTCGTCGAAGCAGTTCACGCGAGAGTTCGTCCCCGGCGGCACCGGCCCGCGCGACGCGGAATGCGAAGAGGGAAAGGTCGCACCCGCTCGCGAGCTCGAGGCCGGGGATGGTCGCGATCGCGGCGGCCGCGCGCTCCGCGAGTTCGAGCTTCTCCGTGAGCGCGGCACGGAACGCGGCGGCGCCGAACGTCTTGAGCGACAGCCAGACGCGCAGGCCGCGGAAGTCGCGCGACAGCTCCGGCGAGGCATCGGTGAAATCCTGCAGCGCGTCGCCCTGCGCGGTCGGCGGCAGGTAGGCGCTCGCTTGCGCAAAGGGGCGGCGCAGGTCGGCGCCATCGCGGATCAGCACGGCACCCGTTCCGTACGGCAGGAAGAGTCCCTTGTGGGGATCGATGGTCAGCGAGTCGGCCCGCTCGATGCCGACGAGGCGCGCGCGACCGCGCTCGCACAGCTGGAAGCAGCCGCCGTACGCGCCGTCGACGTGGAACCAGAGCCGTTCGCGCGCGGCGAGTTCCGCCAACGCCGGCAGCGGATCGACGGCGCCGGTGTGGACCGTGCCCGCGCTCGCGATCACGATCGCCGGCAACAGGCCCGCCGCCCGATCGGAAGCGATGGCGCGCGCCACGGTGTCGGGGTCGAGGCGACCGTGCTCGTCCGCCGGCAACTCGCGCAGGTTCGCGTGGCGAAAGCCGACGACGTGCGCCGCTTTGTGGATCGAGTGGTGGGTCTGATCGGAGGTGTAGATCGTGGCGCGCGCGAGCCCCTCTTCGCCGACCGACTTGTCGCGCGCCGCGGCCAGCGCCACGAGGTTCGCCATCGAGCCGCCCGAGGTGAAGACGGCGCGCGCCGCCGGCGGGAAGCGGAACTCGTCGAGCAGCCAACGCAACGTCTGCACTTCGAGCGCCACCAGCAGCGGCGCTGCGGCGGCGATTCCGACGAAGCGATTGGTGAGGCCGGCGACGAGGTCCGCGAGCGGCGCCGTCGGCAGCCCGCCGCCCGGAATGAACGCCAGGTAGCCGGGCCCCGCCGTCGTGAACGACTTCGGCACCCAGTCGCGGATCAGCCGCTCGAGCAGCGCGCGCGGGTCGCTCCCCGCTTCGGGAATCGGCTCGGCAATCTCCGCCAGCTCGGCGGCGGTGGGTGCCGGCCCGTGAGCCGGTTGCGTCGGCAGCTCGGCGACGTGGGTCAGCGCGAGGTCGACGGCCGCATGGAACCAAGCCGCGACCAGCTCGTGCGGCGGTTCGAGCGGCGACAGGGAACTGGCGGCGCGCGCGGCAGTCATCGCGGCAGCGTAGCCGCGTCGAAGCCCTTTGCTACCGTGCCGCGCCGACTGCGATTCGATGCGCGGCGCGGTGCCGATGCGTGACCGTGCGTGACGATGATGAGGAGCGATCCGATGCGAAGCGTGCGCCGCGATTCCCCTGCCAGCGTCGCCTGGGCGGCGTGGGCGGCGTTGCTCCCGCTCCCGTTGCAGTCGAAGCCGCCGCTCACGATCGAGCAGACGATGGGCGCGGGCCGCGTCTCGTTCACCGCGACGCCGCCCTCGGTCACCTTCGCTCGCGATGGCCTCTCCCTCGAACGGCAGAAGGACGGCAAGGCGATCTGGGTCGATCCGCGCACGCACGCGGAACGGGAACCGGAGCCGGCCGATGCGACCACGCTCGCCGCGGCGTCGACGCGCGAGGCGGCGCTGTTGGCCGCGCTCTCGGCGCTGCCGGGCTTCGATGAGGCGGCAGCGAAACGGCTGGCCACGAGCCGCCGCGGCAGCAGCGCGGACGGACAGTCGCTGCTGCTCGCCGGCGAGAACGACCTCTTCTTCTTTCGATTCGGTGGCGAGCGCGCGCTCCGATTGACCGATGGTCCCGAAGCGGAAGAGAACTCGCGCTTGTCGCCGGATGGCCGCTTCGTCTCGTTCGTGCGCGGCAACGACCTGTTCGCCGTCGAGACCGATGGCGCACGTGAGCGTCGCATCACCAAGGACGGCAGCGCGGAGAAGCTGAACGGCAAGCTCGACTGGGTCTATCAGGAGGAGATCTACGGCCGCGGCAACTTCCAGGCGACCTGGTGGAGCCCCGACAGCCGGCACGTCGCATTCCTCGCGCTCGATCAGAGCGGCGTCCCCCACCACCCGATCGTCGACCACGTTCCCAACCGCGCCGAGCTCGAGGACACGCGCTACCCGAAGGCGGGTGACCCCAATCCGACGGTTGCACTGGGTGTGGCGCGCGCGCGCGACGCGAAAGTCGTCTGGATCGACCTCGCGAAGTACGCGAAGGATGAAGCGCTGGTCGTGCGCGTCGGTTGGAGCCCGGACGGCAAACGGCTGATCTACCAGGTGCAGGATCGCGAGCAGCGCTGGCTCGAACTGCTGGCCGCCGATCCCGACAGCGGTCAGCCGACGCTGCTTGTGCGCGAAGAGTCCGCCTCCTTCGTCAACGTTCTGGAAGAGCCGCAGTGGCTGGCCGATGGCAGCTTCCTCTGGCAATCCGAGCGGACCGGTTTCCGCCACGTCTACCGCTACGCGGCGGATGGCAAGCTGCTCGGCGCGATCACGCGCGGCGATTGGGAAGTGCGAAGCGTGACCGCGGTCGACGAAGGCAAGCAGCTGCTCTGGTTCACCGCGAGCAAGGATTCCTCGATCGGCTCGAACCTCTATCGCTGCGGATTCGATGGCAGCGGTCTGATCCGGCTCACCGATGGCGGCGGCAGCCACAGCGTGGAGTGGAACGCCGACAAGAGCCTGTTCCTCGATCGCGTGTCGGGCCTCAACTTCCCGCCGGAAGTGCGCCTCTGCGATGGCGCGAGCGGCAAGGTGCTCGAGGTGGTCGCGCGCGCCGAAGTGAAGGCGCTCGCCGACTTCGACTACTCGGTGCCGGAACTGCTCAAGATCCCGACGGCCGACGGCTTCGTGATGGATGCGACGCTCGTGAAGCCGATCCCATTCGATCCGGCGAAGAAGTACCCGGTCTGGCTGCCGACCTATTCGGGTCCCGATGCGCCGTCGGTGTTCGATCGCTGGAACGGCGACCCGTGGCCGCAGTTCCTGGCGCAGCAGGGGTACGTCGTCCTGCAGGTGAACAACCGGACCTCGAGCCAGCGTGGGCACGTTCATCTGGAGAAGTGCTGGCAGCAGCTCGGTGTCCTGGAGCTCCAGGATCTGGAGGAGGCGTTGCGCTGGCTCGGAGCGAACCGGCCGTGGCTCGACACGACCCGCGTCGGGATCACCGGATGGAGCTACGGCGGCTTCATGACCGCCTACGCGCTCACTCACAGCAAGGCGTTCAAGCTCGGAGTCGCGGGTGCGGGCGTCTACGACTGGCGCCTCTACGATTCGATCTACACCGAGCGCTACATGCGGACGCCGCAGAACAACGCGGAGGGTTATGCGCGCACTTCGTGCATCGAGGCGGCGAAAGAGCTGTCCGGCTACCTCGTCCTCGCGCATGGAACCATGGACGACAACGTGCACGTCCAGAACACCGTGCAGCTGGCCGGGGCGCTCCAGAAGGCCGGAATCGACCGCTTCGAAGTGATGGTCTATCCGCGTTCCCGCCACGGGCTCGGCAGCGTCGAGCAGAACAGCCACTACCGAAGGCTGACGTGGAAGGCGATCCGCGAACGGCTCTAACACCCATCGCGACGTCCGAAAGCTCGCGCGGCTCAGGGAGACGCGCAGCGCACTCGGACACAGCCGTTGTGGGTCGAAAGGGTGATCGTGCCGGCGGCCGGATCGGGGAAGCGCAGCTCGAAGTCGTCGCCGTTGATCAAGACCGTGGGCCCGCCGCTGCCGCGCCAGTCGAGGCCGCCGAATTCGCCGTCGCCTTGGATCGTCCCGCGCATGCCGCTTTGAAGGTCGAGCTCGAGGTCGCCGTGGTGCGACGTCAGCGTCGCGTCGATGGCCGTCGCGCTCGTGCGGAGGCGGACGTCGCCGTGATGGGACGACAAGGCCACTTGCGAGCCGCTCGTGGCGCAAGCGACCGTGCCGTGATGCGAACTCGCCGCGACGCATCCACGCAGGTCGAGCAGGTCGACGTCGCCGTGGTGGCTCGAGGCGGCGACCGGACCCGCGAGGCCCGTCACCGAGACGTCGCCGTCGTGCGACGCGAGCGTGACTCCGAAGCGCGCGGGAAGCGTGATCTGGAACGAGACGGTCGCTTCCCAGCGATCGGGCGCCTCCTGCAGCCACTCCGCTTGCAAGGTCAGCGTGCGGCCCTCGCCGCGGTGCGCGACCCGAAGTGCGGCGAGCGCGGTGTCGGCGTCGCTCGGGTCGCGTCCGCCGGCTTGCTTGTGGGCAACGATCGTCACCGAGTCGACGCCCGCCGCCGCCGATTCGACGTGGATCGAGCCGCGATGAGTGGTCACCGCCAGCGCATCGAAGTCGGCAGCTGCAACGACGATCGTCTCATCGGCAGAGGCGAAGCAGCTCGGATCGCGCCAGTGGCCCAGATGGATCGCACAACCGCCCGCAAGCAGAAGCGCGGCGGCGGCGGGCAACGTGGCGATGACGGTCGAAAGGCGCATCGAAGGTCTCCAACTTGCCCGGGAGGAGCCGCCATACTCCGCGAGGGTTGCAATCGCCCTGCCCACTGTTGGAGTCGTCATGGTCCCGCCCGAACTTCCGCCCGCTGCGCCGCGCCCCTGGCCCCTGCTCCGCACGACGGCCGGTCCCAGCCTGAAGCTGTTCCAGATCCTGCATGAACGGCGCGAGAACCCGCGCAACGGCCACGCGATCGATGCGGTGGTGCTCGAGTCGGCCGACTGGGTCAACGTCGTCCCGATCACCCCCGCCGGCGAGATCGTCTTCGTCCGCCAGTACCGCTTCGGCATCCGGGCGAACACCCTCGAGATCCCGGGCGGGCTGATCAGTCGCGGCGAGGCGCCGCTGCTCGCCGCCACGCGCGAGCTGCGCGAAGAGACGGGAATGGTGGCGCAGCGCATCACCTCGCTCGGCGCCGTCGAACCCAACCCCGCGTTCCTCACCAACCTCTGTCACCAGTTCCTTGCGCATGGCGTTGAACCGGAAGGGGAGCTTCTGCTCGATCCGGGCGAGGACGTCGTGGTCGAGCGTCACTCCTTCGCCGCGGTGCGGCGCATGGTCGGCGATGGGACGATCCGCCACAGCCTCGTGCTCACCGCACTCGCTCGCGTCCTCGACCTGCGCGGGTGACCCGCTACCGCGCAACCGTTTCGTAGCGCGCGCGCCAATCGTTTTCCTGGCCTGCGCAATCGTCGATCACGAGCACCCAGTCGCGCCATCGCCCGTGTCGATCGATCCCGAGTCGCCGCTCTCCGCCGCATCTCCGTGGCGGTCGCGGCAGCCGGGAGTGCCGTTCGTATGCAACTGGGACTGCGCGCAAAGTTCGGGCTCGGAATCGGTTTCCTCTCGCTGGCCGCGTGCGGCGCGAAGGTGAAAAGTCCGAGTCGTGTTCCTTACGTCGAAGTCTGGCCGCTCGCCCAGTTCGGCGATCTCGAGCAGGACTACGGCGCCTCGCTTGCGCTGGCGGACAGCGACGCCGACGGTGACCGCGAGCTGATCGTTGGCGCCCCCGCCCGCGATCCGGCGATGGACGGGGTCGTGCTGTTCGTCTCGCTCGGAACGTTGACGGTCGTGAATGCGGTGCTGCCGTGGCGCCCGTCCGGCGACGACTCCGCTCATCACGACGAGTTCGGCCGGAGCCTGGTCTGGGGCGACTGGAATCGAGATACGCGCCTCGATCTGGCCGTCGGCGATCCTGGGGCCGACGTCGGCAACGTCGGGAACGCCGGCGAGGTGTGGGTCTTCTTCGGGCCGATCGACTCGGCGGTGGCGACGCGGATCTCGAGCAGCGTGCCCGCCAGCGGCGCCCGGTTCGGAGAGACGCTGGCCGCCGGCGACTACGACTTCGATGGTTACCAGGACCTCGCGATCGGCGCCCCGCATCCGGCCGATGTCGCGGTGGATGCCGATGGTCCCTCGCTCGAAGTGCTCTACGGTCCCGATTTCTCGCGCCGCGAACGCTGGGAAGCGGGCGGTGCCGGCGGTTCCTTCGGCGCGGCGTTGGTGAGCGTTCCGCAGCCGGGTGGCGGCGCGGCGCTGGTGGCCGGTGCGCCGGAGTTCGCGCACGCCGACGGAGCGCAGGGCGGCCTGTTCGCGTGGGAGCGCTTCGTCGACGCGTCCGCGCGTCGAGTCGGCTCGCCGCGCGCCGCCGACGCCGAGCTTGGCCGTGCGGGCAGCTACGGCGATTTCGATGGCGACGGGGACGGCGAACTCGCCGTCGCGGCATTGGCCGGCCGTGGCGCGGTCTACTTCTTCGAGCGCGACCAGTTCCGCGAACAGGGCCGCCTCACGCTGCCATCGGTCCTCACCGCACGCGCGGGTGCCCCGCTCTTCACGACGCCCGACCTCACCGGCGACCACGCCGAAGAACTGCTCCTGCTTTCCGCTCGCGCCGAGGACCCGGCGGCGCTGCTCTTCTCGCCCGGTCGCGGGCTCGCGCACCTCGCGCTCGATTTCGCGGCGGCTTCGGCGATCTCCGCCAACTTCGACTGGGACGACGCGCCCGAGCTCCTGCTCGCCACGCCCACCGGCTTGCGATCGGGTGGCGGTCTCTCGCAGCTCAGCCTCGTCGATGTCAGCTGGCAGGACGTGCATTCGCTCGCGTCGCCGAGGCCGGCTCCGATCGTGATCCCCGGCATCGCCGCGCTGCGCGAGCGCTGAGACGATCGGCGCGAGTCAGCGGTCGCGGCGCCGCAGCGCGCCGAGCACGCAGCAGACGACGAACAGGCCCGCGAGCGCCAGCACCACCGCGCCACCGGTCGGCACGGTGAACCAGGTCGAGAGGAGCAGCCCGAACACGCCGCCGAGCAGAGCGATGGCGATGCTCGCCGCGACGTGACCGCGCAACGTGGTCGCGATCTGGCGCCCGGCCGCCGCCGGGATCACCACCCACGCCTCGACCAGCAGCGCGCCGACCACTTTGAGGCTCGCCACGATGGTGGCCGTCAGCAGCAGCACGAAGAGGTAGTCGAGCCGCGTGCGCTGGCTTGCCGTGGTTGGCGCGACCGCAGGCGCGACACTGTCGAGGAGCAGGGCGTTGTAGTGGCGCGCCAGGAACGCGGCCGCGATGAGGAGCAGCGCGCCCAGCAGCGCGAGGTCGCCGTTCGTCACGGTGAGCAGGCTGCCGAACATCAGCGCTTCGATCTGGTGGACGTTGAAGCGTTGCGTCACCGCGACGAGCAGGCAGATCCCAAGCCCCAGCGTGAACGCGACGAAGACGCCGATCAGCGTGTCCGCCGGAAGCGCCGCGCGCCGCTTGAGCCACACCATTCCCAGCGCCGCCAGCAGGCAGAAGCCGAACATGCCGCCGTACGGCGCGGCGATCGGTTCCCCGAGCGCCAGCCCGATGGTGAGTCCGGTGAGCGCCGCCTGGCCGAGCGCGGTCGACAGGAAGGCGAGCCGCCGCGCGACCACGAGGTGCGACAGCGTGCCGAGCAGCGGCGCCAGCAGCAGCACGGCGGCGAGTCCGCGTTGCAGGAACGGGAAGTCGAGCCAGTTCATCGCGAGCCGTCCGGGGTGAGCTCGGTCACCTCGTCCGCGAGACGCGCCACGACCTCACGATCGTGGCTCACCAGCAGCACGCCGGCACCGCGAGCCCGCGCCGCGCGAAGCAGCTCCTCGCAACGCGCGCGCGCCGCCGCGTCGAGCCCCTCGGTCGGCTCGTCGAGCAGCAGCAGCGCGGGCCGTGGTTCGCAGGCATGCGCCAGCAACACGCGGCGCAGTTCGCCGCCCGAAAGCTGCGCGAGCGGTCGCTGCTCGAGCGCCGCCAGATCGACCAGCGCCAGCGCCTCCGCCACGCGCGCGCGACTTGGCCCGCGGCCGAGCAGGAGCGGCCGGCGCTGGCGCGACAGAGCGAGGAACTCGCCGACCGTCAGCGCCAGCGTCGGATCGGGGGTGAAGTGCTGCGGGACGAAGCCGAACGACGCGCTGCGCTGCAGCGTGCCGGTGAAGTCGATCTCGCCGCAGAGCGCGCGCAGAAAGGTGCTCTTGCCGGCGCCGTTGGGTCCGATCAGCGCGTGGATCGTCCCTGCCGCCACGTCGAGATCGAGCGTGGACGCGGTCGCCGCCGCCGCGCGGCGGCCGGCTGGCGCAAAGCCCTTCGCGTGGAGCGCGAGAGGGCGATCGCTCACTGTTTCTGCGCCGCGGGCTTCAACGCGCGCACGATCGTCGCGGCGTTCTGAGCCATCTCCTGCTCGAACTTCTCATCGGTGTAGTCGCCCGTCGCGACGTGCGAGAGGAGGAACACGTCGGCCTGCGCCGACTGCCGCACCACGTCGAGCAACGCCGGCGGAAAGCTCTCCTCGCTGAAGAGGACGCGCAGCTGCCGGTCGCGCAGCTCGGTGATCGCGTGGCCGAGTTCGAGCGCCGACGGGACCAATCCGTGCGCGGGCTCGATCACGACGGCGACTTCGATCCCGAACTCCTGCAGCAGGTAGGCGTAGCCATCGTGAACGGTCGCGACGCGCGCCGCTTCGACGTCGGCGAGCTCGAGCGCTGCCGCCGCCTTGATCTTGCGCAGCTTGCGGGCGTACTCGCCGGCGTTCTTGCGGAACAGCGGCGCGAGCTCGGGGCGCAGCTCGCTGAGCGCGTGCTCGATCGCGTAGGTCTGCTGGATGGCGTTCGTGAACGAGAGGAAGGTGTGGCTGTTGATCGCTTCGCCGTGTGCGCCGTGCAGGGTCGGCGTCGCGTCGCTGGGTCGGATGCGCAGCAACCGGCCATTGCCGGAGGCGACGATCATCGGTTCGAGGAAGTCGTCATGGCCCAGTCCGTTCACGACCACGGCATCGAGGTCGGCGAGCTTCGCGATGCCGGCGGCGCGCGGCTGGTAGTTCCCGGCGTCGACGTCGCCTGGCAGCAGCGGGCGCACTTCGACGTCGCTGCCGGCGACCACGGCGCGCGTCCATGAGTAGTAGGGATGGAGCGTGACGCCGACCTTGAGCGGGGCTGCCGTGCGCGGCATCGGTTGAGCGGGCAGAGCGGACGCCGGAGGAGCCTGCGCTGCCGCCTCGGCGGTTGCCGCGATGAGCCAGCAGAGGAGGGTGGCGCAGACGTCGCGACGATCGAGGCGAATCATGGAGAGCGCTCCGGCGGCGACGATTCGTTGGTTCGAGCCGATGGACCGATGAGGACCTGCCGCAATCCGTGCAGCGCTGGATCGGCGAGGAATCCCTCCGGCAGCGCGCTGGCGCCATCGGTCGCGATCCAGAAAGAGACGTGAAGCAGCGTGCCGTCGCGCAGCCGCCGATGCTGCTCGTCGAGCGCGACGGGCACCCGCGGGTCGCGGCCCTCGAGCTCTCCTGGCTGCGGCTCGAGGATCTGCAACAGGAGCGCGCCAGCCGTCGCTCCCGCGGCGGGTCGTCCGATGTACTGCCAGGCGCCGGCGCGCTGCTCGCGGGCGAAAGTCGCGTCACGCTTCGCGGCAGCGCCCGCGAACGGCTCGATGCCATCGGCCGCGAGGGTCGCGACGTCGGGCCATGCGCCGACCTCGTCGCGCAGGCGCAGCAGTTCGAGGGCGGCCTCGTGCAGCTCACGAACCGCGCGCTGCGCCGAGCCCGGCAGACCAGCGAAGAGGCGCTGCCAAGGCTGCTCGGTTGCGGCGTTGTCGGCGCCGCCGAGCGCTTGGTTGCCGCGGCCGATCCAGAGCAGCGCCACGACGGCAATCGCAACCGCGGCCCGCACCACCGCCGCCGTCTCGCCACGCCGGTCGGGCGGCGTCACGGTGACGAGTCGCGAGTCGTCGCCTTGCTGGCCGCGGTTGGCGTTCGTAGCGTCGTCCACAATCATGCTCGAGCAACGAAAGTCGTGGCGGGATCGGATGGCGTGCGGCGCAGACGTTAGCTCCACGTCGAGGGGACGCGCGTGAGCGATCCGCTGCCCCCGCCGGCGCTCTCCGTGCGCGAGCTGCTCACGCTGAACGCGGCGGCGACGGCGACCCAGCTTCCGGCGCTGCTGCTGCTCACGCTGCTCTTCAGTGCGCCCAACGGCTGGCTCGACTGGCGCGATGCTGAACAGCTCGCGACGGGCGCCAAGGAGCACCTCTCGCCGTGGTGGCTCGGGCTCGCCGTCGCGCTCGCGACTGACACCGTACTGCAGGGCATGGCGAGCGGACTCGCGTTGCGCCGCCTGGCCGGGGCCCCCGCTTCGCTCGCCGAAGCGTTTTCTCTGCCGATCCGCCAGCTGCTGGCGCTCCTGGTCATCGCGCTGTCGCTGGCAGCGCTGGCGCTGGTGGCCGTCGGGTTGCCGGGCGCGCTCTACTCGGCGCAACCCAACCTCTCCACTCTGGTGGTCTTCGCCGCCGGCGCGATCGTCACGCTGATCGCGTCGTCGGGGTGGCTGCTGGCAGTGCCGCTGGTGATGGCGGAGCGGCTTGGCCCGCTCGCCGCCCTCGCACGCAGCTGGCAGCTCACCAACGGGGTGCGACGCAAGTGCTTCGTGCTGCGCGCGCTGCAGGGCGTCGCCGTCATCGCCGCCGCGCAGTCGGGGGTCGCGCTGGGGGAAGCTTCGGCGGAAGGCGGCGGCGTGCTGTTCGCATTCGCGCTGCGCGTCTTCGCGACCGCGCTCCTGATCCTGTTGCCGACGGTGACCTACGTGCGGCTGCTCGCGGTGCGCGGTGAAGCGCTGCCCGAGAAACTCGAGGAGCTGTTCCGATGAGCGAGGCGGCACGCCGAGATGGCTCGCGCTACCACGTCAGCGACGAGGAGAAGGCGCGATTCGCGGCCGACGGCTGGGTCCATCTGAAAGGGGTCCTGTCGGTCGAGGAGCTGGCGGCAGTCGCCATCGACTACGAGCGCTTCCTGCGTCGCGAGATCGCGGTCGCCGGCAAGGACTTCTGCGACATGTCCGGCGACTACGACAAGCCGGTCGAGTCGTTTGCGATCGTGAACGTGATGCTGCCACGCCGCTACCACCCCGCCTGGCAGGGCAGCCTGTACGAACAGCGCGCCCACTCCATCGCCGAGCAGCTGCAAGGGCCGGGGATGGCGCTCGACTACGACCAACTCCTGGCCAAGCGTCCGCAGCGACCGGACGCGGTCTTCGCCTGGCATCAAGACCTCGCCTACTGGCCGACCGATACGCCGGATACGCGCACCGCCACCTGCTGGCTCGCGCTCGATGACTCGACGCCCGAGAACGGCTGCATGCGCTTCGTTTCGGGGACGCAGGCGGCGCCGCTGCGCCCCCACCGGCCGCTGCATGGCGACCGCTCGAAGTCGCACACGCTGGTGACCGACCTCGTGAAGGGCGATCGAGTGACGCTGGCCCGCCTCGCGCGCGGTGACATCACCGTTCACGACGAGCGGGTGCTGCACGGGTCGGGCGGCAACGCGAGCAGCGGATGGCGTCGCGCCTACATCGTCGCCTTTCGCAGCGCCGCCACCGTCGCCGAGGAGCGCCGCCGCGGCTTCACCCACTCGCACAACGACGAGGCCAACGTGCTCGATCGCGTCGGGTTCGCGCAGGGGCGCTGAGCCAGCGGCGGCAGCGCGCCAGCCGTTGTCTCACGCGCGGCTGCGTGCCCCGATGGCGACGGCGATCGCGACAACGACCAGCACCAGCGCGAAGCTGCGCTGCAACGCCGAGGCGGCCATTCGCGGTGCGACGACCACGCCGAACGCGCTGCCGACGCTCCCGACCGCTGCGACGAGGCCGACCAGCGCGAGGTCGATCGTGACGCCACCGCGAGCGTGGTGGGCGGCGAAGGCCACGCTCGAGTTGATCGCGATCACCACCAGGCTCGTCGCTGCCGCGCGCGCGATCGGAAGGCCGCCGAACAGCAACATCGCCGGCACCAGCAGGAAGCCGCCGCCGACCCCGAGGAACCCGGTCAACACCCCCACTCCAACGGCGGCGCTGACGGCCTTGGCCGGCTGCCAGGCGGTTGGATCGCCCGGGACTTTCGGGGCGACGGCACGACGCCACAGGGCCACCGCCGCGCTGGCAACCAGCGCCGAGAAGGCGAGTTCCGTCGCGCGCTCCGGCACCGCGGCGTGGAGGCGCGCGCCGATCGGAGCGCCGAGCGCGCCGACTGCCGCGAAGAGGAACGCGATGCGGAGGTCGACGAGTCTCCGGCGCGCTTGCATCAAGGCGCCGACCGCGCTGATCAGCGCGACGATCACCAGCGATTCGACCGTTGCCTGATGTGGCGTTCGGTGGAGCAGCAGCGTCAGCAACGGAACCGTGAGGATCGAGCCGCCCGACCCGAACAGGCCGAGGCTGACTCCGACGACGGCGGCGCCGATCCAGGCGGCGATCATCGCCGCGGAGCCGCGCAGCCTCCGGCCGAGCAGCCCCCACCCTCCGCGGTCGCGGACATCGGCGCGGCGCTCGAGCGATTCCATGGCATGCGCGCCAACAGCAGCCCCATCCCGCACCAGTCGGTGATTCCGGCGAAGAGGAGGCCACCGCCGACGAACGCGGCGAGACCGACGAATGCCGGATGGAGCAGCAGCGCCAACACGGAGGAGAGCAGGACGAGGCTGCCGGCGACGATTCGCACCTGCCGTTCGAGCGAGAGGCGCGCCCGCCCCTTCACGGTGTCAACGCCCGCGGCGCGCAGCGCTTCGAGCCCTCCTTCGACGACCGTCGTTCCGCCGACGCCGAGCGCCAAGAGCCGCTCCTGCGCCTGCGCTGCGCGAGCGCCGGTTCGGCAGAGCAGCAGGCGTGGCGCTGCCACTTTGCGGATCTCGTCGATTCGCCCTTCGAGTTGATCGAGCGCTACCAGGCGCGATCCGTCGACATGCTCCGTCTCGAATTCGGCTCCGCTGCGCACATCGATCACGCTGTGGGCGCTGCCGTTGGCGATGCGTGCCACGAGTTCGGCTGCCGGAAGCGAGGCGGCGATGGGCGCGCCGTCGCGATTCAGCGCCAGCAGCAGCTCCATGTTCGCGGGACGCGGCGGCCCCGGCCCCGCCAGCGCCTTCGCGAAGGCGTCGCGGTCGGCGTGGGCCAGCCAAGGATTGTCGCGCCTCTGTCCACCCAGGGTGCTCTCGATCCGGCCGTGGTAGTCGTGGCCGGGAAACAGGCGGGTGGTGTCGGGCAGTTCGCGCAGCAACCGCTGCAACGTGTCGAACAGGACGCGTGCGTCGCCCCCGAGGAAGTCGGCGCGCGCGATGGTGTCGATCAGCAACGTGTCGCCGGCGAAGAGCGCGTCGCCAATCACCAGCACGAGATGATCTTGCGTATGACCGGGCGCGTGGAGCACCCGCACGCGCTGCTCACCCAGCGGCAGTTCCTCACCGTCGGCCGGCATGCGCGTCACTCCGCGATGAGCCGCCAGCGGATGGGCAACGCGGGTCGCTTGCAGTCGGATCGCGAGGGAGGCCGATCCGGAGGGGTGATCGGCGTGGGTGTGGGTGTCGACGACGAAATCGACCGTGAGCTGGTCGCGGTTCACTCGATCGACGATCGCATCGACGAGATCGAGATGCGGGTCGACCACGAGCGCGCGTCGGGAAGGCGCGTCCGCGACGAGCCAGCTGCGGCACCCTTGCGGGTGGAGGAACGGGACGACGACGAGGTGGCTCGCGGAACGGGTGGGCGCATCGAGTTTCATGACGGGCTCCTGCGGGTGGACGAGTCGCTCTTCCGGCAGGAGAGAGGCACGTTCCACGCCAGCGTTCCCGCGGAGGAGCGCGACGCCACCCGCACGCGCGGGCGGCGCGCCGCTAGGAGGTGGACGCTCCTTCACGCAGTTCGCGTGCGAGCCAGTCGCGCAGCGGCTGGGGGAGTTTTCCTTCGCCAAGCTCGCGGCACAGCTCCTGCCCCCAGTCGAGCGAGGCGAAGACCGTCGCGCACCGCTCGCAGACGAGCCCACGCGGGAACTCGAAGGCGACCCCGCGATCGAGTGCCTCCTGCTTGGCGCGCAGCAAGTCGAGGCAGAGCTGGCGCTCGTATCGCGGCGGTGCCACCGCCTCCCGTGGCAGCACCGCCTCGAGTGCCGCGCGCAGCCGCAATCGGGCGCGATGGACGCGCGTGCGGACCGTGGCGGGCTCGATCCCGAGCAGCGCCGCCACCTCGCTCACCTCGAGTCCGACGATCTCGCGCAGCACCAACGGCAGCCGGAAATCGAGCGGCAACTCCGCGATGGCCGCCTCGAGTTGCTGCTTCGCTTCGCGGCGGACGGCCGCGGCGACCGGAGTCGAGTCGTCGGGAACCGTTCCGAGCAGCGGTGCCGCGAACAGCGCCTCCGGATCGAGCGGCGCGAGTTCCGTCGGAGCCCCGGCGCGCGGGCGGTGCATGCGCTGGCAGGCGCGAGCGGCGATCGACCAGAGCCACGTCGCCGGCGATGAGCGCCCTTCGAAGCGATCCCACGCGCGCCACGCCTGCAGGAAGGTCTCCTGCACCAGCTCACGCGCCTGCTCGTCATCGCCGCAGAAGCGCCGACCGAGTGCGTAGAGGCGGCTGCCCTGCTCGTCGACCAGTCGCGGCAGCGCTTGCGCGCGCGGGTCGCCTGCGCGAACGGGTGGCGACGTCTCGCTCAAGAGCCGAGGTGATCGATGCGCAGCACGGCGAAGCGCGTCGCGTCGTCCGCGCTCGCGCCAAGCAGCCCCCACGTGGCGAGCCCATCGTCGGAGCGCGCGTCGAGCAGCAGCAGCGCCAGTCGCGCGAGCCGCTGCTTCGAGGGCACGAAGAGCGTCCCCGCGGGCAGCTCGCCCTGCCACGCTCCGTCGCTGCCGCCCCACTCGATGAGTCGATGACCCTGGAATGGCCGTTCCGATTCGCGGCGATCCCGGATCACCATGGCGGTTCCGCGGGCCGGAGCCGCCGCCGCGAAGCGCTCGACCACGAGGCCGTGGCGGCGCAGCAGCTCTTCGAGCTCCGCGCTCGCACCCGGAATCGCGAAACCGGCGAGAGGCAGCGCGAGCGGCTCCAACCCCCCGAAGCTCACCTGCGCCGGAAGCACCACTTCACGCACGACACCGGTGTCGATGACCCGTTCGAGTCCCGTCACGGCGTCGGGCTCGCTGCGGCACTCACCGACCAGCACGCGGTCGTTCGCGCGCGTCACGGTCAGCTTGCCGCGTCGGGGCACGGCCGCGCCGCCCGCCCGCTCGATCCCGTCGGCGTCGGCGTCACGGCGAAGCTGCGCGATGGTGTCGGCACGCGCTGCGGAAAAGCGCAGCGCCGCCCGCACGAAGGCGCCAGTCACCTGCACGCGCCGCTCGAAGGTCTCGTGGCTGTAGGCCTCCGAAAGGAGCGTGAGGCGGTTGCAGAGGCCGAAGTAGTTGATGCCGTAGCGCCCGCGGTGGTCGAAGGTCGCCCAGCCGAGTTCGGGCTGCTTGGAATCGACGAAGTCGCCGTAGTCGTAGGTGGCGAATCCGGCGCCCGCCATCGTCGCGCGCAAGGCCGGCAACAGCGTTCCTTGCGCGAACGCCAGCATCTTCGGTTCGGTCGCCGGATGGAGCGGCGGGGCATAGGTGAGGTCGTAGCCGTGGAAGCTGCCATCGGTCGTGTGCAGATCCATCACCAGCGCGGCGTCGAGCGCGTTCACCGCAGCGATCAGCCCGCGCGTCTCGGGCGCTTCGAGCTTGATGAAGTCGCGGTTCAGGTCGAGCTGCTGTCCGTTGGCGCGTTGACCGACGCCTTCGACCGGCCCGTTCTGGTCGGGGCGATTCTTGCGATCGATGGCGTCGTTGCCGTCGGGGTTGTAGTTCGGCACGAACGCGATCACCAGGCGCGTCAGGAGCTCGGTGTGCTGGCCCGCCGCGAACTCGCGCAGGAGCTCCTGCACCGCCTCTTTGCCCTCGACCTCGCCCGCGTGGATGTTGGCGCAGACCAGCACGGCGAGCTTGCCGCTCGCGCGCGCGATGGCCAACGTCGGGCAGGGCGGCTCGGCCACGAGCACCAGCGGCACCGCGCGCCCTTGCGTCGATGTCGCGATCTCGAGGCGCACGAGGCGTGGCGAGGCGGCGACGCAGGTCGCCACGAACCGCTCGACCTCCTCGCTCGTCGAGGTGCGCGTGAAGCCGGACGCCTCGGCCACGGTGCGTGGTAGTGCGGGTGGCGGTCCCGGCGACGCGTCCTGCTGCGATGCGCGCGCGAGCGACGCGGACAGGAGGAGAGCGAGCGGGGCCAGCAGCCGGCGCGGGCTCATGCGCGGCTCGCGAAGAGCAGCGTGCGCAGGCCGTTGCGTTCCTGGCGGACGTGGTCGATCTCGATGCGGGGGAACCCGGCCAAGGTGAGCGCCTCCTTCAGTCCATCGAGCGGGAGCCAGCGCGCGAAGTCGAGCGTTCCGGCGAAGGGGTTGTCGGGCTGGTCCTCGCGGAAGCGTCGGAACGCGAAGCGGCGTCCCCCCGCCTCGTAGCTCTCGGTGGCCTGCTCAGGCGCGGCGATCGAGGTGTCGAGCATCATTCCATCGCGCACCAGCTCACCGAGCGCCAGCAGATGGGCGACCGGATCACGCAGGTGGTAGAGCACTCCGACGTGATGGGCGACGTCGACCTGCAACTCTGGCGGCGGCGTCGCGCGGCTCTCGACGTCCCATGGGAAGACGGTCGGGTGGACGCCGAAGAAGGCGCAGCGCACGATCGTCTTCACCACGTTCTCGACGCGCGCATCGATGGCGGTGACGGCTTTCGCGCGCTGGCACAAGGCGATGGTGTGAATCCCCTCGAAGCAACCGATCTCGAGCACTCGCTTGTCGGCGAGGTGGAAGCGCGCGTCGAACTGCACGATGCGCGGATCGGGAATCGGCTGCGGCGACTCGCGTTTGCCCTCTTTCGCCGGGCAGCCGAAGCGGCGTCCGTGGCCATCCGCGGTGAAGCAGTTCCAATCGAGCAGCGTGTTCAGCCGGTCGAGTTCGCCGTCGGAGAGGCGATCGACGAGCGGCGCGGCCACGCGCCCCTCGGTGAAGCCGCTGCGCGGGAAGCTGGCGCGAAACCTCGCCTTGGCGGCCGCGCGCGCGGCGCTGCGGTCGAATCGTTCGAGCAACCAGCGGGCAAGCATCGAGGGCCTCCGGATCAGCGGCGTCGCAGCGCCTCGGTCGGCGCCAGGCGCGCCGCGCGCCAGGCCGGCACGGCGCCGCCGAGCAGCCCGAGCGCGAGTGCGAAGGTGATGGCACCGCCAAGCACCGGCAGCGTGACGCGGAAGGCAAACGCGACTTCGGTGAAGGTCGCGAAGTTGGTGGTGCCGGTCTCGATGCCGTTGATCGGAAGCGCCAGCAGGCACCCGACCGCTCCGCCGATCAGGCCGAGCACCAGCGCCTCGAACAGGAAGGAGAGGAAGATCGGGAAGGGCCGGAAACCCAGCGACAGGAGGATTCCGATCTCGTGCGTTCGGCTGGCCACCGCCGACAGCATGGTGTTGGTGGCGGTGAAGGTGGCGGCGAGCCCCATGATCACCGACAGCCCGATGCTGAGCGCGAGCAGCGTGGTCGCGAGCGCGCCGGTCATCGACTCGAGGTACGCGCGCTCGGTGAAGACCTTCACCTTCAGGTCCTGGTAGGTCGACCCGTCGGCGAGCATCGCGGCGAATGCGTCGTATTCGTCGCCGACGATCTCGGGATTGAGCTTCGCCACCACGCGATTGGCCACCGGTCGCTGCAGCGCGACGAGCATGCGCTCGAAGTCGCCCCAGATCTCCGACTCGAAGGGGCCGTCGCATTCGAAGATGCCGACCACGCGAAACGGCGTCGTGTTGAGCTGGACCACGTCGCCGAGCCGGCAGTTCTCGATGCGATCGACGAGCTTGCGCCCCACCACGACCTCGTCGGCGCCGAACTGCAGCGCGCGCCCCTCGGTGAAACGGAACGAGTCCCCGCGAATCGCGAGGCTCGCCGCCTGCACTCCGCGGATCGGGACGTTGGTCTCGCCGCTGCCGTCCGCCTTGTTGCGTCGGACGGCGAGGTAGCACTCCATCGCCGCGAGTGGCGCGCCTTCCGGGCCGCCCGACTTCGCGATCTGCGGAAGGGTCTTGATCAGCCGATCACACGTTTCGCGCGTGATCCCGCTTTCGCCTTCGCTGGTCGCCCCCTGGCGCAGGAAGACGGCGACATCGTCACGGCCGTTCTGGACGAACAGCGAAGTGAAGCCGGCTCGCAACGCCAGCACTCCGGCCAGCACGGCGACCGTCGCCCCGATGCCAAGCACGGTCAGCAGGGTCGCGCTGCGGCGGACGAAGAGGCTGCGCAGGGTGTAGGAGAGTGGTACGAGCATCGGTCACTCCACCGATCGCAGCGCTTCGACCACGCGAAGCGCGCGTGCGCGAAGCGCCGGCATGACGCCGGCGACGAGGCCGATGGCGAGCGTGAGCCCGGTGGCCAGCAGCAGCGTCTCCGACGTCACCTCGTAGCCGGGGAACATGCTGCCGAGCGCGGCGCGCAGTCCCGGCTCGCTCAACTTCGCCAGCGCGATGCCGCCGAAGCCGCCGATCCCGCAGAGCAGCAGCGACTGGGTCAGCATCATCCCGGCGACGCTGCCGTCGGTGAAACCGACCGCCTTCAGGATGCCGGCGTCGTGCAACTGTTCGCGGAAGGCCATCAGCATCGTGTTGATGCAGGCGAGCACGATCGCGATCAGGACGCCCCCGCCGATCGCCGAGACGAAGAAGGGTACGTTGCCGACCATCGAGACGAACTGCGCCTGGAACTCCGCCTCGGTGCTGCAACTGACGCGCTGCGGCCCGTTCTCGAACAGCTGCTCGACCGATGCCGCGATCGCGACCTGGTCGGCATCGGGGGCGGTGCGCAGGAAGTAGGTGCCGGTGCCGGGCGCTTCGCCGAACGACGCCTTCACCGTCTCTTCGAAGTAGTTCCAGTGGAAGAACATCGTGTTGCCGTCGACGGCGCTCGAGGTGGGCTCGTAGATCGCCCGGACGGTGAACTCCCACGCGCCGCCGTCGGGGGCCGGGAAGATCGTCGCCAGCAACGGCACTGTCTGGCCGACCTTCCAGTCGAACTGCTTCGCGAGCGAGCGGCCGACCAGGCAGCCGCGTCGATCGGCGGCGACGTCGGCCCAACTGCCCTCGACCAGCGACACTTCCGGATACAGGTCGTTGAGCTGGTCCATGTCGACGGCGAACTGCGCGAAGAAGGCGTCCTCGTCGCCGTAGCGGCCGCCGAACCACTGCCATTTGCAGAGGGTCTGGACCCCTTCGACAGCGGCGATCTTCGCCTGGTAGCTCTGCGGCAGGTCGACGAAGAGGCTCACGGCGGATTGCACGACGAGGCGATCGCGCTTGGCACCGCGCACGCCGGCGTCGAGCGCGACGACCAGCGAGCGCAGCATGCAGAGCAGGAACAGCGCCACCACCAGCGAAGCGATGGTGAGACCCGAGCGAACCTTGTGCTTGCCGAGGTAACGGCGAACCAGGCGGAAGGAACTCATGCGCTCAGGCCCGACCGGCGACGACGGGGTTGGTCTCGATCCGGCCGAGCTGCCCCTTGTCGAGGTGGACGATCATGCTGGCGCGCGCCGCTGCGAACGGGTCGTGCGTCACCATCAGGATGGTCTTCTTGAACTCCTGGTTCAGGCGCACCAGAAGGTCGAGCACGTCGCCGGCCGACTTGCGGTCGAGATCGCCGGTGGGCTCATCGGCGAGGATCACTTTCGGGTCGCTGGCGATCGCGCGCGCGATGGCGACGCGCTGCTCCTGACCACCCGAGAGTTGTTGCGGACGATGCTCTTCGCGGCCCTCGAGCCCGACCAGTTTCAGCGCGAAGCGCGCGTGGTCGCGCCGCTCCTTCTTGGAGAGGGGCGTCAGCGTGAGCGGCAGTTCGACGTTCTCCTGCGCGGTCAGCACCGGGATCAGGTTGAAGCCCTGGAAGACGAAGCCGACGTTGGCCGCGCGCCACCGCGCGAGTTCGCCGGAGGAGAGCTCGGAGAGGTTCGAGCCTGCCACGACGAGCTGTCCGTCGTCGGCCTGGTCGAGCCCGCCAATCAAGTTGAGCAGCGTCGTCTTGCCCGAACCCGACGGCCCCATCAGCGCATAGAAGCGCCCCTCGTCCATCGTCAGGTCGAGTCCGTCGAGCACGGTCAGCGTCTCGCCGCCGCGCTGGTAGCGCTTGAAGACTCCGCGCGCCGAGATCATCGGATTGCTCATGGCTGCTCCTTCGACTTCGCTTGCACCCGATCCCCGTCGGCGAGGTCCGCCGGCGGGTCGACCACCACGCGATCACGCGCGGCAAGTCCCTTGGTCACCAGTACGCGCCCGCCGCTCGGTTCCCCCGCGGCGACTTCCGTTCGCTGCACTCGATCGCCGCGCACGACCCACACCACGAGCGCCGCGCCGTCGCGCTGCAGCGCTCGTTCCGGGACCAGCACGCCGACGATCGGTACGGCGCCTCCCGCGGCCGGGGCCGGCGCATCCTTCGTTCGAAACACGACGCGTGCCCCCATCTCGGGGCGCAGCTTCGCGTCGGGCGCGGCGAATCGCACGCGCACTTCGATCGTCGCCTTGCTTCGACTCGCGGTCGGCCAGATCCGGGTGACCTCGCCGTCGTATCCCTGCTCCGGCCACGCATCGAGGAAGATGCTGGCTGGCGCGCCGACCGTGACGGCGTTGATGGTCCGCTCCGGCATCTCGACCTGCACTTCGAGCGACGCGAAGTCGACCATGGTCGCCACCGAGCCGCGGCTGTTGGCTCCCTGCGAGTTGGGTGAGACGACCTCGCCGACTTCGGCGTCCTTCAGCACGACCACGCCGTCGAAAGGGGCGCGCACTTCGGTCTTGTCGTAGGTTGCCTGCGCCTGGTCGCGCTGCGCGGAGGCGACCGCCACCCGCGTGAGCACCTCGGCCGCGAGCGACTCCTGCACGGCGACTTGCCGCTCTCCCTGCACGATCGCCGATTGCGCGGCGGCGAGCTGAGCGACGGCGGCACGCTCCGCGGCGGCGGCCCGCGCCGCCTCGGCGCGCGCATCATCGAGCCACTGCTGGCTCTCGATGTCGTCGGCCACCATCTTCTCGGCGCGAGCGAGCCGTTGTGCCGCCTGCGCGCTCGTGGCGCGCGCCTCATCTTGCTGCGCGGCGGTGGCGTCGCGAATGCGCTCGAGGCGCTCGATGTCGCTGCGAGCGGCGGCCAACTCCTGCTCGGCGCGGGTGACGGACGCCTTCGCGCTCGCAAGCTCGGCGGTGGCATGGGCGAGCGACGCGCGGTACTCGTCCGAGTAGAGACGGGCGACCACGAAGCCCTTCTTGACGACCATTCCTTCGGTCACGTTCATCTCGACGATGCGGCCCGGCGCATCGGCGGAGAGCGCGGCGCGTTTGCTGGCGACGACGTAGCCGTTGGCCGAGGTCCCGGCGACGGCGCTCGCGGCGAGCGGCGTCGGGGCGAGGGCCACGGCGATCTCGACTTCCGGCAGGCGCACGCGATCGACCCACTGGCGCAACCGCGGCCAGAACAACGCGATCCCGCCGACGAGCAGCAGCAGCCCGACGATCCTGGCGCCGGAGCCGCCGCGACGCGGTGGTCGGCCGGTTCCTGCTGCGCCCGCGTCCTGCTTTCGCTCGATCCGCAACGGACTGAGATCCACGACGCAAAACCCTCCGCCCAAGACGAGCGGCGCACGTTAGCAGCCGGCTCAAGAAGTCGACTCGCGCGGGCCGCGTCGCGAACCGCTGCCGCTCACGGCTGCTTGCGCAGTTCCTTGTCCTTCAGGCCCGGATGGTCGGCGGGGATGCGCGTGGCGCGGAACAGCGCATGCGGCGGTGCGGGCTGTCCCTCACCGGGGTCGGCGTCGCCGAACGGATGGAGGTACTCCCACACCATCGTGCCGTCTGCCTTCACCTCGAAGACGCGACCGCTGGCGCCTTCGCAGATCAGCGTGTGGCCGTTGCGCAACCGCTGCGCGCCGGAGATGAAGTTCGAGAAGAAGTCGCTCTTGGTGGGCGCCGTGTAGCTCCAGACCGGCGCCGCCGGTCCGGCCGCGACGAGTGGCTCGAGCAGGAGACCGCCATCCTTCTGGCGCGGCAACTCGAGCTCGATCACGGCCGAGTAGTTGCCGTCGGGTCGACCCGCGCCGTTGTTGTAGATCAACAGGTGTCCGGCGCCGGGGAAGCCGGACGGGATGAAGCGCGCGTTGTGCTGAAAGAAGAGCGTCTGGTCGCTCTTGCCGCCGGCGCCGTAGTTCTTCGGATTCCCCCAACGCCACAGCAGGTCGCCGCCCTTGCCGCTGAGGCCGCCTTCGCTGCCGGCCGCTTCGTCGGAGGTCGTGCTGTGGTCGAGGATCCAGACCTCGCCTAGATGCGGCGAACTCAGCACGATCTGGTCGTGCTCGACGTCGTAGTGGATCGCGTTGGTATGCAGCCAGTCCGCCTGCAGCTCGCCGGCGGCCGGCTTGGCGTCGATGTAGCCGAGCTTCTGCAACTCGGCGATGTCGGCGTCGCTGGGCAGCTCTCGGCGCAAGTCGCAGTTGAGGTCGAGTCGCTCGGGATGACTTGCGACATCGCCGTAGTTGGCCGCATCGGGATCGACATCCTGGATCAGGTGATCCCATGCGTGCCATTGCCAGATGATCTCGGCGCCATCCTTCCCGCTTGGCTCGATCTCAAAGACGCAGTCGCTCCAGATGCCGTTGAGCCCGACGTGCGCGGGATGGCGACCGGCGGCGATCGCCTCGGAGCGCGTCTTGTACTCCCATGCGATGAAGAGGATCGTCCCATCGGGGGTGAGCGCGATGTCGTGGTGCTGCAGCGTCTCTTCGCTGGCGAACTTCCAATCCCACACGACGCTGCCGTCCCAATCGAGTTCCTGCAGCCGACCGCAGGCACCTCCTGCCTTGAAGCGCTGGATGCCCGGCTCCTTGCTGCAGCGCAGCAGATGGCCGTTGTCGAGCAGGTACTCGCTGCCTGGCATGAAGCCGGTCTTCCACTCGTGCGCCAGGTTCCCTTCGAGATCGACAAGGCGAATCGTCTTGCTGCGCAGCGGCGCGATCAGCGTGTAGCCGGGAGTGGCCTCCGCCGTGCGCAGCGCGAGTCCGCGCGGGCGACTCGCCGGCGGCTCGCCGGGCGGGGCGCCGCCGGGTGGCGGTGGCGGCGCGCCTTGCGCCACGACGACGCTCGCCAAGGTCGAGAGGGTCGCGCAGAGGTGCAGCAGTCGGGTGGCGATCGAAGTCAACTTGGAACTCCAGCGAAGGGCACGGTCACTCCGGCCATCTTGTCGAGGCGCCCACGCGCGGTGAAGGGCGCGCTCGAACCCGACTTCATCCGCGAGTCCCGCTACGATCTCGCGCTCCCGTCGATCTTGGCCTCCGCGGAGCTTCACGGTGCCGGCACGTTCCACTTGTCGAATGGCCCTGCTCCTCGCACTCGGCGCCACCAGTTGCGTCGGATCGAGCGGTCAGCGCCAGAAGAGGCTCGCGCCCGGCAGCGCGCTCCTCCACCAGGCCTCGCGCCTCTTCGACGGAAAGAGCGGCGTCGAGGTCGGTTGGGAAGCGGCGTTGTCGCGCCTCGCCGAAGCGGACGTCGTGTTCCTCGGCGAGACGCATCTCGACCGCCTCACCCACGACGCCGAACTCGAGTTCCTGCGCGAACTCACCGAGCGTCGCGACGGGCAGACCGCGCTCGCGCTCGAGATGTTCGAGCGCGACGTGCAGCCGTTCCTCGACGAGTACCGGGCCGGCCGCATCGACGAGCGCCTGTTCCTCCAGCATTCGCGGCCGTGGGGCAACTACGCCACCGACTACCGGCCGCTGATCGAGTTCTGCAAGGCCGAGCAGCTGCCGATCATCGCGTCGAACCTGCCCGCCGAGCTGCGCCGCAAGCTCGGCCGCGGTGGTGCTGAAGCGCTCGCGGCGTTGACTCCCGACGAGCGCGCGCTGGTGCCGGAGCCGCTGTTCGAGAACCGTCCGGACTACTGGAAGCGCGTCGACCACGTCACGCGCGGTCACGCCGCCATGGGGATCGTGCCCGCCGAAAGCCGCCTCTTCGACGGGCAGAACCTCTGGGACAACACGATGGGCGACTCGATCGCGCGCGCGCGCGCGGCCGACCCCGAGCGCCAGGTGATCCACGTGAACGGCGGCTTCCACAGCGACTATGGCGACGGCACCGTCTGGCAGCTCCTGCAGCGCGCGCCCGCCACCGCCGTCGCGACCGTTCAGATCGTCGCCACCACCGACCTCGCCGACGTCCGCGTCGACGTCGCGACGCCGCGCGCCGATTTCGTCCTCTTCGTCGAGGCGCGCGCGAAGGCGGCCGAGGACGGTGTGGCCGCGGTGAATGTCGCGCGTGAGCACGGATGGCGCTTGTCGCGACCGGCCGGCGCGAGCGCCCCGGTCCCGTTGCTGATCTGGCTTTGCGACGACGGTCAGGAGAGCGCCGCCGCCCAGAAGCTGTGGCAGCCGGCGATCGGCGACGGCGCCGCGCTGCTCACGCTCGATCCCTCGTTCCCCTACCTCGGCGCCGATGGCAGCAAGCACGGCCGCTGGTTCTTCCCGGGATCTGCCGACAGCGGCGGCGGGCTCGCGACGAGCGCGCTCGACCGGATCTTCGAGGTGGTCGCGCGTGAGGACCTCGCGGCCGGTCTCTCGCTCGATCGCACACGCATCGTCATCGCTGGAGAAGGCGCCGGCGCGACGATGGCGCTGCATGCGGCGCGCTACCTCGGCGACGAAGCTTTCTCGACACTCGCCTTCGAACCGCGCGCGAAGAGCGAACTCGCCGAGATGATCGCCCCGCTCTCGCTGTCGGCGGGTCGGACCACCCGAAAGGTGGCGATCCACTCCAGCGAGGCGGAGGCGGCGAGCTGGCGTGAGCTCACCGCGGGCGATGGCGAGTTGCGCCTCACGACGGAAGTCGTCGCGCAGCCCGACGCACCGGCCGCGCGCGATGCCGCGCAGGTTGACGCAGTGCGCGCGGCGCTCGGCCTCGCCGCCGCTCCCGAGAGCCGCGCGGCCGCGGCCGTGATCGAGCAGGCACCCGTGCATCCGGCCGGCGAACTCGTCGCGCGGCAGCTCGCGCGCCGCGTGCGCGCCGCGCAGCTCGCGCAGCCCCCTCCCATGGCGATCACCGCCGCCGCGTTCGCCGATGGGCAGCGCCTGCCGCGGTCGAGCGGCGCGTTCGGTGGCACCACGATCGTGGTCCTGCCGGCCGACGTTGCCGATGGCGAGTGGGCCGCCTGGAAGGCGCTCGAATCACCCGATGTGCTGCAGGCGAAGAGCCGCTTCCATCGGCTGCGGATCGCGCGCGGAGACGGGGACGAGTCGCCGCGCGCGGTGATCGAGAAACTGCGCGCCGAGAATCCGCAGCGGCGCGACTTCCTGCTGGTGCCGGCCGAATTCTGCGTCGACGACGCCGCGCTCGAGCGGCTGACTGCGGCCATCGGCGCGCTCGCCGACGAACTCCATCTCGAGCTGCTGCCGGGGCTCGGCGCACTGCTGCCGGTCGGTCCGCCGGCTCCGGCTCCCGCGCCGCATTGAGTCGCGCGCGCGACGTCAGGCCAACAGCTCGCGGACGATCGCGCCCTCGGGATCGACCAGCGTCGCCGGACGCCGCGACGTCGCCTGGAAGCGCTTCGTTCCGTCGATCCGCAGCAGATGGGCCAAGGTGGCGAACAGGTCTGGAACGGTGACCGGCCGCGCGACGATGGACTCTCCACGATCATCCGTGCTGCCCACCACGGTGCCCGCCTTCACTCCGGCACCGGCGAGCAGCGCGCAGTAGTTGTGTGGCCAGTGGTCGCGGCCGCGGCGCGCGCTGATGGCCGGCGTCCGGCCGAACTCGCCCATGCAGACCACCAGGGTCTCCGACAACAGCCCGCGCTGTTCGAGGTCGTCAAGCAACGTCGAGAGCGCCGGATCGAGCTCGCGGCAGAGCGCCTCCGTCTTCGGGAAGTTGTCGATGTGAGTGTCCCACCCGTCGAAGTGGATCTCGACGGCGCTGACCCCCTCCTCGAGCAGGCGGCGCGCGAGCAGAGCGCCCTGACCAACCGTCGAGGGGCCGTACGCCTCGCGCAAGCGATCGGGCTCGGCGTCGAGGTTGAAGGCGCGACTGCGAACGCTCTCCATCAACCGGCGGGCACGCCGCTGCTGCTCGCGGTTGCTGTTCACCTCGACCTCGGCGCCGCGGCGCGCGTAGTCGGCGTCGAGCAGTTCACGCAGCGAATCGCGCCGATCGGTGCGAATCGCGTCGAGCGGGCGCGCCGCGGCGAGGTTCGCGACCGGGCTGCCGGGGCGGGCCACGAGGAACGGGGCGTGCGCTACTCCGAGGTAACCAGCCGAGCCGGGCGCGCCGTTGATCTGCACGAAGCTCGGCAGCTCGGCGGCGGGGTCGCCTAGTTCGTGTGAGACGACCGAGCCGAAGGTCGGAAAGGCGACGCTGGGGTTGGGCGTGTAGCCGGTGTGCAGCAGCAGCCGCGCGCGGGCGTGGCTGCCCTCCTTGGAGTGGAGGCTGCGGATCACCGCCAGTCGATCCGCACGTTCGCGCAGCTGCGGCAGGTGCTCGCTGAAGCTCCAGCCGGCGCGATCGGTGGGAAGCGCGCGAAACGGCCCGCCATTCACGGTGCCGGGCTTGGGGTCGAACGTGTCGAGCTGGCTCGGGCCGCCTTCCAGCCAGATCAGGATCAAGCGCCGCGGCGTGGGCGCGTCGCCGAGCGCTGCTTCTTGAGCGCACGCGTGGCGCTGCAGCAATCCGAGCAGTCCGGAGCCGATCGATGCGGCACCGATTCCGCCGGCGAGCTGCGCCAGCAGCGCACGCCGAGTCAGCTGTCCGGTCCAACGCGCGGATGGCAGCGAGGAGCTCATGGATTGGTGTGGAACTCCGCGCTGTTCACCAGGGCCCAGTAGAGATCGTCGGCTGAGGCGCGCGGATGGGCGGCATCGAGCGCCGCCACCAACGCGCGCGCTTCCTCGGGCTGCGGAGGTCGCGACAACGTGGCGAGGAACCACGGCGTGATCCGTTCGACCTCGCTGTGGCGCGCATCGAACAGCGCGTGCAGGGAGGCATCGTCACGCAAGGCGGCAGGAATGACCGCGGCGTCGCCGTTGCGCAGCAGCAACGCCAGCGGGATGTTGACCTCCAGCGTGCGATCGTTGGCGTCGGCGCGGCCGGGCGAGCAGCGCTCGAGTTCGCGCAGCAGCTGGGCGCGCTGCTCGTCGAGGTGCTCCGCGGCGATGTCCGCGTTCCCGAGCCGAAGCACGGTGTTGGCGAGCTGCTCTGGCGTGAAGCTGCGGCGCGGATGGGCGGCGAACCAACGTTCGCTGCGTGCGCGCGCCTCGGAGTCGGCGCCAGACGCCGCACCGAGCGCGTAGGCGCGCGTGCGTGCCACCACGCGATAGAGCAGGCGAACGTCGCCGCCTTGTTCTGCGAGCGCCGCCGCGAGCGCAGCGTGCAGCTCCGGCAGGATTCGATCGGAGCCATCCGCGAGGTCATCGACCGGATCGACGAGTCCGTGGCCGAGCAGGAGCGAGACGATGCGATTGGACTGCGCCAACGTGAACCAGCGGTTGCCTGGCGCGATGATCCATTCGGCGAGCGCCGCGCGACGCGACTGTCCGCGCTGCGCTTCGTACGGGGCGTCATCGAGATGCGCCGCGACGCCAAACTTCTCGCGCCGTTCGAGGTAGCGATCGAGCAGGTCGCGTGCGTCGCCAGGGAGTCGTCCGCGCAGCGACTCGAGCGCTTCACCGTCGGCGAGGAAGGCGAGGATCGGCCGCTCGCCCCCGACGCTCTCGCGCAGCAAGGCACGCAATTGCGCGACTGCCGCCAACTCGGCGGGCGTCCGGCGCTGCGCGGGGCCCTCGGCGCCCGCGCGCATCGACGGCTTGTCCATCGAGGAGGCGCCCGCCTCGAGTTCCCTCAGTCGATCGGCGAGGTCCCATTCGGGCGAACGGTCGATGACGCGGAAGCCCGGGCCGCCGATCTCGGAGAGCAGGCCGTGGTCCCCGCGCATCTCGACGAAGAACCCTACGAAACGGTTGAACTGCTCCCGCGTCCAGTGGTCGTAGGGATGGTCGTGGCACTGGGCGCACTGGATCTGGAGGCCGAGGAACGCGCGTGCAGAGACGCCAGCAAGCGTCTCGATCGAATCGCGAAAGCTGATCGGGAACGCGAAGGCCCCGGGCGTGCGGGCCGCGCCGGACGCGGCGATCAGCTCGGTCGTGAGCTGTGGGAAGGTGATGCCCTCGCGGAATCGCTCGGCCAGCCATGGCCTCAGCCAGCGCGTGGTCTTCTCGGCGTCCTTGCCGGCCTCGCCCACCAGCAGTTCGTTCCATTGGAACGAGAGCTCATCGGCGAATCGCGGGTCGGTGAGTTGCGCCTCGATCTCTTCGGCGCGTCGCGTCGCCGCCGGACGCGCCAGGAACCGCGCGATCTCCGCCGGTGTCGGCGCGCAGCCGCGCAAGTCCAGGCTCAGGCGACGCAGCCACGTCGAGTCGTCGAGCGGCGTCGCGGCGACGAGCCCCTGCTCCTCCCACGCCGCGGCCACCATCGCGTCGAACCGCGTCACGAGCGCGTCGACCGCGGTCGACGGCGGCGCCGCGTCGGGCGCAAGCGATGGCGACGCCGTCGCGACGGTCAACGCGAGGGACACCGCGGCGGCAAGGGCAGAAAGACGACTAGGCCAGGCACGCAACCGAACCACTCCTGCAACGACGAGGCGCTGCAATAGACGCTCCCGCCGCCGCCGTCAACCTTCGCGCGACGGCGCTGCTAGGATCCGCGGAATGAGACTCCCTTCGGCGCCTCCGTCGTGGCTCGCGGCTGCCGCCATCGCATTCCACCAGGAAGCGATACCGGTGCCGCCTCCTGCTGCACCGCAGCGACTCGTCGTCGTGACCCTCGATACGGTCCGCGTCGATCGCCTCGGCTGCTACGGCTACTTCCGCGACACGACTCCGAACCTCGACCGCTTCGCGACGGATGCGCTGCGCTTCACACGCTGCCAGGTGCCGATCGCGCAGACGACTCCGAGCCACACCTCGTTGTTCACCGGCGTCGGCCCCTTCGAGCATGGCGTCACTTCGAACCACGCGCGGCGCTCCAACGAGGAACCGTCCGAGATCGGGCTCGAGACTTCGGCGACGTTGCGCACGCTCGCCGAGTCGTTCCAGCAGCGCGGCTTCGCGACGGGGGGCTTCGTCACGGCGACGCCGGTCAAGCGTTTCACCGGCCTGGCAAAAGGCTTCGACGAATGGAGCGAGCCGGAGCGCGGTCGCCGCATCGGACACGAGGCGATCCGCGACGCGTTGGCCTTCCTCGACCGTCATAAAGAGGAGTCGATGTTCGTCTGGGTCCATCTCTACGACGCGCATGAACCCTACACCGCGCCGACCCCGCCAAAGCAGTTCCTGTCGCGCTACTCGAGCGAGCCGCGCCTCCTCGATTGGCTCGCCGCGCGCAACTTCCCGAGCCGATCGGCTGATCTCGAGGCGCACGGTCGCGATGTGATCTCGACACAGAACGACTACGACGGCGCGCTGCGCTTCATGGACCAGCAACTCGGTGTGCTACTCACCCGGCTCGAAACCGAGCCGCTCTACAGCTCCACCACCGTCGTGTTGGTCGCCGACCATGGAACGGCACTTGGCCAGCACGATCACGTCGGTCACGGGATCTGCTGGGAAGAGCAGCTGCAGATCCCGCTTCTCGTTCGAGTTCCCGGACTCGCGCCAGGCGTGGTCGACGAGCCGCTCTCGACGCTCGATCTCTGGCCCACTCTGTCGGCGCTGGTGCCGGGACTCCTCGACGCGGCATGGCTGCCGCAGTGCCGCGGTGCCGACGTGCTGTCACCCGACCACACCCCGGCGCCGCGGTTTGCGATTTCCGGTCGTGACTCGAGCCTCGCTTCCGTGAGAGCGGGGCGCTTCAAGCTGATCCGCGACGAGCGCCGCGCGACGCAGCTCTTCGATCTCGACGCCGATCCCAACGAAACCAAGGATGTCGCCGTCGACCACCCCGACGTCGTGCAGCGGCTCAGCGCGCTGGTCGCGGACGAGGTGGCGCGCCAGAAGCGTGCACACGCGCTGCACCGCAGCCCGTCGGGCGAGTCGGGCAGCGTGGATCCGAAGCTCCTCGAGGAGCTGCGGGAGCTCGGCTACGTAGGCGCCGACGCGGGCAGTGCGGACGAAGAGGGCGGCGGCGATCGGCGCCGTCCACGCTGAGCCGCAGTTTCAGCGGCCGTCGCGGCGAGGGACGCGCCGCTCGTACTCCGGCAGTTCGAGCAGCTTGGGATCGAGTGCCTTGAGCGCGACGTCGAGCAACTGCGCCGACTCCGCTGGCCCTCGCTGCTGGAGACGCGCCAGCACCATCTTCGCGGTGTCGACGGGAGAGAGGTTCAATCCGTCGAGCGTTGCAGCGGATGCCGGCGCACGCGTGAAGCAGGCGATCAGCTCAGTCACGGCGGTTGCGTCGTCGTCGCGCTCGAAGGCGATGCGCGCGCGGCCCGCCATGGCGAGCGCGATGAAATGGTCCGCGGCGCCACGCTCGTCCGGCAGCCGCGCGATCGCCGCTTCGTACCACTCGATCGCCTGCGTGTAGGAGGCGAGCGCGGCCTCGGCGTCGCCGGCGCGGCGCTCGAACTCGGCGGCCACCATCGCGCCATAACCCGCGAACGAATTCAGCGCCGCCGAAGGCTCTTCGCGCGCGAGCCATTCGCGGTAGGTCGCCACGATTCCGGCCGGACCGCGCTCGTCGAGCGCGCGCGCCCGCAGCCGTGCGTGGAGCAGATCGGAATCGGGGAAACGGGCCAGTCCTTGGCGGAGGAAGTTCTGCGCCGGCTGCTTGGCGCCGAGCCACTGCAGCACGTCGTAGTGGCCCGCGATGAGATCGTCCCGGCCCAGCGGATGGCGCGCCATCGCGGAGTAGGCCGCATTCAGCTCGGCGAGCCAGGCGGGCGGCCATGGCGTCTTCTGACGCAGCGCCTCGCCCAACGCCTGTTCCCGCGAACGCGCGAACAGCTCGAGCACCGCGAGCGCTTCCGGACGGCTCGGATCGTCGGGAGCGCCCGCGACGATCGCGGCGACCGCGTGCTGACGTGCGTCGGTTTCATCTCCGAGTTCGCGTGCGGTGACGGCGAGCGTCGTCTCGACCCGATGACCGTGGGCGCCGAGCTCGGCGGCTCGACGCACCGTGCGCTGCGCGTCGGCGAGCACGAGCTTCGCGAAGCGATCGTCCTCGGTTCGCGTCGCGAGGTCGACCATCGCTTCGCCGAGCTCCAGAAGCGCCGTGGCGTCGCGCCCGACGAGGAGCGCGTCCTGATCGGTGAGCCGCTGCTGCCAGAGCTGCGCGCGCGCCGCGACCGCGGCGGGATCGGGGGGCAGTGTCCACGCCGCGAGGTCGATCAACGTGGTCGCGGTCGCGAGCCCCTGATGGACGACGGAGAGCGTGCGCGCGCGGGACGAGCTGGCGCCCAACCGATCGAGCGCCCCCACCAGCGCCGTGCGCTGTGCCGCGTCAATGGGGCCCGACAACGCCTCGGCGATCAACGGCACCGCTTCAGGCGCGGTGCTGCGGGCGAGCCCGTCACGAGCCTGCGACGCCAGCGACTGGTCGAACGAATGGAGCGCGAGCCGCAGCAATTCGACCGGCGCTGCGGCCGGATCGGCGAGCGCCGCCGCGAGCAGCGCCTGGCGCGCCTTCGCGTCGCCCTTCTGCCACGAGCTCTCCACGGCCACACGATCGGCCTGATCGCGGCTGGTCACGCGCTCGACGAGCGACCGGTCGCCGCGCACGATCGGTCGCGGCGGCGGACGCTTGACGATCGTGGTCGCGATCTGGTCGAGCACCGACTGCACGTCCCACGCGTAGAAGACGTCGTGGAGCTCCGTGCCGTCGACCTCGACCGCGACATGACGCGGCGCGACGCGCTGCCCTTCGAAGAACTTCTCGAACAGGAACGGCTCGATCGCGATGTGCTCGCCGCAAGTCACGCTGCCGAAGCGCGGACAGAGGATGCGCTGGCCGGACTCGTCGTAGTCGCGCGGCGTGTGGCGGTAGGTGGAGGCGATGACGCAGACGTAGGGCTCGTAGAGCTTCGCCGCGTCGGGAATTCGGTAGCGGATGCCGGCGTAGTGCTCGCTGGCGATCTCTCCGTCCATGTTGACGCAGATCAAGATCGGCTTGCCGCTCTCCTTGGCGACCGCCAACGCGTCCTCCCAGGTGCGCTGGAACGCGATCAGGCACGGCCGCTTCCAATCTTCCGCCGACGGGGCGGGCCAGGTCTGCTCGCGGCTCTGGCCATTGGCCGGCGGCGGCGTCGCCTGCGCGCGGAGCGGAGAGCCGAGGGCCAGCGACAGCGCGAACGCGAGCGCGATCACAGCCGTGCGACGGAACGAGCGGACAGCGGGCGATGCAGCCATGGCGAACTCTTCGGGGTGTTCGTGGCGGTGGAGCGAAGCACGGCAGAACCATAGCGCGGCGAGCTCATCGGTCGGGTGCGAGCGGGGGCCGCTATCCTGCCCCGCTTCCCGTTTCGGAGCCTGTTGCCGTGAGCGCCACCGCCCCACTCGTCGAGCGCCTCGCACCACTGCGCGTCGTCTTCGACGACGTCCTGCGCGAGGTCGGCGGCGTCATCGTCGGTCAGCAATCGCTGCTCCAGAAGATGGTCATCGGTCTGCTCGCCGATGGCCATGTCCTGCTCGAGGGGGTCCCCGGCCTCGCCAAGTCGCTCGCCGTGCAGACGCTCGCGCAGGCGCTCGGCGGCACCTTCCGGCGCATCCAGTTCACCCCCGACCTCTTGCCCGCCGACCTGCTCGGCACGCAGATCTTCCAGCCGAAGAGCGGCGAGTGGCTGGTGCGCGAGGGGCCGATCTTCGGCCACTTCGTGCTGGCCGACGAAATCAACCGAGCGCCGGCCAAGGTGCAGTCGGCGCTGCTCGAAGCGATGCAGGAACGGCAGGTGACGCTCGCCGGTGAGACGCGTCCGTTGCCGGAACCGTTCCTGGTGCTCGCCACGCAGAACCCGGTCGAGCATGAGGGCACCTACTCGCTGCCCGAGGCGCAAGTCGATCGCTTCATGCTGAAGCTGGTGCTCGACTACCCGAGCAAGGACGAAGAGGTCGCCATCGTTGATCGCATGGCGCGCACCGGCAAGAAGCCCGCGGCGCGTGCCGTGACGAATCCGCAGGCCGTCCTCGAGGCGCGTGCGCTGCTGGATGAGATCCACCTCGAACCGCGCCTGGCGCGCTACCTCGTCGACCTGGTCGGCGCCACGCGCCGGCCCGACACCGTGGGCCTCGCCGCGCTCGCCAAGCTCGTTGCCTATGGCGCTTCGCCGCGCGCGACGGTGGCGCTGGCGCAAGCTTCGCGAGCGCACGCGTTCCTCGCCGGCCGCGACCACGTGACGCCGCACGACGTGAAGTCGCTCGCGCTCGACGTCCTGCGCCATCGGATCAGCCTTCACTTCGAGGCGGCGGCGGAAGGGGTGACTGCCGAGCAGGTCGTCGTCGCCGTCCTCGCCCGCGTCCCCGTCCCGTAGTGCACCTGATGGCGATCCAGAGCGCCCCGCCGGATGACGCCGAGCTCGCGCGGCTGTTGCGCGAGGTGCAGCGCATCGAAGCGGAAAGCGGTCGCGTGGTGGCGAGCCTGATGTCGGGCGCGTGGGCGTCGCGCTTCCGTGGCCAAGGGCTCGAGTTCGAGGAGGTGCGCGAGTACATCGCCGGAGATGATCCGCGCGCGGTCGACTGGAACGTGACGGCGCGCTACGGACGGCCGTTCGTGAAGCAGTTCGTCGACGAGCGCGAGCGGACGCTCCTCTTCCTGCTCGACCGATCGGCCTCGATGGAAGGCAGCACGTGGGCCGGGCGGCCGCGCGTGGCAGCGGCTCGCGTCGTCGCCAGTCTCGCGCTCGCGGCCTGCGCCAACCACGATCGAAGCGGATTGCTGGCGTTTGGCGCTCGGGTCGATGCCGTCGTGCGCCCGCAAAGTGGTCGCGCGGCCGCGCTGCGGCTGGTGCGTGACACGCTGGCCTTGCCCGCCGAGCGTGGCGCCGCGGCACTGCCGTCGGCGCTCGCGCTCGCCACGGCACGCTTCCGGCCGGGCGCGATCGTCGTGCTCTTGTCGGATTTCGCGGACGAGGGCTGGCGCGATGCCGCCGCGCGCTGCTCGCAGCGCCACGACGTGGTCGCCGTGCGTCTCGCCGCCGATGAGTTGCCGCCGGCCGCCGCGGGTCTCGTCGAGCTTTGCGATCCCGAGTCCGGCCGGCGTGAAGTCGTCGACTGCGCGAGTGCGCGAGTGCGAGCCGCGGCGCAGTCGCGCTCGCTGGCCGCCCGCGAGCAGTGGCACGCGTTGGCGCGGCAGGCGGGCGTCGATCGACTCGAACTGCCGGTCGCGCCAGGCACGGCGCACGCGCTCTCGGCACGGCTGTACGGCTTCTTCATGGGGCGCTCGGTGCGGACCTCTCGGCGATGAGCCCCGCGGCCCTGCTACTCGCTCTCGCGGTGCTGGCGCGCGTGCAGGGCGAGGTCGCGATCGTGGTCGAAGTGCCGGCGCAACCCGTTGCGCCGGGCGCACCGTTCGAGATCAGCGTGCATCGCGACTGGGATGCGGCGCTCGTCCCGGCTCCGTTCGAGGAAGGCGCGCTCACCGGCAACGGGCTGGTGGTGCAGCTCCAGGAGGTGATCCGCGGCGGCAGCTCGCTGCGCGTCGAGGAGCACCGTCGCTATGTCGCGCAGGCGCATTCGCGGCGTCAGATCGCGCTCGATTCGGTGGTCGCGCGCGCCACGAGCAGCGATGGCCGAGTCTCATTCGAGGCGACGGCGCTGCCGCGAGTGATCGCTCTTGCCCCGACGCTGGCGGCGGACGACGCGTCGCCGCTCGAGTGGCCGGCCGATTTCGCGACTCCGGCCGCGCGCGCGCGACGCGACGACTTCCCGAGCCTCGGCTCCTGGATCGTCGCAGCGCTCGCACTCCTCGCGACGCTCGTGGCCTGGTTGGCAGCGCGCGGCCGCGGTGCGGCAGCGCCGATGGCGGCGGCGCCGATGGCGCGGGGTCGACTCGCGGCCCTGGCGCTCGCGGAAGAGCCGACCCGCGGCGGCGCCGCTCGCCGCGAACTCTGCGCCGCAATCGCCGACGTGGTTCGCGCCACCCTCGAAGAGGAGCGAGCGATCCCCGCCTCGAGGCGGACGCGCGAAGAGGTGATCGACCTCGCACGATCGGCCGCGCTGCCGTCCGCAGCGCAGCGCGTCCTCTCGGAGCTGCTCGAACGCGCCGACGCCGCCAAGTTCAAGGCCGCGGCGCCGAGCGAGCCGGAGCGCCTCGCACTGATCGAACTGGCGCAGCGCTTCCTCGGGCTGCTGCCCGCGGAGCGTCCATGAGCGGCCTCTTCCCGCCGTGGAGCGAGCTGCAGTTCGCGACGCCGCACGCCGCGTGGCTGCTGCTGCTCGTGGCCGCGCTCTCCTTGCAAGGCGTGGTGAGCCGCCCCACCGCGCTGCCGCGCGCAGCTCCCGCTCTCGTGAATGCGATCGCCTTGCCGGGCTCGTGGCGTCGACGTTGCGCCGCGCTGCTGCCATCGCTGAGGTGCGCGGCCTGGCTCCTGCTGGTCCTCGCCGCGATGCGGCCGGTGCGGCGCGTGGCGCTGCCGCAGTCGATCGAAGGGATCGACATCGTGGTGGCGCTCGATCTCTCGTCGTCGATGGCCGCAGAAGACCTGGCGCCGGGTGAAACGCGCCTGGCAGTGGCGAAGCGGGCACTCGACGACTTTCTGCGGCGACGACCGGAGGATCGCATCGCTTTGCTCTCGTTCGCGCGCTGGCCTGACCTGCTGGTGCCGTTGACCCGCGACCATGCAGCGCTGCGCGCGAAGCTGGAGGCGTTGACGCTCGTCGAGCCGGATGGAGCGGAGGACGCGACCGGAATCGGGACCGCGCTCGCGCGCGCGCTGCAGTTGCTCGAGAAATCGGCGGCGCGCTCGAAGGTGATCGTGCTGCTGACCGACGGCGTCGAGAACGTGGCGACGGCGCAGACCCCCGACGAGATCGCTCCGCTGCATGCGGCGCAGCGAGCGGCGCAGTCGGGCGTGCGCATCGACCCGATCGTCGTCGGCCGTGGTGACACCGATACGCGCGAGGTCGAGGCGGTCGCTTCGCGCACCGGCGGGACCTGCTTCACCGCGCGCGATGCCGCGGCGGTCGCAGCCGTCTGCGCCCAGATCGATGGACTCGAGCGCACGCGGCTCGAAGCTCCGCGCTGGCACGTCGAGGAGTGGTTCGCTCCGTTCGTGGCGGTCGCATTGGCGCTGCTGCTGGCCGCTCGCGCGATGGCGGCGTCGGGTCTCGAGGTGTTGCGATGAGCGCGAGCGAGCTGCTGCTTTCGCCCCAATCGTGGCCACTGCCGCTGGCGGTCGGAGTGGTCGGCTGGCTGCTCGAAGTGGCGGAGCGCCGGCGCGAAGCGCGTCGGTGCGCGGCGCTCGGCGAAGCGCCTCCCACGCGACGTCGCGGCCTCGCCACGCTGGCGATGGTGCTGGCGGCGTCGGCGTTCCTCGAACCCGCCCGCGGTCAGGGCGAAGCTCCCCTATCGGCGCGTCCCGACCTCGTCGTCTGCCTCGATGTTTCGCGATCGATGCTGGCGACGGACGCCTCCCCGAGCCGGCTCGCGGCGGCCCAGGCCGCATTGGTGAAGATGGCGACAGCGGGGCAAGGCGAGCGCCTGGCGCTGGTCCTTTTCGCGGGGGTGGCGCAGCTGGCCGTACCGCTCACCGACGATGCCGCTGCATTCGCCGAGCAGGTGGAGGTGGCGAGCCCCGATCGGGTCGCGCGCGGCGGCAGCGACCTCGCGGCCGCGATCGACGTCGCGCTCGTGGCGCTGCGCGCCGCGGAGTCGCGCGGCGGCGCGATCGTGCTGCTCACCGATGGCGAGGATCTCTCGCGCGCGGTCGCCGTCGCCGACGCCGCGCAACGCTGTCGCGAACGCGGAGTGGTCCTCCATGCGGTCGGTTTTGGTTCGCCTGAAGGGCGCAAGATCGCGCTGCCCACTGCGCAAGGAGAGCGCTTCCTCGTTGACCGCGAGGGACGCGAAGTGATCTCGCGGCTCGATGAGCCGGGGCTGGCGTGGCTCGCGGAGGCGACCGGCGGGAGCTACGTCGCGGCGAGGGAAACGGACGCGCCGCTCGACGCCATCGTCTCGAAGATCCGCCGTTCGTCGCCACCGCGGTTCGACGCCTCGGCGGCTGCGGTGCGGCCGCTGTTCCAGTGGTTGCTGGTCGCCGCGCTGCTGCTCGGGACGATCGACGAAGCGGCGAAGAGGATGCGCCGCAAGCGGGCCGTGGCCGTTGGCCGAGCGGGATCCTATCTGGTCGCGCTGATCGCGCTGGTGACGAGTTCGATGGTGGCATGCGCGCCGCAGCAACGCGTGACCTCGCTGCCCGGTGACGATCTCGCGACCGCGGCCAGCGAGTGGCGTGCGGCGCTCGCGGCCGAGGTGGCGGGAGATGCCGAGGCCGCCGCGTCTCACGCGGAACTCGCCGCGATGCGTGGCGCAGCGGTCTACCGCGACGACGCGCGTTTCCTGATCGCCGCGCTCGACTTCCGGCGCGGCGAAGCGCTTTCGAGACGGGCGTTGGCGCCTCATCACGATCTCGAAGCGGCCCGCGCCGGCCGCGAGGCGTTGGTCGCCGCGCTCGCCGACTTCGCCGCGTTGGCCGCCACCGATTCCGAGGTGGCGCGCCGCAACGTCGAGCGTTGCCTGCTGCGCATCGAGGCGCTCGACCGCCTGCTGGTGCCGCCGGTCGAACCGCCGCTGGTCGACGAGACGCGTCGCCTCGCTGCGCCGGTGGCTCTGGACTCCACCACTGCCCTCGATCCGACCGCACCGCCCGACGAGCCGAGCGCCGAGCTCGCCGCCGATGAGATCGTCGATCCGGTCGAGCCGCCATCGCCATTGCCGCCGCAACTCGCCGAGCTCGATCCGGTCGCGTTGGCGCAGTTGTTCGAGCGGCTGGCGGAGAAGGAGGCGGCGAAGCGCGCCGCGCGCTCGGAACAGCGCGCACGCCAGAACGCCGACGTGGAGCGCGACTGGTGACCCTGCTCTCGCTGCTCCTGGGGTGCGTGCTCTTCGCGGTCGACGACGAAGTACCGCTCGCGGCGCGCTTCGTCGTCGCCCGCGAAGTGGCTTTCGTCGGCGAACCGATCGAGGTGAGCCTGCGCCTCGAATGGGATGAGCGCTGGTTTGCAGCGCGCGCGCTTCAGCCATTCCTGCAGCCGCTCGACTTGCCGCTCGAAGCGGAGGTGGCGGCGTTGAGCATTCGCCCTGACGCGTTGGCGCGGCCGGGACGCTGGCGCACCGCGTCTTCGAAAGCCGCGTCGTCCTCTCGAACGCTCGTCATGAACGGCGAACGGATCGCCGTCGAGCTGGCCGGCGCGCCCGACGCGGAAGGCCGCGTTGCGGTCGAGCTGGCGCGCACCTTCCTGCCCACGCAGGCGGGACGCTTCGTTCTTCCCGCAGCGACGCTGCGTTTCGCCACTGCGTCGCGCTTCGACGTCGACCTGCTTGGGAGTCGGATCGCGCTCGACCGGCAAGAGCGGACGCTCGTCGTCGATGCGCGCGTGATCGAGGTGATCGAGCCTCCGGCGGAAGGCCGCCCCGCCGCCTTCGCCGGCGCGATCGGGCGCTTCCGCGTGACGGCGAGCGCGACGTCGCTCGACGTCGAGGCCGGTGCGACCCTGCGCTGCACGGTTCGCGTCGAGGGCGAAGGCAATTTCGAGCGGATCGCCGCCCCGCGCTTCGAGGCGACGGGATTCGCGTTGCTGGGCACGCTGGCGCGTGTGAGCGAGAGCGGCGTCGAGTTCCACTACGACGTTGCCGCGGCGCAGCCCGGCGCGTGGCGCTTGCCCGCGTTCGAGCTCGTCGCGCTCGATCCAGGACCGCCGGCGACCTACGTCGAGCTCGCGACCGACGCGATTCCGGTGACGGTGCGCGCCACCGCTGCAAGCGAGGCGGCCGCTGCCGCCGCGACCGAAGCCGCGAAGCTCCGGGACCAGGCGCGCGCAGAGCTCGCGCTGCTCGCTCCGTTGCGCGCCGTCGAGCGCGGCGAGGGGCTCTACTCGAGCGTCGTTGAGCGGACCGATCTTGGCTTGCGTGCATGCCGCGACGGCGACTTCGCCGCGGCCGAGCAGTGGTTCCGTGCCGCGCTCGCCGAAGCGGACACGGCGGCGCCGGCGCTGCGCTTCAATCTCGGCCACGCCCGCTTCGCGCGCGGCGACGTGGTCGGCGCGCTGTGCGAGTGGCTGCAGGCGGCGCCAGCGTTGGCCGGCGACTCCGGACTCGACGCGAACGTGGCATTGGCCGCCGCGCGACTCGATCTGCCGGCGCCGACGCGCGAGCGATTGGCGGCGCGAGTACGCGACGGCGGCGTCGGCCGCGGCAGTCAGGCGCTCGTGGTGACGCCAACGGCGCTGCTCGCGGAGCCGACGGCGAAAGCGGCGACCGCCGCGCAAGGCAACTTGCTGCCCCCCGGCACGCTGCTCACGCTGCTGGCACAGGGGGTGCGCTACGTCGAGGTGAGTGACGGTGCCGCGCGCGGCTTCGTCCCGCGCGCGGCCATCACGCTGCTCGATCCCTCTCGCGAGTGACGCGAACGCGGCGGCTCACACGTCGCAGAGGTCGATCGCCTCGCGCAGCGAGGTCATCGCATCGCGGCGCGGGATGAACTCCTGCCCCATCCAACCCTTGAAGCCCGTCTCGACGATGGCGCGGCAGATCGCCGGGTAGTGGAGCTCCTGGGTGTCGTCGATCTCATTGCGTCCCGGCACGCCGGCGGTGTGGTAGTGGCCGATCGAGGCGTGGTGGTCCTTGATGGTGTGGATCACGTCGCCTTCCATGATCTGCGCGTGATAGATGTCGTAGAGGATCTTCATGCGATCGCTGCCGACGCCCTGCACGATGTCGAGCCCGTAGCGCATGCGATCGAAGGCGTAGTCGCCGTGGTCGACTTTGCTGTTCAGGATCTCCATCACCAGCGTCACGCCGTGCTTCTCGGCGAGCGGCGCGACGCGGCGCAGGCCGGCAATGCAGTTGGCGATCCCTTCGGAGTCGGGCTGCCCGCGCTTGTTGCCCGAGAAGATCACGATCGACGGGACGCCCGCCTCGGCGCACTTGGGGATCAGCGACTCGGACTGCGCGACCAGCTCGTCGTGCTTCTCTTTGCGGTTCCACGCATCGCCGATCGAACCGATCCCGATGGCCACCGCGCAGGTCAGGCCGTGCTTCTTCACCGTCGCCCAATCGTCGGGGCCGAGGATCTCGACCGAGCCGATGCCCATCGCGGCGGAGTTTCGCGCCAGCTCGTCGAGTTCCATCCCGCCGAAGCACCAGCGCGCCACCGAGTGGTGCAAGCGGTTGCGGCGCGCGGTGGGCGGCGTCGCCGTATTCACCATGTCCTGCGCGCGGGCGCGCGGCGTCAGCAGATTCGAAGAGGCGAGCGCGAGCGAGGCGCTCGAAAGCTTGAGGAAGTCACGGCGATCCATGGCGTCTCCTTGACGGGCCGAAGGTCGGCGAAGGAGGCGCATCGTAGTGCCGCCGCGACGAGGACGCGATGCGCCTCGTCGCGCGGCGCCGTCACTTCTTCTTGGGCGGGACCGGCTTGGGGCCGAAGCGCGGGTTGCCGGCCGCCAGCGCGGTCGGAACGGCGATGGACGCGGAGACCTGGTGGAACTCGCTGTCGGTCGCGGTCACCTTCAGGCTGGTCGCGTTCCCAGGCATCTTCGTGAAGCAGAGCTGCTTGCCGTTGGTCACGTCGCTGGACGACAGCCCCTTCTTGCCGACCAGCCAGAGGGTGATCTGGAGCGGGTTCTTGAAGATGACGTTGCCATCGACGGTGTACTCGTAGGAGTACCCGAGCAGGTCGGCCGCGCCGTCGGGATCGACGATGTTGAAGCAGAGCGCCGGCTTCCCGTTCACCGTCGTCGAAGAGGCGGTCACCGTCGGCGGGGAGTTCGGGGTGTCGTCATCGCCGCGCGCGGCAGCTCCGAGCGAGAGCAGCCCCAGGGTGGTCACGGCGGAGAGGATCTTCTTGCCAGTCATGGCGGTTTCCCTTGCCCGAGGACGGTTTCGTGTCACCCGCAAGCGCGGGCAAGGGATTGCATCGGAACGAGAGCGGCTCACTTGAAGCGCGCGCTGGACGAATTCAGTCGGTCGCTTTTTTCCGCAGCCGCGGATCAGCCGCTCGCCTTCGCGCAGTGGCGGTCGAAGGCGGCGATCAGGTTGCGCGCGACGTCCTGCGGGCCGCGCCCCTCGATCTCCTGGCGCGCCACGTAGTGAACCACCTTGCCGTCTTTCAGCAGCGCCATCGAGGGCGAGCTCGGCGGCAACGGCTTGAAGTGGTCGCGGGCGCGCGCGGTGGCCTCGGCGTCCTGGCCCGCGAAGACAGTCGTGATCGCATCGGGGAGCGTCGAGTGGCTCAGCGCGAGCGCGATGCCGGGGCGAGCCGTGCCGCCGGCGCAGCCGCACACCGAGTTCACGATGAGGAGCGTCGTCCCGGGTCGCTTGACCGCGGCGTCGACCTCGGCTGCGCTGCGCAGCTCCTTCACTCCAAGACGGGTCAGCTCGGCGCGCAAAGGCGCCACGAGCGCTTCTTCGTACATCGGCATGGTCAAAAAGTCCTCGCGCGGCGGGCCAACGTCGGCTCACGGTTGCGCGAGGCGATGGTAGCGACCGCCTGGCAGCGGACCGTGGTGGGTCGTGCGACCGTCGGGCCAGCGCACGGTCACCTGCTCGGCCGCGCCCGCGTCGCGCAGCGCGAAGAGCAGGCGCGTGTCGTGGAAAGCGCCGTAGCTCGAAGTGCCTCGAACCTCCTCGACCTCGCGATGGCCCGCCGCTTCGACGGTGATGCGCGCCCCGATCGCCTGGCGGTTGCTGCCACGGCCGGCGAGTTCGAGGCCGATCCAGGCCGGGCCGTCGGCGCCGACGCGCGTCCGGTTCTCGAGCAGCGCCGGGCCGCGCTCCCAATGGGCGACCACGGCGTCGAGGTCGCCGTCGTTGTCGAGGTCCCCCACGGCGAGCCCGCGTCCGACGTAGCGCCCGGCGAAGTAGTCGCCGGCGACGTCGTTGCGCGGCGCGAATCGGCCGCCGCCCTCGTTTCGGTAGTAGTGCGGTGGCTGACGAAACGTCTGCGCCGGTTCGAGCAGGTGGATGTTGTCGCAGACGTGACCGTTGGCGATCAGGACGTCCGGGTCGCCATCGAGATCGGCATCGAAGAACTCGCAGCCGAACCCGACCCATAGGAACGAAGGCGGGCCGAGCCCGCTCGACTCGCTGCGATCCTCGAAGGTGCCGTCGCCGAGGTTGCGATAGAGGGTGTTCTGCTCGAAGTCGAGGTTGGTGACCAGCAGGTCGAAGTCGCCGTCAGCATCGACGTCGCCGAAGTCGCAGCCCATCGCCGCCGTGGAAAGCCCCGAGCGATCGACGGCGACGAACGCCTCGGCCGCGACGTCGCGGAAGCGTCCGGCCCCGTCGTTGCGCCACAGGAAGTTGGGCGTCGAGTCGTTCGCGACGAACCAGTCGACATCGCCATCGCCGTCGTAGTCGCAGAGCACGCTGCCGAGTCCAGCGCCGCCGCACCCAGCGATGCCGGCCTGCGCGCTGATGTCGACGAGGCGGCCGTCGTCGTTTCGATAGAGGACGTCATCGGCGGGCGGGAACTCGTCGGGGTGGCAGAAGCTGCGGTACTCCTCGCCGCGATCGAGCGGACCGCAGCCGCGGTGGTCGTAGTCCTCATGGACATAGTTCACGACGTAGAGGTCGAGGTCGCGGTCGCCATCGAAGTCGAGGAAGGTCGCCGCGGTCGACCAGGCGCCGCTAGCGCCGCCCCACTGCGCGGTCGCATCGACGAAGCGGCCGCCGTCGTTGCGCAGGAAGCGATTGGCTCCGACGTTGCACAAGTAGAGGTCGGGGTCGCCGTCGCCGTCGAAATCGGGACAGGCCGCCGCGTAGGTGTAGCCGTCGAGCCCGATCCCCCCATCGGAGACCCCGCTCGCGTCGGTGACGTCGCTGAAGCGCCAGAAACCGTCGTTGCGGAAGAGGCGATCGCGGAAGTCGCTGTCGCCGCGGTAGCCAGGTAGCGCCGCTCCCTGCGGCAGGAAGAGATCGAGGTCGCCGTCGCTGTCGTAGTCGAGGAGCGCGACGCCGCCGCCGGTGATCTCCGTGAGGTGCTTCTTGCCGCTGCCGCCCCACTGCGGAACGAAGTCGACCGCGCCGAGATGCTCGACGAAGAGCGGCGGCTTCGATGCGCTCGGCGCCGGCGCGTCGCCGCAACGAGCGGCGACGAGCAGCACGACCGCGAGGCGCCTCAAGAGCCGCTCCACGCGGCGAGTTGCGCCGCGAAGGCCGAGTCGTCGACTTCCGGGTGCGCGCGCTGCCAGTCGTTGAGGACGACGCGCAGGAACTGCTCCTTCGCCGCGGGCGAGGACCAGCGGATCGCATCGATGGCGCGCTTGGAGGCGGGGAGATCGCCGAGGCCGGCGCACGCACGCGCTTCGAGCGGAAGCACGACCGACGGCGCCGCGGCGGCCGCGGCCAGCGCTCGGATCCGCTCGAGCGCTTCGTGGAACTGCGCCTGATCCAGCAGGAGTCGGGCGAGCCGCTCCAATCCGCCAAGGTACTCGGGCCACGCAACGACCAGCTCACGGCGCAGCGCGAGCGTCCTCTCCACGTCGACGCGATGTCGCTGCGACGTGTGATCCTTCAGCGCGCGCAGCAGCTCATGGCGACGCCGCTCGCGAGCGGCTCGATCGACGTCGCCGTCACGGGTCGCGAGCTGCGCCGCGAGCAGGTGCGCGCGCGGCTCTTCGGGGTCGAGCGTCAGCGCTTCCGCAACGGCGGCTTCGGCCGCGGAAAAGTCGCTCGCCTCGAGCAGGAGTTCGCCGCGCGACAGAAGGAAGTTGGCGCGCGTCCCTGGCGGCAGACCGGCGACGGCGAGCGCCTTCGCGTAGCCCTCCAGCGCTTCACCGCGCTTCCCGTTGGACGCCGCGATGGCGGCAAGCGCTGCGACCGCGAGCGTTCCGCGGCCCGGTTCCGCGCGAACCTGCGGCGCCGCGAGCGCCTCGCGCAACAGCGCCTCCGCCCGCGCAAGATCGCCAAGTTCGCGTCGAGCGATTCCCTCGCCGCAGGCGGCCATCGGGTCATGCGGATCGACCAGGCGAGCCAGCCGAAACTGCTGCACCGCCGCGCCGAAACTGCCGCGGCCGTGTCCTTCGAGCAGCAGGAAGCCATGGTCGAGGAGCGCGGGAAGGCAGGCCGGGTCGGCCACGAGCGCCGCTTCAAACAGGCGGGCCGCCTCGACCACGTCGTCTCGTTGCAGTGCCGCGAGCCCTTGCTGATGCAGCGCGCGCGCCGCCGCCGCGTCGCCCGATCGCGGCGGTGCGAGCGGCGCATCGAGGATGCTCTCCTCGGTGCGTTCGATGCCAGGCGGTTTCGGTGCGTCAATCGCCGCGTGGTCGCAGGCGATGGCCGCGAGCGGCAGCCACAGCGCCGCGCCACCAAGCGATCGCCGCCGCCTGGCGCCGCGATTCCAAGTCACTGTCTGGGCCTCGCGACCGTTCGCAGCGTGGCGCTGCCTTCGTCGACTTCGACGATCGCGTCGACCGGCACCGCTTCGAAGCGCTGCGTCTTCCCGGTGCGTGGCCACGCGACTTCGAGCGCGAGGATGCTGGTGGCATCGCGCAGACCGAATTCCGCCTGCAGGCTGTTGCCGCCGAAGCTCGAGTTGCCGCCCACCCACTGATGGACGGTGCGCGGCCCGGTCGGCTCCTGGAACGTCACGGCGAGGCGCGCACCGATGCCGAAGCGGTTCGACTCGCGGCCGATCAGGCGGACCGTGAGCCAGTGCTGGTCGTTGCCCGGATTGCGGAACAGCGCACTCCCGAACGCGTCGTCGCGCAGCACGCCGCCGATCACGACGAAGAGATCCTCGTCGCCGTCGCCATCGAGATCGCCGATCGCGACGCCGTGCCCCTTCTGGAGGTGGCCGGTGCCGCTCGCCGTGGTGACGTCCTGGAAGCGGCGTCCCCCCTCGTTGCGCAGCAGCACGTTGGGCCAGAGCGAGGCGAATTCGGGGTCGCCGGTGGCCAGGTAGAGGTCGGGCCAGCCGTCGTGGTCGAGATCGCCGAAGTTCGACCCCATCGGGAAGGCGACTCGCGCGAGTCCGCGCTCCTGGGTCACGTCGCGGAAGCCGCCATGGCCGTCGTTTTCGTAGAGGCGCTGCGTGTCGGCGCCGAGGCGGCGCTCGCGAAACCACGCCGCCATCTCGAGCGGACGCGTCGCAGGCGTCGCGTAGCAGCTCACATAGAGGTCGGGCCAGCCGTCCTGATTGGCGTCGAAGAACCAGCACGAGAAGCTCTTGATCGGCTCGGCGACGCCAAGCTGCGTCGCGACGTCGATGAACTTGCCGTCGCCTTCGTTCCGGTACAGCCGATTGCGTCCACCGAGGTTCGAGACGTAGAGATCGGGATCGCGATCGCCGTCGTAGTCGCAGAAGGCGGCGCCTTTGCACAGCGCGTCGTTGCGCACTCCAGCGCGGTCGGTGATCTCCTCGAAGGTGGCGTCGCCGCGATTCTTGAACAGACGGCACGGATAGTCCTCGGCCGAACCGGCGCCGAGGCTCTCGTAGCCGAGGAAGAGGTCGAGGTCGCCGTCGAGGTCGATGTCCGCGGTTGCCGACACGAGGCTCGGCGCCGAGATCTCGATCCCCGCTTCGCGCGTGCGATCGACGAAGGTGCCGTCGGCCTGCTGGATCAGCAGCGAGTTCGGCAGCTCGCCATGGCGATGGATCCACGCCCCGCGCTGGACCAGCAGGTCGAGCCGGCGATCGCCATTCCAGTCGTGAGCGAAGCACTGGAACCCGCCGAGCTGGCCGGCGAGTCCCGCAGCCTCGGAGCGGTCGACGAAGGTGCCGTCGGGTTGCTGCACGAAGTAGCCGAGCGGATCCTCCGGCGCGGAGGAGGTCACCACCACGTCGAGCCGCCCGTCGCCGTCGATGTCATCCATGACCGCGCCGCCGGCGAGGCCGCAGGTCGCCAGGCCGAGCTCCTGCGCAGCGTCGGCGAAACGGGCGAACGGCGCCTCGGACTCGAACGCCGCCGCCGGCAATCGCCACGCTACGGGCAGCGCGTCGGGCCAGCTGCCGAGCGTCATGTGGGCGATGTTGAAGAGCCAGAGCGAACGCAGGTCGCCGGGGTCGGCCCGCAGCAGCGGCGCGAGCAGCGCGATGGCCGCTTCGCTGCCGCGGCGATCCTGGTGCAGCGCCGCCGGTGCGAACGGGACGATGCAGCTTTGCGGTCCATGCGCGGTGACGCAGTTGTCGCGCTCCGCCTGGCGCAGCGCGACGATCGCGAGCTGGCGCGTCACCGCGATCTCCGCCTCGACGGCGCCCGCCGCTTGCGCGGCCCGTCGGCACGCGTCGTACTCGCGGCGCGCGCCATCGAGGTCGCCATCCGAGAGCAGCGCGTCCGCCAACGCGTAACGCAGGTCGAAACGCACGTCGTCTCCCGCGTCTGCGGGCAGCTGCGCGAGTCGCGCCGGCAACTCGCGCAACGCGGCGCGTCCGTAGAGGAGCGCATCGCTCTCGCGCAATCGTGCGCCGAGGTCGCGCAGCAGCACCGACTTGCGGTCGGTGAGCGGCGGCAACGATGGATCGCGCTGACGCGGGCGACGCATGCCGCACGTGTCCTGGAGCGGGATGGAAAGCGGCGGCTGCTGTCCCGGCAAAGGATCTGCGATCGACAACGACGCCGCCCCAAGCGCCAGCCGGGCGAGCTTCATCGAGAGCGGTCGCAAGCGCGGCGGCTCAGCGAATCGTCAGGTCGACGCGATTGGTGATGGCGCCGGCTTTCGGCTTGTAGCGGTCGACCACCAGCGATTGCAGGTAGACGTCGATGCCGATCAGCGAGGAATCGTCGGGAACGTCGAGCGCGAGCGAGCGCGCACCCGTCGCGTCGACGGCTCCGATGTCGAGCAGCAGCGCGAGGCCGAAGTCGATGGTGAAGGTGCCAAACGGCGCGAACGGCAGGCTGCCGATCGCCGTGCTGCCGAAGAGCCAGGCGTCGCTCCCCTGCGTTCCCGTGGTGTCGAACTGCAGCGTCGTGTTGATGATCGGCTCGCCGCGGACCAGCAGCGTGTAGGGAGGCACGCCCCACAGTTCGAGGTCGGCGACGTCCCATTCGATGTCGACGCCGTCGGCGGCGCCGGTCGCGCTGCCCACCAGTCGCACCGAGAGATTCGCGAGGTCGCCCCAGATCAGCGTCGGAGCGCCATCGATGGCCGCTCCCTTGCTCACCAGCGCGCTCACCTCGCGCCACGCGGCCGGGTCGGGGACCGCAAGCACCGGGATCGCGCCACCCGCGCTGCCGACGATCGGCACCACCGTGTTCCAATCCTGCGAGGTCGAACCGGGCGCCGAGAAGGTGCCGTCGACGGACGCTTCGAGCCGATAGGTGTCGTCCTGGATCGGGCCCGTCGTCCGGTAGCGCACCCGAACCACGATCTGCTGCAGCAGCCCGCGCGGGGTCGCGTCGAATCCGGCAAGGCGCAACTCCTGCGAGCCGGCCGGGACGAGCGCGCCGACGTCATCCTGAACGAACGCGGAAGTGCCATTGCGCGCGCCGCCCCCAAGGTCGGTCGCGCTCGACGCCGTCCGCGTGCCGAGGCGCTGCACGAATCCGAAACGACGCGTCTCGCCGTCACCGTCCGCGGTGACGCCGCCGAGTCCCTGCCACACCTTCTCTTCGTGCAGGTCGTAGCCGCGCTTCTTCGGATGGATCGCGTCGAGCCCGAAGAAGCTGCAGATCAGGTCATCCTCGCCGACGATCGTGCCGGACACCGGATCGAGGTGCTCGTAATCGGGCCACACCTCGGCGATGGCGACGCGCCGCCGTTGTCCCCACGCCACGTCTCGCAGCACCTGGTTCCACACCGCGCCCCACTCGTTGTGGAAGGCGTTGTTGCCGCCTTTGTTGTCGTAGACCGTGTTGAGGATCACGTCGACGTCGGGCAACTCGGTCTGCAGGGTGGAGAGCAGTTCCTGCACGTTCTGGCGGGCGGCGACCAGATTCGCCGCGGTCCTGGCGTGGTCCCCGTCATCAGCGAGGAAGTCGTTGCCGCCGATCGAGATCGTGACCAGCTGCGCGTTGGCGGCGATGGCGTCGAAGAGGTTGCCGCTCTTGCCCGGATCGAGCAGATCGAAGGTCGTGTAGCCCAGCACGGCTTCCTTCTGGAGCCGCGCGCTGCCGGCGCGATCGAGTTTCGCGGTAGTGAGCGGCGTCACGTAGTCGTTCTTGCCGCCGACCGAGTCGCACAGGTTGAAGCCGAAGGCGATCGAATCGCCGAGCGCCACGTGCAGCAGCGGGGCCGCGCCGCTCGACGAGCGCAAGTGGCCGACCAGCAGGTCGAGCAACGCGGGCCGGCGGCGCCCCTGCGGATAGTCGGGGATCGGATCGGCGTCGCCGCCAAGATCCTGGTAGGCGAAGCGCCAGTCGGCGCCGAGCGCCACGTCGAGCAGGTACTTCGAGCCGTTGATCGGGTTGAAGGAGAAGGCGCCGTCGGGACCGGTCACCACCGTCACGTCGAAGGCGCCGTCGTCGCCGTAGAGCGTGACGGAGCGTCCGGCCAGGAGCGGCTCGCCCGGATCGAGGAGTCCATCGCGATCGAGGTCGTGGAAGAGTGCTCCGTCGATCGCCTGGCCCTGCACCGACGGGGTCAGCAGGGTCCCGACGATCAGAAGGGGAAGCGTACGGGGGATGAGGGTCACGGAAGTTCCTCGAGGAGGGGCGGCGAGGTGACGGGAGAACGCGGCCGGGACGATCGCCGAGAATGATCGCGACCGGGCGCGGACGGCGGAAGGGTGTGCTTGCGGCGGGCCTCGCCGGCGACGTCACTCCTTCGCGGCGCGCTCGGAGGTGGCCGTGTACTTGCCGAGCTTGGCGACGTAGTGCTTCTGGTTCTTCGCGAACCACTTGTCCCAGTCGCGCTTCTCGTCCCGACTCCAATCTGGCAGCGCGTCGGCGCCCTGCTTCAGCGCGGACTTCGCCAGCGCATCGCGCAGCGTCGGGCCGGTCGGGTCGGGGCCACCGAATCGGCCCTCGCCGATCGGCGCGACGCCAAGTCGCTCCACCACGATCTGCGCGCCCTTGCGCGCGCCGTGGCGCAACAGCCCATCGACCGTCGCCTGCAAGAGCGGTTCGTTCCAGCGCGAAAGCGTCGGCAGCAGTTCGCCCAGCGCCGCCACGCCGCGGTCATCCGCAAGCGGCGCGAGCGCGTTCACGACTTCGAGCGCGAGGCCGTTCAACTCTGTCCGTCGCTTGTTCCGTTCGATCGCCTTGGGGTCCTCCGGCTCGGTCGCGCCGCCCGCACCACCGCCCGCACCACCGCCCGCACCACCGCCCGCACCACCCCGCCCGCCGCCCCAATCGCCACGGCCGTAGGGCATCTTCGCGAGTTCCTTCGACGTGGCCTCGAGCGCGCCGATCAGCGCTGGAATGGCGACGTCGGCGTGCATCTTCGCCAGTCGCTTCGCCGCTTCGGTTCCGACCGCCGCGGCTTCGTCATCGAGCGCACTCGCGACGAGCTTGGCAGCGTCGAGCGACGGGCCGAACGGCCGCGCGGCGTCAAGCTCCGCGAGCTGGCCGATCGCTGCGCTGCGGTCGAACAGGTCCTTCGACTTGAGCCGAGCCGCGAACTCTGCGAGCGCCGATGCCTCCGCTTTCTGATGCACGGCGCACGGCGCCGTCGGCTTGCAGTCGGGGCACTCCTGCGCGCTGCCAATCCACGCGAGGCAGAGGGTGAGCAGCCAAGCGAACATCGCGATCTCCTTCGCAGAGCCCCGCGCGCAGCGGCGCAACCAGCCGACTCGCGACGATAGCCCCGTGCGCGGCGCGCCGCGGCGTCAACGAAGGAGCGGTGCAGCGAATGACGAAAGGATGACGCTCACCAGATCTTCACTTGCTCCTTTTCGTCGCGCCACATCGGCGCGCCTGGCGCGACCGCGAACGCCTGATGGAACTGCGGCACGTTGGCGAAGGGGCCGTTCACCCGCCACTTCGCAGGCGAATGGACATCGGAGAGGAGCTGCTGGCGCAGCCGCTCGTCGCGTTGGTGGCCGAGCCATCCGAGCGCATAGCCGAGGAAGTAGCGCTGCACCGGCGTCAGGCCCGCGATCGACTTGCCTTCGCGGTACTGCGCCGTCTTCTTGAAGGCGTCGAGTCCCAGCACGACGCCGCCGAAGTCGGCGATGTTCTCGCCGAGCGTCGCTTCGCCGTTGATGAACAACCCGGGCAGCGGCTCGTACGCCGCGAACTGCTTCACCATCACCTGCGCGCGCGCGTTGAATTGCGCTGCATCCTCCGCCGTCCACCAATCGGCGAGATTGCCGGCGATGTCGAACTGCCGCCCTTCGTCGTCGAAGCCGTGGGTGATCTCGTGGCCGATGGTGCTGGCGCCGGCGTAGCCGTAGACGAGCGCATCGTCGGCGTCTTCATCGCGCAGCCCGGGGATCAGGAAGATCCCGGCCGGCAGCACGATCTCGTTGTTCGACGGGTTGTAGTAGGCGTTGTAGGTCTGCGGCGTCATCTCCCACTCGTCGCGATCGACCGGCTTGCCGAACTTCGCGACGTCGCGGCCGAACTCGAAGCGCGCGGCGTTCATCATGTTCTGCGCGAAGCTCTCGCGCCCGACGACCAGCTTCGTGCAGTCCTTCCAGCGGTCGGGATAGCCGACCTTCTTCTTCATCGTGTCGAGCTTGGCGAGCGCCTTCTCCTTGGTGGCCTGGCTCATCCAGTCGAGGTGGAGGAGGTGCTCGCGATAGGTGGCGCGGATCGATTCGACGAGGTCGACGTAGCGTTGCTTGGTGCGCGCCGAGAAGTAGTCGCGCACGAAGAGGCGCCCGACCACCATCCCCATCGCCCGTTCCTGCGCATCGAGCACACGCTTCCAGCGCGGTCGCTGCTCCTTCGCGCCTTGCAGCGTGCGTCCGTAGAAGGCGAAGTGCTCGACGTCGAAGTCGCGGCTGAGGTAGGCGGCGAACTCGTGCAGCAGGTGGACGCGCAGGTAGTCCTGCAGCAGCGCAAGCGGCGTCGCCTGCAGCAGCGCGTCGACCGCCACGAAGAACTCAGGTTGTCCGACGATCACGCTGTCCGCTGCGGCAAGGCCGTGCACGTCGAGCAGCGCGCGCCAGTCGCAATGCGGCGCGTACTCGCGGAACAGCTCCACCGACATCTTGTGGTAGTTCGCATACGGGTCGCGCAGCGCCTCGAGCGGCTTGCTCGCCTGCGCCAGCGCCGTCTCGAACGCCAGGATCGCCGCGCCGGCGCTCTCCGCCTCCGCAGCCGGTCGTCCGAGGAGCGTCAGGAGGCGCGCGACGTGATGCGGATACTCGGCGCGCACAGCCGCGACGCCGGGTTCGTCGTTGAAGTAGTAGTCGCGTTCAGGCAGGCCGAGACCGCCCTGCGAGAGTTGCACCGCGATCACGTCGCTCTGCTTGGCGTCCTGGCTGATGCCCAGCGACCAGAACGCTTCGACGCCGATCTGCTGCAACTCGTTCGCGAGCGTCACCACGCCGGTCGCATCGCGCAGCGCATCGATCTTCGCGAACAGCGCGGCGAGCGGCGCCGCGCCCTCGGCGTTGATCCGTGTTTCGTCCATCGCGACGCTCCAGAAGTCGCCGAGCTTCTGCTCGTCGCTGCCAGGGGCACCGTTCGCGCGAGTCGCCTGCTCGTTCAACGTCCGCTTGATCGCGTAGAGCTCCTCGTTCACGAGGTGGCCGATGGTCCACGCCGCTTCGCTCGGCGGAATCGGGTTGCGCTTCATCCAGCCGCCGTTGGCGTACTGGAAGAAGTCGACGCCGGGATCGACACTCGGGTCGAGGTTGGTCGCGAGCAGGTCGGCCGTGGCCAAAGTGGCGGTCTCCGTCGCGGCGCGATTCCCCACCGCTCCCGAATCGGGGGCGCCGCAGCTTGCGGCCAGTCCCAGCAGCGGCAGTTCGAGAGGCAATCGGCGACGCATGAGTGGACTCCATGGGGAGCAGCGCAACGGCGGCGATGGTAACTCCGCAATGCCGGCGCCTCGACCGGGCCGGCTCGACGTACGATCACCGGTCGGTTCTTTCCATGCGAGGCGACCCTGCGATGGCTCGATCCGCGAGACGTTCCCGCGACGAATGGCGCCGCCTCTTCGCGATCGCAGCCCTTGGCGTCGGCGACCCCGATCGTGGCGCCCTCGCGCCGCCCGACTTCCAGCGCGAAGTGCTGCCGCTCCTCGCCGATCGCTGCTTCCGCTGCCATGGACCCGACGAAGGCGCGCGCAAGCGCGGTCTGCGGCTCGACACGGCGGAGGGAGCTCGCGCGTTGCTGAAAAGCGGTCGTCGCGCCATCGTTCCAGGGGATCTGGCCGCAAGCGAAATGGTCCGCCGCATCACCAGCGAGGACGATCGCCGCGTGATGCCGCCCGCCGACTTCGCGCGACCGCTCGCCGAAGGGGAGCGCGACCTGTTGCTGCGCTGGATCGAAGGCGGTGCCGACTACGCCACGCACTGGGCCTTCGTGGCGCCGCATCGCGCGCCTCTGCCGGCCGTGCTCGACGCGGGGTGGTGTCGCGACCCGCTCGATCGATACGTGCTGGCGCGATTAGAAGCTGACGCGCTGGCCCCTGCGCCGGAAGCGGATCGCTCGACGTGGCTGCGCCGCGCGTCGCTTGCGCTCACCGGCTTGCCCCCCACCCTCGAAGAGCTGGCGGCGTTTCGCGCGTCGACCGCAGCGGATGCCTTCGAGCGCGAAACGGATCGACTGCTGGCGTCGTCGGCCTACGCCGAGCGGATGGCGGCGGACTGGCTCGATGTGGCCCGCTTCGCCGACACCTTCGGCTACCAGAGCGATTGGGACTGCAACACCTGGCCGTGGCGCGATTGGCTGATCGGCGCGTTCCAGCGCGACCTGCCCTTCGACGAGTTCATCGTCGAGCAGATCGCCGGGGATCTCCTCCCCGGCGCAACGCGCGACCAACGCCTCGCCACCGCGTTCAACCGTCTGCACCGTCAAACCAACGAAGGCGGTTCGATCGACGAGGAGTTCCGTCAGGAGCATCTGGCCGATCGCGTGTCGACCTATGCCACCGCCTTCCTCGGCCTGACGGTCGAGTGCGCTCGCTGCCACGACCACAAGTACGACCCGATCGGGCAGGCCGACTTCTATCGGCTCGGCGCCTTCTTCGGCGCGATCGATGAAGCGGGTACCTATGCCTATTCGACCGGCGCGATCCCGCGGCCGGTGCTGCGCCTGCCGAACGTCGAGCAGGAGGCGGAGCTCGCGCGGCGCGACGCGGTGGTCGCCGAAGCGACGGCGCTCTACGAGCAGGCGGTGGTCGCCGCGCGGAGCTCGAGTCGCGAGCGGATCGCGGCGCTGCCCGCGCTGCTGGTCGCACCGCCGGTGCGCCACGAGCCGCTCGATGGCGGCGCGCCCGGTCCGAGCGGCTCGGCGACGGCGCTGGCCGGCGACGACGGGCCGACCTTCGGCGACCTGCCGCCGTTTCGGCGCTGCGACCCGCTGAGCGTGCGACTCGCCGTCCTGTGCCCCGACGTGAAGGCGCGCGCGACGATCCTGCACACCAGTAGCTTCACGATCGAGAGCGATCAGCAGGGGTATCAGCTGCTGCTGGAAGAGGGGCACCTCGCCTGGCAGGTGCTCCACCTGTGGCCCGGCTCCGCGGCGGCGATTCGCACGCTCGAACCCTTCCCGCTCGCCCGATTCGTCGACGTCGTCGCCACCTACGACGGCTCGTCGCGCGGCGGCGGTCTGCGCCTCTACTTCGACGGCGAGCCGGTCGCGACCGAGATCGTGCGCGACCATCTCGACGGCGCAGCGACCGTTCGCACGCTTCAGATCGGCCACCGCGATCGCGACGTCGGACTTGCGGGAGGCGTGGTCGACGAGTGGATGCTCTTCGATCGCGCGCTGACCGAGATCGAGGTCGCCGAGCTGCACGCGCCGGGCGCCTTCGCGGCGAGTCGGGAGGCGCTGCAGGCTGCCGAGATCTCGCCCGCGCGAGACGAACTTGCGGTCGCGCTCGACGCCAACGTCGCGAGTGCGTTCGCCTTGCTGCGGGCCGCGCGCGCGGCGCAGCAGGAGCTGCTCGAGTCGCTCCGCGAAGTGATGGTGATGGAGGCGAGCGACCATCCGCGACCGACCTTCGTCCTGACGCGTGGCGCGTACGACCAACCCGATCGCTCGCGGCCGCTGGCGCCCGATGCGGCGATTCCGGCGTTGCTCGCCTTCGATCCGACCTGGACGCACGATCGGCTCGGCCTGGCGCGCTGGACGATCTCGCCGCAGAACCCGTTGCCGGCGCGGGTCGCCGTGAACCGCCTGTTCGCGCTCTGCTTCGGGCGCGGCCTCGTGGACACGCAGGAGAACTTCGGGACGCAGGGCGCGCGGCCAAGCCATCCCGAGCTGCTCGACACGTTGGCGGTCGACTTCGTCGAATCGGGTTGGCGGGTGAAGGCGATGCTCAAGCGCCTGGTGCTGTCGGCCACGTTTCGGCAATCGTCGGTGGCGACGGCGACGCAGCTCGACCGCGATCCGCTCAACCGGCAGCTCGGGCGCGGGCCCTCGATTCGCCTTTCCGCCGAGATGATGCGGGATCAGGCCCTGCTCGCCGCGGGGCTGCTCGTCGAGCGCCTCGGCGGTCCGAGCGTGAAGCCCTGGCAGCCGCCCGGTCTGTGGGAGGAGGCGGGCGCGACGGGCGCCTACCAGCCCGACGTCGGCGCGGACGCCCATCGCCGCGGCCTCTACACCTTCCGCAAGCGAACGGCTCCCCCGCCGAATCTGGTGCTGTTCGACGCGGGCAGCCGCGAGCAGTGCCTCGCTCGCCGCCAGCCAACGCAGACGCCGTTGCAGCAGCTGGTGGTGTGGAACGATCCGGTCTACTTCGAAGCGGCGCGCGCGTTGGCGCAGCGCGTCGCAAGCGAGGGCGTCGAGCTCGACGGCCAGCTCGTGCGAGCGTTCGAGCGACTCGCGTCGCGCGCGCCGACGGTGGCGGAGCTCGAGTCGCTGCGATCGCTCCATGAAAGTCAGCGGCGGGCGCTGCTGGCGGATCCGGCGGCGGCCGCGTTGCTGCTTCCCCCCGAACCGGGCAGCGCGGTCGACCCTGCCGTCGCCGCTCTGGTCCTCTGTTGCTCGACGCTGTTGGCAAGCGATGCCGTGATGAGGGTGCGATGAACCGCCGCCATTTCCTCGCGAGCTCCGCGCTGGCACTCGGCCGCGTCGCGCTCGGCTCGATCGTTGGTGCAGGCAAAGCGACGGCCGGCACCGTGTCGTCGCAGCTCCCCCACTTCCGACCGCGGGCGAAGCGGGTGATCTACTTGTTCCAGTCGGGCGGTCCTTCGCACCTCGAGACCTTCGACTGGAAGCCGCGCCTGCGCGAATGGAACGGCCAGCCGCTGCCCGACTCGGTGCGCCGCGGCCAGCGCCTGACCGGGATGAGCGGCAATCAATCGCAGCTGCCGCTCGCCGGCTCGTTCACCGACTTCCATCCGCACGGCCGATCGGGGTTGATGATCAGCGACCTCCTGCCGCACACGGCGGCGCTCGCCGACCAGCTTTGCGTGGTGCGCACCATGCACACCGAGGCGATCAACCACGATCCCGCGATCACCTTCTTCTGCACGGGCCATCAGCAGCCCGGCCGCGCGTCGATGGGTTCGTGGCTCTCGTATGGACTCGGCAGCCTGAACGAGGACCTGCCGGCGTTCATCGTGCTGGTATCGAAGGACGCACCGCGCGATCAACCGCTCTATTCACGCCTTTGGGGCAGCGGGTTCCTCAGCAGCGAGCACGGCGGAGTGCAATTCCGTGCCGGCGCGGAGCCAGTGCTCTACCTCGCCGACCCGCCGGGCGTCTCGTCGCAGGCGCGGCGCGCGATGCTCGACACGCTGCGCCAGCTTGACGGCGAACAGCAGGAGCGGACGCAGGATCCTGCCATCGCCGCGCAGATCGCGCAGGCCGAGATGGCGTTTCGCATGCAGACCAGCATTCCCGAAGCGACCGCGACTGCCGGCGAGCCCGACGAAGTCTTCGAGCTCTACGGCGAGGCGGCGCGAACGCCAGGAACCTACGCCGCCAACTGCTTGTTGGCGCGCCGACTCGTCGAGCGCGGCGTGCGCTTCGTGCAGCTCTTCCATCAGGGTTGGGATCAACATGGATCACTGCCCGGCGGGATCAGCCACCAATGCAAGACCACCGATCAGGCGTCCGCCGCGCTGGTCACCGACCTGGCGCGCCGCGGTCTGCTCGAAGACACGCTGGTGGTCTGGGGTGGCGAGTTCGGACGCACCGCCTACTGCCAGGGACGCATGAGCGGCGGCGATTACGGGCGCGACCACCACCCGCGTTGCTTCTCGATCTGGATGGCGGGCGGCGGCGTCAAGGGAGGTCATGCGCACGGCCAGACCGACGAACTCGGCTACAACGTCGAGTCGGATGGCGTCCACGTCCACGACCTGCATGCGACGATGCTGCATCTGCTCGGCATCGACCACGAGCGCCTCACTCACCTGTTCCAGGGCCGCTACTTCCGCCTCACCGACGTCGCGGGTGAAGTCGTGCACGACCTGATCGCGTAGCCGCCGCTCAACCGCCCGCCCGCTTCACGGTGAAGCCGCGCGCGACGAGCTCCGCTTCCACGCGATCGCGCTGATCGCCCTGCAGTTCGATCACGCCGTCGCGCAGCGTCCCGCCGGTGCCGCAGCGCTGCTTCAGCGTCTTGGCCAACGCGGCAAGTTCGACGGCGTCGAGCGGCACTCCAGCGACGACGGTGACCGTCTTGCCGCCGCGCTGCTGCGTCTCGCGGCGAAGCACAACGATGCCATCCCCGCGCGTGGCCGCTGGCGGCGCCGCCGCGGCACGTCGTCCGGCGCAGCGGCAGCTCGCCACCGGTTGCGCGCAGCGGGGGCAGACGCGACCGAGGCCGCTGATGTAGACCACGCCGCCGGGGGGTCGGGCGCCACCGCCTCCCTTCGCGCCATTGCTCATCGAAGGGCTCAGCGAAGCGCCGCGTAGACGCGATGCACGTCGTCGTTCTCGTCGAGCGCGTGCAGGAATGCCACGACCTCGGCGTGCGCCTCGGCGGCAAGTTCGACGTTCTCCTTCGCGACGAAGCCGAGTTCGGCGACGGTGACGGTCCAGCCCGCCTTCTGCAGGTTCTTGGTGACCACATCCACGTCGCCGCGGTCGGTGACGAAGTGACCGCCGCTCTGGCCGGCGGGCGTCTCCTCGAGCGGCTCGACGTTCTGCGCGCCGACCTCGATCGCGACCGATTCCAAGTCCTGGCCGCCGGTCGGGTGGCTCGCCTCGATCAGGCCGACGTGATGGAAGAGGAATCCCACCTTCGCCCCCATCTGTCCGTCGCGGAAGAGGACGCGGATCTCGGGGACGGTGCGATTGCGGTTGTCGGAGTAGCACTCCACGATGACCGGCACCTGGTGCGGCGCGTAGCCCTCGAACGTCAGCAGTTCGAGGTCGACCTTCTCGCCGGTGAGTCCCGCCCCCTTCTTGATCGCGCGCTGGATCGTGTCATTGGTGACCGAAGCCTTGCGCGCCGCCTCGACGGCCAGAGCGAGGCGGGAGTTGAGCGTCGGGTCGGGGTTGCCCGCCTTCGCCGCGACGGTGATCTCGCGGACGAGCTTGGTCGAGACCTTGCCGCGCTTCGCGGCGTTCACTTCGCGCTTCTTCAGCAACCACTGCCGTCCCATCGTGCTTCTCTGCCTCCGTTGGCCGACTTCGCGAAGGCGGGAGGATAAGCGTCGGCCTATTCTCTGCGCCATGCCACCTCGCACCGAGTTCCTGCGCGCACTCCTGCGGCTGATCCTCCTGGCGGCGCTCGCCAGCGCGCCGATCTTCCTGTTCGCCGAGGGCTTCTCCGCGCAGAGCGCGCTGCGCGTCGCGGCCTCCAATGGCGTCGCGGCGCTGCTCTGCGCGGTGCTCTTGCGTCAGGTCGGCCGCGGCCACGAAACGGCGATCGCGCGTTGGCTGGTCGGCGGACTGCTCGCGCTCGTGGTCGGCCTCGCCAGCAGCAATGGCGAAGCGATCCACGTGAACGTCGTCAATTTCGTGCTCGTGACGCTGCTGGCGAGCGTGCTGATCGGCACGCGCGGGCTGCTCCTGGTGGCGGCCATCAGCGCGGTCGCGATGGCGGCGATCGCGTGGCGGCAGGCGGTGGCGCCGCCGGGCGAAGAGATCGCCGAGGCGCGCCTCGAGGCGATCGCCCAGTTCCTGCCGACCTACGCGGTGATCGTGGCGATCTTGTGGCGGCGCGAGCGCGCGGACACGGGGCTCACCAGACCGTCGGCGCGTAATCCTTGAGGAAGAGCCCGCTCACGTGGCTGCCCGTCAGGAAGCCGCTGATGATCGGGTCGCACACGCGCGCGGCCCCGTCGACGATGTCGAGCGGCGGCTGGAAGCCCTCTTCTTCCTTGCGGCGCGCGATCTCGACCGGGTCCTCGTCGGTCACCCAACCGGTATCGACGCTGTTCATGTGGATGCCCGACTTGCGGTAATCGACCGCGCACGTGCGGGTCATCATGTTGAGCGCCGCCTTCGCCATGTTCGTGTGCGGGTGCTTGTCGGTCTTCGTCCCGCGGCCGAACTGCCCTTCCATCGCGGAGACGTTGACGATGTGCTTGTCGGCGCTCGCGACGCGCTCCATCAGCGGCTTGAGTCGCGCGTTCAGCACGAAGGGCGCAATCGAGTTCACCAGCTGCACTTCGAGCAGCTCCGGCGTCGCCACCTCGTGCAGGCGCAAGCGCCAGCTGTTCACCTTGCGCAGATCGACCTGCTGGCGATCGACGTCGTAGGCGTGTTCCGGAAAGAGCGCGAGATCGGGCTTCTGATCGTCGGGGTGTAGCGCGATCTGCGACAGCTCGGCGGCCGCCGCGTGGTCGAACCTCAGCGCGGGCGCGTGGTCGCCCGGCTTCGTCGGGGCGACTCCACCGAGCAGCGCGCGCGGCGCTTCCGCCAGCGCCTCCGCCGCGCCGCGTTCGAGCGCCAGCAGGTGCGCGTACCAGGCCGGCGGGCGACGCACCGTCTGGCAGGCGTTGTTGACGATGAAGTCGAGGCGATCGAGCGATTCGAGAAGGTGGTGGCAGAGCCGCTCGACGCTGGGCGTGTGGCGCAAGTCGAGCCCGAAGATGCGCAGCCGATCGCGGAACGAGTCGAATTCGGGAAGTTGCGCGTAGCGCGTCGCCGCGTCGGCGGCGAAGCGGGTCGTGACGATCACGCGCGCACCGCAGCGCAGCAGCTTGAGCACGATCTGCTGACCGATCTTGACGCGGCCGCCGGTCACCAGGGCGACGCGGCCGGTGAGGTCGCAGAGCTCACCGCGCTTGGCGTGGTTCAGGTCGCCGCAGGCGCCGCACATCGAGTCGTAGAAGAAGTGGATCTGCGTGTAGGGCGTCTTGCAGATGTAGCAGAAGCGCGGCGTCTCGAGCCGCGCGCCCGAAGGTGGCGGGTCGTTGCGAGGCGTTGGCGCGCTGCCGACGCGCGCCGGCAATGCATGCCGGGGCAGCGCTGCGTGGCCCTCCTTGTCGGCGAGGCGCGATTGACGGAGCGCCGCTTGATCGAGCGCGGCGCGATCGCGTTGACGCCGCTCCCAATGGTCCTGCTTGCGCAGCGCGCGCCGATGGCGGCGGCGCTCCACCTCGCTCGGGTCGGCGAGCCGCCCGCAAGCCGCGAGCAACTGCTTTCGCAGCTCGAGCGGCACTGCCGTGAGGCTGGTGCGGTCGCTGCCGAGGCGCTCGAGCTGCGCGATCAGGGCGACCCAATCGGGATCGGGGGCGGCAGTCGGTGTCGGATCGGCGCTCATGAAGGGGCAAGAGGTTAGCGCCGCGGACCGTCGCCTGCGGCGCAGCGCTATCGTCGCGGCATGTTTGATCCCCAGCACGCCCTGCTCAGCAAGCTGCTTGCGGCCGTCGCCGCCAGGCTCGACGTCGACCCGGCCGACCCGACGGCGTGGAGCGAGGCCGCCGCCGCGCTCGAACCGACGCGCGCCGCCGAACCGGACGTCGCCCGCGTCGTCGATGCAAAGGATCAGGCCGGTTTGAAGACGCTGCTCGCGGAGTGGCTGGCGGGGACGCGCCTGCTCCCCGAGCAGGATCGCGGCGTCCTCCACAGCGCGCTCAAGGCGTTCAAGAAGAGCCTCAAGCTGATGCGCCTCGACGACGAGTCGCGCATCGGCGGCGGCGCGATGAGCAGCGGCCACAAGTCAGGCATCGTCGGCATCCGGCCTCCCGATCGCTTCGGTCGCGAAGTGTGGGACGAGCTGGTGCGCACCGGCCGCTTGAAGGGTGGACGCGGTGGCGTCTACGAGATGCCGCCGACTCCGATGCCGTAACCGGCGGTCGCGGCCTCCACGGTGGAAAGGAGTCCGAAGTTGCGAATGGTGTCGCTCCTCGCCGTTCTGGCGGCTGCTGCGTTGCCAGGCCGCGTGCGACCGTCCGGGCTGCTGCAGGACGCCGCCACAGCAGCGTCCGTCGTGGGGATCGAGTGTCGTGGCGCCGTCGATGGCGTGCTCGTCGAAGGAGAGCCGCCGTCGCTGCTCGTGCATGGCGTCGCGCCGCACGAGCGGATCAAGGTGCACGCGCTGCGTTGCCTCGAGCGCTGGGAGTCGATCGCCGGGGAATGGCGCTCGCGGGCGGTCACGCTGCACAGTTTCGCTTCCTTCGATGCGGACGCTGCCGGGGCCGTCGAAGTCGATTCCAGCGCGCCGATCGCCGGAACCTGGCGTGTCGCCGATCCGCTCGGCCTCTTCTGGTCGGGACGGCCAGTCGGCGCGGACGCACCGTTGCCGACGGAACTCGTCGCCCGTCGAGCGCCCGACGCTGGCGCGGTCGAGTTCGCGCTCGAACGCAGCGGCAAGTTCGTCGCCCGATCGCGTGTCAAGCTCGTCGCCGGCGGCGGCGAGCTCGACTGCTGCGACGTGCGGGAAGGCGCGCTGGCCGGAGCCTACGCCCATCCGCCGGGCGACGGCCCCTTCCCCGTGATCATCGTCCTGCACGGCAGCGAAGGCTCGAGTCGTGACGCGGCGCGCGCGTCGGCGCTGCGCTTCGCGGCCCGCGGTTTCGCCACCTTCGCGCTCAGTTACTTCGCGCGTCCGTGGCTCGCGATCGAGGGGGTCGCGACTGATGCGGTGAACGTCCCGATCGAATGCATCGAGCAGGCGCGCGATTGGCTCGAAGCGAACTCCTCAGTCGCCGACGTCGATCGCATCGGGCTCTATGGAGTCAGCAAGGGGGCCGAACTCACCCTGGTCGCGCTCAGCGAGTTCGACTGGCTGCGCGCCGGTGTGGCGTGCGTTCCATCCGACGTCGTCTTCGAGGGCTACGGCCGCGCGCCGCACGACGGTGAGCTGTGCTCCTCCTGGACGGTGGCGGGGCGATCGCTGCCCTACGTCTCCTACCTGCCCTTCGACGCCTACCTGGCCGCGCATCCTGGGAACAACGCGGCGAACTGGCACGCCGCGTCGCGCGAGGCGGCCGGTGCGGCGCGCGCGGCGGACGCGCGCATTCCGGTCGAGCGCATCGCGGTGCCGCTGCTCCTGCTGGCCGGCGGCAAGGACGAGGTCTGGCCGTCCGCCGCGATGGCGCGATCGGTCGCGGCGCAGATGGAAGCGGCCGGCTCCGGCGACCGCGTGGTGCTCCGTGTCTTCGAGCAGGCCAACCATCAGATCGCAGGCACGGGCGCCGAGCCGGTCTTCCTGCACTCCACGGCGCCGCGCGGGGAGCACGACGCCGATCCGCTCGACGTCGGCGTCGCCACCGCGGCCGCCTGGCGCGCAACGATCGCGTTCCTGCGAGAAGAGCTCGGCGCCGAGCGGTGAGCGGCTCCTCGCGGCGCCGCTCGGCCGACGCGACGGATCTGGGCGTCCACTCACTACTCTGGTCGCCGTTCAAGAACTTCAAAGGGCCGCGGCTCGCGGCTCTCAGTCAGGAGATCCCATGACCGATCCGCGATTCAAGAAGCCCGCCGACATCCTCGCTCGTCGGGAGTTCCTCGCTGTCGCAGCGGCGGGCGCTGCGCTGGCTGCCGCCACGCCGGCGTTGCAGGCTGCCGCCGCGGCCGTTCCGGCGCCCCCGAAGACGCCGGCGATTCCGGCGGTCGCGCGGCCGCGCGCCACGATCGAGCTGCCGCCGCTTCCCTACGCCGAGAACGCCCTCGAACCGGTCATCTCGGCGCAGACGATCGGCTTCCACTACGGCAAGCACCACCGCGCGTATGTCGACAACGTCAACAAGATGGTGGCCGGAACCGACCTCGAGAAGGCCTCGCTCGAGCAGATCGTCGCGGCGGCGGCGGCGGGCGGCCCCGACAAAGCGGGCCTGTTCAACAACGCCGCACAGGTATGGAACCACACGTTCTATTGGAACAGCCTGACCGCTGGCGGCGGCGGCAAGCCCGAGGGCGACTTGCTGGCGAAGATCGAGGCGTCGTTCGGCACCTTCGAGAAGCTGAAGGAAGAACTCGCCAACGCGGGCAAGTCGCAGTTCGGAAGCGGCTGGGCCTGGCTCGTGCAGGACGGCGCGACGCTCAAGGTGATGAAGACGGCGAACGCCGAAACGCCGATCACCAAGGGGCTGAAGCCGTTGCTCACGCTCGACGTGTGGGAGCACGCCTACTACCTCGACTACCAGAATCGTCGCCCCGACTACCTCGCGGCGCTGATCGACAAGCTGGTCTCGTGGAAGTTCGCCGCGGCCAACCTCGCGAAGAGCTGACGCTCGCCGTCGAGCGGATCGGCTGGACGAGCGATCGCGCGATCCGTCGCCGGCCCCGTCGGTGCCTCCGCACCGGCGGGTTCGGCCGTTGCTCAAGTCCGTGCGGGCCGGCTCCGCGCGGCGGTGACTTCGGCGCGCAGGGCATCCCAGCCGATCAGGACTCCCATGAGCCTCCACAACGTCACCGCAGGCGCCGGCGTACCCGACGAGTTCCACGTGATCATCGAGATCCCGATGAACGCGGACCCGATCAAGTACGAGGTCGACGAGGCGAGCGGCGCGCTCTTCGTCGATCGCTTCATGAGCACGGCGATGCACTACCCGTGCAACTACGGCTACATCCCGCAGACCAAGGCCGATGACGGCGATCCCGTGGACGTGCTGGTGATCACGCCGGTCGCGTTGCTGACCAGCGTCGTCGTGCGCTGCCGGCCGATCGGCATGCTGCAGATGGAGGACGAGGCGGGCGGCGACAACAAGCTGCTGGCCGTGCCGGTCACCAAGGTGCTGCCGCTCTACGCGCAATGGCAGGAGCCCGAGGACTTGAACCCGATGCGCTTGCACGCGATCCAGCACTTCTTCGAGCACTACAAGGACCTCGAACCGGGCAAGTGGGTCAAGGTGAGGGGGTGGAAGAGTTCGCTCGAGGCGAAGGCCGAAGTGATCGCCGGCATCGCGCGCTGGAAGGCGACGCACGGAGGCTGAGCGCGCGTCTCAGCCCATCACCCGCAAGTACTGCGACCACGGTCCGACCGCGGACTTCCAGCGCTTCGCCAGCGTCCGCTCGATCTGCACCAGGTGGTTCAGGTCATGGGCGACCCAGGTTGCGAGCAGCTGTCCAAGCGTGACCGTTCCCAGCGCCGGATGGAGGCCGCGTCGATCGAGGTCCGCCGGCGCCAGCGACAGCGCGGCGAGTGCCGCGAGGCTCTCGCCACGCCGCTGCGCGAACTCGTCCAGAAGCGCTTCGATCGCCTGCGGCGGCGCGCGCAACTGGGCGAAGCGATCGAACGGCTCGAACGGAACGCTCTCAGCATGCTCGAGCAGATGGCGCGCGCGCGGGATCCAGTCGCTCTTCTCGCCGTGGATCAGGTGGCCGACGACGACGCGCGGGCTCCAGGTGCCCGCCCCCTCGTCGGCGTCGAGCCAGACTGCCGGCACTCCTCGCAGCAGCGCATCGACCACCCGCGGCGTCCGCTCGAGCAGCGGCACGCCCTCGTCCAGTCGAAACGCTGCGAGCGAGGGTGGCGCGCTCACTGCACCGCGATCGCGGCGGGGTTGCTCGCCACCAGGCGGTTGCGCACGTACTTCAGGCTGTAGACACGGAGCGTGAAGGTGCTGCCGCTCGCGCCGGTCGGGATCGTGTCGGTCGCTTCGTAGCGTCCGAACTCGTCGAGCACGTCGATGAGCAGCACCTCGAAGAGCGGCATTCCGTCGACGTCCACCAGGATCAGGAGGAACGGCGCGCCCGTCTCGCCGCCCGTGATCGTCGCCGTGCAGGCATCGCCCTCGTTGGGATCGGTCGGCGACACGCTGAAGGTCAGCGGCACCGAACCGTAGGCGCGCACGCGGCCGGCATCGACTCCGATCCCGCTGTTGTCCTCGCTTGTCGCTCCGACCACCAGGTCGAAGCGCCGATCGCCGTCGAGATCGACCTCCCCCATCAGGCTCGCGCCGAAGGTGGTGCCCGCGATCCCCTCGACCGCCTGCAGCAGCGACCCATCGACGCCGGAGCGCAACTCCGCCACATCGAGCCCGCGCCAGGAGAGCCAGTAGTCGGGGACGCGATCGCCATCGCGATCTTCGGCGCGCGAGAAGGCCGCGATCTCGCCGGTGGCGCCCGCCGGGGCGTTCATGCGGTAGATCAGCGAGCCGGTCGCGCCGGAGACGATGCGTGCCACGCGGTTGCGCGCGTCGTTGCCGATGCCGAAGTCGTCGAGGCCATCGCGATCGATGTCGCCGACGTTCGCGACGGTCGCGCCGACGCGGTCGACCGTGCCGTAGTTCACGGTGCGCAGCGTCGAACCGTCGGCGCCTGAAAGAAGCTCGGCGCTCGCGAGCCCGGGCACCCCGACCAGCACATCGTCGAGACCATCTCCATCCTGATCGCCGACGTTGGCGAGCGACGCGCCGAACTCATCCGCCGCCGCTCGCGTCTCGTCCCACAGGAGTCCGCCGTCGCTGCCGCGGCGCGCGGTCACGTGGCTCGTCCCCGGCCCGCCGATGAAGAGGTCGCCGCTGCCGTCGCCATCGAGGTCGCCGGCCGCCGACAGCGCGGCGCCATCGCGGCCACCGAGCGTCGCGCCATCGATCGTCACGATCGTCGCGCCGGTCGCGCCCGAGACCACGCGCACGCCGCCGGTATCGGTGGCGCCGGCATTGAAGTCGGGTTGTCCGATGGCGAGGTCATCGATCGCGTCACCGTCGACGTCGCCGAGCGAGGCGAGCGTGGCGCCGAAGTTCGCATTGCCCTGGTTCGGGCCGGCGACGGTGCGCAAGGTCGCACCGGTGCGCCCCGACGCGATCTGCACCGAGCCGCCCGTGAAGCTGCCCGGCCGATCGCCCGGAACGCCGATCGCCACGTCCGGCAGCGCGTCGCCGTCGGCATCCGCCGCCACGCACACTGCGCTGCCGCTGCGCGAAGAGGCGCGAGTGCCGTCCTTCACCCAGCGCGCGGTCGCCAACGTTCGCCAGGAGGCGCGCTGCACGGCCTTCCAGGCATTGATCCGGCCACCGGTGGCGCACTTCGAGGAGAGGGTGGCGAGCGGATCGACCGAGTCGACGATCCAGTCCTTGATCTGCTGGCCGTCGGCGCTGCCTCCCACCCACGCGAGCAGCGCGGCGAGCCCGGTCGCCGTCGGCGCCGCGTAGGAGTTGGCCGAGCCGACGCTGTAGCCGCCGCCGAGCGTCGTGCTCTGCAAGTTGTTGCCTGGCACGAGCACGTCGAGGCTCACCTTCCCGAAGTCGGAGAAGCTGGTGAGCGCATCGTTCTCGTCGGTCGAACCGATCGCGAGGATCTCGGGCAGGTCGAAGCAGACCGGGTAGCTCGCCTTGTTGTCGAGGTTCTGCGCCGAGTTCCCGCCCGGCACGATCGCGAGGTGGCCCGCATCGCCCGCGAGGTCGAAGGCGTCGTAGAGCGTCTGCGAGAAGCTCGGGCTCGTGTAGCTGTGGTTCGACACGACCGCGCCATGCGCCACCGCGTAGTCGAGGCACGTGATCGCCTCGGCGAAGGTCCCGCTGCCGGCCGCCGAAAGGAACTTGCAGCCCATGATGCGGGCGTTCCAGGCCACGCCGGCGATGCCCTGGCCGTTGTCCGGCTCGGCCGCGGCGATGCCGGCGACGAACGTGCCGTGGCCGTTGTCATCCATCGGATCGCCATCGACGTTGACGGCATCGATGCCATGCACGTCGTCGATCCAGCCGTTGGCGTCGTCGTCGATTCCGTTCCCGGCGATCTCGCCCGGATTCACCCACGCCTTGTTGGCGAGGTCGGGATGGGTGTAGTCGCAGCCGGTGTCGACGGTCGCGAGGATGACGCCCGCGTCGCCGCGCGCCATGTCCCATGCCTCGAACAGATCCATGTCCGAGTCGTTCGCCTGCCCGAGGTGCCATTGCAGCGGGACGAGCGGGTCGTTGGGGACGCCGGTCGGCTGGACGCGGAAGTTCGGCTCGGCGTAGCGGACGAGACCCGACTCGTTCAGCTTGCGCAGCGTGGCGGCGAGGTCGCTGCCCGGGGCGAGCCGCAGGCGGAAGAGCTGACCGTGCCACAGCTCGTCGTCGCTGATGGCGCCCGCGAGCCCGCGCACCGCGGCGCGCAGCTGCGGCGACGCGGCCTCATGCCCGCGCCACAGAACCTGGTCGGGCACGATGTCGCCGACGAGCGGCGTGTGGCCGTCCTGGAAACGGGGTCGCGCCGTCTCCTCCGCCGAGCGCGCGAAGAGGCTCGGCGCAGCCGCGATCAGCAGCGCGAAACGGGGGCAACGGAAGCCGGCGTTCGACATCGATTCGCTCCAGCAGAAGCAGCAACGGTCGTACGGCTGACGATGCTCACCGCGCGCGCCGCACTTGACAAGCCCCGGTCGCCGTCCGCAGTCTCGCCGGAATGGGAAAGCCGCTCGTCATCGTGGAATCACCGGCCAAGGCGAAGACCATCGCCAAGTTCCTCGGCAAGGACTGGGTGGTCGAAGCGTCGATCGGCCACGTCCGTGACCTGCCCTCGAACGCCTCCGAGATCGCCCCGGCGCTGAAGAAGGAGGCGTGGGCGCGACTTGGCGTCGACGTCGACCACGGCTACGCCCCGCTCTACGTCGTGCCGGCCGAGAAACGGGGCAAGATTCGCGAACTGAAGAGCCTGCTGAAGGACGCCAGCGCCCTCTACCTCGCCACCGATGAGGACCGCGAAGGCGAGGCGATCTCGTGGCACCTGCTCGAGCTGTTGCAGCCGAAGGTGCCGGTCAAACGGATGGTGTTCCACGAGATCACGAAGGCGGCGATCGACGCCGCGCTCAAGAACTGCCGCGACATCGACACGAGCCTCGTCGACGCCCAGGAGGCGCGACGCATCCTCGATCGCCTCTACGGCTACGAGGTGAGCCCGATCCTCTGGCGCAAGATCGCGCCGCGCCTCTCGGCGGGGCGAGTCCAGAGCGTCGCCACCCGCCTCATCGTCGAGCGCGAGCAGGAGCGCATGGCGTTCCGTTCGGCCGACTGGTGGAACGCCCTGGTGACCCTCGAGCGCACGGCGATCGCGTTCCCGGCGCAGGTGATCGCCGTGGATGCGCGGGTGCTCGCGCAGGGGCGCGACTTCGGCAGCGACGGCAAGCTGCTGGCCGGCCGCAACGTCCTCGTGCTCGACGAAGCGGGCGCGAAGCGACTCGCCGAGGGGCTCGCCGGCAGCGTGCCGATCACGCGGAAGGTCGAGCAGAAGGACTACGGCTCCTCGCCCAAGCCGCCGTTCACGACGTCGACGCTCCAACAGGAAGCGGGACGCAAGCTCGGGATGACGGCGAAGCGGGCGATGCAGGCCGCGCAACGTCTCTACGAAGGCGGATTCATCACCTACATGCGTACCGACAGCATCGCGCTCTCGGCGCAGGCGCTGCAGGCGGCGCGCACCCTGGTGGGCGCGCGCTACGGCGCCGACTACCTGCCGCGAACGCCGCGCACCTGGGACGCCAAGTCGCGCAACGCCCAGGAAGCGCACGAGGCGATCCGCCCGGCCGGCGAGAGCTTCCGCGATCCCGACGAGGTCGCGCGCGAGACGCCGGTCGACGAGGCGCGCCTCTACGACCTGATCTGGAAGCGGACGGTGGCGTCGCAGATGGTGGACGCTCGCCTGCGCAGCGTCGCTGCGACCTTCGACGCCCCGCTGCGCGGCGGCGGCAAGGCGGAACTCGTCGCGCGCGGTCGCACCACCTTGTTCGATGGCTACTTGCGTGCCTACGTCGAAGGGCGCGATGAAGGCGAGGCGAGCGGCGCCGAGCGCGGGGACCACGACGAGGCGGTGTTGCCGCCGCTGCAGCAGGGCGATGAAGCGTTGGTGGTGCGTGCCGAGCCGGCCGGTCACTCGACCAAGCCGCCGGCGCGCTTCACGGAAGCGGGTCTGGTCCAGAAGCTCGAGGAGCTTGGGGTCGGACGCCCGTCCACGTACGCCAGCATCATCGGCACGATCGTCGATCGTGAGTACGTCGTGAAGCGAGGCGCGGCGCTCGTCCCGACCCCGCTCGCGTTCGCCGTCGTCAGCCTGATGCTGGCGCTCGAACCGACGCTCGTCGACTACTCGTTCACCGCCGAGATGGAGAACGAGCTCGACGCGATCGCGCGCGGCGAGTCGAAGCGCAATGACTTCCTCGAACGCTTCTATCGCGGCGACAAACCGGGCCTGAAGGCGATCGTCACCGATCGGGCTGCCGCGATCGATCCGCGCAAGGTCGGCACGATCCCGATCGGCATGAAGGATGGCGTCGCGATCTCGCTGCGCGTCGGCCGCTACGGCCCCTACATCGAGCACGGCGACCTGCGCGCGAGCGTCCCCGAAGGGCTCGCCCCCGACGAGATCACCGTCGACAAGGCGCTCGAACTCATCGCCACGGCCAGTCAGGCCGAGGAGCCGATGGGCCAGTCCACGGACGGCCAGCCGGTCTTCCTTCGCACCGGCCGCTTCGGCCCCTACGTGCAGCTTGGACTCGATCCCGAGGAGGGCGACGACAAGGCCGCGAAACCCAAGCGCGCGTCGCTGCTGCGTTCGATGAACCCGAAGAGCCTCTCGCTGGAGCAGGCGCTGCAGCTCCTGTCGCTACCGCGCGCGGTCGGGCTCGATGTCGATGGCAACGCGATCCGCGCCGCGCTCGGTCGCTTCGGCCCCTACCTGGTGAAGGATCTGCCGGGCGCGCCCAAACCCGACTACCGCAACCTGAAGAGCGAAGAGCAGCTCTTCACGATCACGCTCGATGAGGCGCGCGCGATCTACGCCCTGCCCAAGGGGCAGCGCGGCGGTCGCGGCGGAGCGGCCGCGCCGCCGTTGCGCGAGCTCGGCGTCGATCCCGCATCGAAAGCGGCCATCGTGATCAAGGACGGCAAGTACGGTCCCTATTGCAGCGATGGCGAGACCAACGCGTCGCTGCCCAAGGGGGCGAGCGTCGCCGACTTCACGCTCGACGATGCGCTGCGGCTGCTGGCCGAGCGACGCGAGATCGCGCCGCCGAAGAAGAAGAAGGGCGCTCGCAAGGCATCGGCCGGCAAGACGCCGGCTCGAAAGGCGGCGGCGGGCAAACGCGCGCCGTCGAAGTCGAAGGGGTGAGCGGCGGCGCGCCGGTCGAGGTCGAGCGACTCGGCAAGCGCTTCGGATCGCGCGTCGCGCTCGCTGACATCGACCTCACCGTGGCGGCGGGCGAGATCGTCGGACTGGTCGGACCCAACGGTTCGGGCAAGTCGACCCTGCTGCGCGTGCTCGCCGGGCTGTTGCGTCCGACTTCGGGTCGCGCACGCCTCTTCGGCCACGATCCGTTCCTCGCGCGCGAGACGGTGATGCGCGATGCACGCTTCGCGTTCGCGCCGCCGGCCCTGTTCGAGTCGCTCACGGCGCGCGAGCACCTCGTGCATCTGGTCGGGCTGCATGGCCGAGCGGCGAGGCCGCCGGCCGCCGCGATCGATGGAGCGCTGGCGCGGGTCGGCCTCGCGGAGCGCGCAGACGATCGAGTGCGCAGCTTCTCGTTTGGCATGCGGCAGCGACTCGCGGTGGCGCAGGCTCTGTTGCCGCCGCCCCGCCTCGTCGTGCTCGATGAGCCGACCGAAGGGCTCGATCCCGCCGCCGTGCTCGAACTGCGCGCGATCCTCTCCGAACTGCGCAAGCAGCACGGCGTCGCCATCCTCCTGTCGAGCCACCTGCTGATCGAGATCGACTCGCTGGTCGATCGGCTGCTCCTGCTGCAGGAGGGGCGCGTCCTCTTCGCCGGCAGCGCGGCGACGCTTCGCGCTGGCAGCGAGCGGCTGGTGCTCGGTGTCGATGCGGTCGAGCGCGGCGCCGCGGCGCTCCTCGCGCACGGCTTCGCGGCGACGCTTCGCAGCGACGGGACGCTCGAGGTTGCGAACGGCACTTTGACGCTCGCGGAGGCGCAGACGCTGCTGCGCGCGGCGGGCGTCGCGTTGGCGAGTTTCCACGTCGAGCAGCGCAGCCTGGAGCAGTTGCTTCGCGAGCGCCTCGCCGCCGGGCGACCCGCATGATCCTGCGCCTCGAGTTCTTGCGCCTGGTGCGTTCGCGGCGGCCGCTGATGGCGCTGCTGGCGCTGCTGCTCTTCCTGGCGCTGATGCTGGTGGGGTTCTGGAGCTACGCGCAGTCGCGCACGCACGGAGCCGTGCAGTTCGAGTACACGTACGAGAACCGCTCCTACTTCAACGGACTGACCTTCGCGCTCTACGCCTTCTTCTTCGGCTTCGTGCTCCTCCTGCCGATCTTCGCCGCGATCGAGGGCGGCGCACAGATCGCGGGCGACGCCGGCAGCGGCACGCTCGGTCTGCTGCTGGTCCGCCCGATCTCGAAGACGCGCCTCTTCTTCACGAAGCTCGCCGTGGCGTGGGGCTGGTCGACTCTGCTGACCGCGCTCTTCCTCGGCGCGGCGCTGCTGCTCGGGTTGTTCGCGGTCGGCTGGGGCGAGCTGCGGCTCTATCCCGGCGTGCTCCAGAGCAGCGATCGTCCGCAGCTCCTGTCACGGGCCACGGCGTTGCGCCGTTTCCTGCTGGCGTGGCCGGCGGCGAGCCTCGCGCTGCTGGCCCCGCTCGCGCTCAGCTTCTGGATCTCGACGTGGACGCGCAGCGCGGTGAACGCGGTGGGCACCGCGGTCGCCCTCTATCTCGTCGCGCACGTGATCGTCGAGGTCCACTTCTTCGAGGCGTTGAAGCCGTGGCTCTTCACGAGCCACACGACCGCCTGGCGCGCGCTGTTTCGCGAGACGATCGATTGGCGCGAGATCGCGGGCCACGAAGTGGCGCTGCTCGGCCACGCCGCGCTCTTCCTCGCCTTGGCGTTTCGCCGCTTTCGGCGTCGGGAGGAGGCATGAACCGCAGCGCGCGCGTGGTCGAGCTGCTGCTCTGGCTGATCGCGGCGATCGCGCTGCTGGCCGCGCCGCGCCTCGCGCCGACTGCGAGCGAGGCGGCGCTCGACGCTCCGCCGGCGAAGTCGCGGGCGCGGGGCGAGTGGCGAGTCGTGACCTGGAACGTCGGCGGCAGCGCCAACGGAACCGCTCACCCACTCGCTGACAGCGACCTCGAGGCCGTGGCGAAGACGCTGCGCGAACTTCGCCCCGACCTCGTGCTGCTGCAGGAGTTCCGCTACGGGACGCAGTGGGACGCGTTGCGCGCCCGCTTCGAGGTCGGCGCAGGCTATGTGCAGTCGGCGGCGGACGACGTCGCGATCGTGGCCGTGCGCGGCGCGCTCGCCGATGGGCGCTCGAGCGGCCTCTTCGCGCAAGCGCGTTGGCAGGTCGACGGTCACGAGTTCGCCGTCGGCGCGCTCCACGCAGCGGCCTGGTCGGCGCGCGAGCGGCGCCGCGAGATCGGCGGCGCGCTCGATCGAACGCTGCAGATGACGGCGCGCGCGCACCTCTTCGGCGGCGACTTGAACCTCGACGTCGATCAGCGCGGCGACCTCTTCTCGAACGATCCGCAGCGCGACGCCGAGGTCTACAACTACGTGGCGGAGCGATTGCTCGACGCCGGAGCGGGCCGCGGACCGACGGCGGAACCCGATCGCCGTCTCGACTACCTCTTCGTGTCGAGGGAGTTCGAGGTGCGCGCCGCCGGCCCGTGGAAGGGGCGTCGCAGCGGCACCATGGACCACGATCCGCTGGTCGTCGACCTGCGCCTTCGCTGACGACGAGCTACAGTCCGCGGCCGTTCCTTCAGGAGCTGCCGATGATCTCCCTCGCCTCGATCGTCTTCGCCGTGATCCCCGCGCCGTTGGCGTTGCCGTTGCAGGCCGCGCCGCCGGAGCGGCATCACCTCGCCGAACTGTCGCTCCAGGATGCGAAGTCGGTGCGCGCGGCGCATGACGCGGGTGTCGCGCTCGACTGCCAGAGTCGACTGCCGGGCGGTCGCGCCGAGATCACCGTCACCGATCGACAGCTCGCCGAGCTGCAGCGTCGCGGCGCGCTGGTGCGCGTCACTCAACCCGATCTCGAGAAGTTCTATGCGGCGCGTCTCGAGGCACGACCGCCGCGGCGTCCCTCCCCCGCCATCGACTGGGCCGGCGGCAGCATGGGTGGCTACTTCACGTTGGCCGAAGTGGAGGCGCTGCTCGACCAGTTCGCGACCGACTACCCGTCGATCTGCAGCGCCAAATTCTCGCTCGGCCAGAGCGTCGAAGGCCGCGAGCTGTGGGCGGTCAAGGTCTCCGACCAGCCAGGCATCGATGAGAACGAGCCGGAAGCTCGATTCGATTCGCTCCACCACGCGCGCGAACCGGTCGGAATGCACGCGACGCTCTACTTCCTCGACTGGCTGCTGTCGAACTACGGCAGCGATCCGTTGGCGACCCACCTCGTCGATGAGCGCGAGATCTGGTTCATCCCGGTGGTGAACCCCGACGGCTACGAATACAACCGCGCGATCGCGCCCAATGGCGGCGGGCTGTGGCGCAAGAACCGGCGCGACAACGGCGACGGCACCTTCGGCGTCGACCTGAACCGCAACTACTCCTACCAGTGGGGCTACGACAACTCCGGCTCGAGCGGCAACACTGGCAGCGAGACCTATCGCGGCCCTTCCGCGGCTTCGGAGCCCGAGACGCAGGCGATGGAGGCCTTCCTCAGCAGTCGCGAATTCGCGACCTCCATCTCCGCCCACACCTACTCGAACCTCTGGCTCTTCCCGTGGGGCTACGACTGCTTCGACCCACCGCAGCGCAGCGCGTTCGACGGCATCGCGGAGTGGTTCACCGTCGAGAACGGCTACGTGCACGGCACGATCTGCCAGGCGCTCTACTCGGCCAACGGCAACACCGTCGACTACGACCACGGCGTGCTCGGCACCTGGTCGGGCACGGTGGAGATCGGCGGCAACGGCGACGGCTTCTGGCCGGCCGCATCCCGCATCATTCCGCTGATCGAGGAGAACCTGCGCGGCTTCCAGCGCATCGCCCTCTACGCCGCGGCGGGACTCGAGAGCAGCGATTGGTCGTGGCAGGAATCGACCGGCGACGGCGACGTTTGGCTCGATCCCGGCGAGGAGTTCGACCTGGCGCTGACGCTGCGCAACATCGGGACGCTCGCGACCAACGGCGCGGCCACCGTGACCGTCTCGACGAGCGCCGCGGACGTGGTCGTCATCGATGGCTTCCATGACTTCGGCACGATCGCCGCGTTCGCACAGTCGGACAATCTCGCGCTGCCGTTGCGCGTCCAGATCGCGCCGGGCGCCACCGCCGGGCAACGCATCGTCGTGCAGGCCGACCTCTCCTACGACGGATTCGTCGAGAGCCACGCGGTCGAGTTCCTGATCGGCGAGCCGTCGCGCATGGACGACGACGATCTCGAGATCAACCTCGGCTGGATCGCCGGAGATGCGTCCGACACGGCCGTGAACGGCCGCTTCGAGATCGCCGATCCGCAGCTGACGACGTCGGGCGGCAACACTTCGCAACCGGCCGACGACCACACGGCGAGCGGCACACTGTGCGCGGTGACGGACGGTCGCGCCGGCAGCAGCGCCGGCACCTACGACGTCGACAGCGGCAAGACGACGCTCTACAGCCCGCAGTTCGACCTTGAAGACAGCGTCGCGCCGCTGGTCTCGTACTGGCGCTGGTTCACCAACCTGACCAATGCCGACGACGCCTTCGTCGTCTCGATCAGCGCCGATGGCGGCGCGACCTGGAGCGAGGTCGAACGCGTCACCGGCAACCGGAATTCCTGGCAGCAGGTTCGCTTCGACCCCGCGGCCTACGTTGCGCTGACCGATCGGATGCAGCTGCGATTCGTCGTCGCCGACGACCCGAACAACTCGTTGACCGAGGCGCTCGTCGACGATCTCGGCTTCGACGCGTTCCCGACCGGTCGGGTCATGCTGTGGCGCTACGGCAGCGCGCGCCCCGGCGGCTCGCTGCGACTGCACGTCCAGGGCGTCGCCAACCAGTCGTTCGTCCTGTGGGGCGCGCAGTCGGGTGGCAGCCTGTTCCTGAAGAAGCTCGGCCTCCTCGAACTCGACGCCGCGACGATGATTCCGGTGCTCGCCGACACGACCGGACCCAGCGGCCGCTACACGCTGATCGCCGACCTGCCGGCCGATCCGACCCTCTCGGGCGTCGAGATCCACGTGCAACCGCTGGTGCTCGATCCGGCGGGCGCCTACCTCGGGAACGCGATCGATTTCGTGATCGAGTGACGACGGCGCGCTGCGCGTCCGGTGGGCCTCCGCGTGCGCGGGCGCGGAGAAAGGTCCTCGTGTGCTGCCAATCGCCGGCACAATGGCGCCATGACCGCTCCTGACGCCCCCGTTCCCTCCACTCCGTCCACCCCATCCGAACCGGTCGCCGCCACGGCGAAGGGGTTCGCCGCGCTTGGCGTCGACCCCGCCGCCTGCGCCGACCTTGCCGCGCTCGGCTACGAAGAACCCACGCCGATCCAGCGCGAGGCGATCCCGCCGCTGCTCGCCGGCCGCGATGTACTGGGGCAGGCGGCGACCGGCACCGGCAAGACGGCAGCCTTCGCGTTGCCGCTGCTGCAGATCGCGGTCACCGGCAAGCCGGTGCGCAACAAGCCGACGGCGCTGGTGCTGGTGCCGACGCGCGAACTCGCCATGCAGGTCGCCGAGGCGATCCATCGCTATGGCCGCGGACGTCAGGCGACGGTGCTGCCGATCTACGGCGGGCAGGAGATCCGTCAGCAGTTGCGCGTGCTCGACCGCGGCGTCGAAGTGATCGTCGCGACTCCGGGTCGGGCGCTCGACCATCTGAACCGCCGCTCGCTCATGCTCGACAACGTGAAGCTCGCCGTGCTCGACGAAGCCGACGAGATGCTCGACATGGGTTTCGCCGAGGACATCGAGTCGATCCTCTCGAAGCTCCCGAAGGAGCATCAGACCGCGCTCTTCTCGGCGACGCTGGCACCGCGCATCCTCGCCATCGCCCGCTCGCATCTGCGCGATCCGGTGCGGGTCACCATCGCGCGCGAGCGGACCGCGGCCGGCACCGCGCCGCGCGTGCGCCAGGTCGCCTACATGGTGCCGCGGCCGGTGAAGCACGCGGCGCTCGGACGCGTGCTCGACATGGAGCAGCCGACCTCGGCGATCGTCTTCTGCCGTACGCGCCTCGAAGTCGACGAGCTGTGCGAGACGATGAACGCGCGCGGCTGGCGGGCCGAGGCGCTGCATGGCGGCTTCATGCAGGAGCAGCGCGATCGCGTGATGAAGCGCTTCCGCGAACAGCAGGCCGACCTGTTGATCGCGACCGACGTCGCAGCGCGCGGGCTCGACATCGAGCACGTCTCGCACGTGGTGAACTACGGCGTCCCCTCCGACCCGGATGACTACGTCCATCGAATCGGGCGCACCGGACGCGCCGGACGCGAAGGGGTGGCGATCACCTTCGTCGAGCCGCGCGAGCATCGGCTGCTGAAGAACCTCGAGTTCGCGACGCGGCAGAAGATCTCGCTCGAGAACCTCCCCACCATCGCCGACTTGAAGAGCCGGCGCCTCGAGCTGACGCGCGCTTCGCTGCGCGAGGCGGTGCTGGCCGGCGAGCTCGAGCCCTTCAAGCGGATGATCGAGGAGCTCTCGAGCGAACTCGACGTGATGGACGTGGCGGCCGCCGCGGCCAAGCTCGTCCATGACGCCAACCACGCCGCTTCCGGCGAACAGGCGGACGAGCAGGACCTCGCGATTCCGCCGCCGCGCGAACACGGCTTCGGTGGCGAGCGGGCGCCGTTCCGCGGGCCGCCCGGGGCTCGCGCTCCGGTCGGGCCGGGCGGTGCCGAGACGGGTCGCATCTTCATCGGCGCCGGTCGCATCGACGGGCTGCGACCGGGCGACCTCGTCGGCGCGATCGCCAACGAAGCGGGCGTGCCGGGCGAAGCGATCGGCTCGATCCGCATCACCGACCGTTTCGCGCTGGTGGACGTTCCCATCGACGCCGTCGAACAGGTGATCTTCGCGTTGCGCGGCTCCTCGATCCGCGGTCGCCGCGTCGTCGTTCGGCGCGACCTGCACGCGTGAGGTCTCGATGAAGTCTGATCGCTCGATCTCCCGACTCCGTCGCACGATCGCCGGGCTGCTCCTGGTCGGGGTCGGTGGATGCGCATCATCCGCCACCACGATGGATGCGGCGTGGAGCGTCGACCAGCGCGAGGCGCTGGCCACGGTGCAGGCGCTGTTCGACGCGATGGCGGCGCACGACGCGGCCGCGGCGGAGCGGGTGCTCCTCGTCGATGGAACGCTCTACAGCGTCAGCCGCGACGCGAATGGCCCGCGGGTGGAGCGCGCGACGTGGCGCGAGTTCCTCGCGAGTCTGGCGGCGGAGTCGGGCAAGGCGAGGGGCTTTCATGAGCAGTTCGTCGGCGCGCCGACGGTGCTGGTCGACGGCGACGTGGCCGTCGTGTGGGGCGCCTACCGTTTCGATCTCGACGGCGTCCCCCACCATTGCGGCATCGATGCCATGACTTTGGTGCGCACGGTCGACGGCTGGCGCATCGCGGTCGGCGCCGACACGCGCGTCTCTCGCTGATCCGCCGCGCCGACGCTCAGAACGCGGTCGTGCGGAAGTTCTGCGCGCCGCAATAGGGGCACAAGGACGTGCGCAGCGACACGACGCGGCCGCAGCGTGCGCACTTCTGCGGCACGAGTTCGGTGCGCCCATTCAACTTGCCGTCCCGCAGGTCGATCTCCTCGATCAGCGCGACGATCTCGGCCTCCGTGGCGCCGCTCTTCGCCTTCATCAGCGTCCACATCGCCTCGCAGATCATCTGCAGCCGGTCGACCTGGCCGCGCAGTTCATCGTTCTGCTGCTGCGCGGCGCGCGCGGCCTCGATGGCGTCGGCCGCGCGTTGGGAGGCGCCGTGACCGCCGCCGCTGGTCGGCAGCTCGAACGGGCGAAACGGAGAATCGCTCATCGATCGGCTCCAGGCGCGAGAGCGCGGCCCCCGCCGCGACGGCGCGAAGCGTAGCATCGCCGCACCTTCCGCTCCCGAAGAGACGACGATGGCACTGGTCCGCATCGAGGTCGAGCCGACCGCCGGGCCGCTTCCAGCGCCGATCGCGCGCTTCATCGATGCCGCCAACGAGCGCATCGATCACTTCCATGGCACGCGCACCAAGCGACCGCTGCACGGCTTCGTCCCAAGCGACTTCGAGCAGGCGTGGCGCGTGATCGATGCGATCGCACGCGCGAAGCTGGCGCCGGGACGACGCTTCTGTGAATGGGGATGCGGCTTCGCGGCGGTGGCGGGACTCGCTTCGCTCTGCGGCTTCGACGCCTCGGGCATCGAGATCGAGCGCGACCTCGTCGACGAGGCGCGTCGACTGACCGGCGACTTCGCGCTCGACGTCGCCCTTGCGCACGGCAGCTTCGTGCCGCCCGATGCCGAGGAGCTAGGTGCCTGCAACGAAGAGTTCAGCTGGATCAGCGAAGGCGGCCCCGATGGGCATGCGGTGCTGCGCCTCGACCCCGATGACCTCGACGTCATCTTCGCCTACCCGTGGCCCGGGGAAGAGGCGGTGATCGACCGCCTCTTCGACACCTTCGCCGCCTCGGAAGCGCTGCTGGTGACGTTCCACGGAAAAGAGGGGCTGCGCGTCGAACGCAAGGTCACCGACTTGCGCTGCCTGACGCGACGACCCGGTCCATCGGGGCCACGCGGGCGCTGACGCGCTGCTGGCCGTGGCGCGTTCGTGCGTGCGCGCCACCGCGGGCTCAGAACGAGCCGCTTGCGGAGGGGCGCGCGGCATCGTCGAACGCTCCCGCGTTGGACATCTGGATCGCGAGCATCTGCGCGACGGCGGCCTGCTCGAAGTTGCTGCCGGCGCGAGCGAACGCCGCCCTGGCGTTGGGAATCACGACGGAAAAGCGCGCGCGCACGTCGCTCCCCACCGCGTTGTAGTCGAGCGTCTGGAAATGCGCGACGGCGTTGTTCTTGGCCCGCTCCACGGCGTCGTCGACGCCATCGCTGACCTGTCCCGCCGGATTGCCCGCAGCACGCGAAACCCCCTCTGCCATCCTCTTGGCAGCGGACCATCCAAGCTCGAAGTTGGCCTCGCGGGCGTCGTAGGCGACGCCTGCCGCGTTCTTCGCGAACTTGAGGGTGACCGGCTTGCTGGCTTTGGCCCCCCGATCGCAAAGTCGTACGTCTTGCGCGAGGTCTTGAGGTACTCGCTGTCGTTCAGCTCGTGCTCCGCCTTCTCGAGGAGGTTCCCGACCTCGCGGCCGATCGGCGTGGCGCCGCCGCTCACGGAAGATCGGCTCGCACCGTTCGGGGCACGTGCTGCCGGCAACGTGAACCACTGAAACAGCGGCTGCTCCGAGGCGAGGTGGCGCCGCCAACGGAGCAGGGACTTCGTGAATCCGCTGGGCTAGGATCCCGCGATTCCTCGCCATTCCCGGAGCCGACGATGAGCGATTCGAAGCGAATTTGCAGCGCGTGGAGTTGGCTGTCCGTCCTGCTCCTGCCGGCTTCGGCGCTGGCGCAGAACTCGGCACCGCAAGGCGTAAGCGCCGGCTTCACCGAGCTCTTCGACGGGACGCTCGCGGGCTGGAAGGCCAACGAGCACTCCGACTCGTTCCGGCTCGACGGCAAGGAGCTGGTGGTGCACGGCGAGCGCGGCCACCTCTTCTACGTCGGCGCGGTGAACCACGCCGAGTTCGAGAACTTCGAACTCGAGGTCGAAGCGTTGACCAAGCCGGGCGCCAACAGCGGCGTCTTCTTCCACACGAGCTGGCAGGCGGAGGGTTGGCCGAGCGACGGCTACGAAGCGCAGGTGAACTCGACGCACGGGGACGAGATCAAGAGCGGCAGCCTCTACGGCGTGGTGAAGGTGAACCCGGCGCCCACTCAGGACGAGCAGTGGTTCACGATGAACGTTCGCGTCGTCGGTCGTCGCATCACGACCCGCATCGACGGCCGCATCGTGGTCGACTACCTCGAACCGCTCGCAACCCCGGGACCTCGCCATCTCTCGAAGGGCACGTTCGCCCTGCAGGCGCACGATCCCGCCAGCGAAGTGCGCTACCGCGCCGTTCGCGTGCGCGCGTTGCCGGCCGGCGACGGCGCGCCGCTCACGCGCGCCGACCGCGCGTCACTCCGACGCGATCGCCCCAACTGGTGGGAACGGATGGACTACGGCCCCTTCAACACCAGCGTCGTCGACGTGTCGCCGGAGCGCAGCGTCTTCAAGGGCATCACGATCGAACTCGATCCCGACCGTTCGGCATCGATGACCTTCGACACCGACCTGTTGTGCGCCGCCGCCGGCTGGCCAGGACCGCTCCAGCTCACTGGGACGCCGTTCGACGGCGCGCACGGTCCGCAGCCGAGCGTGACCGGCACCGCGTGGTTCACGAATCCGGTCGCGGCGGGAGCGTCGCACGATGGCAACCACCTCGACCAGCGCGCGATTCCATCGGGGCCGATGCCGCGGGCGCGCGGTCGCTATCGCGGCCTCTCGCGATACGGGGACGACGTGGTGCTCCGCTACGACATCGGTAGCGCGTCGATCCTCGAGCACCCCGACTTCGAGGCGAACGACGGGGTGCGCTCCATCACGCGCGCCTTCTCGATCGGCAAGGCGCCGCATCCGCTGAGCGTGCTGCTCTGCACGGAAATGGGCGCGCGCGCCGAGCTGCTCGAGGGCGGCCGATTGGCCGTGCTGCACCCCGCCTCGCTGCTCCCCTCCGGGAACGGGGATCGCGTGATCACCCTGGTCGATCGCACCGACGCGGAGTGGAGCGACCTCGCGATGGGCGCGCCGGCTGCCGGCGACCTGCTCGATCGCGCGCGCAACCCGGCGGCGAAGTTCCGCGTGGTCGATGGGTTCGCCGCGGCCGACGCGCAGTCGGGCGCGATCGGCGACGAGCTGCCGCGACTCGGCGATGGCGAGCTGCCGACGAGCGCCGATGAGCCCGGCAAGGTCGCTTTCTTCGACGCGGGCACCGGTCGCGTGCTGGTCGAACTCGGTGAAGAGCGCGACGTCGCGCGCATCAACACGTACTCCTGGCATCGCGCCGATCGAGCCGTGCAGCACTTCACGCTGTGGGGAAGCGCCTCCGCCGAGGCGGATCCCAAAGCGCCCGAGCTCGCTGCGGCGGGCTGGCGGCACCTCGCCGACGTCGACTCCGGGCCGCTTGGCGAAGGGGGCAAGCACGGCAGCACGATCACCAATCTGGGAGGCCTCGTCGGCCGCTTCCGGTCGCTGCTCTTCGAACTGCCGCGCAACCACGTCGATCAGGGCACGTTCCTCGCCGAAGTCGACCTCTTCGTCGCCGGTGATCCGCTGCCGGCGCTGAAAGAGCCGCACGCGCGCGGCGATCGTCGACCGCTGACGGTCGCGCTGGTGGATGGTCCGAAGTCGGCACGGCTCGTCCGCGAGGGCGATCAGCTCCGCCTCGACGTGCCCGCCGCGGCGCTGCCGTGCTCGCTCAAGGTCGCGCTCACGCGGGAAGCGACGGCGCCAACGCTGCGCACGTTCGCCGGTCTTGCGCCCTGCGCCGACCTGGCGGCGATGACGCGAGGCGGCCCGTCGCTGTGGCCGGAGACGCTGGTCACCAAAGGCGTGCAGGACGCGGGCAGCGCGGCCTACGTCGTCGACGACATCCCGGTGCCATTCACCAATCCCTGGGCGGCGTCACTGCGAATCGGCGGCTTCGACTTCTTCAAGGATGGCAAGCGCGCCGCCGTGTGCACCTGGAACGGCGACGTCTGGATCGTGTCGGGCATCGGTGGCGACTTCGGTCCGATCACCTGGAGGCGGTTCGCGGCGGGCCTGTTCGAGACGCTCGGGCTGGCGATCGTCGACGACGTGATCTACGTGAACGGCCGCGACCAGATCACGCGACTGCACGACCTGGACGGTGACGGCGAGGCGGACGACTACGAGTGCTTCAACAACGACGTCTTCACCACGCGCAACTTCCATGAGTTCGCGTTCGACCTGCAGACCGATCGCGACGGCAACTTCTATTTCGCCAAGGCGGGGCCGGTGCGGCCGGGTGGCCGCGGTTTCGACGCGATCGTGCCGCACAACGGCACCGTACTGAAGCTCAGCAAGGATGGCAGCCGGCTCGACCTCTATTCGACCGGCTTGCGCGCGCCCAACGGCATCGGCGTCGGCCCCGACGGTCAGGTGACGGCCGGCGACAACGAGGGCACCTGGGTCCCCCACTGCAAACTCCACTGGCTGAAGCCTGGCAGCTTCCAGGGCGTCGTCGACACGGCGCACCGCTCCGAGAAGCCGACCGACTACAACCGCCCGCTCTGCTGGTTTCCGATGGGCGTCGACAACTCGGGCGGCGGCCAGACGTGGATCACCTCGCAACGGTTCGGTCCGTTCGCTGGTGATCTGCTCCACCTGTCGTACGGACAGAGCTCGATCTACAAGGTGATGAAGGAGGAGGTCGACGGCCAGGTGCAGGGAGGCGTCTTCCGGCTGCCGGTCACGCTCGGCTCGAGCGCGATGCGGGCGCGCTTCAATCCGCTCGATGGTCAGCTCTACGTCTGCGGGTTGAAGGGGTGGCAAACCAACGCGGCGCGCCTCTCTGCCTTTCAGCGCGTGCGCTACACCGGCGCGCCGGTGCGCCTGCCGAAGTCGCTGTCGGCGTGTGAGGGTGGGCTCCTCGTCGAGTTCACCTGCCCGCTCGACCAGACGCTCGCCGCCGACGTGCAGAGCTATGCGCTCGAGCAATGGAACTACGTCTGGGGCCCGATGTACGGCTCGCCCGAAGTGTCAGTGCGACACCCTGATCCGAAGTTCCTCGAGAGCGCGCAGTCGACGGAGCAGCAGTCGTTCCAGCAGCACGACAAGGTGGCGATCACCGCGGTACGGCTGCTCGACGATCGGCGCGTCTTCCTCGAGATCCCCGATCTGCTGCCGGCGATGCAGTGCCAGCTGAAGATCGACGTCGAGAGCGCGGATGGCCAGGAGATGAGGTTCGAGCTGTTCCACACCATCCATCAACTCGCGCCGCGGCCGGCGCCGGCTGCGGCGGGAAGCAGCGGATCGTGAAATTGCGGCTCGCCGCCGCCGCGGCGCTCGCGCTGGCTGCGATCGGCGCGGCCAACGCCGGTGCAGACACCGCAAGCGAACGCGCGCCCGGCCTCTGCTGTCGATTGGAAGCCGACGGCGGCGCCAGCGATGCACGCCTCGTCGACCGCGTCGCGTTGCACGTCGAGGCGGGTGCGAGCGCGACGGAGCTGTTGCCGGCGGGGCCATTTCGGGCGCGCTTCACGGGGGAACTCGCGCTCGATCTGCGCAGCAAGTTGCGCTTCCGCGTCGTCGGATCGGGCACGGCGAAGCTCACGGTCGGCGAGCAGGTGGTGGTCGCCGGGGGTGACGGCGGAGCGCTCGACCTGACCAGCGAGGAGCTGCGCTTTCCGCAAGGCGCCAGTGCGTTCCAGTTCGACTACGCCAGCCCGCGCGATGGCGCGGCGACCGTGCGCCTGCTGTGGTCGGGTCGCGGCTTCGATTGGGAGCCGCTGCCACCGGCGCTGTTTCATCGCGATTCGGCGCTCGACCCGAGCGATCTGCTCGACGTGCGGCGCGGCCGTGAGCTCTTCGCGGCGCGCCGTTGCGTGCGCTGCCACTCCGCCGAGCCGAGCGCTCCGATCGAGCGCCACGGGATGGCGGAACTCGCCGCTGGCGCGCCGTCGCTCGAAGCGGCGGGCGATCGGCTGCACGGCGATTGGATCGCCCATTGGATCGTGGCGCCGCGAACGTTGCGGCCGAGCGCTCGCATGCCGCGGCTGCTCCACGCGGACGATCCGCGCGCGCAGGACCTCGCCGCGTTCCTGCTGCGACGGCAGTCGCCCGCGGACGTTCCGTCACTCGCCAATCGACCGCCGCCCGACGCGTCGCAAGTGGCCGCCGGTGGCGTGCTGTTCGCCCGGCGCGGCTGCATCGCCTGTCATACGCGGCCCGATCGCGCCGAGGCCAACGACGACGCGGACCGAGTGCCGCTCCACCGCGTCGCCTGGAAGTGGCAAGCGGGTGCGCTCGCAGCCTTCCTGCGCGATCCCACGTCGATCGATCCATGGATCCGCATGCCCGACCTTCACTTGAGCGACGCGGAGGCGAGCGCGCTGGCAGCGTTCCTTCTCGATCGCTCTGCGCCGTTCGTGCCCGCGCCGACGCCCGGCAGCGGCGATGCCGAGCGCGGCGCACGGGCCTACGTCGAGCTGCGCTGCGATCGCTGCCACGAACCGGCGGCGGTGATCGCGACGCCGCGGCCCGCCGCCCCACCGCTCGCGTCGCTCGCGGGAGTCGACTGGAGTGCCGCGGGTTGTGCGGCCGAGCCGACGGCGCGCGGCGAGCTCTGCCCCGACTTCGAACTGCCGCCGGCCGACCGCGCCGCGCTGCAGCGGTTCGCGCGAAGCGGTCTCGCTTCGCTGGAGCGCCGCTCTCCGGCCGACTTCGCCGAGCGGCAGATGCGCGAACTGCAGTGCGATGCGTGCCACACCATCGGGGCGCAGCTCGATCGTTGGCAATCCGTGATGGCAGAGACCAACGACCTCGTGATCGATGCGGCGAAGCCGACGCTCGATCAGGCACGACCGCCGCTGACGTTCGTCGGCGAGAAGCTGCACAGCGATTGGATCGCGCGGCTGTTGTCAGGCGAGAACGCGGCGCCGACGCGGCCGTGGCTGGCGGCACGGATGCCCGCATTCCCGGCACGAGCGGAGCTGCTGGCGCAAGGGCTCGCGGCGCGCGACGGCTTCGCCCGCAGCCGCTCGCAGCCCGAGCCGGCGGACGCGGCGCTCGAAGCGATCGGGGCCGCGCTGGTCAGCGAGAGCGGCTTCTCGTGCGTCTCGTGCCACGACGTCGCGGCGCGCGGTGCGTTGTCGCGCTTCGAGTTCGGCGCTCCCAATCTCGACCTTGCCCATGCGCGCATCCGCCCCGACTACTTCCGGCGCTGGATGAACAACCCGATGCGCGTCGAGCCGTCGTCGAAGATGCCGAAGTACGCCGGCGACGATGGCAAGTCCCCGTTCCCGGCCTACTGCGACGGCGACCTCGCGGCGCAGTTCGAGGCGATTCGTCGCTACCTCGCCGCGCTCCACGCGCAGCGCCGCTAGCCGGGACCGCGAAGGGTGCCGCGCTACACGCAGCAGACGCGCTGTCCTGGTTGCGGTCTGATCCCGGCGCGTTGCGTTTGCGCGGGCCTGCCTCGAGTGACGCTGCCATGGCGGACGCTGGTCGTGCAACACGGCAAGGAGTCAGGCAAGCCGACCAATACCGCCCGCTTGCTGGTGCGCACGGTGGTGAACAGCGTGATCGTGCCCTTCGCACGTCGCGGCGAGCCGTGGGCTGCTTCGCAGCTCGGTCCCGAACACGAGCAGCGCTTCGTCCTCTTTCCAGGCCCGGACGCGCGGACGATCGATCGCGAGTGGCTGCTCGCGCTTCGCGAGCGACCGTGCGCTCTCGTGCTGCTCGACGGGACATGGCGGCAGGCCGGGCGGATGGTCCGTCGCGCTGCCGGAATCGACGAGCTGGAGCGAGTCGCGTTGCCCGCCGGTGCGCCCTCGCGCTGGCGGATTCGGCAGGCGCCGCGCGCCGACCAACTGTGCACGTTCGAGACAGTCGTTCGCCTCGCCGCGTTGCTCGGCGAACCGCCCGCTGCTGAAGCGCTCGAGCGTGCATTTCAGGTCGTGCTCGACGCGCAAGGGCGCAATCCCGCTTGCGACGAGCGCGACTGAGCGAACGTCGCTGGCGGCGGTTCGGATCCGCACGGGCGCGAGGGACTTCGCGCTGATCCGCGCCTTGGGCGGCGTTCCTGCGCTCCGCGGGGGCGGAACGCGGTTCGCTGTTGTCGGTGGAGATGGCACGGCGGCCTTCCGCGCCGCACACAACTGGGGAAGTCCTCATATGCGGCAGCGTTGGATCCTGGTCGCGCTCGTGGCCGTCGTGGCCGCGTGCGGCGGTGGAAGCGGTTCGGTGGTTCGCAAGGGCCCAGGCACCGGTGGTGGTGGCGGCGGTGGTGGCGGCGGCGGTGGCGGCACCGTCGATGTCGAAGCTCCGACCGTGGTCATGGTCTCGCCAGCGATCGGCTCGACCGCCTCAGGAACCACGGCCGTGATCGCGGATGCGATCGACGGATTTGGAGTCATCGCGCTCCAGTTCCAGCTCGATGGCGTGGACCTCGGGGCCCCGCTCTCGGCGCCGCCGTGGCAGCTGGCCTGGGACACCACCACCGCCCTCGACGGCCCCCATTCGCTCACCGCCTTCGCGTGGGACCCGTCGCTGAACGAAGGACGGGCGACGGCCGTCGCATTCGAGGTCGACAACTCGGTGCCGCCGCCGACGCTCACCGACGCCACCTTCCTCGGCGGAGTGGACGACGACTCGACGCGCGACGTGTTCGTCGACGCCGCGGGTTACATCTACTGCGCCGGTGGGACCGCTTCGCCGGACTTCCCGACGACTCCCGGCGCGGCGAATCGCACGTTCGCCGGCGTCCACGATGTCTACGTGGCCAAGTTCGCCCCCGATGGCAGCCTCGTCTTCTCGACGCTGCTGGGTGGCCCCCATCACGATCGCGCCTACGCGATCGAGGTCGATGCCCAGGGTTGCATCTTCGTCGCCGGCCGCGCCGGCGACGGCTTCCCGACCACGGCTGGGGCGCTTCAACCGACGTTCGGCGGCGACCGCAAGCCGAGTCCGCTCTACGGAGCACAGGATGGCTTCGTCGCGAAGATCGCGGCGGACGGTGGCAGCGTGCTGTGGTGCACCTACTTCGGCAGCGACGACGGCGGCATCTTGCGCGACATGGACATCGACTCCGCCGGCAACGTCTACGTCGTCGGTGAGGCGTCTCGCCCCCACTACGCCGTGACGTCCGGATCCTTCGACTCGACGCTCGAAGGGGCGACGGACGGGATCGTCGCGAAGATCGCGGCCGATGGCGGCTCGGTGATCTGGGGGGCCTACTTCGGCGGCTCCGACATGGACGGCGGGACGCCCTCCGTGCGTGCGGGCGACGACGGCACGACCTGGGTTCTCGGATCGAGCCGATCGACCGACTTCCCGGTCACGCCGGGTGCCTATCAGCTCACGAACGGCGGCATCACCGATCTCGTGCTCCTGCGCATCGCGCCGAGCGGGGCGACGCTCGACTTCGCGACTTACTTCGGCGGCAGCGACGTCGAGTACACCGAAACGCATGGCCTCTGGGTCGAGCCCGACGGCACCGTGACGATGTCGGCTTCCACCGAATCGCCCGATCTTCCATTCGTCCCCGCCTCGACTCCGCCGTCCTTCCAGGCGAACTACGGAGGCAGCGGTGGCGTCGGCACGGGGTTCTCCACCAACTACGCCGGGGACGCCTTCGTCGCCAAGTTCGCGCCCGATGGCAGCACGCTGCGCGCCTTCACCTACCTTGGCGGCACCGAAGGCGAGGGCGCCGAAGGGGTGGCGCTCGATGACCGTGGACGCGTCTACCTCAGCGGATCGACCTATTCGGCCAACTTCCCGATCACGACCGACGCCGTTCAATCGCAGATAGGGTTGCTCTCGGACGCCTTCCAGGCGCGCCTGTCGAGCGACCTGACCACGCTCGAGTTCGCGACCTTCCACGGCGGCGATGACGACGACGCGAGCCGCACGCTGGCGATCGGCGTGAATGGACAGGCGGTGTTCGGGGGGATCACCCACTCGTCGAACCTGCCGACGACCGCCGGTGCGTTCATGGGCGCTCCGGGCGGTGGCCCGACCGACGCGTTCGTGATCCAGGTCGACGAATAGTCGATCGAACCCGAGTTCGCCGCCGCAGTTCGACTCCAAGACAACCGGGCCACGCGGGAGTGCCGCGTGGCCCGGGACGAACGATTCGAGTCGTGTTCAGCGGCCGAGGCGACCGGTCACTTCACGGGTGCGGCCATCACCTCCACCTCGAACTGATTGCCGAGCACCGTGCCATCGGTGACGACGATCTTCGCGCCCGCCGCCGCGTCGGCTGGGACCGTCAGCGTTGCCTTGCCGTTCACGACCGGCAGCGGCTGAGCGGCACCGCCGTTCAGCGACCAGCTCAGGACGGACGCACCCGACTGCACGGTGATCTCGATCGAGCTGCCTGCCGCGCCCGAGGTCGCGGCCGGAACGAGCCCGTTCTCGAGATGGTGAGCCGGCACGTACTGCGGCAACCACTGGTGCAGATAGTTCGTGCGGTAGAGCGCGTAGCCCGCGAGCCCCAGCACGATCAAGGTCAAGACGACCTTGGGCCACGGGCTCTTCTTCGGAGCGAACGGGTCGACCAGCGAGCGCTCTGCGCCGGGCGGGATCGCCGCCGTGTCGGTCAGCGAACGGCCGAGCGGGATGTTGATCTTGGTCAATGCGTTCACGGCCCAGCCGTTGGCGTCCAGCATCGGTCCGAGGTTGCGCTGCCGCAGTTTGAGCCACGCGATCAGCATCGACGGGCCCGAAATGGCCAGCATCACGCCGACCACGACCAACGGCAGTTGCCAGGCCGGCAACGAACCGAGTCCGGAGAAGACGCCAGCAAGAGCGGCGGTGATGCCGCCGACGGCGACACCCAACGCGGCGATCGTCCCGACATCGAACTTCGGCTTCACCGGCGGAGCGCCCTTCACGACATCCCCCGCGTTGGCGGAAGCCGCCTGCAGCTTCGCGTTCGCCGCCTCGTCGGCGGCAGCGGCGCGCTTGGCCACCGTTTCCTCGACGTAGCGCACCAGCTTCTTGTAGGGCGACCAGAACGCCTGCCCGATGCTGATCGGGTTGCTGACGATCTTGGCGATCGTCGCGTCCCAATCGCGCCCCTTGCGGTCGTAGAAGAGGCCGTTGCGTCCGACGAAGAGGTTGTCGTCGCTGCCGGCGGTGAAGGCCGCGGCGATCTGCATCTTCTCGCCGGAAGGGCGCGTGCAGTCGACGTAGGCGAGGTAGGTCTTCGACATCGGCGCCAGCGTTGCGTGCTTGGCGGCGTCGTTCACGTGGATGCAGAGGTCGCAACTGCGCCCGTCGAAGAAGAGCGTCCCCGCCTGGAAGATGGCGGTCCGGCGCGCGTAGAAGTCGGAGAAGCTGACGAAGTTGTTGAGCAGCTTGTGCAGGTCGCGCTGGTAGCGCGCGAGCTTCTCGACGTTCGCGATCGCGTCGATCTCGGGCGCCACGGCAGCATCGGCGGCGATCGCCTGGCTCAGCACCGCCTTGGCGCCGCCCGCGAGGATCTCGCGGACGCGCTTCAGGCCGAGCGCTTCGACGCTCGCGCCCGCCTTGCTGGCGACCCACGCCTGATAGGGCGCGAGCTTCGCCGTCAGCGCCGTCCACTCCGCTTCGGTGAGCGTGGTCTTCTCTTTGCCGAAGAGCGGCGCGATCGCGCCGTCGCGCAGCGTCGCCACCGCGCCCGCCCAGGCCGGGTTCACTCCCGTCACGAGCGGCAGTGCCTTGTTCGCCTCGATCGTCGCGAGCGGGAACCCGGCGACTTCCGCGGCGGTGATCGAAAGATCCTTCGCCGCGAGTTCGAGGTACGAGGACTCCTGTCGATTGAGCGCCGCCTGCGCGCGCGCGTCGAACGCGACCAGTCGGCAGCGCGAGAAGAAGTCATCGACCTTGACCTTGATCGCAGCCACGGCGGCCGCCGCGGCGGCGGTGGCGGCGCCGAACGGCAGCAAGTTCTTCGCGTCGACCTCCAACTGCTTCTGCCACGCCTCGAAGGCGGTGGCGGCGGCGAAGAAGGCGTCGACGTGCGCCTGGGCGAATCCCATCTCGCCCGAGCGATCCTTGGCGCCACCGGTGCAGCCCACGACGTCGACCGCCACGGCCTTCGCGGCAGGATCAGCGATCGAGCTCGGCGGAACGATGCCGTCGCCGTTCAGCTTCGCCTTCGCGAAGAGTTCGGCCGTCTGCATCGTTTCGGCCAGCGTGATGGAGGTTGCCGACTCCTTGCCGAGGCTCGCGAGCAGGTGCTTCGCCGAAGCGAGCACGCTCTTGCCCTCGGGCGTCGCGCTGTTGATCGAAGCCAGCGCCACGCCGTCCTGCCCCTTGACGAGGTCATCCGCGTTCTTCAGCACCGATCCGAGCCACTTCACCGCGGCGAGGATCTCGGGCACGCGCACGCGCCCGTCCTTGTCGGTGTCGAGCATCGCGAGGGTCCGCTCGTCGAACTCGAGCCCCTTCACCGGGCAGGAGAGCGCGACCCAGAGCTTCTGGTCGAGCTCGTGCAGATGAAGGATGTCGGCGCCACGATTGAGGCGAACCTGATCGACCCCCCCGGCGCGATAGAAACTGAAGCGGTGACCGGAAGCAGCCTTGTCCTGAACAGCCATTCGTGGGATCTCGACATCGCGGAGACGGGCGCACGGACCCCGAAGATCGCGCAGCCCTGGGAAGCAGAAACTTTCGGGGCGGGGAGTATCCGCAATTGAAAACCGAGTTCAAGGTTTGTACGCGGCGAGGCGCGGCTGAACTCGGCGCGATGTCCCGGGCGCGGTCGGATTGCGACGCGGATCGGGCGATCAAGCCGTCAGCCGGGCGCCGGCTCCGATGAGTTCGACACGGGCGACGGCGCGCATCGTCGAAGCATCGACCCCGACGCGCCGGTGCGTCTGGCGGACCGAATCAGCTCCGTCGTCGATCAGTGGTGCGCAGCGGCGCCGACCGTTGCCAATGGCGCGTCGGCCTGCGTGCTGGCCGTCTCCGCCGCAAGCGGGCGGCACTCCGGGGCGCAGCTCTGCAGCGTGAAACGCTCGAGTCGCTCGCCGACTTTTCGCCAGCGTGCCAGTGCCTGCGCCGATTCGGACGCAGCGGCTTCGCGTGCCATGAGCTGCAGCTGCGCGACCTCGTCGTGCAACGCGACGAGGCACTGGTGGAGTTCGTTGGAGGTGGTCTGCAGGTGGTCTTCCTTGCGGATCTGGACGCCGCGCGGCAGGCGCAGTTGCTTCAGCTGGCGGAACACCTGTCGGAAGCGGAACTCCGGACCGGCGATTCGCAGCGTCTCGCGCAGACCTTGCCCCATCAGGCAGAAGAACGTGCATGCCATCGGCAGCAGCACCGCGAAGGCGAGCAGCTCGACGCGGCTGAAGAGCTCGAGGATCCCCCAGCTCGGGAAGCCGCTCAGATAGCCGATCGCGGCCGGCATCCCGATGGCGAGGGCGAAGAAGAGCACGGCGTTCGCGGCAAGGATCACCGCCAGACGCGAGACGATTGCGAACTGGAAGCGGCGATCGACCAGGATCGAGCGCCGACGATCGGGCAGCGGGTTCATCGCGTCACTCCGGAGCGGCCGAGCAACCGCGCAGCAAGCGCGGCCACCTGCGGATCACGATCGTCGAGCACGGTCGCCAGCTCTTCACGGCACGCCAGCGTCCCAAGACGCGCCAGCGCCTCGCATGCCGCGAGACGCAACTCGAGTTTCCGATGGCGCAAGACCGCCCCGATCGGCGCGGCGAACACGTCGGCGTGGATCTTCTTTCGCGCCAGCGACCCGAGCGCCTGCAGGACCTCCGCGACGTTGTCGCTGTCGAGCGCCCCGACCCACTCCGATCCTGGCCCCGCGAGCCACGAGACCTCCGCGTTGACCCAATCGAGCCACTCCTTGGTGGAATTGCCCAGCGCCACGCCGCTCATCTCGAGCAGCGACCGGTGCGCGACCTTCCGGACCCGTTCGTCGGTGTCTCCGAGTCGCACGATGAGCGCGCGCGCCGAGAGGACGTCAGCGAACCGACGCAGTGAGTAGCTGCTGGCCCGGTGCACGGCTGCGGTTTCCGAAGCGGAGAGCTTGCGAAGAACCTCGGCCATGGCGAAGCCGTCGCGTGCGCGCTGCGGCGGGTGGCGCTCGAGGTCCTCGAGCAGCACGCGGTCGAGTTCCGGCTGGCGACCGAGCAGCCGCGCGCTGAGCGCGCTCGCCAGATCGCGATCAGCGGCGCGGATCGCCTCGATGGTGCAGGTCGCGAAAGCTGGCGGAAGCGCCAGAAGGAAGCGTTCGAGGTCACCGCGGGCGGTGCGGTCGCCGGCGAGGATGGCGGCCAGCGCGTTTCGAAGCGTGCCCGCGACGACGGGATGGCCGTGGAAACGAGGATCGAGCCCCGCCATGGCCGACTGCAGGAGCGCGAGGGACGCGGCGCGACCCAGTTCGCCGCTCACGCGCATGATCGCGAGCGTGTCACGAAGCTCCGGTGCCAGCGCGATCGCGCCGCGCAGGAATTCGTCGACCGCTGACTCCGGGAACGAGCGCAACGCGTGCAGGAGCAACTGATGGTCTGGTGGTGGCTCGGAGGGTCCGCCGGTCGTGGAGTCGATTCCTTCCGCGACCGAGTCGCCCTCGATCGACAGACCGGCGAGTCGCGCAAAGCACGCCGGGATCGCCGGCTCGCCGAGCTCCAGCAGGCGCGCGAGCTGATCGCTTTGCGAGGCGTGGAGTTCGTTGCGAAGGATCGTGGTCACCGCGGTCGCGGCCGCAGCTCCGTCCGCGGGATTGGCCACGGCGCGCCGCAGCTCGAGTTCCTGCGAGCGCAGCGCCGGCGTCAGGTTCGGCAGCACGAATGCCACGAACAGCAGTGGCGTGCTGCGCCGTTGCCATCCCTGCGTCATGTTCCGAGTCCTCACCGGTTCACCGACGCCGGACGCCAGGCGAGGAAGCTGAGCGTGTCCGAAGCGGTGCTCGGCAGGCCGGGCAGCGACACCGCGTCACGCGCGACTCGATCGTCGAAGTTGACGGTCAGGCGCGAGTGCTGGCCCCCGAAGTCGCGGTTGATCGACACGTGGTTGCCGGCGCTCATGATTCCGTTCAGTTCGACGGTGGCGGAACCGGTGGCGTCGAGGTTGTTGTCGAGGAAGTCGTGCTCCGCGTACATGTAGGCGCTCATCGACTTCAACGTGCCGAACGCGGGGTCACCGAAGTAGATGTTGCCGCTGTCGGAGACGCTCGGATCGGCCATCGCGATCAGCGCGAGCGCATCCTTGTTCTCGTCGCCATAGAAGAGGTTGTCCGAGATGTAGATGTTGCCGCGCACGACGATGGTGATGGCGAGCGCCGCGGCCGCTTGCAGCTGGAACGAATAGGTGATGCGGTTGTGGATCCAGAGGTTGCCGTCGATGTAGTAGACCTTGTTGTTTCCATCGGCGCCGGCGGCGCCGCCGAGCGTGATGACGTAGGGATCGGAGCCGTCCTGTTTGGAGTCGGAGTTCACCGGCTCGTACGGATCCTCGAGGAAGTAGTCGTCTTTGGCCGTCGATGACGTCTCCGAGCTCCGGTCGGTCGGGTTCTTCCGGAAGATGTGCGCCGCATTGTCCTCGGGCACCTGGTCGGCCTTGCCACCAGCGGCGTTGGAGGCGAACGTCGAGTGGCTGGCGAATTCGCTCGCCACCATGACGTCCGCGGTCGTGTCGTAGTTCATCGCAGCGAGGTCGGGGTTCTGCTGCGTCACGCCAGACTCGCCCGGTGCGCCCGTGATCGTGCCGGTGGCGCGCGGCATTCCGGTGATGCCGGAGTCGCCCACGAACTCGACGTCGCCGCCGCTGTAGATGTCGCCATGGACGTGGTCGGCCTGACCGCCGCTGCCCCCGAAGTGCATCGTGTAGTTCGGGTCGCCCGAGCTGTTGCCAGCGAAGACTGCGTTGTCGAACACATCGGCGCCGGCGCGGAAGACGGCTTCGATGGCCCGCGTCGAGCCGTGGTACGTCCCGTAGCAGAACACGCTCACCGTGTTGCCGGGCTGCGGGATCGCCTCGGTCCAGTAGCTGCCGTTGCCATAGACGACCGGGTTGTTGGCGTCGCCGAGGTTGCCGTCGCCGTCCCCCGTGAGATCGATCTCGGCGAAGCGCGCGGCGGCCTCGGCCAGATAGAAGCGCTGCAGGCTGTCCTGCGACTCGTTCTGCTCGACATTCGCCGAATGGACCACCGAGATGAGCGACGCGCCGAGTCCGGCGAGGACGATGGCGGCGAAGATCGCCGCAAGCAGCGCGCTGCCTCGGGCGGCACGACGGGCGGAATGACTCATGGTCCAGCTCTCCAGCGGACGCAACGTCAATTGCGCGGCCATACGGTGGCCTCGACGGTTCGGCGGAACGTCGCGTTCCTCTGCGTGTGCTCGAGCGTGAGGCGAATGATCACGGAGCCCGCCGCCGTGCGCTCGAACACGAGACCGGCTTCGTCGTCGAGGCCGTTTCCGTTGTCGTCCGCGTTGTTCACCACCTCGCCTTCGAGGAAGCGCGCGACGCCGGTGGCCAGCACGGTCGACTGCTCGCTCACCAACCCGATATCGCGCCGCAGGACGAGGATCCCCTCGTCGACCCGGCCATCACCGTTGTTGTCGATGCCATCGTCAGGATCGGCGGGGTCGGCCTGCCGTTCGAGTCGCGCGGCGTTGCCCCAACCGATCCCGGCGGAAGTCACGGTCGCCGGGACCTGGAAGTCGAGGAAGCTGCTCCCGAGCGGCGCGGCCGCCGGCGAAAGCGTCGCCGCGCCCGCGGGCAACAACGTCTCGGCGATCCGATTGAGCGACTCGTTGGCGCGACGGTCGATGACGGCGCGCGCCATCGTGCGCTGGCCGTCCGCCATGCCCGATTGCACGAAGCTGAAGACGCCGCCGAGGAAGACCGAGATCACCGCGACGTTGACCAGCAGCTCGTGCAGCGTGAAACCGGAGCGCGATCGATTCTTCGGATTCATGGGCGGCCCCCGCCGACGACGGTGGCGAAACGCAGCGTCCGGGTCCCGCCATCGGGGGCCAACCAGTCGACGCGGATGGTGATCGGCAGGATGCGATAGTCGCCCGAGCGATCGACCGCGTCGATCACGCCATCACCGTTCAAGTCAGCGCGATCGCCGAGTTCAGCGAACAGCAGATCCTCGCGCAGGACTTCGTTGCCGCCGATGGTCGCGAGGGGCAGGTCGATGCGGCAGGTCATCTTCGGCGGGATCGCCTGCGGATCGCCCTTGGCGCGCTCCTCGCCGGTGGGCATCTCGAAGACGTCGCCGCGCGCCGTCCCGCTGCCCCGCGGGTCATCGTTCGGATCGCGGTTGTAGGCGGCGACGACCTGCGCGATCGGCTGCGCGAGCATCTCCTCGACGACACGGCGCGCGATCTCGTTGGCAGCGGCGACCGTCCGGGTCTCTCGTTCGAGCGCGCTCGACGACACGGTCGCGGAAAGGAAGCCGAGGCTCGAGATCGAGACGACGACGATCGCGACGAGGCTGTCGACGAGGCCGATCCCGCGACGATTCGCCGCGCGTCCCGAACATGCGCGATCGGTGCGGTTGCTTCTCGAACTCGTAACCATGACGATCCCCTGCGAACGGCCGCGCGAGTGCGCGGGCAACGGCGGGCGCGCTCGACGTGGTTCGACGCAACGGTCCCCCTGGCTGAATCCACTAGGAAGACGATTCCGGATCGGCGCGTTCCGCGCGCAGCGGGCGTGGCGCGGGCCGTGCCACCCCACTCCGCGCAGGTGCAACTCGACTCTGGATGGCCCGGATACCATCGCGTGCCTCCCCTTTTGCGGAGTCCGTGCATGCATCGTCTCGACCGCTCGCTTCCGTTGCGCGCCAGCTGCCGCGGCATCGCGTTTTCGACGCTCTTCTGGTCCACCGCGACGGTCGCGATGGCGCAATCGCCCGAGAAGGCGGAGCCCCGCTTCGTCGACGGCGAGGCGCAGGTGGTGGACGCCTTTCGGGACCCGAAACAGTGGGTCCGCGACGAGCTGTGGGTCGAAGCGGAGTTCGACTCCGACGGCGACGGCCAGCTCGATCGAATGCACGTCGATGTGACGCGGCCGCGCCAGACCGACAGCGAAGGGTTGACCGTCGCGGTGATCTACGAGTCGAGCCCGTACTTCTCAGGCACCGCGGGCGGTGACAAGGCGTTCTTCTGGGACCCTCATCAGGAACTCGGCGGCAAGCCCAAGCCGCGTCCCCATCCGCCCGAGATCCCGTTCCAGAAGAACTCGCCGAGGATCTCCGAATCGCTGGTCGGCGAGTGGGTGCCGCGCGGCTTCGCGGTCGTCCACTCGGAGGCTCCCGGTACGGGTCAATCGCAAGGCGCGCCGACCGTGGGCGGTCCGGTGGAAGCGTTGGCGCCGAAGGCGGTGATCGACTGGCTCAACGGCCGCGCCAAGGGCTACACCGCCCCGCGCGGCGGCAAGGAGCTGAAGGCCTACTGGTCGACCGGTCGCGTCGGGATGACCGGGACGTCGTACAACGGGACCATTCCGATCGCCGCCGCCACTACCGGCGTCGAAGGGCTGGTGGCCATCATCCCGGTGGCGCCGAACACCTCGTACTACCGCTACTACCGCTCGAACGGACTCGTGCGCCACCCTGGCGGCTGGATGGGCGAGGACATGGACGTCCTCTACGACTTCATCCACAGCGGCGATCCGAAGCGTCGCGCCGACAACAACCGTGACGTGCGCGACAAGGTGCTGCTCGCTCAGCAGGATCGCGTCACCGGCGACTACAACGACTTCTGGGCCGGTCGCGACCTCTGGCGCCATCTCGACAAGATCCAGGCAGCGTGTCTGTTGGCCCACGGACTGAACGACTGGAACGTGATGCCCGAGCACAGCGTGCATGTCTACGAGTCGCTGAAGGCGCGCGGCGTCCCTGCCCAGCTCTACTTGCACCAGGGGGGACATGGCGGCGATCCGCCACTGCGCCAGATGAACCGTTGGTTCACGCGCTGGCTCTACGAGGTCGAGAACGGCGTCGAGGACGATGCTCGCTCGTGGGTCGTTCGCGAGGGAAGCCGCAACGGCGAGCCGACTCCCTACGCCGACTACCCCAATCCGGCCTTCGCGATGGTGACGCTCCACCCCGGCGCCGGCGGCGAGAAGATCGGTGCGCTCACGGTCACCGCGTCGGCGCCGCCTGCTGGGCGGGCGCTCGTCGAGCGGTTCATCGATGACGTTTCCGTTGCGGGCGGCGACCTCGCGAAAGCGTCGGCGTCGCCCCATCGACTGCTCTACGCGCTGCCGGCGCTGAAGGAGCCACTCCACCTCTCCGGCACGCCGCGCCTCACGGTGCGACTGGCCAGCAGCAAGCCGGCCACCAACTTGTCGGTGTGGCTCGTCTCGCTGCCATGGACGGCGGGCGGCAACCTGAACGCCAACCTGATCAACCGCGGCTGGGCCGACCCCCAGAACCACGCTTCGATCACCCACGGTGAGCCGCTGGTGCCAGGCACCTTCTACGACGTCACGTTCGAGCTGCAGCCCGACGACCAGATCGTGCCCGCCGGCGAGCAGATCGCGCTGATGCTCTTCGCGAGCGACCAGGAGTTCACGCTCTGGCCGACCGCCGGAACGGAAGTGTCGATCGAGCTGGCCGGCACCACGCTCGAGCTGCCGATCGTCGGCGGCGAGGCAGCGCTGGCGACCGCGATCGGCGCGAGCGGTTCCTGACCGCGACCTCGTCCTCGCCTCGTTCGGCGCCGCGCCCTCCCGCTACTGCTTGGGTGCGGCGCCGAGCGGAATGACGATCTCGGCGCGCCGCGATCCGACGCGAGCGACGAGGCGCAGCTCTTTGCCCTTCTCGAACTTCACCTCGTCGAGGAGGAAGTGGTCAGACTTCTCCTGGACTTCAGTCCAGGTGACGCTGCCCTTCTTGTCCCACATCGCGACGTGAGCGGCGAGCGGCGAGAAGGCGTCGGCGCTCGGCGTGTCATGGGCAACGTAGAGCGCCTCGGATTCGCCGAGCAGAACATTGAAGACCTTCGGTGCGTCCTTCGGCGCCGAAGCGAGCGTCACGGTCGCGACCGGCGACTTCGTGGTGCCGGAGAGGCGCTTCGCGAGCCACTCCGCCGGCAGCTTGAATCCGTCGACTGTCGCGCCGCCGGCCTTCTTGGTGAGCGATCCGACGACGGTGAACGGCACCGCCACGCGCGGTGCGCCGAAGGTGACGGTGAAGAGCAGCGGGCGCAGCTCCTTGTCCGTGGCTTCCCCATCGGGTGCGAGCGTCGTCTCGAGCTTGCTCGACGGTTGCTTCGCGTCGCTCAACGTGCTCGGGAGGTTCGTGTTGGCGGAGATCGAGACGAGGCGACCCGCCCCTTCGACCAGGAGCTCGAACTTCTGCTCCTGCGGGCGCATCAGCTGGATTCGATAGCCGCCCGGCGGAATCACGAGATCCCCGACCAGCAGCGGGGCCCCGGTGATCAACGAGCTGGCCGGTCCGGCGCCGAGGCGCCACGGCTGGCCGATCTCGAGGTCCTTCAGCGTGTACTTGCCGACGCGCGGGACGCCGCAGTCGAGACGCACTTCCTGGCCTTGCCAGCTGAACTTCGTCTCGGCGCGCTGGCCGGACGCGAGCGGCACGAGCGTGGCGACGGCCCATGCCGCGAGCACCGTGCGCGCACCAGCGGACAGGAGTCGTCGGCAATCGGCGAGCTTCAAGAGCGTCTCCAGCGTTCGAGAAGGGCGGGGACGCTGGCGTACGCCCCAAGCGCGCACCCCAGGCCCGGTCGGAGCGCGTCCTCGAACAGGCGCGTTGTACGACCGGACCGAGGTGGCGTTCCGCATCGCGCGTCCGCCTCAGTGGCGAAGCGCGATCGCGTTCAGTTGGGTCTGGTAGTGCGAGAGCCCGTTCGCGAAGAGCACGCGCGCAATTCCATCGGGCCCGGCCGCCACTGGGATCGGGTCGTTCCAGAGCCCGCTCCTGGCCAGAGTCTGCGCCGGGCTCCACCACTTGCCGCCGGCGCCGAACAACTTCCCGTAGGTTGCCGCCCGTACGCCGAGCGTGACGTTGTCCTCCCAGGTCACCACGATCACCGAGCCGTCGCCGCTCGCGGCGACCTGCGGCGGCCCGACATCTTCGATCGCGAAGAAGCGCGTGTCGGAGAGCTGACGCGGCGAAGAGAAGCTGCCCCCAAGTGCCGGACGCGTCGCCACCTTCGTGGCGTGGGTCGAGAGCGGTGGCGCGAGCAGCGCGCTCCACGCGACGATGAGGTTGCCGGCGTCGTCGGTCGCGAGCGCCGGCGAATCGCTCCACTCCGCTGCGACTGAGACGAGGGCCGGCGCCGAGAACATGGTCCCACGCCGCGCCTGAGTGGCCGTCATGATCGCGCCGTTCTCGTTCCAAGCGATCGCGCCGCGGCCGAGTTCATCGATGACGACCTGCGGATTCCAGACGTTCGTGCCGATCGCCGTCACATGGATCGGGGACGACCAGGAGCCCGCGCCGCTGCGTACCGCTGCGTCGAGCCGACTCGGGGTGTAGCCCACCGCAGCGGACTGCCAGACCGCGATGGCGACTCCATTCGCGTTCATCGCCAGCTGCGGCAGGAGCGCGTGGTTCGACGCATCACTGATGTCTCGTGGCAGCGACCAGCTGCCGCCCAGTGGCCGTTCGACCGCTTGCACGCGCAGGTGCACGCCGTCGGAGTGGAGCCACGTTGCGACCACGTTGCCCTGACCGTCGATGGCGACATGCGCCTGGCTCAGCGAAGGGTCGGTCGGCGACAGCGTTTCCGGAGCGCCCCAAACGGCGGCGCCCGGCAGCAAGGTCGCCGCTTCGATCTCGGTGCGGCCGTAGCGACCCGGAATGATGTCGACCCAGATCGCCACCGCCGTTCCATCGCGACCGACCGCGACGGAGGTGTCGAGCGCGGTGCTCTTCGGGCCCGACAGTTTGGTCACCGCCGACCAGGGACTGCCGGCACGCTTGATCGCCGCCTGCGGCCCTGCGCTCTGCTGAGACCACGCCGCGATGGTGCCGCCAAAGCGGTCCATGACGACCGTCGCGTCGAGCTGGATGACGCTGAAGTCGGGCTTTGCGATCGGAACTGGAGCCCCCCAGTTCTGAGCGGAAGCGGTGCCGCCAAGCGCGACGACCGCCGCGAGCAAGGTCGCGCGACGCAATGACAGCTGCTTCGTCATGGCTTCCTCCCACCCCGTCGCTGCGTCGGCGGCATGCCGATCGACTCCACGCGGGACGAGGGATGGGCTGCAACCGCGATGCCAGAGCAAGCGTTGCACGACGCACTGGCGAGCCGCATCGATGGCGTCAGCAGACGATGCAATCGCTGCGAGCGCGTCGACCATTTCTGCGCGCGATGGGCATCCCTTCGCATCGCGCGGGCGGCCTCGCCCGCCGCGACGAGGAAAGGGTGGATCATGAACGAGGGCGGCTAGCCTCCGCTCCGAGCCAGTCGACTCGAATCAGCGCGCGGGAAGGATCTGGAACATGGCGAGTGCAACCGTTCACGTCGTCGAGAGCGCCGCGATGCGGGTCGAGTTTCGTCGCGACGCCGCCGGTCGGCTCGTGCTGCACTCCATCGAGAATCGCGTCGATGGCAGTGTGCTGAGCTTTCCGCCTGGCCCGCTCTTTCGAGTGATCGTGCGGGCGAGTAGTCCGATCGACTCCTTCACGCCGCTCGACAGCGATGGAGCCACCGGAAGCACGGTGCCGCAGATCGAGCACGCGGACGGTCCCGCTCCATTCGGCGCGCGCTTCGAGCAACCGCCGCTCGGCGGCCGCAACTTCCTTCGCGCCGACTTCACCTTCGATTCGATCGGCGGCCGCGAAGACGACTTGAAGATCGTCTTCACCGCTTCGCTGCTCGATGCGCTGCCCGATCGGCTCCTTTGCGCCTGCTACTTCGACACCTCGTACGGCCGCGGCATGACCACGAGCGCGCTCTTCTGGTGCGCGCCGATCCTGCTTCGAATGCGACCGTTCGCGCGCGACCACTACCTGATCGCGATGAATGGCGGCCTCGTCACTCGCAATCCGCAGGTCGACCTCGTCGGCGACGGCGACGGCTACCGCTTCAACACCGGGCGACCCGTCGGCATCACGGCCCAGGCACATGACCTTTATCCCGCGGTCGGCTTCGAGCCCGAAACGGCACCGGCCCAGTTCACCGATCGGATGGAGGTCCTCTATCCGACATGGGCATCGACGGCGCTCGCCGCCTACGGAAGTCGCGGCGCCGACGGCACGACGCTCTACCTGCACGACAGCCTCCACTTCGCGCCGCGGCGACTCCGCGACACCTTCGCCGGCGGCCAGCTGCTGCTCGAGCACGAGGCGCTGATCGAGAACGGCATCGCCGCCGGCAACGGTTGGGGAGCGGCGTCGGGCGCCGATTGCCGCCGCGCCGAGACCTACGTCCGGCTCTTTCGCCGCATCGGGGACGTGCTCGGCGAAGCGGTCGGGCTCGACTACCAGCGCTTCACGCAATCTTCGCCGGAAGGGCGCCTCATCACTCCGCCGCGACTGATCGATCGCCCCGACCACTCGGCTGGATTGCGCCGTTCACCGCTCTTTCGCACCTACTTCAAGAGCGATGACGAAGACGAGACGGGACTCACCGAAGCGATCGCCGAGGAGTTCCGGGAGGCGTTCCCGGCGCTGCGGAACGAGCCGCTCTACCGCGTGAACTACGACCTGCTCTACAGCTACAACAACGACGAGAGCGGAACGCATGGCGGAGCGATCGGCAACTCCGTGCCCGACCTGTTCGACCTCGCGGCCGATCCGGGGAAGGTCGCCTACGCGCAGGAGCTGCGCGACGAGTACGGCCTGCACACGTTCGGTGCGATCGTCGTGCGCCGACCGACACCGTACGACGGCCACGGTTTCTGGGATTCGGAGGCGATGGATGCAGCGCGCGTCCGCAATCACCTCGAAGCGCTCGATCCGGACTACCGCTCCACCGATGAGTGGCTGAAGGTGGCCGGCGAAGTGACCGCGGTCGCCGTCGACGGCAGCTTCACCGCGATCACGCTGTCGACCGAAGCGCTCGACCCGTCGCTCTGGGACAACTTCACGACCTACGAGCGCGAGACGGCCGGCATCGACCACGCCGACCACTCCGAGCACCTCGGTTGGCTGCGCCGTCGCGATGGCGGCTACGCCTTCACCATCGAGCGGCAGGGCCAGGCGGACTTCACCGCATCGCCGCCGATCCTCCGGATCGCCGGCGATCAGAGCGGCTCCATCGTGGCGGGCGACGTCGTCGACGTGCACTTCGTCGAGCCGCAGTACGTCCCCGGATACGACGCCGGCGCGAGCGGTCGACTCGGCGACAACGCCCCCACCAGCCTGTGCGCGATGGCCGACGACGTCGGCGCCGGAACGGGCGCCGACCGCGGCTGGGGAGTGCGCTACGTCCGCGAGTTCGTCGCGAAGTGCCGGCCGTGGTTGACCGGGGTGCTGCATGTGCTGCCGCGGCTGCAGCAGGTCTGCTTCGGCCATCACGGCGGTGAGATCCCGGGCAGCAATCAGCAGCTGCTGGGATGGCGACGGATCCTCGCGCACCTGCGAGCGTCCGTTCCGCCGCCGTTTGAGTTGTGGGAAGAGGATGGGCCGTACGACTGGCTGCTCGGCCTCGTCGATGGCCACACGCGTCCCAACATCCGGCTCGATCTGACGACGAGCGCCGGATCGTGGGGTGCGTCGCCCTTCTTCCAGACCGCGTGGGGACCGTGGTATCGCTTCGGCGGCTATCTCGCCAACCGCGAGGGCCATTTCACCAACTACGGCGGCGGCGACTTCTACTCCGCCTACTTCGAAGGGACCGCGTCGAAGAACTTCCGCGAGGCTCTGGTCGGCGACTTCATGTTGGGGCGACTGCCGTCGGTCGGCGTCTCCCCTGATCCAGCGCACGTGATGGGAACGCGCCGGAATGGCGAACCGGCCTACACGCCGTTCTTCCATGCGACTCATGGAATGGACGTGCCGGGATCGCTGGCGGGGCTGTGCGCGCGTCTCGTCCAGTTCCAGCTCGCGTTTCGCAACGTGAACGTCTTCGGCCAACGTTGCCGTTCGCTGCAACGTCTCGGCACGACGACCGTCGCCACCAACCCGCTCTCCATCGAGCCGAGTCACGACGACTTCCACAACCTCGGAGTCGACGAACTCGGCGCGCGCCGCGCCCCGCTATTCCACTCGGTCACCCAGGATCCCGAACAGCCCCGACGTTGGATCGCGCTCTTCGTCAACGAGTCGCGCAGCCGACGATCGTCGCGCTACCGCTTCGATCCGGCGCTCTACGCCGAGCCCGCCGCGCTTGGCAACGGCCGCTACGCCGTGACGCGTTTCGAAGTTGCGCCTGGCGGCGTCGCGTCGCTCTCGAAGTCGGTCGCGAGCGGCATCACGGAGCTCATGGTCGCGCTCGAAGCAGCGGAAGTGGCCGTCATCACCTTCGAGCTCGACTGAACGCGACGGGGACAGCGTCGTCGCGAGCGCCGCGCGCCGTGGTCCTTCGCGGCGACTCACGGAATGGGCATCATCCGCGATCCCTTGTCCCCGCGTGGATCGTCTGTCGCTTGGAACGCTCGCCGTTGCGCTCTCGCCGCTGGTGGATGGTGCTGCCGTTGCTGCCGCTGTGGGGCAGCCTGGTCGCCTGCCAGCGCACGCCCACTGCCAACGCGCAGGCGCCGGCTCCATTGGAGCGCGACGTGCGCGTCGCGGTCGCCGTCGACGAGTCGTGGCCGACGCTCCTGCGCATCGCCGGCGACCTGCATGCGGATGAGGACGCGCTGCTGGCCAGCAAGGTCGCGGGTCGAGTGGCGAGCGTCGCCGTGGACCTGGGCACGCGGGTCGAGGCGGGCGCGCCGCTGCTGCAGCTTGATCCGCGCGACTTCGAACTGCGCTGCGCGCAGGCGGTCGCCGCGCTCGAGGCCGCGTGCGCGCGGGTCGGTCTGCCGCCGGGTGGCGTCGATTCGGAGTGGTCACCGGCCGCGGTCCCGCTCGTTCGCCAGGCTCAGATCGAGTTGGACGAAGCGGAGCGCGAGCTCGCGCGTCTCGCCAGCCTGTCCGGGGACGGGATCGCGTCGCTCTCAGCGCTCGACGTCGCGCGCTCGCGCGTCGATTCGGCGCAGAGCGCCTTGGGTGAGGCGTTGCACGAGGTGGCCAGCCGCCGCGCCCTGGTGGTGCAGCGCACGGCCGAACTCGACCTCGCGCGCCAGCAGCTCGCCGACACGACGTTGCGCGCCCCCTTCGCGGGCACGATCGCCGCGCGGCTGGTCGATCGCGGCGAAGCGGTCGCCGTCGGCTCGGCCGTCGCCCGTCTGGTGCGTCTCGATCCGATCCGGCTTCGGCTCGCGGTGCCAGCGAGTGCGGCCGGACGATTGCGGATCGGTCTTCCGGTTCAATTCGAGGGGCCGCCCGAACGCCCGCCGATCGCGGCGACGCTTTGCCGCGTCGCTCCCGATCTTGATCCGCGCAGCCGCACGATGACCGTCGAAGCCGATGTCGAGAATCGCGACGGCGGGTTGCGGCCAGGCGATTTCGTCGATGCGGTGATCGTGCTCGATGCCGAAGCGCGCGCGCTGGTGGTTCCGCTCGCGGCGCTGGTGCGCTTCGCGGGGGTCGACCGCGTGGTGCTGGCGCGCGCCGGCAAGGCGGTGGAGCAGCTCGTCACCGTCGGCCGCATCGATGGCGAGCGCGCCGAACTCCTGGCCGGCATCGCCGCCGGCGAAGCGGTCATCCTTGCGCCCGGCACGCTGCACACGGGCGACCCGTTGCGCGTCGTCGAATAGCCACGCTCCCATGCGCCGCGTGGTCGACCTCTTCATCCGCCGTCCCGTCTTCGCCTCGATGTCGATCGCGGCCTTCGTCGTGGTCGGACTCGTCGGCCTCAAGCGGTTGCGGGTCGATCGATTCCCGTCGGTCGACGTGCCCAACGTCATGGTGCGCACGCTGCTTCCGGGCGGCTCGACGGAGGAGATCGAGAACCTCGTCAGCCGTCCGCTCGAGGAGGCGATCAACACGATCGAGGGGATCGATCAGCTGCGCTCGATCACCTCGAGCGGCACCTCGCTGGTCATGGTGACGTTCGACCTCGAGCGCGACCTCGAGGCGGCCGCGCAGGACGTGCGCGATCGCGTGGCGGGCGCGCTGAAGCTGCTGCCGCCCGAGGCCGAGGCGCCGATCATCACCAAGTCGGACAACGATCAGACGCCCGTGCTGACGCTGGCGCTCGCCTCGACGCGACCGCTGCGCGAACTCTCCGAGATCGCCGACAAGGTCCTCAAGCCCGAGCTCGAACGGTCGACTGGCGTCGGCTCGGTGACGGTCGTCGGGGCGGCGCCGCGCGCGATCAACGTCTGGATCGACGCCGCGAAGCTGCGCGCCCACGGCCTTCCGATCGCGGCGGTGCGGGAGGCCCTCGCGCGCGAGAACGCGGAGCTGCCCGGCGGGAACGTCACCGATCGCACGCGCGAAACGGTGCTTCGCACCATGGGCAAGCTCGCGCATCCGACGGACTTCGAGGAGCTCGTCGTGGCGACGGTCGGTGGCGCGCCGGTGCGCGTCAGCGACCTCGGCCGGGTCGAGGATGGCACCAAGGAGGTGCGCTCGTTTGCGCGCCTCGATGGCGCGCCGTGCGTCTCGATCGAGGTGCGCCGACAGTCGGGCGCGAACACGGTGGCGGTGATCGACGCGCTGAAGGAGCGGCTCGCGCGGATCACCGCGGAGCTGCCGCCCGATGTGCGCGTTGAGGTGATCCGCGATCAGTCGCGCTACATCCACGCGGCGCTCGGCGAGATCGAGCTCCACCTCGTGCTCGGCAGCCTGCTGGCCAGCGCCGTCGTGCTCTGGTTCATGCGATCGTGGCGGTCGACGCTGATCGCCGCCATCGCCATCCCCTGCTCCACCATCGCGAGCTTCGCCGTGATGGACGCGCTGGGCTTCACGCTCAACAGCGTCACCATGCTGGCGCTCGTGCTGATGGTCGGGATCGTCATCGACGACGCCATCGTCGTGCTCGAGAACATCTTCCGATTCATCGAGGAGAAGGGGTTCTCGCCGTTCGAGGCGGCGCGCGAAGGGACCGCGGAGATCGCGCTGGCGGTGATGGCGACCACGCTGTCGCTGGCGGTGATCTTCGTGCCGGTCTCGTTCATGTCGAGCATCTCGGGACGGTTCCTCTACCAGTTCGGCATCACCGCGGCGGCCGCCGTGCTGGTCAGCCTGATCGTCTCGTTCACGTTGACGCCGACCATGAGCGCGCGCCTGCTGCGCCCGCACGTCGGCGCCGCGAGGACCCGCGGCGGCTTCTATGCACGCCTCGAGGGTGGTTACCTCGCGCTGCTGAAGGCGGCGATGCGACGGCGCTGGATCGTGGCGCTGCTGGCGGTCGCCGTCATCGCCTCGAGCGTCCCGCTCTACGCGCGCCTCAAGCAGGAGTACACGCCGGCCGACGTCGACGAGGCGGAGTTCGAGATCAACGTGAACGGGCCCGAGGCGGCGAGCCTCGCGGCGATGGACGTGGCGATGCAGCAGGTCGAGCAGACGGTCGCCGCGACGCCGGGCGTCCGCACGGTGCTGTCGACGGTCGGCGGCAGCTTCTTGTCGCAGGTGAACCGCGCCGACCTGTACGTCCGCATCGCGCCCCACTCCGAGCGGATCTTCAGTCTCGGCCGCCTCGTGCGCGGGCTGGTCAGCGGCGATCCGGGCGCCGCGTTCGCCGGCAACTACTCGCAACGCGAGGTGATGGGCGAAGTGCGTCGCCGTCTCGCCGCGTTCCGCGACCTGCGCTGCTCGGTTCGCAATGCCCCATCGTTCAACATCGGCGGCGGGAACTTCGACATCGACTTCTCCATCGTCGGACCGGAGCTCGAGCCGCTGTCGCGCTATGGCGAGGAGCTCAAGCGACGCGCCCGCGAACTCGGCGGAATCGTCGACGCCGACACGACCTTGCGGCTCGACCATCCGGAGCTTCGTGCGGTGATCGACCGCGAGCGGGCCGCCGACCTCGGCGTGGACGTCGCGGCGGTGGCGTCGGCCCTGCGCCTCATGGTCGGCGGCGAAGAGCGCGTTTCGCGCTTCCGTGATCGCGCGCTCGGCGAGGACTACGACGTGCAGCTGCGCCTCACCCCGCAGGATCGCGACGATGCCGAGCGGATCGGCGAGCTCTTCGTCCCGACTCGCTTCGGCGGCCTGGCGCGGCTCGACGGTTTCGTGCGCTTCGAGAAGGCCAACAGCGCCGCGCGCGTCGATCGCCTCGATCGCCAGCGGCAAGTCGCGCTGCGCGCTTCGGTCGGCGAGGGGTATGCGCTCGCCGACCGCATCGCCGCGCTGCGCCAGGCGGTGGTCGAGATGAACCTGCCGCCGACCTACTCGACGCGGATCTCGGGACGCGGCCGTGAGCTCGAACGGACGTTCGGCGAGTTCCTGCGCGCCTTCCTGCTCTCCGTCGTGCTGATGTACCTCATCCTCGCTAGCCAGTTCGAGAGCCTGCTCCACCCGCTCACGATCCTGCTCTCGCTGCCGTTGTCGATCCCGTTCGCCTTGTGGTCGCTCGAAGTGAGCGGCAACTCGCTCAACCTCTACTCGGCGCTCGGGATGCTGGTGCTGTTCGGCGTCGTGAAGAAGAACGCCATCCTGCAGGTCGACCACACCGAGCAGTTGCGTGCGAACGGGATGGCGCGCGCCGATGCGATCGTGCAAGCGAACCGCGATCGCCTGCGGCCGATCTTGATGACGACGTTGGCGCTGGTCGCCGGAATGATCCCGCTGGCGCTCGGCGCCGGTCCCGGAGCCGAGGAGCGCCGCGCCGTCGCCGTGGTCGTGATCGGCGGGCAGACGCTGTCGCTGTTGCTCACGCTGATCGTGACGCCGGTGGCCTACAGCCTGCTCGATGACCTGCGGCGTCGGCGCGACCCCGTCGCGAGCTGAGCGCCGGCGCGCGGCCGTTCAACGCATCAGCTTGAACCAGCAGGCGTCCTGTGGCGCGCCGCCGAACGTGGTCTGGAAGGCTCCCGGCGTGGTCGGATAGTCGTTGGAGTCGGCGGTGCCGGCGGCCACGAGCGATCCGTCGCTCGCCAGCGCGAACGAGCGCCCGAGATCGTCATCGCCACCGCCGCAGAACGTCGCGTACTCGAGCGTCGTGAGGTCGTCGCTCAAGCAAGCGAAGAGCTGATCGGCACCGCCATCCTTCTGGCGCTGGAACGCATCGCTGGTCGCCGGGAAGTTCGTCGAATAGGTCGCGCCGGAACAGCAGATCCGCCCTGAGCCATCGACGGCGACGCCTTCGAGCCCCTCGCCGCGCGAGCCGCCGAGGTAGGTGAAAGCGAGGAGCGTCGTGACGTCGGCGGAGAACTTGGCGACGAAGCCGTCATAGGGATAGTCGGTGCCAGCGCCGGTGCCGGAGCCTCCGCTGCCGCCATAGCTGGGCTGGAACGGTGGCGGGATCGAGGCGGGGACGAACGGGAGGTTGGTCGACTCGCTGGTGGCGGCGACGATGGCGATGCCGTTGGCGTCGATGCACAGGCCGTGCGTCTCGGAGTACTCCGTCGCGGTTCCGCCGAAGTAGCTCGCTCCGAGGAGCGAGCCGCCACCGATCGCGATGTGGAGCAGGACCATGTCGATCCCGCCGGCTCGTGAGTCCTGATAGGCGCCGACCGTCGTTGCGAAGTCATCCGATTGCGACGTGCCGAGCACCCATACGGTGTCGTCCGGCGCGATTCTGACCGACGGCGTTCCACCGTCGCTCCCGCTGCCACCGAAGTACGAGCCCCAGACGATCGTCGATCCGTCGGCGCTGATCTCGGCGACGATGCCATCGCCCGATCCCCCGAGCACCGTGTCGAATGCGCCGACGGTGACCGCGTAGTGCGGACGGTCGGGCGCTCCGACCACGTAGCAGTTGCCGGCGGAGTCGATCGCGACGTCGCGGCAGATGCTGCCGTCGTCGTTCCCGAAGTAGGTCGACCACAACAGCGTCGAACCGTCCGCGGAGAGTTTCGCCACGAAGCCGTCCTGCGCGCCGTACTTGTTCGATGGCGCGACGTCGCCGCCGAAGTTGGGCTGGACGGAGCCGACGGTGGTCGGGAAGCCGGTGCCGGCGCGACCGGCGACGTAGATCGCTCCTTGATCGTCGACCTCGATGGCATAGGCGCGGTCATACATGCTGCCGCCGAGGTAGGTCGCGAACACGAGCGCGCCGCCATCGGGAGTGAACTTGGCAACGTAGGCATCGTTCGTGCCGTTGAACGTCGTGTCATAGGCGCCCGCCGTCGCGGGGAAATCGGGCGACGCGGTCCCGCCGACCACGTAGACGAACCCCTGCGCGTCGACGGATACGTCGCGCACCGAGTCGATGTCATTGCCGCCGAGGTAGGTCGTCGCCGAGAGCACGAACGGCGACGCGGGCGGTCCGCCGCCGCCACCACCTCCGCCGCCGCCTCCCGACGAACCGCCGCCGCCGCCGCCACCGCCGCATCCCGCGAGCAGCAACGTGACCAGGAGCCGCGCCGGCACCGACGCCGGCACCGAGCGAATCGACTGCAACTGCATCAGCTCGAACTCCTTGCAAGAAGTCGCCGCGCGCAAGCCGGGCCCCAGCGATGCGACGGCCAATCACCGAGAGCGAGTTCGGCCAACGACGCGGTCTGCTCCACTCTGATCCTCAGTTCTCGGGCGACTGCCGGTCGCCATCGGCGATTCGTAACTAAACCGCAATCGCCGTGCCGCCCGCGGGCGCGCCGCGACCCAACGCGAAGGCTCCGTCGAATGGCCTGGCACCCTCTTCTGCGGCGCGCCCGCGCCGGTCAGGCGGGCAGCAGTTCCGTCACGACGGCGCCGTCGGGATCGACGAGCGTCACTGGACGATTCGTCGACGCCTGGAACTTGCGCGAGCCGTCGTACCCGAGCAGCTTCGCGACCGTCGCGAAGAGATCGGGAACTTGAACGGGCCGCTCGACGATCTGTTCGCTGCGCTCGTCTGTGATCCCGATCGGCCGACCGCAGCGCACCCCGCCGCCGGCGAGCACTGCAAAGTAGTTGCTCGGCCAGTGGTTGCGTCCTTCACCGGCGAGGATCGTCGGGGAACGTCCGAACTCGCCGATGCAGAGCACGAGCGTGTCGTCGAGGAGCTGACGCTCCGCAAGATCATCGAGCAGCGCCGAGAACGCCGGATCGAGTTCGTCGCAGAGCGCTTTCGTCCGCCGGAAGTTGTCCTTGTGAGTGTCCCAACCATCGAGCGCCACTTCGACCGCCGCCACCCCCGACTCGATCAGCCGCCGCGCCATGAGCACGCCCTGGCCGAACTTGCTGCGGCCGTAGCGATCGCGAACCGCATCGGGCTCGAGCCGCAGGTCGAACGCCGGCAGCAGGTTCGAATCCATGAGCCGGCGCGCTCGCAGTCGCTGCACGGCCACTTCGTGGACGACCGGCCCACCGCCGCGTTGCGCGAAGTCACCGTCGAGGAGTTCCAGCAGTTCGTCGCGTTGCGCGATCCGTGCCGGATCGGTCGCGCCGACGCGCGAGAGATTCTCGAGCCGGTTCGAAGGATCGGCGACCATGTACGGGGCCGCCTCGACGCCGAGGTAACCGGGGCCCCACGGCTCGCCGAGCACTTGCACGAACGCGGGGAGCTCGTGATTCAAGTCACCGATCTCGTGCGCCACGACGGCCCCGAGCGAGGGGAAGGCGACGCTCGGGTTCGGCGAATAGCCCCAGTGGAGGAGCTGGCGCGCCCGCGCGTGGCTGCCCTCCTTCGACGTCATGGTCCGAACGACCGCGAGCCGTCCTGCGCGCGCCGCGAGCTGAGGCAGGTGTTCGCAGAAGTACCAACCCGCGACATCGGTCGACAAGGCGCGAAACGGTCCGTTGGTGGCGGTTCCGGGCTTCGGATCGAACGTGTCGATCTGGCTCGGGCCGCCGTCGAGCCACAAGATCACCAGGCGCTTGCGATTCGGACGGCCGCCGGCCGACTGGGCCAGCCCGTGCGAGCAGACCAGCTCGAGCAGCGGCGGTGCCGCGAGCAGCCCGGCGCCGCAGCGCGCCAGCAGCGCCAGCAGCTCGCGGCGCGAGAAGGAGCGCGCGCCATCGGGCAGCGGCGGGGGAAGTCGTCCGGTCGTCATCGGATCACGCGCTCCTGACGTCGAACCGTGATGGAGCTCAATGGTTGCACTGGAACTCCGCCGAGTTGAGCAGCGCCCAAAAGAGGTCTTCGAATGCATGGAAGCCTTCGTCGTCGCGGGCATCCACGGCGCGGACGATCGCCGCGGCCTCTGCGGGAGCCGGCGGACGGCCGAGCGTCGCGTACCAGAGGTCGCGCAGACGCTCTTCGGGCGTGAGCTTCACGTCGAGGAATCGCTCGAGGCGTCCCTCCTTCTTCAGCGTTGCGCTCCGATAGGAGTAGCGCCCATTCATCATGAAGAGCGCCTGCGGGATGCTCGCGCCGAGCCGCCGTTCGCCGTTGCCATCGATGGCGGTCACACGGCTCCTCAGTTCATCGAGGAACTTGCTCTGCTCGCGGTTCCAGGCGCCATTGCGCGATTCGAGGACGACCCCCGTGGTCGCCTGCGTGATCGAGTACTGCAGCTGCTCAGGAGTGAACGCGCGCAGCGGATGGGCGGCGAAGCAGCGCTCCTGCTCGGCGCGCCGTTCGGGGTCGGCAGCCGTCGAATTGCGAAGCCCATAGGCCTTCGTCCGCACCAGCGCGCCGATCAGTCCGCGCAGGTCGGTTCCGTTCCGAAGGAAGTCGCGACCGATATCCGCGAGGAGCTCGGGGAGCAGACGATCCTTGCTGCCGCTGAGGTCATCGATCGGCTCGATCAGCCCCTTGCCGAAGAGGTGCCCCCACGCGCGATTCACGATGGCCTGCGCGAACCAGGGGTTCTCGGGCGAGGTGATCCACGCGGCGAGCGCCTGACGCTTCGACTGGTCGGAGAGCGGTTCGTAAGGCCGCGCGTCGAGGAAGCCGGCGTCGCCGAAGAGTTCGCGCCGTTCGCGGAAGAGCGCGACCGCTTCGCGCGCGTCGGCCGGCAGTCGCGGTGCGAATTCGTCGAGGACCGCATCGGAGGGGGCGGTCATCGATGCTCCCGACGATTCGTCGCCCGAACGGCGGAATCGAGCAAACAGCTCCTGCAGCGCTGAGAGGCCGTCGCCCGCGTTCGAGCCCTGCGCTTCGCCCCCCATCGCTCCGCCGGCCATCGATGCTCCGGCCATCGCGCCGTCGTCCATCGCGCCGTCGTCGGCGGCGCCGCGCAGCTTGCGAAGCACGCGGTTCAGCTTTCCGTAGACGCCCCACTCGGGAGTGCGATCGAGCAGGCGCCAGTGCGGGACGCGTTGACCGACGCCCACCCGAAGGTCGCCCTGCATGTCCGCGAGGAAACCGGTGAAGCGGTTGAACTCGCTGCGCTTCCAGTGGTCGAACGGATGGTCATGGCACTGCGCGCATTGGATCTGCAGGCCGAGGAACGCGCGCGCGGTGACGCCGGCCAGCGTCTCGATCGTGTCGTAGTACGCGAGCTGGAAGGACATCGGCCCAGGTTCGGCGCCTTCGCCGGTGGCGCAGTTGAGTTCGCGGACGATCCGGTCGAACGCCATTCCCTTGCTGAACGCCGATTCGAGCCAGCGCTGCAGGTAGCCGGTCAGCTTCGCCTCATTGACGCCCGAGGCGCCGAGCAGCAATTGCGTCCACAGGCGCGCCAGCGTCTCGGAAAAGCGGCGATCGTCGAGGTACTGGTCGACCTTGCGATCTCGCTTGTCCGCGGACGGATCGACGAGGAAGGCGGCCACCTCGCCGGCCTCCGGAATGGTGCTGAGCAGGTCGATGCTGAGGCGACGCAACCATGTCGCGTCATCGGCCGACGCGGTGTCGGCGAGGCCGCGTGCCGCCCATTCCGCGTCGAGCGCGCGGTCGATGCGCTCGACCACCGGCGCCCACGAAGCTGCGGACGCCCCCTTCGCACCTTCGTCGAGCGCGGTCGCCCGCGAGACCGCGACGGCGAGGATCGGGCCAGCGGCAAGCAGGATGAGCCACTTCGATTTCATCACAGCATCCCGGCACTCAGCGGTGTCCATCACGGCGCGGGGCATCCTACAGCTCTCCTGGCAAACGGGCCTCGCGAGCGACTCGCACGGCCCCTCCCCCGTTCGAACCGTTGCATCGATCGCGAGGCCGGCCCAAGATCACACGGTGCCTTACTTCGATCGAGATCGACCGACCGGCCATCAAACCCCGCATTCACGGCGGGTTCCGTTCTCCGTGGATCGGCGCCTCCGCGGGATGCTCCTCCTCGCCGGGCAGGCGCTCTTGTGGTCGACGTCCGGGTGCGCGGGCGAGCCTCTCGGTGACGCCGCGCTGGTGGACTCGGTGGCGGCGGGGTTCTTCTGGCACGATGTCGGGCCGACCGCCGACAACCATGAACACGGCCGTGATCCGAACGCGGAGCTGTGGTTCAACCCACCCGCGTGGGAGGGCTGGCAGGCGATCGGGTCGCCGTTCCTTCACATCGGCCTGACGCCCAACTTCTACGGCAACACGACCGAGCTCTACGGCGGCGTCACGTACGACCTCTCACTCACGCACGGCTTCTTCTTCGCGCCCGCAGTCGGGATCACGATCCACAACGGACCGTTGCACAAGGAGAAGGTCGGGTGCGAAGAAGACAGCGACTGCGGCTACGGCCATCGCTTGTTGCCGCGTGCAGCGTTCGACCTCGGTTTCAAGATCGGTGAGCACCACGCCGTTTCGTTCTTCTACGACCACGTGTCGCACAAGCGCCTCCTCCCCGGCGAGAACGAGGGGCTCGACCACGTCGGCGTGCGCTACCGATTCGCCTTTTGAGTCCGTGCGACATGCGCGAAACGGACCGTCCGCGCCCGCCCTGCGTTCGTGACGCGGGCGGCGTCGCTGTGAGACCGCGCCTCGGCCTCGAAGGCGCCTTGTTGGCTATCTTGCGCCGCTTCTTCCGTTGGAGCCGCCTCGCATGTTGACCACGCCCCTGTTCGGTCTGCTGGTGACGGTCGCGCCGGCGCAAGAGGCCGCCTCCGGACGCCTGCCGCCCACGATCGAGAACGCGAAGCTCGCGGACGAGGAGCTCGTCACTCTCGCCGACAAGAACGACGACTGGATCTTCGAGGAGAAGCTCGCCTGCCGGTCGCGGGGAGCCAAGGAGCTTTGGGAGGGAACCCTCGTCGACCCGTCGCTCGGCGCGCCGGTGCGCAAGGAGTTCCAGACGATCGGGGTGGGCACCGAAAGCGATTCGATTCTCTACTTCGAGTTTGCCGGTGATGTGCCGCCCGCCTGGCGCAAGCAGTTGAACGAGAAGCTCTTCAGCGCGACGGGCGAGCCGGTCTTCGCGCAGCCAGAGCTCGTCGGCCAATCGGGGAAGCTGCTCGTCGTGCTGTCGTGCTCGCTCACCAGCAAGATCCGAAAGCCGCTCGGCCATCGACTGCGCACGCGCTTCGGGATGCGCTTCTCGGACCAGGATCCGGCGCACCGCAAGCTCTACGAACCGCTGCAAGCGGCGCTCCAGCGTGCGAACGCGGCCGAGAAGATCAAGCCGGACCCCGCCGGTCTCGCGTTCGTCAAGGCGCATGCGGCCGAACTCGCGCCGCTCAGCTTCGGCGCCTTCCTCGAGGCGCGGCTGCACGCCGAAAGCGAGGCGCATGAGCTCGCGGCGACCGCGTATGCGCGCGCTCTCGCGCTCGATGCCAAGGGCGATCCGCTGCCCAGCGACGGCAGCGCTTGCGATGCCCTCGAAGGGATCGGAATGGCGGCCTACTACTTGAAACAGTGGCCGGAAGCGATCGCCCGGCTGCGGTCCGCCACCGACTACGCCGCCTCGATCGGCCGCGCCGACCGGCAGGCGACGGCGCTCTACAACCTTGCGTGCAGCGCGGCGCTGGGTGAACAGCCGGATGCCGCGATGGCCGCGTTGCAGGAGCTGATCGCTCTCTCGGGGCGCAAGTGGAAGTCGCAGCTGCGTCAGGACGACGATCTCAAGTCGCTGCGAGAACGCGAGGACTTCAAGGCGCTGGTGAAGTAGGCGGCGCCAGCGACTCCGCCGGCGTTACTACCGTCCGGTCGGATCCGTAATCCACCGTTGCAGGAAGGCGCTCGGTTCGACGACGCCTCGACCACAGGAACGGCGGACACGCTCTCGGATGGATCCCTCGCACGCCGGTGCCGCGGGGAGGAGTGCAGTGAACCGTCGCGTCCGTTCGCGACACCTTGACGGGCCCATTCGATTCCGATGACGCTGCGTCCCGACCACCTTTCGCCGTCGTTTGGCTCCGAGGAGGAGTCGCTCCCCGCCTTCGAGCTCAAGTTCCTCGTCGACTCGACGGTGGCCGAGCGGATCACGGCGTGGGCGCGGGGCGAGCTCAGCCCCGATCCCAACGGCGCGTCGCCCGAGAACCCCGTCTATGACGTGACGACGCTCTACCTCGACACTCCGCGCTTCGGCGTGTTTCACGGCGTGCCCGCGCTCGGCGGCGCCAAGCACCGCGTTCGGCGCTACTCGGAGTCGACGGTGACCTGGCTCGAGCGCAAGATCCGGCGCGGCGACACCGTTCGCAAGCGACGTTGCGCGACCTCATGCGACCAACTCTCGCAGCTGCTCGCGGATTCGCCTTCGACGATTCGGAGCGACGATGAGTCGCGCGCCGCCGCCGCCTTCTTCCTCGAAGGGGTCCGCCTCCACGCGCTGCGCCCGGTCTGCCGGCTCACCTATCGACGGACCGCATTCTTCGGAGCCAGCGAGTCGGGGCCACACCGCCTGACGCTCGACCGCGAGGTTCGCGGCACGGTCGAGCAAGGGTATGCGGTCGCGCGCGTCGATCGCGGCGACGACCTGCTCGCCGGCCTCGTCATCTGCGAGCTCAAGTTCCGCGGTGCACTCCCGACCTCGTTCAAGCGCCTGATCTCCGACCAGGCCCTTCAGCCGGCGACCGCCAGCAAGTACCGTCGTCTCGTCGCGAGCGTGGGGCTCGCGATGAAGTCCGAGCCTCGCGACAGGTGAACGGGCGATGACCGACGGTTTCCGCCTCGGCGGCAACGGCTCCTCCAGGTTCCACGGGCGGACGCGGCTCTTGTCGCTCGTCGCGTGGATGTGCGCTGCGTGGCCGATGGTGGCGCAGGACGCGCCGCCGACCGCGCCCACCGCGAAGGACGGCAAGCAGGCCGTCGATCCGAGTGACGAGTTCTTCAAGAAGGGCGTGATTCCGAAACTCGAGATCCTGCTCGAGCCGGACGCCATCGAATCGCTCCGCTCCGCTCCTCGCCAATACGCTCCATGCAAGATCCGCGAGAACGGGAAAGTCGTTTACGAAGGCGTCGGCATCAAGCTCAAGGGCGCGGCCGGCAGCTTCCGCGAGTTCGACGATTGGAAGCCCGGCTTCACCCTGAACATGGACAAGTTCGACGGCAAGGACGAGTTCCACGGGCTGAAGAAGTTCCACCTGAACACCGCGGTCCAGGACGACAGCTTCCTGCACGAGTGGATCGGGTCGGAAGTCTTCCGCGCGGCGGGCCTCGCCGCGACCCGGGTCACTCATGCGCGCGTCACGGCGGGCGACCGCGATCTTGGCATCTACGTCCTGAAGGAGGGATTCGACAAGCGCTTCGTCAAACGCTGGTTCCCCGACGACGACAAGGATCCTCTGAACACGGGCAGCCTCTACGACGGCGGCTTCTGCCAGGACATCGACGTCGACCTCGAGAAGGACGTCGGCAAGGACAAGGCGCGGCACGACGACCTGCACCAGCTGTTCGCGGCGTGCCGCGAGCCGGACGTCGCGAGACGTTGGCAACTGATCCCGGAGCGCGTCGATCTCGACGAGTTCCTGTCCTTCATGGCGCTCGAGCTCATGCTCGCCCACTGGGACGGCTACTGCGTCAACAAGAACAACTACCGTGTCTACTTCGAGCCGAACCACGGCAAGGCGCACTTCATCCCGCACGGAATGGACCAGATCCTGAACGACCCCGGCGCGTCGGTCCTCGACCATCCTTCGGCGATCCTCGCCGGTGCGGTCATGCGCAATCCCGAGTGGCGCGCCGCCTACCGCAAGAAGGTCGCCGATCTGCTGCCGCTCTTCAACGCGAAGCGACTCGAGAAGCAGATCGATGACGTGCACGACCGACTGAAGCCGGTCATCACCGCCTGGAACAAGCCGGCGGGTCGCGCGTTCGGTGATCGCGTGAAGTCGCTCGGCGAGCAGCTCGAGGCGCGCGAGAAGAGCCTGAAAGAACAGAAGAGTGCGCCCGAGCCCAAGCCGCTCGTCTTCACCGAAGGCACCCCGGTGAAGCTGCTCAAGTGGCGCGCGGCGTCGGAGTGCGAGGACGCGCAGCTCGACCAGCGCGAGGTCGACACCCAGATGTGCATGGTCATCAAGTGCGGTCGCAGCAAGGTCTGCGTGGCGTCATGGCGCAAGAGCGTCCTGCTGCCGCGCGGCAAGTACAAGCTGCACGGGATGGTGAAGCTCGACAGCGTCGTCGCGCTCGAGGAGGGCAACGACGCGCCCGGCAAGGGCTGCGGATTGCGCGTCGGCGTCAAGGGGCGCGAGCTCGCGCTGGTCGGCACCACGGGTTTCCGGGCGATCGACTACGAGTTCGAGGTCGACGAAGAGATCGGCGACGTGGACCTGATCGCCGAGCTGCGCGCTTCGCGCGGCCAGGCCGCCTTCCGCGTCGACTCGTTCAAGCTGACTCGCAAGGAGTGATCGAGGCCGTGCGCCGCGGCGGCGGCGCGGGTCCGAAGGCAGCGCCGAGGTGTGACCCGACCATGAATCAGCAGACGCGACGCCACTTCCTCCTGACCGCTGCACGCGGGGGCGCCGGCCTGCTGGTCGCGCCGAGTCTCGCTCCCCTGCTGAACGCGAACCCGCGCGCGCGCCGCAACTCTGCGCTCGGAACGATCCAGGTCGCGCAGATCGGCTGCGGCAGGATGGGGCGCGGCGACCTGCAGGCCATCCTCAAGGTGCCGCTCGCCCGCGTCGTCGCGGTGTGTGACCTCGATACGACGCGCCTCGCCGCGGCGAAGCAGCTCGCCGAGGAGTTCTATCGGAAGCAGGGCGAGGCGAACGTCGCCGTCCGCGCGTGTCGCGATCACCGCGAGCTGCTGGCGCTGCCGGAGATCGACGCCGTCGTCGTCAGCACGCCCGACCACACGCACGCGATCGTCGCGATCGAAGCGGCCATCGCCGGCAAACATCTCTACGTCCAGAAGCCGATCACCTACGACGTCTCCGAAGCGATCGCGCTGCGCAAGGCGGTGCTGGCGAAGGGTGTGGTGCTCCAGACCGGTTCGCAGCAGCGATCTGATGAGCCGTGGAGCGCGTTCCGGATCGCGGCAGCGGCAGTGCGCAATGGCCGGATCGGCCGCCTCCGCTCGATCCGGATCGGGCTGGGCGTCGATGTGCCGAGCGGCCGCAAGCCGGCGCCGATGGAGGTGCCGCCGAATCTCGACTACGAACGGTGGCTCGGCGCCGCACCGGAGCAGCCCTACATGGAGGGGCGCGTCCACCCCCAGGGCACTCTCGAAGGTCGCCCCGGCTGGATCACCACCGAGGCATTCGGTCTCGGGATGATCACGAACTGGGGCGCTCACCACGTCGACATCGCGCAGTGGGCGATGGGAGAGGAGCTCGGCGGGCCGCTCACCGCCGAGGGGCGCGCCGACTTCATGACCGACGACGTCTGGACCGTCCATCGTGGCTACCACGTCGAGCTCACCTATCGCGATGAGGTGAGGGTCGTGATCGACGATGGCTTCGCCGTCGGACTCGAATTCGAAGGGGACGAAGGGACACTCTTCTGCGCGCGCGGGGAGGCGACTGCGACCGCGAGCGACCCGAACGCGCCGTCCGCCGCGGTCAGCCGCGCGCTGCGGGCGAGCGACGCGAAGATCCTCGAGCCGCTTGGCGAGCGCGCGATCGTCCTCCCGCCGAGTCGCAACCACTACGTCAACTGGATCGAGTGCATCCGTGATCGTCGCGAGCCGGTGGCGCCGATCGCGCAGTCCGCGCGCAGTCTGACCGCTTGCTACATCGCGTGGCTCTCGATGAAGCTTGGGCGCAAGCTGCGCTGGGACCCGACCAAGGAGCGGTTCCTCGATGACGAAGAGGCCAACGCCCGTCTCGGCCGCCGCGCGCGCCGTGACGACTACGACGTCGCGCTCGCGATGAAGAAGGCGGGACTCGAGTAGGGCCTCTCAGCGAAGCGACTGCAGGTCGATCACGAAGCGGTACTTGACGTCGCCCTTCAGCATGCGCTCGTAGGCGCCGTTGATCGACTGCATCGTGATCCGCTCGATGTCGGCCGTGATCCGGTGCTTGGCGCAGAAGTCGAGCATCTCCTGCGTCTCGCGGACGCCGCCGATCAGCGAACCGGCGATCGCTTTGCGTCCCATGATCAGCGGGAAGACGCCGGGGGACGGATGCGGCGTGGCCGGCACTCCCACGAGGCAAAGGGTGCCGTCCCGCGTCAGGCAGGCGAGCAGCGGATCGAGGTCGTGCGGCGCGGCGACCGTATCGAGGATGAAGCTGAGCCGGCCCGCATGGCGCGCCATCTCGTCGGGCTTGTGGCTGAGGACGATGTCATGGGCACCGAAGGCCTTGGCATCGGCCACCTTGCCGGGCGACGTCGTGAAGACGACGACCTCGGCCCCCATTGCCGCGGCGAGCTTCACCCCCATGTGGCCGAGGCCGCCGAGCCCGACGACGCCGATCTTGGAGCCGGGGCCGACCTTCCAGTGGCGCAACGGCGAGTACGTGGTGATGCCGGCGCAGAGGAGCGGTGCGGCGGCGGCGAGGTCGAGGTTGCGCGGCATCTTCAGGACGAATGCTTCGTCCACGGTGATGTCGGTCGTGTAACCGCCGTAGGTCGGACCGCCCGTGTGCTTGTCGACGCCCATGTAGGTACCGACGAAACCACCGCCGACGCAATAGTTCTCGAGGTGCTCCCGGCACGATGGACAGGTGCGGCAGGAGTCGACCATGCAGCCCACTCCCACCGTGTCGCCGACCTTGTGCGTCGTCACCTGCGCGCCGACCGCCGTGACGCGCCCGACGATCTCGTGTCCGGCGATCGCGGGGTACGGGATCGGGCCCCAATCGCCGCGCACGAAGTGCAGGTCGGAGTGGCAGACGCCGCAGAACGCGATGTCGATCGCCACGTCGGTCGGGCCGGGGCGGCGGCGCTCGATGGTGTGCGGCGCGAGGGGTGTCGTGGCGGAGAAGGCGGCGAAGGCATGCGTCATCGGCGGCGACCTCGTTGGGTCGGAGTGAATCTACGGCGATCCGCGCGCGCAGCACCGACTCTTCTGGTGGCGGGGTGGGCGTCCGATCTGCCGGTCACAGGGCTACCATCCTCGACCCGATCGGAGCCCTCGATGCGCACTCGCCAGCAGACTTCCTTCGCCTTCCTTGCGGTCCTCGCCTTCGCCGCCTTCGCATGCCGCTCCGAACCGGCAAGCGAGGAGCGTGCAGCCGTGACCGCTCCTGCCGCAGCACCCGAACACGTCCACCACGACGTGTCGGTGCGGCTCGACCCCGACGCGCACCGGATCGAGGGGAGCGACACGATCACGCTGCCCGTGGCGCTGCGCTCGCTGCCGTTCCGGTTTCGGCTCCACGCCGGGCTCGCGGTCGAGTCGGCGGACGCGTCGTGGAGCGTTCGCCCGCTGCACGACGGGACGGTAACGGACGACGAGGAGACCGCGCTCGCCGTTCGCGTGAAGACCTGGGAGGCACGCCCGACGAGCGGTGCGACGCAATGGCCGAGCGATGGCACGCTCTCGCTGCGACTTGCGGGCACGATCGATCACCCGATCGTCACCGGTGGCGAGGAGTACGCGAGGAGCTTCGACTCGACCCCCGGAACGATCTCTTCCGAGGGAGTCGTCCTCTCCGGATCGACGTGGTGGCTTCCCGTCATCGGCGAGGAGCTGATGACGTTCCGGCTGACGGCCGACGTTCCGGAGGCGTGGGAGGTCGTGAGCCAGGGCCGCCGCACGCGACACGACGTCGTCGCGGCCGGACCGGCCTTGCCCACGCCGGGGCGACGAGTCGTCACGTGGGATTGCCCTCACCCGATGGAAGAGGCCTACCTGATCGCCGCGCAGTTCACGACCTACGAACGCGCCACCGAGAACGCTCTCGCACAGGCGTTCCTGCGCACCCCCGACCAGAACCTCGCGTCGAAGTACCTCGAGGCGACGGCGCAGTACCTGGAGATGTACCGCAAGCTCATCGGCCCCTACCCGTTCGAGAAGTTCGCGCTGGTCGAGAACTTCTGGGAGACCGGCTACGGAATGCCGTCGTTCACGCTGCTCGGCCCGCAGGTGATCCGACTGCCGTTCATCCTCCACTCCTCCTATCCGCACGAGATCCTGCACAACTGGTGGGGCAACTCGGTCTACGTCGATTGGTCGAAGGGGAACTGGTGCGAAGGGCTCACCGCGTACCTCGCCGACCACCTGATCCGCGAAGGCCAGGGGCGCGGCACGGAGTACCGCAACGACGCGCTGAAGGGCTACCAGAGCTACGTCGGCGAGTCGCGGGACTTCCCGCTCTCGGAGTTCCGTTCGCGCCACTCGGCCGCGACGCAGGCGGTCGGCTACGGCAAGTGCCTCATGCTCTGGCACATGCTCCGGATGCGGCTCGGCGACGCAGCGTTCGTGGACGGGCTGCAGCGTTTCTATCGGCGCCACCGATTCAAGGTCGCGGCGTGGAGCGACGTCGAAGCGCTCTTCTCCGAGGTCGCACACGAGGACCTTGCGCCGTTCTTCGAGCAATGGGTTCGCCGCACGGGCGCGCTCGCCTTGTCCCTCGACGTTGCAGCGGGAAGCGACGGCGCGCTGCTGCTCACGTTCGAGCAGACGCAAGGCGGCGAGCCCTACCGCGGCGTCGTGGTTCCCGTCGCGATCACGTACGCGGGAAGCGCCGACGCGGAGACGGTGCAACTTCGTCTCGATGGTGCGAAGAGCGTGTTGGCGCTGCCGGCTGGTGAACGCGCGATCGTCCGGATCGACGTCGATCCGGAGTTCGATCTCTTCCGTCGACTCGACGCCTCCGAGACTCCGCCGACGCTCGGAGAGATGTTCGGCGCCGAGCAGCTCACGCTGATCGTTCCTGCCAAGGGAGCGCCTCTGGCCGCGGAGTGGAATCGCTTCGCGGAGAGCTGGGCCGCCGGTGGCAAGGCGGTCGAGATCGTCGAGGAGGACCAGATCGAATCGCTGCCCGAAGGCCGGACGGTGTGGGTGCTCGGCTCATCGAACCGCTTCGGTCCCGCGATCCTCGCGAGCCTGACCGCGCTCGGCGCGACGGTGGACCAATCGCAGGCTCGTTTCGGCGTCGAGTTCGTGCCGCGCGCCGCCCACTCGTTCGCCTACGTCGCTCGCCACCCGCAGAACGAGAAGCTCACGGCCGGCTGGGTCGGGTCTGACGTCGCGGAAGCGCTGCCCGGACTCGCGCGCAAGCTCCCCCACTACGGCAAGTACTCATTCCTGGCGTTCCATGGCGAAGCGCCCGACAACGTCGTCAAGGGCACGTGGCCCGCCGACACTGCACCGCTCGTCCGATTCGTCGGTGCGGGAGCCACGTCGAAGCCCCCCCGTGGCAAGCTCGCGGCGCGGACGGCGCTTGCGAAGCTCGCTCCGGTCGTCGATCCCGCGCGCATGAGCGCGACGGTGAACTTCCTCGCCGACGAGGCGCAGGAGGGACGCGGCGTCGGGACGGCTGGACTCGACCGCAGCTCCGACTTCATCGCGAAGGCGTTCCTCGACGCCGGGCTGCAGCCGGGCGGAACTTCCGGCTCGTGGTTCGACCCGTGGACCGAAGAGGGTGGGCCCGACGGGAAACCGGTGACCCTTCGCAACGTGATCGGAGTGCTCCCGGGTCACGACCCGGCATTCGCCGGGCAGTGCGTCGTCCTGTGCGCTCACTACGACCACCTAGGGCTTGGTTGGCCCGATGTCCGCGAAGGGCAGGCCGGCAAGCTGCATCCCGGCGCCGACGACAACGCATCGGGAGTGGCCGTGCTGCTCGAGGTGGCGCGCATCCTCGGTACGGAACTGAAGCCGGCGCGCACGCTGCTCTTCGCTGCCCTCAGCGGCGAGGAATGGGGGCTCAAGGGCTCGCGCCATTTCGTGAAGAACTCGACGGCGCAGCGGCCGTTCGCCGCGGTCAACCTCGACTCCGTCGGCCGCCTTGGCGAGAAGAAGCTCCTCGTCCTTGGCGCCGGAACGGCAACCGAGTGGCGGCACATCGCGATGGGCGTCGGTTTCACGACCGGCGTCGAGTCGACCTGCGTTGCGGACGATCCAGGCGGCAGCGATCAGGTCGCGTTCCATGAGATCGGCGTTCCCGCAGTACAGCTCTTCACCGGCCCCCATGCCGACTACCACCGACCGACCGACGTCGCGAGCAAGGTCGACATCGAAGGACTCGTCAAGGTCGGCACGTGGTTGCGCGAGACGGCGGTCTATTTGTCGGAGCGTCCGGAACCGATGACGTCGACGTTGCCCGCCGTCGGCGCGGCGCCCGAGAAGCCGATCGCGGCCCCACCGCGTAGCGACGCTCGTCGCGTGAGCCTCGGGACGATGCCGGAGTTCGAGTTCGCCGGGCCAGGAGTGAAGGTCGCTTCCGTCATCGACGGGAGTCCGGCGCAACTCGCTGGGATCGCCGCGGGCGACGTGATCGTCGCGATCGACGGCGTGGCGATCAGCGACCTGCGCGCTTACAGCGATCTCCTCAAGTCCCACCAGCCCGGCGACACCTTGAAGGTCAGCGTCCGCCGCGGCGACGAGATCAAGGAACTCGAGGCGCGACTCGTCGCGCGTTGAGGCCGCGCATTCCCCACTCGCCTCGAGCCGACCCGCTCTCAGCCGTCCCATCGCAGCGACGCGACGACGTTCGCGTGCAACGCGCGCCAGCTCGCCGGCGCCGCCGCGGCCGCGCACGAGCGGACCAGCAGGACCTGACCATCGCCGCGGCGGCGAACGTGGAACCGCAGGCGATTGCCGCTTGCTTCGATCCGAGCCTCGCCGTCGAGCGAGCTCCACTCCTGCGCGCTCGCCGCATCGACCTCCGCGAGGAGCGTGGCGCCCTCCCCCGCCGCCCACTTCGCGAAGCCCGCGCGGTCGAGCGCTTCGAAGCCGCCTTGCGAGAGCGAGACCGAGACGTTCATCCCGAATCCGCCGTCGAACACGAGCTGATGCACGGCGTCGTTGCTGCGTGATTCCCAGCCCCGCGGGAAGCCGATCGATCCGTGCGTCGCGCCGATCGCGGCGAGATCGACCCGTTCGAGCGGCCAACGATCGAGCCGCTCGCCTCCACCCACGAGGAACGGAATCGAGGCGCGCGAAGGCGCGAGGAGCCCGAAGCCGAGATCGAGCGCAAACGCGATCGGCACGCACGCGAGCAGCGTTCCGCCGAGGACGGTGATCCATGGCCGGTCGCGCGCGGTCGTCGCCCGGCGATGGCGTGGCGAGAGCAGCCAACCGAGGAGCGCACCGCCGGCGAGTCCGCCGAGGTGGCCCGGGACGGAGACGCTCTGGCTCATGAACAGCGTGAAGACCACTCCGCTGACCGCCCAACGGAGAAATTGCTGGCGCACCTGCGCGCCCCAGACGCCGCCGCGGCACTTTCCGTGCGCCCATCCAGCTCCGAGCAACCCGAAGATCGCGCCGCTCGCGCCGAGTCCGCCGGAGTTGAAAACGACGCACGTCAGCGACGCAAGCAGGGCGGAGCCGAGGTAGACGATGGCGTATCGAAACGCGCCGTACTCCGCTTCGAGCAGCGGCCCGATCGCACGCAGCGAGGAGAGATTGAACGCGATGTGCAGGATGCCGGCGTGCAGAAACGCCGCCGTCAGCAAGCGCCACACTTCGCCGTCATGGAGCACCGCGAACGGGTCGAGTGCGCCGAGGAACATCGAGACCTCGATTCGCGGGCCGAGGAATCCGAAGATCCCGCCGACCGACGGCGCGAGCACGGACTTGCCGCTCAGGACGAGCGCCACGAGGTGGATCACCACGTTGGCGGCGACGAGCAGATCGGTGATCGAGCGGCCGTCGATCCAGCGTCGCAGCCGCTCGGCGCCGCGCCAGCCATGACGACGCGCGCCGCAGAACGGGCAGACGGCGTGACTGCGCAGGATCAGCCGCTCGCACTTCTCGCAGACCGCCGCCTGGGTTTCCGGCAACTCTTCCTCGTTTCTGCCAAGAGCACGGCGGCTGCCATCCGCCCGACGGATCTGGACACTACGTTCGATCGCTGAACAGATCACCCGCGAGGTACTTGAGTCCGCTGTCGCAAGCGACGGTGACGACGATGCGGCCCGGCCCGAGTTCCGCCGCGAGCGCGAGCGCCGCCAGGACGTTCATGCCGGTGGAGGTGCCGGCGAAGACGCCTTCCTCGCGAGCCAATCGGCGCGCCAGCGCTCGTCCGCTCGCTTCATCGAGCGCGCGCACCTCGCGGGCCACCGAGCGATCGAACTGCGGTGGAACGAAGCCGGCGCCGGTGCCATCCACTCGATGGGCGCCCGGCGGCGATCCCGATAGGACCGCCGAGGTCGATGGCTCGAGCGCCACGACGCGCACGTCGGGGTCGCGTCGCCGCAGCACTCGTCCGACCCCCATCAACATTCCGGCCGTCCCCACCATGCCGCAGAAGGCATCCACTCGCGGGAGCGCCTCGACAATCTCGTCGCCGATCCGCGCGTAGCCGGCCTGCGCATCGTGGTTCCGGAACTGGTCGGTGTAGTAGACGTTCGGATCGACGCGGATCGCATCCGCCCGCGCCAGCATTCGAGGCCAGAGGTCCGGGGTCACTCGCCCCTCGCGGCTCGGCTCGACGATCAGATCGGCGCCGAACGCCCGCATCATCTCGAGCTTCTCGCGCGCGTAGGCGTCCGACGAGATGACGCGAAACGGGTACCCCTTGGCAGCGCAGACGAACGCGAGCGACGAGCCAGTGCTTCCTCCAGTGCATTCGAGCACGACCATGTCGCGCCGCAGGTCGCCTCGCGCCTCCGCGGCATCGACCATGGCCAACGCCATCCGGTCCTTGTACGAGCCGGTCGGGTTCAAGTACTCGAGCTTGAGGTAGACGTCGGCGGAGGAGCGCGGCGCCAACCGTTGCAGGCGAATCAGCGGAGTCCGACCGATCGCGTTCAGGATGGTCGCCACCGTCGCCTCCTCCATTGGGACCTCGCTTGCGCAAAGTACCCGTACCGACTTCCGCCGGCATCGTGGCCGCCGCGCGAACGGAGTCAACGGATCGATCGGAAGGCAGCGCGCCGCGCCGTTTGACTGCGGATGCGGCCCTTTCGCGGTCGTCGGCGCGGTGATATTTCCGTGATTGGCAACGCGCCACGAGCGGCTATTCCTTCGAGTTCGAAGTGCTGGATCGGTCCATCCTGGAGAGTCGCCGCATGCATCGCCGCAGCCATGGCCGATTCGATCGCCGCTCGATGCTTCTCCTCGCGCTGCCGCTCGCCCTTCCAGCCTGCGGCAACGGCACCTCGAACCGGGCGCGCTCGATCGGCGGCCTCGCCGACTTCGGCGCGTTGGCGACCGACCCGGAACGCAATCGCTTCTGCGCGGGCGATGCGGCGAGCGGCCGTCTCGTCGTCCTCGACGCGGCCGACGGCCAGTTGCAGTTCGACGTGCCAAGCGCCGGACAGAGTGTCGGCGGCCTCCTCTACGAGGCGTGCAGTCGCTCGCTGTACGTTTCGATCAGCGCGCGCGGACGCTTGTCGACGTTCGATCCGGTGACGATGATCGAGCGCTCCTCGATCCGCCTGCCGAGCGCTCCCTTCGCGCTCGCGGAAGCGGCCGAACACACGCTGCTGATCGTGACGGCGAACGGCGTGGTCCACTTCGACCCTGTCAGCCGCTCGCTCACCACGCTGTTGCCGACGATCGCGCGGGACGCCCTCGTCGTCAGCGATCGCGATTCCGAGGTGGGCTGGGTCGCGGAGACCGTGGCCGGGGCGACCACCGTTCATCGACTCGATCTGGTGAACCTGACGACGCCCCCCACCAGCAGCGCCGTTTCGCTCGCCGGCGAAGTCGTGGGACTGGCGGTCAGCTGGGACTCCTCCCGTCTTTACGTCGGCACCAACGTCGCGCCCGGAATCCACATCCTCGATGCGGCAACGCTCGCCGAGGTTGACGCGATCGACGTCGGCGACGGCCTCACCAGCCTCGCCTTGAATTCGACCGGGCTGCGCCTCTTCTGGTCGACCGGCGGCCCGCTGGTCGAGAGCGTCATCGTCGAGCCGCCTTTCGTCGGCCCCACCGTCGCACTGCTCGAAGGGCCGCGCCCACGCGGCTTGGAGCTCGCTCCGAACGGCCAAGACCTCGCGTGCTGGAGCGATCTGGGCGTGCTCGCCACCTACGACGTCCGAACGCTGAGCCTTCGGGCTCCGGCCGTGCTGCGGCAGGGCGAGACGGGCACGATGGAACTCCACGGCGAGCCGAAGGGCGCCTACCTCGTCCTGCTCAGTTCGGAGCCCGGCGCCTTCATCCTCGACCCTCGTCCGGTCGACGATCCGCGCCTCGTCGAGACCTCGCTCACCGCCGGCTTCCAGGTGGTCGCCTCGGGGACGTTCGATGCCAACGGTGACGCCGTCCTGACCGACGTCGCGCCCACGGGAGCGAACGAAGCGCTCGACACGGTGTGGCAGGTGGCGCAAGCGAAGTCGGCGACCAACCCCAGGTTGACCCTCAGCAACGCGATGGTGATCCGCTTCCTCGGACCTGAGTGCCAATAAGCGTCGCGACGGATCGCGGCGGTCCGCGACCGGAGCCGCCGCGCGACGGCGGTTCGGTGCAACTCTCCCAAGAGCCTGATCGATGCAGCGAACGGCGCGGATCCTGGCAACGATCTCGATCGGCTGGGGTGCAACCTTCGTGGGCGCTCAGTCGGCGGACCTACCGCCGCCCGAGAAGCCACTGCCAATGGCAGGCGAGCTGTTTCGAGTCGAAGGGCGAACGGCGTTCATCATCCCGCCCGGCAAGAGGATCCCCGACGTCGCGACGCCGTGGGTCTGGTACGCCCCGACGCTTCCCGACCTCCCCGCCGGCGAAGAGCTCTGGATGTTCGAGCGCTTCACCAAGGCGGGCATTGCGGTCGCCGGCATCGATGTGGGCGAGTCGTACGGCAGCCCCGATGGGCGCGCGCTCTACTCGGCCTTCCATCGCGAGCTGACCGAGAAGCGCGGCTTTGCGCTGAAGCCGGTGATGTTGGGGCGCAGTCGCGGTGGGCTCATGGCGCTTGGATGGGCCGTCGAGAACGCCGGCAGCGTCGGCGGCTTCGCGGGGGTCTACCCGGTCTGCAACATCAGCAGCTACCCCGGCGTGGCCGAGGCGAGTGCGGCGTTTCGACTGAAGCCGGAGGAGTTGACGGCGCAGCTTTCGGACCACAACCCGATCGACCGTCTCGCCGCCTTGGCGAAGGCGAAGGTGCCCCTCTTCGCGATCCACGGCGATTGCGACCGCGTGGTCCCGCTCGAAGCCAACTCCGGTGAGTTGCGCAAGCGCTACGAGGCCCTTGGCGGCGCAATGCAGCTGCTCATCCCCGAGGGGCAGGGCCACAACATGTGGACCGGATTCTTTCAGTGCCAGGAGTTGGTCGACTTCGTCGTCGCCAACGCGAAATCCAAATGAACGCGCTGCCGCGACGCATCGATCTGCTCCTCGTGCTGACGTGCGCAGGGTGCCGTACGCCCGACGTCGCGAGGAACGACTCGCCGGTCGAATCGCCGGTCGAATCGCCCGTCGAATCGCCGGTCGAAGGCGCGAGCGGGCTCGCGGGCTCTCCGCTCGACGCGCTCGTGGCGGCGGGATACCAGGTCGCAGCGAGTCCGACCGGCGCGTTCACCGCCGCATGGCGTCCGGTGGCGGACAGCGTGCCGGTGAACGAGCTCTTCCAGATCGAAGTGCTCCTCTATCGCGGACGCGCGGAAGGTCGAGCGAGCGATCCGCCGCTCGCTGGCGCGATGCTCCAGGCGAGCGCCTGGATGCCCGAACACATGCATGGCATGAACCGTCGGCCGCAAACGGTCGAGACGGCGCCAGGCCACTATCTCGTGAGCGGAATGATGCTCCACATGGAGGGCTCCTGGCAGCTCTTCCTCGACGTGATGGCGAGCGGCGTGTCGGAACGGGTCGAGTTCGCGATCATGTTGAGATGAGGCGCGCCTCCTGCTTCGCGCTGGCGATGGTCGCGGCGGCCGGCGGTTGCGAGAGCTCGCAAGCGCCGCCGCCGGTTGCGCCCAACGCGCCCGACGCGCCCAAGGTCGGCGCTGCCGCGCCTCTCTCGATCGAGGGGTTCACGCCCGAGGAGCTGCGCGCCGTCCTGAAGCTCTCGCCGCTGCCCGATCCGCCGCCCGACCCGACCAACGAGTTCGCCGACGATCCGCGTGCGGCGCGCCTCGGGCAGTACCTCTTCTTCGACCAGCGCTTCTCCGCCTCCGGCGACGTGGCGTGCTCGACCTGCCATCAGCCGGAACTCGCGTTCGCCGATGGCAAACCCTTCGGCGAGGCCCGAGGCAAGAGCGGAACGCCGCTCGAGCGCCACACGCTGTCGCTCTACAACGTCGCCTACCAACGTTGGTGGTTCTGGGACGGGCGCGCCGACACGCTCTGGAGCCAGGCGCTGCGACCGCTCGAGGATCCGCGCGAGCACGCGACGTCCCGCCTCGCGATCGCGCACGCGCTCGACGACGATCGCCGCCTGAAGGGCGCCTATGAGACGATCTTCGGCCCGCTGCCGGAGCTTGGCGCCGAGTCGCGCTTTCCTCGCAGCGGACGGCCCGGCGACCCGGAATGGGCTGCGATGGCGCCCGCCGATCAGCTGGCCATCGACCGGGTCTTCGTGAACTTCGGCAAGGCGCTCGCTGCCTACGAACGACGACTGCTCTCGCGCTCGGCGCCATTCGACGACTTCATCGCCGGCGTGCGCTCAGGAAACCTCGATCAGCAACGCACGCTGAGCCCGCTGGCGCGCGAGGGGCTGCGCCTCTTCGTGGGCGAGGCGCGCTGCGTGCTATGCCACAGCGGCCCGACCTTCTCCGATCGCGAGTTCCACGACAACCGAGTCCCGACGCGCAGCGGCGAGCCGCGCCGCGACGCCGGTCGCCACGGCGGAGTCCCGATCGTGTTGGCCGATCCGTTCAATGGAATCGGAGGCTTCTCCGATGCGCCGGAGGGAGCGTCACAAGACAAGTTGCGCTACCTGCTGCGCACCGGCGACGGCTGGAGCGAGTTCAAGACGCCGACGTTGCGCAATGTCGCGCAGAGTCCGCCGTACATGCACCAGGGCCAGTTCGCGACTCTGGACGATGTCCTGGAGTACTACAACACGCTCGAGCAGGCGGTGCCGTCGCACTCGCCCGAACGAACGCTGTCGCCGATCCGCCTCTCGGCGGAAGCGCTGTCCGCGCTGCGCGAGTTCCTGCTGTCGCTGACCGACGTGCGGCTCGACGCCGCGTTGTTGAGGCAGCCGGAGACGCCGGACCTCCCCTGAACGAACCGCTCGCGGAGGTCCTTGGCGCCGTTCAGTGGCAGATGACGAAGGCGAGGCCTGCCGATGCGCAGAGCTTCTTCGGGCCTGCCGGGTCGGCCATCCACAGCTGCACATCGACCTCGATCCCGAGCAGCGACGGGTCGTCGTCGATCTCGGCGTCGACCGCGATCGTGCCAGCGCCGGCGACGCCGACCGGCCCGCTCGCCGTGACGTAGACGGTGAAGGCGGGTGGAGCGAGGTCGACCAGCATGACGATCCCCTTGACCGGGATCGAGGCGCGGGCGAACCCGACGAGCAGCACGCCAGGCGCGCCACCGAGCAGGTCCGAGCCGTTCAGTTCGAACGATGGATTGCCGAGTTTCGGATCGCCCACCGTGGCGAGCTGCGGCACGAATCCGCCGCTGCCCGCGACGCCACTTCCGTAGATCTCGACCGGGCGGCAGGTCGAAACCGTGTAGAGCTCGACGTCGTCGACGTTCCAGCCGCCGTGCGTCACGCTCGCGTCGCTCTGGAGCCGGAATCGGACGTGCGTCGTGGCCACGCCATCGGCCGCGGCCGACACGTCGAGATCGACGGTGGCCCACTCGGCATCCAGCGTGTCGAGCGTTCCGCCGTTCGTGGCGTTGCGCCAGACCTCGACGCCATTCACTTCGACGCTCGCGACGTCGTGCGCCGAGTCGGCGACGCGCAGCCAGCGCTGGAAGCGCAGGCGCGTTCCGTGGACGTCGCTCAAGTCGATCGTCGGAGACTCGAGCCAGTTGTCGCTGCTGTCGGAGTAGAGGCCGTCGCCGAAAATGCCGAGGTCGTTGCCGAAACAGGAGTTGCCGGAGGTCGTGCGGTAGGGATCGAGGAGCTTGCGGGCTGGAACGCCGCGCTCCCAGTCGTCGCTGCCCGAGTTGCTGCCATGGGTGAACCCGCCATCGGTGGCGCCGTCGAAGTGCTCGGCATAGAGGAGCGTCCGCTCGCCGACGCTGAAGACGAAGCGCCCATCAGGATTGGCCGGCCCGACGCTCGTGCCGAGCGAGTCGCTCGCCCGAATCTGGTACTCGAGGGTCGTTCCGTGGAGCTGTCCCGGGATCGCCGCCGACCACTCGTCGGGGTTGCCGGTCGGCGCCATGGCGAGGGAGACGACGTTCGTGCCGCCGTCGAGCGAGTAGTCGACCGTCGCGCTCGTCACGCCGCCGCCCGCCGAGGAGGGGGTGATGCGAGCGGTCACGACGTAGGGGCCCGACTCGTCGAGCGTGTCGGGCAAGGTCGCATGGTCGACTCGCGTCGCACGGCTCAAGACCCAGAGCCCGTCCTCGATGTTGCTGATGTAGATCGTTCCGGAGGGCTGTTGGTAGACCCCCCACGCGCCGTTGTAGTTGCCGGAGCCGCCCGCCCACGTGTCGTAGCTGCCGAGCCGGATCGGATGGTCGGGGTCGCTCACATCGAGCGCGACGTAGCCCTCGGCATAGGCCGAGAGCTGCGCGATGCCATCCGCGATGAAGACGTTGTGCAGGATCCCTGCGGGATTCTCGACGAACGTGCTGCGCAGCGTGATGTTCGACGGATCGGTCACGTCGTAGAGCGCGAGCTTCGCGCCGCGAATTTCGTCGGTCACGCCGACGATCGCGTCGGCTTCGTCGACCGTGCTGCTGTGGGTGAAGCTGGCGGGAGTCGTGATCGCGTCGAGCGTCGTCAGCGTGGGCAGCGCGCTCACGTCGACCAATCGGAAGGTCCCGGCGTAGATCTCCGAGAAGTGGGCGAGTCCGTTCTGCGCCGTGGCCTCGTGGACGTACTGGTTCCCGTAGCTCGCGAGCAGGACGGGCGCGGTGGGATTGGCGAGGTCGAGGATCAGCAGGCCGACATCGCTGCCGCAGACGTAGAGGTGGCCGCGGCTCTGGTCGACGAAGATGCTGTGCGCCGTGTTGAATCCGAGATAGCTCGACACGACGTGGATGTTGGAGAGATCGGAGACGTCGATGATCTGGAGTCCACCGCCCGCCGACTGATCGGTCACGACGTAGACATAGTCCTGCCAGACGGACATGTCGCTCCAGAGCGAGCCGCTGTGGGTGATGTACGCGAGCTCGACCGGGTTGGTCGGATCGGTGGTCTCGATGAACGACGTTCCATTCCAGGTGCCGAGCAGCGCCACTTCACGGCCGTCCGCCGCTCGGTAGCCGAGGACGTCGTTGTAGTCGAAGCCGCTGCTGCCGCCGCCGTCGTAGGAGTTGACGCGCGAGAGGAGATGGACGCGATCGCCTTGCGCCGATGCGCTGCCCGCCGCGACGAACAGCAGGGTGGACGAGGCGAGCCACGTGGAAGCGAAGCGCATGGGATCACTCCGGCACAGGAAAGCGGCCGCGAACCCTTCTACCCCGCCGCGAGGAGGTCCGACAGACGCCAGTCGCCGGCGCATGGTCGCGACCGCCTCGCCACCCGTTTCGCGAATCGAGCGGGCTAGTGTCCTGGAACAGAAGTTCGCGAACACGGACCGAGGCGATGTTTGGGTCAGGCGAGGAGTGCCGACGAAGCAACCTCCCTGGCAGTTGGTGAGGAGGCGAGAAGAAGCATGGCGCGAAGAGCGTCCGGTTTCGTGGAAGCGAACTTCTGTTCCAGGACACTAGGGCTCGGGCGGCGACTTGTTGGCGGCGACGGAGCGAAGGGCCGCGGCGAGAGCCTTCGCGTCGATCTTGTCCTGAAGGACCGCTTTCACCTTCCCGGCAGCGTCATAGACGACCACGGCAGGTGTCAACTTGAGTCCCGCTTTCGCGAACGCTTCCGGGTCGAGATCGCGGTCCGCCTTCGCGGCGGCGAGCTGCTGGCCGTAGTGCTGCACGCGGCGCGCGCGCAGCGTGTCATTCTGGAACGCCTTGGCCATCTCGTTCGAGAGGTCGGCGGTCGTGGAGTACCACCAGACGAACGAACCCGACCTGCTCGCAGGGTCGGCGGCGGCGGCCATCGCCGCCTGCGGCGACGCACGCCACTCGAAGGCGGCGCAGACGCCCGGCACGTAGCGTCCCTCCTGCACCAGCAGCCACCACGACAGGTAAGGGACGAGCTGGTCGGGCCATGCGTGGCCGAGCCCTGGCTGGATCCGGCACTCGACCGTGCGCACCTTCTCCTCCAGCACGGTCACCGTCTTCTCGGCCGCGTCCCGATTGGAGTCCTCGCTCCCGGCGAGCGCGAGCACCCCCATCTCTTTGCGCGCGTGCTTGGGAACTTTGCCACCGTTGCAGCCGGTGGCAACCCAGCAGGCGCTCTGGAATCGCAACGCCTCGTCGAACGCGACGGGCGCAAGGTTCCAGCCGCCGTTCGAGAAGCCGATCGCGTGCAGGCGCCGCTCGCCGACGTGCAGCCGCTTCTTCAGGTCAGCGGTGACACGGCGCACCACGTCGAGGTCGGGCGGACTCCAGCCCAGACCGGTCGACTTCGGGGCGACCACGACGAAGTCCTCCTTGCAAAGGTGCAGGAGCGCACGCGCCATGCCTTCCGAGGTCCCGCCATTGCCATGGAGCATGACGACGAGCGAGTGTTCCTTCGCGACGTCGAAGCCGCTCGGCATCTCGACCGTCCAGTTCAACCCCTCGAGCGCTTGCGTCGACTCGCCCGCCGGGAACGGCGCGGAAGCCTGCGACGGCCCGCGCGCACCGGCTTGCGCGCCCAGGACGGGCGCCAGAACGAGAACCAGGACGAGAGCCAGAAGCCGTTTTCGGAGGTGGCGCATCATCGTCCTATTGAAAAAGTTCCGGGACCTTGCCCGGACGCCCTGGCGGCGAGGCGCGCAGCTGCGCCCGAAACCGCAGCAACCGCTTGAGGTAGTCGATCGAGTCTCGCACGGCGTTCACCGTCGACTTCTTGTCCGCGCGACGAGTGAAGAGCGCCGGCACTTCGAAGATGCGGTAGCCATCGAGCCAGGCGCGCACCATGACCTCGGTGTCCCAGAACCAGCCCCGATCCTCGACCTTGTCCAACAGCGGCAGCAACCGCTCGCGACGGAAGAACTTGAATCCCGACTCGGTGTCGTGCAGCGGAACCTTGAGCAGCAGTTCGAAGAGGTAGTGGTACCCGCGACTCATGACGTAACGGTGCAGCGAGTGGAGGCTCAACTTGTAGATCCGCCAGGCGACGGCGACGTCGGCGCCCGCCTCGATGGCACGGATGCAGGAGGCGGCGTAACGCACGTGCGTCTCGAGATCGATGTCGAGGTAGCCGACGATCGGAGCGGTCGCGGCGCGAAAACCGTCGGTCACCGCGCCGCCGCGCCCGGAGTTCTGCTCGTGGAAGAGGCGCTTCAAGCGGTGCTCGGGGTGCGCCGCGATGCAGCGATCGATGAGCGCGCGCGTGTCGTCCTTGGAGACGTCATCGACGAAGATCAGCCCGTAGCGGAGGCGAAGTGCGTCCATGACCGCCAAGATCTCGCGCACGGACTGCTCGAAGTGCGGTGCTTCGTTGTAGCAGGCGAGGATCAACTCGACGTCAGGAGTGTCAGCCATGCGCTCTCGTTCTGGGACTGCGGTGCATCAGCGTCGCCCCCACCCGCGAAGCTGTCAATGAGGGGCGGGCGACTGGTGCCGCGCGCCGTGCTCGACACGGACGTCCGCCGTCATCCGTTCCGGCAGTCGAGGATCAGGTGCGTGTAGGGGATCCGCAAGAGATCGTGGCGCACCTGCGCGTCGAGGTTGGAGAAGACGCTTCGCGCCAGGTTCAGGTAGCCCACCGGGTCACGAACGTTCTGGCCGCGATCCCGGGAGATCACGAAGCGCGCGATCGCCGACTGGCCCGGTACGAGGCACGGGTCGGTGGTGATCAAGCGACCGGCTGGCTTCAGGGCGCGCTTCGCCAGCCGGAACAACGCGGACGCCTCGCCATCGTCGAGGTGATGGAGCACGCCATACGCCAGCACCAGGTCGTACTCCCCCGGCGCTTCGAGCGAGGCTTCATCGACGCGCTCACAGCGAAAGGTCCCGCGGTCGCCGAAGCGGCGCCGCGCCCGCTCGATGTAGCGCGGACTCGAATCGAACCCTTCATAGTGCACGCCGTGCGGCAGGCTGGCCAGCACATCGGCCGGACCGCATCCAATGTCGAGGATCCGGTCGCCGGCGCGTGCCGGAACGTGCCGCCGTACGTAGTCGGCGTCGTCGATCACCATTCGACGAAACCACGAGTAGATCGTCGGGTTCGACAGGATCGCACGAAGGCCGTCCGTGATCTGCGCCATGCGAGTCGAGACTACTCCTCGATCCCCCTCCGTCGAGTCACGAGACGATCGCGGCGATGGCGCGAGGTGCTCGAGGCGGTCACCGTGCGTCGGTTGCGCCCTGAACGCGCGCGGGCCAAACTCCGCCGTCGATCGAGCGCCGCCGGGCGCACGACGGGTCGAAAGTCCGGGAGCGATCGATGACCGGATGGAACGCGCCGCTCATTGCCGTCATCGCCGCCGCGTTTCCAGCCGAGCCCCCGCCGCCGCGATGGCAGGAGGCGCTCGCCGGCGGCGACGCGAGAGCGCAGATGCGCGCCCTCTACGACCGGTTCGACGAGACGGCGGCGCTCGCAGAGTGCGAGCGATGGCTCGCAGCCCATCCGGGGGATGGCGAGGTGGTCGAACTGGCCGCGCGGGCGCTGCGACAGCTTGGACACTTCTCGCGCGCTGCCGAGATGTGCCGTTCGATCGAGTCCCCGAGCGTCACGCTGCAGTTGCTCCTCGCCGATTGCCTCGCCTCGGGCGCGGGAACGGCGGCTGAGGCGCATCTCATCGTGGACCGCCTCGTGTCGTCCCAACCTCAGTCGCGCGAGCCGCGACTGGCGCTCGCGCGCCTGTTGCTCGTCGAGGAGCGCTTCAGTGAAGCCGCGAAGGTGCTGCGCGAACTCCTCGACGCGGAACCGCGCGGCTACGAGGCTCAGTTACTCGCGGCGAAGCTGCGCGCCCGGCTCGGCGCGCACGCGGAGGCTCTCGCCACCTACCGCAACCTCCTCAAGGCACCGGCGAGCTACCTCGGAGTGGACGCGCACCTCGAGTCCGACGCGGCGCGCGGCGCGGCGGAGGCCTGTTTTGCGCTGCAGCGCCACGAGGCGGCGTGCGATCTCTACCGGCAGCTCCTGCAGCGGCAACCGCGACGCGCCGATCTCCATGCACGGCTCGGCGAGCTGCTCGGCCTGCTCGATCGCGCGGCGCAAGCGCAAGAGAGCCTCGCTCGCGCGGTCGAGCTGGCGCCCGAGGTCGTTGAATATCGGCTGCGACTTGCCGCGATGCTCCGTGCGAGCGGGCGCGTCGACGAGGCGTCCGCGCAGTTCGAGAAGGTGATCGAGCTCGACCCGCAACCGGCGATCCGACGCGTGCCGGCGGAACTCGCGCTGGCCGAGCTGCAGCTCGACTCGGGCGCGATCGAAGCCGCGGGTCACCACGTCGCAGCGGCTCTGGCGTTGGCGCCGCAGGATGCGCGTGCGTGGCTCCTGCAAGGCCGCTGGTGCGAGAAGTCGCGGGACTTCGATGCCGCGGAGTCGGCGTTGCGCCAGGCGCTGGAACTCGATCCGCTGCTCTTCGACGCGAACTTCCGGTTGGCGCGGCTCCTGGCTCGTTCGCACGTCGAGGTCAAGAAGAAGGAGGCGGCCGAGCGGTTCGCCCGCCACGAACGCATCGAGCCATCGCTCGTCAAGCTGCAGCGAACTCTGCGCGAGATCGAGGCGACTCCGCGCAGCGCCTCGCTGCTGGTTCGGCTCGCTGGCATCCTGAACCGCGTCGGAGAACACGCGCTGGCGCGGACCGCTGCCGAACAGGCTCTCACGCTTGCGCCTCGCGACAGCGCCGCCAACTTCGAGCGCGGCTGCATCGCGGCGAACCTCGGCGACACGGCGGAGGCGCTGCTCCGATTCGAGCGCGTGAGCCGCGACTCGGTGCCTCCTACTCTCGACCGTGCGCAGCTCGACCGCTGGATCGACCTGTTGAAGCGCGGCGAACCGCTGCCGCTCCCGCTCGTCTCGCGCGAGTAGCTCCTCCCGATCGAGAACTTCAGCTAGCTCCGCAGCCTGCGTACGACCTTCGCGTCGGAGTGGCCCTGTTCCAGCCGGTATTCGTGTCCGGCCTCGAGCGGACCGAAGGTCTGCGTCGAACCGTCGGGCCAGCGCACTTCGAGCGCTTCCGACCTGGCCGCACCAGCCGCACCGAAGTGCAGCCGCAGATCTCCGCGCGATGCGTAGGAGCCCCCCGCGCGAACTTCCTCGACGAAGCGCCTCCCCGCCAGCTTCAACGCGACCTTCGCGCCGATCGCGTCGCGATTGGGGCCGACCCCGCGAAGCGTGAACAGGAAGGCGTCGGCGCGCGCTTCGGCCGGCGCGGCGGCAAGTCGTTGCTCGACATGGTTGTTGCGCAGCAGCACGGCCGGCTCGTTCCGCGGCACGATCACGACATCGAGGTCGCCGTCGCCATCGAGGTCGCCCGTCGCTAGTCCGCGCGAGGCGTTGCGCACCGAGAAGTAGGCGCCAGCAACCTCAGGTCGCAGCAAGCCGAAGTGCCCCTTTCCGTCGTTCTCGAGCAGCTGATCCTGCTGCAGGTAGCGGCGATTCGCGCTGGTTCGATGGACATTGACCAGCACGTGACCGTTGGCGATGAGCAGGTCGAGATCGCCGTCGTGGTCGTGGTCGAAGAAGTCGACTCCGAAACCGACGGATCCCTGATCGGCGGCGGCGAGCCCGGCCGGCCCACCTTCGTCGGTGAACCAACCGTCGCCATCGTTGGCGAACAGGGCGTTGATCTCGAAGGAGAGATCGACGCATACCAGGTCGAAGTCACCATCGCCGTCATAGTCGCCGGCGTCGACGCCCATCCCGGCGCGGCTCTTGCCGTTCTCGTCGTAGGCACAGCCGCGCGCGACCGCCGACTCGACGAACCGTCCGGCGCCGTCGTTGAGGAACAGGTCATTGGCGCAGCTGTCGTTCGAGACGAAGAGATCGGGATCTCCGTCGTCGTCGACGTCGCTCGCGATCACGCCCATCCCCTTGGCGCGGTTGGTCCGCGGTTCGGGCATGACGATCCCACGCGCCAGTGCTTCGTCGTGAAAGGTGCCGTCCGCCGCCTGGATGAAGAGCGCGTCCTGTTCGCCGGAATACTCCCGCGGCGAGCAGTAGTCGCGAACCCCGCTGATCGACTCGCACGGCGAGCGTGTCGCGACCTCGACCGAATAGGCGAGGTAGTTGGCGACGTAGAGGTCGAGACGGCCGTCGCGATTCGCGTCGAAGAAGGCCGCGCTGATCGCCCAGCGGCCTTGGTTGGCGACGCCGCTCGCCACCGCGCTTTCCGTGAAGTGCCCCGAGCCGTCGTTGACGTAGAGGTAACTGCGGCGGTAGCCGCAAACGTAGAGGTCCTGGTCCCCGTCCCCTTCGACGTCGACCGCCGTCGCCCCCATGCAATATGCGCTCGGCTCTCCGAAGATCCCCGCTTCGCGCGCGACGTCGGTGAAGCGCATCGCTCCGTCATTGCGGAACAGCGCGTGGCCGGGGAACGCGCGCCCAGGAGAGCGATCGAGCCAGGAACCGGCGTTGACGAGGAAGACGTCGAGGTCGCCATCCCCGTCGTAGTCGAGCAGCACCGTTCCGCCGCAGACGATCTCGGGATAGCGGTGCTCGCCCGAGTCATTGGCGTCGTGGCACCAGCCCGCCAAAGCGTCGCGGAGCCAGGTGAATCGCTCTCCCTCGAACGGCGCGACGTCCCGCGGCGGCCGCTCGCCGTCGCCGAGCGCGACCGGATCGTCGGTCGTCTGAGCCGCAAGTGGCGAGGAGGTCGCACCCAACGCCGCGGCGCCGGAGAGGACCGCGACCCAGTCCATGAAGACCATCCGGAAGTGCCGAGGTGTCATCTTTGGGAGCCAAGAGTAGTGAAAGGCTCACCGGTCTGGCAGGCGCGAGCCTCGTTGGGCGAACTTCAGCGCGGCTTTGCAGGCGGTGTGCGATAGGGCAAGGAGCGGGCGTACAGGAGACGACGCGCCTCGATGGCGTTGGCGAGCGGCGCGTCGCCGCTCTTCCTCGCCATCGCCACCGCGCGCTCGGCCGTGGTCACCGCCGCGGTGAAGCGCCGGCACTCTGCCTGCGCAGCCGCGAGCACGTCGAGTTCGCGTGCGGCATCGGGCGCGGCAGCGACGAGGGCGCGCGCGATCTCCAGCGCCTTCACTCCATCACGGGCGCCATCGATCGGAGAGGTGCACAGCAGCCAGGCGAACAGGTGACGCAGGTCACTCACGGACGGATCGATCGCGAGCGCGGCTTCGTAGTGGCTCGCCGCCGCTTGATCGTCGCCGTCGTCGTCGAGCAGGAGCGCGTAGCTGGCGCGCGCGGAGAAGAGTCGCGGCCGTGCCGCGACGGCTCTCGCGTACCAGTCGAGTGCGAGGGCGCGGTCGCCAGACGCCAGCGAGAGGCGGCCGAGCTCCACCATCGCCGCGGCCTGATCCGGTTCGAGCTCGACGACACGTTCGAACTGCTTGCGCGCCCCCGCGGTGTCGTGGTCGTGCACGAGCAGCGCGCCAAGCTTCATGCGCGCACGCACGTGCTCGGGAGCGGTCGCGACCGAACGCTCGATCTCTCGGCGAGCAGCGGCCAGATCACCCTGCTGCAGCAGCGCGAGGCCGAGGTGGAGCCGCGCCTCCGGGTCCTCGGGCGCGATCTGGAGCCGAAGCTCGAAGCCGGCGCGCAGCAGCGCGAGGTCCTTCTTGAGGTACTCGCGCTGGAGCGCTTCGAAGTCGGCGCGGCCCGACGGGATCACCTGGATCCAGACGTCGCACATCTCTTCGAGCGAGCGCGGGCCGAAGCGCACGCGAGCTGGCGGATGGCTCGGGTTGCGAGGGTTGTCGGAGGAGTTGTCGTAGATCCACCGCACGTCGAGCGTCGTTCCGGAGGGCAACTCGAGCGGCCGTTCGAAGCGGTACTCGTCCTGCCAGGAGAAGTCCCAATCGCGGATCTCGACGAGCGTGCGTGAGGATGCGCCCGGGAGCGTCGCCCCTACCCGGACGCTGCGGCCGAGGAAGTGGGCGTGGGGCACGAGGGCGTGCAGCTCCACCGGCACCGGCAGCGTGAAGCGATCGGTGATCTCGTACGCGCGCTCGCCGGCGGGAATGTCGATCGCCTGGCTTCCCAACCGCAGCAGGAAGGGCAATCGGGTGATCGGAGTCTCGGTGAAGTAGAGGCCGATGCTCGCCTGCACCGGCTCCGGTTTTCCCGTGGGGAGCAGATGGAGCTGCACGACGAAGTCGGCGTCCGGCGGCAGGCGCCACGACATGCCGTCGGGCAGCAGTCGAGGGGTGCGCCCAGGAGTCCAGCCGAGGAACTGACCGTCCGGGCTCACCGCCTCTCCCGATTCCATCTCCGCGAACCCCGGCAGCGGATCGCGTGCATCGAGTCGTCGCGAACTGTCGGAAACGTCGAGCTTGATGACGGCGTGGTGGACCGGGCGAGCGTTTCCGGGGCGGAACTCGACGCCGCGCACATACTTCAGCGATGCGACCGGGATCGGGATGACGAAGTTTCGGTAGAGGTCGACGCCGTCCGCGGGCACCTCGAATGGCTCCGCCATGGCGACGACGAGATCGGGTTCTCCGAGCTGCCAGCCGGGCGTGAACGCCGGCGGCGGCGGCGCGGCCGCAAGATCCCCGGCCGGCGCGCCCGCAGCGGCCCACCGCTCGATCAGCGCAATCTGTGGATCCGTAAGGCCCCGGGTACCGACGAACGGCGGATCGCTCGGCTGCGCCGACCACGGCGGCATGTAGCGGATCCGCGTGACGTGCGCGATCTGCTCGGCGTGAACGGCGGCGTCGGCGGCGGTCAGGAGCGAGAACGGCGCCACCTCTCCTGGTCGATGGCATGCGGCGCAGTGCTCGAACAGCAGCGGCGCCACATCGCGCGCCCACGTCGGGTCGTCGATGCCGAGCGGAATCGAGAGCAAGAAGGTGGCGAGGAGATGCATGCGGCGGCGATGTTACGCGACGCCCACCGGGACCGGGGCCTTGCCGAGGGCCTGTTCGTCGGCCGCGACCAGCGGTCCCTCCCCACTCGCAGGCAGCTCGCATTCGACCGCGTGCTCCAAGCCAGGTCTCCGCCGCGCCGTCTGCTTTGGAGACTCCTGAAGCAGGAGGTGACGAATCGGGACGCGGACCGCAGCTTCTGCGTCTCCCGCCAGCGAAGGCGTGACCAAGGCCCAAGCGCGTCGTGCACACCGCTCAGACCGCACGATTCCATGCGGCGACCGCGGGAACCTCGAGACTCAACGGCGTCGCGAGCAGCGATTCGAGCGGCGAGACTCCGGCGCTTCGGTCAACCGCGTCATTGGGCGAAACTCCGGTCCGCCGAACGCCGCCATTGACGTGCGAAGGGGCCGGTCAGGCACCCCCAATTGCCAGCTTCGCAACGGCGACTACATCACGTTCGCAGGATTGCTCGTCCGCATCTTTGACCCGTCCGCGCGGTTGCTGCGCGGACTCGGTCGCTTCACTTCGTTGGCTTCGGCACGTATTGGTCGAGCAAGATCGGGTTCCCGTCCGGGTCTGCGAGCATCGCGCTCGCGGGGCCAGTCGAAGACTCATCAGCCTCCGTCTTGAACGTCACGCCGCGACTCTTGAGTGTCTTCTGAATGTCTCGAATATCGTCGAACTCCGCCAATGCCTTGTCGTTGCGATCCCAGCCCGGGACGAACGTGAGCATGTTCTTGCTGAACATTCCCTGGAACAGGCCGAGCGTCGCGCTGTCGTTCTGGAGAATCAGCCACTTCTGGGACGCTTCTCCGCCAGCGACCTTGAAGCCGAGCTTCTCGTAGAACGCTTGCGACGCGGCAAGGTCTTTCACCGCCAAACTCACTGAGAACTTGCCAAGGCGAAGTGGCGGCTCACCAACGCCGTCGCCACCCACGGCACTGGTCCCCTGCCCCAGCAAGAATCCGCCGAAGCAGCTTGCGAGAAGCCCAACGCAGAGTCGTGTCACGAAAAGCTCCGGTGGAGGAATGGTGGCGCATCGCAAAGCGCAAGTCGATCAGCGGCCGGTGTCGAACGAACGTCGTCTGCGAGCGGCGAGGGCGTGTCCGACGCCCACCGAAGTCGGGATGTCGCGCGCGGAAAAGTCCTGGAGATCTCGCCCGATTCCGAGAGGCGGCGTCACCGCATGACGAACAACACGCCGACGCCAATACCGATGAGCGCCACCACGACTGACAAGACGAGCAGGACGCGGCGGCGACGATCAAGCTGGTACTTGCTCCAGCCATCGGCGTAGAGAAAGTGGCGGTTGTCCGCAGTCAAACGCACCGCGCCCCCGTCGATCAGACCTTGAAGACGTCTCCTTTCAATCGAACGGCTGAGGGTCAGCTGAATCGCGGATTCGGCAGTGACAGCTCCAGCGTCGGCCAGTTGTCGATGGATGTGCGCCTCGGCTCGCCGCATCGCCGCCACGACGAGCAGCGGAACAAGACTCGGAATGATCGCGGCAGCGCTCATCACCACGCTCCTCTGGGGAGTGCATCGAACGTCGTCCATCCGCTGCAAGGGCCTTTGTCGACGAACGGACGACCATTGACCACCGTAACGGCGACCCTCTCGGGTGCAAGGGCGTATCCAACGGCCCATCAGTCGCGGCTTGCGTGTCGAGTGCTTCACACGGCGACGCGGACCTGAACTGGCGCCCGACGACGTGCGCGCTACGTCGGCGCAAAGTCGGGCACTCCGCAAGTGAAGGCGGGCGGCTGAAGTTGACGCGACGGTCGAGCATCGCCTGCACGCTGCACTCGAGGACGGAAGAGGCGATGATTTCGACGACCAGCGGCGCCTTCAACGAGTCGAATCGGTCCAGCGTCGTCAGCGCAGCGACGGTGCACGCTCAGAACGAGCCTGCGATCACCGATGGGAACGTCGGTGCACCAGCGCGACGAGAGCGAATCGCCAGGAGCACTTGAATCACTGTGACGTGCGCACCTGCTGACTCTTGCGGCCATGGCCGGTCGCCACTCCTCCGCGGCCGCCTCACCCTCTCGTCGATCGACCTACCGTCGTCCTTCACCTGCCAAGGCACCGGTCAGGCACCGTTCAACAGTCGGCCACCGTATCGAAAGACTCGACAGCTGGACGGGCATGTCGGGCATCACGACGTTCATTGAGCCTGCCAGATTCCCTGTTCGATTCCGCCGATGAAGTAGATGGCGATCCGCCCTCGCCCCGGAATGTCAGTCGGCTCCAGCGCGATCGTTGCGCCGAGTTGAGCCGCGTTCTTTGCCGCGGCATCGACATCTGTAACTCTGAAATAAGTCCGCACGACAGGCTGTTCATTTAGCCCGATCGGCGCACGAATGCCGCACATGGCGCCGCCCGGCAGGTACGCGACACGTGCGTTTCCTAGTTCGGGAGCGATTGGCATGAATTTCCACCCGAAAGCGTCCGCATAGAACCGCGAAGCGGACTCGATGTCAGGCGTGACGATCTCAAGATAGTAGACGTCGTGTTCCGCGACTCGCGTGCGCACCGTACTCGCCTCCTGATCAGACTTGGACATGGCAGAACAACCGCTGACGACCGAGCCAACACTGAGCGCGAGGACGATGAAAGCTGCGGTCGCCGTGGTCATCTTGTCGATCTCCTAGCACTCAACGACGCACGGAAGCGACACCACCCTGCCTGAGGTCGTCCTTCAACTGCGAGGACGACGACGCGAGCGGAACGACCTGCGACCACCGTACCGGCGGACTCGTCAGGTGCAACGGGCATGTTCGACGTCGCAACTGCAGCCTAACGCTCAGAAAGAGAAAACAGGAACGCTGCGGCCGTTGCGCCAGCAACAGCGATCCCGACGGCGATCACCCCGCATGCTGACATGAATCCGAGTACCAACAAAACGGCAGTCGGAAAGTCGAGGCGTCTCCCTGAGCTTCTTAAAATTGCGCGGCTGAGCGCGAACGCCGTCAATCCGACGACGCCGACAGTCATGAAGATGGAGCTGGCGACTCGGTCAAGCGCCGACTCGTGAAGCACGACGCCCAGGCTGGCGAGCGGCAAGAGCGTAAGGGATGCGAACGCGACCGCCCGCAACGCGTCGCCCTGCGCCAGCGGTTCTCGGAGAATGAACCTCGCGCAGACGACGAGCAGGCGACTTGCGCCAACGAGCAGAGCCCACCCAAACGCGGCGAATCCCAGGAGTGTTGCCATGCCGAGCCGTTCGACGCTCGTCAACGGTCAGACTTCCTGCCCGACCGACGGCGTGTCTGGTGCAGCACTCCGCGGGTGGACTGTCCGCCGTACGCGGCGCGATGAACCGTCAGGACGCCGTTTGGCGCACGGCGAACGTCGTCCTCCACCTGAAATCGTGCCGTTCAGGCACCGTTCGACCGCCGGCCGCCGCAACGCCGACTTCGTCTGGTGCAACGGCTTGTTCGACCTCGACGGCGCTGGTCATGAGTTTTTGGCGAGCGACGTGAGCCAAAGTACCACTGCAAGCGGAGTTGAATACACCGTAGCCCAGATCAGGGCGAACACGACGGCTCGCCACACGTCGCGCCGGCATCGCCCGCTGGCGACTGCCGCAAGTGAGAGCATCCCATGAAGTTGTACGTAGATGACGAGCGCCACGATCGGGATCAGCAACTCAACGACGAGCCATGCCAACCAGTATGCGGCAAGACCTGCGATCAGCACGATCGCGAGCATGCCTAGGAATTCAGTCACCGGACCGCAGCCAAGGTCGGGAATCCAGGCGATCCAATCAAACCCCTTCGCATTGGCGCCCGCCTTTGATCTTGATGACGGTGCTGGAGCTTGGGGATTGCGTTTGAACCAGAACTTAGGTCCATCCCATCGGACATCGTCTCGGACCGAGCCGCCTCGATAGAGAAGGCTGGCGACCGTGCAGAACCAGATCAGCCACCATGTTGCGGTGACGAACCACCACTCAACTAGCGCTGGAAGCCGAAGGACGAGCAGTACGAGAGTGGTAGCGACCGCAAGTGACGCCGCCAACGTCACCACCAGGCGGCGACCTGAGTTTCTGACCCTTCGACCTGGCGTTGTCGTTGGCCGAGTTGGAATTGGCATCGCTACCGCCGGTACCAGTTGTAAGCAAAACGTCGTCCTACAGCTTCGCAGGCCCCGGTCAGGCATCGTCCGGTCGCCCGCCACCGTAACGGCGACTTCGTCACGTTCAAGGGCGTCCCAGACGTTGCACGTTGCACCTGAGAGGCAGTCCTCCACTGCCAGTGGCGAACCGAGAACGGCCTCGCGCGTCCTGCTGCAACCTGCGCAGTACTTCCGCGAGGTCGGTGAGGCTCCGTTGGACTTGAGTGCGAGGCGGCTCCGCCCCCACGACCCTCAGCGCGGCGTGATACCACGACTCGATCTCGTCCGGGTCAGGTGGCAACAGAGCGATGAGCGCTTCGATGAAGCGAGAAACGAGCGTTCGCTGCGGCGGCGGCCAAGTGGCGAACTTGTACGTTGCGAGTGCTTCGAGCAGGTGGCCCGGATACATGTCTTCTTCGACTTCGGGCGGAGCCATGACCTCGAGGATTCGAGGAAGGTAATGGCGAATCGCGTCAGCACTTCCCCAATGACTGGGTGTCTCCCAAAGCAGCTGTCTCGCAGAATCAGTCGGGAGTTCACGAAGTGGCGTGGACTTGTAGGCGGCGATCTCGTTGAGGGAGTAGCAGTACGTACCGATGGGTGTCAAGGTAGTTGTCGCCTCACTCACGTTCACGCAGCCCCCGAGGCTGCGTGAGGTTCTTCAGGCGAGTTGAGGTACACGATCTCCTGCCGCGTCCAGTTGCGGAGCTTGCCGGACCAGCGCTCGGGATGA
>JANNXA010000023.1:0-27455 GCA_031409275.1 Planctomycetota bacterium
GCTACAAGAACCCCGGCGCCGAGACGGTGTGGAAGGGCCTCGAACGCCTGACCGACATCACGACGGCCTACCGGCTCTTCCTCTCCTCGGCGTAGGGCGCAGTGTCCAGCGGGGGGACTTGTGGGGCAGGATCAGCGGGGGGTAGCGGCCCGTTGGAAAAGTCGCCGCGAATCCGGGGAGTGGATTTCGAGTCGAGACGAGGAGGGCGTTCGAAGCCAACTCCCCGGTGAGTTGTCGAAAACGTCCGACGAAGCACCGGCTTGAAAGACGCCGCCGGGCGACACGGAGAGTTCTCTAACGGACTGATAGGGCGGCGCCAAGACGGCGTGGCGATTGGGCGACAAAGTGGTCGACCTGGCCGAAGGCGCTGTTCCACCGCAGTCGCTCGAGCCGTGCGCGACGTTTCCGATCGACGGGCAAAGACCGGGTTTCCCGCCAGCGACACCACGTACTCGACCTTGACTTGACTGCTTCAGCAGCTCGAAGAGCTCCGGGCCAGCGAAGCCGGCGTCGAGCCGCACCTGCAGCTTCGCTTTCGGAAAAACCGCTTCAGGCGATTGACCATCCGCCTGATCAGCAACAGTCCGCCTTGCACCTCGCGCGCCGCGCCCGGACGCCACAGCGAGCCGCGTGACACCTGCCGCTCGAAGCGCGACAGCGTTCGCTGCGAGGCGAAGCCAGCGGCAGCCGCGCCAAATTGTTGCCGTCGACATAACCGCAGGCGATGCCGAACACCCGCTGCCGCACCAGAGACTGCAGCGAGTACTCGATGCGAGCGCCCAGCCGCTGCTCCCGGACGGCGCCCGCGAGACGAGCGGTCAGACTCGACGAGCGGTCCACCTTCTGCAGCAGCACCGCGCCGCCATCCGACGTGGTTCGGGCTCGTCGAACACCGCCTCGACCCGCCGCGACGACCCACTGGCGAGGAGAACACCCGGCTCGCTACCGTCGCTCACGCTGGAAGACCCTCGAATCAGCTCTGGTAGGCCGATTCGTACGCAGCGAGGGCTTTCGAGTTTCAGGTTCATGAATGATTTGGGCCAGGTCTCAGGCCGACTCGAACTCACACCTGACGCGCCGTCGGGCTGCGGAACGCAACCGGCCAACCTTGCGCTCGGCAACCTGGCCGATGAAGAGAAACCGCGCGAGACCGCGCGCGTCAAGCTGCCGTTCGCGACAGTGCATGTCGCGGCGTGCCCGATGGTGGAGGCATTCCTTGAATGCGACGCCAGAGGTCTCTGGCGGCTGGCAGCAACGTTCGTACGGCCGGCAATTTCGCCGCTGGACGATGGTGGGCAAGACCGAGTACGCCTACCACGACGGCGTGCGGACAGCGGCGACACGAGCGGGGCCTAACGCTGGTGAAGACCAATACGACGTTGGTCGACCGCCGCATCGAGATGGTGGAAACCAAGTACTGCTGCTGCTGGAAGAGCCCCGCCTCTTCGGGGACAGAGCGAATTCTTGCGCAAGAGGTGGTTTTGGACCGACGGCCTCACCGCTCGTGGCGCCGCGATCAGCGGACCAGCTCACACTCGATCTTGAATGTCTTGCAACATCGTCGGCGGCAGTCAATCCAATGCTTCCTCGGCGGCGGTGAACAGTCCGAGACCGAAGTGCGCTCCGTAACCGAGGCTGATGGGACCCCGCACCGGTCGTTCGAACACGAGTTGGATCGCGAATCCGGCGTCGATGGGAGGTCGTCGTGCCGGCGACCGCCGGACGCGGACGGCGTGGCGCAGATGACGGTTGCTCTCGTCCCAACGCAGCAACTCGACTGCAGCGGGCGGAAGGCCCCGGGATGCGAGTTCGCTTTGGATCTGCCCATCGAGCGTGTTGGCTCCCCGTGGTTTCGCGTGGCGCGGAAAAACCAGGGGGGCGCAGCTCTTCCAGGTGCGTGCACCCGAACTTGGCCCGAGCAAGGCTCGGATTCCAGAGTTGAGCGGCGTTGGCAGCGTCCTCAAGTCATCGAGGTCGCCCTGCGCGGCGATGGCAACCCGCAGTTCGCCCACGCCGCCCTTGGTCCAGGTTCGCGTGAGGCTGCGCAGAGCCAGTTGAGCGGCCGCGCCGAATCCCATCGGCGCGTGGACGACGACGTGATCGAGATGACCGTCACCGTCGAGGTCGATCGGCAGCACGTGCGCATGTCGGTGCCCGGTCAGCGGCTTGCCGGCGGCGTCCTTGCCAGTCAGCTCGGGGCACGGGACGCGATCTCCCCCGCCTACGCGAGCGACGAGGGCGCGGTGCAGTAGCTCGGCCTGCGGCAGCGCTCGACCGACGAGCGGGAGCGCGGAGCGGCTGCCACTTGGCGTGGTCAGCGCGAGGAGCACCGTCGTGATCTTCGCCCGCGTCATTCGCGTGATCGGGGCGGGTGCTGCGATGGTCAGCGCATCGCTGCGGCGCCAGTAGAGAACGCGACGCGAGCCTGGCGGCTGCGTCCAGCGGTGGTGTTTCCACCATGCCGTGTCGCGCTCGAGGCAGTTGATGAGATCAACCGGATAGGGCTCGACTGCCGCCGCCCGTTCCCTCATCAGCTTCGTGCTGGGTCGCTTGCCGTCGGGAAGCGGGCTGGCGGCGAGGGCGCTTGCCACGGACTGATCGCGCCATTCGCGGTACGCGCCGGCTGGCTCGGCCGCCATCACCGACACTTGTTCGAATCCTGGCTTGCCGTGATGTCCATCGACATGGGGGTAGGCGTCGCTTCCTGGCGGCAGTTCAGCGTCGTCGCGGCTTAGTGAGGCCTCGACCCAACTCTCGCTCCGGCCGAGGTATCCGAGGTGCTCGGCCAGCGTCGCGAGCAACGCCGACGCCTCTTCGTCGAGTTCGTGGTCCCAACAAATGGCGAGCACACCGTCGCCGATCTCAGCCCATGAATCGAAGACGAGCGTGGTCTTCTCGCGGCCCTTGTCGAACACCCCGGTCGGCATGAAGTGGCGGCTGTGAGCGACGGTTGTCGGCGGCAGTCGGTAACGCGGCAGCGTCTCAGCGAGCGACTCAAGCAGCCGCCTTCCGGCAGGCGGGATCTCGCTCCAACCCTGCGTTGCGTAGCCGCAGGCGATGAGTGCGCGCAGGATCCGCCAAGGGCTGGGCGGCCACTCGACCAGCCCCTCGTTGACGTGATGGCCCCACGGTGTGGCGTGGTAGCGGCCGCCTGGGAAGCGCAGGAGCAGCGTCGGCATGATCACTGTCCGTCGGCAACGGCATCTTCGTCGTCTTCGTCGCGCTCATCTCCGTCGTTGGCCGCTTTCTCGTCCTTCCCCTTCGTCAGCTTGCCGTCGAACGTGACGGTGGCCTGCTTCATCTGCTCCTTGCAGGCGGCGATGGCCTCGCGCACCGCCTTCTCGAGGTCCGCGAGGCTCGGGAGCCGGAATCCAGCGGGGCGAGTCGCGACGATCACGTCGAGATCGACGGTCTCGAAGTCGCACGCGGCCCTAAGACGGAGATCGCCGTCAAGCAGCCGGCGGACGCGGTGCAGAGCCAGCAACACGAGCAGGCGATCGACAGGTCGACCGAGCCCGTATCCGCGAACCTGGGCGAGGTCGAGGTTGACATGGCAGTCGATGCGCTCCGCCGTGAACTCATCACGGGCGAATGGGACATTCCCGAAACCGTCCTTGGTGACGCCCGAAGGATTCACGTGGTCGTTCTTCACGCCGCCGGAAGCTGCCACGCGAGCACCGGTCGCCTCGATGAACGCCGACAGCGCACGAGCCACTCGCAGGCGCCCGCCCGCCAGCTCCTTCTTCGCGAGGAACACGCCGTGGATCAGGCTGCCCACGTCGTACTGGAGCAGGACCTTCGCGAGGAGCTTGCGATCGATCGGACCCTCTTCGAGTCCACCGAGCGCGTTCTTGAGTTCCTTGAAGAACGATGCGTCCTGCGAGTTCGCGAGCAGATAGGGGCTGTTGAGGCGGTGCGCTTCGAGCATCGTGTCGGTCAGGAACGCGCCTTTCCGCTTCACCGTCACATGCGAGATTCCCGCCAGCGAGTCGATCGGCTGGTTGTCGACGAAATTCCAGCAGGTCGCCTCCAGCCGGTTGGCCATGCTCTGGGTGCTCTCGACCAGTAGCTTGGATCCGTTGCTGGTCTGGTAGGTGGCGGCCCCCAGGCTCGGGAATCCAGTCGGCTGGAAGCGGTCGCCCTGCAGCGGTTTCAGCTCGACGGTGAAGAGCACGCGCGTTGCCGTGTCGAGAGCGGTCAGATCGAGAGTCATGAGTTCTCCTGCTGGCGATTGGACTCGAAGGAGCGGGCCAAAGCGCACGCGGTGCGGTTGCTGATCGGGAACGCCAAGGCGGCGGCCCACAAGCGCGCGGTTGTTGGTGAGGCAGAAGCGGCGCGGATCGGCGGGCAAAGACCCGCGGGCCGCATGCGGCGAAGGGCGATCTCGACGGCGGCCGTGGCATCTCCTGATCGCAAGCGTCGGACGATTGCTTGGTCTGCAGGGATGTCGCGACCACGTTCGAGCGGCCACGGCAGGCATGCCAATCGCAGAGCGATCCAAGGCTCGGCGGGCCATGAACCTGCAGGTGCCGTTGCCGAAATGGGCGGCGTCGACCCCCGCCAATTCACCGCCATGAAGGCGTGAGCGAGCCCCGAGACGCGGTTCAGGTCCACGTCGCCCTCGACCAACGCGGCGAGGTCTGCGGGCTCGGCTCCGCATCCAGACGCTGCCACCAGCGGGAGGCGCCGCTGACCGCTCCGTGCGGCTTCGATCAAGCGTCGCTCGACGAGCGAAGAGAAGTCGGCGACCGGGTCTCGCCCGCTCATGACGACGCGCGGATCGCGGAACAGTCGCTTGTCCTGTTCGTGATAGCGACGCGCTCCAGGCTTCAGGGGGAGCCAGTGGTGTCGGATCGGATCAAGCGGTCGGCCGCGCCGGTCGTACTCCGCCGCCGCGCTGCCAAGCGCGCGAGCGAGTCGCCACTCGACGCTGCCGTCGTCCGACACGAGGACCCATTCGGGCTGCAGCCGCGGGATCGGACCTGCCCTGATGGCGGTTCCGCCCACTTGGATGGCCTCGATCGCTGCGGCGGACAGCAGCACGCTTTGCCAGCGTTCAGCAGTGTCGTCGTGCGTGAGCAGCGCGAAGACGGCGTTGGCAAGCTGCCGTTCGGCGTGGATCAACCGTGCCGGCGCATTCTTGTCGCGTGCGGCACGCTGGAGCCGGTCAAGCCAGGGCGAGAGATCGTCGATCAGGCGAGCACGCGGGCGCTCGACCACGTCGACGCGTCCAAGCGGAACGGCGAGCTGGGCTTGACCATTCCTTTCCAGGAAGCCGAATCGCGTGAATCCTCGGACGCCGCGCGCGGCTCCCAGCCGACTCACGGCGCGAACGACATCGACCGGTCGCTGCGCAGCATCCCGTCCAAGCTGCATGCGTGCTTCTCCGAGCATGGCCTCGAAGTCGCTTGCGGTGCTCGGTCGGGTCCAGAGGGGCATCCACTGCTCGCCTCGATCCGACTTCTCGGCGCCCGTGCTCCCGTGACCTACGGCATGCGCGCGGACCGAGAAGGGGGCGCTGGCACGGCTCGAAGCCCTGGGGTCGAGGCGCCGTGTTGAGCGGGCGCTGAACATCACGGCGCCTTCGATCATCAAGACGAAGTCCCAGGGATTGATGAAGCTGTCGCCGCCGGGACCGGTCGTGCTGTTCGCGCCACCGGCACTCCCCGGCAGGAACTGTCCGACGGCCCCCGCGACGACGCCGCGGGTCACCGTGCGCCAAAGAGCGTCGGCGAGCAACCCGGATGCAACTGGACGTGGCCCACCGTCGGATGCGACGAAGAAGAGGTCATCGAGCCGTTGCATCGCATTGTTGGTGAAATCGACTCGGCCATCGTTGCCCCCAGTGCCGAGCAGAGCCGGGAAGGACGGTTTTCCCTCTTCCGGCAGGACGAGGGCGGCGTCCATCCATGCACGATGGGGCCCACGCCAGGCGAGTTCGCATGGCCTGAACAGGTCGGCCTTGAGGGATGCGAAGCACTCGTTTGCGGCCGCAAGGTCCGCCTTGTAGCCGGCATCGTTCTTCAAGGCCGCTGCCGCACGCTTCTGCTCGTCCGTCATCCCCTTCTTGGTCTTGGTGCGATCCTTCAACGCGCGCACCGCCGCGTCGGCAGCGGCGAGTTCCTTGAGCGGCGCTCGCGCGGACTTGATGCCGCGACGAAGCGCTGCGAACCGCGCTGCGGTCGACTTCTCGAGAGGTGTCAGTCCAGGGTCGTTCGGCGAGAAGAACCCCGAACCCTTGTTCCATGGCGACACGAACGGGGTCGGCGCGTACTCCTCGAGGAAGAAGCGATCGAGCGCTCGTCGATCCAGCGCTGTCAGCAAACAGAAGTGCTGGTCCTGCCACCACCCGCGGACGGTCGGATCCTTCTGCTCGGCGACCAGGCGCAGGATGCCCAGCGCCTTGAGGTAGTGGGCAAGCGGCACCGGGGAGCAGCCCCGAAGCTCGTGCATGTGCAAGGCGGTCATGGCGGCTCCTTCTCAGGAGCGGCGCGCTGGTCGAGGAGTGCGCGGTCTGTCTCGACGAGGTGTTGCAGAGCCTCTACCGAAGGCAGCGCGACCTGGTAGCGAGAGACGAACAACTGGTGGTCGAGTCCGGCCGTCGCGTAGTGGACCTTGGTCTCGTCCTTGTCGCTGCACAGGATCAGTCCCACGGGCGGCTGGTCGCTGGCGCCGAGCATGTGGTCTTTCCACCACTGCAAATAAAAGTTCATCTGGCCGGCATCGCCGTGCGTGAACGAGCGCACCTTCAAGTCGATGAGCAGGTGGCAGCGCAGGACACGGTGATAGAAGACGAGGTCGATCCAGTCGTGCTCGTTGCCGACCGAGATTCGTTTCTGCCGTGCCTCGAAGCAGAAGCCGGTCCCGAGTTCGAGCAGGAACGCCTGCAGGTGATCGAGGAGAGCAGCCGCGAGATCGCTCTCGCGATACTGGGCGCGCTCCGCGAGGCCGGTGAACTCCAGCACGTACGGATCGCGGAGCTGGCTGGCGACCATCGGCTGTTCCGCCGCCGATCCGGTCCGCGCCGCGGCGATCACGGCCTGCTTGTCGATCGACAGGCCGGTGCGCTCGTAGAGCGACGAGCCGATCTGCCGGCGGAGTTCGCGCAGCGACCAGGACGCGCCCAACGTCTCGTTTTCGTAGAAGGCGCGCTTCCAAGGGTCGTCGAGGCGGAGCAGCTCGACGACATGCGACCAGGTGAACCGGAAGACCGCCTCGGCAGGGAGCGGGGGCACCAGTCGCTCCGAGGATTTCCGCGACACCGTCGCGGAAATCTCCCCGGAGGCCGCGATCCGCCGCAATTCCGGCGATGGCGGGAACTGCGGCAGTGACTGCGCGGTGATCACCGGGCCCACCTGCGGATACGTCCGGTAGAAACCGCGCATTCGCTCGAGGACGTCGGGGCTCGTCCCGCGTAACCCGGAGGTCTCCAGATCTGCGGACAGGCGCTTCAGCAACCCGGACCCGTAGGTCGCACGATCTGCACCGCGCTGCTCGAACTCGACGATCCATCCGCCGATCAACCAATTCCGCACCAGCAGCGCTCGATGCACGGCTGCCACGGCGCTGCCCAAGGTCTGGCCGTGCAGGGTGGTGATGGTTGCGACGAGGTCGATGTAGTTCACGGTTGTTCTGGCCCGACTAGGGGCAACAACGGGTCGGTGGTGGAAAGCTGCGATGCTCGGCGATCCGCGGCGATCAGTATCGCTTCGAGCCAGGCCAGTGCGCCTGGGCCGAAGCGTTCGACGAGGCCGAGCGTGCGTTCGCGCCAGCTGCGCCCGGTCAGTGGTGAGAGTCCGAGATTGGCCGGCTCGAGCGAAAGCGTCAGCGCCGGAAGCGGCGCAGACGACGCCTCCATGTCGAGCGATACGGTGGGCAGCTCATCGCCTTCGCGCACGCCGCGGATCGGCAGGCCGCGGCCATCACCTCGGTCGCGGTAGTCCTGGTCCTTCGGCGCGGCATGGAGCGCAACGCGAACCTTGCCATGGTGCGAGGCGACGAGGTAGGCGAGCAGATCGAACTCGTCCGCCGAGCAGTCGAGCACGGCTTGTTCGTGGCGTGTCGGTGTTCTTGCCAACGGAACATCGGGTGCCGGACAGCCCATCAGCGCCAACGCCTCGACCCACGGCCCGAGCAGCGCCGGGTGTCGCGGCTGATTCAGCCGCAGCACCGCGAAGAGCGCCAGCGTGCTCGCGAGCTCGTGGCGCAGGCCCGGCCGCAGATCCCGATCGTCGATGGTGCGATAAGACTTGGGCGGCCGCGGCCACGCAGCGGTGGGCGCCTTCGCCAGATCCTGGCGATCCGGCCGATCCGACGAGCGGATCGCTCCCTGGAACGCCGGGTGCGCCTTGCCGAGGTCATGCCAGCGACCGGCGAGCGTCAGCAACTCGCGCAACCTCGGCGGCAGCCCGATGGTCGTCGCGATGGCCGCCGCCGCATCCGCGACCTCCGCGCCGTGGCATGCGATCGTCTTCCACGGTGACGCGCTCAGCTCGTCGCTGTCCGGGCTCTCGCCTGCCTGGAGAGCCGCTTCCGTCATGGAAGGGAGCTCGGCCATCGGCACGACCGGAACGACATCCTGCGAGTGCGGGTCGAATCCACGCGCGATGGCGTAGCCGCCCGCATCGTTCGCGACGCACACCACGCGGCCGGGGGTGAGGTGATGCCGCTCGGCGACAACCCAGGTGCCGTCGAGCCAATCCCATACCCAGGCTCGGATGCCAGGACGCAGCCTGGGCTTCGGCTTGCTCTTGCTCTCCTCGCCGCAGAGCCAGTCGCGCGCACGCAGGAAGGGCACCGCGCAGAGTTCTTCGCGCCGCGGAAGCCGGCGCTGCCCGGGAACGTGTCGCACACCCTTCCGGTCCCGGGCGATCTCGAGCCAGAAGACCTGGAGGTCGCGTTCATCTCCGTTGCGGATGAAGCGGCTGATGTCGAGGTCAGCCCCCGTGAGGTCGGGGGTGGTGTCAAACAGCTCATCGAACTCGCGGCGCAGCAGCAGGTGTCGCGGCGCATAGGGATAGAGGCGTCGACGCTCGGAATCGTCGAGCCCCTCCTCGAACGCCTCGAGCGCTGCGATGCCGACGTTGCCTTGCGCCATCAGGTTCTCGACGGTGCTCCAAGCCGCTTCGAGCTCGTCCGGGCGATAGGGGAGCGCCGCTGTTTCGTCGCGGCCGCGATCGACGACCACTACATGCCCCGCGCCTCCGTAACGGGCGCATCGTCCGAAGCGTTGCACGAGGCTCGGCCACGGGGCGAGTTCGCTGACCACGCGACCGGCCGAAATATCGACGCCGGCCTCGACCACCTGCGTGGCCACGATGATGCGGTCGACTTCCGGCTTGCACGCCGAGCGGCTGAGGAAGCGCTCGCGCCATGCGATGCGCTCTGCAGGGCGGAACCGGCTATGCACCAGCTCGATCCCGCCCGTTCGACCCCGTGCTCGCAGCGCGTCGAAAGTGCTGCAAGCCCGGGCGACGGTATTGCAGATCACCAACGTGATGCGGCCCCACTCGCCGTCGGGAGTCGCCGCATGCTCGTCGAGGATGCGCTGAGCGAAGGTGCGATGGCCTTCGTCGCCGTTGCCGGGGATGCGCGCGTGCGCCAAGGACTTCCGGATCGAGCCGACCCCTCGGTCCCGATCGGGGCGTGCGACGACGGTCGGATTGCGGCGCCACTCGTCGTGGCGTGACGCAGTGTCGACGCTCTTCAGCCATGCGTCTTGGAGCGTTGCGCTCATCCACCAGGTGTGACGCGGTCGCATCCCTTTGGTTGCGTCCGCATCGTGGTACGCCTGCAACTGTGCGCTGGTCGCGAGGCCGACATCCATCAATTGGGCTTCGTCCATGACCCAGAGCGCGTCATGGCTGAGCAGTCCGAACTCGAGCGGCCAGCGAGCTCGACCGCTGGCGTAGCCGCGGTTCAGTGCGCGAGAGAGCAACATGTCCTGCGTGCCGATCAGGACGGCCGGCTCCTCGGGAGACAAGCTCCATTCGCCGCCTGGATCGGCGCCGCCCATCAACAGATGCAGACCGACCTTTCCTGCGTGCGAACCCGACCCGTTCCAGAGCGTCCCGAGCGATTCCAAAGCACGGCGCGCCACATCTTCGGTCTGCTCTGCGAGCACGCGCATTGGCAAGCACCAGACGAGGCGCCGCGGCCATTGCTCATCGGCGCGACAAAGGCGATGCCAGCTCCAAGCGGCCAACACGCCAAGGGTTTTCCCCATGCCGGTCGGAACGCGTACGAGCCTGCTGCGTGGGGCGGCTTCACTTGCAAGCGCTTCTTGCCACGCATGCGGCGCCAATGAGTCGCCGGCGAGCTGTCTGAACCAATCGCGGTAACCGGGCATCGGTCCCCCTTCGCGGCCGCAGATTGGAGCGAAGGGAGCACGTATCGCGCAAGGGAGTTCTGTGAACGCCAACACGGTCGAGTTTGATTCGACGACTTGCCGAAGAACGCTTCGGGGTACTGACCATGAACACGAACGGCGAGTCTCCGTCCGCTGCCCAAGAACTCCTTCCCGTCCGCATGCTGAACGAGTTCGCGTACTGCCCGCGGCTCTTCCACTTCGAACGGGTGGACGGGCTGTTCGCTGACAGCGCCGACACGGTCGAGGGGCGCTCCGTCCATCGGCGGGTGGACGCCGTTGAGGACGTCCTGCCTGAGCCAGACGGGGAGGCGCAGCCCGAGGTGGCGCGCTCGGTCCAGCTCGGGAGCGAGCGCCTCGGGCTGATCGCCAAGATCGACCTCGTCGAGGTCGATGGGGACGTGGCGGTGCCGATCGACACGAAGAAGGGGCGCGTGCCCGACATCCCCGAGCAGGCCTACGAGCCGGAACGGGTCCAGGTCTGCGCGCAGGGGTTGCTGCTGCGCGAGCATGGCTACCGCTGCGACCACGGCTTCCTCTACTTCGCGGGGTCGCGGCGCCGAGTCCGCGTCGAGCTGACGCCGGAACTCGAGGCGCGGACGCGCGAGCTTGCAGCGGCGGCGCGAGCGGCCGCATTGCTCACGGCTCCACCGCCTCCCTTGATCGACAGCCCGAAGTGCCCGCGCTGTTCGCTCGTCGGCATCTGTCTGCCGGACGAAACGAACTTTCTGCGCGAGCGCGAGTCGGTCGAGCAGCCACCGGACTCTGCTGCGACCGCGACGACATCTCGCGAGCCGCGTCGCCTCATCCCGTCGCGCGACGACGCGCAGCCCGTCTACGTGCAGGGGCAGGGCTACTCCGTCACTCGATCGGGCGACGTCCTCGTCATCACGGACAAGGGCAAGAAGCTCCGCGAAGTCCTCGTGAAGGACATCTCGCATCTGGCGATCTTCGGCAACAACCAGGTCACGACGCAGTTGCTGCAGACGTTGTGCGGTGCCGAGGTGCCGGTGACCTGGTTCTCGCACGGAGGCTGGTTCTACGGGATGCTCCAAGGCTTCGGACTGCGCAACGCCTTCGTTCGCCGCGAGCAGTTCAGGAAGGCCGACGACCCCCTGTTCTGCGTCCAGCTCGCTCGCGAGTTCGTGGCGGGGAAGATCAGCAACTGCCGGACGCTGCTGCAGCGCAACCACTCTGCGCCGCCCGAGGACGCCTTGCGCGACCTGAAGGAAGCAGTCGCGACCGCTCGCGAGGCGACGACGCTGGAGACGCTGCTGGGGATCGAGGGCAATGCGGCGCGGATCTACTTCGGATCGTTCCAGGCGATGCTGAAGCCGAAGGGCGCCGAAGCTGCGCCGGCCTTCGACTTCAACGGCCGCAACCGCCGCCCGCCGCGCGATCCCGTCAATGCGATGCTGTCGTTCGTCTACAGCCTGCTGTCGAAGGACTTCACCATCGCCTGCATGGCGGTCGGACTCGATCCCTACCTCGGCTTCTATCACCAGCCGCGCCACGGCCGACCCGCGCTCGCGCTCGACCTGATGGAGGAGTTCCGGCCGCTCGTCGGCGACTCCGTCGTCCTCACGCTCGTCAACAACGGCGAGGTGGTCGCCGACGACTTCGTGGTGACCGAAGCTGGTTGCGCGATGACGCCGGCAGCCCGCTCGAAGTTGATCGGCGCGTATGAGCGTCGCCTCGACTCGCTCGTGACGCACCCGGTCTTCGACTATCGCGCGAGCTACCGACGCATCTTCGAGATCCAGGCGCGCCTGCTGACGCGGGTGCTTCAGGGCGAGGTGCGCTCCTACCCGTCCTTCACGACCCGGTGAGGCGGCCATGCACCGCCGCTACGTCGTCACCTACGACATCTGCGATCCGAAGCGGCTGCGGCGGGTCTTCCAGGTGCTGCGCGGCTTCGGCGACCACCTGCAGCTGTCGGTGTTCGAGTGCCAGCTGAACACGGTCGAGCTGATCGAGCTGAAGGACGCGCTTCGCTCGGAGATCCAGGCCCACGAGGATCAGGTCCTGTTCATCGACCTCGGCGCCGTCCATCGCGAGCAGCTAATCACGGCGGTAACCTGCCTCGGCCGTCCGTACGGTCCTCGTTCCGAAGGTCCGGTCATCGTTTGACCCAGGAAGGAGATGGAGCTGATGATGCACTCGCGAGAGGTGGCGTGATGGACCCTCCTCAGGGAGCGCTCGAAAGCGCAAACCATTGCTCTTTCACAACTTACGAACTCGCACACGATCCCGGCTCGGTTGGACAGCTCGAGAACCCGTCGCGCTCGCATTCGCGCTCGCTACTCCTTGCCTCGCAGCAGGTTGTGGCGGTCGGACTCTCCGCGGTCTTCGGATCGCGGCCCCGTTGAAGCAGCAGCTCCTCGTAGATCGAGGCGTCGGCGATGTTCTCTCCGCGGTCTTCGGATCGCGGCCCCGTTGAAGCAACCATGAGGGGGGTGGCGAGGCGTTCGTGGCGATCCTCTCCGCGGTCTTCGGATCGCGGCCCCGTTGAAGCGTGGCTGACGTCGCGCCCTCGATCTCCGCCTGGACCTCTCCGCGGTCTTCGGATCGCGGCCCCGTTGAAGCGGTCCAAAAACCGGCACCACCGTGATCGTCGCCTTCCTCTCCGCGGTCTTCGGATCGCGGCCCCGTTGAAGCGGCCGGCGACCCGCGGTGTCCCGTCACTGTCGGCCAGCTCTCCGCGGTCTTCGGATCGCGGCCCCGTTGAAGCGACCCAAGCGCCGCCGAACGACCACGCCGACGAGCGCTCTCCGCGGTCTTCGGATCGCGGCCCCGTTGAAGCGGCTCGAATGGCACCAACGGCGGCGTGATCACCGTGCTCTCCGCGGTCTTCGGATCGCGGCCCCGTTGAAGCAGTCGAATCCTCGAAGAAGCCTCGCCGGAACGCTTCCTCTCCGCGGTCTTCGGATCGCGGCCCCGTTGAAGCACGTGCGAGCGCGTGCCGACACTGGATCGCGTGGCACCTCTCCGCGGTCTTCGGATCGCGGCCCCGTTGAAGCACCGTCCCCTAGTTGGACCTGCCCCGAAGGGCGAGTCTCTCCGCGGTCTTCGGATCGCGGCCCCGTTGAAGCCATGAGGCGATGGCGAACGGCAAGTTCAACGAGGTCCTCTCCGCGGTCTTCGGATCGCGGCCCCGTTGAAGCTCGGCGGATCGGTCAGGGTGCGCCATGCAGGGCGGACTCTCCGCGGTCTTCGGATCGCGGCCCCGTTGAAGCCGTGCGGGGATGCTGCGGCCACCACCACACCAGCGAGCTCTCCGCGGTCTTCGGATCGCGGCCCCGTTGAAGCATCGCCTCCAACTCGAAGTGGGTGATCTCGTGCTCGAACTCTCCGCGGTCTTCGGATCGCGGCCCCGTTGAAGCTAGAAGTTGTTACTTGACTACATGCTGGGCATAGCCTCTCTCCGCGGTCTTCGGATCGCGGCCCCGTTGAAGCTCTTTCAGCAGCTCATCCTGCACCCCGGGGGCAAGCAGCTCTCCGCGGTCTTCGGATCGCGGCCCCGTTGAAGCAGGACCAGCGCCGACGAAGCGCGCGCGGTGCTGCAGCCTCTCCGCGGTCTTCGGATCGCGGCCCCGTTGAAGCTTCCTGCGTGACGAGGTGAGCCGCAACAAGGCGCTCGCTCTCCGCGGTCTTCGGATCGCGGCCCCGTTGAAGCTGGATTCGTCGCCACGCTCGTTGAGGGCGGGGAGGGCCTCTCCGCGGTCTTCGGATCGCGGCCCCGTTGAAGCCGGATGAGAGCCTTGCGCTTTGACATCGCATCTTCCTCTCCGCGGTCTTCGGATCGCGGCCCCGTTGAAGCGATGGTGGCTTCGTGCACTCTTCCATCTTGAGGCGACTCTCCGCGGTCTTCGGATCGCGGCCCCGTTGAAGCGGTCGCTGATGAGCGAAAGCGACGGCGTTGACGGTCTCTCCGCGGTCTTCGGATCGCGGCCCCGTTGAAGCACGCCGCGCTCCGCGCAGTAGCGCAGGACATCGGCCTCTCCGCGGTCTTCGGATCGCGGCCCCGTTGAAGCCGCCTGAGGTGGCGCGATGAGTACCCGAGCCGAGCAGCTCTCCGCGGTCTTCGGATCGCGGCCCCGTTGAAGCGGACCCGACGACGTTCCGCCAGCGGGCGAAGAAGTTCTCTCCGCGGTCTTCGGATCGCGGCTCGGTTGACACTGACCCACTCGCGCAGCAGCGCGTTAAATCGCGCGCACGTGCGCTCCGCCGCCCTCGCCCGCTCAGCCCCGGAAGATCGGCAGGTACTGCGCCGGCAGCCGCAGCAGCAGGCAGGCGATCGCGGTGGCGAAGGCGTCGCCGGGGCCGGTGCGATTCAGCCAGCGGCCGTCGGACTGTTGATCGGCCAGGAGCTGCTTCGAGAGCGCCTGCCAGTAGCGGCGCCAGCGCGGCCCGCCTTCGTGGAAGAAGGCCTGGGCGGCGTACCAGTTGCCGTACCAGAAATAGAAGTGGTCGTCGTAGTAGCGAGCGATGTCGTCGTAGCTGCCCGCGAGGTAGTCGAGCGCGCCACCGTACTCGCGCGCGTCGTAGAGGCCGGCCGAGTGGAGCGACGTGACGGCCGCCGCGTTGATCGCGTACGAGGTCTTCGACGACGCCCCGCGGCCGTAGATCTTGTAGTAGAAGGCGCCGTCGTAGCGGCCGCCGTCGATGCGGCTCTCGCGCACATAGTCGACCACGCGATCGATCACCGACTTCTTCACCGCGATGCCGGCGTCGCGCGCGGCGCGCAGCGACTGCACCTGGCAGACGGTCACCGACAGATCGGCCTCCAGCGTGAACGGCTGATAGCGCCACGCGCCGTGCTCGTTCTGGGCGCTCTCGGTGAAGGCGACCGCCTTCGTCAACGCGCGCTCGATCGCGTCGTGGTGGCGCTGCGTCATGCCGTAGAGCTGCGACAGGAAGAGCAGCGCGAAGCTGTGGCTGTACATCCGCGTGGTGCCATCGCAGAGGTAGCCGAAGTCATCTTGCGAGCCGATCACGTAGGAGATCAGGCGATCGAAGGTCGCCGCGTAGGGGCCGTCGTCGACCGGCTTGCCATCGGCCAACAGGGCGAGCCCCGCCAGCGCGCTGACGCCGACGTGCGCGTGGCCGTCGTCATGCTGGCGCTGCGCCGTGTCGTAGACGTCGTAGCTGTCTTCCTGCTTGTGGCCGACGTCGGCCACCCATCCGCCGCAGTGCTCCTGATGGGCGATGAGCCAGGCGAGGCCGCGTTCGACCGCGCGATCGAGCTGCGGCAGCGACGGGTCGGCCACCATGCTCGATGGATCGCTGCTGCCGCCGTTGCTGCCGTCGTCGCTCACGCGCGGCGGGGGTGGTGGCAACGCCGGTCGCGGGGGCGCGTCTTGCAACGCGAACGCGCCGCCGCTGCACAGCAGCAGCGCCACCGCCAGCGATCGGGGGTGGGTACGGGTCATGGGCGCGGATGGTAGCGGTTGCGTTGGCGAGTGTCGGCGGCGCGCCGCTCACGGGCCGAGCGGCCGCCGGCGTCAGGGTTCATCGCGGCGAGCGAGTCGCACTGCCACCGTTGCTGCGCCGGCGTCATCGATCGCGAATCGCAGCTGCGCCGCGCAGCGATCGAAGTCGACACGAGAGTGGATCGGAGCGGCTGGGTCGAGCAGCCCGGAATTGCTCGAGTCGCGGTCGAACGCCACGAAGTGGCACCTCTCGGAGACGGCGAAGGCGCCGTAAGGAGGCGCATGTCCGGGCGCGTCGAGCACGATCGAGAGGGCGGCCCACTGTCCGCTCTCCGCGTCGACCAGCACCACTTCGCCGCGCCCGTCGCGGTCGAGGGCGAAGGTCGCTTCGGTGACGGCGTCGTCACCTTCAGGCAGCTCGAGCCGATTCGCCGCGTCGGCCGGTGCCGGCGGCACGCGGCACCACCGCTCGTTCCAGAGGCCGGCGGGCAGCTCCGGCAGGAATGGCAGCGCGAGACTCGGCGGGAAGAGACGCACTCCGAGCGTGAGGCCGAGCAGATGGAGCTCGACCCCCTCGCGCACTCCCAGCGCTGCGCCAGCGACGGGAGTGTCGAGGTGGAGGCCGCTCTTCGAGGAGGTGACGCCGGCGTCGAACCATCCGGGCCAATCCTTGCCGACCGCGTTGCCATCGAAGACGAAGGCGAGGTCGGGCAGTTCGCGCGCGAGGTCGGCGACGAAGGTGTTGCTGTTGGGGCCGGGCCACTTCTGGTAGTCGGCGGCGTAGCGCGCGTCGAGTTCGTTGCAGAGCGGCTCGAGTCGCTCCGCGATGCGACGTGCCGGTTCGCCCTCGAGGGTCGCCAGCAGGCGGACCGCGCGCCGATCGAGCCAGAGGTCTTTGCGCGCCTGCGCTGCCGTGATCGGCTCGTAGACGACGCCGACGTCGAGGCCGCGCACTTCGGCGCGCCACCACTGCGCTTCATCGCCGCGTTTGACGTCGATCCAGGTGTGATGGGCGAAGAGCGTGATCCACGGCGACCACGGCGGCACGCGGGCGCTCTTGACCAAGACGATCCAGTCGGGCGCGGTGGCGACGGCCGATGGCGGAGGCGCCGCGCAGGCAGCGAGGGTGGCGCACGTAATCAACGCGAGGCGCAGGTGCATGGGCGATCCGTCATCTGGCCGAGCCGCGTCTCACAGCGTGCACGGTCGTGGGATTGAAGGGGCTGCAGGAGGCGGGCGCTATCGTGCCGCCGCTTCGGCCTACGGACGAGGAGCGAGCAGCGGATGCAGTACGGCTTCGTGATCGATCACCGGCGCTGCATCGGGTGCCACGCCTGCACGGTCGCGTGCAAGGCGGAGAACGACGTCCCGCTCGGCAACTTCCGGACGTGGGTCAAGTACGTCGAGAAGGGGACCTTCCCCGAGGTGAAGCGCCACTTCGCGGTGCTGCGCTGCAACCACTGCACCGATGCGCCGTGCGTGACGATCTGCCCGGTGAACGCGCTCGACAAGCGCAAGGACGGCATCGTCGATCTCGATCGCGACGTCTGCATCGGTTGCCGCGCCTGCATGCAGGCTTGCCCCTACGACGCGCTCGCGCTGAACGAAGCGACCGGCGCGGTCGAGAAATGCCACTACTGCGCCCATCGAGTGGAGAAGGGGCTGCAACCGGCCTGTGTCATCGTCTGCCCCGAGCAGGCGATCATCAGCGGCGACTTCCACGATCCGGCCAGCAAGCCGAGTCGCCTGATGGCGGAGCAGCCGTCGATCCGCCGCCGCACCGAGCAGAACACCGGTCCCAACGTCGCCTACATCGGAGTCGAGCCGCTGGCGCTCGAGCCGGGCGCGATCGAGCGCCCCGCCACCTACCTCTGGAGCGAGCGGCCGCCGCAAAAGCCGGAGATGTGGCCGCTCACGCTCCCGCTGGTCCCGAACGCGCGCGTCACGCTGGACGCGGGCCACAAGGTCGAGTGGGGCGGTGGAGTCGCGGCCTACCTCGTGACCAAGGGGATCGCGGCCGGCGCGGCGATGCTCGCACCGTTCGTCGCGGCGCTGGGGTTGACCGGCTTCGCCGCCGATTGGCTCCCGGAGATCGCAGCGCTCTTCTTCGTGACGCTCACCACCTTCCTGCTGGTCGAGGATCTCAAGCGCCCCAAGCTCTTCCTCACGCTGCTGACGCGTGGCAATCGCAAGAGCTGGCTCGTGAAGGGGGCGTGGATCCTGATCGCCTTCTCGATCACGGTCAGCGCGACGCTGGCCGCGCGCTTCTTTCGCATCGATGCGGCGATCGCGCCGCTGCGCTGGGTGAACGCCGTGCTGGCGCTCGGCGTCGCCGGCTACACCGCATTCCTCTTCGCGCAGTGCGAGGGGCGCGACCTGTGGCAGGGGAAGCTCCTGCTGCCGCATCTGCTCGCGCAGGCGCTCTTCTGCGGCGCGGCGCTCTTCCTGCCGTTTGCGGCGGCAGCGCGCGAGGGGCTGCAGGCCGTCCTCGCCATCGGCGTCGCGGTGCACCTGCTCTGCTGCCTTGCCGAGCGCTGGATGAAGCACGCGACGGCGAATGCGCGCCAGGCCGCGGCATTCCTCGATGTGGTGAAGTTCGCCGGAAAGATCCCCGCGTTCCGCTTCGGAATGGTGGTGGTCGGCGCGCTGCTGCTGCCGCTCAGCAACGGCCCGGCCGCGATGCTCTTCGTCGTCCCGCTCCTGGCGTGGTGGGGGCTCTTCCTGTGGGAATGGGCCTACGTGCGAGCGGGGCAGCTGCCGCCGTTGTCGTGAACTGCCGCAGGTAGCCGCGCCTCGATCGCCGACGGCCACTTCGCCGAACCGCTGCGGCTTCTATGGGAGGCGGCGTGACCTGTCGCGGGGTGGCCGCAGCCGGTCGAACGCAGCCGACATTCTGTTAGGCGCGCTCAGTAGTCCCAGCCGAGCCGCAGCTGCAGTCCCTGCGTCATCGAGAGGCCGCCGGCGGCGCCAGGATCGAGCTCCACGACCTGCAGGAAGAAGTCGGAGAAGCCGAGCGCGGGGTCGTCGGGGAGATCCTCGCTGGCGCTGAAGCCGGCTGCCGGGATCGTGACGGGCAGCACGATCAGCGGCAGCACCAGCAGCGTCCCGCCCTTCTTGAGCGGGATCGTGGCGGTGGCATCTCCGATCAGCACCCAGCCGGTGGTCGTGGCGCCGCGCGAGTTGTTGGCGGTGAAGGTCAACGTGGCGCCGAGCTCGGGATCGCCGCTGACGGCGAGCGTCGGCGTGCCGAGCGTGCCGGGGAAGCCCGCGCCGTAGCTCGACTGCGAAGCGGGGCAGCCGAGGACGGCATGGACGATGCCTCGATTGCTGCCGGTCGCGCCGTACCACGCACTCGCCGGGATCAGCAGGTCGCCGATGCCGTCGCCGTTCCAGTCACCGGTGGCGAGGCTCCAGCCGAATCGCAGGTCGTGCGAGTCGGTCACGTCCTGGCCGTCGAACCGGTGCAGCTCGATGCCCGTCGCGCCAGAGAAGACGTGGACCGAGCCGAAGGGGGCCGCGGCGATCGCGGTGGCGAATTGCTCGGCGATGCCGTCACCGTCCCAGTCGCCGCCCGCGCCAAGGAAGTTCCCGAGCTGCTCCCCGGTGGCGCCGTACGTCGTGCGCAGGATGGCCAGCGTCGCACCACTGCGCAGCTCGACCCGGCCGTCATGCGTGCCCGAGCGGACGCCGGCGCCGATCAGGAAGTCCTCGACGCCGTCCTGGTCGACATCGTCCGTTCCGACGAGAGCTTCGCCGAGCCCGTCGTCGACACCGACGCCGCTGAGGGTCCGGATCCACGCGCCATCGGCGCCGGAGAAGATGCGGACGTAGCCTTCGTACTTCGCGGTGATCCAGCCGAAGGCATACCCGATCGCGAAGTCGCGTCGACCATCGCCGTCGACGTCGCCGATCCGCGCCATCGAGCTGATGAACTGGTTGGGCGTGTTGAGCGTCGTCAGGTACGCCCCGGTCGCGCCGCTCAAGACGTCGACATCGTCTGTGCCGGTGAGGTAGGCGGCCAGCAGATCGGCGCGGCCATCGCCATCGAGGTCATCGATCGCGCAGAGTTCGCGGCCGAAGTAGTCGAAGCCATCGAGCCCGTCGGACGCCCAGAGCAGCTGTCCGGTTGCGCCACTGTAGGCCTCGACGCGGCCGGCGGCCGAGTTGGACCCGGCGTCGTGAAAGGGCGCCGACGCCGCGTAGTCGGGGATCGTGTCGCCATCGACATCGCCGAGCGCAACCACATGGTCGCCGAGGAAATCGAAGTTGGCTCCGCCGACATGGGTGCGGATCAGCGTCCCGGTTGCGCCGCTGATGACGTGGATCTGTCCCACGTCGATCCCGGTCGCCGTGTCCGCAGACGGTTCGCCGACGATCCAGTCGTCGCATTGGTCGCCGTCGATGTCGCCGATCATCACGACCGCCGCGCCGAGCTCCGCCCCGTCTTGTGTCCCTTCCAGGCGCAGCTGTTCGACCTGGGCACGAGCCGTGGTCGCGACCGCCAGGACGGCGCACCACGCCGCCGCGGTCGCCCCGAAGACGCGTTTCGTTTTCGCCACCCGTTGCCGCATGGTTCGCACTCCTCTGGTCGCTTGCGGGCGATGCCGTCGCCGCGCGTTGGACCGGTTGGTGTCGTGCCGCGGCGCTCCAGTCAAGCGGGGCGGGAACGGGGGCGCCGTGCGGCGCGGCGCCGCCGCCGGAAGCCGCGGCCAGCGACCGGCGGGCCGACTCTCGCCGCAGGGTCGGCGACCCGCTACGGTGCCGCACCATGCGCAGCCACGATCCCGAAGAGATGACGGTCACGCCGCTCGAGAACTTCCCGCCGCTCGACCAGTGGGATGACTGGGTCGAGTACGAGTCGAAGAGCTGGCCGAAGAAGGTCGAGAAGCACTACATGCTGCTTCCGACCATCTGCTTCAACTGCGAGGCGGCGTGCGGTCTGGTGGCGTACGTCGACAAGCAGGATCTGTCGATCCGCAAGCTCGAAGGCAATCCGTATCACCCCGGCTCGCGCGGCCGCAACTGCGCGAAGGGGCCGGCGACGCTGAACCAGGTCGAGGACCCGGGCCGGATCCTCTATCCGATGAAGCGGGTCGGGCCGCGCGGCGGCGGCAAGTTCGAGCGCACGACGTGGGACGAGGTGCTCGACGTCTTCGCCAAGAAGATCCGCGCGGCGCTCGTCGAAGGGCGCAAGACCGAAGTGATGTACCACGTCGGCCGACCCGGACACGACGGCTACATGGATCGCGTGCTGCAGGCGTGGGGCGTCGACGGCCACAACAGCCACACCAACGTCTGCAGCGCGGCCGCGCGGCTCGGCTACGCGCTGTGGCAGGGCGTCGATCGACCCTCGCCCGACCACGCCAACGCGAAGTTCATCCTGCTCTTGTCGAGCCACCTGGAGACGGGCCACTACTTCAACCCGCACGCGCAGCGGATCATCGACGGGAAGATGGCGGGCGCGAAGCTGTGCGCCATCGACATCCGCCTGTCGAACACGGCCTCGATGGCCGACTACTGGATGGCGCCGAATCCCGGCAGCGAGGCGTTCCTGCTGCTCGCCTTCGCGCACGTGATCCTCGAAGAGGGGCTGATCGATCGGAAGTTCGTCGACGAGTGGACCAACTGGCCCGAGTACATGGCGGCGCTGGCGCCCGACGCGCCGGCGACCTTCGAGCAGTTCCTGGTCGAGTTGAAGCGCCACTACGCGCAATACACCCCCGACGCGGCGGCGAAGGAGTGTGGCGTCGCGAAGGAGCAGATCGTCGCCGTCGCGCGCGAGATCGGGAAGGCGGGCCACGGCTTCGCGAGCCACGTCTGGCGCAACGCGGCGTCGGGCAACCGCGGCGGCTGGCAGGTCGCGCGCTGCCTCCATTTCCTGTCGGTGCTGGTCGGTGCGGTGGGTTCCGAAGGCGGCACCAACTTGAACACCGCCGACAAGTTCGTGCCGGCGCCGTTCGCCAAGCCACCGCCGCAGAAAGTGTGGAACGAGCTGCTCTACCCGCGCGAGTGGCCGCTCTCCCACCACGAGCTCTCCTACCTGCTGCCGCATCTGCTGAAGGACGGCCGCGGCAAGCTCGCCGCCTACTTCACGCGCGTCTACAACCCGGTCTGGACCAACCCCGACGGGATGATGTGGGAGCAGGTGCTGCGCGACGAGAAGCTGGTCGAGTTGCACGCCGCGCTGACGCCGACCTGGAGCGAGACGGCGCAGTACGCCGACTACGTGCTGCCGATGGGGCTCGGTGCCGAGCGCCACGACCTGATGTCGCAGGAGACGCACGCTGGCCGCTGGATCGGCTTCCGGCAGCCGGTTCGCCGCGCCGCGATGGCGAAGCTCGGCAAGAAGGTCGAGTGGACCTGGCAGGCCAACCCCGGCGAGGTGTGGGAAGAGGACGAGTTCTGGATCGCGCTGTCATGGCGCATCGATCCCGACGGGTCGCTCGGCGTGCGGCAGTGGTTCGAGTCGCCCTACCGCAAGGGCGAGCGGATCACCATCGACGAGTACTACGGCTGGATCTTCGAGAACACCGTGCCGGGGCTGCCCGAGGCGGCGAAGGCGATGGGCCTCACGCCGCTCGAGTACATGCGCAAGTTCGGGGCGTTCGAGATCAAGGGCAGCACCTACGACACCTTCAAGAAGCCGCTCGCGGAGAAGGAGCGGGCCGGCACGAGCGACGATGCTGCGAAGCGCATCGTGGTGAAAGACGGCAAGGCGGTCGGCGTGCTGGCCGAGGGGGCGGCGCGCGTCGGGCTCGCCACACCCAGCCGCCGTTTCGAGCTCTACAGCAAGACGATGGCCGATTGGGGCTGGCCCGAGCAGGCGCTGCCCGGCTACCTCGAGAGCCACGTGCACCCGAAGCACCTCGATCCGGCGCACGGCGACTACGTCCTGGTGCCGACCTTCCGCCTGCCCACGCTGATCCACACGCGCAGCGCGAACGCGAAGTGGCTTTACGAACTGTCGAACACCAACCCGGTCTGGATCCACCCGACCGATGCGAAGCGGCTCGGCCTCGAGACGCTCGACCTCGTGCGCGTCGCGACGCGCATCGGCCACTTCATCAACAAGACCTGGGTGACCGAGGGGGTGCGGCCCGGTGTCATCGCCTGCAGCCACCATCTCGGCCGTTGGCGACTGTTCGACGAGGGCGGCACCGATCGCTGGGCCAGCGCGCTGGTGAAGCGCGAAGAGCTCTCGCCCGGCCGCTTCCGCTTCCGTCGCGTGAAGGGCATCGCGCCGTGGAAGTCGAGCGACAAGGACAGCTCGCGCGTCTGGTGGACCGACGGCGGCGTGCACCAGAACCTCACCTTCCCGGTGCAGCCCGACCCGATCAGCGGCATGCATTGCTGGCACCAGCGCGTCCACGTCGAGAAGGCGCGCGCCGGCGATGCCTACGGCGACGTCGAAGTCGACACCGTGAAGTCGATGGAGGTCTTCCGCGAGTGGATGGCGCTCGCCCGCCCCGGACCGGGACCTGACCACCTGCGGCGACCGCTCTGGTTCAACCGCGCGGTGAAGCCGGCGCCGGAGGCGTACAAGTTCCCGTGACCTTTGCACCGTTCGAGCGAGCGCTCGATCGGTGAGCTCGCTGGCAGCATTTCGTGCTGCCGGTCGGCAGGAGCGCTGCTCCTGCCTCGAAGCGAAGCACGATGCTGCGCTCTGCTGAACCGCGGTTGACACCGCTCGTTGCGCTCCATGCCTTCCCACCGCGTGGAGCGAGCCGTGGCAACGATCGAGCAGACTCGCTGGTTCGTGGCGCGAATGGGCGCGATGTGGCTGGCGTGCGCGCCGTTGCTGTTCGCACGGCCGGCGCCGCAGTCGGACGAGGTCCTCGAGATCCCGGCACGACGCGAGCGGCTCGACGAGCTGCGACCGTCGCCGCGAACCGTGCTGCGCATCGAGGTCGACCAACTCCTGCCCGACGGCGAGTGGCAGCGCCCATCAAGCGGCCGGGCGCGCGTCGAGTTCTTCGCGCGCGGGTTCGTCTACATTCACGAGCCGTTCCTGCGTGACGGCGTGGCCGAGACGACGCTGCCGGCGATTTGCGAGGCCCTTGCGCCAACGAGCGTCTTCTGGCGCTTCTCGGTTCGCGACGACTCGAACGAGCTGCTCGGACGCGACTCGGTCTGGCAAACCATCGCCGCGACGCGCCGTCGTGAAGTGCGGGTCGTGCCGGCGCCGCCGACTCGGATCGAAGTGGTCGCTGCGGAAAGCGGCGCCCCGCTCGATCGCGAGCGTGATCGATGGAGCTGCAAGGTCATGGAGCCGCGCCGGGATTGCGACCAGTGTGGTGAGCGGAGTTCATCGGCACGGCTTGTGACGATCGGCGACTCGTGGTTCGAAGTGGTCGGCCTCCCGGCTGACGCGATCGCCGGCGAGCTCACTCTCGCGATCTCCGCTCCAGGTCGGGTCGCGCGAAGCGTGACCGTCGATGCGCGCGCTGGCGGTCGCCGCGAAGTGCGTCTCTGGCCGCGAACGACGATCGAGATCCTCGTCGATCGCCGGCCGCTCGAAGGGCACTTCGCCACTTGTATCACCGTCGAGGCGGTGGACGGCGCCATCTGCTGGAGCCAGATGATCGAGCTCCTGAGCACTGCGAATATGGTCGCCGACGTTCCAGGCTGCGCGCTGATGCTGTTCGATGAGTTTGGGGTTGAGCTCGGACGACTTCCGCAAGCCGCGAGCTCGTCGAGCGGCGATGTCGTTCTACCTCGCCAAGTCGAACTCGCCGCCGGCCGCCTCCGTTGGGGGGGAGGTTTGTCTCGTGGCGGTTCGCCATCGAGACGGGGATGCCGTCATAGCGACGTCGAGCGCCCGGTCTCGACGGTGCGCATCGAGCTGCGTGACGGTGCGACGTGCGTGCCGTGCGCTTCCTGGCTGCGGTTCATCGACGAAGAGCCGGAGGTCGCGGGGATTCGGGCTGATGGAGCGGCGGCGATCGCGCAAATGGGGGCGCCGGGTCCCTACACGCTGGTATTCGACCCGATCGACGGTTTCGCGCCGATTGCGCCGATCTACGTCGACGTGCCTGGAGTGCCTTCCGGGCAAGTCGTCGCGCTCGCGCCGATCGTGATCGCGCTGCGCCGTGAACAGCGCTGAGCGGTGCCGCGGCCTCACTGTTCCTTCGCGAGCCCAGCCTCCAGCATCCGCTGGTACTTCCGTGTCCACTCGTCGGGGTCGAAGCTCTTGAACAGCTCTTCGACGGCGAGCTGCGCGATGACCTTGCCTTCCGCAGTCACCACCATCGAATCGACCGGGTAGGTGTAGGCGGCGAGGATCGCTCGCGCGACGACGCGCGCCTCATCGGTGGCAAAGGCCGCGTCGATGGCGGCGCGCGAGACGAACTGCGGCCGCACGATCCAGGCGTTGACGAACTCCTCGTTCAGCTGCTCGATCACTTCCAGGTTCGAGAGCGGACCCGCTCTCAGCGTCTTGCCCGAGCCTCAGCAACTCTCGTCATCGAGCGTGCCGAACAGCGCCACCACGTGCAGCGGCTTGCCGCTCTGCGTCGCCTCTTCCACCGCCGCCTCGAAGGGCAGCCAGTCGACTTTGGCGAAGTCGTAGAAGCAGCGCGCCAACAGCGTCGCCGCGCGTTCCTCGTCGATCTGCGCGTTCCACGGCTCGCGGGTCACGATCTGCGCGAGCGTGTCGGTGTGGTCGTTCGCGGCGCCGGTGAGTCCGAGTCGCGGCACGTAGCCGATGTCCGCCTCGACCATCGCAGGCTTGCCGTCGCCACTCGGCTGCGCCCAGTTGAGGTCGACATTGCTGTCGCGCGCTGGAACGCCGAGTTCAAGCGCCAGCGGCCGGTTGCTGACGCGCTCGAAGACGATGCGTCCCGCGAGCTGCGCTGGCGTGTACCACGAGCCGATGTCATCGAGCGGGAAGTCGGCATGGAGGCGCACCTGCACGACGTCGAGCTGTTCGTTGCGTGCCACGAGCAGCGCGAAGCCACCGTCCGTTTGACACGCCAGGTGCATCTCGAGCTGCGCGGTCGCGTGGAGCTGGCGCACGATCGGCAGGACACGCTCAGGATCGAGCCGCCAGCTCGTTCCGACGGTCGCCGTCGCGGGCGGCGCGAAACCGGAGAGCTCCGCGTCGCTCCACGTGTGCTGCCGCTCCGCGGGCGCCAGCGTGGCCAGCCGCGGCCAGCGCTGCTGGAAGCCGTAGGCTGAACGCGCGATCGGCTCCCAGACGGCCGTCACGACGAGTCCGTCGCCCTTCGCGGTCGCTGCGGTGGCGATCTCACCGGGAGTCCACGCGATGACTCCGACGCCCATCAGCCACGCGCTGTAGCGGAATCGCTTGGCGAACGAAGTTGCTTTTGTGGTGGCAGTCATCGGCACTCTCGTGGCTCGTGAATCGCCCGGGCTTGTGAAGTTGGAGGACCACCGATACGCGGCAGCGCGGTCGTCGTGAGACGCAAAATCGCTCCGCCATGTTCCCGCGGTGGCTTGGCCGGGGGGATCCGCGTGATCCTCGAAATCGCTGCGGCGCCTCGCTGGCTCCTGCCGGGATAGGCTCGGAGCACGGACGCCGCCGGTCGGTGTCGCGATCGATCAAGTCTGGAGTCCTGCGCCATGAGAGCATTCATCGTGATCCCGGCACTGTCGCTGCTCCTCTCCGGCGCGGCACCGCCACAAGACGAGGTGGAGCTGCGATTCAGCGACTGCGACGCGCAGCGGCCCGCACTGTTGACGGGCGTCGGCGATCTCGTCGAGATCATGCTCCGTGGCCCGCCCGTCGATCCGCTCGTGCTGCGTGCGACGATGAAGGTCGAGGAGCGCGAGGTCGCGATCTACCTGCCCAAGGCGCCGCTCTACTCGCGCGAGAACCGTGGCAGCGACTCGACCGGAATGGAGAACAGCAGCACGCTCCTCTCGATCGACGACGACGGGGATGGCGTGCTGACCGAGCGCGAGTCGTGGCACGCGAACCTGCCGCTGCGGATCGGCGACACGATGTTCGACGTCGTCGAGCTGGCGGCCGATGGTCGTCGCATGGTGGTGCGCCGTTCGACGGAGCCGCTCTCGGGCATCGTCGTCGGCCGTCGCGTCCCGCCGTTCGAGCTGCGGACCGCGTCGGGCCAGACCTTCAGCGACGCTTCGCTGGCGGGCAAACCCTTCGTGCTCGACCTCTGGTCCGTGACCTGACACAACTGCATCGAAGAGTTCCCCCTGGTTCAGGGGGTTCAACGCAAATGGGGCGAGCGACTCCTTCCGGTGATCCTGGTCGCCGTCGACCGCGGCTTTGGCAGCAAGGATGCGGAGTTCGTGCCGCAGGCAGCGCGCATCCTCGAAGCCCACGGTGTCGCATGGCCGAACACAATCGCCGAAAACGGTTTCGAGACGACCAAGCGCCGGTTCAACCTCGACGGCTACACGAAGGTGCTCGTCGATCCGCACGGCATCGTCCGGGCGGTGGGCATGCACGGCACCGAGCTGGCCGAGAAGGTCGAGGCCGTGATGCGGGAGTGGGCGAACGAGCGGCGGGGCAAGCACGATGGAGCCGAGTAAGAGCGCCTAACAGAATGGACGCGTCGCGCCGAGACCGAGCGAGGCCGCCCAGGGCGAGGAGACCGAAGCAGGCGACTCTGAAGAGTCGCCGATGGAGGTCGACGAAGTCATGGGTGGCCGCAGCCGGTCGAACGCAGCGG